>NZ_JQEC01000021.1 GCF_000764185.1 Colwellia psychrerythraea
TGATCTTCCCCCGATAAAACGGACACCAAAATCTAACTAAAGATGAGGTGTCTTATGCCTAAGTACAACAATCCAAGACGAACTTGGAAGTATTCAAATGACTTCAAAGTCAACGCTATTCAATTAAGTTATGTTGTTGGCGTCACAATAAAATCAGTCGCTGAAAAACTCGACATACACCCGTTTATGCTGTCACGATGGCGAAAAGAATATCGTGAAGGGATCATTGTGGCTGATAAACGAAAAAAAGTGGCTGGCCAATCAAAAGCCAAAAAAGTACTTACCAAAGAACAACAACTAGAACGTGAAAATAAACAGCTCAAGGAGGAGCTGTATATCCTAAAAAAGTGGCAACGGTTTCTTGCCGAGGAACATCAAGCCGATATCGATTCATCGAAAAACTCAGAGCCGACATAAAGGTAACGAGATTACTGAAGTTTTTTGATGTTTCTAAAAGTGGCTATTACGATTGGTGTGAACGTCAACCAAGTGCTAGAGCGATAGAGGATGTTGAACTTAAAAAGAAAATTCAGCAAATATTCACTGAGAATAAAGGACGCTATGGTAGTCCCCGCATATTTAAAGCCTTGCAAAAGCAAGGATACAGCATAGGTAAAAAACGTGTTGAACGCTTGTATCGTGCACTTGGCTTGGTCGCTCGAGTGATGCGCGTGACGACACGCTCTGCGTTTTATAAGCGCTTCCTTACGACAGGTAAAAACTTACGACCTGATGGTGAAGTGCCATTGGTTAAAAATAAAGTATGGGTAGCAGATGTCACGTATTTGAAAGTGAAAGGTATATGGCGTTATTTATCGGTAATAATGGATTTATATTCACGGCGTATTATTAGCTGGAGTTTAGATAAAAAGAGAACGATGGAAGTCACCAAACGAACACTAAAAAATGCAATAAAGAACCGAAGACCTCAAGGTGGTTTAATGCTGCATACAGACCGAGGTGTGGAATATCGAGGTAATGTTTTTCAAACGGCTTTAAAACGAGCAGGTATTACACATAGCTTAAGCCGAGCGGGTAAATGTACTGATAATGCGCATATGGAGTCATTTTTCCATTCAATGAAGACCGAAGTTATTCGCGGTAATGTATTTAATAGTGATAAAGAACTGCGCGGAACACTTGGAAGTTACATTAACAAATACTACAATGTTTCGAGGCTGCATTCAGGGATAAATTATTGTTCGCCAATAGAATATGAAGCCCTGGCAGCGTGAAAAAAAATGTGTCCGTTTTATCGGGGGAAGATCAACTGCTAACAGTTTTCTCGGTTCCGCTTCGCTTCACATTTTAGCCAACTAAATTTTGCCCCTTAACAGGGCGTTGGTTTCAGGAGGTTAATTATGTCTATTAGCTTAATTTCAGAAAATTCATGGAATAGTATTCTAAAAATTCAAGAAGAGGCTTATACCGATATTTTACCTGAAGATATAAATGTACTTAAAAGTAAGTGGATTTCATCCCCCAAGACTTGTGCTGTTTACTTAAATAATGATAATAAGATCTTAGCTTATCTATTAGCCCATCCATGGGCGAGTGAAGTACCACCTAAGTTACATGAAAAGAGCCAGATTACTAATAGCATAAATCTATATTTACATGATTTGGCTTTAGCGCAAGAGGCAAGAGGCAAAGGTATAGCTAAGAGCTTAGTAATTAACTTAATAGATAAGGCCAAATTACAGGGCTTCGCTAAAATATTTTTGGTTGCTGTTCAAAGATCAGATATTTTTTGGGCTAAGTTTGGATTTATAGTTATACCTAATGCGTTAATTTGTCCTAGTTATGGGGATTATTCCAAATTAATGATATTAGAGTTAACGACATAAGGGCATTCAAGTCGGACAAATTACAGTTGGCTTTTTGTTCGAGCCTCACTTACTTAGCCAACTAAAAATTTCCGCTTAAAACGGCGTTAGGCAGTTAGAGTATAGGTATGTACTGGATACAAATTTTTAAATTTAGCGCTATTTTATTTTTCCTAATTTTTTGTTGGGTGTATTCTTCGGTTACTTTTTATTAGATAACTTATATGAACCAGTTAATTACTATTTTTTATTACAAATACTAACTTCATTAATAACAACCTATGTAGTTTATGTATTTGTAAAAAATTTACCTGATCATCATCTGCTAAACGTATTAGTTGTTACATGTGCCAATTATTTAATACCTCTTTCCATTTTCGTCTACTTGATTGGTTTAGAGTATTTCTTAGGAATGGTTTTGTTTGAGTTCTTTTTGTATTTATTTAGTGTTGTTGTTGTAGGTTATAAAATTGCATTACATAATAAAAAAGATGGCTAATGTACAACTGCCTAACAAGGCAATCAAAAGGACTAAAAAAAGTTGGCTGCCGTTCGTACCTCACAATTTTAGCCAACCATTACTTAGCCTGTTATTAGGGGGTTAGTTGCCCGCACTAAATGAGTTGAATTTATTCTGCTTATTCAGTGTAAACACGTAGTTTCGTGTCTGGTTCAATCTTTGGTTTGGCAATGGAAGTGCCGCAACAATCACTCTTCCTTTTTGCTCAATCCAGTTTTCGCCTTTTGCGTTTATGTGTTCAAACTAGCTTTAGTTTTTAAGGCTCAAAGTTCGGGCTTTAGTGTGTTGCGCGGGAACATTTTTGGTTCCTTTTATAAGGCGCATGAGTAAGGTAATGTATTGATATTGCGGCTTATTTTAAGTCGATATGACTGGCGGGGCAATTAAGTTTGTCCGCTCTTGGGCATTATGTAAAATAATATAAGGCTGTATTTACATTATGAAGAAAATTGTTGTTTTATTGCTTTTGTGTGTGGGACTAATTTACACCTGGAAAGGTGTTACTCCAGACAAAAGACCTGATTGGTTTGTTAAGTTTGTACAAACTATAAAGTTCACCAACAAATCTCTAGCAATTGATATTGATGAGGATATAAACGCTTCTGAAAACATGCTACTAGAAAAATTTGACCATCTGTATTTTGCGTGTAGAACCGTAGCAAGCTCTCTTGGGGATAGACAATGCTGGTCATACATTTCACATTTCAACGAAATACCTGCAAATAGTTTTGATATGTACTTTAAGAATGATCGACTCAATTCAGTAGGAGTTTATTTTGATACTCAGAACTATGACGAATTTAGAAGTTACCTTAATAAAAACTTTTCTTATGTCGGCTTTGCGCCTAACCCAACAAATAATAATAAAATAGTAGTATGGTTCTCAAAGACCTCACAGATAGGCTTACTTTCTGAGAAGCCTGTCAACAAAGAAACAACGCACATTTTTATAAAAAAACATGATAGGCTCGAATAAATATATAACAAGTGACTTAAACAAAAAAATTACAGCTTGCTCGGGATTTGGTGTGTAGCGCGGGATTATATTTTGTCCCTTCCGTAAGTATAGAAACATGGTAACTTGTTGTTAATTTAGTGGCTTTAAACCACAGGAACTAACAAGGCAATAAAAATGGACACTGAGTTTGCTCGCGCTACGCGCATTTTAGCCAATCATTACTTAGTGGCGTTATGTGCTCTTCATGCATCCCCATACTTGAGGTGGTAATGAAAACTGTATCAGAATATAGCCAAAGAAATATATTGATAATTCCTCAATCTTTATATGATATGAGCGACATTCAGCAATTAATGTATGACGGAAATTCAGGGGTTTTTTATAAAGATCTAAAACAAGATTTAGTTGATGTAGAGTTCTATACAAATATTCCCTGTGTGGTTTACATTGAAAGTGGGCAAGAAACAATTACGACCTCTGACAATAAAACACATGAATTACCTGCCCGTACTGCAATATTTTTACCCCAAGGGCTTAATCTTCATTCTGATTATGTAAAGGTTACTGAAAATTTAAAAGCTTATTTGATTTTCTTTACGGATGATGTGCTCACTGATTTCATTAGCGCTAAAAAAACAAATGAACTAAATAAAGGTGATCAGCCTGAATTACTAAAAATTCAATGTGATAGTTTAATTGAAGTGTATTTTAGTTCTCTTCAGCTATTGAAGAAGAAAATATGTAATTCACCTGCACTCGTTAGAATTAAGCTGCTTGAATTTTTACATCTGTTAAGTTTATATGATGAACGCATTTTTCAAGCAGCGTTTCAATCAAGTAAAACATCAAATTCCCCAAAACGAAACCTCACTCGTTTATTAAATAATAGCGACATACTTAAATTAACCATCAGTGATTTAGCTAATTTATCAGGCAGGAGCAATTCTACTTTTACCAGAGACTTTAAAGCTATATATGACATAGCCCCTAAGCAATGGTTACAAAATAAAAGATTAGACCGTGCTTATGAACAATTGACGAATACAGAATTAACTGTTACGCATGTAGCCGCAGATTTAGGCTATGAAAATGTATCTCATTTTATTAAATCTTTTAAAGAAAAATACAACATAACACCGAAGCAATTAAAGCAAAGTAATTGATTAAAAAACGTCATTTTTGTCTATTTATGAGTAGTTTACTTTTTCGCTCGTGATTAAATAACCACTGTTAATTAATTAATTAATCAATCAACGGAGTAAATAATGAGCGTAAGAGTAACCCTTAATTGCCAAATAAAACCTAAACAACTTGAAGTATTACTGCCTTTTTTAGAAAAAAACTTACCTAAAGTTAGAGGATTTAATGGCTGCATGAATGTGACTGTTTATTTTGATAAAGATAGTTCGGAAATGTTACTTGAAGAAGAATGGCGTAGTATTGAGTACCATCAGACCTATATAAAACATATTGATAATAATGGTATATTAGGTGACTTAGCTGCATTTTTAGCGTCGGCTCCTGTTATTAAATATTTACAAAAAGCTGAAATTTAAACAGGTGAGTATATAAAATGAGCACTTAACAATAATTTAAAGCGGGACAAAAAACAGTTGGCTTTTGCTCCGGCGTTGCTTATTTTAGCCAACAATTATTTGCCTCTGAATGAGGCGTTGGCTTTAAATGGATTTAGCAATGCATATCTCAAAAATACTCGTTTTACTGACTCTAATCTTCTCTTGCTTTGTAAATGCAGGGGCGTGGGAGCAAAGAAGAAGCACTCTCGAAAAAGTCGCTGTATATGACGAGTTTAGAATTTTTTATTCCTTATCAGGAGTAGATGAACTTCCTAAAAGTCGTCGAGCTGATCTTAACCATAATAAAGTACCTGATTTCATCGAGAGTATAGGTAAGAGACTTACGGATTCTAATCGATTCTTTAAATACGACGTTGGCTTAAAGAGCCCTTTGAAAAGTAATCGATATATAGGTCGTGCTCATTATATTGACGTTAATGTATTAGATTTCTCTAATAACCCAAAAGGACCTAAAAATGGAGTTGCTTATGATGGTACTCCTAAATTCAACCGGTCTTTAGTCGGTCAGTCTTCCGTAAATGTTCTTGCTATTGATATTTTTGGGGGAGTAAACCTAAACACTAATACAGTGGAACATGAACTATTTCATTTGTACCAAAATGGATATACTTATTTTAAAAATCGATGGTATACCGAAGGAACTGCACGTTGGTCTGAGCTAGTAATAAAAGGTCGTATTGGAAAAGGTAGTAATCTACCTAAGACTATAAATGAAAAAGAGAAGTTATTTAAAAAGTCGTATAAGGCTAACTTTTTTTGGAATGAGTTATTTCTCATTACAGATAAAAAAAATCTTGGTAAACGTTTTATTAAGTATTTATTAGAAGAGCTTGATAATGCCGATGATATCGCAGCAAGAGCACGGGGAATCAATAATAAAAATTGGAAAGAATCTGAACAAAGAAGTAATAAAAACAACTTTTATATATGGCAGGCAATCGCTGATGTTAGTAAAAAGTTTTCTCATTCAACGGAAATACACAATTTAAGCCGACTGTAAATTAAGCTTAAGTCACTTAAAATGACAAAATAGTTGGTTTTTTCTCTTTAGTCAATTATTTTAACCATCTACTATTTACCTCTTAGTGAGGCGATATATTTAATGGAGGATTTAGGTGAATTTCCCAGAGTTAGAAACATCTCGTTTAATGCTGACTAAGCTATCAACGAATGATAGTCATGCGCTATTAAACATCTTTTCAGAAGAGGACGTTGTCAAATTTTACGATATAGACGTTTATGATTCGGAAGATCAATCGTTAAAACTAATTGAATTCTTCAATACTCGCTTCAGTGAGGCTGTTGGCATTCGATGGGCTATTCGTATAAAAGGTACTGGTAAGTTAATTGGCACCTGCGGCTTTAATTCATGGAACCAAAAGATGAAAAATGCAGGTATCGGTTACGAATTATCTTCTAAATATTGGGGATATGGTTATGCCACCGAAGCCTTACACAAGATTATCGATGCAGCCTTTTCTAATCAACTACCTTTTGGTGAACTCCATAGAGTCCAAGGCGATACCATGCTTGGTAATACTGCCTCAGAGTCTGTCCTGAGAAAACTTGGATTTAAAGAAGAAGGTGTCCGTCGAGCTAGTGGTTACTGGAAAAATGAGTTTCACGATTTAAAATGTTATGGCTTATTGAAGCCAGAGTTCAAAGAAATATGGCAAGAACAAACCGTAATCATCTAACTAAAAGGGCAAATAACATTTGGTTTTTGCTTCTTGGTCGCATATTTAAATTTTAACCAACTAAATTTTCTCATTAAGGGGCGATATGTGCCCAATGGAGTTCGTAGTATGATATTAACTAATCCTTTACCGCCAGAAGACGACGATTTCGAAGCTTTAAGAGCAGGTCTCACCGAATTTAATGAATCGTTTACAGGTGCCGTATTTAGAGAAAAGATATCGTCTTTTATAAAAGATGACTCAGGTAAAATTGTTGGTGGTATTCTTGGCGAAATTAATTGGGGATGGCTACATATTCAAGGTCTTTGGGTTGATGAATCGATTCGGAAGGGTGGTTGGGGAACTAAACTATTATCACGAATGGAATATTATGCTTTATCTAAAAACACTAGCAGTATTCGTTTGGAAACCACTACATTTCAAGCATTAGATTTTTATATTAAATCAGGCTATGCGGTATTTGGTGAATTACCTAATATGCCTCAAGGATACACGAGTTATTTTCTGCAAAAACAAATAGGTACTTGTGTTAACTGAAGTTACAGGGCTTGCTAAGGATAGTATTATTTCACATTTTGAGATACGTTCATTATTAACATACAGCTCAGTATGCGGAATTGGGTTAGCTACCGTGCCAATTCCGGCTAATACACCATCAGAAGTGATTTCCGGGGTAATGATCGATACAGGAAAATGGCATATCGTTTGAATAAACCACTAACTGCTCTTCTATTCCCTGTTTCTTAGATATTTGGTAGGAAAAACTCTATTAGTTATTCAATGGTACGCTAAATAGTTGGCTTTTGCTCCAACGTCGGGTATTTTAGCTAACCATTACTAAGTCGCTTGGCGATGCGTTGGTACTCTTCAATAATATCGAGATACTTGCATGATATATTTTTCTATTTTACCTATATTTTTCACCGCTATATTCTTTCTAGCAATTTCACTAGGTCCAGACCTAGTTCTTATTTCTACTTATTCTTCTACAAAAGGTTTCAACGCTGGATTAATGATATCTATTGGTGTTTTTAGTGCAGGTTTATTGCAAACATTACTCGTTGCTTTTGGCTTAGGGCAATTGATGCAATCCATTCCTATGCTTGCCTATGCGATAAAGATAGTTGGGGCGTTATATTTAAGTTATTTGGGCATAAAAATGCTACAAAGTTGGTATCGCAACAATCTTAAAAGTGGTCAAATTAAAACTACTGAAAACTTAACTAACGTTAGCCTTATTAATAAAGGCTTCTTAAATAACTTACTTAACCCAAAGGCGTTATTATTCTTTAATTTTTTTTTACCGCAATTTACGACAGGAGATGGTTCGCTTTCGGTACAAATTTTAATACTTGGTATTATGCTGAGCTGCTTTGCTTTATTAGTTAACTGTGCATTTTCAATAACATTTAGTAAATTCGGTAAACTAGTCGGCGATAAATTAAATTTGGGGCGTCACATAGATGGTTTATTAGGCATTATCTTTCTAGGATTGGCAACACGCTTAGCAACGAGTAAGTAACTAGATGCTAATATGCTGATTTCTCGAATAAATTCATTGTACTAGATAAGGACTTAACAATATTTCGAGGTAAGAAAGTATCATAAAGATTAAACTGTTAAAATCACATTAAACAATATTGTTTAAGTCACTATGTAAAACGTGCTATTAAGGCATTTAAACGGAGTAAAAATATGCGTTCATGGAAGTTTGTTCTATTAATTTTTGTTTTTTTATCGGTAAATAGTTTCGCCGATGTTCATATCGCCGGTATTTGGAAGCATAGCCAAAAACCAGCATGGTTTGATATTACATTTGAATCAGGCGAAGGTTCACTTTCTGTTAAACGTCATGACAATAATGTAAAAGCCGTAGGCCTTAATGTTATTAAGAGTATTAAGCCGAATGTAAAACAGTCATCTCAATGGCTTGGACAAATGTATTCTGCGGCTGAGGATGGCTATGTTGCAGTTAAGCTAATTTTAATTAATGCATCAACCATCGTTGTATTTGAAAGTAGCGATGTTAAAAATTCAAACGAAATACTTCGAATAACGAAAGAATGATCAACGAATAACAAGTTGAATTTAAGTCTCAGATGTACAGTTAGCAAGTGCTTAATGCATTTTTAAAATTGTACTTTGCTGGCTTGCGAAGCGTTATACTCTATAAATTCACTACCAATGTCTGATGTATTTATTACATTTCTTACATATTTATAGCATTAATTAAACATTTTAAACCATGGTTGTTAGTTACAATCGTAGAGACAACAATGATATAACCATCTAAAAGGACTTAAAGTGAAATTACTATTACTGATAATTATGATAATTATGATGAGTGGGTGTTCAATATACCCCGTTATAAATGTCCCCTTAGATCGTAACCAAGGCATTATTTATGGCTACGATGAGATATCTTGCCGTAGTGTTAAATTGACTTGCTCAGTAAATAATAAGCAAGGGGTGCCAAGCTCTCCCAAAAACTACACTGAATGGAAAGATGAAAATGGCAAGGCCATGTGTAGTTGTAAATAGAATATATCAAGCATTTAATCTGGACAAAAGAGGGTTTGGGTCCATTTTAACTCATTTTTTTGCTAACTATATTTTGATATTTAATATGGTGTTAACTCTGAATATAATTTTTTTAAGGTAAGTTGGTGTATGATAAAAAAACTTGATAATTCGCGTGAAGCAGTAGCAAATCAAATTTTTACTATTTTTCAAAGCTCTTATAAAATTGAAGCCCAGCTTATAGGCGAACTTGATTTCCCGCCATTATTTCGAAGTGCTAAGCATATAAAAAATGCTGAAACACTATTTTATGGTTTTAGTGAAAATGAATGTCTCGCTGCGATTATAGAGATATCTGTAACAGAAAAGCACTTAGCCATTGATAGTTTAACGGTAGAGCCAAACTATTTTAGGAGAGGTATTGCAGACAAATTGATAAGTTATGTTCTAACCACATTTGAATTTTGCCAAGCAACCGTTGAAACCGCTGTTGTAAATACACCTGCAATTAACTTATATAAAAAACATGGCTTTGTAGAGTTTAAAAGATGGACTCCATCTCATGGCATTAAAAAAGTCGCATTGTCGATAGGGTAAACTTTCGAACCAGAAAAAATGACATAGCAGTTGGTCGACTCTACTTGATGGTACATTTTTAGCCGGTATAAGTTAGCCAACGATTAACCAGCCCTAATCTGGGCATATTATGTAAAAAGGATTTATGTGTATGGATATCAACATGACTCTATTTGGTCAGCTTATTATTGTTTCAATGTTTTTCGTCGGAGGCTTAAGTTACTACTTAGGAAAACGAAAAACCTCCACACCTAAAATTGCGACACTCATTGGAGTATTGTTATGTGTTACTCCGCCATTAAATATTGTTTATTTAATTATTTTAATGCTAAAAAATGATGAAATGGCAAAGTAAGTCACTAGCTCTTTTAAGGCACGACATAAAGGGTTCAATTATAGCTAATGTAGCACTCATTCTTTCTTTTAATGCTGCTATATATTTTGACTATGCTGATGGTGGGGAATTTACCTGTGCATAATCCGTCAACCTTATTAGTTGTGCATAACCTCGTTATTGCAAAAGAGTTTTACGTTAACTTACTCAGCCTTTAAAGACCCTTCAGGTATTGTTCATGAGTTAATGGAATTTACTAGCGAATAAACGTATCGAATATATATTTTACCTTGTCTGTTCACATTCCTTTCCTTAATGAATCGTTTTTTGTCATCAATAAATGGTTACTTGGCTTAAGCTAACTGTTTACTCGCGTGCATTCACGGTACAATATGCCTTTAAGCATCCATGTATTAACTTGCTTTACCGTACACTTGGTGCCTTTAGCATCGTCATCTAACCCTATAAGAGCTAAATAACTTAATGAAACCATATACAAATACAGCAGAATTAATTGAAACTTTAGCGTTAGAAATAAAATCACTGACCGAAACAATTGCCACGTTACAGCAAGAGCCTCAAAGCTTTAATGAACAAATAATCTTTAAATATATTGATACCGCAAGTACGGGTAAAACTAAAGATTTTGTCCGTTCATTAGGCATTAAGTCTGAACGAGGTTCATTATTTTCATCAGGTGATGTAAGTAAATTAATTAAAAGTGGTGCTGATGATATTTCTCCAGAGCTTTTGGCGATAGCACGACAAGTGGTGGGTATGAAAAAGAACAAACGCTAATTTTCTCAGGTGGCCAACAATTAACTGGACCACGGATAACTTTAAAAAGTTAACTTTAAAATATTAAGTTTAAACATAAACATAACTAAAATACCGATAGGTTTTATTCAATGAATAATCGATTTACCTCCATAATATCAGGAGTGATTTTTGCTTCAATAAGCTTAAATGTCTCACAAGTATTTGCCCAATCAGATAACTTTTCGGCCAAGCAACTAACACAAGTTCAAGAGATAAAACAGCAAGCGCTTAACAGTGATTTGGCTTGGGATTTGGTTGAGTCTTTAACCACAGAAGTGGGTCCAAGAATGCCGGGTACACTAGGCGATGAAGCTGCTGTCGCTTGGGCGATAGCAAAGTTTAAAACCTTGGGCTTTGATAAAGTCTGGACCGAACCTGCTACTTTTCCTAAATGGATCCGTTATTCTGAGTCGGCTGAAATTGTCAGTCCGGCACCGCAAAAATTACACATTACCGCTTTAGGTAATAGTATAAGTACACCTAAAAATGGCATTGAAGCTCAAGTTATTGAATTTAAAGACTTAGCAGAATTAGAAAGTGCACCTGAAAATGCAGCCAAGGGAAAAATTGTTTTTATTAATTACCGTATGAATCGAGATCGTGACGGTAATGGTTATGGCCCCGCGGTTCAAGCACGTAGTCGTGGCGCTATTGTTGCCGCACAAAAAGGTGCTGTTGGTTATGTAATGCGCTCAGTGAGTACGGCTTATCATCGCTTTGCTCATACTGGTGGTAGCCATTATAAAGAGGGAGTTACTAAAATTGTTGCTTCTGCAATTTCAAACGCTGATGCTGATCAATTACATCGTTTACTCGCCTTAGAAAAACCAGTAAGCATCAATATTAATGTGCAAGCTAAATCGATGGGTGAGGGCACTTCTTATAATGTAATTGCTGAGTTTACCGGCGACAAATTTCCTGAACAGCATGTACTTATAGGTGGCCATTTAGATTCTTGGGATTTAGGTACAGGTGCATTAGACGATGGCGCAGGTGTTGCTATCACAATGGCGGCAGCTAAACTTGCCGTATCAAATGGCAAACCAAAACGTAGTATTCGGGTAGTATTATTTGCTGCAGAAGAGTTTGGTTTATGGGGCGCAAAAGCCTATGTCAAAGCCAATGAAAAAAGCATCTCAAATATTGTTGCTGCTGCAGAGTCTGACTTTGGCGCGGATAAAGTATGGGCCTTTGATTCAAACGTACATACCAGTGCTTTACCTTTGATAAGTGAAATAGCGGCAATGATGCAATCTCTTGATGTTAAGTTTCTGGCTAAAAATACTGCCGGTGGTGGTCCAGATTTAATTCCATTTAGAAAGTATAAAATCCCAGCGTTTGGTTTATCACAAGATGGTACTGACTATTTCGATTACCACCATACTGCGGATGATACCTTAGATAAAATTGACCCTGCAAAATTACGTCAAAATGTAGCAACCTATGCAGTATTTGCTTATATGACGGCAAATGCTAAAACGCGTATTACGGGAAAATAAACGAGTGAATTATCCGCTGGCTTGAATTTTATCAACCATAAGCACAAACCAGTTTTTTGTGTGAATTAAATAATAAAAGCACTGATCAATAGTTCAGTGCTTTTTTGTATTTACCGCTATATTAGATGGGTGACAAACGAGTTTATGATTGAAATATATAACGTGTTACTGCTGATTGGCTGAACCATACCTTGCTTTGCAAATAGAGCTGTATTAACCCCATTTATATTTATCCTATCTATAAATGTCAGATAACTATCGTACTTATCTACGGTCATTCGTTCTAGGATAGACTGTATGAAATATTATCATCACAACATTAAACCCTCCATAATTAACCTTTAATTAACCTACTGTTAACAAATAATCAACTATATAAATTGCTTTATCTTAAAAGCTATGCCAATTTTGTATAGGAAATTATTTTTTTTACAGGAGGTTGGGTCTTCACCTATGGACAGGAAGATTAACTTAAGTATCTTTCATTTCAATAAGTGTTTTGTTAACTAATGCTAATAATGCCTTATTTAATCGAAGTATATAGCTTGGCTCAAACCAACAAAAAAGCAATTTTTTTTCACCACTATGTTCAATATGTTTATTGTCATTTGGGACATAATATAAGCAAGTATTTAACATCTACCAAAAGGAATAGGACAATGTCATTTTTTTCAATACCACATGGAGTTTATAGAACTCACGATAAAAATTCTGATTCAGCTTTTACCCCTGAAACTATGATTGATATGTTGTTTGATTATAAAGATTTCTTAAATACAAATGATAATAAAAGTGGTTCAATCGCTTCACAAGGACCAAATACAGTTAAAAAAATTGCCATAGTGGGAGCCGGTGCTGCTGGTTTAGTCGCCGCATATGAATTATCAAAAATTGATAATATTGAAGTTACCTTATATGAAGCCGGTGATCGCTTAGGTGGTCGGATGGATTCAACCGAAATTCCAGATGGTACTTTAAATAACAAAATATTTGAAATGGGCTGTATGCGTTTCCCACCAACGTCTCATACTTTATATCACTATCTAGATAAGTTTAAATTAAAACCGGTAGCTAATTTTCCAGACCCAGGCGTGGTGAAAACTGAACTTCTGTATGAGAACCAAGTTATTGAATGGCCAGCTGGAGATAAAACACCAAATAACCCTGATTTTAAACGAATAGGTAGTGACTTTAGCAATATGCTAACTTTTATATTAGGCAGTGCCAGCCAACCTAATATTAAAATACCAAGTAAACTTTTCGATTTTTGGGCAATCTATCAAACCAGCCCCAACCAAAGCAATAAACAAGCTGTTGTTAATGCTTGGCAATTAATTATAAATCAATATAACTCAACTACTTATTTTGATGCTGTATATGAGTTAGGCCAAAATACTGCAATAGTTAAACAGCCATGGACTCAAGAGGATATGAATAAATTTGGCGCACTTGGTGTCGGCTCTGGTGGGTTTGGCCCGCTGTATAGCGTTAACTTTGTTGAAATATTAAGACTTTTCGCCAACGGCTGGGAAGATAATCAAGAGTTACTACTCTCTGGTATTATTTCGCTGGTTGATGCCTTTAGCAACGCTATTGCCGACAAAGTTAAGGTTAGATTAAAGAGTAAAGTAACCCAAGTTGATAAACTTGATCACGATCAGTATTCGATGGAAATCAACGTAGCAGGAGGGGCTAGGTGCACCGAACAGTATGATTCAATTATTATCGCTACCACAACACGTGCTATGGAATATATGGGATTGACTGTTGATGGCGTCAAAAATAGCAATGGTATTTTACAAGGACCTCCCGCCATATTACAACAAGAGCCAAAAGAAGCTATTAGAAATCTACACTTAATGAACTCTTCAAAATACTTCGTTACAACGAGCAGTAAATTTTGGTATGCCGCTAATAACCGTACCGGTGTCGATCTGCCGTTTAATATACAAACTGATGAATTAATGCGTGGTCTGTATTGTTTAAATTATGATGAAAATTTAGCTAATGGTGAGCCTAATACTGCAGGTAAAGGTGTCATATTAATCAGTTATGTGTGGGGAGACGACTCGACAAAATTATTAGCGTTGAGTGAGCAAGAGCGATTCCAACAATTTTTATTAGCCATCAGAGCAATTAACCCTATATTTGCTGAACTTCTTGAACAACAAGTAGAGCAAACCCAAACAATTGACTGGGAAAATACCAGTAATTTTTATGGCGCTTTTAAACTTAATTACCCCGGACAAGAGCAAGATAATCATGCTGCCTTTTTCCAATATCAAGCGCAAGAGCAAGGTGTTTTTCTCGCTGGGGATAGTGTTTCATGGGCTGGAGGCTGGCTGGAAGGTGCTATGCCTACAGGAGTAAATGCGGCTTGTGCTGCAGCCGCTTATGTGGGGGCAAATATTGCAGTGAATTCGCCATTAACAGATATAGCCGCAGATATGTATAAATATGATAACCCACCGATAACTGAATCGTTCTCCCTGACACAAAATATTATGCCAAAGCTTAAATCACATTCGATTCGTAAAAAGGATAAAGTTCTAGAAATTTGATTAGCATAGTTTCATTCAATTAATTAAGGGAAAGGCGGTGAGCCTTTCCTGTAATCATCATAATTTAGGGAAATGTTATGTACTTGAGTGTTAAGGAACGTAATAAAACATTTAAACTTATTGAAACATTAGGCCAATCGTTAGATTCAAAAGTAATGAGAAAATCCACAGGTTTTGCGCTTTTAGACATATTAAAGTCTGACCAATTTGCTTCATTTGTCTGGAATGATGAGGGAAAATATTTTGACAAAGGTGTCTGCATTAATATATCTGATGACAATATAGCGAGTTATAGTGAATATTATCAAAAGAAAGACCCTATCACTGGCAAATTGAGTGTCAGGCGAAATGCAACGTTAGTTAATGAAATAATGCCACAACAAGACTTACTTAAAACTGAATTTTATAACGATTTTTTAGCAAAAGATGGATTACATTATGGCATTAATCTCTATGCCTATACGGGTAATAAAAATGTCGGCGACTTCAGGGTTTGGCGTAAAAAAGGCCGTAACAATTTTGATGAAAAGTCAGCTTATATTTTAAATCTTATCAAACCCTATTTCTGTAATGCCATGAGTAATATTACCCAGCATGAAGCTGTATTAAATCATGCCGCCCAGCAAAATAACCATCCTGATAGAATTGATGTTAATAAGCTTATGCTGAAGTTTTCACTAACTAAAAGAGAAGCCCAAATTACCTTAGAAATTTTGCAAGGTTATAAGGATGATGACATTGCGACAAAATTACATATAGCATTTTCAACACTTAGAACACATATAAAACATATTTTTTATAAACTAGAAGTTAATAATCGTCCTTTATTGATACGTAAAGTATTTTGTGAAGCGCATTAGCTTAACTGTAAAATAGACTGTTTGATTTGCCACTGAATTAAATATTACTTCCTCGTAAAAAATAAAAACCTTTCAAAATAATATGAAATATCCCCATAAATGGGGATATATTCATCGCTATTTTAGTCCTATTATTATATTTAACAACTCGCAAGAAACGCTAGATACAGCAATTATACTTGGCAGTAAAGGCTTAGCTAAATTAGCCAGTTACCAAATCAACTAAAGGGCAATCTAATGGCAAACTACATGACTCAACCTATGAGTGCAGCAAAAACAATAAAAATTACTTACTATCGAAAACAATCCCAATCTCACCCAAGCCACGAAGAGACGGGTGCATTCACTCTTGCCGCTGAAAGTGATTATTCAAGATTCAATAATATACCTGCGGATGAGGTTGATATAGGCACTTTTAAAAGCAGTCAGGGTGTACCAACCGCAGGCAAAACACACAAGATTTGAAACTGTAATCTTACCAAAATTAAATACAATTTCAGTGTGAAAATTTAGACGTTATGAAGAGGCTCTATCCGGTTTCGCTTGTTTAATAGAAGGCGAAACTGGTTCAGGAAACCGATATCGGTCAGTTTAACAGCTGATGGGTATCAAGTTTGGCGGGTATGGCTATTAAATAATAGCAATACTTGAAATGGCTATAATAAAAATCAAGGTGATTTTTAGGCCGTAATATTAAGGATAAAAGAAACATGTCTACTGAATATAAAATTTACTTAGTTAATGAAAGTGCATCAACTAAAAACATGTGGTGCTTTTTAACTAAACCAGAAGGGTTAACTGGTCCAAACGTTTTTGCAAATTCGAGTTCATCTCTTAGTGTGACGCCAAATTATGCTGGCACAAATCTTTTCACAGTACCTTTACAATATAGTTTACAAGCAGGGGCTTCAAATGAAGCTGTCGGTCTTGATATCAGAATTGATTCAACTATCAGTGTAAATGCCGATTTAAAGAAAAAATACCAAGCAGATTATGTTACCGCTCCACCTAAACAAGGCCCTAATCTCACCCTTGATCAAACGGGTAGTAGTCCTGCTAAAACAATGGCTTTTAAAACGAATGGCTTTAATAAGGTGCAAAACGAGGACAATCAATGGTTCTCAAGTGCTACTTTTGGTATTGAAACAGGCAATGGTTTTATGGGCGTTACCTGGTCACCGGATCCTAATGATACAAAAACAATAACGCCAAAATTTGAATTTTACATTGCAACTGGCTCGTTTGAAAGTAATAAGCTGGCTGACTTTAATACAATATCCAATGACTCGGCTATTATTCCACTGAGTATGTTTAAAAACCTTGAAGCTACAGTAACTCTTACCGAAACAGGTAGTTGGGTTGTAACTGCAGGAAGACCAGAGCTTGCAATGGCTTAATTAACGAATACATTAAATACACGATTTGATAGCAGCCATTGGGCGGCAATCAAATCGTTAATCGTTAATTGATTATCTAGTATCAAATATGCATATTACTGAGTGCATTATCAATAATCCGCTTTACTGGGGAAGCTAATGATAAAAATTTTAGTTCAAAACAATACTTTATCGAAAAGGCGTTTTATTCTTTATCAAACGAATAGCACAGATGCGAACATCAACAGTTATGTCTGGGATAGTAGAACATTAGATAATGGTGGCAGTTGGATGTTAGAGTTCCCGCTAAGTTTCAGTGTTGCCGGGAGAATTCAAGAAAGCGGCAATGCAAATTATACAGAAACAAGTGAAGCAGCTGCCCAAGAGGGAGAACAGTGGCAATTAATTCGCAATACGCCCCAAGAACCGCTGACCATTGTGCAAAAAGACAACAAGCCAATTGGCAATGAAGTAGAGATAACGTATGTTTCAGGTGCTGGAAAAGTTAACGCATTGCTGCTGAAGTCTAGCAAAGCGGTGGTTGGTAAATACTTGAACCTTCATTCACTGGTTGGCTTTAAACTGAACAACAGTTTCTTTATCGCTATATCAGAAGATATGAAGCGTGGAGATGTCATTGTTATTAACGAACTCATGGCAAAACACGAAGTTGATACAACTAATAACAAATGGGTTGATAGGTATGAAGTAACCGCGACGGAAAATACCACGACGAGTGAAATTACCATTGTGTCGCAAGAAAAAATCATCCAGCCGTTGATAGTGTAGGAGATATTAGTTATTAGTAATTATAACAACTGATATTTTGAGGAGGGGTGTGGTACTACCGGGGGGATAAGTCGATAGCACCACGATTGAACAAGTTTACAAATTTAAATAAGGTGTGGCACTACCGCGTAAAGGAGTACGATAGCGCCACGGTTGAACAAGGTTTACTTATTAACTCAACTTAACTTAAACATTTTATATAATAATCATTTTTTTAACGCGTTATTGAATGATTAAAAGTTAACGCTTAAGGCCGCTTCAGTAAATGCTTGGTACGGGTTAAGCATAATATAATAAGTCATGGTAGAGCCAGAGTTGTTGGTTAATGAACATGTCTCATTATTACCAGTGTTATACGGTCTACAGTCGTAGTCAGTTTTTGAGGCTAGTTGATTAGCTTGAACATATAAATCTAAATCGCCAGTACCGCCAGCCACTGCAACTGTTAATGTTTGCGAAGCAGGTACATCAATAGTGTAATAAAGAGGTTCTATTGTTGAACTTAAGCCTGTTACTTGTTGGCCATTTGACAAATCGCCATCACCCGTTGGTGGCGGAGTAACTTCACTTTGCACCGTTGCAGTGATTTGAGCTCCAGTATATGCACTATATGCATAAGCATTTATGTAGTAAGTCCCAATTGCAGGGTTAGTGATTATACATTCTTCATTATTTCCGGATGCTTGTGAGCGACAGTCAAAATTACTTCGGCCTGCTTCTTCACCAAATTTGACCATGATATCTAAGTCGCCGGTACCATTTTCGGTGGTTATAGTTAGCTGGTCTACCGCTTCAGTCACTTCTATACTGTATTGTATTTCAGATTGTGAATCGCCATTCATTGCTACACTAATATCATTACTCAATTCAATCACTTCGCCAGTGACCGGACAAAGTGTTGGATCTGTTTCACATGTTGGTGGCGTAACTATACCACCACCGGCTTCACTACCCACATAAAGTAAACGGTTTGGCGTTGCTAAAGGCAATATATCTAAACCTATGATGGCACCTTTGGTCGAATCGTTTATTAATTGAGCCTTGACTTCGGCAGGGCTAAGCGATGGATCGTTGCTTAATGCTAATGCTGCGGCACCAGTTACATAAGGTGAAGCGGCTGAAGTACCAGTAAAACTGGTTGAACTAAATCGAATGCTGGCAGCACTTACGCCAGAGCCAGGAGCGAAAATATCAACACATTCACCATAATTAGAATAACTGGTCATGGTTGAAGGACTACCAAGGTTGTCTTCAAAAATAGCGACATGATCTTCTTTAGCTATAGCGCCAACGGTGATGACATCACTCATTCTTGCTGGGGAGTTCCAACAAGCATCATGTTGATCATTACCTGCACCAGCAATAACAGTGATGCCATTATCAATAAGAGATTGTAAGGCAACTTCCATCAATTCAATGTCGTCAATGTCGTATTCGCCAGCTCTTGGTCCTTCAGCCCACCAGGTAAAACTGATGTTCACTACCGAAGGTAAGCTGTGTGTTTGAGCATCTTGTTGAATAAAATCAATAGCATCAAGTACTTTACTTAAATGTACCTCTTCTAATGCACCAAGGTCTGCGTTAGGCCTGTCGGTTTCACATTCAGCAACGTTTTTATAAATACTTACCGGCACCAGTTGGGTTTTTTTGGCAACACCAAACTTTTCACTGGAGACTAAACTTGCTACTGAGGTGCCGTGACCGTCACAATCATTGCCGTTAAGAGAACCATCATTAGCGCTAAAACCATTACTTCTTAATAATCCGTCAAAATGACTATTATAAAGATCTACACCGGTATCCATAATATAAGCAACAACACCTGAACCATCAGAATAAGGTTCATATGTAGTATCAAAACCTTCAGGTCGTTGATCTATACGGCTAATACCCCAGTCATTAAAAACAAATGAAGTCTTTTGTGGGGTAAAACTCACGTCTTTATGTATGCTGGCGACATGACCACTAGCTTCCAATTTTGCTAGTTGTTTTGGTGTGGCTTTTACTACAAATCCCTGTACGGCATCAAAATAAACCTTAATCGTTTCAGCACCAGACTGCTCACTAAGGATATTAGCGACAAGTTGATGGTAATCAGCTCGAGATTGAGATTCATTACTAAGTACGGTGGGCATGTTCAAAGTAACAATGTAATTTTCAGCGCTCGCCATTTGGTTTACGGCGGTAGCGTTAGCACTAAGTAAAAGTAGTGCTGAAGTAATTAAACTGTTTGAGAATTTTGCTTTCATCATTAATACACCTTTTTTATTTTTAAGTTTCTAGTTTTTATAATTATAAAAAACGACAACGTATCGTATGTTTTTGAGCCAGTTCGCTATTTATACTTTCACAACAAAAAATATTAAGCAATGATAATGTGAATAAAAATGTGAATAAAGTGGTTTTTATTGCTTCTATCTTTGACTGTGAAGTGAATTTTAATACAGCGATATCAAGCTGGATTTACAATTGGTTACAAGTTATTTGTCATGGTACTGGTTGTTGGTACTGTTTATTAAGGGTTTTATGTTTTTGTTTGTAAGCTTGTATAGCTAAGTAGTGTTTTTGCATACAATCTACATACATTCATTATTAGTGAATAGTTATTCTTTTTGCTTTCGGTCGCTTTAGCATAGTTATGAAAATTGTCATCTTGTTAACTGTTTAGCAAGCTTGTTAAATTATCGATTTAAATTGTTAAAATTTAGTTCTTATCATTAACTTTTAATAAAAAATCACTCTAAATGTTTAAGCGGTAGAGCGGTTTTATTAATAACTTTACGTAGCACAAAGCTTGATTGTATATCTGTTACCCCGGCAATATGAGTAAGTTTATTTAATAAAAGTTCTTGATAACTCTCCATATCTTGTACAACTAACTCGACGAGGTAGTCCGCTGACTTACCGGTAAAGAGTATGCATGAAGTCACCTCTGGGTAAGTCGCAATCTCTTTCTCGAAATTCTCAAAACGATCGGGAGTATGGCGATCCATACCGATATGAATTATGGCAGTAAGTGTTAAACCAAGCTTATTTGGATTAAGCATGGTCGCGTACCTGTCTATGATCCCTTCGTCTTCTAATTGTTTAACGCGGCGAGAGCAAGGGGAAGGTGATAAGCCCACTTTGTCAGCAAGTTCTATGTTGCTAATACTGCCATTTTTTTGCATTTCATCCAAAATTCGACGATCCATTTTATCTAAAATCATGATTATTCCTTACACCTCTAGATTAATTAAACTGGTTAACTGACTCTGGGCGCAATATATCATCAATATTTTGAATTTATCAAGCAAGTTATGCTAATTAGCCTTGTAGATTTAGAAAATGCGCAACACATATTTTCCGTAAACCCTTTATAGTTAAATAGAATATCCAATAATTAAAAAGAATAAAAAAAGGAGCACGGTATGATTAAAAAACAAACGTTGATGGTCACTTTTCTCGGTACATTTTTGCCCTTACTTGGTTTTTGTAGCCAAGCTAGTGAGCTACCAAAAAAGTCTGCAGTACTGGTTATTTTCAAAAAGAATTCCAGCCCTGTAGACCGACTTAGTGTATTTAATAGCGATGCAAAACTTATTGAATTAAAAAGATCTGCCCAATTGATGGGGAAAAACACAACAGTATTTAATCCCTTTATGACGAGTGACAACGTCGATAGACGTTTTAAAACGTTATCAAGCGGTCAAATGGCAAAAATAGTGGTACCTAATGGCATTACTATTGAAGCTTTTAAACTGAAATTGAAGCAAAACCCAGCAGTAAAAATGGTGGTAGAAGACAAGACTGTACAATCGCAAGGTCTTCCTAATGATCCTTTGTTTGCACAACAGCCGAGTCTACATCAAGTCAATGATCATGACTTAGATGCACCAGAAGCTTGGGATATATCGACTGGCTCTAAAGCTATTTATGTTGCTGTTATTGATACCGGTATTGATTATACCCACCCAGATTTAAGCGATAATATCTGGATAAATGAAGGTGAAATCCCAAATGATGGCATTGATAATGACGGAAATGGGTATATCGATGATGTGCATGGTATTGATACTTGGAACAGTGATAGTGACCCTATGGACGGTAACGATCACGGCAGCAATGTAGCCGGTATTATTGGTGCGAGTGGTAATAATGGCCTTGGTATTACGGGAGTAAATCATCATGTTAACTTAATTTCCTGTAAAGCCTTTAGTGATGGTCGTGGCGGCAGCACTTCGACAATTTATCAATGTCTAGATTACATTCTAAGCCTTAAACAAGAAAAAGGTTTAAATATTCGGGTAATCAATAATTCCTATTCTCAAGCAAAAGATTCGATTACTGAAGCCGAAGATATTGCTATCTGGCAGATGATGGTTGATAGGGTTGCTGATGAAGATATTCTCTTTGTTGTCGCGGCGAGTAACGAGTCTTCTGACAATGATATTATTACCCAGATGCCAGGCAATCTACCAAACAGAAATGTGATCACTGTGGCAAGTACTCGTCAAAATGGCAGATTTGCTTATAGTCATAGTAACTATGGATTAAACACCGTACATATAGGTGCTCCAGGGCATTCAGTTACTACCACGGAATCTTTATTACAAAATCCAGAACAACCTTATTATTTCTTATTACAAGGAACTTCTTTTGCAGCTCCTCATGTCAGTGGTGCAGCGGCTTTAGCCCTATCGGTTAATCCTAATTTGACTGCGGTTGAACTTAAAAAGATGTTGATGGCAACAGGTGATAAATTATCGTCATTAGACAGCAAAACAGTTAGTGGTAAACGGGTTAATTTGCATAAATTGTTAGTTGCAGCAGACTCAAGCCCTCGTTTAGTATTTGAGAGTGATCAAGCAAGGCAAATAATCAAAGGCCAAAGCAATGCTATTATTTTTAATCTAGTCGCTAAAAATGGTTTAGAAAATACCGCATCACTTGCTGTGCTAACACCTACAGGCATAACAGCATCGTTATCTGCCGCTACAGGTGAAGCTGGTCAAACGGTTATCTTAAATGCAACAGCTACCGAGTCGGTTTCCGTTGGTGAACATATTATTACTTTAAGCGCTGGTGGCTTTAAGCAAGAAATAGCCGTTGATGTTCTACCTGGTTCACTCGAAACCGTGAACTTAGCTGCAGAAACATTTCAATTAACACCTTGGTTACCTGATGGTGTATTAAGCAATGTTACTTTAGTGCCAAGTGATAGTAGTGAAAGCCTCATAACATATGATGTAAAAGTTACCATGGATATCAACCATGAAAAAGTTGGCGAACTTGATCTTTATTTAATATCACCAACGGGCACTAAAGTTAATATCCTTAAAAGCGATGGTAATGCAGATACGCAGCGGGATATTCGAGAAGTGTTTTATGACTTTAGAGGAGAGTCAGCTGAAGGCCGTTGGTCAGTTCAGGCCTATGATAACTCGGGTGGATTTTGGTTAGATCTTGATAAAATAGTTGGTGCAATTAACTGGACATTATCGGTTGAGGTCGCTGGTGGTAAAGCTAATGTAGAACCCATTTGTATTGGCTCTGAAGCAACCGTGTTAACAGATGGCAGTACCATCACTTTATGCAGTAAAGAAGACTTACAGCAACACTTAACAATGCAAGTGCCCGAAAGTCAAGAATCACTTACCATTGAATTAACTGCTGATAATGGCAATGCAGATCTCTACATTAACTTTGGCGCGCAAGCCAACCTATCACGTTTTGATTGTATCTCTAATAAAGGTGAGTCAATTGAGTCATGTGTTATTGACCAACCAAATGCTGGTACCTACTACATTATGGTAACAGGTGCTGCTGATGAAGTTGAAGTGAGTGCCAGGCTTGTTGCGAGTAATGAGCGTTCTTGTCAAGAAGATCCAACGCAAGAAAAATGTCAGGCAGTAGAGCTTACCTCAGGAATTAGTCGGTCAGTGAGTGCACCAAGCAAAACCTTAACTGAGTTTTATATCGATGTTACTGGGCCAATGCAACACTTAGTCGTAACAAGTAATGGCGACAATGGTGATGCTGATTTATTTGTTAACTTTGATACGGCAGATACTAGTAATGCAGAGTGTCGTAGCCGAAGCGGCAGCTCAAATGAAAGTTGTGTTATTGATAATCCTCAACTAGGTCGTTACTTCATCAGTGTTGAAGCCTATAAAGCCATTGAAAATATCAGTTTAGTTGCAGAACTTATTCCTGAGGTAAGTTGCAACGAAAATTGTTGTGACCAAGATTGTGGCTCTGGTGATGAAGTCATTTTACTGGATGAAAGTAACTTAAGTTCAGATAGCTTAATTGTTAGAGAAGTTACGGTACCTGCGGGAAAAACCTTAACGGTTACCACAAGTGGTGGTACTGGTGATGCAGATTTATTTGTGAAATTTGCCAGTCAACCATTACTTTGGGATAAAGACTGTGGCTCTAGTTCAAGTTCAAATGATGAGACCTGTAGCATAACTAACACTCAAGCGGGTACATATTACATTGTGCTTGATAGTTATGAAGCATTTACGGGCTTAAGTTTACTTGTAAGTTATCAATAAAAACATTGATAAATTCTCCCTTAACATTACAACAATCACTTTGTTGTAATGTTGCCATTGGGCTGTAACTCTTTTAGAACAACAGCCCGTTTATAACAAAAATAAAAAGGTGTATTGCATGACTACTTCATTAGTAAGCAAGTTAGATGTAAAAAAAGCATTGCTAACAAAGCCGATATTAAAAATATTATTCATATCTTTATTATCAACAAATAGTACTGTTCAGGCGAAAAATCAAATATCTTTAGGGGATCTTGCTGTTAATTACAGCACAATTGATGCACTTAATAACAATATTGATCTGCAATCAAGCTGCGGCGCTACAGTAGAGCGAAAAGACGTTGCCTGTAGTGCCGACGAATTTATTGTTGAGTATGAGCGTAGTAGACCTATTGCCCGTATAGTTACCAGGCAAGAAAGCAATGGTAGCTTGCGGACCGGTATGTGTACCGCTTGGCGAGTGGGAAAAACAAATTTATTGATGACTAATAACCATTGTATCGCTAGTCAAGAGCGCTTAGATGAGTCAGAGTTTTGGTTTAATTTTGATGCGATTGATTGCGCTGTTGATGTCGATCAAGAGCATAGATTAACCGAGTCAGTTATTAAGGTTACTGGTGGTCAGTTGTTAGTAACTGATTATGATCATGACTTTACTTTGTTTAAAGTAAAGGAGGAATATTTTGATAAAATTGAACCGTTTGGTTATTTTGGTTTAGATGTTCGCGAGCCGCTACAAGGAGAGCGCATTTACATTCCACAACATGGTTATGGCAATCCTAAACAATTATCAATTTTAAGTGATATGGATGCCAGCGGTTTTTGTACTGTGCAAAAATCGACAATGACGCCGGAAGATTATGGTCGAGCTGCAGATACCAGCATGGGATATTTTTGCGATACCGTGCCAGGCTCATCAGGCTCACCAGTGCTATCAAGAACTAGCAATAATGTTATCGCCTTACATAATCAAGGGGGTTGTGAAAATTCAGGGGTTAAGATTAGTGATATCTGGCCTTTAATTGAGCAGTATTTCCCACAGCAAGCCATCCCTACAGGTGATAATCATCTGGTTGATGTTAAGCCTAATGCAAAAATAATAAGTCATTGCCAAGATAATATTTGTCAGCTTAGTGCAAGTCGAAGTACTGATGGCAATTCTACCCAAAACAGCAATGATATAGCGCAGTATTCTTGGCTAATCGCAGGAAATACAATTAATGGCATGAATATTAATCATACCTTTACTGATGTTTCGGCGTCTCATCAAGTTAGCTTAACCGTAGTTGATCATAGTGGCCTAAGTGATAACACAACATTAGATATTAACGTATTGGGGCATGAAAAACCGGGTATCTCCTTGAGTAACGGGCAAACCATAAACAATATTAATTCTAAACATGGCTATGCTAATTACTTTTATATTGATGTACCTGAATCAGCAGTAGGTCAGTCTTTGGATATTAAAGTCGTGGTAAATGAAGGTTTTGTTGATCTAGGTGAAATTAGAGAAGGCAAATTTTTTCGAGTATACGTGACTGATAGTAACAATGACCAGCGTTTAGCTCACTCGGGAAAATCAACGTTAAATCAAGGCATAGAAGTGTTAGGTGCCGGCCGCCATACGATAAAAATATATGATGTTGGTAGTACTTCAATAAATATTGATGGTAGCTACTCAGGGGTTAGTTTAACCCTTGGTTATGATTCATCAAATGGTGAACAAACATGTGCAGAAGATCCAACACAAGAAAAGTGTCAGGTATCACAACTTAGTCCAGGCGTTAGTCAGTTCGTTAGTGCTGAAAGTAAAATAGTCACTGAGTTTACTATTGATGTTACTGAGCCCTTGCAGCAATTAGTTGTTACAACAAGTGGCAACAACGGTGATGCAGATTTATTTGTTAACTTTGATAGTGCATCGACAGGCGATGCACAGTGCCGTAGTCGAAGCGGAAGCTCTAATGAGAGTTGTGTTATCGATAATCCTCAATTAGGTCGTTACTTCATTAGTGTTGAAGCCTATAAAGCCTTTGAAAATGTAACTTTAGTTGCGAACTTAATTCCACAAATGGGTTGTGTTGATGATTGTTGTACTGAAAATTGTTGTCAAGATGACTGTGGCCCAAGTGACGAAGTAACTTTACTTGATGAAAGTGGCTTAAGTTCAGATAACTTGCTTGTTCGTGAAGTTATTGTACCGGCAAGAAAAACTTTAACGGTTACCTCAAGTGGCGGTACGGGTGATGCAGATTTATTCGTTAAATTTGGCAGCCAGCCGGTACTTTGGGATAAAGATTGTGGCTCAAGTTCCAGCTCAAATATTGAATCTTGCAGCATTACTAATACTCAAGCAGGCACTTATTACATAGTGCTAGATAGTTATGAAGCGTTTACGGGTATCCAGCTAAAAGCAAGTTATCAATAGGTTGTTTTAAAAGGGTGGTTACTTAACAAAAAAAGTAGCCACCGAAATTATCACAAAAATAATAAAATTGCCAAAGAGCAAAGGAGAAAAAATGAACAAGTTAAATCTACTCATTAACGCAAGCTTGTTAAGCGTTAGTTCACTTACAGTAACAGCGGTCTCAGCTATTCAGCCAATAAACAGTGTATCTGACAATTTATCTGATATTTCAATACAAATAAGCCAGAAAAATGAGTATTTAGTGACCTTTAAGCCAGTGGCTTCGCTAAATGATGTTTCGAACGCCGATTTTATCCAAGCGCAAAAAGTGAAGTTAGCTAACAATAAGAAAATAAGCGTTAAAAAGGTGTATAAATATGCCCGAACAATGCTGATACAAGCAGATGAGACAACCATAGCCACATTAAGGTCGGATGAAAACGTATTATCAATAACCCTTAATAGTGTTTTAGCCGATATGCCCATTAAACCAATAAAATTAAATAGGGTGGCACAAGTACAAAATGGCGATGATGACATTGCTAGTTGGGGTTTAGATAGGATAGATCAGCGCTATTTAAACCTTGATGAACAGTTTATTAGTTCCGCTCAGGGTACTGGGGTAACTGCCTATGTATTAGATACGGGTACGGTGACAACATCAAATGAGTTTTACGGTAAAAATGGTGAAAGCCGTTTACGTATGGGCTACAACCCGTTTAGAGACAACTTTGATAGTGCCGATTGTCATGGTCATGGTAGTCATGTTGCTGGTACGGTAGGGGGCTCAAATTATGGTGTAGCAAAAAATGTTAATGTTGTTGCGGTTCGCGTAATGGAGTGTGGGGAAGATAAAACCGTTGCCAATATTATCGAAGGCATGAACTGGGTAATGCAAGATGTTGCCAATCATCAAGGTCCGGCGGTTGTTAATATAAGTTTAAGCGATCCTGATGGCTCTGTGTCTTGGGATAATGCCACACAGGCCATGATAGATGCCGGTATTACTGTGGTCGTCGCCGCAGGTAATAATTTTTATGATGCTTGTAAAAATTCCCCAGCTCGATTAAGTGATGCCATTACCGTTGGCGCTACCGATAAATATGATTTTTACAATAATTTATCTAATTATGGTGCGTGTGTTGACATATTAGCGCCAGGTTCATCAATTACTTCAATTGATGAAAATGCTGAGCAATGGACCATTAGTGGTACCTCAATGGCAGCTCCGCATGTCACGGGCGCAGCTGCATTAGTATTAGAGAAAAATCCAAACTTTAACCATCACCAAGTGAAACAATATTTACTTGCACATGCCACCCAAGGTGTTATTTCAGGTACAACGGGAGCAGGTGATACTGAAGTTGGCTCTGCCAACAAGCTGCTCTATATTGGTGATGATTTAGGCACACCATTAGTAGAGTCAGTTGTTAACTCGGGCGAAACAGTACAAGTTCAAATGTTAGCCGGCGGTTTAGCTTATTACAAAACGATAGTGGGTAATAATGCTCAGCAACTTAAGATCACGGTTGACTCTCAAGCAGAGGTCGACCTTTATGTTAAGTATGCAGATGTGCCAACGGCTAACCCTATTAATTTTCACAATGACTGTAAACAAACTCACTTTGGTGGTTATGAAGTTTGTGAATTTAGCGCACCTGAAGCAGGTGAATGGCATATATTGATTGCTAGCGGGTATAATAACAGTGACATTCAACTGAGCGTTACTAATGATGGCGGCGTAGTCGATATCTGTGATACCTCACCGCAAAGTGTCGAATGTATTTGTCCTAAAGAGCCAACTAACCCTATTTGTATTACTGACCCTGATCCAGAGCCGAATCCTAACCCAGGGCTAACTGAACTCACCTCAGGTCAAGCTGAAATGCTTAATTTAGCCAAACAAAATCAAGCGTTATATTTTATTGATGTTGTCAGTGAACAGCAGGCCTTGAAAGTGACAACTAGCGGCGAAATTGGTGATGTTGATATGACTATTACGTTGGGCGAGGGTGATGAGCAAATAGAGCTTTGCTCAGCAACCACATCGAGCAGCAATGAATCATGTGTCATTAATAACCCGGTAGCGGGGAGATATTTCATTACCCTTGATGCCTACACTGATGTTGAAGAGGTAAGTGTTGAGGCAAATGTTATAGAACAAAGTGGTTGTCAGCAAGATTGTGATGCGGTTGAATTATTAAAGTTAACTCAGCTTAATTCAAACAGCCAATTAGTTTACCCGGTCACTGTGCCTGCAGGTAAAACACTGACTGTAACAACGAATGGTGGCTTGGGTGATGTTGAATTAATGGTTAATTATAACGTACAGGCATCAAGCTGGTGGTCGAGTGATTGTTTTTCATTAAACTCTGGTAATGATGAATCCTGTGAAATTAGCAATACACAGGCGGGAACTTATTACATTGTTTTGAAACGTTATGAAGACTTTAAGCAAGTCACTTTAACGGCTAGTTATCAGTAATAAATACAAAGTAATCAGAATAAAAAGCCAGTTAAAGGCGTTATTTTAACTGGCTTTTTGTCGTTATGAGTTTGCTATTACTTATCCAAAGTTTAGCTTACATAATTAAGGTATAAATTTTATAATTTACTATTCAAATTTTTTAAATGATTGAGTGGAACTGATGTTCTATCTATAACTTTACGTAAAACAAAACTTGATTGTACATCACCCACGCCAGGAATACGGGTTAACCTATTCAGTAATAACTCCTGATAACTCTCCATACTCTCAACCAGTAATTCAATTATGTAATCAGCAGAATGACCGGTAAAAAGCATGCAGGAAATGACTTCTGGATATGATTCAAGCTCCTTCTCAAAACAATCAAAACGGTCAGGTGTATGTCTGTCCATGCTGATTTGAACCATAACATGGAGTTTCAAACCCAGCTTTTTGGGGTCAAGTAAAGTCGCATATCCTGAGATGATGCCTTCATCTTCTAATTGTTTCACTCGTCTAGAGCAAGGAGAGGGGGATAAGCCAACTCTATCAGCTAAATCTAGGTTACTGATAGAGCCATCTTTTTGCATTTCAGCTAAAATATTTTGATCTAATTTGTCTAATATCACTACTTCAATCCCATAAAACAATCTATTTGGCAATTATAACGTTGAACGCGCAATAATTCATTAATAAAATGCCCTTTGTTAGTTAAAACCTCTCGAATAAGGTGATATCTCGGCAAGTACGCAATAACTCTCTCGATGAAATATTTTATAATTATTGGGTAGTAGAGCAAACAAACTTACTGGCAAAAGTCAGCGGCTAAATAATAAAGCCAATAGATTGGTATGTTGCTTCTCGTTAAGGATGATGAGCCAATAAGGGCGTTTGTTACTGATACTTAATTACTCTAATTAAAAACAATAAAGGTAAGAGAGTTTATATGAATAAATTACAGATAAAATTAGCATGTTTAAGTGCAATGGCATTAGGTGTAGTCAGCAACGCGCAAGCTACAGCAAATAAATTATCCGAAAATGTTGAGCAAGAGGTTAGGTACTTAGTGCAGTTGGCACCAAACAGTGTCATGACTCGATCGCTAAACGCCAGACGAGATGTAATTTCTCTTCAAGCCAATAATATTGTCAATGTAGAAGGGGTCGACCTAAAGGAAGTTTATCCTAACTCCGGCATGATCAGTGTTGTCGCTAATGCCGAACAGCTTGCTCGACTTAAAAATAATTCAAGTGTTGTTAATGTTGTTAGAGCCGATTCAAAAATTAATATTAAAATCCCAGAGGTAAATAACACTGCCTCTCGAGCGGTAATACCAATGGCGATGTCGCTAGAAAATCAAGATGTTGGTAGCTGGGGTATAGACAGAATTGATCAAAGAACAAATGACTATGATGGACAATATAATCCACCATATGATGGAACAGGCGTTATTGTTTATGTAATGGATTCTGGTGTTGAATTAGAGCACCCAATGCTAAAAGACAGAGTAGCTTACACTAAAAACACTTATAACCCAGATGCAGAAGCCTTTGATTGTCATGGCCATGGCTCTCATGTAATTGGTACCGTTGGTGTTGAAAACTATGGTGTGGCAACGGGTGCTACTTTAGTTGCGATACGACCTTTTAATGATAGTTGTGGCGCGGGTAGTCACGAATCATTTGTTGGCGCTATTGAGTTTGCCGTAGCGGATTCTCAAGCCAAAGGTAAACGTGCCGTGGTAAATATGAGCTTGGGTTATGGCGCAGAAAGTGCGGATGCTCCGCTTGATTTCTTTGAAACAGCTATTCAAGCAGGAATCGATGCCGGTGTTGTAATGGTCACATCAACAGGTAATGATTCTTATGATACCTGTGATCAAGCGATTGCACGTATGCCAAATGTTATTTCTGTCGCAGCCACTCGTGAAGACGATTTAGAATATATGTTTACTAACGATGGTCCTTGTGTGGATATTCATGCACCTGGTGTTAATATCGTTTCAATGGATTGGTTCAGTGATGGCGTTCGTGGTATGACGGGTACCTCGATGGCTTCTCCTCATGTAGCAGGTGCAGCAGCATTAGTATTACAAGCAAACCCTGATTTTACCCCAGTACAAGTACGTGATTACTTAATTGAGCAATCGACAAAAGATGCGATAAAAAGCTTTGACAGTCACGGCGCACCCAATCGCTTATTATATGTAAGCGATATTAACGGTGATGGCGTAATTATTGAACCACCAACATGTGATGAAGACCCTAGTCAGACACAATGTATTGAAAACTGTGAAACAGATCCTAGTCATAGCTATTGTGATAATTCACAATTAAGCAGCGGTGTAGCTGTTGTGTTATCTGGCAGTGATAAAGAAGAACAGGTATTTACCATAGATGTGCCAGCGGATAGTGGCTCATTAACAGTAACTACGGATGGTGATAATGGCGATGCTGATTTATATGTACAATTTGGCTCAATACCAACGACAAGTGATTTCGAATGCCGTGGTTATAATGGAGGTTCAAATGAATCTTGTACTATTAATAACCCGCAGGAAGGTACTTACTCAGTAATGGTAAGAGCTTATAATGACTTTACTGATTTGTCGCTAACAGCAACATTTACTGGTGAAGTAGAGCCTCCAGTTGATTGTAGTGCCGAGCCATCACACCCGGATTGTCAGCAACCTTGTGAAGTTGATGATTCGTGTAATCCAGCACAGGACATAAATGAAACTGACTTAGCTTCAGCAGATAAAATTGTCCGTATTATTGAAGTATCTGCAGGTCAAACTCTGACAGTTAATACTTCGGGTGGTGCTGGTGACGCTGACTTGTTTATTAATTTCAACAGTGAAGCTTCTTCATGGTGGGGGGCCGATTGTTCATCACGAAGCTCTGGCAATGACGAAACTTGTGTTATCAATAACACTGAAGCAGGGAGCTACTATATTACTATTAATGCCTATGAAGGCTCGCCTTTTTCAGGTCTAACTTTGAGCGCCACTGCTCAATAAATAATTAATACTAACATCCCGTAAAAGGCTCTTTTAGAGCCTTTTTTATTTGTCAAAATAATGGGTAGAATTACATAAATATAGCGTATTGTAATGCTATAAAAAACTAGAATTACAAATAAATCATCAAAAGGAACTTCAATGAAAATTGCTTTATTATCAGATATCCACAGTAATGTGTATGCACTTGATGCCATTATTAAAGATGTAAAAAAACACGGTGTCGATTTAATGGTTAATTTGGGTGATATCCTTTATGGTCCTATCGCCCCTAAAGCTACCTATGAGCTGTTAATGGCCCATGAATTTGTAACCATATGTGGCAATCAAGACCGTCAAATATTTCAAGCTGATCAAGAAGAAATAGAAGCTAACCCTACCATGCAATTTATTCTAGCAGACCTTGATACACAGGCATTAGATTGGATGAAGGCATTGCCCTTTGATAAACAGTTAACGGGTGAAGTATACCTTTGCCATGGTACGCCGAATGATGATTTAATCTATTTACTTGAAGACGTACAACAAGGTTATGCTATGTTACGCAGCGATGAAGAGATAGTTAATTTACTGAACGGACAGCAATCTTCATTAATCTGTTGTGGTCATACCCATACACCAAGATCAGTAAGTTTAAGTACCGGCCAACTTGTTGTTAATCCAGGTAGTGTTGGTCTGCAAGCTTATACAGATGATGAGCCATTGCCACATTCAATGCAGAACTTCACTCATCATGCCTCGTATTCAATCGTTGAGAGCAGTGGCTCGCAATGGTCAGTTAATAATATCAAAGTGCCTTATGATTATCAGCTGGCGATAAATGAAAGTAAAAAAAGAAATAGATCTGATTGGGTACATTTTTTATCAACGGGAAGATGTTTATAATAAACGCAATTGAAAACGTATAAAATAAAAGAGCAAACAACAAATATGGCATATCAATTACTGAAAAAGACATTTTATAGCGAAATTTATAAAGGCACCGTTAGAGATTATTGGCTTTATATTCCCGATAAATTTGAGCAAAACAGTCCGGCAAATTTAATAGTCTTTCAAGATGGCTTTTATTATATTGATGAGACGAAGCCAATGAAAGTACCTCAAGTTATCGATGAGCTTATTTCAGATAACAAAATTCCCGCTACGGTATGTGTGTTTATCAATCCCGGTGAGTTTGAAAAACAGACTAAAGCTGAGCATCATCCTGACAGCCAGCGTAGTTTTGAATACGATACAATTAGCGATCAATATGGCCGATTCCTGATTAATGAATTATTACCTGAAGCATTATCAGGGCTGAATATATCTCAAGACCCTAAAAATCGCGCCATCGCTGGTTTTAGCTCAGGTGGTATTTGTGCATGGACTGTTGCTTGGAATCGCTCCGATTTATTTGGTAATGTATTAAGTCATTGTGGTAGTTTTGTTGATATTAGGGGAGGCGGGTTATACCCAAACCTCATTAGAAATGAATATACAAAAGACATACGAATATTTTTTCAAAGTGGTGAAAATGACTTAGATACTAAGTACGGGAATTGGGCCTTAGGTAATAAGTTGATGGAGTCAGCACTTAGCTTTAAAGAGTACGATTACCAATTTGAATTTGGGCAGCAAGCACATAACTTAAATCACGGTGCTCAATTATTGGTATCATCATTAGTTTGGTTATTTGCTGACACTAATAATTAAGGCGTTGCAAGTTATTGAATAACATACCATGTCGGCAAGTATCGTTAATTTGTTGTGGTAAATAATTACTTATTAACGGAACTTACCGCGCTAGGGCAGTTCCGTATTGTTTTATCTGTTATTCTAGGGCAACTAATCTCTCGTAATTACATGCTCAGGTCTTTAATTAAATGAACAGAACACTTTACCCGACACTTATTGGTGTTTTTACCAGTCTATTTGCTATTTGGTCGTTGCATACTTTTTTAATTGTTGATGACTGTTTGGATAACAGCGGCTCGTTTGACTATGCTACTGCAAAATGTCTACTTGAAAATGGTCAAGTCTATGATTCTCAATTTACTACTTTCGCCGTTGTTCTCTATTTTGTTGTTGGCTTTGTTGTTTCATTTATAGTTTCAACCTTGATTAGAAAAGTCTTCAAGATAAAAGCTAATGGCTAATGGCTAATCAATGCACTAGCTTAGTTCGTTACTTTTAAGGAAATTAAATTGATGGTTTTTGAAACAGAGCGACTCATTATAGGTAAAATAACCGATGATGATGTTATAAATCTTAGCACTGTATTATCAGACCCTGAGGTAATGAAACATTCCACCGTCGGAGTGCATACAGAGCAACAAGTTTTAGCCTATATAAGTAATTGTCAGCAGCGATACTCAGGCAATGAATTTTGCCATTGGGGTATTTATCGCAAACAAGATAATGCCTTTGTAGGTTTGTGCGGTTTGAATAATCATCAAGTTGATAGTGAAGAGCTTATTCATATTAACTACCGCCTAGCGAGCAAGTATCATGGTAACGGTTATGCTGTTGAATCAGTACAAGGATTATTGACTTTTACTGCACAATCATTGTGCCTGAAAACTGTATATGCTTTGATTGAATCTGACAATGTAAGTTCAGTAAATGTGGTGAAAAGAACTGGTTTTGAGTTCGTTAAAGCGACAGATTTTATTGGCTTTAAGGTTGATGTTTACCAAAATTGTTTATAAATAACCTGTTATTTATAAACGTTTTGCCTTGATAGTCGAATAAACTTAAACATTGATAGCGTATATTGCTATTTAATCCGGTATAGTTTTTATTGATAACCGTAAGTTGTTGTTTTTACTTTAGTATTAATTTATTGTTATTCAGGATTCATGTTAAATACAGTTAATTGGCATATTTAAATAAACTACGGTCATAGATGACTTTTCTAATTCCAATAGCGATATGGAAACAGTCATAAATTATTACAATTTCAACTCTTTATTTTCTTATCGTTTACCTATCAAATAGAGTCTTTCATTCAAGACTGAAGAATAACTCTTACACTACTGTATTTAAAGGAACTAAATAAATGTTAAAAGTAAAATCAATGGTAATAACGGCTCTATTATTTATTTGTTTTATCTCCATGCCCATACAAGCTAAATCAGTTACCAGTAGCGAATATCAAGCTGTTGTCGACACAGCTTATAACTACTTTAATGGTGCAGCTAAGGGCGATCAGGCATTACTCGCCAAAGCATTTGATCTGGAATTTGGTCATGTAAAAATGATTCGAACCAATAAAGAAACTGGCAAAGAAACGATTAGAACGCTGACACTGCAAGAGTTTTCCGCATTTTTTAAACAAGCTACAACGGATACATGGCAGGCCAATATTCTATCAGTCGATGTTGTTGATGATAAAATGGCCATGGTAAAATTAGATTTTAAAACGTCGAAATCACACTATATTGATTATTTAGTGATGTATAAGCGTGACAATAACTGGCGTATTATCAACAAAACCTTTGTTGCTAAATAGAGCTAAGTTCATATAACCTGATAACTTCGGAGAGTAAATGTTCCCAATTGAAGTCTTTCTCACCTATACACTCGCTTGTTTGCTTTTAGTAATATCACCTGGACCAGATAATATATTGGCCATTGGCCGGGGATTGAGCCAAGGTAAATTAGCCGCTTGCATCTCTGGATTTGCGTCTGGCGCAGGCATTTTATTTCATGTAATGACCGCAACGTTTGGCTTAACTGTGTTAATTCAAACCTCAGTCATGGCATTTACCGTGGTGAAATTGATAGGCGCAGTTTACCTCATCTGGCTCGGCATAAAAGTACTAAGATCTCGAAGTTTAATAAATTTAAAGCCAGCAAATAAACAGCCAATAAAAACAATTTTTACTACCGGATTTTTATCAGCAGCGTTGAACCCTAAACCAGGCTTATTTGTGCTGGCGTTTATTCCACAGTTTGTAAACCCTGAATTAGGCTCAGTGACTATGCAAATGATTGGTTATGGACTTTGGTTTGCACTGTTAACGGGTGTAGGCTTTTCTTTAATGGGTATTTTTTCAGCTAAACTTGCCGGATGGTTGCATAGTAAACCAAGAGTTATCAATGGTTTGAATATAGGTGCGGGTTTAACATTTATTACCTCTGGTTTAGCGGTAGCATCGATGAAACAGGGGCAATAATTTTGCTTATTCTTCATAATAAAGTAAACAGAATCTTAATGGGGCGGGTGAAATGTCGAAAGTGATTCTACAAGGACATATCATTGTTCCTGCCTCTGATCTGGCTCGCGTAACTAATGAACTTGCTAATCATATAACGTTAACTAAAGCAGAACATGGCTGTTTGATTTTTAAGGTCGCTGTAGATAGACAAAATCCGCATAAATTTAATGTTTATGAGGAGTTTGTTAATCAAGCCGCTTTTGATAACCACCAACAAAGAGTTAAACAATCAACTTGGGGGCAGGTTACTCAAAACGTAAACAGGCACTATGCTATTACTTAACCTGAACTCTGGAAAATGAGCAACAGCACTGAAATGTATTCAAACAGTATATGATCACTAAATTATCGGTGTGAGGGAAATAAATGGAACGTGTGGTAGTCATTGGCTCAAGTTGTAGTGGTAAGTCGACTTTTTCTCAAAAGTTAGCCAATAAGATGGTTTTAGAATATATAGAGTTAGATCAATTACATTGGTTGCCCAATTGGCAAGAGCGAGCAGATGACGAATTTAGGGGCTTAGTCAAACAAGCCACAGCATCTAATACTTGGGTACTTGATGGTAACTATTCAGTAGTCCGTGACATCGTTTGGCCACGCGCCACTAAAATAGTTTGGCTAAATCATTCATTTAACGTGGTGTTATATCGCTCTTTTACTCGTTCAATTGTAAGGGCTAGTACTAAGAAGAGGCTCTTTTCTGGCAATGTTGAGACCTTTAAACAAACTTTTTTTAGTCGTGACTCTATTATATTGTGGGTATTACAAACCTACCATCAAAAACGAAAGCGTTATAACAAGCTGTTAACACAAATGAAATGCCAAGGTATAGAAGTTGTTGAGCTAAACAACCAAAAGCAGGTAGATCGGTATCTTAAAAATATATAAAAACCAAGAGCGGTTATTGGCCCTCGGTTTTATTGTTTAAGATTTAAGTTATGGCGTAGCTTGTAATGTTAGTGTTAAGCCTGAAGCCGCTTGATATCCATGAATATCAAGGTACCAAGTCCCTGCTGCAGGAGCGGTAAAACTACAACTTTCAGTATTGCCATTTAGATAAGGACGACAGTCATGAAGCGTTGACGTTGATTGAGCGCCATGACGAATGTATAAATCAGCATCACCGGTACCGCCTGAAATGTTAATAGTCATATTAGAATACCCAGCAGGTAATACTTGCGTGTAATGTTGCCATTGCCCTTGTGCTACTGAGATATTGTTGTGTATATCATTAATAGGCTCATTACCGCCAGTTGAACCATCGGTATAACGTCCAGTTAAACTAACGCCACTGATAGCACTCCAAGCTTCAACCATTACATGATAAGTACCAGTTTGAACATTAGTGATGGTACAGGTTTCAGTATTACCGCTGGAAGTACTCTTACAATCTTGTACAGATAAGCTAGGTTTTGCGCCGAATTTAACAAACAAATCCGCATCACCAGTACCGCCTGAAGTGTTGAAGCTAAGGTCTGTTGCACCGGCTGGTACATCTAGGGTATAAAATGTTTGTTGCTTAGCGGTACCGACAATACCTGTTTTAGTAACACCATTTTGTAATTCATTAGTAGGGTTACCAGTATTGTCTGCGGTACCTTTAGCAAGCTCTCCTAAATATGACATTGATAATTTTGTAAAATTTACTATGTGATTAATATTGTAGCTTGAATCGTTTGCCGTATGAATTTTGCCATTTATATCGTTCATTCTTGACTCAAAAGGCATTGATGTAGCATAACCTTCATTATGCCATGATGCATGGTCAGAGCAGCCATAGCCACACTGATCAAAACCATAACTGATGCCTGGGAGGTAAGTATCAATAAGCTGAACTAAAAATTGATTTTGACCATCATTGGTAAAATCTGTCATGAAAACAATATCTTTATCGGCACTGCCTTTATTAGCTGTCATATCAAATTGAACCACACCAACAACATTATTTCCGGCCGCCTTATAACTTTTTGCGATGGCTTGAGAGCCTCTAAGGCCAACTTCTTCTGCAGCATAAGCAATAATCTTAATTGTTCGTTCGGGTTTAAAGCCGCTGGCGATAACTGCACGTAGAGTTTCAGTAATTACTGCAATGCCAGAAGCATTATCATCTGCACCAGGAGCTCGTCCTGTGGTTGGGTTGCCGCCATTGATTGAATCAAGGTGACCACCAATAATGACAATTTCTTCATTGTTAGTAGAGCCTGTTATGGTCGCTATAACTGATGGTTGTTTCCAGCTATGTTGAAATAACTCAACATTAATATCACTACGTTCAGCTGCTATGTTGGACCATTTGTTTTTTAGCCAATTGGCTGCATCCGCGCCCGATTGTTGTGAGTAATAACGATTGTTATAACTGGCGAGGCTATCAATAGTAGCCGTGATATTGCTAGCAGTTAATTCTGTTAATAACGCATCAACAGTAGTGGCATTATCAATTGAGTAATTAACGGCAGCGGCAGGTAATAATTGTTGCTGGGCTTGAGTATATGCTTGTGCATCAGCTAAGCTTTCATGGTAAAAAAAACCACCGCAACGGTTAAAATTATCATGCATAAACTCACTCAAACGGTCAATCTGTGCTTCAGGTAGTTGTGCAATTGTCGTGGTTGACAAAACAGCACTAGATACACTTTTTAAGTGCTGTAAATTAATAATACCTTGATGTTTTTGACTAATTAGTTTGGCGGCATCAGTACCAATAGAAATCCAAACTTTTTTGTCATTTAACTCGGGTTGTCCAAGGGCAGAACTAGATAAAATTATACCGCTAAACAAACAAAGTCCAGATAGTAACTTATTCATATATAAATCCTTGTATAGCAAAATAGAGATAAAAAAAGAGGAGCTAATGCTCCTCTGATAAATCAGTTTTTTAAATTACGGGTTAGCTTGTAATGTTAGCGTTACACCAGAAGCCGCTTGATAACCATGAATATCAATATACCAAGTCCCTGCTGCTGGAGCGGTGAAACTACAGCTTTCAACATTACCATTTAGATAAGGACGACAGTCATGCAGCGTTGATGTTGATTGAGCGCCATGACGAATGTACAAATCTGCATCACCCGTGCCGCCAGAAATGTTAATGGTCATATTTGCATAACCCGCAGGTAATACTTGAGTGTAATGTTGCCATTGACCTTGCGATACTGAAATATTGCTCAATGTATCGTTGATTGGCTCATTACCACCATTAGAACCATCGGTAAAACTACCGGTTAAACTAACGCCACTAATCGCACTCCAAGCTTCAACCATTACATGATAAGTGCCAGTTTGAATATTAGTTATAGTACATGTTTCAGTATTGCCACTGGAAGTACTCTTACAATCTTGTACAGATAAGCTAGGTTTTGCGCCGAATTTAACAAATAAATCCGCATCACCTGTACCGCCTGAAGTTTTGAAGCTAAGATCTGTTGCTCCGGCTGGTACTTCAAACGTATAAAACATTTGTTGCTTGGCTGTACCAGCTATACCTGTTTTAGCAACCCCATTTTGTAATTCTACACCTGGGATTACATCACCTGAACAGGCTTCAGTAGTACCGACACCAACAGCACCCCAAGCACATTCTACCGCTGATTTTTCCGTTGCACCGTAAAGGTCTTGTGCTGCCTGTGCTGTTGCTGTTCTCGCTCCAGCAAAGTTAGTGTTTTGGTTCATGTAGGTGGTCAATGCGCGGTAGAAAATTTTCTCTGCCTTAGCCATACCAATACTAGGAACTTGCGCTACTGACTTATTACGCGGATGAGTACCACCATCAACTAATAATACGTAAGCTAAGTTAGCAATACCTGAATTACCATGTACACCACCTTGATCATTATTATTGTTTGGGTTGCTTACATAAGGAATACGCTCAGGCCACCAGTCTTTTGAGTAACCATCTTGTGTTGGGTTATTCATATAACGAAAGGCTTTACCCGGTTGATTATTATAAAGGTCATCACCTAATAACCAAGTTGAAGTGGTTGAACCATTTTTATAGGCTTCAGCGGAAAGGCCTAATATATCAGACCAAGCTTCGTTTAAGGCGCCAGAGGCATTTGCGTAAACTAGTCTAGCAGTATTATCGGTCACACCATGGGTTAATTCATGTCCAATAATATCAAAATCAGCAGTAAAGTCATTAAGACCATTTGATGCTTCGCCGTAGATCATTTGACTGCCAGTCCAATAAGCATTTGAAACGCCCATATCTACACTTGAAATCATGGTCATACCGTTATTATCTAATGAGTCTCTGCCAAATTTACTTTGGTAGTAATCATAGACTTTTGCTGCGCCGTCATGTGCACGTTGTGCAGCAGCATTACCGCCACAACTTTGATTATTTGTACATAATAAACTGCCGGGAGCCGAGCTTGCTGCGCCACCATTTAGTGTATAAGTGCGCCAATTTTTTGCTGAATGTACTTGTGGCTCACGGGTTAATATTTCAGATGAGTTAGCATCAAAATAGATAAAGTCTCGGCCAAAATCATTATTCCCATTATCCCAAGAAACTTCCAATCGATAAGCTAACTTGGTTTCTTCACTTAAAGGTAAATAAATATAAGCCAACTCCGCAGCACCTGATGGATTACCAATCAGTTTTGCGGCGGCTAGTGCCTTTTTCGCAGCCTTATTACTATTGTTATTCATTACAGACATGGGCGCACTATTATTATTATGTGCTAAACGTCCGGTTAAGCCATAAATACTACTAGTAGTATTACTATTATTTAATATACCCACACTTGGATTAGCATGAATGATCATACTGGTGCCATAAACCTTAAGACCATTAATGGTTTGATCAAAATGGGTATGACTTTTACCGAGTTGATCAACCCATTGGCGATTTATGGTAAAACTTTCATTACCTTGTGCACCAAATTCATTTTGACTAGTTATGATATCTTTTAATGACTGTACCGCTGACTTATCTGTCATGTCACCAAGGTCACCGGTAACAAATGAAGGTATACCATTTGCGGTTTGGTTTTTGATGTTCATCGAGGTAACTGTTGTCGCAGATACATTCATTGCTGAGGCCGCTAATGTTGCAGCAAGCACTATAGATAACTTAGTAGCTTTATGATTTTTATAATTTTTATACATTTGATACTCCGTAAATTTATTGTTCATTAAAAATAATATTTTCAACGATATTGTTAAATAGTGTTTCCTTAGAATTTTAATCATCAGTGTAAACTGACTATTTCAAGGTAGCACTAATTTACATAAGTTAACAAAATGTTAACAAAAGGTTAATATTTGATCTATGTCACCGTTGTAATATTTAATTTACGCAACTGTATTGCCTATTGTATACACAGCTAAAGTGGTTATTAATCAATCACCTGGTGACAGGGTAAAAAAGTTGCATATTGAATTCTTATACATTTATTTCAAATAAAATATCGTTAACGCCGATTTTATAGTTGTTTTTATTCAAAATAATGAGGAGGAATGTTTAAGGTAAGTAGGTGCAGGAGTTAATAATGGTGCTTAATTATTATTCAATAAATAAAAAAGCACACATTATAATTGTTTATTTGCTTTGAATGGATTTTGCAGTTAGTTTTGTTAATTCAACAAATTCAACATTAGTGCTGTCAGTATTACTAGAATTTTGGCCACTCACTAAAGCTAAAGTGGTAATGCTTGGGGCATTTGATTTTTTTGAAGTCACGACTAAAGAAACGAGTTTACGCCATTGGCAGCCAGCGAAACCACACTCACTGCCTAAAGACATTTGGCTGAATTTAATCCAGTATTGTGTTGCAGGTTTGTTGGATAAAAAATCAATGATTTCAGGGTGTGTTTTGACAACGTCGATAGCAATCTCTTCAGCAAATAGGTTGCTAGAAAATAACAGTAATAATATCAATATAGCTTTCATAGTAGGACAACTCAAAAAATAATTATTTATTTAGATACACAATATAAACATATTGTTAACAAATCTACCGTGAAGCTGTTATTTCTTTTATTTATAAAAGATTGTTACTCTTATTATTATGTTATCCAGCGATAATGCGAAAAAAATAATCACTAAGTAAAATAAATTGCCCCCTTTACTTACTATTAGTTAATCCAAAGTATGTTGAAAGCAAGTCGAGCGAATAAAATGAATATAGAAGTACAAAAAAAATTTTCAAGTTACCCAGCTGACATTGCCCAAGCACTTCATCAAATACGTGATTTAATTTTTAAAGTTGCAGAGCAAGAGAGCGTTGAAGAATTAGAAGAAACGTTGAAATGGCATGAGCCAAGTTACAGCAGTAATATCGGTAGCCCGATACGTTTTGATTACAAGGCGAATCAGCCAGGAAAATTTTTTATTTACTTTAACTGTAAAACAACATTAATTGAGACCTTTAAGGAAGTGTACCCAGCTACGTTTCGTTATGTGGGCAATAGAGCTATAGTTTTTGATGTTGGGCAATACTTACCCGTAAAAGAGCTATCACATTGTTTAGCTCTGGCACTGCGTTACAAAAAACTCAAGCACTTAGATCTACTGGGTTTATAAATAATAACAGGTTATTTATCGACGTTTTAACGCGGATAATCGGATAAAGGGGAATGTTGGGCAAGTGTTGCTTACCCAGAGCTCAGGTTAACTTGTCAGTTTATTTTTTACTTGATGAAAAAGGATAGAGATGAAAATTGATGTAGAAATAGAAATTGCTAGTCCTAAAAGTAGCGTTTGGGCGGCAATAACCGACATTAAAAATTGCGCAGAAATGATTTCTGGCATAAAAGAATTAACCGTTATTCATCAACCTGAGCAGGGTTTAGTTGGTTTGAAATGGAAGGAAACCAGGGAGATGTTTGGTAAACAAGCCGATGAAACCATGTGGATCACCGAAAGTGAAGAAGAGTCTTATTATTGTACCCGTGCCGAAAATAGTGGCGCAATTTACTTATCTACCTTGGCCGTTTCAGAGGCCAGTTATGATAACACTTTACTCACTATGAGCTTTTCTGCAACCTCTAACTCTCTTTTTGTCAGAGCTGTATCGGCAATCATGGCAATGTTTATTAAAAAATCCATGAGAACAATGTTAGAAAAAGATCTGAGCGATATTAAAACTTATATAGAAAATGAAATACGCATTAAAAGCGAAACAAAGGTTTAAGGATATTATGGGAAAAAATGAATGGGATGAATACGCCGAAGACTGGGATAGCAATAGCGATGTACAAAGTTATGCCGATAAGGCTTATGCCCAGCTTTTAAAGCATTGTGATATTGATGGAAAAACTATTCTCGATTTTGGCTGTGGAACTGGCGTTTTAACAAATCGATTAAGTGAAAAAGCACAAAGAGTGGTGGCTATTGACCCTTCGACAAAAATGATTGAAGTGCTTAAAGGAAAGTCATTGCCGAGAGTTTTTACAATAAGTAATTACTTAAGTGAGCGACTAATCAATGAGCAACCCGAATTATCTAACAAGTTTGATATTATAGTCGCGTCGTCTGTCTGTGCATTCTTACCAAACTATCTCGAGATGTTGACCTTGTTAAAATCTCTATTAAAAACTAATGGCACTTTTATTCAGTGGGATTGGTTAGCAGGTAATGACTCTTCAATGGGCCTATCTGAGAATACAGTACAACAGGCATTCAAACGCTGTCAATTTAGTGATTATCAACTATCAACACCCTTTGATATGAATAGTCCGAAAGGCACTACAAGGGTATTAATGGCAATTGGTAAAAATTAACTAACAAACAGTAAAGTTTTACAAAATTAAAGTTAATGTGGTCAGGTCTATTAAGCAAGACACCATGACTATTTCAGGATTCTCCTTTGTTACGCAGTTTTGCTATTCAAGCCATTATTTTTTTAGTTGCCTTTCAACTGATTTCTTTTTTAAGAGAAACCAGTATGTTATCAACAGATACTGTGCTGACCGACCTTGTGACAACTAACCTTCATGTTGATATTGATAAAGTACCTACTTTGATGGGCGAAACCGTGTCGCTAAATGCTCAAGGTAAAACCACCATTTTGTATTTTTTTGCGCCCTGGTGTCAGGTGTGTCATGCCAGCATAGGAAACTTACAAGCCTTGTATCAAAAGAATGAACAGCTTGACGTTATTGCTATTGCCATGGATTTTACTGAGAACAAAGAAGTGATGGCATTTACCAGTCAACATCAATTAACCTTTCCTATTGCTTTGGGTAATGAGGCAATTAAACATATTTTTGAAATCAGTGGATATCCGAGTTATTACGTTTTAAATGAAGAAAATGTGATTATTGGTAAATCTATGGGATATTCTTCAGAGTTAGGCCTGTATTTACGCTCATTATAAAATATTTTAGCGCGATCTATATAGTGATCTGCCAGTTGTTTGTGTACACTGTATTATTCAATTATTCATTGGCGCTATGATAAGTAGCTAAGCCTAACAGTGAAGAAATAACTATTATGCAAATTACTGACAATTTCGACAGCGGTAACATCCGTGTTATTGACGCATCTGATGCAAGCAATATTCAACTAGAAATCAAACAAGATAACCAATCTGATTTTTACCAATGGTTCCACTTTAAACTGCAAACTGACGTAACCACCAATGGCGATCGCATAGAGCATGTTATGCATCTTAACAATGCTGGTAAAGCCGCTTATGTTGAAGGTTGGGAAGATTATCAAGCTGTAGCTTCATATGACCGTGAACATTGGTTCCGTGTACCAACTCAATATGATGGTGAAAAACTTACCATCACCTTAATGCCTGAATATGACTCAGTATATTTTGCCTATTTTGCACCTTACAGTTATGAACGTCATCAAGACTTAATTCATAACGCGCAAATGCATCTTGATTGTCAACTACAAGTGTTAGGTCAAACACTTGATGGCCGTGACATGACGTTATTAAAGATTGGTGAAGAGGGTGAAGGTAAACGTAAAGTTTGGATCACTGCTCGTCAACATCCGGGCGAAACTATGGCTGAATGGTTTGTTGAAGGCATGTTAGACCGATTACTTGATGAAGACGATGGCGTTGCCCGTGCGTTATTAAACAAAGCTGTTTTCTATATTGTGCCTAACATGAACCCAGATGGTAGTGTTCGTGGTCATCTACGTACCAATGCTTGTGGCGCAAACTTAAACCGTGAATGGTTAGAGCCAACTATGGAACGTAGCCCTGAAGTGTTTTTAGTTCGTGAAAAAATGCTCGAAGTCGGTGTTGATATGTTTTTAGACGTACATGGTGATGAAGCCTTACCGGTAAACTTTGTTGCCGGCTGTGAAGGTGTTGTTAATTACGATGCTCGCCATAAAGCACTTGAAGATAAATTTAAAGAAATCATGATTGCTATCACACCTGAATTTCAAGATGAGCGCGGTTATGATAAAGATGAACCAGGTAAAGCACTGCCAACTGTAGGAACTAACTGGGTTGGTAATCAGTTTAAGTGTTTAGCTTATACCATTGAAATGCCATTTAAAGATAATGACTTACTACCTGATTACAGTGTTGGTTGGTCTGATGAACGTAGTAGCTTGTTGGGACGAGACTTCTTGACAGGCGTTTATCATATGATAGATGACTTACGTTAGTCGGTGAAAATAGATAAAGTACTAGGCGAATTTCTTAATAACAAACATATTAAGGTATTCGCCTTTTCTTTATCTAAGCAAGTACTTTATGGCTAGGGAGTTTAGCTATAAAATGTAGTCCGTAACAATAACAACAGAAATAATGCACAGCATTATTCAATAAAATAATAACAATCATAGGAGTTAACCGTGCAAGAACTTGTCAATAGTATCAATGATATAATTTGGAGCCCTGCGCTAATTTACTTGTGTTTAGGTACAGGTTTATTTTTCACCGTAATAACACGTTTTGTGCAAATACGTCAGTTTAAAGAAATGTTTCGCTTATTGCTTTCGGGTAAAAGTTCAGATAAAGGTATTTCATCTTTTCAAGCATTAGCTGTTTCGCTATCGGGCCGTGTTGGCACGGGTAATATCGCTGGTGTTGCTGCGGCTATTGGCTTTGGTGGTCCAGGTGCTGTTTTTTGGATGTGGGTTGTTGCTTTTTTTGGCGCCGCAACAGCTTATATTGAATCAACCAATGCACAAATATATAAAGAAGAAGAAGACGGCGTTTACCGTGGTGGTCCAGCGTATTACATTGAAAAAGCCATGGGGCAAAGATGGTATGCGTGGATATTTGCTATTTCAACTATCGTTGCTTGTGGCGTGTTATTACCGGTTGTTCAGTCTAACGGCATTGGTGATGCATTAGTGAATGTTTTCGGTAACGGCGGCACAGTATCTTCATTTTTAGGTGAGCTTGCCTTAACTAAAGTTTATGCGGCGACCTTTATCGTTTTAATCTTAGGTTTTATCATCTTTGGTGGTGTTAAACGTATTGCTAACTTCACTCAAATTGTGGTGCCATTTATGGCGTTAGCTTATATCATTATTGCTTGTATTATTATTGGTTTACACATTGATATTTTACCAAGTATTTTCATGTCAATAATCACTGATGCTTTCACACCTATGGCTGGTTTTGGTGCAGCTATTGGTTGGGGCGTTAAACGTGGTGTTTATTCTAATGAAGCAGGGCAAGGTACTGGACCTCATGCTGCCGCAGCTGCTGAAGTTGAACATCCGGCGCAGCAAGGCTTAGTACAAGCATTCTCGGTTTATATCGATACTTTATTTGTATGTTCAGCTACTGCGTTTATGATTTTAATCACTCAGTCTTACAATGTTATGCCAGAAGGTAGCAGTACTTTCGTCGTGCAAAACCTGGCTGCGGATGTGGTAATTAGCGGTCCGGCATTTACTCAGATTGCTGTTGATAGCGTGTTAACGGGTTTCGGTAAACCATTTATTGCCATTGCGTTATTTTTCTTTGCTTTTACTACCATACTTGCTTATTACTTTATTGCTGAAAACAATGTTTCTTACATCAACAGAACCATTAAAATTCCTGCATTACGATTTGCTTTAAAAGTAATCTTAATGTCAGCAGTATTTTATGGCACAGTCGCTCAGCCAAGTGCTGCTTGGGGCATGGGTGATATTGGCGTTGGTTTAATGGCATGGCTTAATATCATCGGTATTCTTATTATCTTCTTTATGGCAAAACCCGCGATAAAAGCGTTAAAAGATTACGAAGCGCAACAAAAGGCAGGTGTTAAAAACTTTACTTTTGATCCGAAAAAATTAGGCATTACCAATGCTACTTTTTGGGAAGAGCGTTTTGAAAAATCAAAAGCTAAAAGTTCAAATAATGATAGTGAAAGCTAACAAGTTAGAGCAGGGCTGATCTGAACCAGATCAGCAAGCTAATAAGAAAAAGCCGCTCTATGTTGAGCGGCTTTTTTATGCACAGTGATAAATGAGTTTAATGACTATAGTTTTGAAGTTTGCAGGTGTTGGCTCAATCTTGTGTTAGTTGATTTCTAAATTCCAGCGGTGAAAGTCCAGTATGTTTTTTGAAAGCTCGGGCAAAAGTGCTTGGAGAGCTGTAGCCAAGTTGATAAGTTATTTCGGTTATTGACGTACTTTTTATGGCGAGTTTTTGTTTAGCTAACATCAGACGTACTGAGGTAAGTAAGCTTAAAAATGATTGTTTTTCTCCGCTCAATTTACGCTGTAATGTACGTTTACTCATATGTAGCTTATAAGCAATGGTTTCTTCTGTTGGACAACTTAACGGTAATAGCTCGTTAATTATTTTAATCACTTTGCTACTGGTTTGGCCATTATCCATCGACGTTAAATGTTTATTGATAACCATTTCGTTCATTTCAACTAACTCAGCATCAAATGTTGGTAATGTTTCGGTTAGTAGTGCCTTAGAAAATGCAATGCCATTAACGGCTTGATTGCCATAAACAGGGCACTGAAAGTAGGCTTCATAAGCTTTGATATTTTCATCAATGGCAAAGGTAAAATAAACGCCAGTTGCAGGTATGTTTTTACCCGCCGCCAAACGAAACATTTTTAAGAAAAAACCAATGCCCAGTTCAATGGCACAATGATGAATTTTTATTTGCTGTTCGGGTGACAGGCGTTTTTGGTATTGTATTAATACCTCTGCACCATTAACACTCTCACGGTCAATTAATTCAATTTGCATGGCGGTATTTATTAATTGGCTACTCGAAATAAAGCGCTTTAGACCATTTTCTAAATTTTCACTGGCCAGCCAAGCCAAGCCAATGCTCTTTAAGTACGCCGGTTGAAATAAGGATGCCGCGACTAAACCAAGGGTATTATTCTGTGTCTCTTGTACCGCTAATTGCCATAACGCTGCCATTTTATCCATCGGAATACGGATTTGAGTCTCGTCACTTAAATCTATCTCTGTTGCAGAAAATACTACTTCGGCTTCAACATCATATATAGCAAGTACCTGTGCTATAAGGCGAGGAATAGTGGCAAGGGTTGTTTGACTCATAAATTCTCTAGGGGTTACTTAACCTGAACTCTGGATAAGCAGCATTTGCTCAATATTCCCTTTTATCTAATTCTCAGCGTTAAAACGTCGATAAATAACCCGTTATTCATAAACGTTGTGCCTTGATAATCGAATAAATTGAAACATTGATAGCGTATATCGCTATTTAATCCGGTGATTTTTAATAACTATAAGTTGTTTTTTTTACATAAACATCAAGCACTCATTATCCAGAGTTTAGGTTACTTAGATGAAAAGTATACTTAGCGATTTACCTAGTAACTATAATTGAAAATAGCTTTGACCTAAATTGACATTATTAGTGAATGAAGGTGAAAGTTGTCCTATTTGGCACAATAAATGGCACAAAATGTTTAGCTAGCAATAACAAATTCTAGCATTATAGTGCCGCAAATAATTCATTTATCTAGGTTAGTTATGTTATTTAAAGTACAACAGAAGTTTTCAACAATTACCGTTATGTTAGTGGCTACTTTATTACTCAGTGGTTGTATGAATATTACCGATCAACAACAATCTGGTTTTTTAAAGGACTATGAAGGTTTTGAAGATGTTTATGATCCAGATTATACCAAGGTCTATCGTAGCGAAAACTTCACCATTGACATGATTGCTGATATGCAGCGAATAAAGCTTGTTCCTTTTGAAATGTGGGCTTCATCAGATGCCAATTTTACTCAAGAAGAGTTAGCAGAATTATCACAATACTTTCATCAGCAAATGAGTGACAGACTTACAGCAAATAACTATAAGCTGGTTCGGCTCGCAGGACCTAGAACAATAACTATTCGAGGGGCATTTTCGGGGGTTAAATTTGATGATCCAGAATTAATGCCTACAGATTTCATTCCTTTTCGTATGGTCTTAAACGCGGGTAACTTTGCTTATTTACAAATAACCGATAAAAGTGATGTAACCACCAAGGTTTCTGTTGAAATTGAGTTTTTAAAAGGTATTAGACGGGAGCGTATTCTGGCCGCCATCAGTACTAAATATGTTGATAATACTATTGCCAACTCAGGTGCTGATAATATCACCGTAGTTAAAGCTTTATTAGATATGTGGGCTGAAAAATTTGTTGACCGTATGGTAGAAATACGTGCTAAAAAACACGAAAAACAATAAATTTCAGTCGGTTATTTCATTAAAGTCGGTCTTCAAATTTTCAAGTTTATCATCATCCACCCTAGAATAATCAAAAAATAAGGTAGTTTACCCGCGATGAAATTTAACCTAATCATAAAGCCAGTTTGGCTTGCCATTTTAGCTATGGCGCTATTAAGCGCTTGTGAAAAGCCAAAAGAAATTGAATCGAAACCACAGTTAAGGCCGGTGAGAACCTTGGTTGTGCAATCTGTCGATATTAGCAAAACGTTAGAATTTACTGCGGTAGTTGATGCAGCAAATCGAGCGGATTTAGCCTTTAAAATTTCAGGGGAACTCACTACTTTTTTGGTAAAACAAGGAGATAAGGTTAGTAAGGGGGATATCATTGCACAGCTTGATGATAGCGACTTACAAATTTATTTAGCTGAAGCCCAAGCCCATTATGCTAAGGCCATGGCGGATTTATCACGAGCTAATAAACTTCTCAATACTCATTATATATCTGCTGCTGAATTCGACCAAATCAGAACAAGTGCTCAATCTGCGCAAGCGCAATTAGCAAGCGCGCAGAACAATCTTAGCTACAGTACTTTAAAGGCGTCATTCGATGGCATCATTGCCAAGGTATATAGCAAAAACCACCAAGAAATAAACGCTAAAGAGCCTATAGTTCGCCTGCACGACTTAAGTCAAATTCAATTGATAGTAAATATTCCTGAAAGCACCATGATTCACTTACAGAAAAATGCCATCCCCATTGAAGTAAGTGCCAAATTTAATTCAATTAAAAATCATAAGTTCCCGCTAAAATTTAGCGAAGTATCAACAGTTGCTGATGAACACAGTAAAACCTATGAGGTGATTTTCACCATGGAAGCATTAGCGGGATATGTGATTTTACCGGGCATGACAGCTTCGGTCAGCGCGCAAGTTGCGCTGTCTCACCATGAAAACCAACTACAGCCGAGTTTTTATTTGCCAAGTAATACTGTGTTAAAAGATGCCCAAGGTAATTACGTTTTTGTAGTGAACACCCATGCGGCGGGTGTAGGTAAAGTGATGAGGAAATCAGTTGTTATTGGCAATATTACCGCACAAGGCATTGAAGTATTTACTGGTTTAAATTCCGAATTAAAGTCAGGTGATCACGTGGTAAGCGCAGGCATGAGTAAAATATATTCAGGTACTTTAGTTAAATTTATTAACGTCAGCGAATCAGGCACTATCGTACATTTATCACAACTAGATAATAAATAAGCATAAGGACTGTCTATGAATATTACACGTTTAGCAATAACCAACAACCGCACCACATTTATGTTGTTGTTAGTCATTATTTTCTTCGGTATTAATGCCTATAAAGGTATGCCTAAAGATTACGACCCTGGCTTTATTATCCGCACCGCACAAGTGATCACCCAGTTCCCCGGTGCTAGCCCAGAGCGGGTAGAGATACTCATCACTGATAAATTAGAGCGTGTTATTCAAGAGTTACCCGAATTAGACTTTGTTAAAAGTGAGTCGCGTACCGGCATCTCAATTATTAGTGTAAATATCAAAGAGAGTTACCGTAATTTGCGTCCTATTTGGGACAACTTACGTCGTAAAATCGATGCCGCACAAATAGAGTTGCCACCCGAGAGTTTCCCGTCCATTGTTAATGACGAGTTTGGTGACGTCTTTGGTATTGTTATTGGCTTAACGGCGGAAGGTTTTGATTATCGCGATATGAAAACTATTGCTGATCAAGCAAAAGACGCCTTACTCAGGCTAACTGAAGCCGCTAAAGTTGATGTTTTTGGTGAGCAACAAGAGCATATATTTCTGGAATATGATAATGCCCATTTGGCAAATTTAGGTATTTCACCAAGCCAGCTAAGTGAGCAGTTATCCAGTCGAAATATTGTTATTTCTGGTGGCAGTATTATTTTAGCAGATGAGCAAATAACCCTAGAGCCAAGCGGTAATTTTGAAAATATTGATGAAATCAAAAAAACTATAATTCAAGTCCCTGGTAGTGAACGTCTGCTTTATTTAAGTGATCTTGTTACGGTTAAACGTAGTTATGTTGATCCAGTGCAAGGTAAAGTAAGTCTCTCAGGTGAACGTGGTTTATCAATTGCCGTAGCTATGCGTCAAGGCGGTAATAATATTTTACTTGGCCAACAAGTGAATGAACTAATCGCTGAGTTCAATCAAAATTACCCGATAGGTGTGACATTTGAAACAGTGTCATTTTTGCCCTTTGATGTTGAAAAGAAGGTTAATGATTTCTCGAGTAGCTTAATTCAAGCTGTCGTTATAGTGACTTTAGTGATGCTGCTGAGTTTAGGTTTTAGAACGGGCCTTATCGTTGCAGTACTTATTCCATCTAGCATGATTTTTGGCATACTTATTATGTCATTATTTAATATTGGTATTGATCAAATCTCATTAGCTGCACTAATTATCTCCCTAGGAATGTTAGTTGATAATGGTATTGTTATGTCTGAGAGCATTATGGTGTCAATGGAAAAAGGTAAAAAAGCCATTGATGCAGCGGTTGATTCAGCCAATGAGTTAAAGATACCGCTGCTCACTTCGTCACTCACTACTGCTGCAGCATTCTTACCGATATTTTTAGCCGAGTCAGCTACCGGTGAATATACCGCATCACTGTTTAAAGTGGTCAGTATTACTTTGTTATGCTCTTGGGTTCTATCTATGACGGTTATCCCAATGTTATGTGTGAACTTTATGAAAGTGAAAAAAACCAGACAACTTTTTGATAGTAAAGTTTTTATTAGATACCGTGCTTTATTATTTAACTTGCTGCATTTTCGTTGGTTAACGTTATTGGTGACTTTGGCTTTGTTTGTTATGGCTGTTTGGGGACTTTCATTTATCCCTAAGCTGTTTTTCCCACCCTCAGATCGCGCATTTTTTAAAATGGAATTGGAATTGCCTATAGGCACCACACTAGCAGCTACTGAACGGGTAACTCAACAAATTGAAAGCTATATGCATGAAGAACTGCAGGTAACTCAAGGAAAAGAAAACGGTGTAACAAACTGGGTTACTTATCTAGGTAACGGCGGCCCACGCTTTTTATTAACACATAACCCGAAACCGACCAGCAGTAATTATGCTTTGATGGTTATTAATGTATCGAGTAAAGAGCTGGTTGATACAACCATGGCTAAACTTGAACGTTATAGTATGGCAAATTTCCCTGACTTATTGGTCAAACTTCGCAAAATTGAAAATGGTGCACCAATCGAGAACCCAGTAGAAGTACGCATTAATGGTAGCCAAGCAGAGCAACTCTTCATTATTGTTGAACAAGTTAAGCAACGTATGGCTCGAATTAAGGGGGTTAAAGCCATTAGTGATAATTGGGGCATGCCGATTAAAAAATTGCAGGTAAATATCAATCAAAGTCGCGCTCGCCGCGCGGGTGTTACCAGTAAAGATATTGCTATCTCATTGCAAACAGGTCTTTCAGGCTTTGAGTTAAGTCAATATAGGGAAGGGGATCTGGTTATACCTATTACCATGCGTTCACAAGCGGGTGATCGTCAAGATATTGGTAAACTACAAGCACTGGCAGTGTATTCACAATCAAGTGGTAGCTCAGTACCACTAACACAGGTTGCTGATATAAAAGTCGTCTGGCAATCCGCTAAAATTTTGCGTCGTGATCGTTTAAAAACCATCACCATTGGTGGACAAATTGATAACAGTATTACCGCTAATCAAGCGTTTAATGAATTGCTTCCTTGGCTTGAACAGCAACAAAAGTTATGGCCTATTACTTATACTTTTGAGCTTGGCGGTGAATATGAAACCTCGGGTAAAGCAAACAAATCAATAGGTGAAAAATTACCAATTGCTGGCTTTATTATCTTGTTGTTACTCATCGCACAGTTCAACTCAGTGCGAAAAGCCTTCATTATATTGCTAACTATTCCATTAGGACTTATTGGCGTAACCAGTGGTTTGTTAGTCGGCCAATCTTTTATCGGTTTTATGACTTTATTAGGTATTATTTCATTGGCAGGCATTGTTATTAATAATGCTATTGTTTTGTTAGAGCGTATTCAAATAGAACTTAACGATATGCCAGATGAGCCATGTTTAGCCATTATTAATGCTGCGCAGCAAAGGCTTAGACCCATAGTGTTAACTACTGCCACCACTATTTTTGGTTTAATACCTTTATATGTAAGTGGTGGTGAATTCTGGGAGCCTATGGCAATTGCCATCATAGGCGGTCTATTGTTTTCGACTGTGTTTACCTTAGGCGTTATTCCAGTGGTTTATGCGGTATTGTTTGGCATTAAATCACCGACAAAAGCCATCACCGCTTAACATATTTATCAATCAGTAAAACTTAGTGGTTTTCAATGAGTATGACTAGTGAAATAGAAAAATAGGTCAGGTATACTAAGTAAAAAGCCTGCAAATGTATCAAACACAGTTGCAGGTTAAACTTATATATTCTTGCATGAGTAATTAAATGGCCGTTATTAATTGTCCGGGTTGTTCGAAAAAAATTTCTGATAAAGCTAAAAGTTGTAATCACTGTAATCTTGATTTATCTGAATTAGACTCAGAAAAACTTGCCAGCCTCAATCGTGTCAACTTAATTAATAAAACCCAACGTTTAATGAACTACTCTTTTATCGCTATGCTGCTATTTTGTGGTGGTTTTTTATTTATGTTTTGGGATGATGTTCAGCCAGGGAGCTGGCAACATAGCACGGCATTAGTTTGCACTATTATAGGTTTTGTTATGTACATTATTATTCGAGCGATGTTGCTCTTTAACAAACGTAAAGCAAACTAGAACTTACCTTCATACTTACTAATATCTCGGATTTCTGATGGATTTACTTAATACCATAGACGCCATGTCGACAGACATGTATTTACGCCTAAAATGTGCAGCGGAAACAGGCAAGTGGCCAGAAGGTACGGTTGTCGACCCAGCACAACGTGCCACCGCATTACAATTAAGCATGGCATACCAAGCAAGACATTTTGATAATGATCAAATGCTCACCATTGGCGCCGATGGCCATGTAGTAGAAAAAAATAAACGTCAGCTAAAAGCTGAATTTTCAAGCGCTAAGCCTGAAGAAGAAATTAAAAAATGTAGTAAACCAAGCCAAGCGGATATCGCCTATTTCAGTAATAATGAATTATAAATAGCCCTGCGTGCACACTTGTTATTACCCAACTGAATGAAACCTAATAAACTATGATTTTCTCAAACTTATTCAAGACAAAAGCTAATTGGCAACACAAAGACTCAACCGTTCGAATCACTGCTATTAATAATGAATTATCAGCTGAAAACAGCGAACAATTGCTTATTTTAACCGATTTGATCAAACAAGATGTTAACGATCTTGTCCGTCGTGCGGCTTTAATCAAAATTGCCTCTATTGATGTATATCTCGAAGCAAGCCATGGAAACTCGCAAGATAAAATAAAGCAGTTTGCCGGTAAACAAGTTCATGATATTTTGGCGACCGATCACAAAATTAAACTTTCAAATGAACAAAAGCAAAATTTATTAGCTCAACAAGTACAAACCCCGGTATTGGCTACGGCATTATTAGAGGCTTGGCTTGCGCACGAGCAAGAGAGCGACATTATGATCGCCTTGTATAAGCAAATCAGCACACGTAAAAAATCTACGCATTTATTAACACACAGTTTTGCTCAAAAACAAAACCCTGACTTTCAAGCACATTTACTTGAACAAGTTGATGATGCCAAAGTCTTAGAAAAGCTTAGTAAAAAAGCTTGTAATCCAGACTTAACACAACAAATTCAAGATAAATTGATTACTATTCAAGTGGCGATAGAAAAGCCTCAAAAATTGAATAAACAATTACAGCTTATATTAGCTAAGTTACAAGCCTTAAAAGACGTTGCCGATTACGGTGTTTATAAAAAGCGTAAGACTAGTTTGATTCATGAATGGCAGATACTTGAAGCTGAATTTACTATTTTTACCAGCGATGAATTAACAGTGCTCAATGATAAGTACCAAAGCATAATGACTCATCTGGACAAGTTATTTATTGCTAAAGCTGAAAATTATCAACAACAAATAATAAGTGATAAATTAGCCCATGATAAGCAGCAAGACAAAAAAGCGTTCACTGGGCAGCTTAATCATATTAGCCAAGCAATAACGACAGCTGTTTTTTCTAGTGATAAGTTCGACGAAGAGTCATTTAAACTCTTGCTAAATCAGTTGAAAACAGACATTGAAGCCTCGGTACTTAATAAAAATGAACAACAGACTTTTATCAAGCAAGTTGCTCAATTAACGCAACGTTTAGGTGAAATACCTGAGATCGCTGAATCGGTTAGCCAAGCGACCAATTTAATTTCTAAAATATCACAGCTGACTTTGCCAAAGTCACTAGAAGACTTAAATACTCGCCAACAAACTTATAATGACTGGTTAAAAGCATGGCGAGTGATTGAGCAAAAAACTGCTGGTATTTTACCTGAGTCGATAGTTCAAGCACAAAAACAAATTGTTAGTACATGGCAGGGCGGCTTAAAATCATTACAAAGTCAGCAAAAAGAATTGTTTTTTCAACATAAGAAAAAATTACAAGACATAAAACGTCTGCTAAATAATGGTAAATACAAAGTTTGTTTTGGCCTGTTCAAAGGCGTAAAAGAAAGTATTCATCAGTTATCTCCTTCACAGCAACAACAACTTCAGCGTGACTTTGAGCAAGTTAGTGAAAAAATGGTTGAACTTAGTGATTGGGAACATTATATAGCAACGCCGCGCAAACAAGAGTTAGTGGTAGAAGTACAAACATTGGTTGATACACCACTGGATAACCCTAATGAACAAGCAGCAAAAGTTAAAGCATATCGAGGCACTTGGAATTCTTTAGGTCATGCTGATGAAGATGTAGATAAACAATTAAATGAACAGTTTAATCAGCTTTGCGAGCAAGCTTTTGCCCCGTGTCGTTTATTCTACGCAGAACAAGATAAAATACGCGAACAGCATTTAGAGCAGCGTCAAAATATTTTAACGAAAGCTGAACAACTTGTTAGCAAGCTTAATAAGGGTCAAGAAACACAAACAATAGATTTTAAAAAACTTGATGGTCAGCTTAATAATTTACAACAGCAATGGAATAATGCTGGTGAAGTTGATCGCAATCAATACAAAAAATTGCAGCAGCAATTCAAAAATACTATCACACCAGTAAAAAGTGCTATCAGCGCCTTTCACTTGAGTAATTCTGAGGAAAAACAAGCACTGATCAACAAGGCAGAAAGCTTACTTACTCAAGACGATGTTTTTGCTGCTATTGAATCCGTTAAACAATTACAACAAACGTGGCGCAGCATTGGTTTTGCCGGCAACCACCAAGAAAACGTGTTATGGCAAAAGTTTCGTCAAGTGAATGATCAATTATTCGCTAAAAGGCAAGAGATAAAGTCTGACCAACAAGCTGCCTTGTCTGCACAGCAACAAATCTTTGATGAAAAAACATTGGTAATAGAAGAATCGCTTAATGCCTTAACTACTGAAGAATTAAGCCAAGCACAACACCAAGAATCTAATCAAGACAATAAGCAAAACTTAAAGGCAATTGAGCAACAAGCAGAAGCCTTATTAAAAGATGTAATCGCTAATAAACCCGTTATCAAAGCTATTACATTGCGCCTTGAAAAAGTCATCACAAAAATTCAGTCGCAAATTAAAAGTAATTCTCTGAAGAAAGAACAACAAAGTTGGCTTAACTTATTTGAATTAATAAGGTTACAAGCTGAAAATAATCAAGATATGCAAACTTTATCAGCTTCTACTGTGTTTATTAAAATGACCAGTTTTTGGCAAAAGCGTTTCCAGGAGCATGTCAAATTAACTTCGCAAGCTCAAGAAGCTAGCCGTTTTGATAAGACTTTAGAAATTGAAATCCTTGGTCAAACTGATTCGCCAAGTGAGTTAGCTGAACAGCGTATGAAAGTTCAAGTACAATTAATGCAAGAACAAATGCTTTCTGGTACTGCCATTGACTTGAGTAAATTACTGGTTGATTGGTTGATGTTAGGTTCGCTCAGTAAAGACGATTTACCATTAATTGATCGCTTAAAAGCCATTTATTGTCACTAGTTCTATCAATGGTCATTATATTTCAGAACTGAGCTATTAGATTATACCTCGGTTCTGTTGAAGTTTATTAAATGATAAGAAGTACATTATGCGGCAACTAGCCTATAAAACTAAAGGCTTCACTTTAATTGAGCTTGTTGTCGTTATTGTCATATTAGGTATATTAGCCGTCACGGCTGCCCCTAAATTCATTGATTTAACCCGTGATACAAAAGCCGCAACACTTGAGGCTATTGGTGGGGCAATGGCTAGCGGTTTACAGTTAATTAACGCTAGGGCCATTATTGATAACCAACAGCTTGGCACTGGTATTATTCAAATCGCTGGGGTCGATATTCCTTTGTATAATGGTTATCCGTCGGTCCGTGGTGCAGACAGTTTTCCTGATCAAAATGCGCAAGTTAAAGCATGGTTAGAAATAGATGCGGTTGACCGCAATACCGCTAATTTTAATCGAGATGCCGCGCCTTTTTTCACAGATAAATCAACGGCCAATAACTACATCTATATTTTCTTTATCGAAGATTACGATCAAAAATCTACAATAAAATGTCATGTTCGTTACGAAAATCCTGTAACTTTAGTTCCAGAAAATCCAACTATTACCGTTAACACCTCCGAGTGTTAATATCCTACCGACTCATTAGCCAAATCTAAAGTGACCTTGTGTGGCGCCCCTGCAGATTGAATCACCTATCATTAATTTTAACCAAGCTTAAGTAATTCAACTACTTAATTAAAGAATTTTAATTACTTCCTTTCTTTGCTGTGACCGCGTAATGTATTTAACACTAGCCAGAATGATAACAAGTAAAAACATCTTTTTGATTGGTTAATTACTTGGTTGGAGACCGAAGGTCAAAGATCATGACAGCAATAGTTAAGTAAACTATTAAATGAATTTTTTAACGGCGTTATTTAAAAGGGATATTTAAGGTATCACTATGAAATATATTTTTGCACTAGCTTGTGTATTACTCCTTTCATCTTGTGTTTATTATGGTGTACAACGAGATTTTGGTGGTGATTCATCTGCACCTTGTACTAAGGGTTCGAGTAAAGATAACAAAAAGTGTAATGCGGAAATAAAAGCGCTTAATAACGAATTGAAAAACACACACAACCACTAAAAACATTCATTAAAACATGTTTCAACACCGCGAAATAAATAGCTCAGTTACTGCTAGGCAATACTGTCAGTGATTTAGCTACTATCAAAATTATTATTATTAAAAGGACATTTTATGAAGTACTGGCTATCAGTTTTACTCGGTTGTTTATTAGCATTACCGCATATGGCTAACGCAAAAGACGATAACTTTAATTATGAGCAGTTTACCCGTGATTATTTCGCCGCATGGACTAATGTACAAAAACCAAAAGCGACAGTAAAAGACTTAGAGCATTACTTAACATTTTTAACCGATGATATTGGCTACCAACACTTACCATATTCAAATGATGATAGTCGCGCCAGTGATGGTAAAGCTTTGATGCGCAAAGGTATGAGTTATTATTTGGGTATTCATACCGAGTACAAAGCTCAGTTAACGAATAGTGCCCATGGCAATAACGTTATTATGATTGAGTTTACTACTCAGGCGAAAGGCATACACCCTGATAATGGTCAAGAAATTATCATTAACAATAGTACCTTTGAAGTACTAGAGATAGATAAGGGTAAAATTTCAGTTATCCGCCATTACAGTGATTAACTCACGCCTTGCTGATAATTTACTTAGCAACAACCAATAAATAGCTAAGCAACCACCTGAATCTAATTGACCCTATATCTTAAATCGGAAGCACTATGATAAGAGCAGTACAAGCAAATGATGCCAAAGCAATTTGTGATATTTATAATTATTATATTAGCGATACTATTATCACCTTCGAAGAAGAATCCGTCTCACCAGCAGATATATTAACTAGAATTAACAGCCTACTCAGTGCTGATTTACCTTGGTTTGTCGTTGAGGATAAAACAGGGCAGGTTATTGGTTATGCCTATGCAGCAAAATGGCGGGAACGCTTTTCGTACCGCTTTTCTGTAGAAGTTACCGCATATTTATCACCTGATCATGGCGGTCAAGGTTTAGGTACTCAGTTATACCAAGCTTTATTTACAGCGCTAAAAGATAAAGGCATTCATAGTGTTATTGGCGGCATTACCTTACCTAATTCTGCAAGTATTGCTTTGCATGAAAAGTTTGACATGGTCAAAGTTGCTCATTTTAAAGAGGTAGGTCTAAAGTTTGACCGTTGGTTAGACGTTGGCTACTGGCAAGCCACGCTGTAGAAGATACAGTATTTAATTCATCTTACGTTCATCTGCTCACAAAATTTAACGACTGCACTAGTAACTGTTTGTCATTACGCTGTTAGCAAAGGCGTACAGTACGACGCTTTGCCTTTGCTGTTATGTATCTCACAATTTGGACCGATCAACGTAATTTCCTTACAATTATTCGGCGTTTGTGATTTAGTACAGGTAATTATAATAACTATTATATCAAACGTATAAGGTCCTTCTCATCATGTCGAAAACCATGTTATCAAGTAAACTATTACTTTCAGGCGTCGCGCTCAGTGTAATGCTGGCTTTGCCAACTGCCTTTGCACAATCTCCGGTAAAACCTGCTCAAGCACAGACAAAAGATGCACCAGCCAAATGGTCGGTTAATGATCCTCAAGGAAAGTTCACTACGGCGAAAATTGACGTGCGTTCAGGTACTTGGATGAATGTTGATTTAAGTCCTGATGGAAAAACCATTGTCTTTGACTTACTAGGTGACATTTACACTATGCCAGCCACTGGCGGTGAAGCTACACCATTAATGACCGATATTGCTTGGCAAATGCAGCCCCGCTTTAGCCCCGATGGCAAATACATTGCTTTTACCTCTGATGAAGACGGTGGCGACAATTTATGGATAATGAAAGCTGATGGTAGTGACGCCAAGGCCGTAACCACAGAAACGTTTCGTTTATTAAATAGCCCTGCGTGGTCACCAGATGGTAACTACCTTGTCGGCCGTAAACATTATACTGGTTCGCGCTCTTTAGGCGCGGGTGAAGTGTGGATGTATCATAAATCGGGTGGTAATGGCGTAATGCTAACTAAACGTCCTAATGAGCAAAAAGATTTAGGTGAGCCAGCATTCTCACATGACGGCAAGTATGTGTATTTCTCACAAGATGCAACGCCGGGTAAAACTTTTCACTACTCAAAAGATTCTGAAAAAGGCATTTATAAGATTAAGCGCCTTGAGCTTGAAACGGGCGAAATCAAAGTGGTGGTATCAGGTAAAGGGGGCGCAATCAGACCAACGCTTTCACCGGATGGTAAGTTTTTAGCCTTTATCAGTCGTGATGATTTTCAATCAAACTTATACTTGTACAACCTTAAAAGCGGCGAACAAACCAAGGTTTATGACGGTTTAGAACGTGACATGCAAGAAACTTGGGCTATTCATGGTGTGTATCCAACAATGGCCTGGACACCGGATAGTGACGGCTTAGTATTTTGGGCTGGGGGTAAAATTAATAAATTATCGCTAGATTCGAAAAAAGCTAAAGTGATTGATTTTCATGTTAAAACGACAAAGAAAATTCAAACTGCAGTACGTTTTTCACAAGATTTAGATCAAAAATATTTTGATACCAAAATGTTACGTGACGTTAAAGTATCACCTAATGGTAAAGTTGCTGTGTTTGAATCGATGGGACATATCTATCGTAAAACCTTACCAAACGGTAAACCTAAACGTATAACCAAACAAAAAAGCCAGTTTGAACTTAATCCAAGCTTTTCACGCGATGGTAAAAAAATTGTTTACGTAAGCTGGGATGACAAAACCCTAGGCCAAGTACGTGTTGTATCTAGCCGTGGCGGTAAAGGTAAAGTTATTACCCGTGAGTCGGGTAAATACATTGAACCAAGCTTTTCGCCCGATGGAAAAACCGTCGTTTACCGTAAAGTCAGTGGTGGTTATATTACCGATCCTGTTTGGGGCTTAAATCCAGGCGTTTATACAGTATCATCGAAAGGTGGCAAAGCAACACTGGTTACTGAAAGCGGTGTTCAGCCTCATTTTGGTGCCCGCAACGATCGTATTTACCTAACTAGAGACGGTAAAACGCCTAACTTATCTCGTATTGATCTTGATGGTCAGCACGATACCAAATTATACCAAGGTAAGTTTGCTTCAGAATACCGTGTATCACCAGACGGAAATTCATTAGCATTTGCCGAACGTTTCAAAGTCTTTGTTACGCCATTTGTTGAGCGTGGCGATGTTATTGATATTGGGCCGAAAGCTAAAAACCTACCGGTAGAGCAATTATCAGTACGTGCCGGTGAAGGTATCAACTGGAATGGTCAATCAACTGAGATTTACTGGAGCCTAGGTGCAAACTTATACCAAGCCTCAGTTAAAAATTTATTTGAAATTACCGGTGCTGAAAAAGACACGGATGACAAAAAAGATGCGAAAGCTAAGACAGAGTCTACAGCCAAAGTGACCAAGCTAAGCTACCAGCAAAAAGTAGATATTCCAGCAGGTCGTGTTGCTTTTGTTGGTGGTAAAGTTATCACTATGGAAAGCGAGCAAGTTATTGAAAATGGCGTTGTGTTAGTAGAAGGCAACAAAATTAAAGCGGTTGGCGTTAACGGACAAGTTAAAATTCCAAGTGATGCAGTGATAATTGATATTACAGGCAAAACAGTTATGCCTGGTTTAATTGATGCTCATGCGCATGGCTCACAAGGCAGCAGCGAAATTATTCCACAACAAAATTGGAAAAACTATGCTGGCTTAGCCCTAGGGGTGACCACAATTCATGATCCTTCAAACGATACCACTGAATTTTTTGCCGCGAGTGAAATGCAAAAAGCCGGTAAAATTGTAGCGGCACGTTTATTCTCAACGGGTGCCATTTTATATGGTGCAACGATCCCCGGTTATACATCACATGTTGATAGCCTTGATGATGCTAAATTTCACGTTGAGCGTTTAAAATCAGCAGGTGCTTTTAGTGTTAAAAGTTATAACCAACCACGTCGTAATCAACGCCAGCAATTTATTCAAGCAGCGCGTGAATTAGAAATGATGGTAGTACCTGAAGGTGGCTCATTACTACAACATAACTTAACCATGGTTGTGGATGGTCACACTACTTTAGAGCATTCTATTTCTACAGCTAAAATTTATGATGATATCAAACAGTTATGGTCACAATCGGATATGGCTTATACGCCAACAATGGGCGTAGCTTATGGCGGTATTTCCGGCGAAAACTATTGGTATGATACTACCAATGTTTGGGAACACCCGCGTTTAAGTAAATATGTACCGAGTGAGTTTTTAGATCCGCGCTCGATGCGTCGCCCTAAAGCGCCACATCATCATTACAACCATTTAAACGTAGCGAAAGTAGCTAAAGAAATGCAAGACTTAGGTGTTGAAGTTAACGCTGGTGGCCATGGGCAACGTGAAGGTTTAGCCATGCATTGGGAAATGTGGATGATGGCGCAAGGCGGTATGACGCCACTGCAAGCTATTCGTACTGCCACCATTTCTCCTGCACGTTCACTGGGTTTAGATAAAGACTTAGGCTCATTAACTGTCGGCAAATTGGCTGATATCATTGTTGTTGATGGTGACGTTACTAAAGACATACGTTTGAGTGATAAAGTGACTCATACTATGGTTAACGGCCGTTTGTATAACGCTGATACCATGAATGAAATTGGTAATTACGATAACAAACGTGAGAAGTTTTATTTCGAACAGAAGTAGCTTTTAGTCGTTAAAAGTAAATAAAATCAAGTAGAATATAAAACCAGTAAGAATTCATTACTGGTTTTTTATTGTCTATAGATATGACAGAATATTACCGTTTTTAAAAGTAACATTAAACGCTAAATTGAGATAGCACAGTGAGTTGAAAAGGAAAGTAAAGGATGCGTAAGAATTTACAAGAGAAGATCATTAACGTGTGTGATAAAAAAATAGAACAAAAGGGCGCTAATGTCGGTTTATCATTTTATGCTTTTTTTGCCAATAAAAATGATGATCCTGAATTATTGATGGAAGCCGCTACATGGTGGATCATAACTCATAAATTGGATCATTTTGAAAAAGCCTTGAAAATAAAAACACTAGTGATGACTGAGCTATAAGCTGCTTTATCTGATTTTCTACACACAGTAATACTTAATTCATAGTCAGTAATTAAATTGGCATGCTGATATCAGCATAGCTATGTTAGCAAGCAAGTATATATAAATGAAATATTAGAAGGTACCACTTGAAAAATACACTTAAAAGTATTCAATATGGCATGTTGGACTGTATTGAAGGAGAAGAAGAGCCGGCTTACACCGCTGATGATGTTACAGCTTGTATAACACTGCTACTCGAATTCATGTCTACTATGGAGTCGAGTGAACAAACCATTACCACGTCTACAGATCATGTTGACACGTTAATAGTGTCACTTAACACCTTAAACGAAGAGTGTCATAACGACTTAATTGCCGCGGATGAGCGTGAAGAAATTAGACAATTTATTGAAAAAGTGCTTTTGTCGGCGCAAGTGGAAATGACAATGGCTGTGTGGCCGGAGTAGGCTATTTTATTCAAATAGCTGATACACCGTTGTAGGGTTTATTTATCACTATTTTAACGAGCATTATCAGTAATTAAATCTCAGCAAGTATTAAGGTATCACTAAGGACTATACATTGAAAATATACGCAGATATCCAGTCAGGAAATTGTTATAAAATCAAACTTTTAACATCACTTTTATCGATTGAACATGAGTGGATTGAGGTTGATATTATGGCGAATGAAACCCTTAGCGAATCATTTTTGAAAAAGAACGCCAATGGTAAAATCCCCTTGCTTGAGCTTGACGATGGACGTTTTCTGTCTGAATCGAACGCCATATTAAATTACCTTGCTTCGGGCACTTCATTAGTAGGGGATACTAGTTTCGCTTATGCAAAAATACAGCAATGGCAATTTTTTGAACAATATAGTCACGAACCCTTTATAGCCGTTGCGCGGTTTATTGCCAAATATCTTGGTTTACCAGAAGACAAAAAAGCTGAGTATGATGCTAAACAAGCAGGGGGGCATAAAGCGCTTAAAGTAATGGCAGAGCAATTGCAAAAAACGCCATACCTTGTTGGTGATCACTTAACGACTGCTGATATATCTCTTTATGGTTATACCCATGTAGCAAATGAAGGCGGATTTAATCTTGCTCAATATCCCGCCATTGAACAATGGATTAGTCGTATTCAGTCGCATCCTAAGTATGTTGGTATGGAGTAATGGTTAAATAAACGGTTTCTGAAAGGTAGAGCGAGAAAGAGCGGTTATCAGCTCATTATAATTAAAAATGGCCTTAACATAGGGCTCTGTGCAAAAGTAATAATAAAAGGAAGTAACACGATGATCGTCATCTATGGAATCAAAGAAAACCTTAATCCCATTAAAGCAAAATTCTCTGATGTTATACATCAATCAATGCAATCCGTATTTGGTATGCCTGAAGATAAACGCGCTCATCGATTTATTCCCATGGATAAGTCAGACTTTTATTATCCGGGCGGTCGCTCAGATAGTTACACTGTTATTGAAATTAATATGATGGCAGGAAGAAAAATCGAAACTAAAAAAGCATTAATAAAATCGTTGTTTGCTGGTATTGAAGCACAATTAAATATATTACCTGTGGATATAGAAATTATTATCAAAGAACAACCAAATCATTGCTGGGGCTTTCGCGGTATAACCGGTGATGAAGTGACTGACTTAAAATATCTCATTAACGTGTAAACCAATACTTTTGGGTTTTCATGAATTATGAGAAATCTTGAAATGTATATTCTGGGCTATAGCCAGATTGGATGAAATAATTAAAGTTCATGCGTCAAAAGTTCTGAATAAATTACGACAAACGTCACAAATAGCAAGAAAATAATGGCAACAAGCTGTGCACAAAAGACATTACAGTTATAGGTTGGTTTTTTTTAGCAGCAGCCAAACAAATGTATTGTTGCTATATGGATAATGAAAGTGTTTTTATATAACTTTATATGTTAAAGACTTTATTTGATAGTTCAAACTAATCTAATATTAGTTCATTAGGGGGCTGTATGTTTATACAGTCTTTGGTGTTTATATCTGTTTGCGTGAAATAAGGCATAAAGCTGTATTCACACATAAACCAGTTTGTTGGTTTTTGTAACTTATTGATTGAATGTTCGTTGTAAGTTATTGTGATTTTATAAAAAAATGAAAGGTGACAAAATGTCATGTTTAAACATGACATTTTGTCACCTAATAAGCTGTAATGTTGTACAGGATGTATTCATGGAAATTAGTAAAATTAAACATAGAAAAGTTATTGAAACCACTCTGAAAGTTTATTATAAAAAATTTATTTATTCTGAAAGTTCATTAATCAAAATAAACTGTAAACTTGTATCCGCTAATCTAGGAATTGATGAAAGGATATATCGGCACCTCATTGAATATCACTATAATAAAAAGTTTGGGATGAAAAATAATGAAGGAAAAACAATAGACATATTTACTTTGAAGAAAGAATATATGTACGTAAATTACCCTTTGTTGGTTTCAATTAATGCTGATCTTCAATTAGAAAATAATAAGTTCCTACTCCCTATATGGATATCTAGTGCCGCTTTAGTTGTTGCTGCCATAGGAGTTTGGGTTAAGTTTACAACATAAGGCATTTAAACGGAACAAGTGGTATTAATAAAAACGGAGTGTATAGTTTCAATTATGAATATGAATATGAATATTCAAATATTTATTAACAATTTTGCGCTTCTCATACTCTTTACAGGCTTAACTTTTTAGCTCATTATCCAAAGAATTTATAATTCTCTCAATTATTATTGTATTTTTGATGAACAAACTAATTACCAGATATAAAACCCCATTGTTTACCATCAGTTTTTGGCTTATCGCAAGCCTGGTATTACTTGCTGAGCGTTATCAGATTGCTCAACATCATTTGAATGTTGCCTACACCCGACATGTTTACCTTTGGTTAATAGGTACTCTGGTGAGTTTCGCTATGCTAAGTGTTTTTAGCAGTGAATTATGGAAAGTTGCGTTTAACAGATCAATATGGCAGATTCTCGTCAGTTGCCTAGCAGCAATTATTACCGCACTTTTGTTAAACCCAATGCTTTATTTGATGGCAGGTCATGATCTTCAAAATGTACTGGTAGAAGTACTTTCTACAGGTACATTATATTTTTTTCTTTTTTATTGGTTATGGTCTGTTTTGTACCTTAAATGGTCTTCAAGTCCAAAGTCGGTAGTAGCAACGAAAAACTTATCGCAAGAAAACACCCTTAAGTCACCTGACAATCAAGTTTTTAATGTTGATAAAATGGGAGAAAAACGACTGCTAAAGGATTTTGATATCTGTTATATCAAAGCCAATGGTGATTATGTTGAGTTAATCACAGAAAACAACAGTTACATCATCAAAAATACACTCAAGAAAATTGAGAAACAACTCAATAATACCTACTTTAAAAGAGTTCATCGTTCCACTATTGTTAATTGTAATAAGATCAAAAGAGTTGTAGCTAAGCAAGGAGGTGCTTTTGAAATGACCTTAAATGGCAACCATGTAATATTGTCCAGCCGTTCTTACAAAATGGTAGTTGAGGGTTTATACCCTACAGCCTGACCTAGATTTTTAAATCATTATTACTTCTCCTCATCGATGGCCAGTGTCACTCATCGATAAATACAGCTTGTAAACTAACACTTCTTGTACCTTCTAGTTGTCTTTGCCATTTTGTAATCTGACAAACACCTTCACTAGCAAAGGCTCAAAAATGACCACGAGAATTAGTTTTAATAATATTGAAAAGGTATATAGCACGGGGGCCGGAAAGTTTAGTGCGCTATCACCATTAAGCTTAACTTTTAACGCAGGTGATTTCATTGGCCTGATCGGGCATTCAGGCAGTGGAAAATCAACACTACTTAATTTACTCAGCGGTATTGATCATCCCACAAACGGCAAAGCGATAATTGAAGGACAAGACATTGGAAAATTATCCGAAGGAAAACTGGCTAGATTTCGCGGTATAAACATAGGTATTGTCTTTCAATTTTTTCAATTAGTACCAACATTAACTGTGCTCGAAAATGTTGTATTAGCGATGGATTTGGTCAGTGTTATTCCCAAAAGTTTAAGAAAAGACCGTGCGTTAATGTTACTAGAGCAGACAGGCGTAAGAAGACATTATGACAAATATCCAGCTAAGTTATCTGGAGGCGAGCAGCAACGAGTTGCTATCGCACGAGCACTTGCTAATGATCCAAAAATTCTAGTAGCTGACGAGCCAACGGGCAATTTAGATAGTGAGAACAGTGAACTCATTATGTCGATATTTGAAGAATGTGCCAAAGATGGCTGCTTGGTCATAATTGCGACTCATGAACAGGATCATCAATCTCGGTTTTCTCGCGTGTTGACCCTAGGAGACGGTATTTTACAAAACGACATATTGAAGCCAACTTTTAATACTAAGGCTAGTGATAATTCATTAAAAGAAGGACTTGCTCATGTCTCTTAGTATACTTAAAAAGATATGGCGCGATTTAACTGAGCGAAAAGCTCGAACCATACTCACCATAGTAGGTTTGCTCGTAGGTCTTTGGGGAGTTGGTAGTGTTGTGGTTGCTTGGCGGGTACTCGATAATGATTTGTCTGAAAACTTCACCTCAACTAATCCTCCAGCGATTATTTTAACACTGAAAAGTAAGCCAAATCAGGACTCAGATGAGGTTTTACCTATTAAGAAACTTGCCAGGGTACAAGGTGTTGCTGCGATAGAGAATCGTCCTATATTTAGGGCTAGACTGGAGATTTATCAAGATTACTGGCTGCCTGTTGCATTTTGGGTCGTGGATGACTTTAGCCAAATGAAAGTAGGAAAAATATTCACTGAAAGCATGGTGGAAATTCCACCTAAAAATAGTTTTTTCATTGAACGTGATGGTTTGTTATTAGCAAACTGGCGATTTAAAATGCGAGTTACTGGTGCCGATCCTCATAAGATAGCAAGAGGTCCCCATGGAAAACCAGTGGTGATAGATCCCAATGATATGACTTACTTTGGTGACAAGCCAATAAGTTTACGACTAAAAGGTGGGCAACAAGTCAAAGTGGAATTATCAGGTATAGTACATGATCCTGCACAGGCTCCTTCACGAATGGAACAGTTGCTTTATGGCTATATAACACCAGATACAGCTAAGTTATGGACGGGTGGAAATTTAGTTGACCGGCTTCTAGTAATTCCAGCGCATGGTTACGGTGATGCTGCCAGCGTTCGCCAAATATCAGTAAGACTCGAAGCACAGCTCAATGAATTAGGCTATCAGGTTACTAAAACTAGTTTTCCATCAACCACAGAACATAAGCATCAATTCCAAATGAATTCGATTCTATTCCTGTTAACAGGAATAGGATTATTGGCACTTTTGGTCAGTGTGGTATTAGTATTGAATTTGATCAACGGTATATTGACCAGTCAAGTAAAGCAGATAGGGATCTTAAAGGCCATAGGTGCCACCAATATCCATATTGCTAGTATTTATTTGGGTTCTATGATGATATTAGGAATGATTGCCAGCCTTATTGCCATCCCTCTGGCAGTCTATAGTGGCTATGTGATCTCGGCAAAACTCGCAGCCTTTCTCAATTTTAATATCTTAACTACAGAGCTACCGCTTTCATTTCTGTTCATACTTTTACTTGTTGGAACACTCCTACCTATGATCGCAGCCCTTGCTCCGATAAAACGCTGGACTCAGGTTTCTGTTATCAGCGCCCTTCAGCATGCAGAAGCTACTAGTAGTAAAAATAGAATTAACTTAACGCTGCCATTGCCTATTAATTTAGTCATGGGTATAAAAAATGCTTTTAGAAAACCAAGACGGTTGCTGTTTACTGCTGCAACAGTGGCTATAGGACTTATCACCTTTATGTTGGCAATGAATACCAGTACTTCATTATTGTATACCGCTGAGCAGGAAGAATTACAAAAACGCTATGATCTCTTTGTCTTGTTTGATCAGCCAATCAAGGCCAACCGCGTTGACTGGATAGACAAATTTGGCATAGTAGATCATGTTGAAACATGGAAGGTCAAACCCGTAACACTAACCAATCTCAACGGCTTGGGTAATAAGGTGAGACCACTTAAACTCATTCCTACTGCAAGTAAAGTGATGCAGCCTTTTATGCTTGCTGGGAACTGGCTAAATCCAGAACAAGCCGGTGGTGTGGTAATTAACCAACGGATCAGTTATGACCATTCTGAATATAGAGTGGGTAATATGCTGGATGTGCTGATTAATAATATTCCGATGAAATTACCTATCATTGGTATTATGAAAGAATTTGGTGGTGCAAGTATCTACATGCGAGAGATCGATTTTCGTCACCATTTCCCAAACACAGATCAGTTAATCAATTCAGCTTTTATTACCTTAAAAGAACCAAATGAAAAAACGTTGACGGAATTAAAAAAACTGTTGGATCAACATTTCAGTTTAGCTGGTGTCGGCGTTGCAGATATGGCATCAGCTAAAAGGGCCAGTCGTGTGATACGCGGTCATTTGGATGTAATTGTTTCAGCTTTATTACTTCTCGCACTGCTAATGTTGTTTGTTTCAACACTGGGTATGGCCTCGGGTATATCAACGAGTATCGTCGAACGTACCCGTGAAATTGGCATTTTGCGAGCGATTGGCGGAAAACCTTCAGCCATAGCGAGCATATTGTTGACGGAATCCATGACAATGGCATTTATTGGTTGGCTATTTGCTTTACTACTTTCGCAACCAACGAGCAAGTTGATGACCGAATACTTTGGTACGGCTTTGGTTGAATATCCATTTGATTACATGGGTTCTATTGAGGAAATTTACCTTAGTTTATTCGGTACTATTATCTTAGTTATTTTGGCAACGATTGGCCCAATATATAGTGCCAACAAGTACTCTGTTCAAGAAGCGATAAGCTACGAATGATTATTTATTACGGATATTCTGATCTTTATCTTAGATAAAATTATTGCTTTTATGTCTGACTGAAATTTAGGTATGAAAGCAATGTGATCTTCCCCCTATAAAACGGACACCAAAATCTAACTAAAGATGAGGTGTCTTATGCCCAAGTACAACTATCCAAGACGAACTTGGAAGTATTCATGCGACTTTAAAGTTAACGCTATTCAATTAAGTTATGTTGTTGGTGTCACAATCAAATCAGTTGGCGAAAAACTCGACATACACTCGTTTATGCTGTCACGATGGCGAAAAGAATATCGTGAAGGGAGCATTGTGGCTGGCCAATCAAAAGCCAAAAAAGTACTTACCAAAGAACAACAACAACTAGGACGTGAAAGTAAACAGCTCAAGGAGGAGCTGTATATCCTAAAAAAGTGGCTATTACGATTGGTGTGAACGTCAACCAAGTGCTAGAGCAGTTAGAAAAACAATTGAGTGAACTCAATACCCCAAACGCCTTAAGAGCGGCTAAGTTTACCGTCGACAGTGGTTTTCAAAGTGAGGTAAATCTTGAGTATATGACCACCACAGGGCTTGATACATATATAGCTGATACGCAATTTAGAAGTCGAAACCCCTTGTTTAAAGTGAGTGAGTGAGACCTATCATCCAGAAAAAGAAAAGCGCCGATTAAAACGCAGTAAAGGTAAACCAAGGCTATTTACTTCAGCGGATTTTCATCTTGATACAAATAAGCAGCAATGCCGATGTCCTGCGGGTATGACATGTGGTGTGGTGGCGAAAAAATTAACAGTACAGGACGTATTTACACCCGTTTCGTCGGTTATTTGAAGGACTGTAAAAACAACCTACTGTATTGCCTAGTTCATAATATTGAAGAGTTAAGAAATAGCCACATTACCCCCCATATTCCCTAGAAAATAGCCTCAGAAAAGGAAATAGGCGACAAACCAACCACCATTCAATGCGGAACGAAGTAAAAACCGCAAAAAACGTAAATGTTTTTGATTGTTAAAAAAAAATAATCCAGTTAGAGTATTTCGATTAAAAATAACATAAAAAACGAGTTATTCTACAGCCTCGTTATGGTGCAAAAGGATGTCACGCATGAAAAATCCATTAACTTTATTAGTTGTTAATAATCTTAAAGAGTCACTTCAGTTTTATACCAAAACTTTAGGCCTAATTTTAGTTGAAGAGCATGCTGATTGCATAAAGCTGAAAGCTGGTGAGCATGAAGTAATAATGTTTCAAGGAACAATGGGAGCAACACACTATGATCACGGATATAATTCAAACTCATCATTGGTGCTTACTGTAAGTAATTTAGATGAAAAAATTAACGAGTTAAAATCAAAAGGTGTTGTTTTTATACATAAATCACCAAATGAAAATAGGTGGGGTCGCTATGCAGCTTTTAAAGACCCATCAGGGATCGTAAATGAACTAATGGAATTTTTCACCTAACAGCAATTCAAACGGACAATGCTCTCTCATGCTTCGACAAGAGATAAATTCTTCATTGTTAGTTTGCTATCAGTTTTACAGGGAAAGTAGATAACAGATTCTGATAGTGTTGCGATTACAAAATTTAGAGTTTGTTGGAAAGCTAAAGTGGGGCGGTCAAGTCGCATCAAGTTCGCATAACTATAAGAACTTCAAGCGGGACTATTAACAGTTTGCTCAGTTTCGCTACGCTATACATTTCAGCAAACTATTATCAGCCCCTTAAATGGGCGTTAAATGGGCGTTAAATGGACAAACAGATGAACCTTGAAATTACTGATAGCCCCATCGCTAGTGATGATGAATTCATTGTAAAAAAATTACGTGATTACAACTCACAATTTATCGAGAATGACGGAAAGCTGTTGTCGGCTTATATTCGGGATACTGATGGTAATATTGTTGCTGGCTTAACCGGGAAAACATATTATCACTGGCTTCACATAGATTATTTTTGGGTACTTGAGTCCGATCGAAAAAATCAGCTTGGCTCTAAATTAATTTGCGCAGCTGAAGCCGAAGCAATTAAGCGAGGCTGCACTGGCGCAACCCTAGATACCTTTAGTTTCCAAGCGCTTGGATTTTACGAAAAACATGGGTATTCTGTTTTTGGTCAACCGCGTGGTAACTTTGGAAAACACCAACGCTATTATCTAGAGAAGCAGATTGGGTGAATCATTTAACAAGACGGTAACAATCGCCAGCAAGCTGGCTGGACTGCTAAATGCGTTACTTCGCAACAACGCGGCCTGTTACCTTGGCGTTACGTACTTCAAGGGAGCATGTGCAAATATCACTCTTAACTTCATTTTCAATCTTTATTTTCCTAACTGTCATACAGTATTTTGTGGGGATATTTATTACGAATACATTTAATTTCGATAAACATAAAATTATTACTGGTTTTCAATTTGTAATTACTTTATTTTGTATTTGGGTTTCGGCTTCACCTGCCAAGGAAACAATACAATTTAGTACAGGTATGTTTATCGCTTCCTATTTGATTTATGTACCATACTCATTTAAAAAGTCAGGCAGTACATAAGCCATTCAAGCAGGACTTTTAACAGTTGGATCGGTTCCGCTTCGCTTCACATTTTAGCCAACAATTTTTTGCCCATTATTAGGGCGTTAGCTACTCAGGAGAGTCAGTATCAAATTTTCGCTATTAATAAGTATTCTTTTTTCGTCATTATCTTTTGCCGGAGATATTTACGATAAATTCCCTGAACAAATTAATGCGAATGAAAAATATGTATTTTATTCGCATGGCTTTATTGTCGAAGGTACAAATCCTACTCCAAAAAATGAAAGGTGGGGAGTATATAAATTTCCTGCGATAAAAGAGTCATTGTCAGACAACGAATATAATTTGATCGCATATCACCGCTCAAAAGGTACAGACCCCTTTAAGCATGCTGAGCTATTAGCCAACAATGTTAGAGAGTTAATAAAGAGTGGAGTAGATGCTAATCATATAACTATTATAGGTTTTTCTCGTGGAGCTTTTATTACTAGTTTAACCTCTCATTATTTGGAAGAAACGCCTGTTAATACAGTCCTTTTAGCTGGATGTGGGCGTATCGTTTCAAAAAAATATTTTGATATTAAAATGAATGGTGATTTTTTGTCTGTTTATGAAACAACTGACGGTGCTAGTACATGTAAAAAACTTCAAGCTAGAAGTATTAACCTAAAATCATTTGAAGAAATTTCTATTTCCACAGGTAAGGAGCATGGTGCTTTTTATCGACCAATACCTGAATGGGTCATTCCCGTTAAGGATTGGATAAAAGGTAAGAGTAGCTAACAAACTGTTAAACAGGATATCGCTATTTTAACCAACTTTTTTAGCGTATTAATGATGCGTTGGTGTCGCTTATCAGCTAGTTGTACTAATTTAAGTATGGGTTGAACAATGGAATGTATTCACATGGAAAACTCTAAAAGGCTATCGAAAATATTCAAAATTTTCTTTCCGTCGCTAATTATAATCAGCATTATTTTCTTTCAATATTATCGCTACAGTATCGATACAATCGAAATATATGTCATTTCAAAAAATTCTGAGTGGGTCGATCTTTGTACTGAAAGCGGGTGCGTGGAATTTATTGAGTTTACTATCAAGAGCAAAGCTGAATCTTTTACAACGAGTGAAGATCTATTCAACCAATTAGAACCAAAAAATAGTTACTTAGTTGGCACTAAGGGATGGAATTCGTTCGGAACAAATCGTAAGCTAACCCAAGTGTATTAGCTAATTAATAAGGACAAAAAACAGCTGTCTGTTGTGCGTGCATCACACATTTAACCAGCTATTGTTTGTCGCTTAACGTGGCGTTGAGGCTGTAAAATAACTAATTCAGTCAAAACTACTAAAATTTTGTGCTCCGGTATCGAACTGTAGACGATTAACTCGATATAGGTAATGCATTTTCCACCCCGGTTTTAGGGGGTAATTGATAACAAACGAGTTATTCTACAGGCTCGTTATACGCTAAGGAGGCTTCAAGTTATGCCGTCAAATCTCAAATTGAATTATGTTGAATTTCCAGCAATAAATATTTCTGCAACAAAGCAGTTTTTTGAAAATGCGTTCGATTGGAAATTCGAGGATTTTGGACCTGATTATTCATCTTTTAATGATCAAGGCTTAAGTGGTGGATTCTACAAGTCTGATTTAACCTCTGTTGCAAGTAAGGGCGGGGCATTACTTGTCTTACTCAGTGAAGACTTAGAAAGTACACAGGCAATTGTTGAGCGTGTTGGAGGAAAAATATCAACACCAATTTTTTCATTTCCTGGAGGCCGTCGTTTCCACTTTATTGAGCCTAGCGGTAATGAATTTTCGGTATGGTCGTTAACAGGCACATAAGCTAATTAATAAAGACAAAAAAAGTAGGCTATTCGCTTCGGTCAGTTTTAGTCCACTACTTTTAGATTCTTATTGGGGCTTTGGCTTTCAATTCACAGGCTAAGTGCTTGTAATTTGTTCAAAGGCGCTGCCTATTTACTACATGTTAATTAACTCAAATTACAAGGAGGAAGTTTATCTACTGAACGGGTAAGTTATCGCATTAGCGATTAATTTGTTATCTAAAATCCTAAAAAGGGGAAAATAAAGAGATATTATCCCCTTTTTAAGTTCGGATGAAAGCATAATAATCCAGTCATTCAATGGTAAGGTATTAACGATTACTTTATTTTTTGATAACTCTCATAAGTAGCTAGCTGCTCATTGGTTAACAGTTGCTTTAAAGAACGTTGATGATTTTTCAACTGCTCAGAGTTCATCGCATTTGCTCTTTTTGCGTAAATACTGCCACTTGCTCCTAAAGGAGTATCTTGGCTTTTATTATAGCTTTCTTGGAATAACTGCTGAATTTGTTGCTTTTGATAATCGTCTAAAGTGGAAATTGCCATAGTTAATTCAGCTGTTTGATGATTAACTAATCGGTCAGTATTTTTTTGAGTCGTTTCATTTTCAAGCTGTTGATAGTTCGCCAGTTGTTCAGTATCAAATAAGTTGTTAAGTTGGTTATTATAAGACTCTTGATTTTCTGTAAGCTGATCATTTGCCAGCTCATTGAGGTAGGCTAACCTTTCTGGATCATAAACCTTTTTACTTTGTTTATTAAGTTCATCTAAATAAGGCTTCATCGAATCATGATCAGCCGTTGCTTTAGCTTTTAATAAGTCAGCAAAACCTTCACTTTCAGCAGGTGACAATGCTAAACGTGAGGTTAATTCTTCAACAACAGGTAATACCAACGTTGGTATTATTGTTGATTTAAAGTATTCGGGGGAATTTAACCATCGTTCTTTTTTGCTTTTTTCTGGTGTAATATGAGCAATAGCAGACTCTTTCATCTCATCAATCAAGGTATCTTGCTCAATTATTTGTGTGGTCAGTTGTTTAACTTGTTGCTGCAAAAGAATAAGGTCTCGGCTGTCGAGATCAATTTTACTCGATGAGAACGAATTACCAGCATCATTAGTCGAATGCTTATTTTGAACCATTAATTGCGGAGTCAATAAATTAATGGTTTGTCTTTGATTGTCTTCATTATTATTAAAGTAAATAGTTGAGCAAACAACACCTATAACAAGACCCATAATGGTAGATAGGGCATTTTTTTTAGTGAAAATCATACGAAATCTCTGGTTAATCAGTGCAGTACCCAGTTAAAAAATCACTTTACCTAGGGTTTATTAAAATATCAGTAGGAATTGAGTTATGTTTATTTTCAACCTATGTGAGGGCGATGCAACAATGGAGTGGTTGAGTTATTGAAAATAAATACAATTAGCATTACCTACTTAAAATGAAACCACAGCTGAGTGTTTTCTCTGTGGTTTTACATCAATTTTTTAATGCTGATAATGTCTGCTGTTATCAGCAGAACATTTTAAAATAAAAATTTAATTTAGCTTATGGCGGACCACCGGCGTCACAATCTCTTTCAGAAGTGCAAGGCACTCGAACAAGTCTTCTTTCAGTACCTATGACATCATAACCAATAATTCTTGTTTTTTCTTCAGAAACGACAGATTCAGAATTTAGTGAGATATTACCCGTATAGTATATCCAATCATTATGCCAGATACTTATCCGATTACCATTATTGTCATAACCAGATTCATACCAACTAAATAATTCAGACTCATGTAGATAGGTACTGGTAGGGCAGCTTACTATTCCATCAAAGGTATGAGCTTTATTATAGTATTTTTGAAAAGTTGGATTTCCAGCAGGGAAACCAGATACAAATAAATAACCATTGTAATAACAGCTAGTACGGCTTTCAATGTAGTTTTCATAAATAGGGGTTTTTATCTCAACATCCATCCAAACATATTTAAAACCATATTTTGGACCTGCTGATACAGCGAGGGTTAATAGCAATGTACTCACTACTAAGATTACTTTTTTTATCATTTTCAATTCCTTTTTGAGGGTTATTAATTTACTTGTACCACACAAATCAACAAGTTAACTTATTGCGAATCCATGCGCGCAGGGAATATATCATATACAATATATTTAAATCAATAAATTGTAACAACTTAATTTTGTAATGCGCTGAATTAAAAGTGAAAAGGTAAATTCGGCCTTTAAATAAAAATAGTGGATTTTTTCCAATAACTTTAAAGTCATGTGTGGCTCACTAAATTGAGTTTTATCGCTTTTAAATAGTTTTAAGGGCGATTAGGATCGATAATTTTATACTTGCGTTGTTAATTATTATACGGTCGTTATGTCTGAGTAGTGGACTTTAATCGTTGTTTTAGTGGTTTTCTCGCGTTAAATGGAGACCAAAATCTAACTAAAGATGTCGGCCCCTTTATTGTTAATATAGCCCAAGCTATGAAGCTCACTGATTAAATTAAACACCACCATATTACCCACATCAAGCACGCTCTTAATGATGCCATTTTGTATTTTATATTCTCCACATCTCGTAATTAACTTTTGTATTTTTATATATATTTATAGTTTCAAGTTAACTTAAAGTGAGTTGCCTTATGGTAAAAAACAAATTCTTTACAATATTTTAACGGTTACTTTACAAAAAAGTATAAGTATTTAGGTCAATGACTTAACTTGATTATTTTAATGTTTTCATTTAAAAACCGGCAACGTATCGGTTATATTGTATACAAGTTACCTGTATAAAATATAGACAGACTTGTTTTTGGTGTCTATGCTTAACGGTCAAAAATACATCGCTAGATAAGTTTATGATAATAACAAACAAAATGGATATTGTTTTACGGTCGTTAGATGTCTACATATCTAACTCTATTTGCTTAGGCGATAGAGAAATACATTGTATTTTTGTTTTGTTATTTTTATCTCATCATAATCAAATATATTCTATCGACATACGTAACCATAGAGACGGTGTTCTATTCAATACCGATCAAACTGAACAACTATGTTTATCAAGTTCTAATGAACAATTGTGTAAGTCATCAACAGCAATCAATTACAACGTTGTTCATATTATTTTTCCTGCTAATTCATCATTACCCGTTCTGAAAACTCTTAGTAATTTTTTACTCCCACGCCATGAAAAGTTGTATCTGAAATTACGAGTATCAAGTTTGTATTTGAAAATTGAAGCAGTAGCCAAGTCTGTGCTCATTTAACCCTGCGTCACTAAAAGCTATATAAATGCAGTTATAGAGCAAAGGAATAAAGACTAACTGACATTAAATGTGAGTGTTCATCGTATTAAGGGAAGGATCCTCACTAAATAACCTTACGGCTTGATAGCCAGGAATTTCTCGGCGTCATGTTGTTATTGAGAAAGTTTGAAATCATTCGGATTTTCTTAATAAAAAGGTAAACGAAGAAGGCAATAAAACAATAAAACTGTAATAGGAGAAGTAAAATGAAAAAACAATATAATATAAAGTTTTACAGCACTGTATTTCTGACGGTACTTCAAGTCGGATGTGGTGATCAGAATGCTAGCGATATTAATGATATTAGCGCCAATAATGATAGAGAAAGGCCTAATGTCAATACTAGCCAGGTAGTCACTCAACAATTAGACCCCATTGACTCTGCTACTGTGTCGAGCGTTATTGATTCGAAAAAAATACCTGTTTTGCAAAGTTTGATTAACCAAGCAGAACTTGTTTTTAAAGGTACGCTTATTGAAATAAGTAATGGAATATCAATTGAAAATATTCCCTATACTTTTATTACTTATAATGTGGATGATGTTATTTCTGGTGCCTATCAAGACTCGACTATTACGTTGAAATTTGTTGGTGGTGAATATGCCAATGGCAATAGATTAACCGCGTCTAATTCACCCAATATACAACTTGGCGAAGAGTCTGTGCTATTTGTTCAGCAAGGGTTGGATATTGGTTGTGATTTTGTTCAATGTGAAAATGGCCGTTTCCTGCTAACTGATGGAAAAGTTATTGCCGCGAATGAACAAGCAATAGTAGTCGATGACAATAATCGCATTGATTACATATCTTACGCTGCGCAAAGAGATGGACGTCACAAAGCTAGTTTAAAAAAACAGAATATTCCAAATTTCATTTCCCATTTGAAAGGTCTAGGCAAAAAATCTTTGAGCCAAAATAAGATCTTTAAAAATACAGATAAGCTCCTTCCTTTTAAGGGTTATGCAAGTTTAACCCAAGCTGGTCAAGCACCAGAGACACCTAAAAACATTCTGTCTAATAAATCGAACAAGGGTACTGCCAAAATTGCCACCGGAAGTCCGCACGATCAATGGGAAGTTGAACAACTTAAACAAAATGGAGGAGATCCTATTTTGAATTTGAGATCTCCATACGATCATAACTGATCATACCTTCACTTCTAATAAAATAATTAAAATGAGAAATAGATATGAAAATTATTCCATTATATAAAAAACTATCCGCTGCCACGATACTTATTGCACTTAGCGGTAATGTTATGGCGCATAAATGGTTGTATGACACTTGTGGTACTAATCAGCAGTGGTATACCAGTAGCATGACTTTTAACGCCAATCCAACAGGTTTTGATGGTCCACTTTATTCAAAGTGGCTTACTTCTTTTCAAGTAGCACTGGATCGGGTCAACGATACTCCCGCTAATTTTAATATGTATGTCAGGGTTGATAATGATCTTGATGTTTCTATTGGCAATGGCGAAAGTGAAATCTGGTGGGGCTCAGGTGTTTCGGCGGTTGAATACACCACAACCAGTTCATGTGGTGTTACCATCGAAACCGATATCATTTTTCATAATGATATCGGTAATACTATTCCTAATGGCGGTTATTTAAATGATATGAGCGACAAAACTCAGTTTAGAGGCTATGGCGACGAAAGACGATCCTTCGAAACAACGGCAATTCATGAAATTGGCCATGCACTTGGTTTAGGGCACGAAAATCGTTATTACAACATCATGGGCAATGATTACACACACTTACATACTACCGGTGACAATTCGTTGAAATCTTATGTCGGGGAAGATGCAACCAGTGGCCTGATGACGTTATACGGTAGCTCGAATCGACAAGATCTTTCTGTTGCCCAATGGCGACGTGTCGGTAGCTCTGGTGAATATAGTTCACATGCTCGTACACGTCTTTTTGACAGTAATGGTACTGTGTTAGCTTCAACAAAAGTTCAACCAAGCTGTATCAGAGATTATTGTGAAATGCGCCACGAAGTTGAGTTAGGGCAGCAAATTCAATTCGAAATGACACTTGAAAATAACGGGGAAGCTTCACAAACTGTTGAACTTGGTTACTATATTTCTACTAATGGCACAATAACCAACGCTGATACGCTCATAGGTACAGATAATGTTACGGTGACTCGAAATACACCCGATACCGTTATCAAATATGTCACCATACCGAACAATTTACTGCCCAATACAAATTATTATCTAGGGGTGATTATTGATAATGCTGGTCAGGTATCTGAATGGGCAGAAGATAACAATTCTAGCTATATTTATATACATACGGGTGCAGGAACGCAAGGCTCAGCGCCAGTGGCGCAGGCTAATGGTCCTTACAGTGCAGCACCTAATACCGCCATTATTTTTAGTAGTGCTGGTTCATTTGATTCGGACGGTACTATTTCTTCCTACGATTGGGATTTTGGTGATGGTTCAGTAAGTACGGCTGAAAATCCAAGTCATAGCTATACAGCGACAGGATCTTACAATGTGTCTTTAACGGTTACTGATAATTCAGGACTTACCGGTTTTGATTCAGCCATTGCAACGATTGGCACCACACAAACAAACTATTGCAATGTAACAGGTGGTGGTAGCTATGAACATATTGCGGGTGTTGCAGTTGGCGGTATTAACAATGTCTCATCACAAGAAAACTATGGTGACTTCACCAGCTTAACGGCTAATTTAACCAGTGGCACTAATAGTATTACACTCACACCAGGCTTTAGTGGTGGTTCTTATACCGAGCATTGGGGAGTTTGGATTGATTACAATCAAGACGGTGATTTTATCGATGCGGGTGAACAGGTAGTTTCTGGTCAAAGTGGTACCTCGGCGATTACGGCAAGCTTTACACCACCTTCATCAGCTTCTGGCTTGACTCGCATGCGAATTGGAATGCAATATAATCAAGCTGTTACGGCCTCTTGTACAAACATTCAAAACGGTGAATTTGAAGATTACAGCGTTATGTTTTCAAATGGAGGAGGTAATAAGTTACCGATTGCCAATGCGAATGGGCCTTACTCTGGGGCAGTTAATACTACAATTAACTTTGATAGTAACGGAACTGGGGATCCAGATGGGACCATCTTTTCATACCATTGGGATTTTGGCGATGGTAACAGTGCTAATACAGCAAATGCTAGTCATAGCTATAATTCAGCAGGGCCTTACACCGCAGCATTAACTGTGGTTGATAATCAAGGTGGGCAAAGTACAGACTCAGCAACTGTGACAGTCACTGATGGTTCAAGTAATGTACCTGATGCTTGTGCCACACAAGGATCAATCAGTGGCGGTTCACTGAGTGCTGGAAATGTAGAATGTTTAGCCAGCCAAGATACTATCTGGTTAAGTCTACCTGATGTAGATGGCTATAATAGTGTCGCAATTTCAAGTGGGAATGGCTCAGGAGATCTCAATATTGAATATAGTAATACAGGTTGGCCTAATGGCTCAAATGTATCTGCTAGTTCAAGTAATGCCGGTAATAGTGAATGTATTTATCTAACAAACCAAAGTGCATATTGGGGTTATATAAAAATATCAGGCACTGCTACAGGAGCCTCTATTGTGATGGATTTTGATACAGCAGGTTGTCGTTAGACCGAATAAATTATTTTAGAGTCAATATTATATGCCCGAAAGCGAAAGCTTTTGGGCATTTTTATGCGGTTTAGCATAACCCTTTGCAACACCAACACTTAATGCATCATTATCGTTGAATTGATAACTACTGAATGACTGGTTTTAAATGGGAGTCGATGCGGTCGTTTTTGGTTTTGTCACCTGCAGCATAGCGCTAACCTAGCGATGTAAGAGGGAGAAGAGGAGCAATGAGTCTAACTTGTTAAAAAATGAAAAATACCATTGGCTTTTACTCCTTTGTCACTTATTCTAGCCAATTATAATTTTCCGCTTACTGCGTCTATGCGTATAGGTATAGTTTGTGCTATTCGAAACCTTATCAGACAAATATTTAGACTTACTCTTGCAATTTGAATTGGAAAATAGGGAATGGTTTGAGTCATTGATTTCTTCTAGAGGTGATGCTTTTTATACCTATTAGGGTGTTAAAAGCCATATATCGGACTCAGTTTTACAAGCAACATTAGGGACGCAGTATTCTGCTGTTCTTATTGTTGATGATGCAATTGTGGCACGAGGAAACCTAAAAGAAATATGCATGGACAACAATAGTTGTTCAGTAGGATATCGCGTGGCAGAAAAACATGCCGGTAAAGGCTATGCTAGTTACTGCCTTACAGAGTTAATTCGGATTGCAAATAATTCATATCTAATTAACAAAGTAGAGGCACAAGTCTTGGATAATAATCCAGCGTCAATTACGGTATTAAAAAAGCAAGGTTTTTACATGTTGTTTCACGAACCAAATTTTACCGAGTTAAATGGTGTTAAATTAGGGTGTACAACTTTTAGGTGTGTATCCGCGTAGGTCATTAAAGCAGGACAAAATACAGTTGGGTTTCCTCCTTAGTCAGTGATTTTAACCAGCAATGACCGCTTTGAGGTATTAGTGTTCATACGGGAGGTTTATTTCAAAGGTTAGGAACAATCACAAACGTAACTAATATGTTAAACAGCTTCTATAAATATGCAGTTTTAGAGTTTTCACCATAAAATCTCATGCCTTTGCTCTAGAATAAAATAAAAGAGTAAATAAAAAGCCTGTCGGCTCATTCAATAGTCGACTATTTATCCCGTTACGTTATACTGCCGCGCTTAAACCAAGTATTTAATATTAGCGGAGAACATTATGCACGATCTTTATTATAAAGGACGTATCCACACCAGACATAACCATGTAACTACAGGTTATAATAATAAGCGTGCCGTTAAGCTTGGTAGTGAAAAACAGCCATTAACGTTAGTTGTTAATAGTGAAGCAAGAAAAATAGAAGTGGCCAAATTAGTTACTGATAATGACTTGTTTGCTGAAATTACTGTAGATAGCGCTGTTGAAGAAAATATTCTTGAGCTTGATGGTCTATTAAACAAGCCTACAACAACGCGTTTTGATAAAACGCCAAACCGTAATGATCCGTGTTCATGTGGTAGTGGCAATAAATATAAAAAGTGTTGTGGTTAATAACATATTATTAGAGTTATTTAACGATTTTAGTAAATACTATCCAGTAATTAACTCAATTACTGGATAGTCTTCACTCATTTAAGTGCCTTGATGACCTATAAAATAGCCTACTTATGAAAAATTACTCATCCTAGCTTAGCTAGGCGAGTAAATTCAAATGTAAAACCTTTATGTAGACTAAAAGTTATAATCAACTTGTATGCCATATACAGCGGGTCTGTCGACAAATCCATAAAACGTATCAGTACCAAAAGTACTACCAGATAGTGGGTTATTGCCCACATAAGTTAATACTTCTGCATTAGTCATATTTTTAGCAAACAACGCTATGTTCCACTTCTCACTTTCAAGGGCAATGCGCATATCTACTTTGTTGTAACTATCTACTTCATAAAGTGGATTTAAGTTAACATCAACATTTTGTTTGGCTGAGTGATATAGACCTAGCGTGGTTCTAAAATACTCAAAACCTAAAAATGAAATGTCAGTAAAGTAGTCAAAACCGATACTAGCGGTTATTTTAGGGGTGAATTGGCCCGACTTTCCAGTGTAATCACAAAGCTGGTTACCATCAGCGCCGATATCACCATCGGGTACTTGTCTACTATGACAATTGCCATTGGTAAAGTCGATATATTCATGATCTAAATACGCAATACCATATTGCATCGATAAACCATCATGTAATATCCAGCGACCTTCAACCTCGACACCTTGTACCACGGTTTCTTTTGCATTACCGACATTAAAACCGAGTACGCCATCAAACTGACTGACTTGTAAGTTGTCGTATTCAGTGCGATAAAGCGCTAAATTTATTTCTAAAGTATCATCTAGTATTAATGACTTTATCCCTAGCTCATAAGCCGTAGCTTCTTCTTCTTCAAACTCCCACGAATTGACATTATTGGCTCTGGCATCAAAGCCACCAGCTTTAAAACCAGTGGTAGCAGAAGCATAAGTCATAACATTGTTGGCTATTTTATAACTAACATTGATAAGTGGTGTGAAAGAGTTTTCATCACGTGTGCCTGTTAGGTTGTGACCCTGTGGAGATAACGGGCTCTGCTCACTTTGAATGCCAAAGACTGCGTCAAATAAAGCGGGGGACATAGGGTCTTGAGTAATTTCACCTGAATTTAAATCAGTAATATTCATTACTCGAGATGATGTTTTCTCTTCGCTGGTAAAGCGAGCACCCAAGGTAAGTGTTAAAGCGTCAGTAAAATGATAACGACCTTGAAAAAATGCTGACCACATATCGGTATCTAGCTGGTAGTTTCGACCAGCCGCTTGTCCGGTCATAGGCGCAAGTGCGCCACCTGAAACTAAACCTAAAACACTATTGCTCGGTATGTTGATATTATCATCAAAGCCAAGCTCACTAGTTTGATAAAATAAACCACCTAGCCAATCAAATTTTTCACCAATTGGTGAAACCAATCTTATTTCTTGGCTTAATTGTCGATATTCTTCATCAATAAATACTGAAAAAATAGGGGCCGCGGTATAGTCACAATCACAAGTTTCGACAAAGTCGTATGAGACAAAACCTGAAACTGAGGTGAGGGTGTAATCACCTAATTGGAAGTTAGCAGTCAGTGTGGCATTATTTAAGCTGTTGCTATTACTTTCTTCTGCATCAGCTTGACGTTCATAGTTCAGCTCACTTTCAGTTATTGCATTAGGGTGCCCTAAAGCCCCTAATATTTGACTGAATGTTGCACCAGGAATAGGGTAACCATCAAGGGCCGGCTCATCTCTAATGACTTCTATTTGTCTTCCGTTACCATCAAAATCATCACGTTCTACTTTAAATAGAAAATTCATGGTATCGCTTGGCTCCCACAATAAACTCAAGCGTACCGCGCTTTCATCACGAATTGTCTCATCGCGATCTTTAAAGGTATTGTCAATGTAACCGTCTTCTGAATAGTCTCTAACCGCTAATCTTGCAGATAATGTATCCGTTAATGCGCCAGATACCATACCGGTAAATTCTGTAGCACCTATGGTTGGTTGATACTGTACGCCAAGATGAATTTCGGTGTCTTGTGTTGGTTTAGCTGAGGATAAATTAAGCGCGCCAGCAACTGAGTTTTTACCAAACATGATGGATTGCGGACCCTTTAACACTTCTATTCTTTCTAAATCTAGAAAAGGCATACGTAGCAGTTGTTGACGGCCATAATGAATACCATCGATATATTGACCAACCGATTGTTCAAAACCTTGGTTATTACCTGTGCCAATGCCACGGATAAACATTTGGGTACTAATACCTGTTTCTGTCATATGTAGATTAGGCACTGAATATTGTAAGTCATCAATTTTTTCGATACTTTTTTCTTTTAAATCATCGCTACTTAGCACATTCATTGATATAGGTGTGTCTTGCGCATTTTCAGGTCTTTTTTGTGCAGTTACTTCAATTACTTCTAAAGCGACATGCTCTTGCGCGGTTGCCGCATTAATTGCTAAAGCACAGGCACTCAGGGTAAATATGCTTTTAATTGTTAAATTCTTCATGTTATTTAACTCTCTTATTATAATTATTATTAACCGTTTACATTAATAATATAAAGAGGAGTTATAGTGAAGATAAGGTTAAAAGCGGTCAATTTGCAGTGAAAAGTGGTCAATTTGATGGTTAACTGGTAACAAATAATACAAAATTGAATTTTAAAATGGTGTTAAATAATAATTTACCAACTCACTTTTCAGGTCAAGTCTTTGCCCATAAACTGAATTTTATTTCGACCACACTATTGAAGCATAATATTGATTTATCCCGTTTACTCAAAGGCACAAATATTGACCCACAAGGACTAGAAAGCCGTGAATATAAAATTCATAAAGATCAAGTAATCACTTTTTATCGTAATGTTTTAGCATTAAAAATTCCAGATATTAGTTTAATATTAGGTGCTTCGATAAAACCTCAAGATTACGGCTTATATGGATGTACTTTGTTATGCTGCAAAGGTTTGCGTGCAACATTAGAGTTTGCCATTAGTTATCACAACTTAGTCACTAAAACTGTCAATATGACACTGTATGATGATAAATCAGGGCAATCATACTTTCGCTTCGAAGATTTGTTACTTGTCAGCGACTTAGAAGAATTTAATATTGAGCTACAGTGTGTAATTGTTTTATCTTTAATTAGAGATTGTTTGAATAACGATAAATTTTCTTTTGATGGTTTAAGGTTTAATTTTAGCAAACCTAAACATCATCAAGGTTATGAAGATTTTTTCGCTTGCCCAATAACTTATAATACCCCTCATAATGAATTTGTTTTTAATAATGATAAATGGTCATTAAATACTCCGCAAAGTAATCCTTTAGCCATGCCTATCTTACTGAGTCAATGTGACATGGTGTTAAATTCTGTGGCATTAAAAAATGAATTTATAAGCACTGTAAATAAATGGGTAGCGACAAATATGCACAAAGAGCTTTGTGCTGAAAGCCTCGCGAGTGATTTATATCTAACTCCTAGAACGCTACGCAGAAAACTATCGGAGCAGGGCACAAGCTTTACTGGCATAGTGAAGGAGTTACGCTGTAGCGCCGCTAAGAAGTTAATTACTGAGACCCAATTAACCATTGAAGATGTTGGTTGTGCTATTGGTTTTAATGATGCTTCTAATTTCAGAGCCGCTTTTAAGAAGTGGACAGGACAAACGCCATCTAATTTAAGGCAGGTTGGTTTGTTAGCCAATTAGGTTGTATTTTAATCGTTATAAAGTGGCAGGGTCAGTGGGTAACAGAGCAACATTGCTTGAATTTAAAAAAATAAAGCCATACGATAGTCTACAGTGAATCCCTGTGTTTTAAGCCTCTGTTAATTCAAGCACAAAATACACTGACTTTTTTCCTAATTACGTATGTTTACATGGATAGCTTCTAATGCTTAAAAATACTAGAGTCGAAAAAATCGCTTTCATCTTAGTTGCTCTGATGATTTTGTTACAAGGATTTTATGGCGTTTTTGCTTACCTTGATTCAGCTACTTTTGCTAACTTAAGAGGCACTGAGTTATTTTTAAACACGGATGCTGACTGGGTTAAAATTTATGGCTCGCGAACGCTGTTCATCACATTAATTCTCGGTTATCTGTTATATAGCCGTAATTACTTAATCTTAATGTGGTGTGCATTATTTGGTACGATAATGCCGATCACAGATGCCTGGCTTGCCTATGAAGCTCAAGCGCCAATCAAAGTTGTATTAAAGCACCTGGCTACAATTGGGTATCTAGTGCTGATAATCTTCGTTTTAAGAAAAACAATTACGAATAAAAAATAAAAACGCGCTTAAGGTGTTCTGGGGACTATATGTTAGATAGAGAAAATACAGGCCTTATTGTCATTGATCTGCAAGGAAAATTAGCGCGTTTAGTTCATGATAGTGATACTTTAATTGCCAATTGTGAAAAGCTCATTAAAGGTGCTCAAACACTTGGCTTACCCATTATATGGCTTGAACAAAACCCTGAAAAACTTGGCCCAACGATAAATAGTTTGGCTGTTTTACTGGAGGGACAACAGGTTATAGCAAAGTTTAGCTTCGATGCTGGTCAAGAGCCTAATTTTATCGAAGCAATACAAGCCTCGAATGTTGATAGCTGGCTTGTTTGCGGAATTGAAGCACATATTTGTATATACCAGACCGCTATAAGCCTAAAAGCATCAGGATTTAATGTTGAGTTAGTTGGCGATTGCATTTCATCACGTACAGTTGACAATAAAACACTCGCCATAAATAAGCTGCTTAATCATGGCGTAGATATTACCGGATTAGAAATGTGTTTATATGAGTTGGTTAAAGACTGTCGCGCCCCCGAATTTAAAGACATTTTGAACCTAATCAAATAATCGGAAACTTTAAAGCAGCTTAAAGCCTTTTTGGTGTTTTAAGGTTGGTAATGAGCACACCATTAATATTACAATGCTTCGATTTATATTGAGGCGACTATGAATATAACTGATGCAGAAAGAGACGCTCTATATAAAGTGATTTATTCACGTAGAGATGTCAGAAAAGACTTTCTTCCTACCCCGATCCCTGATGAAGTTTTAGAACGTATTCTTAAAGCGGGCCATCATGCGCCGAGCGTTGGTTTTATGCAGCCCTGGGACTTTGTTTTGGTCACTGAAGAAAAGACTAAAAAGGCGTTGAAAAAAGGTTACGATGTAGCAAGCTTTGAATCGGCTCAACTATTTTCTGATGAAAAAAAGGATAAATATCAAAGTTTCAAGTTGGAAGGTATCCTCGAAGCACCATTAGGCATATGTGTGACTTGTGATAGAGAAAGAAATGGACCCGTAGTTATAGGCCGCACTATCAAACATGAGATGGATCTTTATAGCACTGTTTGTGCAATACAAAATATGTGGTTGGCGGCAAGAGCTGAAAATATCGGTTTAGGCTGGGTAAGTATCATACATGATGATATCTTGCGAGATGCTTTAGATATACCGAGTAATATAGAGATCATAGCGTATTTGTGTTTAGGTTATGTGTCAGAATTTCAGGATAAACCCGAATTAGAAGAGTTTGGTTGGTTAGCTAGAGAAGATATCAGTCAACTTATACATAAAGAAAAATGGACCAACAGGGCGTAAAAATGGCCGTGTTAAAATAGCTAAGCAGTGTAGAGTAGTCCAGTACGCGAATGCATTACCGACGCCAATCATTTAAGGAAATATCAATGAATCATGCTTTTCACTTGTCTTTTGTTGTGCCTAATAAGGAACTGGCTCGATCATTTTATATTGATACTTTGGGCTGCTCAGTAGGTCGAGACAATGACACTTGGTTTGATATATTGTTTTTTGGTCACCAGTTAACCATTCATCAAGCTTCTGAAAAAATGCCTGCATTTACAATTAATCATTTTGGCCCTATCTTGGATAAGAAAGAATGGCTAACAGTTATTGATAAATGTGAATCTAATAATGTAGAGGTGATATTGCCGCCAACGATAAAAAGCCTAAAAACAGAAGATGAGTCGGGTAAATTCATTGTTAAAGATCCCTCCGGCAATGTTCTTGAGTTTAAATATTATTTAAATGTTAACAAAACGGTTAGTTCACGATAGAAACTCACGTGCAGTGAATAGTATATTTCATATACAGCCATCACTAGGTTAGATAAATAGAATACACTAAATACTCTTTGTTTAGACCACAATACCAGTGCTTCAATAAACATATTGTAAAAATAACCTTAGTTATACTTCACTACTAATTGTTTAATTTATAACATAAAAGTTTATTTTTTAAACGTAATTATCTCAGTCTCGCATTTGTTCAAAATTGTTACATTATTTAGGACAATATTTGTGCTTAAAGCTAGCATTCTGCCTCGCTTTAGATTAAATTTGCTGCCTTAAATTTATCACAGTTAATAAGAGCGCCTTATGTTAGAAAATACTCTCCCTCAACTCGAACAACTGATTGAAGACATCATTAAAAAAAATAACCAACTAAAAAGCCAAGTAAGTGAACTAGAGCAGCAAAAATCCGTGCTTATGGATGAAAATGAAACCTTGCAACTTGAAGCACTTGAAGGTGAAGAAAAACAAAAACAGACCAGTGATGTACTAACAAACCTTTTAGGTAAATTGCAAAGTGTAGAAGAAGTTACTTAATGTTTGCTGAAGACTCTAACGGGATCAGCATTGAAATTATGGGCAAGCAGCATCAGTTTACATGTTCAAGTGACCAGGCAGTAGATTTACACATAGCGGCTAACAACCTTGCTGCTATGTGTGATGACATTAAGCAGCAATCTGCTATTGGTAACAGTGAGCGAGCTTTATTGGTCGCTGCTATTAATTTAAGTTATTCATTATTAATGGCGAATAAAAAAATTGATCGCAATCAACTTGGCCAGGATGCTTTGATATCAACCCTACAAAGCGCTTTATAAAACCAAGTGACATGATGATGTAGGTCTCAGCCTTAATGAGTGCCGGTACCTTGATTGAGTATTAACCATTTTAATTTTCAGGATTGCTACTTTAAAGACTTCATAGCGTGGCAGTGCTGACAACTTTATGTTTTTTCACACGTATATTACGCTAGGTTAGTGATAGCAGTGGCATTGAGTTGTCTTATTTCAGGAAACCTTCTTTATGGCTTTTGCCAGCATTGAATTTAAAGGGTCTAGTTTTACCCTATCTGTTTTACAGTTGAAAACATCTTTATTAGTGGATATTCGTGCTGATTTAACAAAAAAAATTGCGCAAGCCCCTGATTTTTTTTACCTAGTTCCACTGGTAATCAATATTGAAAAGATCAACGACAGCATAGACTATCAAGCAGTAAAGTTATTAATTGAAGAGCTTAATTTTACCTTTGTAGGTTTTACTGGCTCGGTTGATAAAGAGCAACGTCAGCTTATTCGTGAACTTGGCTTTTCATTTGTTAATACGGCGAGAGCCAGTACAACAAATGGAACAAGCAAAAAAACTACTGCGGCAGTGGTAGTGGAAAAAGCAGAGAAGATAGATAGTGCCCCGCAACGCCAATTATACACTGACAAAGTACACCGCGGCCAGATTCGCTCAGGCCAGCAAATTTATGCTAAAAATCAAAACTTGGTCGTTATTGGCTCAGTATCGGCTGGGGCTGAAGTGATTGCCGACGGTAATATTCATGTTTATGGCGCATTACGGGGCCGAGCAATAGCTGGGGCTACCGGCCATATTCATGCACAAATATATTGCCAAAACCTTGAGGCTGAACTCGTCTCTATTAATGGTAACTACTGGCTGAGTGAATCAATGGAAGATCACTGGGGCTCACCGGCGCATATTAATTTGACTGACAACGAATTAACGTCAGCAAAACTTATTTAATTTTTAACTTATAAAGGATATTCGGTCAATGGCACGAATAATAGTGGTTACATCAGGAAAGGGCGGCGTTGGTAAAACGACATCAAGTGCAGCAATTGGTCTTGGTTTAGCATTAAAAGGCAATAAAGTTGTCTTAATCGATTTTGATATTGGTCTACGAAATCTTGATTTAATCATGGGATGTGAACGTCGTGTTGTTTATGATTTTGTGAATGTAATTAATGGAGAGGCTACTTTAAACCAAGCACTCATTAAAGATAAACGTGTCAGTAGTTTATCAGTATTACCCGCTTCACAGACCCGTGATAAAGATGCGTTAAATAAAGAAAATGTTGGTAAAGTGCTTGAAGAGCTGGGTAAAAGCTATGACTTTATCGTTTGTGATTCACCTGCTGGAATTGAAGCGGGTGCTATGATGGCACTTTATTATGCAGATGAAGCCATTGTAACCACTAATCCAGAAGTATCATCGGTACGCGATTCAGATAGAATTTTAGGCATGTTAGCAAGTCGTTCACGTAGAGCCGAATTAGGCTTAGAGCCAATTAAAGAACACTTATTATTAACACGTTATTCACCTAAACGTGTTGCCGAAGGTGAAATGCTCAGTGTTGAAGATGTTGAAGATATTTTGTCGATACCGTTACTTGGTGTTATTCCAGAATCACAAGCTGTACTTAAGGCATCTAATGCTGGTGAACCGGTAATTTTAGATACCGATAGTGATGCAGGACAAGCTTACCAAGATGTGGTGGATCGTCTTTTGGGCGACACTGTTGATTTTAGGTTTTTAGTTGCTGAGAAAAAAGGCATCTTTAGTAGAATGTTTGGAGGATAACATGGCATTACTGGATTATTTTTTACGGAAGAAAGAAAAGCAAGTAACCACAGCTTCTAAAGCTAAAGAACGCTTGCAAATTATTGTTGCTCATGAACGTAATCATCGCAATAAACAGCCTGATTATTTACCGCAACTCACCGAAGATATTCTGGTGGTATTGCGTAAGTACATTCAAGTTTCGGATGAAAGTTTTTCGATAAACCTTGATAACAAAGATGGTGATTTAAACGTACTTGAGCTAAATATTGAATTACATGATGATCAAATTAAAAGCTAAAATTCTGATTTTGCGAGATAAAGGCCGAATAGAGAACAACCGAGTAGGCTGAACATAATCTGATTTTATTTAATCCAGTTTAGCTTTTGGATTTTTTGTTTTCGGTCACGCTGTAGTATTTTGTATACTGCTGTTAGCTTTTTAAGCTCAACAAATAGGAATTTTATGTTCACTAACGGAGTGTCCGTTATTATTACGGGTACAAATGATGACTATAAAGCAATGTCAATTGCTTGGGTATCCCAAGTAGAAAAACGGCATTTAATTGTTTCGGCCCCAAAAGGTGCTATAGCGACTAATTTATTACTGAAACATCAGCTATTTTCAGTGAATGAGTTGGGCTTAGGGCAAGAAGGTATAGCGAAGCAATTTGGTGGTAAAGATTGCATTAAAAATCCAATCACTTCACCAGCAAAAATCAAATTGACTGAGCATAATGTCCCTATTATTGTGAATTGCTGTTCATCGACAATTTGTAAGGTGATAAATGTTGTCGAAATTAACGAACAAGTGTTAATCACTGCCGGCATTATTGATACAATTGACGGTTTACAAATGTCACCATTAATTTTTAACAAAGCTGCATACTTTAAATAATAAGCAGCATCATTAAAATCAACGCTGAACTTAATATACGGCCAGGTTATATTCAGCGTTTAGTTCGGCTATGTTTAGCTAAGTTCACCACGTAAACTTTTATCCATTTGCTGACACATATCATCATAACTTAGGTTTTTACTCAGCAAGTAATGCAACTTAGTTAATGTCGCCTCTAAAGTCATATCATGACCACTGATAACACCCACTTCACTTAGGGCATTACCTGTTGCATAACCCGACATATTAACTTTTCCTTTTATGCATTGGCTGCAGTTAACCACAACAATCCCTTGTTCTTTTGCTTTTCTTAAACAGGATAACAATGCTTTATCTTGTGGCGCATTACCAACACCATAACTGCGTAAAATAAGGGCCTTGACTGGCTGTTTAATAACATTTTCAATTACTGCACTGCTAATACCAGGATATAAATGGACAACACCAATGGGCTGTGGAGTAATGGTTGATAGTTGTAATGGCTCGGCTTCTTCAATTGAGTCTGCAAGAGTTCCAGCCACTAATTGAATATTAATACCAGCTTCAAGTAATACTGGCATGTTAGGTGAGTCAAAAGCGTTGAAGCCATCAGCATAAGCTTTTATGCAACGGTTACCACGGAATAGTTTGTTATTAAAAAATAAACTAACTTCACTTATAGGGTAATTAGCGGCTATGTATAAAGCATTAAGTACGTTTACTTGGCCGTCAGAGCGAAGTTGGCTCAAGGGTATTTGTGAACCAGTAACAATGACAGGTTTACTTAAATTTTCAAACATAAACGATAATGCTGAACTGGTATAGGCCATAGTATCTGTGCCATGTAGAACCACAAAACCGTCATAGTCATCATAGTTAGCTTTAATATCATTAGCGATGCGTTGCCAATCACTTGGTGTCATATTTGATGAATCAATCAGTGGGTGATATTCACTGATGGTAAACTCTGGCATTTCACTACGATGAAATTCAGGCAAGGCATTAATCGATTCAGTCAGATGTCCTTTTGCAGGTACAAAGCCTTGGGTACTTTGCATCATACCTATAGTACCGCCAGTGTAAGCAACGTAAATTTTTTTGTTCATAACTAAGACTACTTATTTTATTCCACCCTTAACTCAGTCGTTCATGCAAGTTTTAATGTTACTTTGTCATTAAAATGCTAGTTGATATCGATAATTGAATTAGAAAGGTGTTGGCTAATTTTATGAGCTGTATTATATAGTAGCAGGCAGGAAGTTTGCTATAGCTCATTGCGTATCAATTTACCAAACAAGAACATATGGTATGGTGCAAATATATATTGCCTAAGCATATACCCGTTCCACTTGAAGATGCAGGGTTCAGCTGGAATTATAAACGCCTTTAGGCAAGGCTTTGATTGAAGAGAATAGTTATTCTATTGTCGAAATCAATAACGCAGCATAAAGCGTTTATAAACTAGCCCTTTGGGGAAACGAGCATCTTCAAGTAGAGCGAGTATATATATACATAAGAGGGGAGTTTTCAGTAAAATTTTTTCGTTAATATTTTTTCAGAGTTGCGAATAAAAAAGGGGCTGTCATTTTCATAACAGCCCCTTTGAATAAATATAGTTTTGATTTTTTGATCAATTAATTGTTCAAGTTAATCTTAGTGCAGGTATTAGTTTGCACTACAAGCTACACATAAAGTATAACGACCTTGTGGATCATTGAACTGATTAATTTGACTCAATTGATTCTTCATCATAGAAATAAACTGTGTCAGCGGTGCACTACTTGTTGCATTAGTCGCTAAATCAATTGCACTATGCTCTTCATTTGGACTAAATAAAGCAACCACTGTTGCTGATTTACCAAGTAACATTTGCATTATTTTATTACGTGAAGTTTGCTCTTTTTCAACTAATAATGTGTCGTACTGTTCTAAATTAGCGAGGCTTGCCGCAGCAACCACTGCATCAGTTAAATTACCTAACTCATCAACTAAACCAAGTTCTTTTGCCTTTTTACCAGACCAAACACGACCTTGTGCAATCGCATCAACTTCTTCTACTGTCATATCACGGTTGCTAGCCACCAATTGAATAAATTCTTGGTAACCTCTGTTGATTGATAATTGGAATAAGTTTGCCATGCCAGGGGTTAGGGCTTGTGTTGGACCAAAGCCTGCAATGTCGGTAGTACCTACGCCATCCGTATGGATTCCCACTTTGCTTAAAGAATCTTCAAAAGTCATCATCATACCAAAAATACCAATTGAACCTGTGATAGTAGAAGGAGCCGCGTAAATTTTATCTGCCGGTGCTGAAATCCAGTAACCACCGGAAGCAGCATATGTGCCCATTGAAGCAACAACAGGTTTACCTGCTTTTTTCAATAACTCTACCTCTTGGCGAATTATTTCAGAAGCGTAGGCACTGCCGCCAGGGCTATCTACACGAAGTACCACCGCTTTAACATCATCATTGTTACGTGCTTTACGTAATAATCTAGCTGTACTGTCGCCGCCAATGGTACCGGGCTTTTGTGAGCCATCTAAAATAGTGCCTTTGGCAACAATAATAGCAACTTTATCGCTGCTCTCATCAGTTATGTCCACGTTTTCATCTAAAGCAGAGCTAGTGGCAGCAATATAATTTTTGTAGCCAATATGGCTATAACTGTCACCTTTCTTATTCTTGCCAACCAAACCCATTAATTCAGTACGCATTTCTTGACGTGTTTTTAATTGGTCAACCCAATTATTGTTTAGTGCGTATTTAGCAAAGCTACTATCGGCGGCGCTAAATTTTGTCACTAGGCTGTCAATATTCTCATCAAAATTTTCTAGACCAAAACCTCGACGCTTGGCGACATCTTCTTTGTATTGCATCCATAAGTCAGCTAACCAAAGTTTGTTAGCTTCTTTAGCTGCATCAGACATATCATCACGAATAAACGGTTCAACGGCTGACTTGAATGTGCCGACACGGAAAATGTGTTGATTGATGGATAATTTTTCTAAGGCTGATTTAAAATACATTTTATAACGGCCATAACCATCAAGTAACATAAAACCTTGTGGGTTCAACCAAATACTGTTGGCAGTACTAGCTAAATAATATTGGTCTTGTGAAAACTGGTCACCAAGGGCAATAACTTGCTTGCCAGAGCTTTTAAAGTCTTCTAATGCAACAGCAATATCTTGCAGCTTAGTTAAACCTGCACGTTGTAAACCTTGTAATTGTAAAACGAGTACTTCTACTCGATAATCTTTTTTCGCTTTACCAATAACATCAATAATGTCGCTCAGTAAAACTTCCGGTTTGTCTTCTTGTTGCTCCATAGCTTCTGTTACAAAAGCTTCCATAGGATCAACTTCACGTTTTTGTTCAACGATATCACCAACAAGGTTTAATACTAAGGCCGTTTTTTCAGGAACTTGTATTTGCTCTTCACCACTTGATAATACGCCAATGAATGCGAATAACAGTACAAAAAATACTAGGTTTACCACGACAGAACGCGTAACACTTAATGCGCGCCATAGAGAAGAAAATATCCGTTTTATAATGCCTGGCTTATTATTCATATATATATCTTAAATAGGTTAAATTAATAAAATCACACCTATATACTACCTTAATGTTTACCAAAACTTAACAATTGGTCCTAGCTAGATTGTAACTATTTATGGCTATTAAGCTAATATCAGTGCTTTAATGATAAATATTGCTGAAGATGAAAGACTTTATAGATTTAATCGTTCTTATTATTAATCGTATTAATTCTTAAATAAGATACAACCTATGCAAATTCTACAACATTACTACCAATGCTTTTTAAAACAGCTTAAAAATTTCGATGGTATACCCGCGCTATTATTGAGGTTATACCTTGCGCCAGTATTTATCATGGCAGGATTTAGTAAAACTCAATTACTCAATGAAGAGGTCACTGGTTTTAGTGCTTTTTTCGCGGATCCTAATATAGTCGCTTGGTTTGGTAACAGTGATTGGGGTTTAGGTTTACCATTCCCAGCATTACTCGCCAATTTAGTTATTCTGGTTGAATTTTTTGGCGGCTGGTTTTTATTAATTGGTGCTTTTACCCGTTTAATTAGTATTCCATTGATGTTTACTATGATAGTCGCAGCGACCTCTGTACATGCCGATAACGGTTGGTTTGCTATAACTCCGACTAATAGCGATATTAGTCCAGCGAAAGTTGCCACTTGGCTTGGTGTTGATAGTGCACAAGCGAGTTTAGAAAATAGTGAACAGACAGCCATTCGGCTTAAAAAAATGCGTGAGCTATTGGAAGCTAATGGTAATACTGATTGGCTTTATGATAAGGGCAATATTGTCGTCTTAAATAATGGTATTGAATTTTCAACAACGTATTTCATCATGCTACTAGCGCTATTCTTTATCGGTGCAGGGCGTTATACCAGCGTTGATCATTATATAGCACAGCGATTTTTGATTGTAGAAAAGAGATTTAGCTAATGTGTGAACTATACATTTCAATTAAAGCATAAAAATAAATCTGAACAGTATTTTACACTGTTCAGCTTTTTTTATACCTGAAGATATACTTAGGCGTTTTTACAGACAGTTAATTATTAACACCCTTTTTTTTGAAGCCAGGTATTAAGTGGCCAAAATGATAAAGGCTTAACCCTAACAACACCATAAAAGCACCAATTATCAATTTATCATTTATCTCTTCACCGTTTAAAGTAGCGCCTAAACTCAAGGCTATTACCGGAGTAATTAAGGTGATCAAAGTAACATTACTTGCCGATAATTTTTGCAGTACGGTGAAGTAAGCATAAAAACCAATCAATGAACCAAAAATGCCTAAATAGAGTGTTGCCCAAATAGACTTTTCTTGCCACAGTTCAACTGGCAAGGTGCCATCAAGCAGCAACCAACTCACTAAAAACATAGGTGTAGCTACCGTTAAAGAACCAACCGTTGTGGCTAATGGGTGAATCGCTATAGATACACTTTTAACTAACACGCCACTTAAACTGAAGAAAAACACTGCCAATAGAATAAACACAACGCCATAAATGCCATTATCAGCCAAAGTAAAATTATCAGAGCAAACTACGGCTAAGCCTATTAATGAAATAGCCATCGATAACTTGCGAACACTACTGATACTGGGCTCAGCTAATATTTTCTTTGCTAGAATCGCTGAGATAACGGGCGACAAACCAAAAACCAAAGACATAATACCGGATGATAAATAGGACGCCGCTAAGTATGAACAAAGCATACCGCCAAAAATACCCAGTGCCGAATAGGTATATAAAGTTAATGCATTCTTGTGCCAAGGAATATTTATTTTACGAACTTTAATCACCAAGGCGCCGAGCACCAAGGCGATAAGCATCCTAAGTAATACCGCTAAACTTGGATTAATTGACTCGCTACTCCACACTATACCCAATGGGGTGGTAGACCATATTAATAGTACCGCCAAATAGGCAATTGACACTGACATTTTTATCTCCTTGGTTGCTTGTTTAAAATATTGATTAAGCTAAGGCAGACAATTGCGTTTTTTTGAAGGGAAAGAAAACAAAAAAGCCGCAAGAGTTGATTTCTGCGGCTTTAAAAGTGAACAAATAATTATTGTTTAATTATTTTATTTTCAATGCTCCGCAGTGTACAGGCCAATTTAACTGGCGCTTAACTTGCCACAGTCGATTGACCACAAGCAGATAGCTCATAGCTATTGCTTTAGGGTTTCGAATACTAATTATGGCGAGTAGGTTGCTATGCATTATTTTTCTTTATATTAAATTATATTAAGTTAGCTTACTGCTATTATTGAGTCTTAACGAGCTCAATTATGTACAGTTTTGTTACGTTTTATAATGGTGGTAGAGCATAATGAAGTCAAGCATAAATAAACGTTCAGTCAAACAAAAATATTTTAAATTTTTTAAGCCTTTTATTGAGATAAGCATGTACAAAATTTTTTTTAACGATAAACTTTAGAGATAATCACTTGTTAGAGGTACTTCATGAACGCTATTGAATTATTATTACAACGCCAATCAACGCCATTACTTACCGAGCCAGCGCCAACAGAGGCCGACTTATCAACGTTATTATCTGCAGGTATGCGGGTACCTGATCATGCCGGATTAAAACCCTGGTATTTCCATGTTATTACTGGCCAAGGCTTACAGCGCTTGAGCGATCTCTATGTTGAAGCAACAACTGAAGATTTATCTAGCATGGCTGGTTTAATAGAAGGCACTACCATAGATGAACATGCTTTTAACGAAAAAATTGCGAAAGTCGAAAAAATGCCTTTTAGAGCACCGATGATCATTGTTATTTCAACACAATATATTGACCATAATAAAGTACCAGAGCAAGAACAACTGGTTGCTGCAGGTTGTACTGCTCAAGCTATGCAAATGGCTGCATTTGCACTAGGTTATGGCGCGATGTGGCGCACGGGTGACTTAGCTTACAATGAGATAGTTAAGCACGGCCTAGCTATTGAAGAGGGAAACGAGATTATCGGATTTTTATATATAGGTACACCAACAAAGGCAATTAATGCAAAACCTGCAAAAGACTATCAAAACAAGGTAACTTACTGGCAGTAGTAAATTATGGGCATAATAAAGGCGACATAATGTCGCCTTTATTATATCTAACACTAATATTTTAATTGAGCGCTTTAACTGATCGTTGCAGCGTCAAACTAGGTTAGTAATTAGAACGCAGCGTTATTAGGTGTTCTTGGGAATGGGATTACGTCACGAACGTTTTGCATACCTGTTGCATAAGCAACTAAACGTTCAAAACCTAAACCAAAACCAGAATGAGGTACAGTGCCGTAACGACGTAAGTCTCTATACCAACTGTAATCTGCAATGTCTAAGCCCATTTCTTCTAAACGACTGTCTAGTACGTCAAGTCTCTCTTCACGTTGACTACCACCAATGATTTCGCCAATACCTGGTGCTAGAATATCCATAGCAGCAACAGTTTTGCCATCATCATTTAAACGCATGTAGAAAGACTTAATGTCTTTTGGATAGTTTTGTAAAACTACTGGACCATTAAAGTGCTCTTCAGCCAAGTAACGCTCATGTTCAGAGTTTAAATCTACCCCCCAGGCAACTGGGTTTTCAAATTTCTTACCGCAGTTTTCTAAAATAGTGATAGCGTCAGTGTAATCAAGGCGAACAAAGTCAGTATTAATAACAGAATTTAAACGGTCAAGCACCGTCTTATCTACACGTTGTTGGAAGAAGGCCATATCATCAGCGCGCTCTTCAAGAACCGCTTTAAATACATACTTAAGCATTTCTTCTGCTAAATCTGCAGCGTCTGATAAATCAGCAAAAGCGATTTCAGGTTCAACCATCCAAAATTCAGCTAAGTGACGGGTAGTATTGGAGTTTTCTGCTCTAAAAGTAGGCCCAAAAGTATAAACCTTAGATAACGCGTTACAATAAGTCTCTACGTTTAACTGGCCAGATACAGTTAAAAAGGTCTCTTTACCAAAGAAGTCTTTGTTGTAATCAACTGTGCCTTCATCGTTACGTGGTAAGTTTTCCATATCAAGCGTACTTACACGGAACATCTCGCCAGCGCCTTCACAATCACTACCAGTGATAAGTGGTGTACTGATCCAGAAATACCCTTTGCTATGCAAGAATCTGTGCACGGCTTGCGCTAAACAGTTACGTACACGGGTAACCGCGCCGCCGATGTTAGTACGTGGACGTAAATGTGCTTGTTCGCGTAAAAACTCAATACTGTGGCGCTTAGCAGCCATTGGGTAAGTATCAGGGTCTTCAACAAGACCTAAGACTTCTACCGCTGTTGCTTGAATTTCAAAAGATTGACCTTTACCAGGAGATTCAACCAAAATACCCGTTACTTTAACTGAGCAGCCAGTGGTTAATTTAAGCACTTCGCTGTCATAATTATCGAGTTCATTAGGCACAATGGCTTGAATAGCATCAAAACATGAACCGTCATGTATTGCTAAAAATGAAATACCAGCTTTTGAGTCACGGCGTGTTCTAATCCAACCGTGGACGGTAATGCTCTCATTAACAGGGAAGTTACCTGCTAATACATCAGTGATTGCTATAACTGACATTTAATGACCTCTTATTCTTATATAGATGATTGAAATTGCTTTAATAACGAGTGATTGGTTTTTTCTATTCACGATAAGTGATTGAAAATTTAATCGTATTGCTATTATGCTGAAAATGGGGTGATATGTTACCGTGACAAGGCGTAAATGCAATGCTTAATTGCACTGAACATTAACAAATAGTGCTCCTGCACATGAAAAGTTGTATAAATGAATGAAAACAATCTTAAATAAAGAAAAAATGACACAAACTAATGAAGCACATAAAATAGAACGAAGAGCCGAACGGAGAAAAACTACCGACTTTTGGAGTTACGCTCAAGTTACTTTATCGCTACTAAGCTGGTTAGTTTTTTTGATAGCCTTAGTTATGTCTTATTATGCAGCACCAGATAAAGATTATGGTGTATTACGTTATTATGATATTGAAATTCGCCAATTTTGGTTAACGCCATTAACTGGTTATCTATATATACTGTTATGGCTTAGTGCATTGGGCAGCTATTTAGCGCTAATGACCGATAAATATCGCAGTCGACGTAGGAGTGATAATCCTAATTTCAGTATGATTTTTTTACTTGCCGTTAATCTTACTTGGCTGGTCTATATATTAGTTAAAGTACAGTTGCTTTAGTAAATAACTGTACTTTCAGCTCTACAAAGACTAATGAAAGCTAATAGAAGTTAGCGAAAATTAAAACCAAGATAAACAGCCTCTAGTTATTAGCCCATCATGGATTTTTGCTCTTCAACACTAAGAATTTGTACTATATTCATAGTCTCATCTTTCATATTGTGATCTATCACTGCCGTCGTGCTGCCATTTTCTAACTTAAGCACGCCACGAGGGCATACTGAAGAACAAACACCACAACCTACACAAGAAGCGCGAACAATATCTTCACCACGTTGTGCATAAGCACGCACATCTATGCCCATTTCACAGTAGGTCGAACAATTACCACAAGAGATACATTGACTACCGTTGGTGGTAATGCGAAAACGCGATTTATATCGTTGTATCAAACCTATATAAGCCGCAAGCGGACAACCAAAACGGCACCATACTCTATTACCCAATTTAGGATAAAAACCAGTACCAACAATACCAGAGAATAATGCGCCTATGAAAAAACCATAAGCACTGCGCAGTGAGTAAGTATCAATGCCGAGAATTGTTTTTATCCCGGTAAAGTAGGTATATAACGCAGCCCCGGTCATGATGATACATAACACTAAAACACTGTGAATAACTACACGTTCTATACGCCAAGCATTAACAGACTTATTTGATAAATGACGATAAGGATCACCCGCAGTTTCAGCTAAGCCACCACAACCACATACCCAAGAGCAATACCAGCGTTTACCAAAAAGGTAGGTAAACAGCGGCACACCAATAACAAATAAGGTAATTCCCCACACGAGCATAAACATGCCAATATCACCACTTGAACTCAGACTATCTAAATTCCATGCATCAAAAAAGTCATAATCTAATGGCCACATATTTTTTAAATCAGTTGACGGTTGATTTAATTTAATCAATATTTCTGGCAATAAAAAAGCAAAACACGATTGAAAAAAGATAATGGAGCCTGTTCTGACAATATGGTAATTACTATGACGGTATTTAATGAACATGCGTATCCCCATAACAATAATCGCTAAGGTATAAATGAAACCATAAATAGACCAAGGGCTGGCACCTTGACCATTAAGCGCTTTAAAGAGAGGATCTACTAGGGACACCCATTCAATAATATACTCAGGAAAAAAGTATAACGCGATATATACCAGCACTAAAAATGTCATGGCTAACATGCAAATTAATCCACCATTGGTGGCTGAATTTTTAAAAATATTATCGTTTTTAATGCCTGCGGGGGCCGAGAACTTTTCTGGGATGATGTACATCAACGCGCCAATGGTTGCTAATAGTACTGAAAATATAAAAAATAACGCGGTGTGTTTTGATACTACCCCTGATGATGAAGATTTAACAAGTGCGTAAATATATTGGCCAACCGCATAGTTATCAATACTTTTTTCCGCTAAAACATGTGCGTTTATTTCAGATGATTTTTCATTTATCACCTCACTAATCTCAGCTAATGTTTTACCTTGTTGTCCGGCTAACCAACTAGTGTAATCGGTTAATTTTTTAATTTTGTAAGTGCTATAGTCATCCTGACTATTAAAGGTAGTGGTTAACATCGCTAAATCGTAATAGCCCATAGTGTTAACTTGCGTTAATAAGGCATCAATATTAGTGGTTGAAATATGATATCGCTGATATACAGTGTCGTTATAACGGCTAAAAGTGTGTCTAATGTCATTGATGAAGCTAATTTTGTTCGTCACAGTTTCATTCATCAAGCCATTTAAATGTGGCTGAATAAGTTGAAGATGGGTTGAGTTATTAATTGCAGGTTTTAAGGTTTGTTCAGTCAACTTATATTGATTTGAAAATAACATACCAATAAAGACCAAAAAACCTAGGGTAAAAAAGGTTACACCTGATTTCCTAACAGGGGCTATCCAAGCAGTGTTGTTATTGTGCATTTGTTTGCTCCTTAGTAAATCGTTTAGTTAGCCACTGCAATGGCGATAGCGTTAATTTGTTACTCGGATATTGTTTATTAAAAGCAGTGATAATATTTTTTTCGTAATGACGGAATAGTTCAGGATCAAAATTAGCTGTGCGCAAATTTTGTAATACATACTTTAGCGTGCAGTGATGACTAAGCCAATGCTGCCAAATGTTATGACGCATACGTATGCCAAAGGTGTTTACACCGGTAACGACTTGCGTGTCAGTTTGGTAAGTAATTCTTACGCATATGTTTTCTTTAGGGTGTTGCCAATAAAAAGAATCAATACCATCAATAGGCTCATTAGCAACAAAGCCGTAGGTTTGATATTCAACATCAAAGAATTTTGCTGAGTTAAACCATATACCCCGATCATATTTTGTTTTATCTCCAGTAATTGTTCTCGCTAAGGTTTCACCCTGCATTTTGCCAGTATACCAAAGCGGTTCAATACGATTACGGCCTTCAACAACTTCAATTTCAGCACAATCCCCAACGGCATACACATCAGCTATATTAGTCTCAAGAAAGTCATTAACTAAAATGCCTCGCCCAACAGCCATATTACTTTTTGCTGCTAGGGTAATACTTGGGTGTACGCCAACCGATAAACCAACAAAATCACAAGCTAGCTCTTCACCAGTACTGGTGGTAATGGCATTAACACGACCGTTGTTACCTGCGGTTATGGTGTTTAATTCAGTTGAAAACTTGAAATGAACGCCATGTATTTCAGCGTGTTGTTGTACTAATTTAGCTTCGTCATCTGGCAGGATATTTCCCCAAAAACGTTCTTCACGTACCAGAAAAGTGACCTCTATACCTCGAGATATCAGCATTTCAGCCATTTCGACGCCAATTAGACCGCCACCTACGATAACAGCGTGTTTAGCATGTTTGCTGTTTTCTTCCATCAACAGAAGATCTTGATAGTTAAACAAGGTTTGCACACCGGGAAGATCTTGTCCTGGCCAACCAAACTTATTCGACTGTGAGCCAGTTGCCATGACTAACTGACTATAATCAATTTTCTCTCCAGAGGCTAAAGTAAGAACTTTAGTCTCTGTATTAATCTCATCAACATAATCTTGCTTTAAATCAATACGATTTTTCTGCCAAAAACAATCTTCATAAGGTTTAGTATGTTCATAGGTCATATGACCCATAAAAATATACATTAATGCGGTGCGAGAAAAAAAATGTTCAGTCTCCGCTGAAATAATCATGATTTCTATATCACTGCGCTTTCGAACATGGCGTGCAACAGTAACGCCTGCAATACCATTACCGATAATAACAAGTTTGCTCATATCTCTTTACTCTCTGATAATTATGTTAGTTTTTGTTTGCTTGATGTACCTAAACTTATATTCAGTTAAATACACTTAGCAGCTACAGCTTTGTTGAAACAGGGCATCTTATAAGCTGATACTTTCTTTGAAACTCACTTTATCAAAGTAGTCGTAGTTTATACCTCACAAAATAATCACAATTCTTTAAAGAATAATCACAAGCTTCATATGTTAATTTACTCCCTAAGTATTTATCGTTAACCCTATGAATATACTTATTAAAAATAACAATGTTATTTTATTTTGAAAATTATTATTGACCAAGGTATGTGTTTATTGAGGGCGTTAGGAGGAAATCAACATCGAATATAGGCAAATTTGAGATATTTCTGTTGTTTTTTACCCAACGTGCAAAATCTTCATGTTGAGTTGACCATGCTACAAATCACAAAAAAATAAACTGTGATAAATAAAAGTCATTATATTGCAGTGATTACATCGATTTTATCCAATTAAAACAGCAGTAATGATTCTATTTATCGCTAATTGTCTAATAAAGCACTTGTGATAGTTATCACAGAACCTTCACATCAAAATAACGTTTTTATGCTATCTCACTTTTACTATTGCACATGAATTCATAGCTTTATATCTTGGCGTCATCGCAGTGATGTTTGATTAAATAACTCCCACTCGATACAAATTATAATCAATCAAAGGAATACTTGTTATGCCCGTTAAGCTAAATGTATTTAACCGTAGTAATCTTAATTATATTATACCGGTAGCCTTACTGGCTTCATCTGCATTTTACAACAGTAGTGCAGCTGCTGGAGCGTGGGTAGGTGCTGAAGGACATGGTTATAATAAAGTCGCTTATGCTTATTATAAAGCCGATGAATTTCGTGGTGACAATGAAGATTTTAGTGAATTTATTGGTCAAAATACTTCGTATTACGGTGAATATGGCTTAGGTAATAACTTTGCTGTTTATGGTCAATTACTCTATCAAGATTTAAAACAGACTAATTCACAAGGCACTATCGAAACCAATAGTGGTTTTGGTGATACTGAATTGGGTTTACGCTATCAATGGCAAGCACAACCCTTTGTACTATCAACTTCCTTGTTAGTTAAAGTACCTTACCTTTATGACGAAACTGATGAGTTGGCGCTAGGTAACGGGCAAGAAGATGTTGAATTTAAAGTATTATTAGGTAAAAGTTTAAATGAATATGGTTATTTAGGGGTAGAATTTGGTTATAGATACCGCACCGAAGCACCATCGGATGAATATCGGTATTTAATAGAGTACGGTTTTAATATTAATCAAAACTTATACCTAAGAGCTAAGTTAGATGGTGTTTTAAGTGCTAATAATGCTGATGAATTAGTGCAAGATCCTGTATTGTTGAGTGATAACTTATCAATTACTACTGAATATGACTCAGGTAAATTAGAGTTAACAACAGGCTGGATGTTCAATCCGTCATCACAACAAAAATATGGTGTTGAATTAACTTACACAAATGATCTCTATGGTGAAAATACGCTTAAAGGTAATAGTCTTCAGCTTGGCTTTACCATGGAGTATTAATCATGTCTGTGTTAAGCCTTACCATCCTTGGTGGTCATTTTTTCTTATTATTTATCTTGTGTTTGTTTGGCTTGCACCGATTATCTATGGTTTGGCGCGGGTATAAATATAAAAATGTACAAGCGATTATTCCTGCAAAATTTAAAAATCTACCTAAAATAACGGTGCAAATACCTTTGTACAATGAGCGTTTTGTCGCTGAACGAATTATTGATGCGGTCGCTAAGTTTGAATACCCACGCGGTCAATTACAAATACAAATTGTTGATGATTCCACTGATGATACCAGGCAGTTAGTGTCTGAGCGGGTAAAACACTATCAACAATTAGGCATCAATATTGAGCATGTGCAACGAAAAAATCGCCAGGGCTATAAGGCGGGCGCACTAAAAGAAGCCATGATGGCGGCTACCGGTGAATTCATTGCTATTTTTGATGGTGACTTTATTCCCAGCAGCGACTTGCTCACTAAAACGATCCATCACTTCAAAGAAGAAAACAGCAATATGCCCGTTAATGAGCGCGTTGCTATGGTGCAGTTTCGTTGGCAGCATTTAAACCGTGCTAGTAGTGAGCTAACTCAAGTGCAAGCAATGATGCTTGATGCGCATTTTGGCCTAGAACAACAAGTACGTTACGCGAGTAAATTGTTATTTAACTTTAATGGCACCGCCGGTATCTGGCGCACAGAAGCGATTATTGATGCGGGTCATTGGAGTGCCGATACCTTAACCGAAGATCTCGATTTAAGTTATCGCGCCCAGCTTAAAGGCTGGAAGATGGTTTACCTTAACGATATTGAATGTGCGGGTGAATTACCTGCCAATATGAATGCCTTTAAAAGCCAACAACACCGTTGGGCTAAAGGTGGCGTGCAAGTAATGAAGAAGATGTTGCCAAAGGTATGGCGCGCTAAGTTACCATTAACAACCAAAATTGAAGCAAGCTTTCATTTATCAAATAATCTTGCCTATTTAGTCATGTTACTCGATACCTTACTCTTTTTAGTACCAAGCTTGGTAATACGTCATCACTATCAAGTGAGTGATACACTTTGGTTTGATTTACCTTTGTTATTACTATCTTCTGGTGGTCACCTTGTCTACTTATTTTATGGGCAAGTAGTCCTAGGTCGTTCAAAACTTTTCGCTTTGAGTAAGTTACCCCGTTTATTATTACTGGGTATTCAATTAGCGATTAATAATGCCAGAGCAGGTATCGAAGCATTATTAGGGCAAGAAAGTGAATTTGTTCGAACGCCTAAAGATGGTGAATTACTTATCCGTAACACTATAACGGAGCACAGAGAAAATAAGCAAAAGGATAAGCATAAAATCACAGTAACAGCTGATGACTCAATACCATTTTATCGTGCGGTACCTCCGCAAGGAGCGTTAATTGAGCTATTAGTCGCGTTAGTATATAGCATAGTGTTTGGCTGGATTATTTGGCAACAGCACTGGTTTATGGTGCCAGCGGTTTTTATTTTGACATTAGGCTTTTTAACTACATCCCTTAATAGCTTACGTAGTCATTACGGGTTAATGCGATGAAAGTAACTTCTGGGCCGGCTAATATGTGGCAAAGGCACGTAAACAGCGGGTTTTATTTCAGCTGCTTAGTTGTCTATTTGCTACTGTGTTTGAGTAGTCATGTACTTACTAAACCAAGCCTGACTGCGGATAGCTTAGGCTTTTATTTAATCGCACAATTTTCTTTAATGTCTTTGTTGATGTTAATCATTTGGCGATTAAGTGCTAACAGTAATAACGTAAAAGACTTTCGGCTCTTAATCTTCTTCGCAATTTTAGTACGGTTAGTATTAATCGGTGTTGACCCTTATAGCTCAAATGATGTTGATCGTTACTTATTTGATGGAAAAATTGCCTTAGCGGGTTTTGATCCTTACCGCATTAGCCATGACGCCATCGCATTAACCGATTTGCGTGAGCAATGGCAGCCACCAGTAGAGCATGTCAAATATGTCACCCTTTATCCACCGCTAGCACTAGCGCTGTTTAGCTTAGCGGCTAGTGCGGGGGTAGAATATGCCACACAAGCTTGGCAAATAATGCTGACATTAGCGAGTTTAGCGAGCTTAGCGATCGGAATATTAGTTTTAAAAAGGGCCAATAAACTTAAGTTTTTAACGCTAATTGCTTTGTCACCAATGTTAATACTTGAAAGTGGTATGGCACTGCATATCGATACTTTTTCTACCTTGGCAATAATGCTAATGCTGTATGCTTGGCAGCGACAACACTTGGTATTAACGGGCATGGCTATTGGTTTAGGCACTTTAATTAAAATATTACCTTTGGTATTACTACTGCCTTTATCACTTGCTTGTATTGTTTCAGCTTACAAAAAATACCAACACCTGCACCAAAACGAACATCAGTCACAACAAGGGCAATTACCAGCACAATTAACTAATCAGCTGATGTTCAGCTTACGTGGTGCTTTCCAGCTTTGTTTTTCAACCATTTCGGTTGTTATTGTTGGTTATCTAAGCGCATTTTTACTGGGTTTTCATCCTATTGGTAGTATTTCAGTGTTCTTTAATAAATGGCGCTTTGGGGCACCATTATTTAGCTTTTTTGAAGATACTTTAACTACGGCTGAACTGTTAATGATTAGTGGTGTTATCGCGACATTAGTTATCGCTATTATTTGTTACTTGAGTATCAGTTCACAGCAAAACACGTCGGTTCGCAACAGCACTAATAGTCATGATAACGCCTCATTAACAACAAACTTAGTCGTAACAGGTTTATTACCAATCCGATTAGTCATTGCATTGCAGTTAGCACTGGCTTTACCGCTATTACTGAGCCCGGTACTTTTTCCTTGGTATTTGATGCCACTAGTGCCTTTAATTGCCTTGCAGCCTAACTTTTATGGCCTAGCTTGGTTAGTCATCATACCTCTGACTTATGAAGTGATGAATCAATTTCATTGTTGCCATATATGGGCGCCAGCACAGTGGCCGTTATATCTACTTGCCAGTCTTTATGTTTTAACGCTGTTTCATGGCTTATCGCTATTAATTAGTAGCAAAAACAGTACAAAAAACTTAGCCGTTAACAGCAATATAAGAAATGGTATTACTAAGCAAGACAATAACGCAGAGGTTAATAATGTATAAAAATCATACTGTTAGTGTAGTCATTCCAGCGTTAAATGAAGAAGCTGCCATCGGAAAAGTTGTTACAGACCTACAGGCACTTACCTTAGTTTCCTCTAAAACTTTAAGCGCTGAAAAAGTTATTGATGCCATCATCGTTTGTGATAATGGCTCAAGTGATAATACCGCTAATCATGCTAAAGCTGCAGGGGCTTTAGTAGTCTATCAAGCACAAGGTGGGTACGGTATAGCGTGTCAAACGGCATTGTTGCACTGTCCGCCCTGCGACATTGTCTTGTTTGTTGATGGCGATGATAGTTGTTTTATTAAACAAGCCATACCGTTACTGCAAGGCATTGTAGACGGTGATGATTTAGCGATTGGTTCACGTATTTTAGGCAATGTTGAAGAAGGAGCATTAACCAGCGTGCAAAAATTTGGTAATTGGCTTTCCGGCCGATTAATTGAATTATTTTGGCAGCAAAAAGTTAGCGATCTTGGGCCATTTCGAGCCATACGTTCAGAAGCTTTACAGCGAATAGCAATGCAAGATGTCAGCTTTGGCTGGACCGTTGAAATGCAAGTGAAAGCGGCTATATTAGCGATGAAAACCAGCGAATATCCGGTTGATTCGAAAATTCGCATTGGTCAATCAAAAATTAGTGGCACGGTAAAGGGCTCGATATTGGCCGGGATTGGTATTTTATCGATGATAGCCAAATTAAGGTTTGGGAGTTTTGCTAAGCAAGCACAACAACAAAATAGAGCGATTGATAAATGTTAAATAAAACCGCTATGGGAGGCGGCATGTTTGCACTTTTAATTATAAGTGTTATCGCTGTTTGCATCTTTTATCAGCTTTATCAAGCACGCTCCGCTAATGTAATTTCATTTTGGCAAATAGAGCATGTCAGCCAAAATAAAAAAATTGACCACAGTTATTGGCAAGCTGTGCTTAGTGCTTATGTAACGAATGAGCAGCAACCAAACGCTAAACTGGCAATATCGGCTAAAAGATCGACTCACTTCAATTATGCGGCAGTTACCGTTGAACATAAGGCTGTATTAAAAAAGTACCTACAGAAAATGCAACAACTCGACCCTAGAGATTACCCTAAAAATGAGCAATTAGCTTACTGGGTTAATTTATATAATGCCTTAACCGTACAGTTGGTTTTAACACATTATCCGGTCGCTTCTATTCGAACTATTGCCTCAACTGATCTTGGTTTACTGGGTGAGTTTATTGGTCCTTGGGATAGTGTGATTGCCACAGTCGCGGGAATAAAATTAACGCTTAACCAAATAGAACACGGTATTTTACGCGCCATTTGGCAAGACCCCCGTATACATTATGTGCTCAATTGTGCCAGTAAAGGTTGCCCTGATATAACAAGACAAGCTTTTGCCAGTGGACAAACCAATCAACAACTCGATTTAGCCGCGAGTCGTTTTATCAATCAAGATAAAGCAGTAAGATTTTCTGGCGATAAACTCTATTTATCTAAAATTTATTATTGGTTTGAACAAGATTTTGGCGGCAATAAAACCCAAGTATTGTCTCATTTAGCAAGCCACAGCAAAGGAGAGCTGTCGCATCGATTAGCGCGCTTCTCAGGTGACATAATTTATCAGTATAACTGGCTACTCAACCAGCCGATTAAAAAGAGTAAGGCTATATTAACCAAAACCCACACACAAAAGGTGATTACAAATTATGCCTACTAGAGCAACCTTAGTATTAATGATCAAACGACCCAAACTTCATCAAGGTAAGCAACGTTTGGCCGGTGAAATTGGTGCTAATTCAGCATTAGTAATAGCAAAATCACTATTAAGCTGCGCCGTAGAAGACGCGGCTAATTGGCCAGGTAAAGTTGTGATCGCAATAGCACATCAAATAGATGTAGTTTGGGCAACAAGATCATTAAAAAATATCTTACCTGCAGCGCAAGTTATTTATCAAGGTGAAGGTAACTTAGGTGAGCGTATTAATCGTGTTGATGAGGAGTTACGAAGTACTGGTCATCAATCGTTAGTTTTCATTGGCACTGATAGCCCTATGCTTAATGATAACTTTTATCAGCACTTACCGGTCAAGTTAGCTAAGTCTGCCGTGTTGTTAGCGAAAGCTGAAGATGGCGGGGTGGTGATGATGGCGAGTAATGCCCCCTGGCCTGATTTCTCTCATTTACCTTGGAGTAGCGAAAGCTTAGCCCGTGCGTTGGCGCTTTGTTGTCAGCATGAATGTTTATCTGTTACTTATCATGATAGCAACTATGACATTGATCAACTGGTCGATTTAACTCGACTCAAACATGATTTATTAGCCGATGAACGACCGGCCAGGCAAAGGTTATTAAGTCAAGTATTTAGCTGTTTACATCAGCTCAAATTAAACCATGAGGAAAAAGTCATGCATGATGTAGTCAAAGATTATTATGGCAAAGTATTACAAACAAGTGACGATTTACAAACAAATGCTTGTTGTACCGATAGCCAATTACCCAACGAGACTAAACGAATCCTCGCGAATATTCATGATGAAGTATTAACCAAGTATTATGGTTGTGGCCTAGTCTCGCCTGAGTTACTTGCCAATTGTCACATTTTAGATTTAGGTTGTGGTGCAGGTCGTGATTGTTATGCCTTAGCGCAGCTTGTGGGTGAACAGGGCAGTGTTATTGGTGTCGACATGACAGAGGAACAATTAAGTGTTGCCCGTAAATATATTGATTACCACAAAGAAAAGTTTGCTTACCAAAAGGCCAATACCCGCTTTGAACTCGGTTATATTGAAAAACTAGATGAGTTAGCACTGAGCGATAATAGTATCGATGTTATTGTTTCTAATTGCGTTATTAATTTATCGCCTGATAAAGAAGCCGTACTTGCGCAAGCTTACCGTTTATTAAAACCGGGCGGCGAAATTTACTTTTCCGATGTCTATGCCGATAGACGTATTCCTGAGCATTTACAAGCAGACAGCTTGCTTTACGGCGAATGTTTAAGTGGCGCTTTATACCAACAAGACTTTCAAACATTAGCACAAAAAGTGGGGTTTTCTGAGCAGCGTGTGGTGACTAGTCGTGCAATAAGTATCAATAATCCTGAAATTATTGCACGTGTTGCCGGGATTAATTTTACCTCAGTGACTTACCGACTATTTAAAGTCGCTGAACTAGAACCTCATGCTGAATACTACGGCCAACAAGTTATTTATTTAGGCGGAATTAACGGCCATACAGACGTTTTTTCTTTAGATGGTGAAACACACTTTCTTACTGATAAAATCACCGCTGTTAGTGGTAATACCTGGCGCACACTTAAAGCCAGTCGCTTTAATCAATACTTTAGTTTTGTTGGTGACTTTACACAGCATCTTGGTGGTTTTGTTATCGATAAATGCCACGATGTAGCAGCTAAAAAGGCACCTGATGAAGTGAGTTGTTGTTCAACCGATACAGCAACAGTAGCAACTGTTAGTAAGAGCTGCTGTTAATGATTACGCATAAGCCAAGTGAAGATTGGTTTATCACTCCTAATGGTGAGGCACGCGGTTATATTCAACCACATGCCCTTGATGAATTATGGATTCACACAGGTACGCGCTGTAATTTAGCTTGCGACTTTTGCCTTGAGGGCTCTGGCCCTGACGATAAACGTTTACAACCGCCTAAGTTTGATGAAGTAAAAGCTCATATTGATGAAGCCTTAAATCTTGGGGTTAAGCAATTTTCATTTACCGGAGGTGAGCCTTTCTTAATTAAAGATATTATCACTATCTTGGCTTATGCCAGTCAATTTTGCCCCTGTTTAGTACTGACTAATGGTACTGACCCGTTACTGAAACGTTTAGCTAAGTTAGCTGAAATAAGTACAGACAATCATCCTATCTCATTACGTATTAGCCTTGATTATGCTGATGCCGGTACACATGATCTTGCTCGTGGTACGGGTAATTTTGCTAAGGCCATAGTCGCCTTAAAAAAGCTCCATCAACAAGGATTTAAAGTTTCTGTAGCACGTCATATGGCAATAGACGAAGACTCAGCACAGGTAGAGAAAGCTTTTAGAGATTTATTCAGCCTTAACGGTTTACCGGAAGATTTACCCATTATTGCATTCCCTGATTTTTTACCCCCCGGGGCAATTACTGAAGTGCCACACATTACCGAACACTGTATGACCCATTATCACAATGAGGCACAGCGCCGACAGTTTATGTGCAGTAATTCGAAAATGTTAATTAAGAAAAATAATCAACTGCAGGTAGTCGCCTGTACGTTAGTTGATGACGATGATGATTATGTACTGAGTGACAGCTTAAGTGCCAGTTTAGATAAACGGATTAGCATGAAACATCATCGCTGTTATTCATGTTTTGCTTATGGTGCTAGTTGCAGTGAAAGCTAAAACACATTACTGGCCAAGTTATCAGCTAGCTCAATAGCAATAGGTGAACAGAATAGATGAACAACTCAGGAGAAAGAAAATGAGAAAAATACTTTTTTTATGTACCGGTAACTCATGTCGAAGTCAAATGGCCCATGGTTTTGCTAATAGTATGCATAACGGTAATTGGCAGTGTTATTCAGCCGGTATTGTCAGTCATGGCATGAATAAGTTTGCCATACAAGTCATGGCTGAAGTCGGCATAGATATTAGTGAACACACTTCACAAACCCTGAATGAATTTTACGATGTAAATTTTGATTATGTGGCCACAGTTTGTGACCATGCGGCGGATAACTGTCCTGCTTTCACCCAAGGTGAACAGGTTATTCATCAACGTTTTGATGATCCTCCTAAATTAGCGCGGCATGCTAAAACGGATGAAGAGTCGTTAGACTTTTATCGACAAGTAAGAGATGAAATACAGCAGTGGGTGGCAGAGTTACCAGAGCAATTAAGTCCTCAGGTAACACCGAAACTAGCACAACATTAACCCATTAAGATAAAAATACAGGAGAACAATATGTTGGCAATTATAGGTGGTAGCGGTATCTATCATATGGATGGACTAGAAATTATAGAGCAATACCAAGTAGACACTCCTTTTGGTGCTACCTCAGCAAAAATAAGTCGTGGTATTTTTTCTCACCAAAATGAAGATCAAACCAATAAAAAAGAAGTACTTTTTTTGCCAAGACACGGCGAAAATCACCAGTTATTGCCAAGTGAAGTTAATTATCGCGCTAACATTTGGGCATTAAAATCATTACAAGCAACACAAATCATTGGTTTATCGGCTGTGGGTAGTTTACGCGCCGATATTGAACCGGGGGATCTTGCCTTACCCAGTCAATATTTCGACTTTGTTAAAAGTCATCGAGAAAAAAGCTTCTTTGGCAACGGTATGGTCGCGCATGTATCTACTGCAGAGCCAAGTTGTCGTACGCTGGCGCAGGCTATTGCCACTAGTGCTGAAAAGATTGAGCAACCATTACATCAAAACCAAACCTATGCTTGTGTTGACGGCCCTAGACTAGGCACTCGCGCAGAAAGTTTATTTTTAAAAAATGCTGCTGACTGTGATTTAGTCGGAATGACTAACGTACCTGAAGCCTTTCTAGCCCGAGAAGCGCAGTTATGTTACTGCACCATAGGTATAGTGACTGATTTTGATTGCTGGCAAGAAGATGCTAGCCAACATGTCAGTGTTGAACAAGTGATTAGTCGTTACGGTCAGAGCCTAGATAAAGCAAAATCCTTATTAACTCACTTCATTTTAGCGGAAGAACAAAATGGCGATAGCCAATGCGAATGTGGTTGTCGCAGCGCGCTCAGTCATGCGTTATTAACACCAAAAAGTGCTTTGTCACCGGACGCAGCTGAATTACTCGAGCTATTAAGTCGTTAATAACAGACCATCAAGAAACAGTAATAGAGCCTTGGGTAGAGGATGACATTAATTAAAATTTTAAGCTTAGTGTTAGCTAGCGTATTTATCTTTGCTTGTGATGATAATCAAAATAAGACTGTGCCATCAACCGGTGGTGAAGTCTTAGCAGTACCAGTCATTCATGACAAATTGCCAAATATTGAACAAATCAACCGCAATGTTAGTCAACTGGCTAACTATGAAAAACTTGAGTTATCGATAGCACTTAGTGCGCAATATGATAACCCTTATGATCAACGAGAAGTGAGTCTTGAGGTGTTGTTTACTGCGCCAGATGGCCAAGAAATGCTTGTTGCTGGTTTTTGGGATGCGGCGAGTAGCTGGCTGGTACGATTTACCCCAAGTCAAATAGGAAAATGGCAATATAAAGCTACAGTAACCGACGTGATTGGAGAAAGTGAGCCTTTAACCAATGAATTTACAGTGTCCGAGTCAACGAATAGCGGTTGGTTACAACAAGGTAGCCAAGTTAATGCCAATTACAGCGATCACTATTTTGTCTATCACGACGAGAGTCCGTTTTATGGTCTTGGTCATGGTGATGTTTTTGCTATTTTTAATACCGCGGCAGATGTTGAGCAGTTATTTACTCGAATGGAAACTGCTAAAGAAAATTATTTTGTTTGGTGGCCCCAGTTTTATTTTTCATTTACTGAGAGTCGCTATGATGACTATGATTTGTCATCGTTATTATTAATTGATGAGGTCTTAACACGTACTGAAAATGCCGGTTTATTGATGGTGTTTACCTTGTGGGACCATTCACAGCTACGTGATGGTTTTCACCCTTGGTCGGATGGTCGTTGGAGGAAAAATGGCTTTCGTCTTTTAGTCAGCGCGAGTGAGTTTTTTAACGATGACGAAGCGTGGCAATGGCAACAAAACTGGTATCGATACACCATAGCGCGTTGGGGGTATAGTCCGGCGATAGCTATGTGGCAAACGGTCTCTGAAATTGATGGTACTAACGCTTTTGATAATAGTGAGCAATGGCACAAACAAGTGAATGATTATTTTGTCGCGAATGATCCTTATCGGCATCCAACTACTGCCAGTAAATCTGGAGATATTTCGTGGTTTAACGGTCATCAGGTGATGGATGTGCCACAAGTACATATTTACAGTGACTTATTAAGTGATAGCAGCACGACTGCTGCTGGGGATAAACAGCCCTTGGTTATCGACACCGCGAAAGTGATTGCCCAATATAATCAAGACATGTGGAAAAACCATAATAAACCCAGTTGGATTGGTGAATTTGGTGTGCAAAATAACCTCAATAATAGTGATGTTAATTACTATCCAGAGCTTTTTCATCACGCCATTTGGTCTGCCTTAGCCAGTGGCTCGGCCATGACACCTGCCGAATGGAATGATTTTGATAGCTGGGGAAGCATGACTAGAAAGATGCGACAGCACATGGCGGCGTTAGCAACGTTTGTTGCTGATATGCCACTGGCAGAATGGCAAGTAGAGCCGTTAGTTGTTGAACCTTCAAGTGATGATGTACGAGCATGGGCTATGGCGGGCCCTAGTGCTGGGTTTGTTTGGCTACAAGATGATAGCTTAGCCAGATTAAGCATTGATGAAATTCGTGATCAAAGCCAAGCACGTGACAATATTTCAGTAACGATAAGGGGCTTAACCCCCGGATATTATCAAGTTAGTCCCTATGATACTTGGCAAGGAACGTTTATGGACACTATCGAACTAGATTGTGTGTCTACAGGGCTTAATTGCACGGTGACATTACCAAGCTTCACTCACGATATAGCGTTTAAATTTATACTTTTATAAGGACACTCAATCATGCTTATTATGTTATTAGTTTTTACCACTATTTTTCTAGCTTATAGCAACGGCGCAAATGATAATTTCAAAGGCGTGGCGACACTTTACGGTAGTGGCACACTCAGTTATAAAACGGCTATTACTATTGCTACCGTAACGACATTTATTGGCTCTATTGCGGCGATATTTTTAGCTCAGGGTTTGGTGGCAAGTTTTTCAGGTAAAGGTTTAGTGCCGGTAGAGATAGCAGGTACGGCGAGTTTTCTTATTGCGACCGGCTTAGGTGCGGCTATTACCGTATTATTAGCCGCTCGCTTAAGTTTTCCTATTTCTACCACCCATAGTTTAGTTGGTGGCTTACTCGGGGCAGGTATAGCAGCTGTTGGCATGGAAGTTAATTTTCAGCAATTAGGCAGTGCGTTCTTTTTCCCCTTACTGGCCAGTCCATTTATTGCTTTTTCTTTGGGTATGATCGTTTATTGGCTTTTTAACCAAACACGCAGACGTTTAAAGCTAAATAAAGAGGGGGGAATTTATATTCATGAGAAAACACAACTGCTGCCAGTAAACTTAAGCAATAACGGCTTTGATAGTGCAGGGAAGACATTGATACAGCAAGGCTCTTTTCATCAACACCATGATCTACAAAATAAGCAAGCCATGTTGATGGTTCATCCTTTAATAAATACACAGCAAGAAGTTGCTAGCCTAAACAGCAATGTGAATAATTATACTGGAAAAGTGTTGGGCTTTTCTAATCAAAAAATATTAGATACGGCTCATATCATGAGTGGCGCAGCTGTTTCTTTTGCACGAGGCTTAAACGATACCCCTAAAATTGCTGGTTTATTAGTGGCAGCACAAACGCTAGATATCAATATAGGTATGATTGCTATTGCTTTTGGTATGGCCATTGGCGGTTTACTCAATGCTAGGCGTGTCGCCGAAACAATGAGCAAAAAGATAACTGTGCTTAATTCAGGCCAAGGTTTCTCGGCAAATTTAGTGACTAGTTTTATGGTGATTGTCGCCAGCAAATTTGGCGTGCCGGTCTCTACCACTCACGTATCCGTCGGCGCTATTTTTGGTATTGGCATGCTCGGTAAAAAAACCAATGGCAAAGTTATTGGTAGTATTATCCTGTCGTGGATAATGACCTTGCCTGTAGCAATGATATTCAGCGCCATTCTATATATTTTGATTGCTTGAGATAGTTCTATTTTCTTTTCACTGACTTAGTTATTGATAAAGCAGCTATCTTCTTCTAAAACAACGGTAATAGCATTTGCTAAACTCATTAGTTGCTTTTCATTAATAATTAATGGCGGAATAATATAAATTAGCTTGCCAAAAGGTCTGATCCAAACACCTAATTCAACAAATCGTTTTTGTATATTAGCTACGTTAACGCTTTGCCTACATTCTATTGCGCCGATACTGCCGAGGATACGAACATCTTCTACGCGGTGATGCGCAGCTAATGGTGAAAGCTGTGTTGTCAGTATTGTTTCTATTGCTTGTACTTGTGCTTGCCAATCATTTTCAATCAATAAATCAATGCTCGCATTTGCTACAGCACAGGCTAGAGCATTACCCATAAAGGTAGGACCATGCATAAAACATCCAGCGGCTCCTTCACTGATAGTTTGCGCAATATGTGTAGTACATAAGGTGGCTGCTAAGGTGATATAACCTCCCGTGAGAGTTTTACCTAAACACATAATGTCTGGATTAATACCAGCCCATTCACAAGCAAATAATTTACCTGTACGACCAAAACCTGTAGCAATTTCATCAACTATTAATAATACATCATGTTTATCACATAGTTGTCGACAAACTTTTAAATACTCTGGGTGATAAAAGCGCATCCCACCAGTACCTTGCACTATAGGCTCGATAATAAACGCGGCTATCTCTTCATGATGTGCTGCAAATAACGCGGATAGCTCACTAACATCATCATTTGACCATTCTTCGCCGAATTTAATGGAAGGTGCTGGAGCAAAATAGTGCTGCATTAATACTTGTTCGAAGATCTGGTGCATACCGGTAACCGGATCGCACACTGACATCGCCGCGAACGTATCGCCGTGATAGCCATTTTTCACCGTTAATAGCTTAGTTTTAGTTAACGTTTGTTGGTTTATTTCTGCTTTAGCATGTTGGTATTGCAATGCCATCTTCATAGCCACTTCAACACTAACTGAGCCTGAATCAGACAAGAAAACTTTGTCTAAGCCTTCAGGCGTTAATCGAATAAGTTTCTCACATAAATTAATTGCACTTTCATGTGTTAAGCCGCCAAACATCACATGCGACATTTTACCCGCTTGTTGTTGCAACGCTGTATTTAGCTTAGGATGATTGTAGCCATGTAATACCGACCACCATGATGACATACCATCAATGAGCTGTTCACCGCTGGCTAAATTAATATAGACTCCTTGAGCGCTCTCAACTAAGTAACTGGGTAATGGCTCAGACATTGAGGTGTAGGGGTGCCAAACGTTCTCTTTATCAAAGTGAAGGAGTGAATTTTGTTCAGACAGGGTCATAATTGTATGTTTATCGCTCATTTGTTAACTAAAAATCTTTTTAATCGTTGACATCATGCTTAGGCTGGCTAGACTACCCGTTAAGTTAACTAGATGCAATTGAGTTTTAAACATGTCCGAAGCAGTATCCACACCACAAGCACAGTCATTAAATTCTATCCTTCGTCACAATTGGAATTTAAAAGAAGTACAAGCATTATTTGCTATGCCTTTTAGTGACTTGATGTTTAAAGCACAAACAATTCACAGAGAAAACTTTGATCCCAATGAAGTACAAGTGAGTACTTTATTATCGATTAAAACTGGTGCTTGTCCGGAAGATTGTAAATACTGCTCACAAAGCGCACGTAATAAAACAGACTTAGACAAAGAAAGTTTATTAGCTGTTGAAAAGGTTTTAGAAGCAGCACAAAAAGCTAAAGAAATGGGTTCAACCCGTTTTTGTATGGGCGCTGCATGGCGTAATCCAAAAGAACGCGACATGCCTTATGTGCTTGACATGGTTAAAAGTGTTAAAGCCCTTGGTATGGAAACATGCATGACTTTAGGTATGTTATCTGGCGAGCAAGCCGATAGACTAAATGATGCCGGTTTAGATTATTATAATCATAACCTTGATACATCTCCTGAACATTATAATCAGATAATTACCACACGTACCTTTCAAGATAGACTTGATACTTTAGGCAATGTTCGTAGTGCTGGTATGAAAGTTTGTAGTGGCGGTATTGTTGGTTTAGGTGAAAAAGCAACTGATCGCGCATCACTTTTAATACAACTTGCCAATTTAAGCCCACAACCAGAAAGTGTGCCAATTAACATGTTAGTGAAAGTTGAAGGGACTCCTTTAGCCAACATTGATGATTTAGACAGTTTTGATTTTGTTCGTTGTATTGCGGTAGCACGTATAATGATGCCAAAAAGTCACGTAAGATTATCAGCTGGGCGTACGGCCATGAATGAGCAAATGCAAGCCATGTGTTTCCTTGCGGGTGCTAACTCAATATTCTATGGCTGTAAATTATTGACTGCCGAAAACCCTGAAACAAATCAAGATATTGCTTTGTTCGAAAAATTGGGTATAAATACTGAAACGGTCGTTGACGATACAGAAGCAGCAGATAAAATTATTAAAACAGCGATTGTTGACCAACAAAACAGTGATTTATTTTACAACGCATCGGTTTAATTTTTTAGAAACCGAACGAGCAAAAGTTCAGGTCGCTAACAGATAAGTTGTTAGCGACCTGAACCTGCTCGTTATGTAATGGTTTTAATTTGTCAGGCAGCTGTTTATTTATGAATTTCGATTTTATTCGACGCGATATCAATGCACAAAAAGCTAAGTCTCAATATCGCCAACTGGTCTGTAATAGCGCCGCAAGCAAGGGCAAAGAAATCGTTATAAATGGTAAGAATTATGTAAATTTTTCTTCCAATGATTATTTAGGATTAAATAATCATCTTGAGATAAATAAAGCACTGCAAGAGGGGGCTGATAAGTTTGGTGTATGTGCCAGTAGCTCAAGTTTAGTTACTGGTTACCACTACGCTCATCAAGCGTTAGAAGATGATATATGTCAGTGGTTAAATAAACCCAAATGTCTATTATTTTCTAGTGGTTTTTCCGCAAACTTAGCATTATTTCAAGCGCTAGGAAAAAGTGAACAAAGCCATTTTTACCTAGATAAACTCAGTCATGCCTCGATGATTGACGGCGCTTATCATAGCAAAGCAATTGTTAAACGCTTTCAACATAACAATATTGAACACTTAACTGAATTACTTAACCGCTCAGGAAAATACTCAACTGGTTTTTCAAACAAACTGGTAGCCTCTGAAGGTGTGTTTAGTATGGATGGTTGCCAAGCAAAAGTCGTAGAACTGGCACAATTAGCAAAATCCGAGCAGGCCTGGCTTTACCTAGATGATGCCCACAGCATTGGTGTTATTGGTAAAGAAGGTCAGGGCAGTAATTATTTTGCTGACATAGATATTACGATGGCAACAATGGGGAAAGCCATTGGTACCAGTGGCGCATTTTTAACCTGTAGTGAAGAGTTATACGAATACTTAGTTAATTTTTCACGTCATTATATTTACTCTACAGCGATATCTCCAGCCATTGCTTGGGCAACAAAAAAAAGCATTGAACTGATTAAAAAAGAACATTGGCGCCGTGAAAAAATCTGTGAATTAAGTGTTTTATTTACCAAGTTACTAGCAGAGAATGTTGAGTTAGTTACCACAGAATCGTCGATTCATGCGATAATAATTGGTGATGAAAAAAAAGCACTCAATGTCAGTGAACAACTTAAAAAGCAAGGTATTTGGTTAACTGCAATAAGGCCACCAACCGTGGCCAATAACAGTTCTAGGTTACGCGTTACAATTTGCGCGAGCCACAACGATAAAGATATCAGGTGCTTAGCGGAATGCATCAATAAGGCTATAACTTAATGGTTCAAACAGAACAAGAGAACACCAACAGAGTAAACATTGCTAAAAGTTTTGGCTCTGCCAGTAAATCTTACGATGTATCGGCAAGATTACAACGTTTTTCAGGTAAACATTTAATGCCATGGTTGCCTAACCGTAATGATCTGACCGTGTTAGATTTAGGCTCGGGTACTGGTTTTTTCACTGACTTATTAGCAGGCTCATACAGCCAAGTTATTGGCTTAGATATTTCCAGTGAAATGCTAAGTTTTGCTAGAGAACATCGTAATAAAAATATTATATGGCTTGAAGCCGATGCACATAAAATTCCACTTAAAGATAACAGCATAGATTTCATTTACTCTAACTTAGTTATTCAATGGTTTGATCCGCTCGATGAAGCAATTACTGAAATGTTGAGAGTATTAAAACCGGGTGGTTTACTTATTTTTACCACCTTAGTTGATGGTACATTGCATGAACTAAAATCATCTTGGAAGCAAGTTGATGATGATCAACATGTTATCGACTTTAAAACTGTTACCGAATTAAATGAATTATTTAATAATGAAAATGGTAAATTGCTCGAGCAAAAGTGCCAAGATATCATTTTGGAATATCAAAACGTTATACATTTAGCGCGTGAGTTAAAAGGCTTAGGTGCAAATCATTTAGCACAGAAAAAAAATAGAGGCCTGTCAGGTAAAGATAAGTGGTTTAAAATGACCGAACATTACCAAGACTTTCTTGAACCAAGTGGCATTTATCCTGCAACTTATCGTTTGTTTTCGGGTCTAGTTGTTAAGTTAAATAACTAATATAGCCCACATAAATGAAAATAATATGGCTAATACAACTAACATTCGTTGTATTAGCTGTAAGTTAATACTGAAAAGCATGAGCTTAAATTATTTACTTTCAAACTCTTTAAAGCAAACATCATTTATTAATTCCTAGATAACTCTGCATTAAGAAACATATGAAACAATTTTTTATTACTGCAACTGATACCGATGCAGGTAAAACGTTTGTCAGTTGCGCATTAATTAAAGCGTTAACTAATCTACAGACTAAAAATTTCACTCTAACTATAAATGAAACAAGCACACCTGTGACAAAAGTGGCTGCCTTTAAGCCAATTTCTGCAGGTTGTGAATTGTTAAATGGCCAGCTTATAAATGAAGATGCTAAGTTACTGAGCGAATTTTCTAATTGTGGACAAAGTATTGGTGAAATAAATCCGATCGCTTTTGCTGAGCCTATTGCACCGCACATAGCTGCAAAAAAACTAAATCGACAAATTAGTCTTGGCGAACTTAATGATCATTATCACAAAGTGAAATCACTTAACGCTGACTTTACTTTAGTAGAAGGTGCTGGCGGGTGGCGATTACCTTTGGGTCCAGCCTTATTAGATCCCAAATCTACTATTATATGTAACAACAATAATGATAATCAAAAGCCGACTTACCAATTTTTATCAGACTTTGTTAAAAGTTCAGACTTAACGGTTATTTTAATTGTAAATATGAAGTTGGGTTGTCTAAACCATGCGTTATTAACCTATGAAGCAATTAAGTCCGACGGTGTAAATTGCATTGCTTGGATTGCCAATTGTGCATCGAGTGATTCGATGAATAACTTAGCTGAGAACATAGCCGAGTTAGAGCAACTTTTACCAATGCCCAAAATTGCTCAGTTTGATTTCTTTAACGATAGAGATGAACAGGGTAATGAAATTTCTTTCAATGAAAAAATTAGTCTAGCTGCGGAAAAAATTAATTTAACTACGCTAATCGATTAAGTTTTCTTACTTCCTATATACGCTAATTTCTTTAACTATCTTCCTCATAAATAATTGTTGAAGAGGTTAGCTAAAAATTTAATAAAGATGTAGCACTTTCCTTAGACAATCAAATACCAATATCTACAATTTATTTTTTCAAACTGAATCAAATGTAATTAAATTTTTTAATCTACACACTAACCTAGGTTAAACCGAGTTAATTAATATTTAACTTCGCAGTTATATTTCTACTTAAAAAACCTTGCACTAAATTTAAAATTTACTATATTCTGCAAAACCAAAACCAAAACCAAAACCAAAACCAAAACCAAAACCAAAACCAAAACCAAAACCAAAACCAAAACCAAAACTTTTAAAATTACTTTTCTAACTCTGCAAAACAAGCACTGGCGATAAAACCTGACCGTGTTTTGTAATCTGATGACTTACTCACTTTATCATCTATCTGAGCAATCAATAATTCAGGAAGGGTAACGTTTATTTTATGACTCTTACCGAGGTAGGGCGTTATATCAATGTTTACTATTGCCCAAAATGCTTGTGAAAAGGTATGAGGATTTTCCAATATATAATTTTTTCTATGCTGGTCTAAGCCTTTTGCATTAGGCACTTTCTCACCATATTCCGCCAAAATAGCGAGATGAGATTGTATTGCTTTAGTCACTTCTTCCATACCTAAATCAATGCTTTTTGCTGTCACAGCACAACCAGGGAGATCAGGAACTGATACTTGATAATCGCTGATTTTTTCATCTTGTATAAATACCACGGCATACTTCATTGTTGATTCCTAACATGTCTAAAAAGGCCTACAAACCATGATAACTCCAACACCCCTATACAGCAAGTCAACCATGACCCCGGCAACCCTAAATATTGTGCAATCACAACCCCGGTAACCCTTAATGAGATACAGAAGGGTAACTCCAGCGACCCCAGGATGACCCTGTGTGTGACTGTTTACTATTTACAAAGCTCTTTTAAATGAGAGTTATAATATAGACAGGCAAATAAATTGATCAGATATTAATTTCAATTATCTATTTTTTTAGTTTTCCAATTAAGTGGTTACTAATTAAATGAAGCATGTGGCTAGAGTTATCATTTGTATGGATCATCAAGAATTTGATCACTATAATAAAAAGAAAACACAGTAATAATTATTAGAAATAAGCGCTAACATTAGCCAAAAAATCGATGGCTAATCCTTCGGTAGTTGAGTGTAAAACTTTCGAAAGATTAGGTGACTTTTAGTTGTGATTACTCGATTGATTAGGGAAAAATATGAAAGAACTTCTTAACGGCAACCTTGAATTATTAATTACCGTTGTAGGTATAGGCGGTTGTGGTTGTAATACAGTTAACATGCTGCATGAAAATAACTTATCAGAGCAAGTTAACCTTGTTGCCATCAATACAGATCTCGCCGCATTGAATAGTATTAACGTAGATAACAAAATTCTTATCGGTGAAAACCTAACCAATGGTTATGGTGCTGGCTCTGATCCAGGTATTGGTTATCAAGCGGCACAAGAAAGTGAAGCCATGTTACGTGGCGCAATAGCCGATAGTGATATTGTAATCATAACCGCAGGTTTTGGTGGCGGAACTGGCACTGGGGCAAGTCCGTTAGTAGCTAAAATAGCGCGTGAGCTTAATATTAACTGTTTAGCCATTGTGACTTTACCGTTTGAGTCAGAAGGGAAAATGCGACAGGATTATGCACTACAGGGCATAGAAGACATCAAAGAGCCGATACATGCATATATCACTCTCTCGAATGATTTATTACTTGCCGGCTTAGGCGAAAGCGTAGGTTTATTTTCGGCCTTTAATCAAAGTAATGAAGTGTTAAAAAATCTATTAATTGCCTTAGTTCAGATGCTCAATGAAACAGGTTATGTCAATGTTGATAAAAATGACTTTTCCACCATATTGTCATATGAAGGGGAGTCTATATTAGGTGTAGGTAAGGCTGATTCAGAGGAGCAAGCTTTTGAAGCGCTCGACCAAGCATTAAATAACCCACTAGTGTCTATCGCTAATATTGATACCGCAAAAGGTATTATATTCCAGTTATTCTGTAAGTCGGAGCCAAAACTATCAACTTACAATGGGTTAATCGATCATATCCGCACAAAAGTAACCAACCGCTCTGTACTCATTGTGCCGGGGGTAACCCTGGATCCTAATTTGTCGAGTGAAATAGAAATACTCATCATTGGCTCAGGTATTAAAAGCAAAACACCGCAATTGATGAAAGAGGCCATTGTTATTGAAGAAGAGCTTAAAGCGGTAATACAAAATACTGAAATAACAGAACCAACAGTGCCAGAATACATTGACGATGAACTTAGCTTTATCAATCAAGGTGAAACTATAAGCGATATTCCAGCGATAACGCGTAAATTAATGGCAATCAATCGCAATTAACGAAACATACCTTTACATGTAAATGGTTCTTATTTACAGTTATCATTCCAGATATGTTGTAGGAATGGCTGACTAAGAAATTAACAGCTGTAATGAATGAAAGATAAAAAACTACTCAGCGCTGAGTGTTTAATCGATCTTATCGAAAATAAACGCTTTGGTGTTGAATACCAACCAATAGTGAGTTGTAGAAGCCAAGAAATATATGCCTACGAATCCCTAGCGAGGTTCTATACCGCAGATAATAAGGCAATAAGGCCAGACCTTGTTTATGAATCGCTCCACACTAGCCCATTAAGCTTGTTTCAAGTTGAATATCAGCAGAAAAAACTGCAATTATCCTATGCTATAAATGGCCATGATATTTTTGTTAATTTAGATCAAGACTCATATTTTTCAAGCGGAATCATTGATCAAAACAATCCCTTTCTAAAGTTGTTTAAAGAATTTCAAAAATCTACAGTTGTGGTCGAATTAATTGAAAACTCTGAGATCAATGATGCCATCATGAGTTTGGCCATGATTGATAACCTCGCTAAAAACAATATTCCTACTGCCATAGATGATGTCTGTAACCCGCAATCAATGATTTCTACTTCGGTTATTCAATTGGTTGATTATATAAAGCTAGATAAATTCGTAATAAAAAATAAAAATAATAGAAATTTTATGTTATTGGTTAAATCTATTATTGATTACGCACACAGTACTAATAAAGAAGTGATATTAGAAGGGGTTGAGACAGCAGAAGATTTACGACTTGCTACGCAGCTTAAATGTGATTTTGTACAAGGTTTTTACTATCGAGATCGTTTTAAGAACGTCAGTTAATGACTTTTAATCGGCTGAGTAAAGCCATACACTGTGATGAATTCTTATCTTATCCTTTTAACTAAAGAGTACTTACATGAACATGACCTTTATAACTAATAAAAGCATTCAAAAATCTATTCGCCTAGTTTGCAGCTTAGTAAGCTTTGTTAGTATTTCAGCTTTTGCCACTGACTTAAAAGTTGGCGATATGGCGCCAAACTTTAACTTACAAGCAACCACAGGCGATTTTTATCAGTTAAGTGACTACCAAGGAAAGCAAGCCGTCATTTTAGCCTGGTATCCAATGGCCAATACACGTGGCTGTACTATTGAATGTAAATCGTTAACGGAGCAAGGTCACCTTATTCGAGAGTTTGATGTTAGTTATGTTATGGCCAGTGTTGACCCACTTGATGATAATCGAGATTTCGCAGAAAAAACTGGCGCTGACTTTCCAATGTTAAGTGACCCGACTAAAACAGCAGCGAAGGCGTACCAAGTACTTAATATGTTTAAAGTTGCCAGTCGTGTCACTTTTTATATATCTATAGAAGGCAAAATTATTAAAATAGATGACGACATTACGCCAAAGTCCGCTGCGCAAGATATGGCCAATAATTTAGCCGCATTAGGCATCGCTAAAAAGTAGGACTGCTATTTTGGCAAAACCCAATAAAAAAGGCCCAAGCAAAACCGTTGATATTTATTGCAAGGGCTGTAATTTTTTACTTTTTAAATATCGAAAGGCAGGTAAGGGCGCTTTGGTTAAATGTTTTAAAGAACGTATTAGCCAAGATTATACCGAAACACCATGTACATGCCCGCAATGTAATAAAGTTTTTGCTCGCGACTGTTTAATTCGTGGTACTCCAGCATTTAAAATGATTGGCGGCAAAGTTTGGTGTAAATAGGCTGTTAACCTACTGTTGTAATTATGATTTAATTGGTTACTAAAAACAATTGAACACATTTTTAGTACAACTTATAGCAGTTATATATTTTCTGCTCGTTATCATATGCACAAATAACTTCTTTTAGGATTTGATCATTGGATATCGAACAAGCAAGAATAAAAGCGATCTGTAATCATATGACTACTATCAGTATTGATAACAAACCTTTTGTGCCATTAATTAAGATAAAGCGAAGCGAAGCGTTACTTGCCAGAAATATCAGAGTGATGTTATCAAAAAGACGATCAAACCGTATCCATTACTTTTTGCAAATGTATTCAAATAAAATCACCTTGGTTAATGAAGATTAACAGCAGAAAACTTTATCAATAATAAATTCAATAAAGCCCAGCGTATATATTAACGGCGGGTTTTTTATTATTTGTTAATCAATATATTATAATTACGGGACAGCCCGTTTTATTGTAGAGAAGCTTACCTATTAACAAGTTATATAGCTAAATATAAAAAATACATTTAAATACAGCTCGTTACAGGGTAACGCGTAACTTGTGGTAGGTCTTTTTATGTAGTTATTGACAGGTTATTAGCTATCAATTATCAGAAGCACTTTATTCATTTGGTAATTTTGTTATCTGGTGATTATATTTAACTGAAATTATCAAATTGTTATCTTCAGTGGAAACTGACAACTAATGTACTGATTAATATTGCCGTATTATCACTGGATTGAGACTTTAAATCGGCAATAACAAAACATTAACCACTGACTATTTGCATACTTCTTTTTTTATAAATAATTTAAGAAACATTTATGAAGCAACTCGACCTCAATTCCCTTTTTGTGTTTATTACGCTTTATCATGCAGGGTCAACTCAAAAAGCCGCTGTACAACTTAATCGCTCACAATCTTATGTCTCCAAGGTATTATCAAAATTACGAGAAGAACTTGGCGACCCATTATTTGTACGTACCTCATCAGGGCTCGAACCAACAAGCTATGCAAGTGGTATTGCGCCAAAAGTGAAACAAGCATTAGCAATGATGCACAGTGCTCTTGAGCCGGAGTCTTTCGATCCCTTAACAATTGATAAAGTCACCATTCATTTGGCTGCACCTCTTATTATCCCTATTGGTAAAACATTGATAACAACCATTAGGCAACAAACCTCGGCAGTGATTGAACTGCGAGAGTGGCATATACATAGTGAAAGCATGATGCTAGAAGAGCAAGTTGATATTGCCGTGCACGTACTTAAAGACAGGCCGCAGAGCTTATACCAAAAGAAAATCATATCACTAAGTGGCCAATTTATTGGCAATCGGCAAGGAGAGTTTGTAAAGACTATTATCGATAACTTCAATGAATACAGTGGTATGTACCAATTAATTGATGCTGATATTCAGCCGGGCATCATCATAGATAACCAATATCTATCGAGCCAGTTAATGGGTGAACACTTCACCTATGCGCTTGCCAATGATCAGGAGAAAAAAAACACCCCAACGGATGTCGCTTTTATCTGTAAAGCAACCCGAAGAAACTCAGCAAAGGTACAATGGCTCATGGAACTATGTATGCCTATATTAAAGCAATCACAGTGGTAAAGGTTGTTTTATCGATTGTGCAAGTCATCAAGTACAAAGCTTTTCAGTTAATTTTTCGATGACTTCATCATTTTCACTATTAATGTAAATATCTAGAGCGCCTCCCAAAAACACCACAAAACTGAGTAAACCTATGCCTGTCGCAGAATTAACTACGGCATACACCATGCCGGCAGAGCCAACAGTTATCCTGGTATAGGCTAAAAAAGAACTTGTTTTCAATGCGCCGTGATGCAGGTTTCTTTCTTGCATTGCTATTATATTTTTATCTTCTTCACCACATTGTTCATTTGCTAAAACATTGAAAGATAAAGCGGTTGTGAGTAATACGGCTGTTATTAATTTTGTCATGTTGATAAGTTACAGTTTCAAATTCAGGGCTAGATTCAAGGCTAATCTTGCGAAATTAAATTGCTAGTTCACAGCAAGTCCGGTTAATACATATATAATGCCTGAAATGAAAAAGTTCTATGGAATAACGCTTATTCCAAAAGTATTGTCAGAAAAACTATTGAAGTAATAAAGATGGCAGGACTTTATATAACTTTATAAGTTAAAGGTTTTATTTTGTAGTTTAAACGAATCTAATACGACTTCATCATATTACTAACTATTTATACAGTTGATGTCGTTTCTACCTGTTTGCATGAAATAAGGCCTAAACCTATATTTCACACCTCAATCAGTTTGGTGTTTTTTGTAACTGATTGATTTAATGTTTGTTGTAAGTTATTGTGATTTTATAAAAAACGAAATATGGTAAAAAGAAGTGTTTAACCATGACTTTTTGTCACCTAATAAGCTGTTAGGTGCTAGTGCTCGGTTCTAGTTTTGTAGTTCAATTAAAGGAATTAAAATGTTAGCTGTTGTACTCGAGTTTGATGTCATTGAAGGGATGGAAAATCAATTCAGGAAGGCTTGGATTGAAACTACTGACATAATCTATCAAAATTTTGGTAGTTTAGGATCTAGGTTACATAAATCTGACAATGGGAAGTTTATTGCGTATGCGCAGTGGCCTGACTTGAATGTTTATGAAAATGACCACCATTGGCCTGACGATTCAAAAAGTACTAGAGAGAAAATGAGAGCGTGCCTTAAAATTGGTAAGCCGACTGTGCTGCACAAATTAACGCTAGATACTGATCTGCTAAAAGAAAATAGCCTTAATAACTAATAAGCACATAACAAGGGTTTTCAAGTCGGACACGCAACAGTTAGCTCGTTTTCGCTTTTCTACACATTTTAGTCAACTATTACTTAGCCGCTTAAAACGGCGTTATAACTCTCTCGGATGTCGAAACATATGAATCTCGTAGTAACAACTTCACCTACGCAGGAAGATCTTAAAGCATTAAGTGTCGGTATTGGCTCTTTTAATAAAGATTTCCTACCTGATGAAGTTGGCTTTGAAAAAGACACCAAATTTGCTGTCATTGCTAAAGACGAAAATGGAAAAGTATTAGGAGGTATAAGAGCAAATGCATTCTGGAACTACTGTACTATTGAGTTGCTCTGGTTATCTAAAGAAACTAGAGGTTTAGGGCTTGGTAGTAATTTAATGGAAGCAGCTGAAAAGTTTGCTAAAGATAAAGGATTTGGCTACATGCGCACCGAAACTCTTAGCTTCCAAGCAAAACCTTTTTATGAAAAGCTAGGTTACAAAGTATTTGGTGAGTTACCTGATTATCCAAAAGGTCATACAACATACTGTTTAGTTAAAGAGTTATAAGCCAATTAAAGTGGACAAATAACAGCTTGGCTTTGTGTTCACTCCGTTCACTATTTTAGCCAAGTATTAATTGCCCGTTAAATGGGCGTTAGGTTTCTTATGGAAATAATTCTAATTCGGCATGGAAAGCCAGCTTCGGCAAATAATCCCGTCTTAAATGCTTTAGAATATACAAAATGGATTCGTCGTTATAACTTCTCAGATGTTTCTAAACAAAGTAGACCTGAGGTAATAAATACTGAGTTAAAGTCGTGTTACCTAATTTCTAGTCATTTTAATCGTGCGATACATTCAACTGAAATATATACCGGAAGAAAGCCTGATCAAATCTCTTCTTTATTTAAAGAGATGGATATCCCAAGATACAAATTGCCATTCAAACTTAAAGCTATGACTTGGGTTTATCTTTGTCGAGCACTTTGGATGCTGGGTTTAAAAGGCACCTTTGAATCATATCACTCCGCAAAAATTCGTTCGGAACTCGCCGCAGAAGAATTAATTGAATTGGCTAACGCAAAAGGTAAAGTAGTATTGTTCGGGCATGGGTATATGAATTTACATATTCGCAAAGCACTAATCCAAAAAGGTTGGTCTTTGAATTGTAAAAGCAATTCATTTTGGGGGCTTTCAAGCCTTGAAACCTAAAAAGAAAATTAAGTATAGTTAATATTCATAAAATTATTAATACAACATTCGGACAAGTCATGAATCAAGAATTAAGTAACAAAGTTAGCTTCATATCAGGGATGGTTATTTTCATCATAGCTTTGTCTACTCCTCTAATTTTATTAACTTTAACAAGTGAAATGAATACTCCTACGCTTATGAATTTTGATCTGTATTGGACTTTATTTATGTCTTTTAGCATGATGTTAATATTAGGTTACTTTTTTAAACCATCTGAAAACCAAACAAATTTAGGGTGTTTTATAGGAATATTTGTATATGCATCTTTTCATACACAAAACTTAAGTGAAATAATTCATATATACGGTATTAATTCATTTATTCCTTTAATTTTTGCATTGTTTGGTCTTAAAATTGGGATTACAGCAAGAATAAAATTCAAAGAACAATAAGTTTATCAAGTAATATTAATAGTTCTATTTTTGAGTAACACCAATATAACCAGTTACTTGAATGGTAAGATTGCTGGCTGTTCTCGTTCATTGCTAATAAAGCGTTATGTACTCAGCTGAGGAGGTCAGATTTTAGTATGCATATATCATCTCTATTTAAGACTAAAGCAAGTAAGGCATTATTCTTTTCTCTTTCCCCATTATGGTTTTCACCAATAGCTTTCTGTCTTATGCTTCTTGAGAATGCAACCTCTGTTGGTGGATTTTCTTCAGTCGGTCGTGGTTGGCTTGTGTTCGGCATATTGATCTTTTGCGTTATTGGGTTACTGTTAGCAGCATTATTTTACTTAATAGTAATTTTCGTTAAAGAACGTCCTATTAATCAAAACCCTGATAGGTTAAAGATTTACACCTCATTATCAGTATTTCTATTGTACCTTATTGCTTTATCAGGATTTCTTGGTGGGGGGATGGATGCATTTAAAGTAACTATTTATATAATAGTTTTGTTAGGTTTATGGGGGTTGGGTAAATACCCAATTAATAAAGTTCGGAACCGTAGATAATTAAAAGTAATAAGAAAATTAATCAGGGCAAATAACAGTTGGTTTTTGCTCCTGCGTCGCTTATTTTAACCAACTATTTTTTGCCTCTTAATGAGGCGTTGGATTAAGGAAGTATAAGTATGAAATCAATTATAGGGATATTGTTATTTTCAGTTGGCTTAACCTGTCAAGCAATAGAGATATCAACAGAAAATTCTGCAAAATATGAACTGGAGACAGTTGAATTGTTAAACGCATTGAGGGAAGCACATAATACAAGTAAGTGGGAGTTTACGGATAAAGTTCATATTAAAAGAAAGACAATCCCTCATAGCCACCCAATATTGACACTGCATACTAGACATACAAGCAGAGAACAAAAAGATCTTCTTCTCTCTACGTATATTCATGAGCAAATCCATTGGCATCTCGATAACAATGAAAGTAAAATTAATGCTGCAATAGAAGAGTTAAAGACTGTTTTTAAAAATGTCCCCGTTGGTTACCCTGAAGGTGCTAGAGATGAATATTCAACATATCAGCACCTAATCGTTTGTTATTTAGAGCTAGAAGCAATTACAGAGCTTTTAAGCCAAAGCCGCGTTAATTCAGTTTCTAAATTCTGGAAAAGTGATCATTACACTTGGATTTATAAACAAATAGAACAAGAAAAAGAAACACTTAAAAATATAGTAGAAAAGTATGGCTTAAAAATCGTATAAGTCATTCAAGCAGGACTTTTAATGGGCTATAGCAGTATTAGTTCTATATGGAGTTTGTATCATGGATAGAGAGTACAAAAAGTAAAATGAAATCTCCAAGTCTACTTGAGCAATTATTACCTACTGAAATGGGATTAATGCAATCTCTAGGTGAATCTAAAACTTTAATAATAATGTTGGTGTTTTTTTTAACTTTATTTGGTGGGCTAGGGTGGTTTTTATTAAAAATGTCAACCTAGAGGCTCGTGGTATAAACTGCTATAAGCTAATTAATAAGAACAAAAAACAATTGGTTTTTTTTACTTCGTTTCACATTTTAGCAACCATTAATCAGCCTGTTATTTAGGCGATATCCGTTCAGTCACATGGAGTAGTACACTTGATCACTTGTTATCTAAATTATGTAATCGATCCATATAAAACTAAAGAATTTGAACATTACGCTAAGCTTTGGATCCCATTAGTAAATAAGTTTGGCGGCAATCATCACGGATATTTTTTACCATCTGAAGGCGCTAATAATAAGGCTTTAGCATTGTTTTCGTTTTCAAGCCTAGCTGCATATGAAGAATATCGAACGAAATCGCTTTCAGACTCAGAATGTATTAGCGCATTTAAATATGCTGAAGATACTAAATGTATTTTGAGTTACGAGCGTAGTTTCTTTCGTCCAGTTCTAGAGTAAGCGTATAAGCAGTTAAATCAGGACAAAAAACAGTTTGCTGTTTTCTAGTGCCTCAACATTTTGGTAAACAATTTTGAGCCCATTAACGAGGGCGTTAGAGGTAAACGGTGTGGACTATACAGTTTGGCAGTTGATTATCGTTATGATTTCATTTGGAATGGTGTTACTAAGTGTTTTGTGTATCATTTTTCCTCAAAAGCTAATCCTTGGAATGCCGCACCTCGTAAACTCAAAACTGGCAAGATATAGTGATATTGTAATTAGAATGTTTTTAGGGATTTCATTAGTATTGTCAGCAGAGGCTGCACTAATTCCATTAATATTTACTATTTTTGGTTACCTTTCTATGGCAGCAGCATTAGCAATACCTGTTTTGGGTACCAGTAAAGTAGAATTCATAATCAAATATATAACTGCTCTTTTACCTGTTTGGACTGTAAGATTAGTTTGTGCGTTTAGTGTATTTCTATTTGTTTTTCTAATTTATAATATTGGGTGAATTTTCCTCTATAAGGCGTTCAAACGGACAAATAACAGCTGGCTGTTGTTCGTGCCCCACACATTTTTGCCAGCTATTATTTGCCGCTTAACGTGGTGTTATGTTATTCGAGAGGGTTGAAAATTGATTCCATATTTATTAAGCGGGCTTTCAATATTAATTGCAGGTGGGATACATTGGAAATTACCTAATTCTTTTTGGAAAGCATCATTTCTTTCCACTGTAGCAATTGTAGTGTTATCGCTTCTATTCATATTTGTCTTTCAATCAAACTATTTGGGTTTGGATGAAAGGACGCTTGAAAATGGTAACATGGGTGGCGCCGTTCTTCTGGTCTCAGGACTAGTATCATTTTTTGGCTTACTAATATCCGTTTTGGTTGGTTATTTTTTAAAAGCAATTAGGCCGTCAGGCATAGAACATAACTAACCAATAACGTAGGACTAAGAGCCGTTGGCTTTTGTTCCTGCATGGCTTATTTAGCCAACAATATTTAAGCCATTAACCGGACGTTGGTTAGTCAGTTTCAGCTACATAAAAGGATTTTTCGGTGTTTAAAGTTATTATTATTTTGTCACTAATGTTAGGTGGTTGTGCTTCAAGCTCTAACTTGAATAAACTATCAGATAACAGCGCTAAAACTGCTCGTTATAATGAATCTATTGGTCAACCTCAAGCAGCACAAAGAGAATATAAATTAGCAGCTAAATATAAAAAGCAATCCCAAGAGAGTGAAGCTATTTTAATTGATATATTATGGTCTCTAATAACGGATAATTAAACACACAATAAGCTGTTTCAACAGGACAAAAAAACAGTGGCTGTTTTTCGTTTCTTAACATTATAAGCAATAATTTTGGGCGCTTAGCAAGGCGTTTGTTGATTTCAAGTACTTGGAGTACGAGTTTTCTATGGATATTAATATTCTAATCGTTTTTGGCGTTGTTAGTTGGTTAGTATTTTTTTTCTATAATCGGCATAAAAAAAGAAAAGCGTTTATAGGGGATTTTGAGTTTCCAGTGTCCATAAAGAAAGGAATTAACACCACTTATCCGCATTTGAATAATGAGGAGCTTGAGTTAGTTATTGATACTTTAAGGTCCTTCTTTCTTATATCGTACAAAGCTAAATTAAAGCCTGTTGCGATGCCTAGCCAAGTTGTAGACGTAGCTTGGCATCAGTTCATTCTATTCACAAAAAATTATGAAATGTTCTGTAAAAAAGGAATTGGTAGGTTCTTACATCATACGCCAACAGAAGCTATGAAATCTAAGACAACGGCGCAAGAGGGTATTAAAAGGGCTTGGAGATTGGCGTGTCACTTAGAACATATTAACCCCAAATCACCTAGTCGCCTTCCTATGTTGTTTGATATAGATACTAAATTAAACATAGAAGATGGTTTTTATTATTCGAAGAACTGTAAAGATAGAAGCTCTCCAAACTATGGAAAAAATTATTGTGCTAGCCATATAGGTTGCTCTTCAGGTTGTGGTGGGTCATCAGGTGATTCAACAAGTAGCTGTGGCGGTAGCTGCGGAAGTAGTTGTGGTGGTGGTGATTAACATAAGGCATTCAAGCAGGACAAATAACAGTTGGCTGTTAAGTCAAGCACTGGTAGAGGTGAGCTATTAATGCAGGCTAAAGCATTGGCTAGTAGGGTGGTGGTTAAAACCCTTATAATTTTAGGTGTTAGTTATTATTAGTGACGTTCAGGCATAAAAAAAGACGTCTTAGGACGTCTTTTTTTATATATATGGTCGGAGTAGCAAGATTCGAACTTGCGACCTCACGTCCCCCAGACGCGCGCGCTACCAAGCTGCGCTATACCCCGACAAGGTAAACTCTAGGGCTTAACGAGTTTACCGACTGTATATTAATGATTTATCAAGGTATTGCAATGCTAATTCAGTGAATAGTTAACCGTGAATGATTAAACGGTTAACTATTAGTCGATATTAAACAATTATTGCTCATTTTACTCAGTGTTAGTTAAATATAAGCTGCTTATGGCTTTTCTTGCTGGGTAAACTTCTTGATAAAGTGCACTCCATCAATCATCAGTGGAAATTCAGCATTTACAGTTATTGGCGCAGAAAACTGTCGTGAGTAGCTTTGGAAGTTACCATTTTGATCAACAAAAACTGATTTATCTTTATCAAAGATAATAATGCCTTTATCGGTAGTATTAGCAATAACTCTGTCTCTGTTTAATGTCGCTAAATCACTGCCATTACTGTTAGCTGTAACATTACAGCCAAGCCATTGCTTCATTACTGTCGGCTGTAAATCCATATTACTGGTATTAAAAGTTATATCTTTGTGATTTATTTTATCAAGTTGAGGATAAATGAATAATGCCGGTTTGGTATTTAAGCGTGTTTCATTACTTTGGTTACCGATAGAGCTAATCCAAATAATATCTTTTTGTGCTTTTTGTTTCTGCGCTAATAATAAAGCATCAACAAACAATTCAAATTGATATTGGTTATTGTTCTTAACTGCTTTTTTAGCATTCATGGCATGACTATTTTTAAAATAAATAATATGCAAACCAGGTTGTTTATTATTTAATTTTTCAGCAAATAATAAGCTTGAAACATTGAGCAGTTCTGTTTTTTTACTAAATAAGGCTTCAAACCAACGCGGTTCAATAACAGCGATATCTTCATTCTCATCTTGCTTGGCCGTAGCAGAAAACTCATCAGAGATAATGGTTAAACTCGTTGCTAGGGCTTGTTGGTCTATACGTTGGAACAATAACGGTTTAGTGCCTTGCTTTAATATATCTTGCTGGTAAATGTTCGGTAGTGAATAAAGTAGATTAAACCAAGCGTCATCATTAAGACCAGTATCAATATTATTGGTTAAATGTAAGCTAGTTACACTTGCTCTGCGAATAAATTGATTAAGCTGACTAATAGAAATTTGTTGCTCGGTCAGTATTAAAAATACCGAGTTGCTTGGTGTTTTGTTTACTTGTTCAATTGGGCAAAGCTCAGTAGTAATAGTCGGGTAATTTGGAATTGCATGACTAAATGATAACGGGCTATTTTTTCGCTCTATATAATCTTCAGTGTTAAATAAACCGTATTTAGTTAACAATGTTTTTGCTGTTGCTGGGTAAGACAAAGGTAGAACAGTGTCTTGTCGTAAAATATCATACTCAAGATTTGCATCAGCCCAAATATGACTTACATGACTAAAAAAGAATGATACAACTAAAGCAAAAATTACAAAACGCGCAAAAATAGTTTTTTGTAATTGCTTTAAGTGTTTCCAAGCATAATTACTTACCGTAAATTCAAATGCTAAAATAACAATTGCCACAGCACCACTGATAGTCAAGAACAGACTATTTGTTTTAGCTATGTCTTGTAGCAGACTAATAATTTGTGTGCTTGATGAGGCGTTAAGGTGATAACCCAAGCGACTGTAGATAAAGGCATCTAACACCAGTAGGAATAAACCAATAGCAAAAATGATAGAGCCAATGGTCCTAATAAACTTTGTATGCGGTAGTATCAGTGTTAAAGGAAATAACACCAAAACAAAACTCATAAAGGTTAAAAACGCAATATGACTCACCCAAGTAGTTACTAAGTAGATCTGACCAAAGAGAGTTGTAGGTGCAGTATCACTAAATAAATAGTAAGAGGATAGGGCAATTGCTGCTAAAATATTGAAAAACGTGAACCAATGGCTCCAACTGATCAAATGTAATAGTTTTTTGCTGTAGCTTTTTGTATCAAAAGAAACCATTGATAATCATTCTTCTTTTTGCAGGTGAAATTAATTAAAAGAGTTTACACAGATTTTTTTAAGGCGCGGGTAAAGTTGTCGACAACCGCGGTACGTTTGCTTTCAGGTACTTGGCTGATAACGTGAGTAACCGCATTACCTAAGCACATTAAGCCTAAATCAGGGGTTGCTTCTTCTTTTATCAGTACATCAAGTAAGTCTTGGATAATTTTTTCTACACGTTCGTTCGAATATTTAGATACAATAGGCATAATAAGTGTTTTCGTTAATGATAAATTTAATTTCTCTAGTTTATCAAATGCCTGCACAATTTAATATATGACAACAATAAAAAGAACAATCGTTGCAGCACATAACACCCACATTAACTTACATTAGTAACTGAACATAAAATCCTATGAGCTTAATAATTAAAAATATTGCACTACATTTTTTGTCTAAAAAAGAAGAAACTGGCGAAGTTGTCTTACGACTAGGGCCAGAAAATATTGATTTTGAACAAGAAAGTGCAAAAACAACCAACTTTGTTGATGGTTTGCATACTATTTATAATGCCAAGGGTAATAAGGCTTATGGTAGTTTTTCTTCAATGCCGAGCGAAGGTGACTCCGCACGTTTTGTCGATTTAATGGAAAGTTACTTAACAGAACAGCAAAATTTTTATGATTTTAGTACCCAAGCTGGCAATGTATTAAAAAATGAAATCGAAAAATATGAGATAGAAGAGACAGGTTATTTTGTTATCTGTCATTATGAATACATGGGTGGACGTTATTTATTTGTCGCTGTTATACCTGTTTCAGAGCATTACAGTGTTGATGGTGAGCTAAATATTTCAGCGGCGCAGCATTTAGACACCAATAAAATACAACTCGCCGCACGTATTGATTTATTTGACTATAAAGATAATGGTCAAGGCAATCGTTATATCTCGTTTATCAAAGGCAGAGCTGGCCGTAAAGTATCAGACTTCTTTTTAGAGTTTTTAGGTTGTGAAGAGGGCCTAAATGCCAAAGAACAAACCCAAACCTTGGTTCAAGCGGTTGAAGATTACGTTACGGTTAATCAGTTAGACCCAAGCGAGAAGCAAAAAACGCGTAAAGATTTATTAAGCTACTGTAAAGAACAGAAAGCTAGCTCTCAAGATGTATCTCTGCAAGAGGTGGGTAAAGTCGTTGAAAGTGCAGGAGCAGAACAAGACTTTTATCAGTTCTGTCAGACGCAATCTTATCCTATTGAAGAATCGTTTCCCCATGAACAAGCAGTGGTTAACAAAATCACTAAATACTCAGGTTATGGTAATGGCATAAGCTTAAGTTTTGAGCGTAGTCATTTTGGTGAGGATGTAGTTTATAATCCACATAATGACTCATTAACCATTTACAAAGTGCCACCAAATTTAAAAGAACAATTAATGGCGTTACTCGAAGGTGAACAAGTACCTGAAGAGTAATCTTAAGACTAATATTCAGGTAACGCATAGTCATTAAAGTATCGCGTTACTATATTTTATAAATACCAGGTTTAAATAAATAATTATAAAACAGCCACTTGAAATCAAATATGATGAATTGGTTGTAATCATCAAAAAATTGGAAAATGAACATGACTATTGAAAATGTTACAGCAACTAACACCCTAACCATCGCTCGTCCTGATGATTGGCACGTTCATTTACGTGACGGCGTAGTATTAAAAAACACCGTAGCAGATATTAGTCGCTATATTGGCCGAGCAATTGTAATGCCAAATTTAGTACCGCCAGTAACCACTGCGGCGTTAGCAAAAAGTTACCATCAGCGTATTATGGCAGAGGCGCCAAGTGTTCATTTTAAGCCATTAATGACTTTATATTTAACGGATAAAACGAGCGCACAAGATATTATTGATGCAAAAGAATCAGGTTTGGTTTATGCAGCTAAATTATATCCTGCAGGTGCGACAACAAACTCTTCATCTGGTGTTACCGATGTAGCCAACTTAACTGAAGTATTTGCTGCAATGCAATCAGTTGAGATGCCATTGTTAGTTCATGGTGAAGTGACCGATGCTGAAATTGATATTTTCGATAGAGAACAAGTATTCATTGATACCATTTTACAACCGTTAGTTGCTAACTACCCAAACCTTAAAATAGTGTTAGAGCATATCACCACTAAAAATGCAGTAGATTTTGTTAGCGCTGCTGGTGACAATGTTGCCGCAACTATTACCGCGCATCATTTATTATATAACCGTAACCACATGTTAGTCGGTGGTATCAAACCACACTATTACTGTTTACCTATTTTAAAACGCAATATTCATCAACAAGCGTTAAGAGCTGCTGCAACGAGTGGTAGTAAAAAATTCTTCTTAGGTACTGATTCTGCACCACATGCACAACATGCTAAAGAGTCTGCCTGCGGTTGTGCCGGTGTTTATTCTTCTTTTGCTGCCATTGAGTTGTATGCAGAAGTATTTGAACAAGAAAAAGCTTTAGACAAATTAGAAGCATTTGCCAGCCTTAATGGCGCAAACTTTTATCAATTACCTATTAATACTGATAAAATCACCCTAGTTAAAAAATCATGGCAAGTTCCAGCAACAATGACTTTTGGAGAAGATGTTGTTGTTCCGGTACGTGCTAATGAAGACATTTTGTGGACAGTAACAGACTAATACCAAATCCATTAATTTGTTCTCACTCAGAACTTACCAGCAGTTTTCGAATCGCTGGTAAGCTCCCAAAGGGCGAGTACCTAATAAAAGGTAAAGGCTTAAATTCGACGTTATTGATTTTGATAAGGGAATAACCATTCTCTTCAATCAATGTCTTGCCTCTAAGACTTTTAACTCTCGCTGAGTGGGAAGAAACTTATTGGAATTGGTATCTTGTTTGTAGAATAATCTAAACCCGTAGAGAGCTAAAAAAGAATTAAGGAAAAAAATGCAATTATTTGTAGATGATCTTACCGTTATTGATTTTTCATACCTGTGTAAACAGCGCGGAATTGTAGGTGAGAGCTGGATTGTTGACGTATTACTTGATGGATCGTTAAACGATCAAAGTATGGTGCTTGATTTTGCTGTAGTAAAAAAGCAAATCAAAGCCATTATTGATGATGCCGTTGATCATAAGTTGGTATTGCCGATACAAGAGCCAGCATTAACGTTAGCAGAGTCGCCTCATAATGAAGGTCATCAAACCATTGACTTTATTAGCGATGTGGCCAGTTATTATTTGCAATCTCCAGCATGTGCTTTTGCCTCTATCGACTGTTTAACCATCACAGTGCCCGCGGTGACTAAACACTTAACGGCTATTATCTTGGCGCAACTGCCAGACAATGTGAAAGGTTTAACCTTGGTACTACGCCCTGAAGTCATTCCGAGTGATTATTATCATTATACTCATGGCTTGAAGTTACACGATGGTAATTGTCAGCGTATAGCTCATGGTCATAGATCTAAAATTAAAATTTATGTTGATGATAAAAGAGATGCTAAGTTAGAAGCACAGTGGTGTAAGCGCTGGCAAGATATCTATATTGCTAGTGAAGCCGATAGAGTTTCGCGTGATGATATTGAGCTATCTGCTTATGCAATGAACAATTTGACTCTCGATCATCAATATTTTAGTTACCATGCGCCACAAGGTCGATTTGATATCGCCGTTGATAAAAAGATATTAGAAGTGGTTGATTGTGATTCAACAGTAGAACTATTAGCTGACTTTATTTTAAGACAAATTAAAGCTGAACATACTGAGTTAGCTAATAACACAGTAACAGTTGTCGCCTATGAAGGTGTTGCTAAAGGGGCAATTGTTAATGGGTAACTCTTTAGCTCATTCTTTCACCTCTGCTAAGACCTTAGGAAGATCCTTAGTTTTCTTAACCTTTTCCGCGAGTATAACGGCGAGCTTTTCTGCCAGTGCTTTTCATAGCACTAGTCAAAAATTCGAGTTAAGCGGTGAAATTAAGCAGGGCGGTTTAGTTGTTGGTAAAACACAGCCTAACAATACAGTTACCTTAAATGGTAAGGCTATCACTGTTTCCAGTAACGGTGATTATACTTTTGGTTTCTCTCGTGATGATAAACAAAACCATCAATTAGTGATAACTTCGGTTAATGGTGATCGGGTAACTAAAACCTTAACACCACAAAAACGTGAGTATAATATTCAGCGTATTGAAGGCATAAAGAAGAGTATCATGCAGCCAAACCCTAAGTCTGTAGCGCGAGCACAACAAGACAGCAAACAGGTAAAAGCGGCACGAAAAATAGCAAGTGAACTCGACTTTTTTGCTAAAGGTTTCATTGCGCCAATAAAAGGTACAATTACCGGTGTTTATGGTAGTCAGCGTGTTTATAATGGCGTGCCTAAAAACCCACATTTTGGTTTGGATTACGCCGGTAAAACTGGCGATCCGGTAAAAGCCCCAGCGTCAGGTACTGTATTGCTTTGGGTACCGGATATGTTTTATTCTGGGGGCACTATGATTATTGATCATGGTCAAGGTGTTAGCTCTACCTTTTTACATCTAAGTAATGCTTATGTAAAACAAGGTGACAAGGTTAAACAAGGCCAGGTTGTTGCTGCGGTTGGCAAAAGTGGTAGAGCAACCGGACCTCATTTAGACTGGCGCATTAATTGGTTCAATGTAAAGATTGACCCTGCATTAGTATTAAAACTACAGCCTCTGCACTAATTTTACTTAAATCACTAAACTTAAAACAATAAATTCCCCTAAGGTCACACTATGCCAGAACACGGCTACTCGCTGCTACGTATTATTATTATCGACAGTTTTTGGCAAGGTCAAGTTAACGAACTTGACCTTACGGGCCATACTCAACTTGAAGGCACTAACGGCGCAGGTAAAACCTCATTAATGCGACTGTTGCCACTTTTCTATGGTATGCGACCAAGCGATATTGTCAGTAAGGTGGATCAAGCAAAAAACTTTGCTGATTTTTACTTACCACGAGAATCCAGTATCTTAGTGTACGAATACCAGAGGCCCTTTGGGCAAAAATGCCAGGTATTAGCTACCAGTGATGGTAGAGGTGTACATTTTAAGTTTATTGATGATGCTTACGATCCACAACACTACATTGCCAACAACCAAGCTGCCAGTAATCAAGGCAGTAAAGCTAAACCTTTTACCATCAACGAAATAGAAAAAAACTACCGGAATATGGGCAAAGAAAGCTCAAAGTTTCTCGGTATAGATAAATACCGTCAAGTAATTCAAAATTTACGTAGTGGCCGTAAACACAAAGAAATAAGATTACTGCAAAATAGATTTTCTTTTAGTGAACAAGCGTGTCCACATATTGATAAAGTTATTAACGGCACTATAGAAAAAAATCTTGATTTTGAAGCCGTTAAACGTATGTTAGTGGCAATTGCTAGTGATCATCTTGCCCGTAATACGAGTGATGAAAAAGAGCAATTAAGTTTAAATAAGGCCGATATAACCAGTTGGCTTGCAGATATTCAGGCTAGTCGAGCCATTAAGAAGGTAGCCGATAAAATTACTCTTTGGCAAAATGATTTTAGTACTTTTACCAGCTTACTCAATAAATTACAGCACCTTCACGCAGAATTAATTGCCCATCAAGCGCGCCTTGAGATAAAGCAGCAAGATAGAGACGAGCTTAAAAAAAGCAGCATTCAAACACGGAGTAAACTTGAAAGCGAATTGGCCAATACCATTGAGCAATATCAAAAAGCGTTATTTGATCTTAATGCTAAAATTGATGCCGATTTAAGTAAAATTGATTTACTTGATGAAGATAAGCTTAATTACGACGACGATGATGCGAGTAGTTATCAAATTAAGGCAGAGCAAGCACCACAAATTCAAGCAGAGCTAAATGAAGTAATTGCCATTATCGAAGCATTTGAAGGCAATATTACTAAAATAGGCCAAAAGTTTGACAAATTAATACAAAAAATTGAAGTTGAAAAGCTTAAAGCAATTAGCAGTAATAACGAAAAATCAGCGCTTATAACCAGTGAAGCGAATGAAAAATTAACACATATTAATGATGTATTTCATCAACAAGCACATAGTCTTAATGCACAGTTACATAAAGAAGAGCTGAAGCTGCAAAAAGATCGACAACAAATACAACATCAGTTAGCCAGTGCTACACAGCAACTTAGCCTGCCGGTAATACCACTGCAATTAACGACTGATATTGATGAAAACATTCAAGCATTGTCTCAAGTTCAACAAAGCTACAATCAGCTTTTACAACAAGAGTCGATGTTGCAAAAACAACAATACCAATTAGAAAAACAGCAAGACCAGCAATTAGGCCTGCGCAGTGAAGCAAATCGATATTTAGAGCAGTTACGCCAAGATTATCAGCAAGTTGAATTACAACTACTACCGCAAGCGGGCTCTTTACATCACTATCTGCTTAACGAACCGCAAGCGAGCAATTGGCAAAATAATATTGGTCGCTTGCTTACAACTGAACAATTATCTCGTACGGATTTAAATCCACAATGGCAGATAAGTGAAATTTCACCCGCAACTCTTTATGGTTTATCAATAGACTTACAACAGCTACCTTGTGACGATTCACTGTTTTTAGATGAAGCGCAATTACGTGAAAAGCGCCAGGCTATTGAAACTAAGCTACAAACACAAACAGATAAAATTGCCCAAGTTGATGAGCAATTAAAATATATAGTTAAAGAGATCAATCAACATAAAATTAATAGCACAGAGCATATACAAAATGTAAATCAGCAAAAGTTAACACTAGGGCAATTGCAAACACAACAAGCAAGCTTAACGGTTAAAAAACAGCTGGCCATTAAGTCTCACCGTCAAACAATTGAGATACAAATACAAAATTTACATCTTCAAATAAAAGTACTTGAAAAAAAGCAGCATAGCTTTGAAGAAGATAAAAGTGAGCAATTGCATGAACTCACTAATGATAAGTTAGAAAAATGCATGGTGGCTGAAAGTGATAGAGACAATCAGCTAACAGAGTTAGCGGAGCAACTTACCGAATTAAAAGCTAATACTAAACAACGCCTAAGCGATTTAAAAAAACAACAAGCCATTGATATAGAAAAACTTGATCCCGAAGGTGAAGTAGACAAACGTATTGCAAAGCGGATGAAGCTTGAACAGAGTCTGCAGCAATGTTCGCTGTTTGCTCAAAAGGCGCGAGACTATCAAAGCTTTATGAATGAACGTTATTGTCATCGTGATGCTTTGGCTGAAGAAAATCAAAACAGAAAAATTGTAAAGCGTAATATTGAATCAGACCATGAAGATACCAGCATTGAGTTGTCATCAAAAATAAATGAATTAAAACAACTCATTAAGAAAACCAATCTAGAAAAACAAGCGACTGATGATTTATTGGTTCAGCTTAATGATAATAAACGATTATGCGAAATGTCAGCAATTGTCAGTGAACTTTCTGAACAAGAGCCAGATAACCAAGCAGATTTAACTGTAAGTTTTTGTCATGATTTTCATCAGCAATTTAAAACCATTGAAAAACGTTTGGCTAGTCAACTAAATACCTTTAGTGAACGCTTTAGAAAAGATCACTCAGGCAGTGAGTTATATGAAAACTGGCAAAAACTATTGCTTGATAACGATAACTATTCTGGTGCTAATGCATTATTTAAATATCGTGAGCCTATTAGTGAATTACTAAATAGTGCAGAGCAAAAACAGCAAAGTACTTATCAATTAGTGACTGTTAACGCCACTATGATCAACGAGTTTTATCAACATATTGAAAACTTTGGTCGTAATATAAAGCGCATTGGTAAACTTTTATCCACTAAAGTTACTGCTTTAGCGCATTTTGAAGCGTTAGCCGATATCAATGTAACAACAGTAATGAAGCAAGAAGAGCTTGATTACTGGGGACCATTACAAAAGTTTGCGGAAGTTTTTGAATTACATAAAGACCAATTGCGTGATGGTCTTGGTGATGTACCAGATGATTTAGTATACGCCATGCAAAAGTTAGCCAGTTATTTACCTAGCGAAGGTTTTGTCTTGGCGCACAATAACTTGTTTGACTTAGAATTTACTATTGTTGAAAAAGGCCAAATAAAATACGCACGTAATGCTAAACAGCTGAAAAAAGTCAGCTCAACAGGTTTGTCTTATTTAGCCATGTTGTCTTTATTTGCGGGTCTTTTAGCCATGTTACGTGGTGACAGTAAACATGCTAGTCAAATAATCTTACCTGTTGATGAACTAGGAGAGCTCGCCGCCGAAAACATTGACCTATTATTACAAATGTTTAATGACAACCATATCAGTATGTTATCAGCCTCACCATCAACAGACCGTCATATTTTATCCTTGTATAATCGCCATTATAAATTAAAAGACAATAAGATTTATCATGCTGAAATTCCACAATCTCGATTAGACGAACTACTTGCACAACGTAATAAAATACCAACAAAAGTAATGGCTGACGAAAAACCTGAAGAAAAACCAGCCGTTAGCGCAGTATTAAAATCAGTAGATAATACACAGCAAAATAGCACAGAGGAGTTAAGTTAATGTTTAAAGAAAGTATTCAAAAGCTGCTGTGTGGCACGGTTATTTGTCAAACGGCTTGTGAAGCCGAATATTTATATCTAAAAGCAGAAAGTCATAACGATAAAGTGAATGATTTTTTGGCGAATTTAGATAGAAAGCTTACCTACCTTGATAGCGCTGATGCTTATTACTGTACCTTTAATCAAGTTGACGAAAGTAACGAACATGAGCTCAGTATTTTATTTAGTGAAATGCGTAGCACCTTTAGACCATTGGTGGAGTTTTTAGATTTACTGTTAACGGCAACACAAGCAGATTTACCAATTCGTGCTAAATCAGTACTCAATATCAATGAATTATTTGAACCCTTTGAGCATGATCAAACCTTGAGTGAACAACTACGTCGCTTAACTTCTATCAAGCCTTTTAAAACCAATAAAACTGAAACGCGTGAGCAATTAGTTATGGTCTTTCAAAAGCTTGAAGAAATGCATTATTTTGTCCGTAAAAATACTGGTAGTAGTAGGTATTACGCCACAGCACGTTTTGATTTAATTTATTTGTTAATAGAATTTTTAAATGATGCTGAGCTAGTCACGTTACCAGAACAAGAGAAAAGTCAACAAGATGAGTTGCTTTTCTAGTGGCTGGTTTTGATTCAGCGCAAGTCGCAAGTTTGCTTAGACAAATTGGCGCATATAACGAATTACTCGCCAGCGCCTATGTATATGGCTCTATCGCGAGTGACGAACAAGATGTTAATACCATTAATTTGTTGCATAAATCAGGCTTGATCAGACCTGATGATTCTCCTGGAGAATATCGAGTAACCACAGATCTTAAGCGCATGCTAAACCGATTAATGCGTAAACAAACCAGTTATCGACAACTTACCGACATGGGTAAAGTGATTGAAGCGATTGAAGAAGTGGTAAAAGACTATCAACTGGCCACTTTAGCTAAAGAGCAAGAAGATGCCGAATATTATTTAGATCAGCTCGATGATTTACTCTATGAAACTAAAGACAGTTTAAATAATAACTTAGAGAATATGCACTTTGCTATTGTAAGCCAATTTGGTTTTGTTAGTAGTTTGACTAATAAAATACGGCAGAACGAGCGTTATTTATCTCATGCACAAAAGCTACTAAATGAGTTACAACAGATTGACCCACAAGATTGTTACGACTGGCTAGATTGGCTTTGTCCTAATGAGTTTGCCCGTAAAATATCTAGCTTTGTTTATTGGTATAATCAAATTTTACCGAAGCTGCGTTTGATTATTGATAACATGCGAATTAGCTTATTTCGCTTACGTAGAGATGAAAAACAAGCCAGTCAATTACGAAATATGGCACGTTTTTTACGTAAACATCCTGAGTTTGATCTCGATGAAAACCTCTACGAGTTGCCAAACTTACCCGAGCAATTAAAATATTCTCCGCCAATGCCACTGAAAAGTTATGTCGATACTAAACAAACTGACATTGAACAATCGTTACTTGTTTTAATACAGTCACTGCGTAAACAGGCAGTAGTAACACCAATAAAACCAAGAGCTACCAGTGAAGTCAGCTTCAAACCGATTGAAAAGGTAGCCGCAGAAGAGGACTTTTTTGAACAGCAAACCGAGTTATTGTTTGAACGCGTGATCATTAATAACAGCACTGTTTCTGCTTTAAGCTTTTACCAAGAGTTTCAAAATACTTGGTTGGAGGAAACACAAGTAATAGCCCCAAAAGCCTGGATAGAATTAGTGTTTAGTTGTTATTGCAAATTAACTAGCGCACAACAAAAAGCCTTGAATATAAAAATGAAAGGCGTGGCTGTAAACGGTACTACTGATAATTACAGTTATAGTGATGTTGTTATCGAATTAAAAGGTAAATTAAGCGCATAACATTACAACCACTTCAATATATGTGAATTAAGTTCTTGTACTAGTAATCCCTAGTACAAGAACTTAAATGTAAGCAGGGTGGTTTTATTACTTTTTAGCTAAAAATACTGTTTTCCGTACAGGTCAGTTCGTTGCAAAAACATATCTCCAGTCGCATCAAGCGCAGAAGTATCTTCTTTGGCAATAATCTCAGCCTTTGATTTAACACCTGGCAATATGTTATTCACGTAAAATTGAGCACTAGCGATTTTACCTGTGTAGAAGGCTTCGTCTTGTGAGTCTTCTAGGTTTTTTAGTTTCTGCACTGCGATGACAGCACCATCGAGTAGTAACCACGACAAGGTTACTTCCGCCATCATTTCGAGGAAACGGGTTGAAATCGAAAATATCAACTCGAGTTTTTGCTCTTTTACCCAAGTGCCCATAAGCGCATGAGTCTTAACAAATATTGCCAGAGACAGCTCCAATGCATCAGTCTCGACTAACAAAACACCAGCCTTGCGGTTACGAGCAATGCTGGTTTTGACCTGATCTTGATATACTACCAGCAGCTTTGAATTGCGACCCATTGCTAATTTGTCTTTCATCAAGTCAGCCGATTGAATAAACGACGTGCCTTCCCATATTGACAGAATCTTCACGTCTCTCGCTATCTGCTCTACAGGATGGTCCTTGATGTAACCATGACCGCCGTAGACTTGTATTGCCAATTCCGCGACTCGCCATGCCTGATCTGATGTATAGGCTTTGACAATAGGTGTCAGCAAATGTACTAGCGATTCATGGTGTTTACTCAGTGCTTGATATTGCTCCGACTTTTCAGGATGCAGTGTCTCTAGCGCCTGCAGGTTGGTGAGCCAACTTTGATGGAAAGTTAGTTTGTGGATCAGCGCCCGACAACCTTCTACCTTAGATTTCATTTCAAGCAGCATCCGGCGTACGTCAATGTGGGCCATGATGGAAACTTTTTTCGCTCTGGGGTTAAATGCTTCTTTAAAACTGGTGCCTTGAACACGATTTTCTGCGTATTCGGCGGCGCTCATGTAAGCCCGGCCAGCCAATCCTAATGCGTAAATACCGGTTGAAATTCGGGCCATGTGCATCATGCTTGATAGTTGACGCAGACCGATATTTTCCCGGTCGCCCAATAAAAAAGCTTTACATGGACCGTTGTCGCCAAAGCTAAGCTGAGCTGTAGCGCAGCCGTGGATGCCCATTTTGTCTTCAAGACGAACACAGCGTACATGGTTGTCTATTAAAGAGCCGTCATGTTGTAAATCATAGCGTGGTACTACAAAACAAGACAATCCTGTGGTGCCTGGACGTGCTCCCTCAACCCGAGCAAGTAAAAGGTAAACAATGTTGTCAGTTAATTCGTGCATACCGGCGGAGATAAATATTTTGCCGCCTTCAATATGATAACTGCCATCATCCTGCGGGATGGCTTTTGTCGTTATCGCACCAACGTCACTGCCAGCTTGCGGCTCGGTCATGCACAAACAAGCGGTCCATTCGTTGGTCGCTAGTTTATGGCTGAAGCACTGTTTTACCTCTGCTGTCGCAAATCTCTCGATAAGATACATTGCCGGAGCGCAAAATCCTGAGTAGACCATAAATGACGGATCAGCTCCTTGGAATACTTCATAAATCATTTGAGCGACTATATAGGGTGATGACAAGCCGTCATAGTGCTGTGGTGAGCTCAACCGACCCCATTGTGCATCAGTATATTTTTGCCAGATGCCCTGATACTTTGACGGTAATTGTACCGTGCCATCGTCAAGTAGTTTACATCCTTCACGATCCGCTCTTTGGTAATTGGGGCCTAGTTCGTTATAAGCAAAATCACGGGCATGAAATAATAGCTGCTGGATAAAGTCTTTGTTGTATTCGGCATTTACTGTTGGGTCAAGCAAGTTTTTTTCAATATCAAATTGCTCCCAAAGTAGGAAATTCATTTCCCGTAAGTCAACTCGGTAGCTATTATTAAAATCCATGATGTCCCTTATTATTATATATATGGTTATATTTATTTTTGCATTTATGCCTTGTAAATATGTTTTATAAAAAAGGCTAAAACAACCAACTGCCTGTCAATCGGACATCATTGTTGCTGGGGCTCAAGCCATATTCACACAAGTCACAGCCGTTAAATACTTGCCACTGCAGTCGCGCTGAAAAATTGTCGTTGAAGGATTTATGTAGCTCAAGCCGATATAAGCTACTGCTATCATCTAGACTGTATTGAGAGCTGAGCCGTAATTGCCATAGGTCTTCGCTTTCTATTGACATAAACATAAATGAAAAATAACGTTCACGTACCCAGCCTTGGCTCATTAAATTCAGACCTGTATAGGTATTTTTGTAGTCGGTTGCGGGATCTGTAGACTGATTTTGGCGCAAACGCTCAGCGCTGGCAGCCGCATCAGCAGTCACATTTTCCCATTCTTGTTTATTAGCACCGTGTTCGTTATAAAAATACTCGCCAGTCAATGACCAACCTGAATCTGCTGTGTAGGTGGAACCAAGCACTAACCGCTGGTAATTAGATTGTTGTTTAATTTTTAAACTGCTGATCATTTGTCGATAGCTATGACGGGTCCATTCTGTTCTAAAGGTAATTGAGTCGGTCAATAAACTACTGTAAGTTGCACCGAATGACAGATTTTGTCCTTCTATCTTATTTAATAACAATGAAAAAGAGTCATTGTCTTGATAACCCAACCGTAATACAGCCTCAGAATTAGTATCAACATAAGGGTTTTCGCTCGCGACCAAGTAAGCGGAAAACGACCATGGGCCATTGAAATATTGCCCAGAAACCATGTCCCAACCTTTACTTTGCAGCGGGTTATCTTGATCAATATAAGGTAAGCTGCGCTGGGGTTGTAACATGTTAGCAATGTCGTAGTTATAGCCGTTACTCCACTGTGGTTTGCTACGACCTAATTCTATGATTAGGTTGCGATCTTTACTTTGCCATTGTGCTATCCCCTCAAGTAAAGTGCTCTTGGTGGCATCTTTGTGACCCTCGTCCAAATAGCGAAGATATATTCTGCCGCGAGTTTTCCACTGATTTTGCCAGTCACTTTCTAGCTGAGCATCGAGTGAAACAAGCTTAACCTTGTCGGAAAATAATTCTTCTCCCGGGTTAAACGGGTGATCAGTGCGAAGGTTGTTATGCTGATAATAGCCTTTTAACTCGATCCGGCTTTTATGGTCGTGGTTATTGTTTATTTGCGATGCCTCATTTTTAAACGGATCGTCAGCAAAAGGGTCATTACTCGTGTCAGAGTTATTGCACAGCGCCAATGGATTAAATAAAAAGGCGAGTAGCGGCCAGATTCTTAACATCATCACCCTCCGTTACCTCGACAGTGCATCTTTGTGAAAAATGGCATCGCTCAGATCTCGCTTTTGATAGTTGTCAAACATCATCCAGGTATAACTGCCACCGATAATTGGATTGACCAGCTTCATACGATGTAGCTTTAAGTCGCCATCAAATATTTTAAACTTAGTGTAATAAGCTTGTTTAGCCAGCTTGCCGGAGCGGGCATAAAAATCACTGCGCACGGGCAGATGGCTTTTACTGTCAAGGAAAAATACCACTTGTTTATAAGTCGTTTTGTCATGTTTGGCTGATAGGTTAAGTTTAATAACAGGCTGGTCGTCGAGCAATTCCGTGCCTTCATAAGTGGCCGTATAATCCTGTGAGAAATTAGTGCCAGTAACATCACCATTGCTCGCTTCACCTAATAAGCGTTGGGCGGGTGAAATGCGTATTACGTTGCGGGTGCTGGGGAAGCGGATCCACATATTTTGCGCCTGCTTCAAAATTTTACGACCTTTAGATCGGGCTGGAGCGGTAAACTCTACCAGTGATGCGTCATTCAGTACTTTTACTGCCAGTTTATTACGGTTATTTTGTTTGTTTTCTTTGAAGCTGATGTTAGATAATTCAAAGGTAAAACTCTGACCCTTATAACCACGCAAGTTATCGATAAATTCCAGCAACTGTTGGGCGTCAGGTTCGATTGATGTGTTGAACTCGCTTGTAACCGTTTTCTTGCTATCCGTTATTTGGCTATTAATCGTACCTTCTTGACTCAGTTCTTGATCCAATGCCAGAGTTAAAGGGCTTAATAAAACGAGTCCCACAGGTAATAATACTTTTGTTAACACTTTTATTAATGCATTCATATTTCTCACTCCAATTAGGCAAATCTTAAAGCTTTGGTAATTACCATACGTGAGGCTTTGACCGCCGGATAGATGCTCGATACCACAGCTATCAATAGGCCAAACAGGCCGTTCTGCCAAAGTAAATCTGCTTCGGTAAATATACGGATAGGGTAGGTTTGTGAGCTGCCGGGAGGGGTCGGCATCATAATGCCAGCAGCAGTAATTCCCTGTGCCAGCAATATCGCAAAAATGACACCTAGTAGACTACCAATCAAACCTAGTATGAAGGCTTCGCTGATAAACAGGCCCATAACTTCGCTACGGGTACCGCCAATAGCGCGAATGGTACCAATCTCCTGTGTACGTTCCATAACGGCCATGACCATAGTATTAACAATACCCAGTAAGACGATAGCCAAAACAATTATCTGTACAACAAAGAAAATACCGTCAAAAAGATTAACCACTTCATGGTAGTAATCTGCCAGATCACTCCAACTTCGCAGTTCCAGCGCTAGTCCTTGCTTTTTAAATGCTTGGGATAACAAAGCCATAACTTCGTCAGTTTGTTTAGTGTCATTAAGCAACACCACCAGACGGGTAACACCTTCGGTGTACATTAATGCTTGTGCATGTTGTAGATTCATTCGCATAAAGCGGTTGTCCACTTCACGAGTACCAGTAGAAATTGCGCCGATAGCTGTGACATCACGGGCGTCAAAACTTCCATCCGCCGTCGTCGCCATCAAGGTCAGCGATGCGCCGATAGAAAGGTTTAACGATTTAAACAAGCCGTCACCAATTAATGCTCCGTCGGTGTCTTCTTCAAACAGGTCTTCACCAGCAGTTAATTTTACTGCTGAGCTTAACAGCGACTCTTTATCAGGATTGATACCTTCAACCACCACGGCTAACGACCTGTTTCCGTCGGTTAACAGACCAGTAAAGTTCAATCTTGGTGTAACCAGTTCTACCTGTTCAAGTGATTCAACCAGCTTGGTGACTTTGTGTAGGGTTTCGGCATCAATCAAGTAATCTTCAGGCTGTTGACTGCCAAACTGGTTAAAGCCCGCTTGATAAATTTGAATATGACCGAGCTGTGAGCGGATTACGTTTTCGCGCATGCCTTCGTACATGGAGGTAAAAAAGCCGCCCATTAGAATTAAACTGATAACGCCAAATTGGATCGCCAGTAGGGTGATAAAGCTGCGCCGACCATTTCGCAATACATTTAATAAAGCCAATTTTAACCTTAACATGCCTTAGCCCTTATCTTTTAGTAGTGTTGCAGCACGTGCAGACCAAGGAACAATGTTTTTGTCGACTAGCGCAGCAAGTAGTTCGAGGCCATTGTTTTGTTGCTGATTTTTGAGCAATGCCATGGCGTAGTAATAATCGACCATAGCAGTGAACTTTTCATCTGTTTGACTATTTGTGGCACTTTTGATCAGGGTAAAGTCTGCAACTGCCTGGCGACCTTTACCTAAGAAGGCAGGCATTTCGGCATAAGTAATACCGCGATATAAACGTACACCTAAGTGATTGGGGGCACTTTTCACAGCACGATCAAGATAACGGCTACCTTTTTTAGACAACAAGTTAGTTTTACCAAGATTATCTAGAAAAAATACGGTCTGCAGACACGTAGCGCTGCCATATAACGCAGTCAGCTCATGATCGTCTGGACGGCTTTTGCGCATATTCGCGATCTCTCCAACGAGCTGCTCAAGCGTATTCAGCTGACGGTCTTGGCTATTAGCAAAATAAGTGTACCGGACAAACAGGGCTAAACGACGTTCATCTATAGTACTATCGGTCTTGATGTTGAGTGATTTTAACAATGCCTGACGCTCGATATTGGTTGTCGGAACAGTCGTCGGTTTAGTAAATTTTTCATAATTTAATGCTTTAGTGGCATTAACATTAACTGTACTCGCTGTAAGAAAAGCTATGCTTTTACTTTGTTTATGTACGTCAGGCTCCGAGCAACCACCAAGCGTTATCGTCAGCAATAACAGGCCGATATTATTAAATAAATTATCCAACTTCCTCTCCAAGAGCGATTTGATTTACCAAGTTTAAGTGTTGTACAGGCTCATCTTTGACTATGTGACCGTCTTTTAATTCTAATATTCTTGATGCTCGGCTCAATACGAAGTCGTGATGAGTGGCAAATAAAAAGGTTACGCCAGTATTGCGATTGAGTGAGCCAAGCAGATCCATTATTTGCTTTGATGTTTCGGAATCAAGGTTGGCGGTCGGTTCATCTGCCAGAATGATATCGGGTTTTGTGACCAATGCTCGGGCAATGGCGACACGTTGCATTTGCCCGCCTGATAATTGGTTAGGCCGACGATGAATAAAATCGGCTAGACCCACTTGCTCTAGTGCTTGGGCTGCGCGGTATTTGCCTTCTTTATTCGCTACTCTTTGCAATGACAACGGGTATTGCACGTTTTCCAACGCGGTTAACACCGGGATAAGATTAAACGACTGAAAAATGAAGCCAATGTAATGGCTACGTAATTGTGATTTTTGTTTATCCGACAGTGAGCTTAATGCCATGCCATGGATAAAGACTTCACCCTCGTTAGGATCATCCATCGCACCGATAAGGTTGAGCAGGGTACTTTTGCCGCTGCCACTGGCTCCTCTAAGTACCACAAATTCACCTTTTTCAAGGGTTAAATCTACTTTATCCAGTGCAGTAATAGGAGTATTGCCTACAGGAAAGTATCGGGATACGCCCTGTAATTTAACGACAGTCATCAAGAACCTTCCGTTAGTAGTTTGTTGGCCGTAGCAAGTTGGTGTAAAACCAGCGGCGATTGATTGCTGCCTTGAGACCCTTGTTGATATTGCGACATGTAATGGGCGGCCATTTGTTGGTTCTCTCTGCCTCCGGCATTAGCGTAGGCGATGCTCATGGTCAGCTCAAATTGCAGTTTTAACTCAAGGGGCGCATTGGCACCTTGGTTATCAAAATATTGTTTGAACCAAGCTTCGTCAATGAACGCAGTGTCGAGGCTGCAATTGAGTAGGTTGGTTGAGGCAAAAGTAGCTAACCGTACCATACGAATTTCAAAATTATTTGGCTGCATAGTGATTGCTTGGTTCATTTCGCCGCAGGCTGAATATAATCGATACAGTTTCGACAGGCCCATTAAAGGATCGAACATAGCACCAGCCTGTTTTGCCTGGTTGCCGCTTAACCATGCCAAGGTAAGTGCATCTTGATCGGATGTGAAGGCTGATGTTAACAATTTCTCTGCGTCATCAATTTGATTATGTAATGAATACATAGCGCCGAGTTGTGTTTGCAACGTACTGTCATTGGGGTTTAGTCGCAACTCAGTGTTGATTTCAGTGATCAGGTTTTGCTCTTGCTGTGAATAAGGCACCATTTTGAAATCAATAGGTGCAGCGCCCATAAACCAGGCAATAACATTGCCAATCAGCAAGTTTATTGAAAGTATAATCAACAGTTTTTTCATACTTAACCTCAAAATAACAAACATAAAATAAGCCATTTACATAATTAGCCGCCCACTAATACTGTTACCAGAATTGGCGGGCGATATGGGTTCAGACTTCGACTGAAGACTCGACCAATTGCTCATCCATTTGTGACAAAGTTGTATGTTCGTCAAAAGTCAGTGCATCTGGGTCGGTGACATCGGGATACAATTGCTCAACGATGAGAATCACTTCAACAATGTTCAATGAATCTACACCCAGTTCACCTAAAGGGGCATCAACATCAACGTCGCCTTTATTAAGCATTTCTGCAATCTGTGCTTTTAATTCCGGTAATGTTTGACCTACTTCTATCATATTATTCTCTACCTTTTTAAGTTATTGTTTTTATCGGGGTTATTGTGTTTATAGTTAAATCAATTTAAGTGAGCCGGATGAAATCGAGTCAAATAATCAAAGGTCAGCAGTATTACGGATAACTGCTCGACCTTCTGAGGTGGGTCTGTTTGCTGTCTAATAAGACGGGCGGTAATCGCTGGGTTTAGGTTGAACAGCTTGAGGGTTTTGGCTTCGCCAAGATGAAATAAACGCTGCATGGCATCATAGACATTGGCTAAGCTAATTTGTTGTAATGAAAAATAGGCTTTAGGCTGATTGTCGGTTTGCCTCACTAGCTTCATGATCTGTTCAGGACGTGCATAGGGGTTAATCAGCGTTTTACCGTGATGTTGGCAAATGCGTTGTAATATTTGACACCATGCAGGTATAACATAATGCAAATCAAGCCATTGACTGAACGATAAAACACTACATTGTTCGTTATGTTCCGCAGAAAAATCAGTAGTTAACTGCTGCTGTAACTTGGTCAGTTGTTCGCGCTGTTTTAACAGTGGACGTTTTAAAATGCTTTTGCACCTACTAAAACGCAGGTGAAAACATTGTTCACTGATGATATTACGCGCACTGAGCCAGCTTTCATCAAGTAACAGTGTCTCGGTTTTACTGGCTTGCACGAGACTGTCGAAATGGGCCAGCGCTATATCTATAACCGGTTCACCTAGGCGATGGGCCAATAATGGCAATTGGTTGAACAACTCTGTTAAATCTATATCGTCAATGACTCGAGGGGTTATTGGCTCAGCAATCGGAAAATTGTTGTCTTGCACAAGTATTAATTGCTCGGCATGAGACAACTTTGCTTGATAGCTTTGTTTAAAAGCTTCTTTACTACCTAATTTAAGAGTTTGCTGTAATTGCCAGAGCAGAGTTTCACCACTTTGCAATTGGTTAATATGTTCAAAACAGGTATGTTTACCTGCAATCGGTCCCAAAGTTAGTAGTTGTAACAATTGCGCCTTATTTAGTCTTGTCTCCCTTTTTTGACTTAAATGGCTTAACTCGGTAGCCACAACAAGACCGTTATGTTCTTGGTAGTACAAGGTAAAGCTTGAACGAGCACTACTGGTCACTAGCAATTGTTCGTCATTAAGCCAAACGAGCACATAATCGCCGCAAAGGTGTTTATTCACCTCAACGCCCCAACGTTTGAGTGCTGCGTTAAGTAAGGATTGTTGATTGCCGGTTTCAATATTCAGTTGTTCACAAATTAGCTCTTCATTAGTCAAGTAACCTTTGATATAACATTGCTCTTGTTCAAAGCCTTGCAGCTCTAGATGATTAGGCAATTGCGGAGCTGTCACATACATACGTAACACACAAGCTTGCTTGGCATATTTATCATCGTATTTACTCATTCTGTTTGTCCCACCAAGTATTCATCTTGTGCTTGAGTCATTACTGGTTTTGTCCAACGTTGAGCTAACCATTGCGGCAGCACTCGAGCTGCACCGCTTAGTATTGACATATGATTGAGCTTCGCAAGCATATGCACTTCTTTATCCAGTGTTGGTGATAAATGCCATTGCGCAACAGTAGTTAAAAATGAAGGATGCAGAATTTCATCAAGTTCTCCGCAAATTAAGGCGATTGGTACGTTAATCTGACGAAAAGCTTTACTGTATTTAGGTATTGATACCGAGGCCATTAGGTTAAACGAATAATTGAGAACCCGGCCTTCAAGTGCGGCCATTTTAGCTGAGCCGGGAAAACTCATTACTGTGCGATGACGTAACAACGGCAATGCCAGAGCCAACAAAAACTTGCCATTGTTCATTTTGGGAATGTGTTTGAGGGTTGGTTTCGGTGCTGGATGAAAACTGGGTTTTTTACGCCAGTAATTCATCAAAAAGCTTCTTTTGCTGGTGGGACCATCAAAACGCAACGGCTCCAGCGTGTTACTTATGGCGGGGGCAATAAAGTAACATCCTGAAAGTTTATCCTGGCCATATTTCACAATATAACGCAGACACACTACTGAGCCTGAAGAATGTCCTCCAAGGATCAATGGTAATGGCTGTTTTTGTTCAAACCAGCTAATAGTGTCACTGATGTCATCTTCAAGTTGACCGACATAATCGCAAGTACCCGGCGTACCTTCAGAGCTACCATGACCACGCAAATCACAAAGTACCACCTCAAAACCAGTTTTTACACAGGCTTTGGCGATGTTGGCATAACGACGACTGTTAAAGCTACCACCATGAAGAAACAGTAAACGGCCATAAGTATTGCTGCCTGTTTCGGGGAAGTAGCAATGACAAGCGAGTTGTGCACCATCTCTGGCTGAGATCATGACTGTATTCATCAAACTTCGCACAGTTCAGTTGTTTCGAGTCTAACCGGGTGGATTGGATCCATAATATCTAGCGGTTGCTGTCTAGCATACCGTAGGAATATGGGTACAAAACTGGTTTGATCAATGTATTCCTGCTGATGCATCCAGATATCATTAGCGGTTTTGTTAATCTTCTGCAGCTGCTCGTCATCGGCCGTATTGCCAATTATTGTCACTGCGACCACTTCATTACTGAACGAATCTTCAGTAATGTTGACCAAAACATTGTGTTCCGTGGTTTGCTGTAATTCCTGAGTGAGGTTATTACTCATGGTGATTAACAATTGTGGCAAGTCGTCACGAGCAAATGTTGGTTTTTGCAAAATCATTGGCAGATTAAGCGCATTTTGCACGATACGTCGGCGACCAAATTTAGCTAATCCCAACTTAGCGCCTGTCACGATGGCAAAACACTCGGTAAACAATTTAAGACGCAAATCAATACGGTAACCGTCTTTGCCTTTTTCACCCATCTGGTAAATATAGTATTTATACAGATCAGCACCTGTTTCAAAGAAGCCTTCGTTGTTACGCACAAAAGCACGGTTCTCGTTTTGTAATATTTCCAGCGCTTCGAGGATCTGACGCTGCATCAGCATTTCAAGGCTGTAATTACCGCGACGGATAAAGTCATTTTTGGCAAAATGCTCATAATCTGAAAAGTTGCCCGCCATGTAATCCCAAGCGCTGGTAATAAAATAGGTGGCATTGATGTAAGCCATCACGGGTGAACAAAGCTCAGCACATTCAAGCACCGGATAAAGGTTCATCAATTGGGCATAAAGAAACTGGTAATAATAATCGACCACTTCATTGGCGTAAGGCACCGCTTTATCCAGCGCTATCTGTGCCGCTTGTCTGTCCTTGTTGCTCAAATCGGCAAGGATAAGTTTGGTCAGATTGTCATTAGCCATAGCAATGACATCACCGCCACCACTTAATAGGGGGTCTAAAAACATTGCAGCAAAACCAGTGGCTCCCCAACGCTCGCGATTGACTATGCCCTTACCACGATAAGCCAACTGGCCCCAGGCTTCAAAATCTTCTATTTCGGCCTCTGCTATCAAATCGGCGATGGCAGTATGTTCTTTAAGTTTGGCGATGAAATCTGCCTGCTTCATCGGCGGATTATTGACCTTAGTTTTATCACAGACTATCCCTATGCTGGTTAGGCCATTCTTCAACGGAATGAACCAGATCCAATAGCCGTGGCCACTAAAATGATTAGTCGACAAAAAGCGGCTTGAAGCTCCGTCACGCCATTTCTGCGTGCCAACACTGTCAAAATCTTTAACACCGCTGAAACGGCCCCATGCAGAGCTATGTTTTGGGACGTTTTCACGGCTGTAACTCTTCATCCTTCTGGCGACTACCCCAGCACGGCCACTGGCATCAACCAGCCATTTGCAACGAATTTCATGTTTGTCATTTTGGTAGTTGAATTTAACTATGTGCTCTGTTTCGTGATCCAATGCAAAATCGGTAACTTTAGCACCTTGTAAAACGGTAATATCATCTTCACGGTTCATATCAGTTAGAGCCGATTCAAAACTGGCGCGATCAAGCTGAAAAGCCGGGTGGGGCGGAATATAGGTGGTTCCCTGTTCACTCATCTGTTCAATAGGTAGACTGTGGTCTTCATTATCAAAGAAAAATCGCAGTGCATTTTTAGGTAACTGATTACGGTACAAATAATTGGCTAAACCCAGTTTTTTCAAAAAATAATGGCCAGTATTCTCAACGGTGGCTTCGCCGATTTTAGCTTTAAATTCGGTGCTGACTTCCAGTTGAATAATTCTGATATCACGGTTATTTCTCTTTAGCTGGCGCGCCAAGGCAAGCCCTGACCAACCAGCGCCGATAATAGCAACGTCATATTGCGGCATTATTAATTGACTATTTATCATGCATTTGCTCCTGTAATTGTTTTTATTATCGTTAGCTTGCTTGCTGTTTTCTTAGGTGTTTTTTTCTGGGGTGTAGATTGCTCAGGTGAAGGTTGAACAATTACCGCTTGTTCGATATTCCCAGGGATTTGCCATTTAAAATAATGATTATCTTTACCGCGATAGCGGGAATGAGGATACTTCAGCGTTGCTCTTATCTGTTTGTAATACGCTGATTTGTCTGCCTGAATCAAGCTATTCGCCAATTGATAACTCTTGATATCATTTAGCAATGATTGCTGTTCGAAACTCGCTTTAGGTAGTTTTATCGGAGTTTTAATATTCTTTCCCAATTGCAACATGCCGACCCGACCGCCGCCGCCGAGAGTAAAAAATAGCAGGCTATTTTGTTTCAGCTTTTGTCGATAAAGCTGCAGTTCAAGCAAAGGTTTTAAACTTAAATAATGACGTTGACAACTTTCAATACTAGATAACCAGTTGACGGATCGCTGATTGACTGCAAATAAGTTATCGAGGCCACGAAACAGGGATTTCGCCCAGAGAGAACAAATATTAAATGAAACTGGTAAAACATGTGCAGGTAAAGATTTCAGTTCTTGATAAAGCTGACGGATAAGCAATTGTGTGCCTGTCATACCAGGTTGCTGGCTAATTAATTGGCATTGTTCAACAACAAGTTCATGGGGTGCAATCTTTTTGCCGACAACTAAGCGCTTTAATGCAATAAAACCAACGCAAGGAATAACATCCAGACCTTTTTGTTCATTGTCGTTGCCAATGCCTAGGGAGTTTAGGCAGCTTTGTTGGAACGATTTACCTAACTCGATTGAGATCACTAGGGTGGCGTCTAAATCGCTATGATAAAAATCTAAAATACCCGCATGTACACTGGTACAGGCAGCACTGATAAAAGTCACATGACAGTGATCGCTCAACCACTGATAAAATTCAAATACTATGGGGTCTAGCAGTACACAAGCCTCACCGGCACTGACTACAGTGACATGACTTGGCAGAGCACCCAACGCATTTAGTCTAAATTTCAATTCTATGATGGCTATGTCCGCATCGGATGCGTCGCCCGACCAGTAGTGTGAAATGACCAGTGGTGAAGCCATTTATATTACTCCCCGTTTCTGCAAACAGGTAATCAAGGGCTGCAGGGCACCAGAGGGTAACACATCGTTGCTGTACAACCGCAAGCGGACACTGTTGTCATTGTTATCTATTTCAATGCGAGTGAAATAATCTTCGATCACCAGCAGCGAATTTTCAAAGACAACGAGTTTTTGTTCTTCACATGTTATGTCTTCAAGCAATAACACATTGTCTGCCAACAAATTGGCCGGAATACGCATACCGCCGGGCATTGATATTCTGACGATTATGGTGATCTTCGGCCAGCACAGCTGCGCTTCGTCAACGAGATCGGATAAAATTTGATAATGTTCACGAACATTAACAAACACTGGATAGGGAGAGCTAGTAAAGTTGGCAAATACGCTAAAATCGTTATCGGTAGTCAATGGCAACATTTGTGCTTCGGCAATCGAAGGCATGTCAGGAAAAGGCATACGGCTGAGTGTGCCGCAATATTGTTGTAATTGTTTAACCACGATGCCATTCCTTATTCATGATTAATACGGTATCTGAAGTCAGCATCAGCTCTGCAATTGCGTAATAACCGTTTAATGCCACCGAGCAAGCCATAAAACGCTGTGGTTGTTCAATTTTGTTGCTTAGACCATGTGTTAGCAATGATAACCACGGATCAGCACCAAAGCAGTGCCCATACTTGGCATGCAAGTCTGGCAAGCTTGGTTGACCACGAAGCAATTTTTCAAACATCATTTGCACATTAACGGGGAAAAACGGTAGTGCGACTACAGCACCGGGTTTTTTCATCATGGTACGACGTACTACAGTGGCGAATTCAGCGACGCCATTGTGGGTGACCGCAGATCCTATGGTAATTTCGTCAGTCAAAGGGGTTTCCACTTCGAGTATAACCGTGGTGATACCAAAACCAGAATGCTGCCAGTGGTCGTTATAGCGCCAGAATTCAAAATCATAAACGTTGGCATCGATAATGCTAACAATCATGTATTTTGCTTGGTATTTTTGTCCTTCAGCCTGCTTTAGATAATGGCGTAACGAATAACCCCATGAAGCACACTCATACGCATTGACGAAAGTATCAGGTTGATGTTCCCCATATTCTTTCAGTTGACCAGCAATGTCCGGCCAATTGACTGACTGAGTGGTAAAGGGCAATTCAATCATGGTTGAACACAAAAAATGGCGATCAAACTCTGTGGTTGGGATCCCCGTTTGCTCAATCAGTTGATTGACTTGTGGCCCTATGGATTGCACCAACATAGACATTACTTGGTCAATTGGGCGAAGCTGATCAAATAGTGGCTGTGGTAACGGCGTAAAGGCGATACCTTTAACCACCAGACCGGATACTGTCTGATTATTTACCTCGGTGTTCATCGTCGACCCCGTTTGAATTTACTGTAAATTTCAAACAGACATCGGTATGAACTACCTTCCATTTTGGTAAAGCCGAGCAGGTCACGTTGGTCGTTAATTTCATTGACTGCGCCTTTAACCACCAGTGATTGCAACAATTCGTTGCTGGTGAATTTTAATGCTAGTACTCGGTCAACCGAGTGGATTGAGAATTTGTCTTGGGCTGTACACCAATTGGCCGTGTTGATTATAAAATCAATCACGCTGAGATCATCATGGTCAAGCGTCAGACGCTTTTGGTCTTGCAGCCATAATAGGTGATGCATTAACGACTTGACGAAGCGGGGACGAACCAAGGTTAAAAAGCGGTTAACGCTGGCGAGGCCACCTTTAGAAAGGAAGTCACTTTTATTGATCAGCACTTCACCTTTAACATCACCTAATTGCAGATTACCGTCGAGAAAACTGCCGCCACAGGCTTTTTGTTGCAATGCTTTTGACTTCTGTGGTGACAACAATACGGTTGTTGGGAAAGGTCGGCCTTTTTGTTGGCAAACTACCATAGAAAAACCGACGTTTTGTCCTTCAATCACCCATTTTTTATCAACATTTAGGCTGATCTGTCCTGCTTCAGCTGTAGTCAGGGTAGATTGCCACTGTGCCAATGTTGGACCTCCGGCATCGGTCATCATAAAGTTACCAAAATGACCTTGTCCCAACCAATTATCAACCAATTGACGTTGTTCGTCAGTGGCACACAAATCGAGCATGATTGAACCGAATAAACCGATGATTTGATGAAAATGAGGGCCAAATCCATCAATTATGACTTTATCGGTCAATTGGTCGATAAACACTGTTTGCTCAAAGCTTTCTAATGGCTGTGCCACACGTGGTTCTTGCAATTCAGCCATTGGTGCAAAGGTGTCTTCGATGATCATGTCACTGTCCATCAACCCGATAACCGCATTATTGACCAAACGTTCAATCGCCAGTGGTACATCACCGCTCAAGGCCAAGAATGAGGTGATACAGCGGCCAAAAATATTATGTACTTGGGTCATGAGATCTCCTATTCAATAATGTAAGTAGTGGCAGCGGGCAAGTGCAAAAAAGGCGCAACGGTGTAACTGGCGTTATAAGCACCACACTGTTCGAAAATACAGATATCGCCAGGCTGCGGTAAAACATGCTCTTCAGTCTGCTTGCCAATGACATCGTCTTTGCTGCAAGAACTTCCGACAAATTTGCAAGCGGATTTTTTATAACTTGGCTGAGATTGCCACAATGTTGGCTTTTTTAGCCTGCGCAAAGTGTTTTCTGTTTGCGCCAGTAAAAAATTTTGTGCGATACCACCGTCACAAATAACGAAGTATTCATTTTCAATTTGTTTGACATAACGAACCCGCACGGCGAAATAGCCGATACTGGCCATCAGACCTCGCCCTGATTCATGTGCAAGCGTTATGTGCGGCGGAAGTTCAGCCAATTTTTCGCGGTAAGCGGTGTAATCAAATGTGGCTTCTTGCCAGCGTTCGCTGAAACCGCCGCCGAGATTGGCAAATGATAATGGCTGACCGTAACGTTTTTCCATTTCAGCAATGATAACTTTGGCCGAGTCCACAGTAGCCATGGCGCTGCGTTCAAAACTATAAGAGCCTTTAAATAAATGAAAGCCCAATAATGGTAAGTTATTCGCTTTGCAAAACTCAATGGCGATACAGCTTGAATCCCAGTCCATGCCAAATTGATCCGGGCGAACTTTAGGGTGGTCGTTATTAAACTGTTTCAATACAACGGGGTTCAGTCGTAAGATAATCCCAGCGATTGGGCGTTTTTTAGAAAGCTCAGCAACAATGTTTAGCTGATCAATACTGTCTATGACCAACCGAGCTTTACCCGAAATAGCTGCGCGAAAAAATTTTTTGTCAGCAGCAGGGTTATTAACGTAACGGATTCGATCACCTCCGACAATGGTTTGTAGTTCAGCAATTGACGCAACCTCAAAACCGTCATTCATAAAGTTGGTGCAGCGTACTAATAAATCAGTATTGCTGTTGGCTTTGACTGAAAGGATCACCTGTGTACCCAGCGCAGCTTTTAATGCGTCGAAATTACTTTTCAAACGGCTGATACTGTAAAAATAACAGGGGGTTGAAATTTGTGATTGATCTTGTGACAGCATTTGCATAATTTGTTGCACTTTAATTCTCCAGCGCTAATTTGGCCACAAGGGACTTTTTGTCGACTTTCGTGTTGTCGGTAAGCTGCATTTGACAAGTAAATCGCACTTCACGCGGACGGTAATCTGCATCTATGTTGTCTTTAAGCCAATTTTCAAAAGTTGTTTCATTTTCTTTGTTGTCATCGTGCAACTGCACACACAAGCAGGCTATTTCATCACCGAACTTGTCTTTGGATTGAATGATGGCGGCAAGATGTACCAGCGAATTTTTCTCTATCAATGCTTCACTTTCGGTTGGATAAATACAGAAACCCGCTTGTTTTATTAGCTCTTTGGTACGCCCTTTAAAGTAGAAATAACAGTCTTTGTCCTGAGTGAACAAGTCGCCTGTGGCCAGCCAATTATCGTCACGGTAATTACCAGGGATTAAATTCGCACCAGCATTGGCTTGACCGTAATATCCTTGCATTACGGTTGCACCGCGAACGAATAATTCACCAACTTCACCATTGCTTACTTCTTGATAATGCAAACCATCCTCGCACTGCACAGTGATAAATAATTTTGCTTCAAGGCCAGGAATAGCAATACCTACAGAGCCTCGCTTTTTGTGGGTTTTATCCGGTGGCAGATATAATGCACGCTTACATTCAGTTAAACCGTACATAGCATAAACGTCTAACTGCGGAATTAAATTCACTAGATCGTCAATCACGGTTTCGCCAAGGTGACCGCCAGTATTGGTCATTTTGCGTAGATGCGGCAACTTGCGCTTTAACGCCTTGATAACTCTAGACAGTGGAATAGCCATAGCCGGTACCACGGGTAACAGGGTGATTTTCTGCTCTTCGAGCGCTTTGATAACTTTGACAGGGTGGAAATTTTCTTCAAATAAAGTGATTTTGCAATCAAACGCCAAACTGAACAATAGTTGGTAGAGACCGTAATCAAATGACAATGGAGAAAGGCAGAGAATATGCTCGTTGGTGTCGATTTTAAGGTAAGTCGCAATAGAATTCATTGCGGTAATCACATTATTATGGCTCAACATGATGCCTTTTGGATTACCGGTACTGCCAGAAGTATAAATTAATAAGGCCAGATCTGTGCCGCATACTTGACGCTTGCTGTTTTCTCTAAACAATAACTGGGATGGTGGTGAAGACTTAAGTTCAGTGATGTTTTGATCTTTGATCATGATATGCGAATGACAATTATCGGCGATTTTTTCAATCGAATCTGTTTGCATGTCGTGTTTAACGGGTACAACAACCGCACCTTTGTGCCAAAGCCACAACAATGTAGAAACTGTTTCAGTTGTTGGTGTTGTCACAACAATGATTTTGTCACCAAAAGAAAATTGGATATTTTGCTCCAACCAATCTTGATGTGCGGCCATAAACCCATACGTCAACTCCTGACCAGATGGACAGAATGATATTGCCCCATACCAACGTCGTTGCTGTAATTTTATGAAAATATCGCTAAGAGAGAACAACATAATTTAACCTTTTCTCATTTTACTGTATGACAAAGGCTACTTGAATTTATATTATTAGCTGTCATGACGTTGTAGTTGGTCTGACCAGCATATTGGAGAAAAACTAAGAAAACAAGCATTACACTGTACTTTTTTAACAAAATAACACCGTCAAATTAACACCTTGTTAACTTTTGTGGGCGAAATGTATAATTTCATTAAAGAATTTAATGAAATAGAAAGAAGGGCAAGTAATTTATAAAAATACAATAGTTGGAACTTTAGCCTGGTTTTGTTTAATACACATGCTCTAAATGGTTATTTACCAAGCATTACATAGCCTGTATTTACGATATAGACTTAATCAGCTAATAGTTTTTATATTGGTGTCGACACTAAAGTCTGGCTAAGCTAATATGTTGACCAGTTGATCAACAATTATTTTAGTTGCCAATTTATGACCTTCAACAGACCAGTGAAGACCATCATCATCAAGTAGAGAATTGTTATCCAATTCTGTAAAATGTGGACGTAAATCAATAACGTCTTCCGCTTGGCAATTAACAAGTTCTGCGATTTTACTGATGTGAGCATTACACCAACTGGCTTGCAATGGCTTAAAGAAATCATGTTTTTCGATTCGCGCAGTATCGACACCAACGGGTGTGAGCCAAACCCAAGGGACACGGGTATGCTGTTTAGAAAAGTCAATCACGCTGGCTAAATTGCGGGCAACCTCATCAATACTGGTGCATGGTTTGTAACGACTACCACCTTGAATGCGAGCATCATTAGTGCCACTGAAACTAAAATACAAATCAGCATTTAATTTTGCTGCGGGAATTACCGAACCCAGTAACTGTGCGGTGGTATCGCCTGACACAGCAAGGTTAATAAATTGGATTTTGTCGTCTGGTCTGACAATCTCGAAAGAGCGTTCGATCATCGAAAACCATGATTGGCTATCGTCAGTTAAACTATCGCCGAGCACTACAATCTTGCCTTGTTCCTTGATTGGTAGACACTTTATCGCGCGAACGTAGTCACTGTTAGTACATAATTCTTTGGCAGCGTCGTTAACTCGATTGGAAAAAGTTTCTTTCATGGCGTTATAAAATTGCTCGCGTAAACCAAACAGAGCGGCATGGGCACCGCTCGAGAACCCACCGCGTAGAAACGAATATTTCTTTTCAGGGTGAAAAAATTGCACTTGTCGTTGTAATTGTTCTTTGACGCTCATCTTGTCTGTCCAGTTATTTAGCTGTTCCCACCTTAAACAGTTTTATTGGGCTTGCCAAGGATTAACAATAATGAAGCCTTTAAACAAACGGATTAAAATATTAATCTCATGATGGGTTTACCTATAAACAACACCAGCAAGGTAACCGGAACTTCTTTGCAAGGAATTCGATATAGAAATAGAAGATGAAACGTATTTAGCAATTTCAAATACGTTAATAGAAAAAAACTTACAAAACTAAAGTTAAAAATTTGTTATAAAAGTACAAAAAACAGTTGGCTTTTGCTCTATTGTCGCTTATCTTAGCCGACAATTTTTTGCCTCTTGGCGAGGCGTGATGTAATACGACATATCAATATTAAAAAAACGCTTAAAGGATAATTATTATGAGTAGTTTCAAACAGTTCCAAGATTTAGTAAAAAGTCATGGCGGTAAAGCAAGAAAGTTTGATCAAGGGGCCGGACTGAGTATGAGATGGACCAGTATGCAAACTGGCCTTAAAGCACAAGACGGTGTTTGTGCTGGGTTATCAATAGCTTTTTTAGGGCTTGATAGTATACCTGACTCAAAGAATTTAATGGATGACAAAAATACACATTTGGAAAAAGGTGTACTTGTTTATGCCGAGAGAATAGCACAATTTGGTGGCAATTACAGCGAAGGCATGTCAGGATTTGATCAATCTATATCAAAGGTATCTATGTCGAGAAATTCGACGCTTATAAAATGCCAAACTCCAGAAGGTATGGCTAAATGCTCTCTTAAAAGCCCGTCTGGCCGATCGTTTATTAAAGTTAAAGGTCACGCTTGCGCAGCTATTACACATAAAAATGATAAGAGCTTTATTTTCTTTGATCCTAATCTTGGCTTTGCAAAGTTTGATAGTAGTTTAAAATATGTTCTTTTTGTTAAAGAATTTTTTGCTTTGGGGTTATATGGGCGTACTATTTTCGATTTAATCTATCTAAAATAATCTACTTTCAAGTTTCAACAATATGATGTGTAGAAAGATTTCAATGTGAATCTGCATTGAAAGCCGCAAATAACAAACTGCAGAACAACCATTGCAGCGTTTCCTTTATTTCACATTTTTTATTTCCAAGTTGAGTGAGTTAATACATAAAATGAAACCATTAATCAACAAACAACTGTATAAATTCACTCAAGATAAATTACAAAAACATGGGCAGGGCGGTCAAATAAAAAATTCCGCTTTAGCAATGAAACTGTATGAAAATTATAACTTTGGTCAATTAGATTTAAATAATAAACAACTATCATTTAGCTTTGCTGATGTTTTAAATTTAACTAAAGAAATACAAACTGCACATGGTGTTGATATAAGAAATGATCCGTATCCTGATAATAAAGACAGGCTAACTACAGCAGAGCAACATCGAAACGAAAAAGAAAATAGCTATGCGGTTAGTAAAAATTTCATCTTAATAAATAGCTTATCATCATTAAAAGTAAACCAAACAAGCCATGAATTGTCGGGATTAACTTCACTAGGTAGTTACATTAAAGGAGACGAAATTCTAACAGTTGAACATAGCGCAATTGTTTTAGTAGAAAATCTAGCTGTTATGGCAAACCTCAATTTACTTAACTTAAGCAACCTAGATTCTGAAATTGATTCTTCGATTGATTTAACTAAAGCGCTTTGGCTTTATCGTGGTGATGTTAAATCACAACAAACGACTAACAGCAGTTACCAATTTTTCCGTCGCTTTAAGGGAGAAGTTCCATTAATTTGTTTTAGCGATCTTGACCCTAAAGGTATTGAAATAGCATTAACTAGCCATGCAGATTTTTGGTTAACTCTTCAAAATGCCAATGAAGTTGATTTACCATTATTGGGTGGTGAACAGGAATGGTATAAACAAAAAACATCCATTAGTTATTTACTCAATCAAGAAGCTATCAATTTAGAAAATCCCAATGAAGAAAAACATGAATGGCAACATAGCTTTGAAATACTAAAGAATCATAAAAAGACGCTTAAACAAGAACACATGCTCAAACATAAACTTGAGTTAAGGTTAGTAAATATTTGAGCAAGTATAGAAAAAGCTAAGCTGGATGTTTTATTAGTGAAATATTTAATTGGTAATTGGTGCTAGTTTAAACCATCAAGTTATTTCAGTTGATTAGCATTATTCAAAGGTGATGCTACGTGAAAGTTAGCAACTAAGTTACGCAAAAAATAATTTAAGTCACGTAGCGACCGATGATTAAATGGCAATGTTTAGTAAATATTATGCTAGTTTATATTTTGAAACTTTAAACATAGCACGCTATGAATATGTGTATAGCTTAAAAGTTAAATAGCGCGAATCATTGGAAAACCGAATATGACAAAACCAAGCAATAAATAGATATACAGTAGAGTACAGATATATGCACCCACTATGTCCGATACTCTTCAGTATTGGACATAGTGGGTGTATTGATTTAAACTAGCTTTAACCTATGATTCCTCGTTATATTTAAAAATTGGTATTAAAATATATGTCATTAACTAAGCCTATTCCTTTATATCCACCCTATATAGATTTGTGTGATTTCGTGCTTGAGGATTATCCTCAGTTAGAGAAAATATTTTCATCAAACGAACCTTGGTGGCTTGAGCAATTTAATTGGGGTAAATTATTCCTTACCTATATAGGTAGAAACAAATCCAACCATACTTATGACAGATTTAGAAATGACGTTGAACGTTTTCTTTTGTGGTCATTCATTGAAAAGAAAAAACCAATCGATCAATTACGCAAATCAGATTTACTCGAATATGCTGACTTTTGTTGGCAGCCACCAGTAACTTGGATTGGTACATCAAATCAAGAACGTTTTAAAATCACCAATGGTTATTCAGCGGCTAATGAATTTTGGTTTCCATTTAAGATTCAAGCACCTAAAAGTTTAAAATCTCAATACATCATTGATAAGAAAAAATACCGTCCATCACAACAAACACTTTCATCAATGTTTACCGCACTTATCGTTTTTTATAATCACTTAATGGCTGAAGATTTTTGTATTGGTAATCCTGCACAAATCGCTAAAAAAGATTGCCGACATTTTATAATTGATTCTCAAGTTAAAGAAATCAAACGTTTAACTGCTAGCCAATGGCAATATGTTTTAGATACTGCTGTTGAAATGGCTGATGGAGATCCAGTATTTGAACGCAGCTTATTTGTTATTGCGTCCTTGAAAACCCTCTTTTTAAGGATTTCAGAATTATCTGAACGGCCAACTTGGTCACCAACCATGGGACACTTTTGGCAAGATGATGACGAAAACTGGTGGCTTAAAATATTTGGTAAAAGTCGTAAAATACGTGATATTACTGTGCCAATCGACTTTTTACCATTTTTAGAGCGTTATCGTGGTTCCCGTGGTTTGTTGGGTTTACCAGCACGTAATGAAAATTCGGTGCTTGTTGAAAAAGTACGTGGTCAAGGCGGTATGACATCCAGGCACTTACGCCGTATAGTGCAAAGTGTTTTCGATCTGGCTCATGACAATATGCGCAGATCTGAAGGTGAAAATAGAGCACTCAAATTAAAAGAAGCTTCTGCCCATTGGTTAAGGCATACCGGTGCCAGTATGGAAATTGAACGTGGGCGCCCTCTTAAAGATATTTCTGAAGACCTTGGTCATGCCAGCATGGCAACTACCGATACAGTTTATGTGCAAAGTGAAAACAAGAAACGTGCTGAAAGTGGTAAACGAAGAAAAGTTGATTAATATCTGCTCATTACTGCGAAATACTCATCGAGGTATTACTCTTAAAAACCGTGCACTACGTGAATTTTTTCCGGTAAGGACAGGCATTCTCAAACAGAATCAACGTAGCGTTAGTTTGTTATTTGTTCGTTGTTAGCTATAAGCCCCATATATCAGGACTTGTAGCTAATACGGCCATCAATTAAACCATGGGAAATAAGCCACGTATTATTAGTAACTTAGTACTTAACAGCTGTTTTATTAAGCAAAACTGTAAATATAATACAATAAACAAATAAAATAGTGATATAAGTGCCCTGCTGCCGCTTCTTATTTATTAACTATTAAAGAAATTTAGCCTAAAAGTATATAATTTCTCTGTTTTATACACTTGCCAATCTTGTTCATTCATTGCTTTTTTAGATGTTGCACGCTCATGGCTCAGTGATAACTCAAGCTGATTCAATGCCTGCTGGTAATCTATAATTTCCTCATTTTGCTGATTAAGTTGTTCTTCTCTGTTAGCAATAGATTCTTGTTCAACGTCTGTGAGGTACAAATTTGCTAATTGTTCCTTGATGCTAGCCATTTCATTTTCAGACATATTTGAAGGGATTAATTGCAATGCCTGTTCATACTTAGCACTAGCAGAATTTAGCGAAAACAGCGTTAAATCATCATGGTGTTCTTGCAACATATTTTTATATTCTTCAATAAAATCAATAGCATTGCCCGTTTCATTAAAGCCATTATTAGTATCTGTTAAAGACGTTCTATAATCATAATAAGCATCTTGCTCGCCAAATAATAACCGAGTATTTTCTCCCCAGACCTTCGCTCTGATCTCTTGAACATTGGCTATTTTATTCACTATAGTTGTATCCTGACTAATTAATAATTCTCCCATAAATCGCTGTTGTTCTTGATAGTTATCGGGAAAATTCAGTAAAAGCTGATAACGATTTTCACTGAGTAATGATTGTTGTACGATCAACAATTGCTCGCAGTTTTCATGATGACGGCATTGCTGCCAAAATGATGTTAGTGCATGCAATAGTGGTTGGCCTTGGCTGCTTGCTAATACACTTTCATGTATTGCCTGCTTACTATCTTGCTGTTGATTCACTTCATTTTTCATTGGTATTTGCTCAATGATTAATGTTTCATTTATTGCAACTTGTGTACGTGTATTATTATTTACAGCTACGTTTGACTGTTTTTCGCTGCTGATCACTACATATGTGCTGCTAGCAATAACAGCACATATTAAAAGGAATAGTAATCGCATTAACGAATCACTGCTTTAACGGGAAAGTGATCTGACAAATTCCAGTGCTTCCATAAACCCGCAACCGTACTACGTGGTACCTTAACCGTGTTGATGTTTTCGCTACGTTTGGCAAACTCATTACTGACTACAATATAATCGAGATATTCAATATTCTCACCACCGGATAATGCAGTTCCGGCAAAGGTATTAATACGCGGATCAAAGGTTGATTCTGTATATCCCGCATATACTGGCTCATCAGCACTTAAATTTGCAAACAATTGTGCGTAGTCTGTGGGGAATTTACGCTTGTTCACATTAAAATCACCACCATAAATTACTGTGTCTGTGAGTGGGATATTTTTCGCAAGCACAAAGTTACGCATTTGACGAAATTGTCGTTGACGATAATCTCTAGCCGTATCGGTATCAAATGAGGCTGTGTGTGTTGCTAACAAGTGGTAAGCTTTGCCATTTTTAATTACTTCAGCATAATTTAGCCCTTTATCAGCGAAGCAATCTGTCCCAGTACAATCAGGATAAACATATTGTCCTTCATTAACAATGGGATAACGACTTACTATAATAACGCCACCATCGTAAATATTCACGCCTGGTGAGTTTAGCATTTTAGTTTGGTATGGGTATTCTTTAGCAAGTTCACGTAAAAAAGCATCACGTCCTGCAGCAAATACTTCTTGTAACATTAAAACATCATAGCCTTTTAAGTGGTTTGGTAGTTCCTGCAAGCGGTCATCGATGTGTTTCGCAATTACCGGCAGTGCCCAGACGTTATATGTCATTACCTTAATAGTATCAGCATCAACTACTGGTTGCTCATCAACCTTTTCCGGTGTGATTGTGTAATGAATATCGTCATAACGCTTGGTTTTATTGGCTTTAAAGGCAATTTCTGTATTATTGCTATTCGTGTTATATCGTGATTTATGGCGGTATATTTCTCGGTCATTTTTCCACTCTAGAGTAAGATCATTGGTACTAGCGCTATGGTCAAGCGTCGATTTATACCAATAGCCCTTTACTTGTTGAAACAAAGATAGTGACTCACCATTGTCATTAGTCACAACCGTTTCAAATTGATAGGTATCGCCGGATTTAATGCCTTCCCAGCGATTAAAGCTTAATACCATTTTGGTTTCCCATGGTTTAAGTGACTGTACATGTTGTTGCCATTCTTCAGTTTCTTCAAGTAAATCAGTACCGCTATGTTTTACTTCAATTGACATGGTTTGGTTTGAATTATTTGTTAAATAAATATCGCTGTCAGCCAGTGCCGTTGCACTTATCACAAAACTGAAGCAAGCTGTCGTTAATACATTTGTTCGTAGATTCATATTCAATCCTTTAATTGTTGATAGAGCCAATTCATATTAAATTACGAATATGACATTAACATTAAATTAACATTCAATTAACTTTTAGGTAATAATAAAGCCACAGGTAAAGTGATATTTTAAGATGAGTTAACGCAAAAAAGCCCTTTAAGGGCTTTGTATTAAGTGATTGCTAAGTGATTATTAACATGTGATTTTAGGGTTATGTATTTGGCAAACATGCCCTAGCCTCCAACTTAAGTTCACAATCATTATCGCTTTATTTTTTCGGGATTTTTAATAATTTCCTGACACGCTCCTTGCCCAATGTTTGGGGTTGTCGCATGAACAGCATCACCGAGTAGGCTGACATGACAGTATTATGTACCCAAGTTTAAAGCGGTTTAAGATCTGAAATTTATTTTTTGAATATTTTATAAAAATTTATTTGCGATAGAATTTCATTCATAATAGGCTATAAGTTTTCGAAGTTGTTTAATAAGTCAATTTTTATAACTTGTGATTACTGTCATGTTGTCCACACCAATAAACTTCATTTTTTGATAATTGAACAAAACCACACCTACAACCTTCACCCCAAACTTCATTTAATTCACTCTGAATTCTTAACGGTAACTGGATATTTGAGATACCTCTCCAGCAAACCTGGTTTGGTTTTCGAATCATATTCTCTTTAAATATTTTATGTCGAACAACTGAATTGATTCCATCCAAAGCGATAACAACATCACACTTTATTACTTCACCATTTGAAATACCAGCCTTGGATGGCTGCCTATTTTCACATCAACAATCTTCTTATTAAGGTTAATACTCTCAGTCTTAAGCTGACTTATTAATAAAATTTTGCAGAATACCACGCCAGATGGAAATACTCATTTTGATGAAAATTAAGAAACTGTTCAAACAATCGTTTATTGATAGTACGTTTCGTATTGAGTGTCACACTTGCGCGTTAAAAATAGGTAGTAATAGCTTGAAGGGTAAACTAAAGTAGAAAATTCGAAATGGATTGTTCGAATCAGAGTTGATGCTGAAAAGTGTTTGTAAGAATTTTTTTACTCTAAGCCTCTCCTTAAAAACACTAGTCATAATTTATAACTAGTGCCAACTTGCCTGTTCTAAAACGGCTCAGTCGATTTACCGCTTATGCTACGACGAGATTAATGCTTAATTTTAGAATTAAATATGAAATAGAATGATTAAATTTTTAGTATTAGTATGCCTTACTATGATTGTATCCGGTTGTACGAGCATAACGGATGATGCTCAATATAAACCGATAACCAAACATGCAGGTTGGTTTTACGGAGCATGCTTGGTGATTAACATGCCAAACCTGCCTAAAGGTACGCCTGTGACATTAGTGGATGCGGAAGGCACGGAAAATAGGTTTCGCTCCGAGATAATTGCTCCCACTAAAAATCCCGATAAGTGTCTGCCGCTTCATGAGGAAACATCAGGTGGGAATAATATAGGTGGCAACCGTTTTTACTTAATCTCTAAACCAGAAAAAGGTAAGTTCGATACTACCTTTACTTATGGAATAGCAGTCGTACTTGAAAAAAATAATCGAGCACTGTCGATATCGGAAACACTCGATTTAAATAACGATGGTAAAATTGATTTATTTTCGGTCTGCGCTGCATCAGAAGGTATTAACTTTGATATATGGAGCTCTACTCCATACAAGAGTATAAACCTTTGGAATGGCTATTATTACTTGGGTTACGGTATTGAATCTGACTGCCCCGAGCGGTAAGATTTATGTTAATTTCTCAGTTAACTTAATAAAAATATCGGTTACTATTAATGCATAATCTAAATAAATTTATGATTATGCATTTCTTCTAATATTAGCTCCTAACTACCGGCTAAAGTGTCCATGATTAAGATAATAAAGCACTTGATTGATAACTTTATTGTTTTTCATCATAAAAGGATGTGTCACTGGTAAAGAGATATGATCTCTCATTCCGCCAAGCTTAGTATTTTCGACCGATACCTTGCCGTCATCTGGTTTCGGCAGCATAGTAGAAAGAAGCAAATTTATACTTCGTGTTCCCGCAATAATACCCACATCAAAATTCGCTGAGCCTAGTTTGTTTGGTACGCTGCTAGCTTCGGTGCCAAGTTGCACACCTGCTGGACCATTGAACAGTTTAAATCCTGGTACATGTTTAAGTGAATCAACAACCTGACTTCCCTTATTTGGCGGGCCAAGCATAACAACACGCCCCAAGTTTTCGATTACTTTTGTACTTAAGTATTGGCGAACAAGAATGCCGCCCATTGAGTGTGTGACAAAGTGAACTTTACTTGCTTCTGGGCATTGTGATAAGGCAGTGCTAATTGCCTGTTCAGCTAACTTACCAACACTGTACTTTCTCGAGGGATAGTTACAATTGATTGTGTGGTAACCCTTTTTATTTAAAACAGATGCAAGTTTGGTAAACGATCGATCACTTCTTGCTAGACCATGTAGAAGTATCACAGTTTCACTAGACTTCACTTGAGCCGAAAATATAACTGACACAATAATTATCCCTAAAATATATTTATCAATAGCTTACTGCTTTGTGCCAATTAATATCACTTGTTAAGCTACCACTGTCAAAACAAACCTTTTGAGAATATTACATAAAATAAGTTTCAGTATCATTATTTGGCTTTAAGTATACGCGTTATGTTTCGGTGATTGAATCATCAATAGATTTCTTTTTATTATTATAAAATTATCTTGATGTAACGGCTATTATTACCACATCATTAATTTTCAACTTTACAGTTTCTCACATAAACAAACATTGTTTAAACATTGAAATATATCTTTATTAGTTATATTAACTTAGCGGTTTATTGCTGCGTTATTTGTCTATAAGGATATTCCATGAAGCAACGAATTATAGGGTTTGATATAGCCAGAGCATTTGCGATATTTGGTATGGTAATTGTAAACTTTAAAATTGCTATGAATGCAGAAGCCGGTAATGAATTTTTACTTGTATTCGCGAGTTTATTTGAGGGGCGAGCCTCGGCTCTTTTCGTCGTATTGGCGGGCATAGGGATCACATTCTTGACTAATAAGGCTAGACAATCTCAAGACAGTACGTTAATTATTAGAGGACAAAAAACGCTGATAAAACGTGGGGTTTTACTGATATTTATCGGTCTTGCTTACACAAGTATTTGGCCTGCGGATATTCTTCATTACTATGGCTTCTATTTTTTAATCGCTGCACTTGTATTCAATAGTAATGATCGAAATTTATTAATTGTTGCTACCTTGATTATGGCTTTGTTTCCAACCCTAATGATATTTTTTAATTATGAGAACGGATGGGACTGGACTACATTAACTTATCAGGGCTTTTGGACTGTTGATGGTATGGTCAGACATATTATATTTAACGGCTTTCACCCTGTATTACCTTGGTGCGCTTTTCTACTTTTAGGTATGTGGTTGGGTCGTCAAAACTTAACAGCATCAATAGTTAGAAAAAAAATACTGGTTTGGTGCCTAGCTATTTGGGGAATTACGGAATTAATATTTTTTGCTATTAGAGCAGAAATTGGTAGTGGCGAGGGAATTGGCCTAACTATAGAAGAAGTGGAGTTTTTGTTTTCAACATCAATTATCCCTCCCATGCCACAGTATGTTATTGCAGCAGGGAGTCTCGCTGTTGTAATCATTATATGTTGCTTGTATCTTTCCGAAAAATTTTCCGAAAGAAAATTGATCGCATGGTTGTATCAGACTGGTCAATTATCACTTACGTTATATGTTGCTCATGTGATTATTGGCATGGGTGTTCTTGAGGCTACAGATCACTTGAGAAACCAAAGCATTGGTTTCTCATTGTTAAGCTCATTACTTTTTTGCATCAGTGGAATCACATTGAGTGTTCTTTGGTTGAAATACTTTAAAACAGGCCCATTGGAGTGGGTTTTTCGTAAAATCGCAAGCTAATAAACGCTTTAGATGGATAACACAGTTGGTTAAAACATTATAGCCAACAATATTTAGCCACATCTGCACGCCCTATCGATCCAAAATATAATCCAAAGCTGCGTTTTACGCTTATGACATAATGTGTCTGGACATTGCCACCAAGCCTTAGTCTTGGTGAAAAAGACAAAGATAAATATGCGGCAATAGGTGAATCCGATCGTATTACTCTAAAATTTATTAAAGTTTCGTTATAGGCCTCAAACAGCTCCTTTTCTCTCTCTGTATTATTAGGAGCTGTTTTTGTATTTGTTTAACAGTTTACTGTATCTGACTGATGCCATTAATTTTAATGTTAAGCCAAACTGTTTGCCAGCGTTCAAGCTTTTCTTTTGCTGTCAGTACTTTGGGAGAGACTATAGTAGCCACTTGCAATAATGAAGCGTTAGATAATAGTGTTGAGTTTAAAGCACCTATAAGGTTATTTTCTAACTGTAAAGAAACGGCAATGACAGATTTGCAACAATTACAGGTCATAAAACTTGCTTGATTAGACCCCTGTCTCTGTACTTCAAGTGGCCCTGTGCTTTCGACTTCTAGCTCTGCACCGGGGTATGAAAGATAACTGATGTTTCTAGAAAGACAAAAGTCACAATCACATGCCCGAGGACTATAATGATCTAGAGTTTCAGGCAGGCTAAGTTTTACTTTGGTTTGTCCACAACTACATTGACCCACAGCGGTATTCTCCTTGGGCATAGATAGCTTAACTTAAGCGTATAGTTTATTACTGGGAAGGTAAAATGATGATGCTTTTATTCGCTAAACTTTCATATTGAAATTGTTCATACATTTTTTCGATAACTCTTTCTTGATGCAATTTTTTTAAGGCATGGTTTAATTGTGAAAGGTATTTTTTATTCTTTATATGTAAATAATGATAACTATTGAAGGATAACTCTTGTAGTTTTTTGACATAAATTTGATTATCAAACTTAATTTTTTTTAGCATCTCAATAGTAACGTCATAAGATATCATAACATCAATAAATCCTGCTGCCATTGCCCTATACAGGCTTATCTCTGAGTTAAACTCTTTACAATTAAGTTGCTGCTCTGTACAAAATGATTTCGCATATTGAAAATGTTGCAGATAACCAATAGTTGTTTGCCGGTAAGACTGACAATGTTCGTTGTTATGACAAATAATGATTGCGTAGGCCTTGATTAATTCGGGCTCTAGCCTGATCAGGTTTGGCTGTGCATCACCAATATGACGATACCTTGCCAGCACCGCATCAATTTTTGCTTGTTGCAACAAAACAGATTCACGCTTTCTGGTTGAGTGGACAAATTCTACTTGGTAATTTGCTTGAGCATATAAAATTTTGACAATCTCTTTCATCAGTTTTGATGACTTCGATTTTTCGCCTGAGCTGGTTAAATTTATTTTGAATGCAGTGGTTTCAGCTGCGCTAGCATGGATAATTACAAACTGAACCAAGGTGAATAGTACAAGTGCAACTCTTTGCATGCTTAGCTAATAAATGACTTTAAGACTATTTTACTTTATCAAAGAAAAGATTACTGTCAACATAAACAGCTTTCTGGTCTTGCTCTACTTAGAGTCACTCATATCAAAGGTGTCATGGTTTCAATACTACCGCTTTATTACGGTTATTGTTCATAAAATAAGAAGTCCCGTTTGTAGAACATCTATTCCCACAGTAAAAATACCACTATAATTAGAAAGCAGCTCATTGAACTGCTTTTATCTTATATATAGCACTTAGCATTAACACTTATTATTCACTTAGTCCTATTTAAGTATTACTAATCTTAGCTGGATATAGCTTAGAAATTATAAGAAAAACCTACCTCTAATACGTTTTCTGAACTGCCAACTAAGTTACTTGGCATTGCACCTGATTTGATGGTGTGGTCACCAACACGGGTAAAGCTTACAAATGGCATAGCATTTTCAAAACCTAAGTATGCTGCACGTACTTCAAAATCATCCGACTTACCTTTAAACTCTGCGGAATTTGATGAAATCACACTGCTAGCGGGTGAAATATTGACCTGTTCATTGTTGTAGCCTGATACATCACTAAACTGAGTTTGTTTCCAACTAGCTGATAATAATGCTACATTATCAAGCTTGTAACCGACAGTTAATTCCATTTCATGCATTCCAACATTTGAATCAAACCCGGCTTTAGAGTCGGTAAATATAGTAGTTTCTGGGTTCATGGAGCTATCAGAGATTGAACCGGTAACTATACTACCGACACTCATAACATCTTTACTTTTTTCGTAACTATAACGAGCCGCAAAAAAGACGCCGTTATCTAAGTGGTATGCTGATTGAAGACCAAGTTTCCAGCTATCTCCTACATTGTAGTCGGTACCGGAATTCCAATCTGTACCATCAGCAATTCGAGTACTGGCAAATGACTCTAAACCATAGCTGTAATCACTGGCATGGTCACGGAATGTATAACTTGCTTGTGGCATGATATAAAAGTTTTCTGATATGTTGAAACGATAACCAGCACCTACCGTTGTCGCTTTATGGCCTGATGTGTCGCTGTTCCAATCGTAAGTAGTTTCTGCACCAATGAATACACCGTTTTCCATTCTATGGGTTGCGCCAATAACCGTTTCGTTAACATCATTTTGTGCAACAGCAGCAGAGGTGTTAGTGCCTTTATCATTAATAAAAGCTACATCACCGAAAATACCGTTACCGCCAACAGAGGCCATTGCAGAAGTAGAAAGCGCTGCACTAACGGCTAAAGTAATAGAAAGAATCTTTTTCATGTAAATCTCCATAAACATTTTTGAGCTAAATCATTAATTTTTTATAAAAAAATCAATACAACTAACTTAGCTAGTGAGTAAACAATAGTAGAGCGGAGGGATATACCTCTCCCGTTCAACTGGTGCTTAATATACAGAGACAAAAACTTAAAAAAGTTAAAAAGCGTTAACAGCCTGTGAGATAAATATATATTCTGTGTGATACAAGTATTAAGCGAGTGTTAACGATCTAAGCTGTAGCTTCGATATACCTAAGTGCCATGATAAAATGAGGGCACCTTCACTACTCGTGCAAATACGCATCTCGTTACACCTTAACGGGCTATCTACCAAAGATTATTCACAAGAAAGTGAACCAAGTCGCTTCATGCAACGTTTTCTGCAACGATAAGGAAGTGGTATTTAATGGCTATGCATTTTTTAATAGGCCCTTAAAACTTTCTGTTAAGTGCCCTGCCGATATACTTGTATATATATTTTCTTTTTATAGTGAATCGAAGTTTTTACTTCCCTGTTTGTTGTCATTGCTATTAGGTCGCCTTTGAATTACTTGTCGCTGATTTGGCTTCACTATACAATAGCGACGTTTTTAACCTTAGGTAACATTCGTCTTGAACATCAGCTCAACAGTTAGGTCAAAAAAAACCATCAAGTTAGGTCAGCGATTACAAAAGATAGAACAAATGGTGCTAGCACAGCAATATAGCCATATTTGGGATTGCTGTTGTGATCATGGTTTGCTTGGTGCCGCTTTATTATCTCGACAAGTCGGCACAGATACTTTTGATAAGGTTGCTGTGGATAATACATCTAACAACAATTCCCCCAGCAACATCCATTTTGTGGATATCGTGCCTGAGCTAATGGTTGAGTTAGACAACAAGTTGCAGCGTTTTTATCCAGATAAACACTTGAGTCCATCTTCAGCTTGGCATACTCACTGCATTGATGTAACAAAGTTGCCGTTAGCGCAGCATCATGGAAACCATCTGGTGATTATTGCTGGAGTGGGTGGCGACTTGATGATTGAGTTTATTGAAGCCATTTACCAACAGCATAAAAATCTATCTATTGATTTTTTACTGTGCCCGGTTCACCACCAATTCCCATTACGTAATAAGTTGATCGAACTGAATTTTAGTTTAAAAGATGAAGTATTAGTGGCAGAAAATAAACGTTTCTATGAAATATTATTGGTTTCATCGACCAGTAATAAAGAGAGAAAAATTCACCCTGTTGGTGATGAAATTTGGCGGTCCACCTCAATAACACAAGCTGAAATAGCGGCTAAATACTTAACAAAAACCCTTAATCATTACCAACGTATGCAAAAAGGTTTTCAGCAAAGCTTTCAAACTGACGTGCAACAAGAAAAGGCAAACGATCTTCAAGCTATTATTAATGCTTACCGCGCGGTAACTTTGTCAGCATAGCCCTATCAACTTTAAAGGTAATAGCAAGTTTGTGTTGTTATTGTTGGTGTATAAGACCCGTTTCCGTATTTTCAAAGCCATGGCAGATATAGTCGTGGTCAGGTCGTTTTTTCTTAGCCATTTTATGGAAATGCTCAAAACCAACTGAAAAGGCAAATGGGTTGGCGTTGTAGTCCGCGTAAGATTGGTCATTACCGAGCTTTGCTTCTCTAATACCCGCAGCAAAAGAACTTAAGAAATCATCTCTGTTATTGAGTAATACCGTTATAGTACTTTCTCCCTCTACAAGCTCTAGTGCGCCTAATTCTATGTATTTATCAACGACGGCACTATTGAAATAACCACTGTACTGTTCAGTTTCATTATCATATAAAACTGCGGCATCATTTGCTGCTTCCATTAATGAGACAAATAGCTCTCTTACTTTTTTTGAAATCACAGACTTTTCCTTATTCTTGCTTTTGCTTTTGTTATTGTTAATTTTGATAAGTGCTAGCTCAACTCGTCGAGTATTTATTAAACTTTCTCTGTTTGATTGCACGGGTCACTTTCATTAGCAAATCCACTACAGCCCCAGAAATCACCATATTGTCCTTTTCTTAGTTTCATCAGCCGACCGCATTTAACGCATAGTTTTGAACTTGCTGGGTATTTTAATATGTCTCTGCTAAATTTATCATGATTTTTACAGACGACTTGTAAACCATAACTTGGTGATAATAACTCTTCAATAAACGCTGAGGGCTCTTTGGTATCTGCAACCAGGTAGGCTTTCTTCTTCGCTCTGGTAATCGCTACATAGAGTAATCGGCGCTCTTCAGAGTTTTTAAAACCATCTTCTAATGGTAGTAATGCTTCTACTAATGCATCTGAATTATTTTCATTAGGAAAGCCATTTTTTCCCCGAAAGAAACCAACAATAATACAATAATCTGCTTCTAACCCTTTCGAGCCATGAAAGGTCCAATAATGAATATTTTCATTTGCCAAGTTAGAAGTTAACTGCGTTTTAGCATTGTTAAGCAAATAGCGATAACGCGCTAATATAGCAATTGTTGCACTAGGAGCATGCACTTTTATCTTGCTTACAACCTGAGCAATGTTTATATCGAGAGTCTTTTTATCACAGTCTATTAAATAAACCTGCGATTGTGCTACTTGATGGTGGCTTTCAATCTGTTTTTTATATTGTTCAGGATTTTGCATAACAAATTGGCCGGCCGTTTTAGCAATACTATTGTTATAACGAAAGGTTTTTTGCAATGTCGTTAACGAGTGACTGCCGTGATATTTTTCAAACTGAGTGATTAAGGCTAACTTGCTCCCTGAAAAGCGATAGATTGACTGCCAGTCATCTCCCACCACGGTAAGTCTCGGCCTTGGTCCTCTATCTATGAGTGCATTTAATAAATTCATTCGAGCCGTCGATATATCCTGAAATTCATCAACCAGGATATCTGTCCATTGTGGTTTGAAGTTGCCAGTATTTACATGTTCAACAGCACTAATCACCATATCATCAAAATCAATTGCTGCTTGGTTTTTCAACTCGGTTACATAGGCTTGTTCAATCTCGGATAGTAGCTGAGCATATTGCTTACTACTTGTTACTTTGGCATGTTTAAGCCTATTTTCAATTTTTTCACTAGTTAATTGTTCTACTCTAATTGCTTGCAAACACTTAAGATAGCGCTTGATATTGTTGACCAATAAACCAGAACCTTTTATCGCGGTTAAAATATCCTGCGAGCTTTTTGGTACTAACTTGATACTACATTGAGCAGTAAGTGTAGTAAGTCTGTCTGCTAGTTTATTCTCAACCATGTCAAAATAGAAAGTTTCTAACAGTGTGGTTTTGCACTCTTGATGAAGCGCTCTAATTACCTTCATCTGTTTATTATATTGACTAGAATTTATACCAACTCGGGTGCTGCCGTCTCTAGTGACTTCAAAGCATTCAAGATATATATGAGTATTGCTAGTGTTGTCGCTATTGTTCAGTCGAAAACTGGGGCTATAGTCAACGCCAGTTGTTATGCTATGTTTTGAGACATACGGGCCTTGATACTGATATTCTATCGAATTTAAGAAAAGCCAGTTAGCAATTAACAATGCTTGGTAACAACTTACCTTCTCACCTTGCAATGTTTGGTATTTATTATCCCTGACATGTATCTCATACTGCTCAATGGAGCTGAACTCAAATACATCACTCGGCTGATATGCCAGAGTAATAAAACGTTGCATAGCTTGCGGGCTTTCGCTGATATGAGAAACAAGCCATTGGGTAAGCCAAGTTTCCAGTTGTTTTGGCTGTTCAGTAAATAAGGATAAAGTGGTATTTACTTTGGCTGCCTTTAGTATTTTAAGACCCAATGCATGGAAAGTTATGATGTTAGGTGAATCACATGTTAAACCGTAGGCATTTTTTCTTACCGTTAACCTTTCTTTAAGCTCTTTAGCCGCAGCATTGTTATAGGCAAGCACCAATACATTTTCTGCCGGAACCTCATCATGACTGATTAAATACAGTGCTTTGGCAACCATAACAGAGGTTTTTCCAGTACCTGCTGCAGCTAAAACAAGATTCTTATCATTATTTCTAATAACAGCTAGCCGCTGCTCGTTTGTTAGTGGATTTGATTCAATACCATTAAAAAAATCAATTTGAGCGGCAAGCATCTTATTTTCATAATATTGCCTATAGCTCTGTGTTTCTTTGATGGGTGGCATTCTCGATATAACATCGATTTTTGATAGTTGTTGTTCTGATAAAATTTGTTGCCAGCGTGCCTTTGACGTTTTATAACTTTGCATAAGTGGTGTCACCGACTCATGTAAAAATTTTACCGATGAATCTCTAAGGTATCGAGTGAGTGCTTCTTTATGATAAATATCTACGTGTTTAGTAATATTGTTGGCAATGTTTTGTTGAAGGCCGAGCTTGGCCTTATTATTAAATACCTGGGTACTACTCGCACTAATGCCCCATATTCGAGTCACTTCATTTTTAGCTTTAATAACTAAAGTATTGCCAAAAATAGATTGTTCAATACTTGGAAAATCAATAAGTTGATTGACGGTTATTTCTTTGATGTTTTGGTCGACATCAACTAATGTAAAACCACATTCTGATATTACTATGTGTTTGGCTTTGCCAAACCACTTTCCAAAAAAGTTACGATAAAGTGTCTGTGTCATTTAATTAAACTGAATACTCATATTGGTGCAGCTTGGGCTTACTTTTGTTTAGTTTTATTATACCTGCTGCACTGTATGAAATAACAGTCAATATATGTATTATTGATTATTATTTTTAAAATCTATTGAAGTTTGCCTAGATTTATCCACCTGCAACTTAAAAACATCCGGCCTTGCATAATGACCCGCAACATCTAAAGCTCGCTTCGAACTTGTTGATAGTTCTACATCAATATCGATAATGATATTGCCTTTTTCTTTAGATAGAGGCCCAGAGATGATTTCACCACTCGGTGATACAATTAATGAATCTCCCGGATTAATCCATTGTTCATCTGCGGGATAAAGTTCATCCAAATTAGGGAAATCTTTAGGCAAGTCCTTTCTTTCTAACGCTACGCCACAAGACAAAACCCAACATTTACCCTCTCTAGCAATATGTTGCATAGTGCCAACCCAAGCTTCACCACTGTCATAGGTTGGCGCAATATAAATTTCTATGCCCTGAGCGTATAGCGAATACCTTGCTAGCGGCATGTAATTTTCCCAACAAATTAGACTACCAATTTTACCTACAGGCGTATCGATAACATTAAGCCCATGGCCATCGCCAAAACCCCACACCATACGTTCTGGGTTTGTTGGCATAAGCTTACGATGATTATTAATAACCTGCCCTTGACCATTGATGGTTATTACCGCATTAAAAATTGTCGATTGGCTATTGAGATTATCTCGCTCATTAATACCACAAACAACGGTGACATTACTTTTTTTTGCCGCATTAAGCATTGGTTTAAGATCATCAGATGATAGGTTAACTGCATTTTTGAGTAATCTACTATGCAGCTCTTCACTGGTGCCCCAATCACCACCGGGCTTTAATCGCCATATCCAAGCTGGATATCCTGGAATAAACGCTTCCGGAAAAATTATAAGTTTAGCGCCTTGCGCTGCTACTGAGTTTATAATTTCTGCCGCTTTTTTTATGCTGCGTGTTTTATCAAGAACATAAGGTGCTTGTTGAATTATTGCTACTTTGCTCATAAATCTCTCTTATAGAAATATTACTAACAATAATTATAGTGATGACTGGAGTTAATTGCGTACCCTACAGCAAGCGACGGCTTAAGTTTTATCTCTACTAATATGTATACAATCGGTAATAAAAAACTAGTTGCTTGAGCAACTAGTCATCTCTTTGATCAAACGCCATGACCCTGACCTTACAACTTGAACAATTAGTCGATTTTATTAAAGTCCATAAGCCAATTTGTTTCCCATGTTAGACCGCCATCTTGAGAAAATGCTTGCTCCCAGCGCGGTGTATCAGGCGTGGGTCTAGTCCATAAAAATCGAACTTTAATTGTTTTTCCTTCAAAGGTTTCCTCCACATAAAAGGTGCCAATCCCATTGATAAATTGCCCTTGCATAGGCGCATCAAGCTGATCTGAATATCGACCGTCCAACCACCAAATTGACCAGAGCCCAGTACCAGAATCATATGTTCTAAGTGTTGCCGCATGATAACTCTCTTGCGGCATATCCAGTCGGTTATCATCAAAGTTTCCTGCACCGCCAAGTATCTTTTGAGTAGTTGAAGTACCTGAGAAATTGTCCCATTGTGAACAACTTACCAAGCGATGTTTAAGCCTACGGTGACTAACCTGCCAATTTCCTATAAAAAAATCAAAATCTTCGCTACTGGATTGTGGTGTTATTGAATTCATTCTATTCCTCATTAAACCCGTTAAATTTGTTGTTAGTATTAGCAACGTTCGATGTTAGTATAATTTCTATATAGGGCAAAACGTGTCCTATTTAAGATATATTTGAAAGAAATTATGGCTCAACCAACAAACCGCATTTTGGCGGTGCTTGAACTACTGCAAAATTATGGTCGCCTCAGTGGCGCTGAACTATCGACCAGGCTTGACCTAGATCGACGTACTTTACGTCGTTATATTGTCGCACTTGAGGAAATTGGTATTCCTATCATGAGCGAACGTGGACGTTATGGCGGTTACAGCTTAGTCCCTGGTTTTAAACTGCAACCCATGATGTTTGACGAAGATGAAGCGATGGCATTAGTGTTAGGGTTATTGGCTGCAAAACATACGGGTTTAGTTCATATCGCACCTGCTATTGCCTCTGCTCAAGCAAAGTTAGAGCGCATTATGCCGGCTGTTTTAAAACAAAAGGTTCGTGCTATCACTGAAACAGTGAGTCTCGACTTACCGTTATCTCCAGCAAAACATCCTGAAAATAACCATTATCTTTATACATTAAGTGCCGCAATATCACAAAAACAACAAATCTCAATGCATTATTGCGCCGCCGATAAACATATAAGTGAAAGAGTGGTTGACCCATATGGTGTAGCTTTTTATATAGGTAATTGGTATTTGGTAGGTTTTTGTCAACTTCGACAAAGTATTAGAACTTTTAGGCTTGATCGTATAAGCGCAATAGATATTTTAGCGATTACTTTTGAGCAAGCTGAAAAGTTTGATGTGACTGAACATTTACGTAAAGCAATAGCTATGCTGCCCAGAGAGTTTTCAGTGGAAGTGTTATTACATACTGATATAGAAACGGCTTATTCCTATATCGATAAAAGTATTGGTTTATTAGTAGCCGTGGTAGATGGGGTTATATTACATCATCAGTGTAGCGATTTAGCATGGTTTGCTCGGCAGCTTGCTTTTTGGCCTTTTGATTTTGAAGTAAATCGTCCAAGCCAATTGCGATTAGAGCTTAAATGTGTGGCTGAACGCTTAGTAAAATATTAGAGTAACTATAGCTAAAACAGTGATTTACTCATATTCGTTACTTGTATAGCTAACCGCTTTATTTGCGATTGCATATGAAAAGCCTTTTGATATTAAATGCCGTAACGCTTTTTGCTTTAATTTAATATCTTCAATGGGCTCTTCACCAAACTTTCTTATTTTTAGGATCTGTGCTTTGTCGAAATAATCCTCTTCGCTAGTTTCTATGCTACTAATACACTCATTGATGGTTTTCGATGAAAAACCTTTTACATAGAGCTTTTCTTTAATTTTGTTAATACCAATGTTCTTCTCTGAAAAACTCTCGGTTAAGCGCTGTGCGTAACGCAGATCATTGACAATTTCTCGCTCTATTAAATAATCGAGAGCTAGCTGATTGTATTGTCTATCATCTTTGAATAATAAATTGGCCTTTTGCAGTAATGTTTTAGCTGAGTAATCACCATATCGCTCAATCATCCACTGCATATATGATTTCACCCGTTCATACGAAATGACTTGTGGCTTGGTATTTTGCTTTTTGCTGTACATGGGAATGTTAAATCCTGTTAATCGGCATAAATTACTGTGTAATGCGAGTAATTAACTACTTAATTCTAATGCATGGCACCATTGACATGCATCAAGAAATTCTTGTTGGATTATCTCGTTACTCAGTCCATGTGTCGTTATCAGTTGTTGAATATTTTGGTTATTGTCGGAAATGAAAGTTGTTGTTAAGTTTAATAAATCACCTAACACACCATCGTTAGCGATTAACGCCTTTTCAATAGGTTTAGCTAAAGGCATTGTTTTAAGAATTTCGGAAACAGGCATAGATAAAATAACTTCGATTGAACTTAATAAGCCAGTAATAAAAGCAAATTCTTTTACTGAAGAAAAGTTATTTTTAGCACTAAGCGTTTGCATCATTCTACCTGTGATCAAGGCCTGTTTGCATACTTCATCTGCTTTGTCTGACGTGAGGTTTGATAAAGCTAAAATAGCGATTAATTGCCTTAACTTTTCTTCACCTAAATAAGTAGCCGCTTGTCTTAAACACTCAATTTCAACATCCGTACCCGTTGAAACATTGTTAACCATTTTTAATAAACCTATGGTTAAGTTAACGTCTTGGCTAATAATTTGTGATACTTTGCCAAAATCAAGCGTGCTATGTGACGTTTCGCTTAGTAATTGTAACATCATAGTTTTTACTGTTGTTAAAGCTTGCCCTTCAATCATTTCTGTTTGGTGGTAAAAGTAGCCCTGAAAATAATTAAAACCAACTTCGGCAAGCGTTTGCTGTTGATTTCTGGTTTCTACTCGCTCTGCGACAATACTGATATCAAAGGTTTTCATTCTGACAACTGCTGGGCTCAAACGTTTTGTATTAATTTTTTCTATATTAACTTTAACTATATCGATATAAGGAAATAATACATCCCAATGAAGAGCCAAGTCATATTCTGTTAACGCTATTTTATAACCATGTTCATGATAATATTTAACGATTTTAACCAAATTTGTCGATGGTTGTTTATTTCCGACCAACTCAATGACAATCAAGTTTTTATCAAACATTAATGGAAATTTATGTATTAAATTATTTTCGGTAAAATTTATAAAGGCTAATTTTCCCATACACAAGGTTTGAATGTCACTTTGAATATGGTTTTGAATAATTAGCTTCGAGCTAGCAATATCTTGATCAACTTCGGGGAATTGATTCTCAGCACTGTCTCTAAAAAATAGCTCATAGCCAATAGTCTCTAGTTTTCTATTAAAAACGGCTTGTCTAGCGATGTAAGTTTTCTTCATTGTCTAAGCCTAATTCTCTTGTGTTGCTTTAATTATATAGTTAACTATCTTAGTTGTTGATTAAAAAGTTACATTTTTTTATCATTTGTTGCCGATATTTTTTATTGTATGCTTCTCAATTAACTCATCCACTGAGTTTCTAACAAAGTCATATCGGTGGTAATCGTCATCTACAATATCACTGTCAATTTTTACTATGTCTAAGTCAATAGTACGCGGACCATTTTTGTTCTTTGTCCTTACGCGCCCTAATTGTGCTTCTATATCTTGTAAATGGGCTTTCAAGTCGGTGGCATTAAGCACACTATTAAATGAAAAGGCAGTATTTATAAAGTCTGCTTGTTCGGTAAAACCTACAGGTTTGGTGCGTAATAAAGTGGCTATTTTCACCTGAGGGTCTATTTTTCTAATTAACTCAAATGATTGTTTTATATGTACTTCAGCATCAATATTTGAGCCAACGGCAACAATATAAAATGCCATTAAGCTGAACGTTCGGCAGTAACCGAAACACTTCTTGCATAACGTAACGCCCCTGGTTTAGCGATTTTTAGCTTGGCGTGTAAAACACCATCAAAGGATAGTATCAATTCTAGTATTATCCCTAATAATCGTTCAATAGTGTTATAACTTGAGTTCAATACTATTGCTAAAATCTCTTTGTTGACGGTGCGGTAATTTACACAATCGGCTATATCATCAGATAACATTGCCTTAGATATATCGGCATCAATCCAATAATCAATGATCAGTTTTTGTTTGTTCTCGCGCTCTTCTGGGGTGATGCCGAGAATAGTATAAATTTCTAGTTTTTCAACATATATGGTGGACATTGTAAGTGACTCCCTCCGTCTATTTTCAGTGTTTGCCCCGTTATAGAATGATTGTTAGATAAAAACTCTATCGCTGAATATAAGTCAGCTAACGGCACTTTACGTTGTAAGATATTGATGTCTTTATCGTCTATTTGGCTGCTGGTTTGACTACTCAGCTTGGTATTAACTACACTAGCTTCTAAAACATATCCCGGTGCTACTGCATTAACCCGTACATTGGGCGCACATTCTATCGCTGCTAATTCAGTTAAGGTTTCTTGGGCTTTTTTCGAGATGAAATAGGCAGATTTACTGGTGTAAAGGTGTGACAAATTAGCATCTGAAATATTAATAATTTGGCACGGTTTATTTTGTCTTACCAAAGCCTGAATTAATAACCAAGGACTAGTAAGGTGAATATTAAGGTTGCTTTGAATTTGCGCTAAAGATGACTCAAGTAATGATGTTTGCTCAAAAATTGAAGCGTTATTGATCAATATTTCAATATGAGCAACCTGATTCAGCAGATCTGCGAAGCGTAACTCAATGCTAGCCGGATCATTTAAGTCTGCCTGCCATAGAACAACCTTGATATTAAATGTTTCTAATTGACTTTTTAAGGCCAAAGCCGCAGTTTCAGATTGATTGTAATGTAATACAATATTCTTACCGCTTTTGGCAAATTCTTGATTGAGAAACGCACCAATGCGTTTAGCGCCACCGGTTACTAAGACCCAAGCGGTACTAGTTATCAATCTCTAATCAACTGTAAAAATTCAGCACGGGTATCTTTGCATTTCAAAAATGAACCTAACATACATGAGGTTTTCATGGTTGAGTTTTGCTTTTCAACACCACGCATTCGCATACAAAGATGTGATGCTGACATCACAACCCCAACGCCTTTTGCACCAGTAACCGCCATAATTGCATTAGCAATTTCTTGGGTTAAATTCTCCTGGATTTGCAAACGACGGGCGAACATATCCACTATACGGGCTAGTTTAGATAAACCTAATACTTTGCCATTTGGGATGTAACCAATGTGGCAAACGCCAGTAAAAGGTAACATGTGGTGTTCACATAGTGAATATAATTCGATATTGTTAACCACAACCATTGAATCACAATCTGAGCTAAATAATGCACCGTTAATAACTGAGTCTAAATTTTGCTCGTAGCCTTGTGTAAGAAATTTCAACGCTTTTGCTGCACGTTTTGGGGTATCGATTAAACCTTCACGGTTTGAGTCTTCACCTATTTGTTCAATAATTGATTTAAAGTTTTGTTCCACTTTTTAAATTCCTGCTTATTTTTTAACGTATGTTAGTAACAAGTTTTCTTAACTTGATAGGGTTATTGCAAATTATATTAAAAGTTGACGCTAGCCCAATGACTTAGATCTTTAATGGGTTTAGGAAAACCTAGACTATAAACAAAGCGACTTTCTGAATCAGCAAAAACATTATTACCTACTCCAAGTAAAACGAAACCGTCGAGCAATAGTGCACTGGCATCTTGTGCACACTCAGTTTCAACAACCTTGGTAATTTGAAGCAATGTCTGTTGCGAACTAGTAATTTCTGAGGCGTTCATGATAACCCTTAAACATATAACAGTTATTATGTAGATGTTTTAGTAAGTCCATCTACTGCATATTAATTAATTTACCCTAAAGCCCTTAAATTTCAAGTTCTTATTTAAAATATATTGATATGTTAACTGTGATAATCGAATATAAGAGACAATTATCATTAATGATCACTGCAAAATAACAGTTTTATCGTATCTAGCGGTGATTTTCCTTGCCTAGTTGTCAAAAATACAAAAGCCCGATTAGGGCTTTTATAATGACTTTAGCAGTGTTATTTACCTACATTCATATTTAACTAGCAAAGAGGGCTTAACGTTATTTTAACAATATATCTATTCATTAATTATACAAAAGCCATTACCAAAAGGGTCAACACAATGGGCAATTGATCCCCAATCTCCGCTTTCTCCGCCTTCATGTAAACCACCCATCTTCACAATTTTTTCGACTAGTTCATCAACATTTTCACAGAGAAAATCTAAATGAATGGGGGTCCAATGACGGCCATAATCTCGGTTAATATCTTTTTCGGTCGGCAATGGTTTTGAACCCGCTTCTTTTTCTAATAAATATATATCGCAGTTATCTACGGCAAGCACTACCATTTTAGCGCCTTGATCACGCACCTTTTTACAGCCAAGTGCTTTAATATAAAAAGCCTCTGCTTGTTTCATATCTGAAACATCGATACTTATCGAAATTTTTATCATAATAATTGTCCTTAATATTGAATTTAATACATAATTACACCTATACTGTATGTAATTACAGTGTAGGTGTAAATCATTATCAATCATTAAATTAAAAAGCAGCCTCAAAACTTATCTTAGGCTTATCTTAAAGTTTTAATTAAGGCATTGATAAGGTATTCGTTAAGGCATTGGCAACGATTTATATAAGTTAACCTGAACTCTGGATAATGAGTATTTGATATTTAAGTAAAAAAACAACAACAACAACAACAACTTAGAATATTATCAACAAAATTAAGTAGTAATAAACTCTATCAATGTTTCAATTTATTCGATTATCAAGGCAAAACGTTTATGAATAACGGGTTATTTATCGACGTTTTAACGCTGAGAACCGGATAAATGGGAATATTGAACAAGTGCTGCTTATCCAGAGTTCAGGTTAAATTAATAGGAAACATTACAATTCATGTTATTTGACCCAGAGCGTCATCAACCACTCACGTCATTGCCTTGGCATAGTCATTGCGTTCAACAAGAAATATTGGCTATCATCGCAGATATTAACCGCGCATTACTCCCTAGTGCTAGCTGGCCTACCCACCCGCTTGATGCACAAAGTTATGCTAAGGATGGGCCAAAGTGGTCCGCTTATGCAGGAGCCGCGGGGACTATTCATGCCTTACAGATATTAAAGCGCTATGGTTATCAAGTAGCTGATTTATCGAATTTACTGGAAGCTGTACATTTGTCATTCTTAAAAAGCCCTGATGTGTCAGTCGAGCCTGGTTTGCAAATAGGTCAAATAGGTATTTTAGTGCCACGAATGTTAATGGATCCTAATAATAAAGAATTATCAAAAACACTTTTACATTGCATGCAAGCCACCATAGAGCTGCCATTTTATGAAATAACCTCGGGCCAAAGCGGCATGATGCACGCGGCTTTAGCTTTGTATCGAAAAACGGGGGATTGCTGTTGGAAAGACATCTATATTAAAGGAGCAAAATCACTCGTTGCTAACTGGCAGCAAGATAAAACAACGGGTGAATGGCTGTGGCAAAGCCAGGTTTTTAGTACACAGCGCCATTATTACGGTGCTTGTCATGGCATAGTTGGTAATGTAAATATTCTTTTGCAAGGGCTAGATTTATACTCTGATCTTTCTGCCGAGGAGCTTTTAGAGCGCACGATTTCCACACTAAATAACTCAGCGATAACCGAGAATAAGCTGACAAATTGGCCTTTATGTACCAAGCCAGATATAGATAAACTCCTAGTGCAATGGTGTCATGGTGCAGCGGGTATAATAACGGCGATGGCAAGAACCCCTAAAATGGCCTCATCCAATACTAAAGCTCTTGATGACTTATTAGTAACAACAGCTGAAGTAGTTTGGCAAGCAGGACCCCTTAACAAGGGTGCTAATATTTGCCATGGCACTGCCGGTAATGGGTACGCTTTTTTATATCTTTATAGAAGATCTGGAGAAACCATTTGGCTTGATAGAGCAAGGAAGTTTGCCATGCATGCTATCGAACAGTGCCAGCAAGATCGCATACATTACGATCAAGGAAGATATACCCTTTGGACGGGCGATGCTGGCCTCGCTATATATTTATATCATTGTTTACAGCCAAACGAAGCTGCTATTCCCGGTTTAGATTTATTTTAATACCTAACCTGAATTTTGGATAAGGGGAATATTGAGTAATAATAAGAGGACAACAGCAGCGTTTATATCATCAATCCTCCTTAATTAAACACCAAATAAAGACGGGGTATTTATGTAGATAGTCACTCTAAGGCAATGTATTAAAATTGACTGTGCTTTAGTTATCAGTTTTTACCTATTTCATATTAAGTTATGAGTGATACTTCACCTAAAGTGGTAACACGTAACCAATTACACATCACAACACACCTAGATATACCAACGCCTGTGCGTCATTTTTTTACAACATGGCATTATTGGTAGAGTATTTTTCAATGCATGGAGCATCACAGTTTAAAAAACAAATGTGTGAATATTGTAAGGTACAACATACTGAATTCTCATTGAAGTATTCAGTGAAATACGGCAGGTTATTTATTTTTATTTTACTTTCTTAGAGTTGTCTTTTAAGGCCTTTAGTCAGGTACAGTCGAAGCTATATAATCCTTATTTAGTTCCACCTGTCAGAATATTTTACAACTAATGTTATTGAGTTTTATACGACAAGGTAGAGTTAAGCTGCTTTAATCTGAGTTGTACTCTTTTACTATTTCACTTGATTTCAACTGTTGATATTTATAGTTAAATGGTTGGTTTAAGGTTGGCCATAAGTCGAGTTGTTTTGCGTCTCTAAAATACTCTAAACCATAGTTAAAGATTTTACCTTGTTGTTGGTGCTCACACAAAGTGCCAGCAAACCTATCCCAACATGAAAAAATCGTACCGTAATTGCTATTAGTTTCATCTTTAAAGGCTGAATGATGCAGCTTATGTAAAGAAGGTGTGATCAATAACCATCGTAATATGTGGTCAATTTTTACAGGTAGTTTGGTATTACTATGCTGCCAAAGTTGCATTATTGACGCAGCAAAACCATAAATAGCAACCGCCCATACAGGAAGCGCTAAGATAAATATAAAAATGGCATAAATAAGATAAGTTAAAAACTGTTCAAAAGGATGATGTCTAAAATTTGTGGTTACATCTAACTTTAAGTCTGAGTGGTGTACTAAATGTGTGCGCCATAAAATTTGATAATAGTGAAATAACCGGTGTTTAGTATAGCTAAATAGGTCGAGGGCAAAGATGGTAAACATAAATAGTAATATGTTTATAACGCTGGCATTTACTGTGAATAAATTAAGGTAAGGCTTTGTACTCTCATAATTGAAAAATACCGATAAACCAAGAATAAATGCCCACTTAGCAACCGCGCTTACTAGATATATGGAAAAGTTATTTAACCATCTTTTATTGACATTATTTAATACCTCTCGGGGAGAATAATGCTCCCAGAGAAGTATGAAAGCTAAGCACAGAAGTAAGTAATCCGTTCTTAAATCCAGCATATCAAGTGATATTACCTAATAACCCATGTTACTTATTACGTTTTTTCATTATATAAGCCACAACACCGACGACTAAAAACAACGATAAAATACTTGGCTCAGGTATATCTGCAGAATTATCACCGGCAATAGCAATAAATGGACTAGCAAAAAACAAAGTTAAAACGATATATAATTTAGACATTAAATTAACATTTTTCATTGTATTCTCCTGTGTTGGTTGCTATTAATTTATGCATAGAGCAGACCGAGATTGTTAGCCGATTGAATTATAGAGAGATTGTTAAAAACGTTTTTGAAAATAAAAATAAACTGTAAAATAAACGGACATATTTTGACCAGTTTTTTTATCGCGCTTAGTTATAGCTTTAATTGTGAAGGTAATGACACGGATATTAATACAGCCACTCGAATAGAGGATTTTGAGTGGCTGTAGTTATCTATTTTGTTGAACTATTTTAGTCTTGTATAACTGACATTATAACGCCGCCATATAGACGAATAACGCCATCACCAGCATTAATAACCGTCAATAAGACACAATTTAAATAGATTCTATCCAACCAAATTTATCTTCTTTAGTACCGTATTGAATACCGGTTAATTCATCATAAAGAGTTTTAGCAACATCACCGGTTTGGTTATCATTAATAACAAACTCTTCGCCTTTAAAACCCAGCTTACCAACAGGAGAAATAACCGCTGCGGTACCGCAACCAAATACTTCAGTGATTCTGCCACTTTTAATATCTTTTAAAACTTTTTCAATATCTAAAGATAATTCAGTAATTTCATAACCCAGTGTTGGTGCAAGTTTTAAAATTGAATCACGGGTGATGCCCGGTAAAATGCTGCCACTGAGCTCTGGTGTATAAATGTGTTTACCTTCGTAAACGAAACAGATATTCATTGCACCTACTTCTTCAATATATTTGCCTTCTATTGCATCAAGCCACAATACTTGCGAGTAGCCCTGCTTAACAACTTCTTCAGAAGCATAAAGGCTAGCAGCATAATTTCCGCCAGTTTTAGCTTCACCAACACCACCTTTAACTGCCCTTCTATGTTCATCAGCAACATAAACAGAGATAGGCGTTAAACCGCCAGCGAAATAACTGCCTGCTGGACCAGCAATGATAAAGTGGCTATAAGCAGAACTTGCGCCTAAACCAAGTTTAGGACTTGTCGCTATCATCGTTGGACGTATATAAAGTGATGCGCCTTGCTCACTTGGCACCCAAGCTTGATCTAATTTTACCAAAGACTTTATTGCTTCAAGGTGAAGCGCTTCATCAACTTGTGGCATAACCATACGCTCAGCAGAGCGATTGAAACGTTTGATGTTTTCTAGTGGGCGAAACAAGTTAATGCCGCCATCTGGTTTACGATACGCTTTAAGGCCTTCAAAAATTTCCTGGCTATAGTGAAAAACAGCTGCAGATGGGTCTAGTGTTAATGCGTGATAAGGGCTGATAAGTGCATCATGCCAACCTTTGCCTGCATCAAATTCTTGAGTGAACATGTGATCAGAGAAAGTTGCGCCAAAACTGTATTCTTGTGGACAAACGTTACGTTCTGCCGGTGCAAGTGCTTTAATTTCTATAGACATAGTTTTTCCTTTACGGTAACCGTTTTTAGTATTGTAATGTTGGATTAATAACTTACTGATTTGTTAGGCTAAAATGTCTCTGGCGATAATTACTCGCTGAATTTCACTCGTGCCTTCATAGATGGTGGTAATTCTAACATCACGTACCAGTCGTTCTAAAGGATATTCTTTAATATATCCTGCGCCACCTAATAATTGTAAGGCTGTATAACAAGCGTCGTTGGCTTTTTCTGAGGCAAATACTTTGGCCATTGAGGCTGCAGTGGCAAAAGCTACGCCATTATCTTTATTGGTCGCGGCTTGCATGATTAGCAAACGGGCAGCTTCTAATTCGGTGTAACGATCAGCAAGCATCCACTGTAATCCTTGAAAACTTGCCAGAGGTTTACCAAATTGTTTGCGCTCTTTAATGTAGTTTTTGGCATAATCTAAGGCTTCAAGACCTAAACCTAAAGCTAAAGAGGCAATACCAATTCGCCCGCCCGCTAATTCTGTTACCGCTATTTTAAAACCTTGATTCTCCATGCCTAATAACGTTGAGGCTGGAATTCGGCAATTATCAAAAGTCACTTCATTGGTTGAAGACGCTTTTTGTCCCATTTTCTCTTCAGGTTTACCTATGGTAATTCCAGCTAAATTACTATCAACAAGAAAACAACTAATGCCTTTACCACGAGCTGCATCTGGGTCTGTTACCGCCCAAACAACAAATACGCCAGCATAATCTGCTGAGGTGATAAAAATTTTACTGCCATTTAGAATATAGTCATCACCGTCTTTAACTGCTTTAGTTTTCATCGCCGAGGGATCTGAGCCTGCGCTTGATTCGGTTAAACAAAAACCGCCCGCGTAATATTCACCGGTACAGATTTTAGGAAGATAATGCCGCTTTTGCTCTTCATTCCCCACGGCTTGAATCACTTCAGCAACCATATTCGTTACTGAGGTTGTCACTGCGGTAGAAGCACAGCCACGCGCCAGCTCAGTAATGGCTAAAGAAAAAGCAACAGAGCCTGCTTCAATACCACCATATTGGCTGTCAATGTTGATGCCCATAAAGCCAAGTTCGCAGAGTTTTTTTAAATTTTCTAAAAAAAGTGCTTTGCCACTTGTTTGTTCAACCAACTCAGCATTAGGTTTTAATTCAGCCTCAGCAAATTGCTTTGCTGTATCTTGAATCATGATCTCTTCTTCATTAAAAGTTATTTGCATTGTTTGCTCTCAAATTATTCTACATATAATCTAACTATATGGGTAAATTATGGTTTCATTTATTTATGCACAGTTACACGCGAATACTAAATGCGAATGTTAAATGTGAATAGCGTGACCTAAGGATGCCATAGTTGCTTCCATAGTGGCTTCACCTAACGTTGGGTGCACATGAATGGTATTAGCCAGATCTTCTAATCTTGCGCCCATTTCTATCGCGGTAACGAACTGATTACTTAACTCGGCAACATGGGCGCCTACCGCATGAATACCAATAACGACATGGTTATCTTTACGGGCGGTAATACGCACAAACCCACCGTCTGTGCCTGCTTCCATGGCTAATGCTTTACCTATGGCAGCAAAAGGAAATTTACCTACTAAGGTTTCGATACCTTGCTGTTTAGCCTCTGTTGGCGTTAAGCCAACACCAACAAGCTCTGGCTCAGTAAAACAAACCGCTGGAATAACCGTTGGATTAAATTCACGCTTTAAACCGGAAATAATTTCAGCAACCATTTCCCCTTGCGCTGAGGCTTTATGAGCCAGCATAGGTTCACCAACTAAATCACCAATGGCCCAAACATTTTTCATGGCGGTACGGCATTGTTTATCTACTTTTACAAAGTTTCCGGCCATATCAACACACATATTATCTAAGCCATAACCTTGTGTATTTGGTTGACGACCTATGGTAACTAATACCTTGTCACCATGAATGATATGTTCAATGCCTTTTTTATCTCGATAAGTTAAAGTAGCGCCTTCACCAACACCATGATCTATTATTTTTTCTGCCCGTGCACAAAATTCAATATGTACTTCATGGGCTTTTAACCAGTTTACCACGGGCTTAGTTAGTTCTTTATCGTAAATGGGTACAATTGAGTCCATACCTTCAATAAAAGTTACTTTAGCGCCTAGTTTTCGGTAAGCAATACCCATTTCTAAACCAATATAGCCTGCGCCAATAACAACAAGATGGTTAGGCACTTCATTTTGCTCAAGGGCTTTTGTTGAACAAATAACATTTTCACTATAAGGCAAAGCAGGTAATTCTGTCGCCGTTGAGCCTGTAGCTAATATAACATGCTCAGCTTGAATATTTATCACTCCATCTGCTGTTTCAACCGTACAGTTTTTAGCATCGGAAAAGTTAGCCCAACCGGTAATTCTTTTAACTTTATTTTTTTTCAGTAAGCTTTCAACACCTGTACTTAAACGCGCAACAATACTGTCTTTCCAGGCAATCAGTTTTGGCATATCAAGTTGTGCTGGTTGTGGTACTAAAATGCCTAATTTACCCTCACCTGTATGAGCATTAATTTCTTCAAAACGCGATGCGGCGTGAATAAGGGCTTTTGAAGGAATACAACCTCGGATTAAACAAGTGCCACCTGCTCTATCGGCTTCAACAATAACTGTATCTAAGCCCAACTGTCCGGCTCGAATTGCCGCAACATATCCGCCAGGGCCTGCACCAATCACTAACACTTTACATAACATTGAATTATTCATTAATCACTCCTACATGAATAAAGTTGCTGGAGACTCAAGCAAACTTTTTATACGTTGTACAAATAAAGTAGCTTCCCAGCCATCAATAACCCGGTGATCAAATGAAGAGGATATATTCATCATGTCACGCGGCACAAAGCCACCATCTTGCCAAACAGGTCGTTTAGCTATTTTGTTGATACCAATAATGGCCACTTCAGGGGAATTGATAACAGGTGTAGTGACAATACCGCCCATTGGCCCAAGGCTGGTGATGGTTATAGTAGAGCCGCTTAACTCTTCTCTTGTCGCTTTCCCATTTCGAGCTGCGGTTGAGAGTTGTTTTACTTCATTTGCTGATTGCCATAAATCAAGAGTTTCGGCGTGTTTTATCACAGGTACAACTAAGCCATTATCTGTTTGTGTCGCAATACCTATATGCGCAGCACCATAATGGTAGATAATATTATCATCGTCATCAAAACGCGCGCTCATTTGTGGGTAATCTTTTAGGGCGATAACCAATGCTTTGATGATAAATGGCAATATAGTCAATTTTGCTTGGCTTTCACTACGCTCTTTATTAAGTTTCGCTCTGAGTTTTTCTAATTCGCTCACATCAATTTCTTCAACATAAGTAAAATGAGGAATACGCTGCATGGTATCTTGCATAATAGCGGCAATTTTACGGCGTAAACCAATGACTTTAACTTCGTCTATGGATTGATTAGCCATAGGCGTGGCTGATGTTGTTGCCATTATTGCTGACGATTGCCCTGAGATAAAAGCATCTAGATCATCATGCGTAATTCGCTGCGCTGGACCACTACCACAAACGTAATTTAAATTTATACCGGCATTTAATGCACGTTGACGTACTGCTGGTGCTGCAAGTGGTTTTTCACCTTCAGGACGCGGCGCGGCAGTATTTGAACGCTTCGAATACGTTGAAGTATTTATTTGAGCCGTACTCTTTTTTTGCGAGTTAATCACTGGCTTTACAAAAGCCGCTTTTGTTGATGCTTTTACAGGTGATGCTACTGTGACTGGTGTTGGCTCAGTTGCCGCGATGGTTGTTTCTTCTTTTGCGGCACAGGTGTCTGATGTTGATTTCGTTGTCATTGCCTTGTTATTATCACTGCCAGTACTCTTGTGTCCAGGTACATAATTACCTTCACCGACAACTTGTAACTTAACAAAGTCCGCACCAACAGCAATCATGTCCCCCGCTTGGCAAGCTTGCCATGTAATCGTACCATCAACAGGCGAAGGAATTTCAACGGTGGCTTTGTCTGTCATTACCACGCACAGTACATCATCTTCTTCTATCGTTGCACCCAGAGCAACGCTCCATTCCACCACTTCAACTTCAGCAATACCTTCACCAATATCTGGAACTTCAATTAAAAAATTACTCATCTGTTATTCTCCCATCACTTTTCTTAATGCATCACCAACACGGCCTGGTCCTGGGAAGTAATCCCATTCTTGTGCATGTGGATAAGGGGTATCCCAACCGGTAACCCGAATAATGGGCGCTTCTAAGTGATACATACAAAGCTCTTGTACAACGGCAATTAGCTCTGCGCCAAAACCGCTGGTTTTAGTGGCTTCATGAACAACAATACAGCGACCAGTTTTTTTAACCGAATTTTCAATGGTTTCTTCATCAAGTGGTAATAAGGTACGTAAATCAATAACCTCAGCATCAATGCCCGTTTCCTCTGCTGCACATTTTGCCACATGCACCATAGTGCCATATGCTAAAATAGTGACATCAGTACCTTCGCGCGCAATTGCCGCCTTACCTAACGGCACTGTGTAATGTCCCTCAGGAACTTCACTCGCTTGATGCTCAGACCAAGGTGTTACGGGTTTATCATGGTGACCATCAAAAGGGCCATTATATAAACGTTTAGGCTCTAAAAATATCACCGGATCATCATCTTCAATTGACGAAATAAGCAGGCCTTTAGCATCATAAGGATTTGAAGGGATAACTGTTTTTAAGCCGGCAACATGGGTAAATAATGCTTCAGGGGATTGAGAGTGAGTTTGCCCCCCGTATATGCCGCCACCCGTTGGTGCACGAATAGTTATTGGCGCAATAAATTCACCCGATGAACGATAGCGTAAACGTGCAGCCTCTGACGCAATTTGATCGTAAGCTGGCAGAATATAATCGGCAAATTGAATTTCAGGCACCGGACGTAAGCCATAAGCACCCATGCCAATAGCCGCCCCAATAATACCTAACTCTGAAATAGGCGCATCAAAACAACGTGATTTACCATACTTAGCTTGCAAACCTTCAGTAGCACGAAATACGCCACCGAAATAACCAACATCTTCACCAAAAACGACCACGTTATCGTCTTGTGCCATTTTCACATCAAGCGCATCTCGGATGGCTTCAATCATATTCATATTTTTTGTTTCAGTTTCTGCTTCTCTATTACTCATGCTCATACTCCGGCTTCTTGACGCTGCTTACGAAGATGAGCTGGCATCTCTTTATAAACATGATTAAACATTTCACTTGTTGCTGGCAGTTGACCTTTTCCTAACGTTCCGTAAGACTCGGCTTCTTTAGCGGCAGCTTTTACTTCGGCTTTTAATTGCTTAGTTAGTGCTTGATGTTGCTCTTCATCCCAAATGCCTTTGACAATGAGGTGATCTTTCAAGCGCTCAATAGGATCGCCTAATGGCCAATGCTCGGCTTCATCTGCGGGACGGTATTTTGTTGGGTCGTCTGAAGTAGTATGTGCTGCGGCTCTATAGGTTACCCATTCAATTAATGTTGGACCTAAATTTTTACGTGCTCGCTCGATTGCCCACTTAGATACGGCATATACCGCTAAAAAGTCATTGCCATCAACACGTAAAGAAGGAATGTTAAATCCATGACCACGACAAGCAAAGTTGGCTGAATCGCCACAGGCAATGCCTTGAAATGTTGAGATAGCCCATTGATTGTTCACTACGTTTAATACTACCGGAGGTTTATAAGTTGATGCAAAAACCAGTGCCGCATGAAAATCACTTTCTGCAGTTGAACCATCACCAATCCAACCAGAAGCTACTTTAGAGTCGCCCTTAATTGCTGATGCCATAGCCCAGCCTACAGATTGCATAAACTGGGTACCTAAGTTGCCAGAAATTGAGAAAAAACCATAATCACGTTCAGAGTAAAAAAATGGCAGTGAGCGGCCGGCTAATTTATCTTTTGAATTAGAATAGATTTGATTGATCATATCGACCATAGGAAAATCTTGAGCAATCAATAAGCCCTGCTGTCGGTATGTTGGAAAGCACATATCGCCTTTTGATAAGGCCATACGTTGCGCACAAGCTATTGCCTCTTCACCGCGACATTGCACATAAATAGAGGTTTTACCTTGTCGCTGTGACATAAATAAACGGTCATCAAATAAACGCGTTTTTAACATCACCTGTAAACCTTTTAACAAAAAGGCATCGTCAACTTCAGGTGCCCACTCTCCTACGGCAGTACCTTTATCATCGAGTACTCGAATCATATCAAAAGCGAGATCTCGAATACTCGCTGGCGAGCAATCAATATTAGGTTTACGAACTATGCCAGCGGCTGGCACTTCAATATGGCTAAAGTCAGGTTTATCACCTGGTCGAGAGGATGGCTCAGGTACATGTAAACTTAACTGTGTATCATTACTCATGATAATAACATTCCAAAATAAATAATTTTCTTACCCGTTAAACAGCAGAATAATTAATAAAAAATATGGAAAAAATATACCATGCAATGCAGTAGTAAATCATACCAAAGAACAATATTAAAACAGGTGTTATTAGTGTAAATAATCAATAAATCACGATATACTAGTTAATATCACCAACAAACATCATAAAATAAATAATAGTGAGCGGTTCAGTGGCAAGTCTTAATTTAGACAAAATTGATATTGAAATTTTAAAAGCATTACAACGGGATGCAGGAATTTCTAACTTAGAATTGGCAGAAAAAGTTTGCCTTTCTCCCTCTCCTTGTTCAAGGCGAGTAAAATTACTTGAAGAGGCAGGGTTTGTAAGAGGAAAAGTTACCTTACTCGACCCTAAAACGGTCGGACTGCCGGTTAATGTTTTTATGCAAATAACACTCACTCGCCAGAAAAAAAGTTTATTAGAGGTTTTTGAAAAACAGATAAGCCAATGGTCGGAGGTCATGGAGTGTTATTTAATGACCGGTGATTTTGATTACCTGATTCGCGTTGCGGTACCTGATCTGCTCAGCTATCAAGTATTCTTAGATAAAATCACCGAAATAGAGGAAATTAACCATATCAAAAGTAGTTTCTCTTTAAAGCAAATTTGTTATAAAACTGAATTGCCTTTACAGCACCTAATCCAACTCTAGCGACGAATTACTCTTTATTCAGCTAATAAACTGTTCTTTAGCAATGGCTTGGTAACTACTGGGGTTATCAATTATTTGCGCTAAGTAGTTGCGGTATATTTGCTATTAGGAGCGGTTAAACTGTGCAACAGTTGTTATTTCAGGCGATAACCAGCGGTAAAATTAGCGGCATTACTTTTGAGTAAATGTGCTTTAATTTCCTGCGTGGCGGTAAGGTAATTACTGAGCACGATCGTTTATGTTCACCTGTTTATTGTGCAGCCATTCTCAGCACAGCTAGGCAAGTATTAAAATTGGTTCGCGGATATGAAGTTCGATAATTTTATTCATTTCGATATGACTACTTCAAATCCGAAAATCGATGTGTCATATCCCAAATGATAATCCATCAGCAGCAATGTTCATACGAAAATAGAATAGGATCCCAAGGGGCTTAATGTAATCCAAGCAGATAGGTAAGTATTTCTTCGGGAGAAAGAATCATGTCAGCTGCACCGCGCATAATGGCAGATTTTGGCATAACGGTGACTTTGGCTGTTTGTGGCGATTGCACTATTGTGGTCCCCCCTAACTGTTTAATTTTCAGCAAGCCCGAAACCCCATCAACGTTGGATCCACTACATAATATGGCAATGCATTTCTTGCCAAAGACTTCAGCTGCTGTCGTAAAAAGTATATCGATGGCAGGACGACAGAAGTGTATTTTTCCATCCAGACAGAGGGAAAAGGCATGGTCATTTTCTACTTGTAAATGATACTCACAAGGACTAATAAAAATTGTTCTCGCTGTGATTATTTGTTTATCAACAACTTCGATTACTTTTAATTTGCTTAAATCACTGAAATGATCAATCAAACTAGCGTCTGATTGTGTAGAACGATGAATGACCATCGTTATGGGCAGATAAAAATTGTCGGGTAAATTTGACAAAATTTGAGTGATAGGCGCTAGCGATCCGGCAGATCCACCGATGAATACATAATGCTTGAATGAACCCGTCATGTTCTTTTACGTTGATAGATGCGTGATTGCCTATCAACAACAGTCAAGTGATTAGCTATGGTTGATTCATCAAGACATTCCTTAGTACCAATAACTAGGTAACCATTGTTAATGGTTGAATCATACAGTAATTGTAATACCTTATTTTGTAGTTCTAAATCAAAGTAAATCATAACATTACGACATAAAACTAAGTGCGCTGAACAAAATACTCTATCTTGACATAAGTTATGATGAGTAAAATGGATATGATCAAGTAAGTGTTGAGATATCTTCTGTTTACCATAGGCACTGGAAAAGTACTTACTTAAACTATAAATACCACCAGCGACTTGATAACGCCGTGCATCCTCTTTGCTCAAATTATGTATTAATACGCCACTTTGTGCTTGTTCTAAGGCGTCAGTATTAATATCAGTAGCAAATATTTGAGTATTTTTGAGTAAATTACATTCCTCAAGTATTATCGCCAGAGAATAGGCTTCTTCGCCACAGGCACAGCCTGCTATCCATATATCTAGACGCGGAAAACTCGCCAAATAGGAAATCACCGACTCTTTTAGCACTAAAAAGGAGTGGGGATCACGAAACATTTCAGAAACATTAACGGTTAAATCATTAATTATTTTCCTCGCTTTCTTTGGTTGATGTGCCAACTGGGGGATTAACTCCGATATTGATGTTAACCCATATTCGATAACCAGTTGTTTTACTCGTCGCTTTAGTGAAGCTTTGGCATATCCCGATAAATCGTAATTTGAAAATGATTTAGTGGCGGCAATAAACAATTCCAACTCTTTATTTTCTAACTCAATAGTTACAGGCTCAGCCTTGGTCTCCTTCGAAGGGTTAACTGCCATAACTAAATCCATAATTTCATCATTGTGAGCAACTGCCCAACATCTATGGGTTTGGATAAATAATCATTTGCCCCTGCGTTAAGACATTTTTCTTTATCTCCAGGCATAGCATTTGCGGTAACTGCGATTATCGAAAGCTCCTGAAATTTATCTTGGCTTCTTATTTTTCGCATGGCTTCATAACCATCCATACCGGGCATCATGATATCCATCAATACAAGCTCTATATCATTATGCTGTGCCAACATATCTATACTTTGTTGACCACTTGACGCTAAACGTACTTTTAAGTTTTCTTTTCTTAATACTTTAGCTAAGGCAAAGGTATTACGCATATCGTCATCAACCAATAAAATGGTATGTTCCCCTAGAGCAACATTTGTATTTTCAGGGGTGTCACGACCATCTTGCATAGTTGGTGTTTGCATAGAAAGTGACTGACAAGCCAACTGATTAGCAAATAAGTGTATTTCATCAACTAGTCGCTCCGGTGAACGAGCAGACTTAGTAATAATATGCGTAGAGTAAGGCGCTAGTTTATGTAGATCGTCTTCTGAGATGTCCCGACCTGAATAGATAAAGATGACCGGTAAGCTTATTTTGTTATCGACTGTGGCTTTATCAAGAAATTCAAAACCTGACATACCAGGTAAATTGAGATCAAGCACAATAGCGTCAAAATTACTATCTTGAAGTAGTTCAATGGCTTGCGTTGCATTATCAATACCGTGAATATTAACATTTTCTTTTTCAAATAATTTGTTGATAGCAAATAAAGCATTAGGATCATTTTCAATTGCCAGTATCTCTAAGGTTTTTTGAGTTTGAGATAAGGACGAAATAATTTGCTCCAGACGTTCTTTACTGACCGGTTTAGTGGTTTGACTGTCGCTGGCCTGAACATCCTTTAGGTTATCTAAAGCACTAATTAAATGTACTGGTAATTGTTTGATTTTATCGTCTGATCGTATTCGTGATAACGCTTCCCCCCCATTAAGGCCTGGTAACATGTAATCAAGAATAATTCCATTAATGGGATACTTCGCCGCTAAGGTTAAGCCCGTTTCGCCATCTGCCGCTACGATAACTTGGCAGTTCTGTTTGTGACAAGCGTTATAGACTATTTTGGCAAAGTGAGGGTCATCTTCTATCACTAAAATAAGTTGTTTCTCATTATCTAAGCGTTCCCTATCATCAACAAATGGCGGGGGAGTATAACTAGGCATAAATCTAGGTTGGCTGTCACTCTTAGGTTCTTTTATCGGATGGATAGCTTGCGGTCTAGCAATGATATTGTCTGCTATTGGCGTTAAATCAGCGTGTTTCAACGGTAAATACAAATTAAAAGTACTACCTTGCCCAGGGGTACTTTCTAACTGAATATCACCACCCAGTAATCGAGTTAAACTTAATGCTATTGATAACCCTAATCCGGTACCTCCATGAGTTCGACTAGTAGTTCCATCGGCTTGTTGAAATGCCTCAAATACCGCTTGTAACTTATCATGGGCAATGCCAATTCCGGTATCTTTCACTCGTAAAGCAAGTACTTGGTTTTGTCCAGCTAGAAGTCCCTCACTGTGCTCAATGGAAATTGTTAATGTGACCCCTCCTTGATCGGTAAATTTTAATGCATTACTGATTAAATTTGACAATATTTGACCCAACTTACCGCTATCGGAAACAAAAGATTCATCAAGTTCATCACTCAGTTCAATGGAAAAACTAATTTGTTTGTCTTCTGCCATGTGCTTGAAGCGGCTATTCATTGATAACAATAAATCTCTAAAATAGATATTTTCGGCAATGAGCTTCATTTGTCCTGCTTCAACTTTGGACAAATCTAATATCTCATTAATTAACTCCAGCAGATTTCGACCGCTTTCTAGAATCACTTGCGCAGATTCAACTTCATCTTCTGATAAGTTACCTTCATCATTTTGGGTTAATGAACGAGCTAAAATTAATAAACTATTTAATGGCGTTCGTAGTTCATGAGACATATTGGCTAAAAATTCAGATTTATATTTACTCGCTTCTTCCAGTGCTTTAGCTTTTTCTTTGGTTTCTTGATGGGCAACTTTTAAAGTACTTTGTTGATTTCTAAGCGCATCACTTTTCGCCGATAGCGCTTCATTGGTCACCCGCAATTCCTCCTGCTGGGTTTGTAACTCTTTTGATTGCAACTGACTATCTTTCAACATCATCATCACATGATGACTTTGGTTAAGCGCAATAAAACCAATCGCTATAATTTCATTTATCTGGCTAAGAAATGTTTTCGCTCGCTGTGGAATAGCATCTAACCAAGCAATTTCAACTATTGCGACGGCTTTTTGGTTATAAATAATGGGATATATTAAGATTGAACCAGGTGCTTTATTACCTAAGCTAGAACTGATGTCATGATAGTTATCAGGCACATCATTAACTTCCATGCTTTGTAAGTCTAGGGCCACTTGACCAACTAAACCACTACCAGCCTTAATATTTTTAGCAATAGTCTCTTGCTCAACAATGCCGTAACTGGCCATCAACCTAAAGTCTGTTTTTTCTTGCCAATAGAGTGTGCCTATTTGTCCTTGGCAATGGTTAATTAGCAGTTGCAGTATGTTGTTAGATAATTCACTTTTATCGACAGCCCCTCGCATCAAATCATTGAGCTTAACAATACCGCTGTCGAACCACTCTCTGGCTTGCTCTTGTTGTTTATTATGCTTTAAGTTGGCTAACATGGCATTGTAGCCATCAGCCAATATGCCAATTTCGGTGTTATCATTGATATCAACAATAATATCAAGGTTACCTAAACTAGCCTGACGAACCCCTTCGGTTAGCTTGATGAGAGGTTTAATAATCTTTTGTGTCATTGGCAAAGCCGCCACAATAATCAGTACAATGGTTGCCACAGTGAACATTGAAAATACCTTAACTAAAGTATTAATGACCACATATACATCTTGGGTTTTTACTTCAGCCACCACAAGCCAAACTTTATCGGCGATGGTTACGGGGTGAAGTTGTGCAATAACATCGCCTTTAACAGGATGGCTATAAAATATCGGTTTGTGGGTCAAATTATTTGATTGACTCGTTTTAAGGTGATGCTCAAACCAAAGGTCAATTTCTTTTGCCGCAAATTTTTCGGTTAATATACTCTCATTATCTTGCCCATCGTTCGCTTTAGCGCGTACTAGTTTATCTAAACCAATGAGAAATATTTCTTTGGGCATTGCTTCTTCGTTAAGGTTTTGCTCGCTTATTATCTTGGTTAATAAGCGATGAGAAACCTTAAAAATTAACGCTCCAATTTTATCTCCTTCTTCATCGAGTAAGGTATTAATAAAAAAACCAGCGATTTGTTTAGTCGGCGCATAGTATTCCAAATCTGAAAATGTCGCTTCACCACTGGTTAAGGTTTTACTTGTACTTAACGCTAAGCGTGACTGTATTTTATCCGCAGAGAAAAGCTTACTGCCCAAATCACTGTGTTTATTTAAAGTAAATAGAATATTACCGTCATTATCTACTAATAAAATATCGGCATAATCATAAGTAGCACCAAATAAAGCTAAATCGGTGCCTTGATCATTAGCAATAATTGTCCAACGATAACTGCGAACAAACTCCTTTAAGGGTTTATCACTGGCTTGATAGGCCTTTTTTAGCGATTGCAACAATGCTACCGTAGTGACCCGATCAGATTCCAGCATCAAATCTTGGAGTAATCGATCAAAATAAACCGCAATAGACTTTGACTCTAAGTTGGTCACCGAAGCTAAATGCTCAACAGTCGACTCTTGTAACTGCTCACTGACATATTTGTAGCTTATGATGGATAGCATTAATAATGGCAATATCGCCATCATTAAGATCCTAACAAGTAAGCGTCTTCCTAAGCTGCCACTATTTTTACTGTTATTAGCCATTCCCTTTCCTTCAGTGACTTATATCAAGTGAAACATGGTATTCAATTGGTTTTACTCGTTATTAATATTAAATTCTGAAGAGAATTGTCGATCAGAAAAACTATTAATATTAATGGATTGTGAAATAATACCGGCTTCTACGGCTAAATCCATAATCACTTTTAACCCCGCCTCATCATTATCCAAATGACGATAGTTGATGACATTTAAATCAGGCCGTAAACTTTGAATTATGGCCGACTCATTGTGCTTTGGAATATGCTTACGCACCATAGTGGCAATATCGATCATCGCTTGTCCGCCTTGACGACGTGCTATTTCAATGTCTTCACCCGCTTTTTTCATATAGTGAATAACCTCTCTGATGGCCTCTTTTTTATCTTTTATCGACTTATCTTGTGCTAAAACGATACATTCAACGTGCCCATTAGGCCATTGCATAACATCCTTGGAATACCAAGCAACATGACCAAATTTCTGCGTTTCCACTACATCAGCCCAAGGTAAAGATTGCTCAAAGGCAGCGGCTTGATTTCGGCTGTTTTTTTTCTTAATAAAAGCGGGCGCTTTGGGCGGTGCAATACCAATAATTACCGCGTCTTCATTAGTACCGCGACCAATAGCTAAGGTTTTACCATGCTCTTTTAAATATTTGTATAACACCACGGAATGAGTCGCCATTAAGTGTGGTACGCCAACTTCTATGGGTTTATTTTGTGCTTTCGACGCTTTGGTAAAAGCATTAGCGGCCTTTTCATCCGGTTTTCGATCAATGCGCTTATGGGGTAATTTAATTTCCTTATTAAGCAAGTCATTAATAGCAAGCGCATTGCCATCTCTGTGCATCATTCCCACCCAACGCGCTTTTGGACGTTCTCTAAACATATCCATGGCTAATGGGCTCATAACAAAGGCCATATCCACTTCACCAGACTGAAAGTAGGCCCGTAGCAAATCCCAGTTTTTCATTTGCTCTAAACTAAAGTCAGCATGGACCATTTTATCGCGATACTTTTCATAGGCAATAATACTCGCGTAATGGTCAGCCAAAGGAATATATATGGCTTTGATTGACTGCTTTTCTGCATAGGATATGGAACTACTCATTAACATAATAAGTAACAAACAATTTGTTTTAACAATTAAATTATTAAAAAATTTCAATAATATTCCTGAACACGACATATTTTGCTCCTTGAGTAATATTTGTTACATTTTGCTATATATATAACCGTTATTTAGTTAAGAGTTGTCACTTAGCCAAAGCTTTAGTTCGTTGATAGGTAATGGTTTACTGAAATAATAACCTTGCGCGAAGTCGCAGTTTTCTTGTTTAAGAAATAGCCATTGTTCCGGCGTTTCAATGCCTTCGGCTATCACTTTTAGATTTAAACCGTGTGCCATAGCGATAATGGCATGAATTAACACCATATCTTCTTTATCTTCAGGTATTCCTTGAACAAAACTACGGTCGATTTTAACGGTATTGATGGGACAACGTTTCAAATAGCTTAATGCAGAATAACCCGTACCAAAATCATCAACCGAAAAACGAATACCTAATTCATGAATAGCCGAAAGTTGTTGGTTAACTTCCTCACAATCGTCAAGTAACAAGCTTTCAGTAATTTCAATTTCCAAGTTTTCGGGTAGTATTTTTTTAGCTTTAATGGCTTTTTGTACTGTTTTAAACCATGTTGAATTTTTAAACTGTAGCGTTGATGCATTGACCGCAACATTTAGGTTCAAAGGCAATTTTGATGTTATTTCTGTTATTGCCATAATCGACTGTTCAAATACCCAAGCGCCAATTTCATGAATGTGCCCGGTAGACTCTGCAATAGGAATGAAATAATCGGGAGGAATACTGCCTAAGGTTGGGTTATTCCAACGCAGTAAGGCCTCAACGCCTATAGGGCGTTCAGTAGCAGCATCAATGATTGGTTGATAATGCACTTCGAATTCATCGTTTTTAATGGCATGACGCAATTGTTTTTCTACTGCAAGCCGTTTGTGTGCTGCCGCATCCATTTCTTCAGAAAAGAAACTAAAAGTATTTTTGCCATTTTGTTTCGATTTGTACATGGCAATATCGGCAAAATCGACGAGTTTACTCGGATCACTAAGTTGGGCCGGATATACACAAACGCCGATACTGGCACTCAAAGAAATTTCTTCATGTTCAATGATGATCAATTTTCTTGCTGAAAGCAGAATTTGATTGATGCGACCAATTAGATGTTGTGAATCGTCAACATCGGTTAATAAAATAACAAATTCATCACCACCAAATCTCGCAACAGTATCTGTTTTTCTCACTAAGCGAGTAAAACGATCTGCCATTTCGATTAAAACACAGTCGCCAATTTTATGACCTAAACTATCGTTGATAGATTTAAAACCATCAATATCAACAAATAATAGAGCAAACTCTTTACCTTCTCGATCAGCTCTGGCGGTCGCCCGCTCTATTTCCAAGAACAATCTGCGTCGATTGGGTAAATTAGTTAATATGTCGTGATCGGCTAGAAATTTATTTTTATCCTCTAAGGTACTTCTTGTGATAATTTCTTGCTCAAGACCAAAACGAAGACGCCACAACTCCATGAATAGCGATATTTTTGCCGCTAAAATGTCTGGCTGTACTGGCTTAGTAATGTAATCAATGGCTCCTGAAGAATAACCTTTTAGAATATGTTGTTCATCGCGATGGACAGCTGTTATAAAAATAATTGGAATATGCTGGGTTTGCTCTTCCTCTCTTAATAGTTCTGCCGCTTCATAACCATCCATAACCGGCATTTGTACATCAAGTAAAATTAATGCCAAATTTTTAATTTCGATAGCCTTAAATAGTGCCTCTTCTCCTGACTCTGCTTCTATGAGTTCGGCATCAATGGATTTAAGTAATTGCCTTAGTGCAAAGCGATTAGCCGCGATGTCATCAACAATTAATATTTTAGGTCTAAAGGCATTACGTGATTTAGGCGTCATAAATAAGTGGCCATTTTTATTGCAAAGGATTAAAGATATGAAGTTGATTACCACCAGCTTGCTTCGCTTGATACATTGCATCGTCAGCATGGCGGGTCAATTCATCAATGCTTCTACCATGGGTAGGAAAAATTGCCATACCAACACTTGCACCAATTTTTATCGAGTGCCCCTGATAGCTAATTGTTTGTCCTATTTTCTTTAGTATGACTTGGTCAATTTTCCTTTGCACAATATCGGTATTTTCTATTTCACTCATTAAAACAATGAATTCGTCACCACCAACCCGCGCAAAAGTATCATATTGGCGAATCAATGATTTTATTCTACCAGCAGCTTCCCTTAGGGTGAAATCCCCCGCTTCATGACCGAATAGATCGTTTACTTGCTTGAACTTGTCCAAATCAATCATTAACAAGATCACCTTTTTATTAAAGCGAGTTGCTCTATTTATTTGCTCGTCAAAGGCGTTAATTAAACCGCGCCTGTTTGGTAAACCAGTTAACTCATCATGATGAGCTAAATAAGAAATATGCTGTTCAACTTCAATGCGTTTTTCTATTTCTTGCTGTAACCCTGCTCTTAATAACCAAAGATCGAGAAAAACCCTCACTTTTGACTGTAAAATTTCAGGAACAATCGGTTTAGTCAGATAATCAACCGCACCATAGCTATAACCTTTTAATATTTGATCTTCTTCTCTACTTATCGCCGTGACAAAAATTATCGGGATATTTTTTGTTTGCTCTTCACCTTTGAGTAATCGGGCCACTTGATAGCCGTCTATTTCAGGCATTTGTACATCTAACAAAATCAATGCCAAGCGAGTAGCTGATATCGCGCATGATAATGCTTTATGTCCGGAATCAGCCGTGATTAAATCGGCTTCAAAACCTTTTAATAGATGTTTGAGAGCCAACAAATTACTATTAATATCATCGACTATTAATATCTCCGGTCGCATATTTTTTATATAAGTTTCTCTAAATATTGTCTATTTAGTATGAGTATAGACTAGAGGTTTTTAGTTTATTTATTTTATGTTGAAAAAAACAAAATTGTTTATTACAAGTTGGTAATAGTAATAAATGGGCTTGCATATTAGCGCCTTGTCTTTTCAGCCTAAAGCAACAAACAATTGTCCTTTAATATAGAGCGTTCGATTTGTGACTTATACTATTTGACTTTTTACAGTCATGATCTGATGCAGATAGGCGAAGGCACTTTGTGCCCCAGAGTGAGATATAAATACGAAAGTTATGTCAGCTTTATGATCGAAAAATTGTCATTAATATTGCTAAGGCTTTATGTAATGCAAGTTAGAAAATAAAACTTTAAATCAACCAAGCAAGTGCTTCATCACGATCGGTAAATACTTCAATATTTAAGTCGGTTGAACTTGGGATACTCGCCGAAAATTCAGCACTCATCTTAGCCAACTTATTAGGTGCAAATATGGCGATTTTATCAATAGCGGTTAAAGTACCAAACTGTATTAGTGCATCAAGTTGTGTTGAATACGCATTGGTTTTGTTAATGAGTAGTGAAAATGAATCACTGAAAATAGATGATAAATAGTGGTGTATTTCGTCAACCATATTGAGGTCAATATCAGCACCATTGTAAACGGTAATCTCGGCAAGATCTTTGCGCAACACAGAGATTTTTGCAAAGGATATTTGGTGTATTTCCATATATTATTTTATCCCTGTTAGCTAGACTTGTTGGCCTCCTACAAGTCTATGTATCGCTATATATTATTAGTTAAGTAATATTTAGCTTAAGAATAATCCTCTATTTCACTTGCTTAAACAAGAGCTAAACAATAATAACTTCAAAAGCTTATACAGTTCACCAATGAATGGGATCCACTTTGTAGTAGTTTGTCATTTGTTTATAAAGTGCCGGGTGTTCTATTGAAAATTGCTGTGCCTTTTCAAAAAAAACTTCACTAACAACCGCAAAAAACTCTGCAGGCTCAGTTGCGCCATAATAGTCAAATATTGATGGCATGCCTGCACTTGCTTGCTTTCTTAATAATTTAAATTGCTCGGAAAACACATGTGACCAGCATTGATAACTCTGGCCTTTACCTAAGATAGGTGCGCCATTTGCTTTGCCATTCTCTTGATCAAGTTGATGGGCAAACTCATGAATAACCACATTATGACCGTCGTTAGGTAACTCTGCACCATGTAAACTGTCTTGCCAAGATAAGACTATTTTACCAAAATCCCAAGACTCTCCTGATAAAGCAATCCTTTTGGTGTACTGAGTACCATCTGGATTTAACTGGTTTTGCTGTTTAACAAAGGCGCTTGGGTATACCAAAATAGTTTTTAATTTTGGATAATAATCGGTTTTTCTGTTGAGTAATAATAAACAAGCTTGTGCTGCTATGGTGATTTTTATTTCATCGGTAATCTTAACGCCGTTACAGCCAATGAATTCTTTTTCAGCGATGAACACTTGAATATGTTGTTTAAGCTGCAACTGTAAATCGGCAGGCATCTGTCTGAAATAAGGCATACGTTGTTGGATTATTTTTCGCCACTCCTTCTTAAAAGGCAGGCTTCGTACTTTGTCGCGTTTATATTCACGCCAATATGGTTTGGCCATTAAAGAGCCAATAATAGTGATGGCAATAAACAAGGGTATCAAAATAGGTAACATAAACATCCTTACAAGGTGAGTTACTTATTACCTTGGTACGATACGGGATAATTTCAAGCCGTGAGGATTTTTTAGATTATATAAAAATTAGCTAAAGTCGGGGCTATAGATACACAGAGCCGTTGATAATACCCTTGCTAATTTACTTGTATTGTTAAATTAGCAAGGGTTAAGTGATGATTCTAGATTTTACAGTTTAAGGATTGGTAATTATTTAAATGTGGTACTTAAACCATCAATTAGCTCGGCACTTTTGCTTACTTCAATGCCACAGTGATTTACCTGTTCGGCTAAATCAGCATTATTTTTCGAGATACCGTCTATAGTGACAATACTCTGATTCATCTGATTAGCAACAACACTTTGTTCTTCGGTTGCTGTTGCTATTTGGGCTGTCATATCACTAACCTGGTTAACATTGCTAATAATATTATCCATAGCTTGATTTAATTTTATTGTGTCTTGTGAACATTCTTCCGCATTAGCTTTACTTGCCAACATCACCTTACTCCATTGTTGCAAGGTTGTTTGTAACGCTTGTACAGAAGTTTCAATTTGCACGGTAGCGCCCTGCGTTCTGCTTGCTAAAGTCCTAACTTCATCGGCTACCACAGCAAAGCCACGCCCTTGCTCCCCAGCCCTAGCTGCTTCTATCGCCGCATTTAAAGCCAGTAGATTAGTCTGATCGGCAATACCTTGTATTTCAGACATGATTGTTGATATTTTATCCACATCTTTAACTAAATCAATAGCACTTTCTGCGGCAACGCCGACTTCATTTGCTAACGTAATGATTTTAGTTTGAGTTACTTTAGTGATATTGATATTTTGCTTACATTCATCTTGGATGTTTACCATTTTGTCATGAGTGTGTGTGGTATTGGCACTCACCTCATCTATAGTAGCGCTCATTTGCGTAATTGCGGTGGCAAACTGTTCAAGGTGAGAGTTTTCCTCATGAATGCCTTCGATCATATTATTAGCGGCTTGTTCAAGATCAGTTGCTACTTTGAGTAAACTTCGGCCTGAATCTTTACTACGACCTAAGATAGTGCTTATTCTTGCTTTGTATAACTCCGCTGGGTAATTGACTATGCTGGTCAGCCCTTTGCCTGAAAATATAAGTCGTGATGGACTATCAAGTTCCGATTTAGTCCGTGACGCTGATTTTGGAAAAACCAAAAGTTCCTCAGAAAAAATAAGAAAAATTAATCCAATAGTGGTCAATAGAATAGCTGTAGATACTAGCGGCGTTAAATACAGTGAAGTTGCTAGACACGCAAGCATAATAATAATTGCCGCCATGATACGTTTAAGCATAGTATTAGCATTAAAGTCATGGGCTAATTTACCACTGTTTATTCGGTCATATAATTGTTGAGCTTTTTGCTTTTGACGATCTGAAGGCTTAGTTCTTACTGACTGGTAACCAATTACACTATTGTTTTCATATAATGGTGTTACATAAGCATCAACCCAATAGAAACAACCGTTTTTACTGCAATTTTTTACCATACCTCGCCAAGAATCACCTCGTTTTAGTTTTTGCCATAAATCAGCAAACGCTTCCTTAGGCATGCTGGCATGACGAACAATATTATGAGGTTGGCCAACTAATTCAGTAAGGGAGTAACCTGAAACGCTACAAAACTCATCATTAGCATAAGTTATCCTGCCATTTAGATCGGTAATTGAGACCAATTGTTCAGAGTCTGACAAGGTTATTTCATTTGCTGGTGAGTTATTCATTAAAATATATCCAAAGGAGTGAACTGATAAGATAACTTGAAATTTAGTGTAAAAATATAAACAATCAAATCAAGGTAGTTGAGAAACTGGAATTAAGCACCTTTATTTGATATAGATCAATGAATTAAAAGCATAAAATGTAATTTTATGTAAACCCTCTCGATATACCCAACATTAATCGTATGAAATACAGACAAAAAAAAGCCCCGCTGCATGCAGGGCTTTTACTCTTTCCGGAATTACTTGGTGATAACAACACCTTTAGAATTGCTATTATCCGTTTTCATTACTTCAGAGAAACCTAAATAAGCCGGTTGACGACTATCCAGAGTAAAGAATGGTGGTTTTGAGCTATTGGTAAAAGCGCTATGCCATTCAATAACAGCAAAGTCATCGATAGCTAGCTGGGTAGTACTACCATTGAGCAATTCAACCTCAACCATAATGCGATAGCTTTTATAACCAATTCGTGGTGAATTAAAGTCTACTTCAACGCTTTGCCATTTATCTTTGCCTGTTAACTCTACCGTTTTTATTAAGTGTTTAGGGCTATTTTTAAAAGCATCAAATAATTTTTGTCTACTTTTTCTACCTTGCCAATAATAGCTTAATTTGACTGCATTTTTTATTTTATAATTGGCTTTAATCGTCATCGGTCTGCTGGCTGAATAAACACGCCAAAAGCTCTTTACCCCAAAAGTAGTGGCTTGTTGCTTGTTAAGCGCTAAAGCAATACTACGATTACCACTAGCACCATCATTATTTAAAGTCATCAAACTTCTATCAAAAAATAAACCGCGCTCTGGGCTATCAAAAGTTGGGTAACTTTCAAAGTCACTACCATTGATTAAGTTTTTCCCTAAGCGATATTTTACCTGTTCGTTATCCAGCAAAACCTCACTTAATTGTTGATGCCAAGGTAAGTGATACAAGCTCGCTATTTTACTACCTTGGGCAAAAGTTAACTTATACTGCTCTCCTGCCTTTTGAACGTACTTGTTCTTAGTTACCTCAGTGTTTATTGACTTAACAGTGACTGACGCAGTTATTGGCGTGATAACACCATGACCACCTGATTGGCGAATATGGGTATTACGTACCTTAGAAAGCTCAGTTAATCGCTTCATTACCGTATAACGATTAACACCAGTAGCAGGTGTTGGTTTATAACCTTTAACATATAGAGGCACTATTTCGGCGCGATGAAATTTCCCTTCATCTAACCAAACATACAAAATAAAGCTATGTTGGGTGGCACTAAAGTTTTGGTCAAAGATAAAGTTGCCCATAGAATAAGCAATTAATTTATTATCATATAACTCTAAACCTTGGGTAACATGCGGATGATGAGCAATGGCAAGCGCCGCGCCTTTGTCTAGTGCCGATTTTAACCTTTGCTCAGTAACACCGGTTGGGCTATTTGCATATTCTTGACTACCATGATATTGCACTATAGTCACTCTATCTTCAGCCACTTCTTGGCCAACGGAGTTCAAAATATTTTTCATTGAACCGTAAGCGGCACCGCCATGTTGATGGGTAGCGGTTTGAGTTGGCTCAGACCGCCCTTCCCAACCAACATAACCTAACATAGAGAATTTGGTGTTCTTGATTATTTCGCGGTGCGCTTTTAATGCCTGTTTTTCATTCATACCAGCACCAGAAAAACCTAATTGGCTTTGCTGTAGAAATGCAACAGTCGATTCCATGCCCGGCTCTAGGTAATCATAGGTATGGTTATTACCCAAACTTACGTAATCAATACCTGCCCATGATAAAGCGTCAAGAATTTCAGGGCGAGAATAAAAAGTAACTGACTTAGGAGCACGGTCACCTGGCTTTTTATCGGCAATTTGTGTCTCTAAATTTACAGCGGCGTAATCAGCAATACTCATATAAGGCTTGATGTGCTCAACGATTTTTTTACTGTCTTCAAGCCTTGTTTCAGGGTGAATCAAAATAGAATCACCAAAGTAAGGCTTGTAATAACGTCGGTCCATCATCACGTCACCGCCAAAAGCAAGCATCACGCGTTTTTCTTTTTTAGCCACTAAGGTCATATCAGCAATAACACCGTGACGCTTTTTAGTTTGCAGTGAGAATAGTTCATAATGACTGAACGTTTGGATATTGCTAAAATAGTCTTTTTTTACAAAACTAAGTTGGTAAATATCGTCTTTAACAGCTGATTTTATAAGGGGCATAACAAAATGTCCCTGCTCATTACTCCTCACCGTTTTCCCGTTTAGGGTGATTTTTACATTACTGAGAGGGTTATGTGATTCATCAAACAAACGGCCGGTAATGTTAACGGTTTGATCTGCATTAACAGTAGAATGAAAACCAAAAGCGGCTAAGATAATTATTAGTGTTATAAATTGTCGCATAGTTATTCCAAGTTTTTTGCTAAAAAAGGGAGGGTTAATTAAGTAAGGTGCTATCTAGCATTGCCGAGTATAAACAATCAAAACAGGTCAAATACAAAAACATACATTCCTATCTTTAGATGACGTATAACCTAAGGGTATGGCCTTGCTAAAGAATTAGCTTGAGTAACTAAGCTAGTTACTCAATTTTGTGCTATTCAATTAATACTCAATATTATATATTTTTATTGGGCTATTGCTCGGCAAGTGTGGCAACAACATCAGTAAATAAACGACTGAAGACATCAAGACCTTCATTAGCCATATCATCGCTAATCGTTAATGCGGGTAAAAATCGAATAACATTACCGTAAAAACCACAAGCTAACAGCACCAAACCATACTTAGCGGCATTAGCAATAATAGCTTGAGTTAACTCAGTATTGGCCTGCTCAACATCGCCGCCGTGAATAAGTTCTATCGCTATCATAGCGCCCTTATTTCTAACATCTAAAATCAAATCAGGGAATTGGTTTTGTAATTGTGATAACCGCTCATTAAATAGTGCGCCAATTTGATTGGAGCGGCTAATTAAATTTTCCTCTTCAATTATATCAAGTACCGCTAGCGCTGCAGCACAAGCAACAGGTGATCCGCCATACGTACCGCCTAAACCACCTGGTAAAGGTGCATCCATAATATCAGTTTTACCGACAACAGCAGCTATAGGGAAACCGCCAGCAATGCCTTTAGCCATAGTGATTAAATCAGGTTCAACATTGGCGTATTCAAAGTTAAACATTTTACCGGTACGGGCAAACCCCGTTTGAATTTCATCGGCAATTAAGACAATACCGTGTTCATCACAAAGCTGACGTAATGCTTGTAAAAATTCACTTGGCGCTTGATAAAAACCACCCTCACCTTGAATAGGCTCAACAATAATTGCCGCAACATCACTTGGCGCAATATCCACTTTAAAAAGATTTTCGATCGCTTTAAGTGATTGCTCAACGGTAATGCCATGACAAGCAATAGGGAATGGTGCGTGGAAAATATCACCTGGAAAAGGGCCAAATAAGTTTTTATAAGGGGTGATTTTACCGGTTAATGCCATGGTTAAATTGGTACGGCCATGAAAACCACCATTAAAAGCAATAACACCACGACGTCCAGTATGAGCGCGCGCTATTTTCACACAGTTTTCTACGGCTTCGGCGCCAGTTGAAACAAAAATTGCTTTTTTATCTGAATTACCAGGGGCAATAGCCACTAATTTTTCAGCAAGTTCAACTGCCACTTCATAAGGGTTTACCATGACACAAGTATGACTAAATTTATCAAGTTGAGCTTTTACCGCGGCAATAACTTTCGGATGACTGTGGCCGGTATTACATACGGCGATTCCGGTACCAAAATCGATATAACGTTTACCTTCAACATCCCAAATCTCTGAGTTTTCTGCACGCTCTACATACACTGAGTACATATTGCCTTGCCCGCGAGCAATTACTTGGGTTTTTCTTTGTTGTAATTCTAAATTTGTCATTTTATTTACCTACTTCTATTTTTCTATCGATCAACTGACCAGTGTCATTAACATATTCACTTAATGGCGCTGTTTGTAATTTGTTACTTTGATTTGTTCTTTTGGGGGAAGCTATTTATCCAAACCGCCCATACACAAATATTTGATTTCTAAATAATCATCTAAACCGTATTTTGAACCTTCACGGCCATTACCTGATTGCTTAACACCGCCAAAAGGCGCTGCTGCATTAGAAATAATGCCTTCGTTGATGCCAACCATCCCAAATTCTAACCCCTCAGCTACACGCCAAATTCGGCCAATATCTCGAGAATAAAAATATGCAGCTAAACCATATTCAGTATCATTTGCCATACCAAGCACCTCAGCTTCATTGTCAAAAGCAATAATCGGTGATACCGGACCAAATATTTCATTGGCAGCGATTGGCATATCATTGGTTACATTGCCTAAAATGGTTGCTTGATAAAAATTATCACCAGCGGGATCTTTTTTACCACCAGTGATTAATGTTGCACCCGCGGCAATTGACTTGCTCACTAAGTTATCTACATCACTAACCGCTTGAGCGGATATCATCGGCCCAATTGTTACGCCGTTGTTTAGACCATCACCTAAGCTTAATTCGCTGACCGCTTTAGCAAATTTCTCGGTAAATTGTGCAAGTACATCTTGCTGCACAAAAATACGGTTGGTGCAGACACAAGTTTGTCCTGCATTGCGGTATTTAGAGGCCATAGCTCCCTGCACTGCAGAATCGATATCAGCATCATCAAAAACGATGAAAGGTGCATTACCGCCCAATTCCATCGATACTTTTTTAACTGACGTGGCACATTGACTCAATAAGGTTTTGCCTACAGGCGTTGAACCAGTGAAAGTAAATTTTGCGATGTCTGGGTGCGATGTTAATACTGCCCCCATGCCGCGAGCATCTTCACCAACCACCACATTAAACACGCCAGCTGGAATACCCGCTCTTTCGGCAAGTTCAGCCATGGCAAGCGCAGAAAGTGGCGTTTGTTTTGCTGGACGAACAACAAAAGTACAACCTGCTGCTAATGCCGCTGCCGCTTTACGGGCAATCATGGCATTAGGAAAATTCCACGGGGTAATTGAGGCGACAACACCGACAGGTTGCTTAATCACCATAATACGTTTGTCGTTTGATGGCCCTGGAATGGTATCACCGTAAACACGCTTACCTTCCTCAGCAAACCATTCAATAAATGAAGCACCATAAGCAACTTCCCCCTTAGCTTCAGAGAGAGGTTTTCCTTGCTCTAGGGTTAAAATGCGGCCTAAATCTTCTTGGTTTGCCATCATTAAATCAAACCAGTTACGCAATAAACTCGCTCTTTGACCCGCTGATTTTGCCGACCACATTGCTAATGCATCTTTAGCCGCTTTAACTGCCAGTTTGGTTTCAACAACGCCTGCATTGCTGACCTTGATAATTTCTGCGCCATTGGCTGGATTAGTTACTGAAAACTCAGTGGCACTGCTATGCCAGCTGCCATTGATATAAGAAAAATTTTTCAATAACTGTTTATCTTTTAAGCCGTACATTACGAACTCCTCAATAATGGTATCTAGTTTGGGTATATACCCCTATTGAAACTCATAACAAAGTCAGGTTAAATATAAAACATTAAACCTATTGTTTGGACTAAACCAAACTTATATAAAAGTTGCTTATGAAAAAAACGTCAATTATTCCCAAACCAGTAACTGAATATGACTTACGGTTATTACGAATTTTTACTTCTGTTGTTGAATACGGTGGCTTTGCTGCCGCCGAACTGGCACTGGGTATTACTCGCTCAACCATCAGTGTGCATATGTCTAACTTAGAAACACGGATGAAGTTAACTTTATGTCGACGCGGGCGAGGTGGATTTTCGTTAACCGAAGACGGCCAAGCGGTTTATCGTGCAGTAATTGAGTTATTTGACTCACTTAACGACTTCTCTTTGTTGGTAGGTACTTTGGGAAAAGAGCTAAGTGGTGAATTAGTTATTTTATGCGCCGATCAATTAGACTCATTCAAACAACAAAAATTGGCGCAAGTTATTCAACAGTTACACGATGACTCTCCCAACTTACATATTGTTTTAGATGGTGACTCTATTTCCACTATTGAAAAGCAATTATTAAAAGATAAAGCCCACATTGGTTTATTTCCAAGCTATCAGCAGATAGAGGGATTAAATTATAGTGCCCTGTCAAATGAGCCTATTTTTTTATGCTGCGCCAAAGGCCACCCTTTCTTTACTCAAGTTGATAGTACTATCTCAGAACAAGATTTAGCCCAGGTTGCCGCCATACACCCAGGTATCGATATAGACAGTGAGGGTAAAGAACAATTAATGAAACTTAACTTATCAGCTAAGTCTTATCAATTTGATACCCGTAAAACTATGATCTTATCTGGCCGTTACTTAGGGTATATGCCACAAAGTTATATTCAAGAAGAATTAAACCAAGGACTGATGCGTATTATCAAACCCAGTAGTCATACTTATCAGTTTAATTTGTCATTAGTGACAAAAAAAACACCAAGGGAAGTTAACAAGGTGAATTTACTCATTGATATATTCAAAAAGGTATTTCAAGTTACTTAGTGCATTCAACTAGCCATAACCTTTATTTATGGATGGGCTAAATTTAAGTCTTATCATTATTAAACATAAAATTACATTATGGTGATCCAAGGTAATTAATAACGGTTTCGACAAGGTAATAAAAATGGCTAATACAGATGATATACAAGCGCACATGAAAAGTAACAGCAATAGTGTTGTAGAACACTTATCGACAGATGCAGCGACTAATATAGTGGCTAACTCAGTGGCAAGCCTAACAAAGAATAACGAATCAATAGAAGCTCATAACGCTCAAGTAGAGGCCCCTTTAATGCGGTATTTCGATTTAGTTGAAGAAGCAAATTATAGCTACGTACTAGGTTATAATTAATAGGGGATAACTAAGCCTTACTCTGCCTTTAATTAGAAATAAGGTCTCGTTATAGCCATAATACCTTGAGGTAATTTGTATGGTGAGTAATGTACTCACTTGTTCACTTTTATAAATAACCTGAACTCTGGATAAGCAGCACTTGCTCAATATTCCCCTATAACCAATTTTCAGCGTTAAAACATGGATAGAATATATCTCTACTTAAGCTTGTAAATTTTGTTAGCGGTAGTCGGCTAAGGTTGACTACCTTGAAGTAACAGCACAACTTGAATTATCGGTGTGCACCACAAACATTATCCTCAAAAGTGCCACCTATACCTACTGATAAGTCATTCTAATTTATTAATTATATAACCTATTAACCGATTCAAACTCCTCCCCTTTATTCTCTACTGAAATGTTAGCTGTTCATTACTTAGCTTACTGCCGCCTTGATATTGATAAATCAACTTAATAACGTTTACAATTGTCTATCTTGTATATCTGTAATCGCTTTTTTAATTGTATTTATGCGATAATAACTAAATAATACAATTGATTAATGGTTTTTGTAATAAATGCCATTGTTAGACTTATGATATCCACTTATTTTTGGTTTCCCGTTTAATGTTATCTTTTAGAATATTTGCAAACGGCTTGATTCTTTTTGTTTTAAGTCACTCGGTTAAGGCAAGTAATTTAGTGGTCTCCCTCAAAGGGCAGTTGCCTGAAATTGTTCATAATAATGTACGTGCTCATTTAGGTAGCTTGCCCAAAAGTGACTTAGCGCGTTCTGCTTTTATTTATACCGCCAAAGATAACACCCAGCAAGCACTGCAAGCTCTTGGCTATTATCAAGCCGAAATTATTGCTACCGTCAGCTCAGGCGAAAAAACAGCTGAAGAGCCATGGCAACTTATTCTTAATATAAGCTTAAACTCGCCAACTTTAATCGATAAAGTATCTATCACCCTTGATGGGCAGGCGAATCAAGATACCGTATTCCGAGCATTACTCAATAATATTCAGATTAAACACGGTCAGCATCTTCATCATGGTAAATATGAAGATTTAAAATCTGACTTGCTTTCATTAGCACTACAGCGAGGTTATTTTAATGGTGAGTTAACTGAAAGTAAAATAACCATCAAACAACAATATAAGTACGCTGATATTAGCTTGCACTATCAAAGTGGACCACGATTTCAATTTGGCGACGTTAACTTTAGTGATTTTGATCTCGAACCTGAGTTATTATCAAGTTTAATTCCCTTTCAAAAAGAGGAATATTACAGTACCAGTACTTTTCATGAACTACAGCACCAGCTGCAATCAACTCAGTATTTTGGCAGCATTATCGCCGTGCCTGGTGCCAAGATTGAAGATAACGTTAATGATAAATACACCATTCCAATTCATGTTTCACTAACCCCTGCTAAAAGTCATCAATTCGATTTTGGTGTTGGTTATGCTACCGATACCGAATATCGTCTTTCCGCCGCTTGGCGTACTCCTTTGATTAATAAATATGGGCACTTTCAAGAAACTAAATTTGAATATTCAAAAATAAATCCAACGGGTAAGTTTATTTATAGTGTTCCATTAAGCCACCCCAGAAATGATCTACTGCAATTTCAAATGAGCGTTGAGTATGAAGACTATGCCGATCAAAAAACTCAATTTTTCTCAACTCAAATTGGTCGACTGATCAGCGACAATTTATGGCAAAGGCAAATTTATACCCGTTATCATAAAGAAAAATGGAAATATGAGCTTGACGTGAATGAACCGAATATAGAGTGGTCCGAAGACGCTGCAAGCTATCTTATTCCGGGCATCACTTGGTCAAGAACAATTCGTTTAGGGTCACCATTAGATCCAAGTGAAGGTTTTCGTCAAACCTATAATATTGAAGGCGCTCACTTAAAAGTAGGTTCAGACAATAGTTTTTTTAGAATTCATGGCCGCTGGAACTATATTACCACCTTAAAAGCTAATCACCGCCTAGTTACCCGCGCCGAATATGGTGCTATTTATGTAGATAGGGATGCAGAATTAGCGCCCTCTTTACGTTTTTATGCTGGTGGCGATCAAAGTATTAGGGGCTTTGCTTATCAATCTATTGGTTCAACAATTCCTTCATCATCGGACCCTGAACAAGGAGATCCTATAGTAGTTGGCAGTACTCGCCTGATAGTGGCAAGCATAGAGTATCAATATTACTTAAACAACAAATGGCGTGTTGCCCTATTTTCTGATGGTGGTAGTGCTGCTGATAAAGGTGAATTTGAACTGGTCTATTCTTTTGGCACCGGTTTACACTATATTTCGCCAGTAGGCGCGATAAAGCTTGATGTTGCCTATGGCATTAATGATTATGATAATAAAGATAATGGTTGGCGACTTCATATCAACTTAGGCGCTGAGCTATGATCTGGCGCAATAGAATGTATAAGCTTACTTATAAAGTGATGAAGTGGCTAATCTTACTCTTTTGTTTATTCACTGTATTACTGACCACACCAATAGGCAGCCAACTAACCATTAGCTTAGTAAACAATATTGACGGCATTAATGCTGATTACAAGGCTGGCTCATTAATAAGAGATATTGAACTCAACTCTTTTCACCTTAACTTAGCAACTTTAGACATTAAAGTGACCGATTTAGCCGCTGAAATTGATTTTTCATGCTCTTGGCGAAAAAAACTCTGCCTTGAAGCCTTACGAGTCAACACGTTTTCCTTAACGTATATCAATGATAATTTACAAGATAACTTGGATAAAAAGTCAGATGGAAGGTCGAAAGATGAAGCTTTGGTAAATACGGTCTCTATTGATGCTACCACAGAAAATACAGCAACATTAAATGATGACCGTCTGTTTGTTATGCCCTTTGCCATCGAGGCGCAAGCAGTAGAGTTTACTAAAAGCCATTTGGCCATTAACCAAACGGTAATAGATATTGAGCAGTTCACCGCACAGCTTGATATTAAGGCCAGCCAATTTTCTATCTTGCAGCCAAATGCTGACAAATTAACGATTGCGCTAGCAAAAAACACTAGCGATGAAAAACATAGCTCGACAAAAAATCAAACTAATAATACACAAGAAATGGCAAATTCAGTACACACTGCTTTTAGTACACTGCCTGAAGTCCCTTTACCGATATCGTTAAATATACAACAGTTATTTGTTGATAAGTTACGCATAATAGATCATCAAACACAGAAAAATAATACTGTGAAGAGTGCCGTCAAAAGTAAGAGTCAATGGCCTTATCAACAAAGCCACCTTAGCGGTACTTGGGTTAAAAGTGACGTTAATATAACAAATTTTAAAACTAACACAGTAGAGTACAAAATTAGCCAGTCAACGCTAAAAACTGAGCTTATTCCGCCTTATAAAATTAATGCGCAGTTAGTTGCCCAACTAACTAACATAGCACATTGGCCACAAGCGTCTGGTTCAACAATAGACTTATCACTACAAGGCTCTTTTGATGATTTAACTGTCAGTACTACCAGTAAAGGCAGCGTTGTTTTAACCAGCCAAGCACACATTAATTTAACAAAACAACAACTGCCTTTTACACTACAATTATCAGCGGACAAACTGCCCCTCCCCTTGTCTTTAGCGCAATACGGCAAGCCATCATCGTTGTCCTTAGAGCTAGCGGGTAATTTAGTTGAGCAAACGATTAATTTAACTAGCCGGCTTAATAGTTATGGTTATAAAGATGCTCAATTAAATGTATCAGCCAAACATCAACAAGGTTTGATCACTTTTAAAGAATTAGCATTTAACGAACAAGACTCTCACAGCCAATTAGACATACACGGAAGTATTGATTTTCAATCAGAAATAACAAGTTGGCAATTATTTGCTGAATCGCCTGGTTTTACCTTGCCAAAAATAAACCTCAAGGCGCTAGTATTTCCGCAAGCTATTAACAGTAGCGCTAAAAATAGTGTTAACCCCAGTGTGAATGCCCAAAGCCAAGCGAATGTTATTGAAGACATATTGCCGGACGTTATTAATGGTCGAGTTTTAGGAAAAATAACCAGTGCTGGCTCTTGGTCAGAGTCACAATGGTCACTCTTTATTAACAATACCGATGTCTCTGCCACCATCAATGATTCTGTGATAATAATTAAAGGAGACATCGCTTTAAACCAATCTGGCTACTTATCATCAGGTGATTTAGCGCAAGCAGAGCTGCTAATAGCCGTTGATAAAGACCAATTAACCTTACAAACATCTGGTAATGAAAACTGGCAGGTAAAGGGCCAACTCGTGATTACTGAAATAAATCGCTGGTATGCATTGGTTAGTGGATCTATTGACAGTTATTTCACCATAACAGGTGATAAAAAAGACCCCGTTATTAGCTTACATAATAAATTCGGTCAGCTAAATTGGCAGCAGTTTCATAGCCCTTCTCTCGATATAATTGCTAGTTATCAACCTTTTAGAAAACATAAAATAAACTTAACTTTAAACAATAAACGTTTAAAGATCACAGATAAAAATAACAGCTTGAGTTTGCAAGATATTGTTCTTAAATTTTCTGGAGACATTAATAAGCAAAAATTTAAACTCGGTTGGCAAGGCGACCTTGCGGGCAAGTTGAAATTCACCAGCCAATGGCATGAATCACTTAACCAATGGCAAAGCACTATTGAAGAGGCAGCCTTAACTTATCAACAAGAAACTTGGCAAAACACTCACGATTTTTCATTAAATTTTAATGTCGATAAACAGCAGTTATTTATCGATAAACATTGCTGGCAAGGCACAGGTCTTGATATTTGTTTACCAAATGATGCCATTATTGGTGAATCAGGTGATATAAGTCTCGGATTAAACTTAGATTTATCGTTAATAGATGCATTGGTTTTGCCCAAAGAGGTGCAACTGCAGAGTAAAGTTTCAGGTGAGATAAAGGCGAAATGGTCACCTACGCAAGCAATATCAGCTCAAGCTAATTTTACAGTGTCATCGGGTAACATAACAGTGCATGACGAGTACCGTGAGCAACAAGTAAGTCAGTGGCGCGATGGCGAACTCTCGTTCAAGCTGAATGAAAATCTACTCAGCAGTAAATTCCAGCTAAATGACGCTCAAGATCGAAGGCTCATCAACATCAACTCAAAAGTAAACTTGGTTGATGACTTTGCTATTAATACTCAAATAGAACTTAATCAGTTTAATTTACAACCCTTTCAATCCCTTATTGGTAATGTAGTTAATTTACAAGGCCTAATATCCTCGATGCTAACCGTTAAGGGCACGATAAAGGTGCCTTTAATAAACGGCTATTTAGCACTCAATAATGGCGAGTTATTGTTAAGTCAAAACCCCAATAAACTTGAGCATATTAATGCTGAAGTTCAAATTAACAATAATCAAGCAAACCTACTTGGGGAGTTTTCAATAAAAGATAACAAAGCAAAGATCAAAGGTCAGCTTGCATGGCAAAATAACTTCATTATGGATATCGATCTTTATGCCGAGCAGTTACCGCTCGTATTTCCGCCACAATTGGCAGTGAAAGTATCCCCAAGATTAAATTTTTTACTCAAAGAAAAAATACTAACAATTACCGGCAACCTTGATGTACTAGCAGGGAATTATAATATTGAAAAACTGCCACATGGTAGTATTGATTTGAGTGATGATGTCATTATTATTGATGCTCAAGGTAAAGAGGTATTTAAAGAAAAATCTGGTTTAGCGATTGAAACCAATGTCAGTATTAATATCAAAAAAGCATTTAACGTGACAGGACAAGGTTTAGAAAGCCATTTGTTTGGCCAGTTACAAGTAACTCAACAACAAAAACAACCACTGCAACTTTTCGGTAATATTCAATCAGTAAATGGCAGCTACCAAGCTTACGGACAAAAGCTAACGATTGAAAAAGGCGAATTAACCTTTAACGGCCCGCTCACTAACCCCTATTTTAATTTACGCGCCAGTAGACATATTAAAGCCGAAGATATTGAAGTTGGACTGCAAATAACCGGTTTAGCTGACAATTTAGATATGCAATTATTCTCCACGCCTACGATGGAAGCCCCTGAAATGTTATCTTATTTAGCGCGAGGACGCGGTTTAGATTCAGGTGGCGGCAGTAGCTCCGCAGCCGCAAGCATGCTGATAGGTTTTGGGGTAACAAATAGTGTTGGTTTATTTGATCAACTAGAGAAACTTCCACTGATTAGTAATATTGCCGTTGATACTGAAGGTGAAGGCGATACCACACAAGCAACCATTAGTGGTTATGTGGGTGATCGTGTCTACTTGAAATACGGTATTGGTGTATACGAACCTATTAATGAATTGACGGTAAGATTATATTTACTTAATCGATTATGGTTAGAGATTGTCAGTGGCATTGAACAATCAAGTGATCTTTATTATTCATTTGATATTGATTGATGTTTACAGTTGCGTTTTTTTTGAACGATAAAAACTGCCGCTATAAAAAATGTATAAAAATAGCCTAGCCTATATATTTTAAGGTAAAATCTATCGGCTAGGCTATATCTTTCACACAGTGCATTGGCATAGTTCATTTACATTGTTAAATTCAAATAATCTTAAGTTACCTGGAAAATAAAAATCATGCGCGTAGCCGTTGTTCAGTTTGCCACCTCCTCAAATGTTCAAGAAAACCTAGCAAGCTGTATTCGTATGATAAATCAGGCGGCTCAATGTAAACCATCACTGATCGTGCTACCTGAATTTTGTAATACACTGTTTTCTAATGTACTTGTTCCTTATGTACCACAGAGTAAAACACAGTTTGATAAAAGTTTGACCTGTTACGCCAATCATGACCAAGCATGGCATGAAGCCCTAACCATTGAGGGGCCTTTTTTACAAGCTATAGCTGAGCAAGCAAAACAGCATAACTGCTACATTGTGATCAATGTGACTTTACGCCGAAATATTTCGTCTAATCTACCCGATAATGACAGCGGCGGCCTAGCCAGCTCGAACTCAGAACCAAACACTAAATCTAATATCAGCATCACTTCATGTTTGTACTGCCCGCTTGGTAAGCTTATTCACCAGGAAGATAAACAAAATTTAGTTGGCTCTGAAAAAGAATATTTCATTAGCACGAGTAAAGTGTCTGAGGTGATAGCAACACCTATCGGTAAACTGGGCCTGTTAAGCGATACCATGAGCTTCGATCCAGCACGAAAATTAGCATTCAGTGGTGCGCAATTATTGTGTAACTCTATTAATTCATTTGCTCTAGATCAAAGTCATTTACATGATCCTGCTCGCGCCTGCGAAAATAACGTTTTTTTTGCTACCGCCAATAAAGTCGGGTCCCTACTTTCTACTGAGCAAATGCTGGAACAATCGCAAGCAATAGCAGAAACACAGGATTTAATGCTCGAAGACGAGCTTTTCAGTACTCGCGTTGGCGCAGGTCAAAGCCAAATAGTTGCTGCCAACGGTAGAGTCCTAGCAAAGCTTGATAACAAACAAGAAGGTTTTATTTTTGCTGACATCGACTTATCTGTGACCCAAACAGCCGCTAGTCCCGAAACAGAAGTGGAAATAACTGTAGGTTTAAATAATAAATTCCGCCCTGACGGCACACAGCTTATTAAACAGCTGCGCCCGGAACTTTATCAAAGGCTAAAAGCGAGTATTAAACACACATTCCAAAATACATTTATGAAGGTCGAGAATGTTCCTGTGACGGCCAATGTGGCTATATTTGCAACATACAAATCTAATGAACAAGCCATTGAAGATGTTTGTCATTACATTGAGAATAACCTCACTGACATCATTCAATTACCAGAATTATTCTTTATTGCCGATAAAACAATTACTAATGATGTTAAACAAAGAGAGCAAATAGCCAACCTAAGTGAGCAACTAATTAAACAGGTAAGCGCCGTGCTTAGACCTTTTCAGTACCTATGCACAAGTTTAATTATTGAAGGTGTACATCAAGCGGTATTAATAAGCGAACAGGGTTTATTAGCTACACAGCAGCAATTACATTTTTGCCAACGATATCAATGGACTGAATTAGGTGAAAAATTAAATATTATAGAATTACCCTTAGAACAAGGTCGTATTAACCTTGCGATGCTAACCGCTGATGATGCTAACATAGCAGAAATAGTTCAAATAGCAGCTTTACATGGCTGCCACTTATTACTGGTACCTTTTGATATTCAAGAGCCGTGTGAAGTAGCATATAACTTGATAGCTCGCGCCGCTGAAAATAGAATTTGCATTGTCGCCGCGAGTCGCGAAAAAAGTTTTGTCCCCGAGTTACCGGCAGCTAACACTAAAAACAATATTTATCATAAGAATAAAGTTAAAGCACAGAAATCTACGGGGCTTATTGCTAATTTATCCACCGAGCCAGAGTTGTTACCTCAGTGGAAGACACAAAAATTTAATGGTTATATCAATCAGCCATTGGTTAAACTTCAATATGGTAAAATCACCAAAGCAGTAATTCACCCCATTGCCGCTTGTACTAAGTAAATATACCCAAGCGACTTCAAAAAGGTATTATATAAACAGCCACGCTAGTGAGAAATTATCAATTGAATGCCGACATAACTTTTAATTTTGTAGACAATATTGACAACATTACTGCGAGTCATTGGCAGAATTTAAATAACGCCTCCTGCCCTTTTCTACAATATGAATTTTTTGATGCCCTTGAAAAAAGCCAATCTGTCTGTGCTAAGCAAGGTTGGCAAGCACACCATTTAGTCGCAACAACGGCAACTGAAATGGCGGCAATTATGCCAATGTATTTGAAAAGTCATTCTTGGGGCGAATATGTTTTTGATTGGGACTGGGCGGATGCTTTTAAGCGTAATGGTATAGAGTATTACCCTAAATTAGTTGCTACTATCCCATTCACGCCGATTAGTAGTAATAAATTACTCTCTGCACAACTGCAAATACAGCAGTTATTTGAACCTTTAGTTGAACATTGCCAACAACAAAATATTAATAGCTGGCATATATTGTATTGCGATGAAATTAAAGCACCTTTACCTAAGGATGTTTATCAACGTAACACCGTGCAATTTCATTGGTTTAATCGTGATTATAAAACATTCGAAGATTTTCTCAGTACATTCACCTCACGTAAAAGAAAAAATACCCGTAAAGAACGATTGTCTATCTCCCAACAAAATATTAAAGTGCGTCAATTGAAAAATCACCAAATAAATCAACAAGACCTCGAGTTTTTTTATTTAACCTATCAGCTAACCTACATGAAACGTGGTCACCAACCTCATTTAAGTTTTGAGTTTTTTAACCAGATAGTCGCTAACATGGCGAACAACGTTTTACTGATCATCGCCAGTGATGAGCAAGAAGATATTGCCTCTGCACTGTTCTTTTATGATGATAATCAATTGTATGGTCGGTATTGGGGCTGTACTAAACAAGTTAATAACTTACATTTTGAGCTTTGTTATTATTTAGGCGTCGAGTTTTGCATTAACAACAAACTGCAAAGCTTTAATCCTGGCACTCAAGGCGAACACAAAATTCAAAGAGGTTTTGAACCGGTATTAACCTACTCTTATCACTGGATAAAACATCCCGGATTTAGACCTGCAATTAAAGATTTTTGCCAACAAGAGCAACGGCATATGTTAACGTATCAACAACAATGTCGGCAAATGCTGCCTTTTAAGCAATAAACTTTTAAAACGTCAGACTTTAAGTAAGTTACCGATCCCACATAATAAATATATCTACTATAAGAAAACATAATGAACAAACCATTCTCCCAAGCCTGTGAAAATAATAAACAAGCTATTTTAAATATTTTGAGCAAGGTTTTCTCAAACACTAATCATGTATTAGAGATTGGCTCAGGAACAGGTCAGCATGCTATTTTCTTCGGCCAGCACTTACCACATATCACTTGGCAGACTAGTGATTTAGCAATAAATCACCCAGGCATTAATGCCTGGTTAGACGAAGCCGATTTAACCAACATCCAAAGACCTATTATTGCTGACTTAAATAATAGTTGGCCTGCCTGTACTCAGCCTATTGATGCTATATATACAGCGAATACATTGCATATAATAAGCTGGCCATTAGTGGTTAACTTTTTTGAAGGCCTTGCACAAAACTTGCCATCACAAGCTAATATTTGCATATATGGTCCGTTTAATTACCAAGGGAAATTTACCAGCGAAAGCAATGCTAATTTTGATATTTGGCTTAAAGAGCGAGACAGCCAGAGTGGTATTCGTGATATAGAAGCGATTCTTACCTTAGCAAATACCGCAGGCCTGAAGTTAATAGACGATCATGTTATGCCTGCTAATAACCGTCTATTGGTTTTTTCGAAGATATAACAAAATGTAGCTAAATCAGCCACATTTTGTTGACAGTATCTATTGGCATATAGCTTTAATGCGGATTTTGTCTGTCCACCTGAGAAAACCATGATTCGTTAAATACTCAACATTGATCATAGCGGTGCCCGTTGGGCATTGCTGTAAAAGCTCAATATATGCTTGGTCAACATAACCGGTGTTATAAACAAAGCCGAGAATATTTTTTTGAGATTTTTCAATCGCAATGATTTTGCCATGCTCAAGTTCCTTTTGACTATTACTGCCAACATCAACTTGTGACATATGAATGCTACTAGTACACGCACTTAACATCATTATGGTAAGTATGCTAAGCAACAAAAATAGATTTTTCATCACTACACCTCATTGCAGTAAGCAGATACAATAACTTCTCTTTTAAAGACAAGTACATAACCTGTAGTTTGATGTTTGGTATATACCCCTTCTATCTTTCCTGTTGGGCATTGTGCCTTAAGATTTCCAATGGCTTCATCAACAAAAGCATTGCTAAAATTGATGCCAATGAGATTCCAGCTAGATGAATTGGTACTAATTATATTTTCTCTTTCTGCTGGTACCTGTGTCATTGATACTGTATTTAAACCAACACAACCACTGAGTGTTATACCAACTAGTGATACTAATAATGTATTTTTAAACATATGTTTTTCCTAAATTGAATTAGATTTGTCTGGATTGAGCTAGATTTCACTAAATTGAATTAATACAGTAGCCCTTGATGCGTACAACCTCGCCACTTACTGGTCCAACATTGGTCGCTTCACGAACAGACGTTAAGCCGGTTATTTTTTTACTGGGACAGGCTTTGATAACTTCAGACAGCACTTGATCAGCATATGCATCGTCATATACCGGATTACCGGTTGTTGGGCCAAAGTTACTGATTGCTAAGATAAATGCCACCAGCTCTAAATCTTCACTTGTTGAAGCTGATTTTGCTACTTCTGAGCCAATCTCTGCAGCTTTAGCGGCATCAAAACCAAGCTCATTTACTTGAATAGCAAATGGCGTTAACGTCCCCTGTGACTGATCTATCTCACCTATATGAACATGGTGAAGCTGGCTACATCCACCAATGAGAAAAAAACTAAGCCCAAATATACTTTTCAATTTTATCGGCATATATGCCTACCTATTGTTAATGTGATTTACTAATGTTTAGTGACTAAACATTAGTGATAAAACGTGTGACAATTATACGATTTATTGTAACCAAGACATGTACTTTACTGTTTAGTTAATGTAGTAGAAGTGTTAGAAACTGTGAGCTTAATGGTACAAAGAAGTTAGGCTGAATGCCTTACAGAGAAGGTAGAAAGAAGAGAATGTTTAAAGTTAGAAGAAAAACAATAAGCCAATCACCTTGATAACAGCCTTTGCTGAATAACTCGAAAAATTATTGTGCTGTCGAAAATTTAGGTTAGTTTTAGATTAACTCGCTACAACCATTTTTTATATTCATTATACACATCTAGTGGCTCTGCTCGTTCGGTGTAATCTTCTTCTAAAAAAGCATAACGAATGGTATGACTCTTATCAATAATATAGGTAGCTGGGGTAGGCAAAACAAAGTCATCAATACAGGTACGTATTGTTAGGTCAATGCCCCACTTTAGCAATAACTCCTTCATTTCGTCGTTTACGCCATAAGTCAGACCAAATTTTGTTGCTAACCGATAATGTTTATCCTCCCAGATAGGAAAACCCAGTTTATTATCTTCTATTGCTTGGTCAGACAGAGAAGATATTTCACCAGAAACGACGATGAAATTTATTGGTTCATCAACTGATTTTATAAATTTATGCCATTGTTGTAGCTCTAACATACAGTACGGACACCAGGCACCTCTGATGAAGTTGATAATGATCGGTGCTTGTAACAACACGTTATCTAATTCCACAATATGACCTTTACTGCCATATATTTGTCCATGTTCTATCACACTACCGACATTTAATTTATTTTGCAGGCTGTGCTTTTTTTGAAGTAAAGAAATATTTCGGCTTAAAACTTCAAGTACTTCAGCTGGTACTGATTTTTCGAAGGAATTTTTATATTTTCTTAATCGATCAGTAAGTGAAGGCATAATGAGATGTTCTTTTTTAAAGTTACATTAATTGTAGAACGTTAATTATTTTAAGACAATATATGCCAAAAGATAACTCAGTATTCTAGCAATAAACACTTACCTTTCTCTTTATCATTTCTAGAAGTATTGCGTAGGAATAGGATAGCAATATACGTTAATTTTATGCAATATAAACAATGTACTAACCGCAAATCCCCGAGGGCTTGTAAGGTGATTGCGGTTAACTACATTTTATTAACTGATACTAATACAGTAGGGTTTTCTCACTAGGACTTAGGGTTAGAATATCTTACCTAGAATATCTGTATCAGATAAACTTGGATGTATTTCAGTCTCTAGGCTTGCCGATTGAAATCGAGATTTCATCGCCCCAACCCAGTTTTTTGCCCGGGGGGTAAGTTTGTCATTTTTGGTTTGTAAATGACCTCTGACTAATAATACGCCCATATCAGCACCTTTATAAATGTATTCACCCGGTCCTAAAATCCGAAGAAAAAATGCTTCATCCATACCCGATACATTGCTCCAATCGGCAGTACGTCGTACCAACTCAACATCATTATTTTGTGTGGTTCGCCAAATACCTGAGCGGGGTACTTGTTTCAACAATCGAACATCATCACCGGTATGTTTAAACACGACTTGCGACCAGGTATCAAAATCACTCCAGCGTTTCTGGATCTCACGAATGTTGATATCATAATCAATGCCCATGTGCTCAAGTAAATGAAACATCAATAAGGGTATACCGCCATATTTTTGTGTCAGTAAATTGGTAATAGGTGAAGCGCCACTGATACGTGGATTTAATTCACCCAAATACATACGACCATCTTTTTTATCAATTAAATAATCAATACAGAAAGTGCCTTTATAACCTTCCTGGTAAAGTCGCTCACCAAATTTTTTCACCATGCGTTCTAATTTTGTACGGGCAGTTTTTTCCAGCACATTCGCAAAACCTTCATTACCGCTCCAGCCACCTTTATACGGTGTAAGCTCTTTATGACCAACAAGCTCAGTTAAAATAGGACCAACAATGGTACCGTGTTTAGTTGCTACGGCTTCAACAGTGCCGCAACGTGGATCAATACGTTTCATCACTTTTATTTCTTGGCCAACAATTAATTTTTCAACTTGTTGCCAATCTTTTTTGCAGGCGATAAAAAAGGTAGTTTTACCAGAATCTCCGTAAGGTGTTTGCACCACTAAATCTTTACCTAACTTACCTGATTTAGCCAAATCCATAAGTTGTTCAAAAGTATCAGCTTCACCTAATACATTTGGCACACTAGCAACCCCTGCCTCATTAGCCATTTGTGTGGTGACAATTTTTGAGTCTAAATGATTGCGCAATTCATAGGATGGCATCGCGAGATTAATTCCCCTACTTTTGGCAAGTTGTTCAGTTTTTTCATTAAACATCACGGCCATCATATGACCACCCTCACCTTGTTTTTCCATAAAGGTTTTGGTTTCATTATGATCTAACAGGTAATTTACCACATCCTCTAAGCAGGTGAATTCTGGCGAACCACGGTCTTTTGGGGTAAAAACTCGATGATGGACACCATCAAAGCAATCAAAGTAGTTAACATAGGTCAACGAAGGAACTAATTGACCTAGCCCTAAAATATTAAAAGGCGATGCTGAAACAAAATATATCGGCTTTTTGTAGGTTCGAAAAAATTTATATATTTCAGTTAAACCATTAAGTTTTTTCATAGCGGTATTCTCTTTTTATTATGAATGTGAAAGTGAATGTGATTAACCGTCTGTGAGTTATGCTCCAGAAGCGGATGTTTTATACCAAGTTGATTAAGTAGTTATCGATCACTTTATTGCAGTACTTTTTGTTTTTCTTTTTGTTTAGTTATTGTTGTTATTACTTTGACCTTATCTGCAGTTGGATTATTCACCGTCAATTCAAGTGGCAATTTTTGTTCAACTCGCCTTAATGCTTGCTCAGTAAAAACACTTAAACCCAGCTCAGGGTTATAACCATGAATTTCTTTTACATCGAGCGCTTTCATATATGCCAATATTTCTGGGCTTATCACTTGCCCTGGTACCAAAATAGGGAAACCAGGAGGATAAGGAATGATAAAGGTGTTTGAAACAAGCTCTCTACCCGCTTGCATGTTTCTTTCAAGCTCACCACTGTCTAAATTCATATACTCATAATTTTCACAATCATAAGATAAGAAATAGGCTTTTCGAATGTCACCTTCTTCGGTGCCTAGTGTTCGTCCAGGTAAAAAAGCACGATGGAAGCAGCTAAAGTCAGGTAAAGGCGGTAACTCTTTGGTTAATGAAATAACCCGCTTTTGATGGATAGCTTGCTCGGCAGGACTCATTTCTTCATCACGTATTTCTAATTCTTTAACAATTTTGTATAAGCAATTTAGCAAGTACATGATTGAGCTTCGTGAGGTACCAATGTTAACCATAAAGAGAATAGTATTTCTGGAGGTTTTATTAATTTGAATACCGTATTTGTCCATCAAATATTTATCTTTGAAGGTATTGCCATCTATACCCGTTTTACCAACGTGCACTGTGATCCTGCTCGGATCGACGACAAACTCATCATTAGCCCATGCCTCCTCCATCTGGCTAAAGCCGGTATCAACATTAAAATAGCTTTCAATACCCGATTCACGGTATTGCGCTGGAACCAGATCTTTATTCACCAATACATCAAAGTACTTTTTCAAACGCTGACTTTGATAGGCTGTTTGACGCATGGTCATCGACAATTCAAGTTGCTTGTTGACCATTTCGTAACCTTCTAACTCAGCCTGCCTCCTGCCAATATCCAAAGATGCTAAAATTTGGTAATTAGGTGAGGTCGACGTATGTGTCATATACGCTTCGTTAAAAGTACTTTCGACTTTTTGACGAAAATCCTGATCATAAATATGGATCATCGAACCTTGGCGTAATGAGGTCAGTGTTTTATGGGTCGATTGTGTGGTGTAAGTGCGGACTCGGGCTAAATCTGGATTAGGTACCAGTTCATTTTCCAGCATCCAGACATGCCTTTCATCAGGTGATATCAGCGCAAGTTGTTGCTGAAATTCTTGATATTTTTTACGGTATTTAGAACGTTTAAAACGTCTTGTTAAGGATGCTGCTGAATACATTGCCGTACGTGTGCGGTAAATCGGGTTAAAACTAGCAAAAGCGAACCAAGCTTCATCCCACAAAAATACCAAATCTGGTTTTATTGCTAAACATTCTTCCATGACTCGGCGCACGTTATATACCACACCATCAAAGGTACAATTAGTCAGTAGCAACATTTTAACGCGGTCTAACTGCCCTAATCCTTTGTATTTTAATAGGTTACGCTTTATTTCTTTTAGCGGCACACCACCATAAATGGAAAGGTCATGTATTGGATAAGAATCTAAATACTTTACATGAGCACCTGAAAGTACCATGCCGTAATGATGTGATTTATGACAATCTCTGTCTACCAAAATAATATCGCCGGGTTGCACCAAGGCCTGTACGACGATTTTATTAGCGGTTGATGTGCCATTAGTAACAAAATAAGAGCTACGAGAGCCATAGGCGCGTGATGCGTATTCTTGCGCTTTTTTAAGTGGGCCTTTAGGTTGCAATAAGGAGTCTAAACCACCCGATGTTGTCGATGTTTCAGCAAGAAATATATTAGCGCCATAAAAATCGAGCATATCGCCAATCCAGTTTGATTTCTCAATGGATTTTGCTCGAGAAATAGGTAAGGCATGAAAAATACCGGTAGGCTTTCGGCTATACTTTTTTAAGGCTGAAAAGAATGGCGTATCAAACCGTTCGTTGACCCCGCCTAATATGCTGTGATGTAAATCTAAGTTAGAATTTTCGTTATAAAATACTCGCTTAAAATATCCATCATCATCTTGATTACCTGCTTCCATTGCCATATCTGAAATTAGGTATAAATCTAATTCAGGTCGTAAATATTTGATTAAGCGACCTAACTCACTGCCTTGATTTTTGCTGTTATAGACATATTTACGCAACTTTTCATCAATTGCGGCCACCACATGAGTAATAAGGCCGCTATTACGTTTTGATTTCATCGGAAAGCTAGGACGTAATATACAAGCTTGAATATTCGAGTTAATTAACACCGCGATAATGGCATCTTCAAAAGTAGGTACTACGATGGCATTGTAAGTAAATTGATCATCGTGATGGCGCATAGTACGCATTGCATTGAGCAATTGATTTTCCGCATCAATCAATAAATCATCAACAATAAGTACTTCAAAATAAGGCCTAGAGCGGGAATTATTTGCGCCTTGAATACTATTAGGGTTTTCATCCTCTGTTTCTAAATTGACTTTTGGCTCGGTAGTAGATAACGATAAATCAATGTCTTTACGGCGATAGGTACCATTTTCTAAAAAGTAATGAATTTGTGCGACAGAATGGCTTAGACCAACATAATCTTTTTGTTTAAATTGAATCCATAAATAGCGAAAATTTTCCTTCGATGGGAAAGCAGTATAATCCTCAATAGTTTCAAGTGATATTAATGAAAGCTCAACCGCTTTTTTTAAACGATTATGCCCTTTTCCACTTCGACTACTGGTTGAAAGATGAAAAGTATACTTTTTCAATTTCACCCAAGTATCTTGCCGCTTATTGTTAAGCTGATGATAAAAGCCGATCATCTGTTGAGTTTTTTTATTTTTAACATTACTCATTTATATTTATCCATTATTCCATGTTTATTCGCATCAAAATCAAGGCTTACCGTCAAGCTTAAAAATAGTACGTTATTAGTATTGCAGAGAATTTCCACACACAAAGCAGAGGTTTTTTTCCTGCAATACCATCAACCTAAGTATTAATATACCCAGAAAAATCGTAACTATTGCATTCTGTTATTGACCTAATCAATAACCTTTAGTTATAGATGGCTTGATACTGTTTTTAGGGAAAGACTGTGAGCTGAATAAATATGACTTGCTCAGATTAGCAACAATAAGGTTTATGGCTTGTAATTAGCTCAAGACAAATAACTGACGAGATAAGTTCATGTTATTAATGTATTTATACTTTATGGTATTGGCTTTTGATTGTTATGGATGTTTTCTGAAGGTTTGCTTTAACCATACTTCCTCTTGATAGTGCAGGCTAAAATTCAATCCGATATTGTATAAGAAATCATTAAGGTTAACCTTGAGTTATGCACTAGTGACAAATGGCTATACCTTGATGTTTCATATTCTCAATAAAGTTTGATAGATTTCCCAGCACAACAAAAAATAGTTTGTTAACGACAGTGCTCAAACTTTACTTACAACATTAATAACAAACATTGGCTAGTCTGATTTAAAGGCTTTCCACATTATAATCACTCATTCTGGATACATTACTTATGACGCCATTTGGTATAGCTGGCATACAAATGAATTTGCAGCACGGTAACAATGTCGATGCCATTGAAGATAAAATTAATCTATTGATGTGTTTGTATCCCTGGGTAGAGATGGTCATTGTGAGTGAACTTGCCGCTCACGGCCCTTTAGATAGCTTTGCCGAAACCATGCCTGGCTTAACTGAACAACGTTTTTGTGCCATGGCTAAAAAACATAATATATGGCTTATCCCTGGTTCATTTTTTGAACTTAAGAATGAAGCAATTTTTAACACTGCACCTGTGATCAACCCACAAGGTGAAGTTATCGCCCGTCACCGAAAGCTATTCCCATTTCGTCCTTTTGAGGAAGGTATAGAAGCTGGCGATGAATTTGTCGTTTTTGATGTGCCCGGTGCTGGTCGTTTTGGTTTATGTATTTGTTACGACATGTGGTTCCCAGAAGTACTACGAACCCTGACCACTATGGGCGCAGAAGTCATTTTACATCCAGTACTCACTGGCACTAACGATCGTGATATAGAATTAAATTTAGCCCGCAGTAGTGGCGCTCTTTTTCAAAGTTATATTATTGATATTAATGGCTTAGGTGTTGGCGGCATCGGTCAGTCTTGTATTATCGACCCTGCAGGAAGAACTGTATACCAAGCAGGCGCAACGGATGAGTTTTTGGTTACCGAACTTGATTTTGATAGTATTCGACGCCAACGTGAAGTGGGTTTACGTAACCTAGGTCAACCACTTAAAAGCTTCCGAGACTCAAAAATAAACTTTACTGTTTATAACAAAGCACAACGAGATAACAATTACTTAGAGAGCTTGGGACCATTACAAAAAGCGACAAGGCATAGCAAAACTAATATGGCTACTGAGCCAGCCTTTATTTCTAATAAAGAGCTGGCTAGTAGTGAACTCGAGAATACAGAACTTGAAAATACAGCTATAGCAGAATCTGTTATTCATCAAACTGCTGAACAAACGGTTAGCTTAAGTACAAGCTCAGATATCGCTGAGTATAATAACTTGGCCATAGGCCCAGCAGTGGTTACTGCATCATTAGTAACTGCGCAGCATTTACCATTAGAGTTAGTATTTGAAGAACCAGACCTTGCTGATACTTTCTTGGTCGATCAGTCTGTCATCGAGAAGCCAACTATTACTACAAGCGATGAAAGTATAGAAAATGATGCCGCAGTGAACATAACAGTTAACATAACTCCGGCAACCGATATCGATGCCAATTACAATATCAATAACAGCAGCAATAAAGGTAACAGTGAGGAAAAACCAAAGGGTGACAATTTGAAATGGCTAAAAGAAGCTTCAACGCAGATTAAGCAATATATAAAATCATGATTGAGCAAACGCCTAAGTTAGGTTTTTCGTCACAACAAGAACACTTCCTTGGAGAGAAATTGGCGTTAACCTACGCTAAAACTTGGCCAGCTTATCATCGCTGGTTAAGTCGTGCGCCAGAGCGAGTAACTGCAGAGGAAGGTAGAGAGCAGATACGTCATTATATGCCAGAGCTAATCAGCACCTATGATGGCTTATGTCATGCATTTGGTGCCGATGAACAAACTTGTGCTTTTTTATGTTTATACAAACCACCGGTTTTTCGTTCAGGTTGTTCACAAGCAAGTAAAACAACAAACGGTATTGAACTGGTGCGCAATTATGATTTCCCTTCGCAATTATGTGACCGCTTATTACTACATACCAATTGGAATGGTACTCGCGTTATCGCGATGACAGATTGTTTATGGGGCGTCATTGATGGCATGAATGAACATGGCTTAGCAGTTTCACTCGCTTATGGCGGCCGACAAGTACATGGTGATGGCTTTGCTATTACTATTGTACTGCGTTACCTATTAGAATTTTGTAAAAACACTGAACAAGCCGTTAAAGTATTAAATCGTGTGCCGATTCATATGCCGTATAACGTCACCTTAGTTGACCGTCACGGTATTAGTAAAACCGTTGTAATTTGTCCCGGCGAAAAGGTTCTGGTTAACTCCTTAGCTTTTGCCACTAATCATCAAGACGGTAGCCCAATTGAGGATATTGATGCCATTGCCGATAGTTACACTAGGGCTCAGTATTTATCTGCCCGAATCAACGATCCTCGAGAAGCAGAAAACTCACTAACTAGCTTATTCCTCCAGTCACCATTGTTAAGAAAATCGAGCGATTGGCACGGCTGGGGAACATTATACACGGCTCGGTATCAGCCGTTACTCGGCATTGTTGAATTACACTGGCCTGGCGGTCAAATTTTACGACAAAGTTTTGATAACTTTATTGAGGGCGATATCAGTGTCACTTCACCAGCATACTTATAATACGCATCTGCTTTAAGGTTGTTATTGATACAAAATTGAAAACTGAAGCCAAAACCCTGGTTAATTTGTTTGCTGACATTTATAACCAACACCATACACAGAGCAAATGGGATCTGAGCTTGTAGAGATTGAATGAATTTTTTTACGAATATTTTTAATATGGGTATCTATATTACGGTCTGAAACATCAACCGTATCAAGATAAACCTTATTCATAATTTCATCACGAGTAAATACACGCTCAACATTATTTAACAGTAATTCTAAAACTTTAAATTCAATAGGTGTTAAATCTAGCGGAGTTCCTTTAAAGGTCACCTTATATTTGTCGGGCTCCATAATAAACCCCGACTGTTCGATAATATTGATCGAAGATGATTGAGTAGCATTATTATCAAAACGACGTAATACCGCTTTAATGCGAGCCATGACTTCTCGGGGACTAAAAGGTTTGCAAATATAATCATCAGCGCCAAATTCCAAACCAAAGAGCCTATCAATTTCCTCACTCTTGGCTGTCACCATAATAACGGGCAGTTGTGAAAAAAGCCTTAGCTGCTTACAAATTTCAAAACCATCTACATCAGGCAACATTAGATCAAGCAGCATTAAATCAACCTGATTTGATTTAATGTAATTAATAACGCCGCTACCGCGATTCAAATGATGAGCGCTATAGCCATTACGCTGACAATAAGCGACCAATACTTCTGCAATACTTTCTTCGTCTTCAACAATTAATATTTTTTGTTTGTCCATTTTATGTTTCTAATCAAGGTTTTTAATTAAAGTAATTATTAAGATTTATGTTTAAAGTTATTATTAACAACTTCTTATTAAAGCGTCTTATTAACAGGGAAAGATATTTTTATACTCAGACCGCCCAATGCTGAGTCTAACGCCCTTATGCTGCCTTGATGCGCTTCAACTATTTGTTTACACAAAGATAATCCTAGCCCTGAGCCGCCATGGCTACGATTACGCGATGGCTCAACCCGATAAAAACGTTCAAATAATTTTTGTTGTTCATCGCTGGCAACACCAGGAGCAGAATCTTCAATAAGTATATCAACAAAGTTATTATCACAATGTGCAGAGATAATTATCCTACCTGGCGCTTGGGTATAACGACAACTGTTTTCCAATAAGTTAGTGAATAACTGCCTTAACCTTTCATTATCAGCAAGTAAGTTACAGCGCTTATTCTCAATAAGTCTTTCAAGTGATGGGTAATCTATGGTTAAGGTATTGTTCTCAAATTTAGCGCTAAAATTTTCAATCACTTGTAATAACAAGGCAATTGGATTTAAGGCTTCCTTTTGATAAGTAAGTCCGCCAGCATCAGAGCTAGATAACTGATAAAGATCATTAACAAGATGGCTTAAATTATCAATCTCATTAATGAATAATTGCACCCGCTTTTCATCGGCAACAAAAATTCCATCTTGAATGGCAATGAGCTGCGCTCTTAACACGGTTAATGGTGTCCGTAATTCATGTGAAGTATCAGACATCCATTGAAAACGATTATTTTGGTTCTTTTCTAAGGTTGCTGCCAGTACATTAACATTGTCCGATAACATGCCTAATTCATCATGAGTTGTCTTGTTGATGCGATTTTGATAATCACCTTTGATCAATTTATTAGTACCGCCGATAAGCAGTTTTATTGGTGCGATTAAGTGTTTAGAGAATATCAACGCCATGATGAAGGCCAGTAAAATAGCGGCAACGGCGATTAAATAATAACTTTTATATTGCTGACTCAAAAACTCGCTTGCTGGGCTATTTTCAACAAGTGATGATGGTTTTAATGCCAACCAACCAATAATCTCGCCATTAACTATGATACTTTCACTTAATTCGTTATCTGCTAAATAACGTTTACCGACGATAACTGTTTTCTTTTGATCGTATAAACTCAGTCGCTTTCCTGTTTGTAGGAAGTCGCTAGGTCTAGGCGGCTCAGACTGTCGTTCATTTTTAGGCTTTGGTTTTTGCCTTAACTCTAGTCTTTGTTCCGGTCTTGGTTCGGGTCTTTGCTTTAACCTTTGCCCATCACTGTTATTGTTTTGAAGCTCGTTTCTTCGCGGCTCATCTGCTCTTGCTCTTGGCCTAGGTGGTGGCGGTGGACGTTTAGATTGTGGATCAACAATATCACGCCACACTTGCACGTTATCAATGATTGGTTGCCAGCTGTTATTTTGTTGGTACAAACTGATGAGCTGTTGTTTAGTCTCGCTCAAATGCTTAGTTTCTGTTGACCTGACAAAGTCATTAAATCCTGATGACAAATTCACCGTGATTAATATCAGCATTACCCCTACAAGGGTAAGGTTGGTAATAAAAAATGCAAAAAAGAATTTATACAGCAACTTCAAACGTTGTCTTCCTTTCTATTCTTGTTAAAGGTATTTAATACAATTACTAACAGCTATCACTTCACCTGAGAATAGTATGAGCTAAATCAACAGAAATGATCAGTTAAGTGCATGGCCATAATAGGAATTATCATATAATGCACTTTTTATTCTACTCATGACAAAATAACTGAATTAATTAACTTTGTCAGCTAAATGTGATGGCATCTGTTTTACTCGATGATTATCTGTAGAAGGCCGCGGCTGTCTGCCCTGCCTACTCGGTTTACAGGCAAAATACCGTTGATCAGGCGTAAACTCACAAATACCCTTTTCAGTTTCCTGTGGCCCCTGAAATTCACAGGCACTGTTTTCTTCTTTCGACAGGCATATATCAATAGCTGGTTGTGGCGGCTTGCCATGTTGATGTTGGAGTATAGGTTTTTGATTGTTAGTATCACTGCCTGCCACCACCATAAACGTTGGTGAGGTAAGTAATGACAATAAGATCAATGTAGTGCCAACAGTTTTTAAAACAAATATATCTTTCATAATTTTTCCTTGAGTGCCCTCAAACATTTTAAAGTATTTGAAGCTTTATTCTGATGAGTACTTAGTTACTAATTGGGTTTTAGTTAAGTTAGGTTCTAGCTTATTTCGGTCTTAGTCTTATTTCTAAAATGATACCTGAGCAGTACTGCCTGCAGTAACTAATTGATATTTTGGTTTAACAAAGCTTGCATGAACAGCGCCTAAACTTTTAGGAAAAAGAATAGTGACCTGTTCCACTAACGAAAAGGCATGTTTAGCCGTCAACACTAACTCAGTATATCCATGATGGTCAGTGCTGTTTGGAGGGACAGATATAGTCTGCAATGTTAAGGGGAACAATTGATTATTTATCATCAAAGACGTTTCTTCATTCAGTAACCTTGCGACAAAATCTTTAGTCCCTTTAGTCGTTAAGCCAAGTGGCATAATTTGCTTAATATCACCTAATAACCAGGCTTGATTATTTTGCAAACGAGTTTGCCACCCCTTAAAATCTGTAAAAATACGTACTTCAACTTGACCATCTCTTAAGGTAATACGCGCACTGGTTTCTTTTAAAACATGGGCATTAGCAGTTATAGGTAATGTTGTCAGTATCATTACTACCATTATGACTAACATCAGAGCCAAGCTCATATTAGCTTCACTCTTAACTTTAGTCTTAGCGTTAGTGATAGTTTTAGTAATAAAATTAGAATTTATTTTTGTCTTTGTCTTTGCCTTGGTATTCATTGTCAGATCCTTTTTAAAAATTCTTTAGCAGTGTTATGCCCGTTGATTAAACTAGTTTCAGCTATGGGGCGCTAATAGTTACTCGGCAAATTAAGGTATTATCTGTTTCTAGGTCGGTTCCCCAAATAAGTTGTGCATTGGCATGCCAAGTAATTTCGTCATAACCATCCTTTGGACTAACATCGGCTTCACTGTGCTCTGTAGCTTGCTGCCATGCAGCATCATTGAAGCTGCTGGCTTTCCAATCATCTGGCTCTTCAATACTGTAAAAGCCACATGCACCAACACCGGCAATAGGATTAGCCTCATTTGCACACGACTTATCTAAAGGCGCTTGATGAAGTACTTCACACTTCCAATCACTGTTGCTTACCGCAATAATTGTATTGCTAACGATATCGGTGATTTGAGCAATAAAACCACCATCCCCCATCTGTTGATTGCTCTCGCCTATGTACTCTAAGCCGGTATCATTTTCTTTATAGTCTTTGAGAATAAAGTTTAGTTGTAGTGGATAACTGCCAGTAAAAGTAGCGGTTTCAGCATTGAATGATCTTTCAGTATTGATAGAAACAGCGTCTTCTACAATTAGCTCACTTCCTAAGTAAGCTGCAAACCAATTGTCTGACCAAGCTTCTAACTTAAATGTCGTTAGTTCTGTTTGTTGACTGCTATCAACTTGTTCGTCACGACAGAAGGTTCCCGTTTCAATATTACCGCCACTACTCACTGTTTTTTGCTCAAAGTCATAACAATAATCTTGAGAACTAGATGGACTGTAGGTTACATAATAATCATTACCGCTGTAGCTATAAGTCATGGTACGGCTACCATCATCGGCAATTGAATGTGTTAGATTATCTACCCCGCCCTGTGGTGGTGTAAGATTTGCTCTAGCGCCACTATTAGTACTGTCTTCGGTTAGCGGTGCTACTCTTGGCAGAATAGCTGTATCGACCTCACCAACAAGACACTGGATAATATAAGGCGGTTTAGTCGAGGTGTGATAACGATAGCCAAAATCATCATCAATTTGACCATTGCAAACATCCAAGTCACCCTCGCTAATTTCACTACTATCAGGATTATTATCACCATATAGCGGATAACCATCGTAGCCCCAACCAATTATGGCATCATCACCTTGGTTCATCATACTCGTTATCATACAAGTAGGTGCAACATGATAATGATAGTCATCACCACGGCCAGCATGACCACCACAGTTATCTAATTGCCCGGTTACATAAGTATCACTATCGGCATTGTAGTTATATAAATCTAATTCACCTTGAGAGGAATAATCGTAGATAGGCACACCATTTATTGCTACACCCACGGCTGCATCAATCGTGGTTAAAACACTGGCAAATTGCGGCGTTAGTTTAATTGGTGCATCATAATTAGTAGCCGGAACAGGAATTTGCTCATTGGTACCGATAATACCATTCATTAAATCATGATCAGGATAAGTGTCTGCCGAAATATAGGCATAGTCATCATCACAAGTTACGCCAACATGTTCATTGAATCCTGACACACTTACAGACTGCTGAATTGTTTGACAGCGAGTTAAATCGGCAGTGCTACCACGTTCATAACTGACGGAAAGTTCAACTGACGCCAAAGTAAGGTCGGTAATTGCCGTTAATAACGTGTCTCTATCAACATCGAGTGAGTTACTTAAATCAGGTGTATCTGATAATGCATAGAGAGTGAACATATAAGATTTTATACCTGGGCCTTGAGAGCAAGGTGGTGCATATTCATTTAAACCATTTACGCCATTAGTGCCTAAAGTCCCTTGAATTTCACCTGCCTGTAAACTGCTAATGTCCGTGGTCATGTTGTACATTACCCAATACCAATGCACATCATCGGGAGCGGCTATGTGATGCATAACTAAGGCATATTCTGTGGTATTGTCAGGCGCGCCGCTCCAATTTAATGGTGGTGAAATACTGTCACCATCACAGGTATAGGTGATTGGTAAACTACTACCTGTTTGCATTACATTACTGGTCAATGCAAACGAAGTTTCTTCACCAGCAGTGTTTTCACTTGAGTCACTACTCGTGCCACCATCCGTGCCATCACTGACGATCGTTGTATTATTCACATTAGCTGCAGTGTCTTCATCAGCACTGGTATCAGAGCCACAACCTATCAAAGGTAAACTCACAACTACGCTGATCATTACATATAAATTTTTCTTCATAATAATACCCTCACTTTTTTAATCTGAATGTGGTTAACCCTAATCTGATTAACTTGAAAATGATTAACAAACTAGTCATTGTTTCAATAAGTTAATTATGGCTAAGCAATGTGCAGCAAAAATGAAGATTGATTTTTTTATAACTCACTGTATTACCTTGATTATAATTATATCTTTTTTGATATAGCATTGATTTACAGCAATTGTGTGGTAAATGTGTAGCCTATCAACAATATAAATATTCACTTAGCTAAATGCTGATACAAAATGACCGAAGTATAGCGCTTTAATTAGTGTAAAATAGGGTAATAAATATGACATATGCATCGAAAAGATGCATATGTCTGCCAACTTACCATTTTGACGGTGATGATTATGATCGATTATGTTTCAGTGTTTATCTTCTTTTTTGCTGTTATTGATCCCGTCGGCACTATCCCTGTATTTATCGCTGTTACCAGTCGTTTTGATGACAAAGTTAAACGCAAAATAGCGCTACAAGCAGTAGTTGCGGCAACCGGTATTTTATTGTTTTTTATGATTGCTGGAGAGGTGATTTTAACAGCGATTGATATACCATTACCTGCCTTCGTAATAGCAGGTGGCATCATATTATTTATATTTGCTTTAACTATGATATTTGGTGAGAGTAAACCTGATGAGGAAGTTGGTTTAGTGAGGAATGATAGTGAAACTGCTATATTTCCTCTTGCCGTTCCCTCGCTTGCTAGCCCAGGAGCAATGCTTGCTGCTGTATTGTTAACCGAAAACTCAAACTTTACCATTCTCCAACAAGTTCAGACTGCCGGTGTAATGATTTCTGTTTTATTCATTGCATTTATATTTATGTTAACGGCAAGTTGGATTCATAGATTTATTGGCAGCAGTGGCGCAAGTATTGTTAGTAAGGTAATGGGAATGATTTTAGCTGCGGTGGCTACAAACAGTGTTTTGTCAGGTATAAAACTATATTTTTCACTTTAGCCTCAATATACATATCCAAGGCAATACTCGATGAAATAAGTAGCCCAACATATACCGGTTGTTTCTTTCATAAAATCCAATCAAAATACCTAGTCACACATCGTTAAATTAACATGTTATCTTTGTATAACTAGGCATATTCATAAAGCTATTTACCTAATACTTAAAGCCTTACTGCAACTTCTAAGCCTTGTTTAATCGCACGTTTCGCATCAAGCTCGGTTGCCACATCAGCGCCACCAATCAAATGATAAGGCTTATTTAAGCCTTCTGTCAGCTCTCTTGCTGGATCTTGTCCGGCACAAATAATGACATTATCCACAGCTAATATTTGTCTTTCTCCGGCTATTGAAAGATGCAGACCAGCATCATCAATTTTGTGATAAACACACGATGACAGCATTTTAACTTGTTTATTCTTTAGCCCTGTTCGGTGGATCCAGCCGGTAGTTTTACCTAAGCCAGCACCCACTTTTGTGTCTTTACGTTGAAGTAAGTAAACATCACGCGCAGGCGCTGTAATTTCGGCTTTTACCCCTTCAATACCAGCACGCGCTGTTAAGGTCATATCAACGCCCCATTCTTTCATATAAGCTGCAATATTCTGACTGGTTGAAGTGCCTGAATGGACCAAATATTCAGAAACATCAAAGCCAATGCCGCCTGCGCCAATAACAGCAACCTTTTGTCCAACCGTCTTTTTATGTTTAAGCACATCGATATAATTGAGCACTTTTTTATGTTCAATACCTTCAATCGGTGGCAATCGAGGATTAATACCCGTCGCAATAATGACTTCATCAAAATCACTGCTGTTTAATTCATTTGCCGTAACGCGAGTATTTAGTTTAACGGTAACGCCCGTTAGCTCTAATTGTCGTGAAAAATAACGAATAGTTTCACTGAATTCTTCTTTACCAGGTACTTGTTTAGCGATATTAAACTGCCCGCCAACTTCGTTGTCACCATCAAAAAGTGTTACCTCATGGCCCGCTTCTGCAAGTGCTGTAGCGGCAGACAAACCTGCTGGTCCTGCACCCACTACAGCAATTTTCTTAATAGCTTTGGTAGGTACAATATTGATTTCAGTTTCAAAACAAGCACGAGGATTAACTAAACAACTGGCCATTTCACCGTTAAAAACGTGATCAAGACAGGCTTGATTACAACCAATACAAGTATTAATTTCGTCACTTCGCCCTGCTGCCGTTTTGTTAACAAATTCAGCATCGGCAAGAAAGGGTCTTGCCATTGAAATCATATCGGCATCGCCGCGCTGTAATACTGCTTCGGCAACTTCAGGGGTATTAATTCTATTTGAGGTGATTACCGGAATGCTAAAGTGTTCTCTATACCTAGCGGTTACCCAAGTAAATGCAGCTCTTGGCACTTTAGTTTGAATAGTAGGAATACGCGCTTCATGCCAACCAATACCGGTATTAATGATGGTTGCTCCCGCTTTTTCAATGGCTTGACCGAACTTAACCACCTCTTCAAAGCTACTGCCGCCTTCAACAAGGTCCATCATCGAAAGTCGGAAGATAATGATAAAATGTTCGCCGACTGCTTGACGAATACGGCGCACTACATCAACACCAAACTTAATGCGATTTTCAAACGAACCACCCCATTCATCATCACGTTGATTGGTTCTTAAGGCGGTAAATTGATTAATGAAATAACCTTCTGAGCCCATTACCTCAACACCGTCGTAATTCGCTTGCTGCGATTTAAGGGCTAGATCAACAAAAGATTGAATTTCTCCTTCAATCATTTCAACCGTTACCGCTTCGGGCTTATATGGATTGATTGGTGCTTGTATCGCTGATGGTGCAATGAGCTTCTTGTTATATGCATAACGACCTGTATGCAGTATTTGCAGACAAATTTTACTGTCGTATTTATGCACTTCATCGGTAATAACTCTATGTTTAGCAATATCCTCTGCGCTGGTCATAATGTTTGTATTTGGGTGAGTTGCGCCGCGCTTACTTGGGCCATAACCACCGGTAACAATCAGGCCACAACCGCCTTTGGCACGTTCACCAAAGTATGCCGCCATACGCCTAGCACCGTCTGGATGCTCTTCAAGACCAGTATGCATTGAGCCCATTAACACTCGGTTTTTTAAGGTGGTAAAACCAAGATCAAGTGGTGCTAACAATTTTGAAAATTGGGTGTTTTTTTTGCTTTTATTACTTTGATTGCTTTCTTTGGCTGGTGTATTAAGTTCGGACATAACTCACTCTCTTTTTATTTATCAAATAATATGCTCAATTCGTAGACAGAATTTAGACACCGTCTAGTTTGATGTAAATTAAAATAGCGCCAAAATATGACGGTGTCAAGATTGATTAATAAACAATAGCTTGCTAAATTAGCCTTTATGAAAAATACTCCCGAAAAATCAAAGTATCACCACGGTGATTTAAGAACGACTTTACTTACCGTTGCTGGGGAAATGCTCAAAGAAGGTGGCATTGAAGAAGTGTCGTTGCGTAAACTGGCAGCCCGGGTAGGTGTTTCAAGGACAGCTCCTTATCACCACTTTAAAGATAAAAACGCCCTACTTTGTGGGATTGCAGAATCAGGATTTACCCAATTACATCAAATGAATAAAAGCAGTTTTAAAGCTGAAGGTCCGTCAACCAAAGAAAAGTTCTCAAGTTTTATTCATGAATATGTAAATTTTGCCAAAGCTAACCCTGATCTTTATGAGTTGATGTTTGGTCGTACTATTTGGAAACATGAGAACAGTAGCAAAGAAAGTACCCAAAAATTGCGCGATGCCGCCTACCCTTGTTTTCAATATCAGGTGGCTATGACCCGAGAATGGCAGCAGCTTAAACTGCTCAATCACAGCGGTGAAGAAAGTGCCCTACGCGCATCGCAAGTGCTTTGGGGCACCGTGCATGGTATTGCTAAATTACTTATTGATGGCATTTATACAGACGTTGCTCATGTTGAAGAGATATGTGATTACGCTGTTGATATGTTTCTAGTGCATTAGTGAATACGAAGAGTAGCTCAAAATCAGATCTTTTAACTTTACCTTTAACTCGGCCGTTTATGGCCGAGCTATTTATCAAAAGTGATTACTGAAAGTCTTCAGTTTCAAAATATAAAGGTTTTATCGTGCCACAATTTATAAACTTAAATTGAAGTTCAGTCTCTTTGGGCACAGGCGATGAGGTGTTAAATCGCCCTAAACAACCGGCTTCTAAATCAACAGCCAATATATGATCAAAGCTAGGTCGTTGCTGGATTCTATGAATATATAATTTGTAATTTTGTTTTAATGAAACAACATCATACTCTTGTTTGGTACTTGACGGTTTAATGTCATCAAAGGTACGAACATACAATTGCTTATCAAAAGATAATTCTATGTTTTTATAAACTAACATACCACCACGCTCAAAATGCCCAGCATATAAATCAGCTTTTATAACTATTTTATCGCCACGCATTAAGCGTTGTAAATTAAATGGCTTGGGCTTAATCGTAATTAGTTGACTATCTCTAACCGTTTGCAATACTGCCAAATCATTATTATCTAGCTTATACACTAATTGCACATTATGAGGCTTTTTATAAAGTGGTAAATGAGATGCATAAATACTAGAGCCCTGGTTGACTAAAACCATGCCATGAACGCCCATATAGTCAGGATCTAACGGTGGTAATTTTTTGACTTCATCCTCAGCAAAACTCAGTTGGCTTAATAAAGGTAATAATAAAATAGCAAATAACACTTTTTTCATAGGTAAACTCTCATTTCATATAAATTGAATATAGGCTGAAGGGATTTCAGTGACCAAGGTTTTAATTCCAATTTTTTACATTATAGTTGTTTTTATCAAGCAAAAAAGCCCGAACGAGATAAGATATTAAATTTGTTTTATTTGAAATCAGAAATAATGTAGCCAGAGCTATACCCAAGTCGTTAACTGCTATATGTTAGCAACATTAACATTCTGTGATCGAAAAAACATATGGCATTAAAAGTAGATTTGAGGGATTTTCTTGACGAAGACGGTAAAGTACTTGCCCTTACTGAGCAAGCACAACCGGTTTTCAATTTTCTAACGCAAGTTGTCTTATCGGTTACGAAGGATATCGAGCAGCCATACAATGATCTTGATTTGAAATGTAATACTCGAGCTGATGGGCTAACATGTTGCGGGCATATCGCCGCAAAATGTAGCTCCATTGGCACATTTAGCACCATTGATTGGCATTGCGACACCTGCGAAGCTACTGGAACTATTTCAAATTGGCAAGGCAGCATTTGGGATATGCAAAAACGTACAATGCATTAAGCCCAAATACGGTTTAAACAGTATAGTGTCACAACAAATTACCACAGCTTTATTTTTACTTTTGTCCTAGAGACCTACGTAAGGTAAAACCTAGCAAACCCATTAAAAATACATATGATGTAGCTGGCTCAGGAATAGAAATCCCCTCAACTTCAAGCGCGCCATTACCACCAGCTCCGCCAGCTCTTATAGTTGCCACTTCAAGTGCAGATAAGGTTTGATCAAAAAAGAATACACCGTCCATTAAACCGTTAAGAGGAAACGCACTATTTGCATTACGGCCTATGTCGATAAATGGTTGTGAATTATTTAAACCATCAGTAAATGAAAATACGGGATTACCATCAACATAAAGCTTTTGTGTTACACCATCAAACGTATGGGCAATAAAAGTCCAATCAGAAGTTGCAGCAATGGGAGAGTTAACAACGCCCGCATGACTAACTGACCACTTACCATTTTGAACTTGTGAAAAACGGTCCCAGCCTCCATTATCATTCGATAAAAATATATTCCAAACATTGGGATCATTGAGTTTTATCCATGACCCCCAACTAAAATTAGGAACACGATTACCACTCGAATCAATCGGAGCTCTTAGCCAAGAACTCCCTGTGCCATCAAACGAAGCTGCAAGGCCATCAAGTCCACTAACATAATTTATTATACCTGATGGAGCCGTTAAATTTGGACCTAAACCGGTTAATTCATTGCCATTACCATCGAGGGTATAAAACCCTATCAATCCAGCATTAGCAATATTTACCGCACTATAAAAAAATATAATTAAGCTAACAATGAGTACTTTAATAGTTTTCATTTAAAATTCCTCTTAACCCCCCCACAGTTATATAGGAGGTAATTAATAAAGTGATTATTCACCCTGCATGAGAAGTATTGCAGCAAGTAAGCCAGTATTATAAAGAGCATAATTTACAGTCACTTACCAAAAATCTTATTGATAACAAAGCTGAAACTGTAGAGTTATTCTCACAATAGGAAGATGTATGACAGAGCTTTATGATTTTGCGAATAGATATACTAGGCAATATGGGCATGCTTACTGATAAATTTCTAACAGCCATATGTCTTAGCTTAGAGTGCTAGTTTTCTTGATCAGCAGTTGAATCAATGGCTTATTAATTTTACCTTATTAAAAAAAATAAATTAGCAAAATATTATAATCCTTATTCATTCAAGCAGAAAACCCCTCACATATAATTCATAAATATTATTCTTTTCTAGAAATAAACCAGATCTATAAAAATATATTTTAAGCCTTAAGCCTTCTTTAAGGTTCAGCTATTACATTTATCATTATCAACACGCAGGAGTAGATACGATGATAAATGTAAATTCAAACAGCCATTCTCAAACGGCAATTTCATTAAAAAGGAATAAAGGGAATTTAATTAATAAACACTTAAACTTTGATATTCAACTTGCATCAATGGGCAGTGAACATAGAAATGAAATTGAAGCATTTATTAAACAAGGGTTTGCTAAAACATATGATGCAAAAATTTCAATTAGCACACCGTACTTATTAGCATTATCAAACGGTAGCTTCAAAGCTGCCCTAGGTATCCGCACTGGCCGTGATGATTTGTTTCTAGAACAATACCTATCAGGGCCTATTGAGCAGCAAGCCATTTTTATCGACAATAAGATTGAACGGCAAGAAATTGTTGAATTTAGTCATCTTTTTAGTAATGCGAAACGTTTTACCATTCCATTATTTATGGTGACCGCAGTATCATTATTTTGTCGTAATCATAAGTATTTAGTGTTTTCTGGTACAGAAAAAGTAATCAAGCTACTTGATAATGCAGGTGTGCCAACAACATTTATCGGTAATGCTGATCATACAAAAATATCAACATCTACGGATGATTGGGGTAATTACTACAGCACAAATCCTAAAATTATGGCGGTCTCACTTTTAGAAGTAATGTCTGTAATTTCTGAGCACCCGTTATATACAAGAATGTTTCAATCACTTGATAGCCAAATTGCAAAAATTTGTCGACAACTGCGCTAACCCATCAACCCATCAACCCATCAACCCATTATTTAATAAGCACAAGAGGTATTACCATGAAAAATATTAAAAACTTATACAAAATAGTTAAAACAACAATGATAAAATCAATAATATTGCTAACTTTTGTTAGCGGTTTAAGCGTTAACGTATATGCTGAAACAGCTGTTTCAAGTGACTTTAATCAAGCATTAATAGCATTGCAACATCAATGGACAGAGACAAATTACGCCCAGGATAAAAACATTAAAAAAGCAGCATTTATCGCCCTACAAGAAAAATCAACAGAGCTAATAACCGCTTTTCCTAAACAAGCCGAGGCGTGGATATGGCATGGTATCATTCAATCAAGTTATGCTGGTTTTAAAGGCGGATTAGGAGCACTTTCATTTGTTGATGATGCAAAAAATGCATTAGAAAAAGCACTCACTATGAACGAAAATGCATTACAAGGCTCGGCGCATACAAGCCTAGGTATTTTGTATTTGAAAGTACCTGGATGGCCAATTAGCTTCGGCGATGACGATGAAGCCGAAAGCCACTTAACAACTGCGCTAAAAATGAACCCAACAGGTATTGATGTAAATTATTTTTTAGCAGAGTTTTATATTGAGAAGGAAGAGTATAAAAAAGCAAAACTTCACCTAAATACTGCAAGCTCTGCCCCAGCAAGACCAAACCGTAAAGACGCAGATAAATTTAGGCAATTAGAAGTTCAGACATTACTTGCCCAAGTAAATGAAGAATTGAAAGATAACTAAAGGATAGTGAAAAAGCATAGATTATTATCAGTTCATTCCTTTCGCTAAATTCTGCCAATAGCGTATAAGATGGTAAAACAATGCTAAAGCACCTGATTTTGGTGCTTTAGCATTTAACATGCTCTTAACAGTATAAAAAATATAAACCAAGCCCAAGGGTAAACCTATCAAGGTAGCAGTTACGGCACAATTATTTCTTCTTGTAGTTGTTCCGATTAAACTTACCTGTCGGCGTCATTGTCTATGTAGACATTTTATAGAATTGATTTGCTTAAGCGACCTTGAATTCAGCAATAAACCTCTTCACTCCCACATAACTTTAGTTAAGAACAATAATTGTTAATTAAAGACCTTTACAATCCGACACAACAACACCACAAGGTATGGTTTGCAATATTTATTACATTTAACACCTTGAAAATTAAAGATCTAATGGAGTAGTCCACTCTCTATCTAGGGGGCTCATAGTATGACTAAACCGCGTTCCAACTACATGAGTGTATATTTCAGTTGTTCTTAAATCAGTATGACCCAGTAACTCTTGTACTGTCCTAATGTCAGAACCATTTATCAATAATTGCGTGGCAAATGAATGCCTAAATGTATTTGCAATAACACGTTTTGAAATATCACTTTTTAATACTGCTTGTCGTAATTGTTTTCTAAAGGCAGAACCATGAATGTGATGACGACAAATATAACCATCATACGGGTGCACACATCGCGTTTAGAAGGAAGTATTGCCAGCTGATATCTTTAGCTGCACTACTATATTTTTTGAGTAGCGATGGAGGTAATGAACTTAAGCCAAAACCTTCACGTAAATCTTTATCATGTATTTTTTTAACTTTTTAAATTTGGTCTTCAATTGCACAGTTGAGTGATTTAGGGAGTAATGTATACCTGTCTTTTCGCCCCTTGCCCCGAAAAATAAATAAGGTGTTATCAGCCAAATTAAGGTCTTTTATCCTGAGTTGAAGCGCTTCATTTATTCTTAAACCGCAACCGTATAATATAGAGGCAATCAGCCAGTGTGTAGAATGTAAGTGACTGATGATTGTAGTAGCTTCTACATGTGTTAAAACTGTTGGCATTATTTTTTCGCGCTTTGTGAAAGAATAACCTAGATTACTAATATCTCGATTAATGATATATCTATATAAAAATATAATCGCGCATAAAGCCTGGTTCTGTGTTGCAGCACTGATTTGGCGATTCACTGCTAGGTTATTCAAAAACCTTTCAATTTCATGATTCCTCATATCTTTTGGGTGCTTTTTATCATTGAAGATGATGAAACCTTTAATCCACTGCAGATATACTTTTTCTGTTCTCAAACTATATCGTCTTGTTCTGAGCTCATTGCGAACTAATTCTATAAAAGGTGACTTTCCCATCTTAAATACTCCTAAGCGATAGCTGTATATAATCACAGTTACAATTATTTTTTAATAAATGCAAGGATATGGCTCACTATGTAATTTTTTAAATGGCACGAATATTTATAAAGATATTTTTAACTCTTTGTTTTATTGATAATAATTTTCTTGCTAATTGTATATAGTGTGCCCCGTTATGGCACACATATCTCAATGCTCACTTTCTCCATTCGCGGTAATGTTTGATAAGACTAATAGTTACTGGTAACGTGCTAAAATTATTAATAAAAATGTGTGTTAGGGCTTGTTAAAATTCAAGGTTGATTTTGTATTAACTCGAAATGCGCACTAATACACTGTTATGTACTCAAGGAGGTTTGGTGAAATATTCTATATTTATATTACTAATTTGCTTTAGTAATATTTCAACAGCTAAAGATTTAATCTTGAGTAAAACAAGTTTAGGCTCTCTAAAATTATCTCAAGATTCTTTGATTTCATTTCAAAAAATTAAGAAGGCATTTCCTGATCATAATGTAACCCATGAGATAGCTTTTGGAGATTCACCAGACTTTCATAGAATAGAAATACAAAATAATGAAAAGGAGCAACTTTTTTATATTGTTTCATATTTCGATGAAAAAACAGATAAAGATACATCCCAATACAATATTGATTTGTTGGTTATTACTAGTTCTAAAATCATAGATCAATACGGTATTCGTATCGGTGATGACGTAAAAAAAATCATAATAAAAAGAGGTTTAAATTTACTCGTCTCGGCAAACCATTTCGACAATTCAATTGGTAATGATCTTATCTATTACTCAGTTGAGATTCCACTTAGCACAGAGTTTAAAGATAAAGGAATGGATTATATGAGTCCAGTTGGTGTTACCAAAGAACAAATTATTTTGGCTAATCCTGTCGTGACGTCAATGTCATGGCCTTACCCAAGTTGGGATTAATCGTACATAAGCTATTAAACAAGGACAAAAAACAGTTTGCTGTTTTCGTCCCTCAATATTTTAGCAAACAATTTTTTGCCTGTTAATAGGGCGTTATGTTTCTAAACGAGTATTTGTGTGAATCCTAAGTCTGATAAAAATATTGATACACCTCTTTTTCATACTCCTAAAACGATCCAAGTATCAAAAAATTCGATTTGGCCAACAAGAGTTTTCTTTTGGATCATTTCGGGATATTTTTTATATGAATCTTATTCAGGTTATATAGAAGAGACAATCTTTGTTAATCGGGACAGTTGGTCTTTAACCGAAGACCCATTTATATTCTGGTTTGCAATTATCGGATATGCAATTGCAGCATTAGGTTTCTTTTGGCAATCCTTTCGGGTTAAAGTCAAAACATAACAAGGCATTAAAGCAGGAAAATTTACAGTTGGCTGTTTTCACTGCGTTCAACATTTTAGCCAACTACAAATTTCCTCTTAATGAGGCGTTATGTACTTCGAGAGTTTTAGCTAACTATGGATGATTTAGAAAGTACAGTTGCTTTGATTTTTGCCTTCATTTCATCAGTAGTTATTCTTATTTACTATTTAAACCCTAAGCAATCTAATTGTTTAGATTGTAATAGCGTAATAAGCCACCAAAAAGAAAATCGATATAGTATTACGGTCAATGGTGAAGAAAATTCTCTATGTAAAAAGTGTTTCAATAAACGTCAAAAACAAGACGATTTAGTTGCTCAAAACTGTTCTTGTTGCTCGAAAAAATTTACAACAAGAATGAAAATCCATGAGTGGGATATTGGTAGTAAATTATGTTTTTTGTGCTCAAAATGTAATAGAAAAGGTGAATCTCAATTAAAGAGTAACTTTCAACTTATTGAAGTTTTAACAGATAACTTTATCCAAAATAATACCGGTGTAAACTCCTTGCAAGAGTATGTTGATAGCTCGAATATTGAAATTGATCACCAGAATGATCTTAATTCTCAAGAGTGGAATAACTTCATAGTCAAAACAACTAAGTTTCCGTCATGGAAAGCTATGGAAGCTAAAGCCATATCAGAGTTGTATTCTAAACATAAAAGTAGCATTATCGAAGAGTTGTGTAAAAGTACATAACAAGCTGTTAAACAAGGACAAAAAACAGTTGGTTTTTGCTCCTGCGTCGCGTATTTTAACCAACAATTATTTGCCCATTAAACGGGCGTTATACGCTAGTGGAGTTATAGCTAGCTTGTTATTAATGGATATATAATGAACAAAATATTAGCTGTACTGCCATTTATAGGCTTACTTTCTGTTTCTAGCTCTGCTGGAGAATTAGAAATATCAACGGGGTTTGGCCACCAGTATGGTGGGGTTTTAGGTGCTCAATTTGCAAATAAAACTGAATTGAGCAAATATTATATTTCTACTGGCTTGTTAGGTGCATCAGCGGGTTTTGAAACAACTTTTCAAAAAAACTCAAAGCATTCATTTGGACTTTCTGTCGGGGCTGAGGCCGTTTCTAGTGAAGATGGATTTGCTTTTGCAACATATAATTATCACTTTAATGGTTTCTCTAACAACGGTCTAGTTATTGGAACTGGCATCGGTATTAGGCGTCAAGAGGAAACATTAGGAGGTGATGATACAGAAACATCTTTTTCATTGACCCTCAACATAGGGTATAAGTTTTAGCGTATAAGCACTTAAAGCGAGACTAAAAACAATTTGCTCGGTTTCGCTTCGCTACACATTATAGCAGACAAATTTTTAGCCCCTTAACGTGGGCGTTAGGTTTAAAACTCACAACTGTAGTTCTATGAAATATTTTAGAAAAATGATTGAGCATTACATTCCTGTCAATGATGATGAGTGGGCTTATGCTTGCAAAATATTTGACATGAAACATGTCAAAAAAGGAACAATGATACATTACGCAGGTGACGTATTTAGTGATATATGGTTTATTAAAAGTGGTTTAGCCAGATCATATTTTAGTGATATGAATGGCAAAGATAATACTTGGCAACTCTATTTTAGAGGAAAAAGTAAGCATGGTTTAAACCACTTTATGGACGATAGTGTAAGCTTTTCTGAAAAAAAAGGGTCAATGCTTAACTTTGAAATTCTTGAAGATTCAGTTTTTTATGTAGCGTCTCTGGAAGCGATTAACAAGTTTATATCACAAGAAAAAAAATGGGAGCGTTTAGCTAGAATATGGATACATGACACCTATTATTCTGCAACATACAAACGTGTCCTTTCTCTCATGTCAGAGACTGCAGCCGAAAGATATGAACGTTTACTTGACGAATACCCTCTTATATTAGATCAAGTTAAGTCATATCATATAGCCTCTTATCTTGGTGTCGCTCCCCAGACATTGAGTAAATTAAAAAATGAATCTAGGTGAATGAAATTTAGTATTCCTTTGTTTACCATGTATTTTTTTAATGGAGGTTAACAATGAATACTGTTCAAAAATTTAAGAGCCCACATGAACAAAGCTCTCCGCCATACATTGGCAAGGTCTGGAGTGTAAGTAGCTCCACTGACTCTAGCGTTATGCTTACATAAGGAATATCATGATGGAACTTACACAGATAGGCACACAACTCATCTTTATTGGAATTGTCTTTTTTCTTGTCGGTTTAATACAAGGTGCATTGATACCAACAGTAAAAAATTCCCGGATGGCTCTTTCTGGTCATATGACTGCGGTTCAGTGCGGAATGGCTCTGGCGATTTTTGGTGTTATTTGGTCGCTGGTTGAGTTACCTTTATCTTTAGAAAACTTTGTGGCTTATGGCTCAGCATTGGGATTCATACTTATTTGGCTGGGAATAACTATTGCGTCTGTAACAGGTGCGAGTAAAGCGCTTCCAATCGCTGGGACTGGATTTTCAGCAACCGTCACTACCGAATTTACGGTTAAGATTATGGTACGTACTGGGTCACTACTATCACTAATTGCCTGTACTTTTTTAGTTTTTGGATTACTGCCAATACTTTGGTAGCCGTAAGAGATGTATAACAAAGCCATCAAGCCGACCTCCTTCCGTTTCGCTTTTTGGGCTTGGCGAAAGCGTCAGTTTAGCCTAAAAATCGCTTTAGTCGCCGGCTGATGGCGGTGTTATAAGTCATATCAAGTATGGAGTTTTAAATGTCAAATATTGGACATGTTCGATATTCTAAAGGTGATAAAGCTGGCGAATTAAAAGCCGTCTGGATTCATGATGATTGCGGTCAAGGAACTGGTCTAGCGATTGGTGATTCAAACACTAAATTCGAAGGCAAATACCAAATTAAGTATTTTGATGAAAACGGCACGTTACAAGCGGAGCGTGATTTAGAGATTATTAATAATGGTAATAGTTATAAATTAACTTGGAGTAAAAATGGGGTTGTTACCTGTGTTGGAATTGGAATGGAAAATTCTAACATATTATCAGCGGGTTATTATGATCTGTAGTGACGTATAATAAGCCAATTAAGACGGGACTAAACAGTTGACTATCACTCGTTCCTAGTACATTTTAGTCAACAATTTCGTGCCGCTTAGTATTGTGGCGTTATGTTGCTAAAATTGGCTCTGTCGGCATCTGTCGTATACTTTTCGTCACCGACACTTTAAAAAAATTGACATTATTATCGCTCAGAGTAGCGAGGAGATATTAATGATATTAAAAAATTTAAGAGCAGAAAAAAATTGGTCACAGGAACAGGTGGCAACATTCAGTGGACTTAGCACTAGAACTATTCAACGAGTTGAAAGTGGTCAAAGTGCAAGTATTGAAACTCTTAAGTCTATCGCCTCTGTATTTGAAATTGATATATCAAAACTAACAGAGGAAATTAAAGTGATAGATAAAAAATCGGAACATTGGAAAGCGCAACATTGGTTCTTTAGAATGTCTGCTTTGGGGACAGGTTCACGGAAAGCTCAAGTTAGAATAGAGTTAGTACTTTTAGGTTTAGCTGTTTTTGAAACTATAATGATTTACTTTGAAACTGCGCATACAGGACTAGCGCTGTTATTGATGTATGTTCTTTATAGCCACGTTGTTTTTATTAGGTATGGCGATAAGAATCAAGCTTGGGACACACAACATAACAAACCAATTAAGCGGGACTAAAAACAGTTTGCTCGGTTTCACTTCGCTACACATTTTAGCCCGTTGATTGGGCGTTGGTACTCAGTATATAGCCGAGGAAATATATGAATATTATCTTAGAATTACAAAGCCTAAACTACATAGGTGTAGCAGTCGCAACGATAGTGAGCTATGTACTTGGCTTTGGCTGGTATCACTGGGCAATTTTCGGTGAAGCATGGGCAAGTGCCTTAGGTCTCACTAAAGAGGAAGCTGACAATACCGAAGGTCTTGGCGGAGCTTTTGTAATATCTTTAATTTCTGGGCTAACAAAAACTATACTCATTGCTTTACTTATGTCGGCAACAAATATATCTGGTGTTCTAAGCGGGGCTTTTTTGGGGGCGGTAATTGCAACTGTACTTACTGTCACATCATTAGGTTATTATAATGGTTTCGCGCGCACACCTTCAAAATTAACATTAATAAATTCTGCCCATAGTGTTGTTGAACTTGCTCTAATTGGTGCAGTTATTGGTATATTTTCTTAATAAAAGTAGCCTAACAAGCGTATTCAGCATGGGACTGATAACAGTTTGCTCGGTTCCGCTACCCTACACATTTTGCAAACTATTACAGCCCCTTATTGGGGCGTTGGCAAGTACATTCTGACTACAGCTGATATAAAGGAAATATATGAATACTGGAATGATATCTCTTAAAGCCTTACTCTTTGGCGTTTTCACACTTACTTTAGTCGGTGAACTTAAAGCAAAAGAAAGCGCAGGAACTGCTTTAGAGGAGGCGAACTTAAAGAAGGCCTTGTATTGTATGGAAATACTTGAGAATCGACCTGATCTTGAGCCGTCGGATCGGATAAATATTTTGCGTAATGAATGTTACAGCGAAAACTTTATTGAGCATGCTCCGAATATACCTGATGGGCGAGATGCGTTGTTAAGCTTGTTTGCAAGCCGTTATAAGAAGTACCCAGAACTTTCAATGGCTATCAAGCGAACCGCTTCTGACGGTGACCTTGTTTGGCTCCACCTTCACGTCAAACATACACCGGAATCACTTGGTGGTGCGGGCATTCAGGTATTTCGAATGAAAGAAGGGAAAATTGTTGAGCATTGGGGAGTTGGACAGCCTATTCCAAAGGAATCTAAAAACAATAATACAATGTTTTAGATTAGTTTATGGATAGTTGCATTTAACAAGTTTCTTAAACGGACACAAACAGCTGGCTGTGCTCGTTCCTCGTTATTATAAGCAGCCATTTTTAGTCGTTTAACACAGCGCTAGGTTTTTAGGAGTATTAATCTTGCAATGGTATGAACCTTCGGGTTATTCAGATTGGCAATATAATAAAAGAGGTGGTGCTCCAAATATCTCTAAGATCCTTTTTGCCTCTTTAATTTTAATAATGTGTTTTGTTAGCTACAGTACATTATCTCTTGTATACAGACTAGAAAATGAAATCAATATACTTGAAGTTTTCGCTGGCCTTGTTTCTGTTGGATATCTGGGGATTCATTTATTTGCTTGGTTAAATTCAAAATTTGATTTTATAACAACAAAAGTTGAAGTTCAGGATACCTGTATTTATCGCTATAACGAAAATAGTACTGATGTAAATGAGCCTGAAATATACCTTAATGAAATTCAATCTTGCGAGTTCGAACTTGTAAAATGGCGAAAATATGAGTTTTATAATTGTCATATGAAACTTAAACCTCTTAGATCGAAATCCCGTGATTATTTCGAGTTTGGTATTCAAAAAGGTTTTTTTGAGAAAAATCAGGATAAATTACAAAGTACTTTTAATGGTAGTATATCAGCCGAAAAGTTAATGTCAGCTCCAATGAAAGATTAATCACCTAACAAGAAATTAAACAAGGACTGTACAGTTCACATCGAACATTAAATAAAGGAGTATTTTATGTCAGAGAATATTGATTACAAATTTTTAAGCAATCTTGAGGGAGGAAGTAAAACTATAGGTTACGTCCCTGCGGCAGGTGTAAGCAAAAGTGGGGTAACTATAGCTACAGGGTTCGATTTAGGTCAGCGTAATGAAAAAGACCTTAAATCATTAAAACTAAATGTTGCTTTGATTACTAAATTAAAACCATATTTGGGCAGTAAATCAGTAAATGCTCAAGCTTTACTGAAAAAGACCCCGTTGGTTATTAGCTCAACTCAGGCTAGCGCAATTGATAAAGCCGTAAAGGCAGATCATATAAGCAAATTAAAGTTAAAATATAATGCAGCGGCAGGAAATAAAAAAAAATTCATAGATATACCGCATCAAGCGCAAACTGTCATTACATCTGTTTCGTTTCAGTATGGTATCGGTTTAAATATACGAGCCCCTAAATTTTGGAAAGCCGTTACAACTCAGGATTGGGTAGAGGCAATAAAATTGTTGAAAGCATTCGGCGATGCCTACCCAACAAGAAGAAAAAAAGAAGCTGCACTATTGGGGAAAATTTAATGAAGTTTACTCTTTATTCATATTTATTAAGTCTTTGTGTTTTATCTGGGTGTTCAAATATTAGCTCACAGAATAACCATCATATCGTAAATGATGTTTTAGAATCATCTTATCAAGATATCGATAATTCACTTAGTAAAAGGCGAAGCAACCTACTATTTAATAATGATGAGGTTGCTAACAACTGCAACTCATACTTTTTATTGAATTCAAAGTATGATGTAGATGAATCTGTTTATAATCAACAGGTAAAAAGTGAATACTTGATTTGTGATGCTTTAGAGATTTTATTGAACTCGTCAAGCGTAACTAATAGCATAATAAATGACTCAAGTTTTGGAGAAAAACTTGCATCTAAACTTGATCTTAGAACATTCCCCTCTTCATTGCATAGGGCTGGTACTGAAAAGGCACATACACTTAAATCAATTTTCCCTGAACAATTTAAGTCTTTTGATAATGTGGTGGAAGTCGAAACTGAAGATTGGGCGTTTACTATTGAAGCTGTAGCTATGGCTAAGATAAATGACAACTCCCTTCCTGATTGGATTGTTTGGGTTTTAGATGAAAGTAAATCTGGAAACTATAGAGGTTATTCAACTCTCATCATTTATGACCCAGAAGAACGAAAAAATATCAAAGCTACTGTTTATCCACAGGTTTGTGGTTCAGTGTGCTAACAAGAAAATAAACAAGGACACGTAACAGTTGACTACCTAGGCCACCTATGAAGCATATTATAATATTAGCCTTACTCGGAGTAATTACGATGGCTCAAGCCGAAGATACATGGACTGTTGGTAAAATGAATATTATGGGTAAACCTGTCATTTATAAATTCATGAGTCAGCTACCCGATATTACTATTCAAAAAAAGTTACCTTGGTTAACTGTAATATCGTGGAAATATGATGGTTCAACTAATAACGGTATGCCTGTCTCTTCCGACAATAAGCAAATGATAGCGTTAGAAGATGGACTTGAAGAAATTAGTGGCGAAGAAAGTATCTATTTACCTGCGTACACAGCAACGGGTAATGATTTAAAAGAGTTTGTTTTTTACATTTCAGATAGAGATGCTTTTATTGATAAGCTAAATGAATCTCTTTCTTCACACTCAAGCTATCCGATAGAAATTAATTTTTATAAAGATGAAGAGTGGTCTGATTTAACTAAACTCTTATACGATTTCAAAGGTAGCTAACAAGAATTTCAAGCGGGACTTGCTAACAGCTTGTCTGGTTCTACTTCGTTTCACATATTAGCAAGCTATTACTCGCCGCTTAAAACGGCGTTAGGTATTTAGGAGTTTCAATTGGCAAATCGTACTTATTTGTTTTCATCTAACGGAGAACCTAGTGATAGTAACTCACTAGTATTAACCGGTTTGTCTGAATGGAATTATGAGATCCCTCTTTTATACAAAGTACTTTTTTCTGGAAATAAAGCTGTAGAGTGTCAGTCTTTAATATGGGACTTGGATGAACCTCTGGCCATCTCTATTAGTTATGAGGTAGCAATTAAAAATATTTACTGTTTCAAAGACTCAGTTTCATCTATTTATTCATCTGAGATAATTAAGTCAGCAATTCAGTTTTTATCAAAAGATGAAAATAAAGGTGAATTTTTAATATTGGAACCCTATGAAATCTACCTTTTGAATGGCGATAGTCCTTATGAACAGCAACAAGATCTTTTGGCTGAACTTAAGTCTTTTGACGTTAATAAAATAGCTGAAGATTTCATTCATAGGTATAGCAAAAATAATAAAAAAGAATTTACATCTATTTTTAAAAAACCTTCGATAGATTTTAGTCATTTAGAAGACTCTCTTAATCATTTGGGGTTTAACGAGTGGAGTAATAATTTATACTATGTGCCTTACCCTCCAAAAGATAAAGCCGTCACACCAAACTATAATTATTTTAAAATAGTTAATTTTGAACTTTCTAACCTCGATTCTTATGCATGGTTTAAGAGTATTAAAATCGATAGAGAGTCTAAACAAGTCCACCTTATTGAGCATCGAAATAGACGAGAATTTACCGCTTTATTAGTTGATGAAAACCGAGAAGTAAATGATAAATTAAATTTTAGATTTAATATTGAACCTAAAACAAAGCATGATCTGATGCATATTTTTAGTTTAATGAAAGGTTTTGGAGAAGAAGGTATATGGAGACTGAGTTCTTCGTCTTTAGAAAAGAAAAATGGTGAGATTACTCTACGAGCTGTAGGAAGTACTGAAGAGTACTCTTTTAAAGAAAATACATAAGCCAAGGTTTAGTGAGTGTACATTCCAAAAAGAGTTATTGACCCTTTGTGGTGGTGACGAAATGTTGGCTGCCGTTACTTATTTTCAAACACAGCAAAAACCTCTCAAATGAATGAATAAAAGCATTCCTGCATTAGGGAACAAAACAGTTGGCTTCCTTCGCTGCGCTCGGTATTATAGCCAACAACTTTAAGCCTGTTATTTAAGCGTTAGGTTCACAAGGAGGTTCCATGCAATCTGCTGATAATCAAACTTTAAAGATAATCTCTTCAATTATTCTAGTTCAAGGAGGCGTTTTACTTTACTGGATTATTACGTCTGATAATTTCTTCGGCTCCATTGGTTTTGCGACATTATCAAATGTAGGAATACTGTCATGGGGTATAGCCGCTTTAGTTGTTATCTCATATGTTTGGGGTGCGGCAAGTATTTCCAATGTACGCGAACACATGTTTAAGTTTAATAACCTAAAATATTTAGCTCTACTAGGTGCTTTAGTTTCTGGATTTTTTGAAGAAATACTATTTCGAAAAATATTGATGGATTACCTACAAGAAGAAGGTTTCAGTGATTTCCTTCAAATAATTATTTCTGGAATAGCATTTGGAACCGCACACTTAGTATGGGGTGGTAAGGCTTTATCAGCGGCTATAAATGCTACTTTGTATACTTTTTTCCTAGGTTCTGGTCTTGCCCTTATATATATAATGAGCGATAGAAATTTAGCTCTTTGCATTATCGCGCACATAATAGTTACTGGTTTAATCGAACCAGGCTTAATAAAGTCAGCAGTATTAAATAAATTGGGCTATTTGAAAGAGCGCATCTAACAAGGATTTCCAAGTCGGACTCGTAACTGTTTGCTCGGTACCACTTAGTTCCACATTTTAGCAAACAATTACAAGCCGTTTAAAACGGCGTTATATTTCTTTAGGCTCTGTATGCATATCAATCTAAATATTTTTACCCATTTTAGTGAATATCTTTTCCCAAACACCAAAACTCAAGCTGGATATAAAATTTCTCTATGGGGAGGTGTTTTTATTGCTGCATTTTTTTGGTTATTTTCCATTATAAACTTTTCTAAAGTTGGGATGCATTCATACGATTTAGAAGGCTTTATTAGATTAATACAAAATTATGGAACTGGATTTTATATTTTATTTTCTGCTTTTTTTTGGATGGTATTAACTTTTTCATTCCATGATTTTCCTAAGTCTTCTGGCATAATAGCTTTAATATATGTTTTATTAGCTACAGTTTTTGATGGTTTAATCCCAAATTTAAATCTGTATTTTTATTATATCAATAATATATTTTTTACTATTATTGTCATTCTTTTAACTAATCCTATAATTGCAGCTTTTCGTGTACAAAGTGTATCCGAAATATAACAAGCAATTTAATAGGACTAAAAACAGTGGACTGTTCGCTTTACGCCATTATCACCCACAATTTTTAGCCCATTAATTTGGCGCTATGAGTAAACTTGCTATATTTGAGCTAGTCCACCATCAACTTGTAAGTCAGCGCCGGTTATAAATGAGGCATTATTTGATGCTAAAAACAATGCTGACTTAGCTATTTCGAGAGGTGTTGCTATGCGACCAAGTGGTGTGTTGTTTGATACTTGTTCTAGAATGTTTTTTAAATCAGCATCTTCAAAGCCAAATTTTTCTAAAATCGGTGTATCAGTTACTCCTGGTGATAAAGCGTTTACCCTGATACCGCTTATACCAAGCTCTTGTGCAAAAGAACGAACTAACGAACGTACTGCGGCTTTAGTTGCTCCATATACTGACCAAATTCCCGCACCACGCTGAGCCTGAATAGATGACATCAAGATGATAGACGCATTTTTGTTAAGGTATGTTAATGATTTCTGGACAGTAAAAAATACCCCTTTAAAATTAATATTAATGCTTTTGTCAAAAGTTTCTTCAGTTACATCACTTATACATTCAGGTAATGCAATGCCTGCATTCGCGATAACAGTATCTATTCCTCCCCACAATTCATTGCATTCTTTGTAAAAATTTTCCACATCAGAAATAGAACTTACGTCACCTGAAAAAATGAAAATATCTGAAGGTGCTTTATTTCTAAACTCTTCCAGTCGTTCTATAGATTGTGCAAATACCGCGACTTTATAGCCGTTTTCTAAGAAAAGTTCTGAAATGGCTAAGCCAATACCTGAATTTCCACCCGTAATTGCGATAACACGTTTTTTCATTTTTGTTCCAATTGATATTGTGATTCTAAGTTTTGGTATATTAGACTTTCTATTTATCAACAAAAACCCTATAGTGTGTATTTTCCACTATAGGAGATGAAATATTGAATTTTGATTATATTGGTTTGTTTATCCGCAGTTATAGGATGGCAAATGATGAGAGCCTACAGTCACTCGCTGATCGCTCAGGTGTCAGTCGATCTATGATAGCTCAGGTAGAGAGTGGTCAAAAAAGTCCTACAATTATGATATTAGCTAAATTAGCTAATTCAATGAATATCAGTCTAGAAGATTTCGTTAAAAATCCGAAAAATTTACATGAAACACAAGTCCTAATATCAACTAAGGAAAATATAGTTAGTAAAAAAGAGAGTGCATTTATTTGTCATCAACTAACGGCAAGATCAAGCACATCGTTAACTGATTTCTACCAATTTTATTTTACGGAGCATGGAAAAACTTCTTTTTCGGCAAACCCTATATCCGACTCACTTAAATATTTATGGGTTGAACAAGGCGAACTTACTATTTATTTATCTTCTAAAAAAATTCAACTAAAAGCAGGACAAGGGGCTAAGTTCAATGCATCTATTCCACATAGGTTTGTAAACCAGCATGGTCAGCTTGTTAAAGGAACTTTTCTTGTTGCCTATAAAAATTAAACCGATCTATTTTATATTGCACGTATACAAGTCGTTTAATAAGGGACAAAAAACAGTTGGCTTTTCCTTCGTCGCTTATTTTAACCAACTATTGTTTGCCCATTGTTAGGTCGATAGTTGCACCAATAATTAGAGTAATCCTGAATGTCAGAGTTAATTAAAAACGAAGCAAGTTGCTTATGTGGTAGCGTAAAAATAGGCGTTACCAATATAAATCCTAAATTCACAGTGTGCCATTGTGATACATGTAGAAATTGGGGTGGTGGACCATTTTTTGCTGTTCAATGCGGAACAGATGTTGAAATTAAGGGGGCTGAGCATGTCAAAGAATATAATTCATCGCCTTGGGCTGCGAGAGGTTTTTGTTCTACTTGTGGAACTCATTTATTCTACAGATTGAATAAGAGTGGTAGTTATAATATGCCTGTTGGCCTATTTTCAAAGGTTGATGGTTTGGTGATGGCTTTGCAATACTTTAGTGACCAACGTCCTGATTATTATTGTTTTTCTAATCAAACTCAGGAAATGACTGAAGCCGAAATTAAAGCGTATTTTGCTTCAGAAGCTTAAGCCAATATAACAAGCCAATATAACAAGCCAATTAAAACAGAAATAACGATAAGGTTAAGTTTCCCTAGTTAATACGATCCATTGCAGCCTTATATACATTCCTTTATCACGTTTTCCAACAGTGAATTGTTGGTTTTGCTTCTTAGTCGCTTATTTTAATCAACTTGTTTTCTCCTTAGTCAGGGGTTGGTATTCTATCCGTTTTTTGAATTTGAACCTCAAAGTCACTGCGGAACATGATCAGTTCCGCATCAAAAAAAATTAATCTTTATCCAGTTGTTCCTTTTATTGCACTATTATAAATAGTGCAATAATCAGGTAGTTCATCTCATTTGGCGGTGCGACCTATCAATAAGTGAATCGAACAATTTAATTTGACTTGGTAAACTTATTGTTGAGAGTTTAACGACAAGTAGAATTGATTTTGCAATAAAAAAATACCTGAGCTAACTAACCTCTTAGGATAGTAAAATAAAAGGAAGTGATATGAATAACGTTATTAAAACGACTTTAAATGCGTCAGTTACAGGCGCTTTAGTCTTGTATCTTGCTGCTTGTTGTTTTACCAAGCCAATTGACCGATCATTTACCCAAGTGGTTAATCCTGTTTTAACACCCAAAAACCTCAAGTCCAAAGAGTTTCCTGATCATTTTCTTGGTTGCCGAATGGCAATTAATGATCGGAGTGTGGAGGACAAAACGCGTGTAGCCAAAATTATTAGTAATATCGAAAACTCAGAACAGGATGTGGTGCTTTATTTTCATGGGGGGTTAAGTGGTCAGGATTATATGATTAACGTTCTTGGAAAAAACTTAATGAAAAGCATGTTTGAACTTCCTAATGTAAAGAGACAGCTCTACCCTATTTTCTTAAGTTATGATGCCCATCCAAAGGACACATTGCCTGATATTATTGGTGAAAAAGGCTGGGATGAATTTACTGATGAAACATCGAAATTGCTGAAAGATACCTTATATAAAGATTTAGAAATTGAGTTTAAATCGGCTTTTGGCTTCAAGGGACTTGAAGATGAAGAGATTGAAGCGCTAGAAAATGAATGGGCATACAAGTCTTTTAATATGGTTTACTCCGCTTCTGGTCAGCATGAGATAAAGTCATTAACTAGTCAGTACAAGCTGACTGAAAAACAAAGGGTGTACTTTGAAGATATTTTGACCGCAAAAAAGATACCTTCAGATATAAAGTTGCCATCTAAAAATGCAATGACGCCATCGAGTATTGATAGGCTAGCGGATAAATTAAATGAATTAACTTCAGAAAAATCGTTAGAGAAAAGGACATATAATAATAAAGCTATTGTGCAAAAATCGACATTATCCAAATTACGAGTGTTAAGAATCCTAGCTCGCTTTGCGCTAAAAGTAGACCATGGTTTTGTTGCGACTATTCAAGAAGAAGTATTAGATGAATTAAAAATTGGAAAGTTAGGTAAGGCTCACTGGGATAGAGTAAAAGATCACGCCAAGCAATGCTTCTCTGACGGTCGTTTGGGGCTCTACCTTATTGAAGAGTTAATAAAACTTCAGGATAAGCGCAGTTTTAAAATCAATACACTTTCACATTCCGCCGGTTCAATACCAACAGCTGAGTTGATTAATTATTTAGGTGATAGAACCGAGTCAACGCTTAATGCAGTGGTGATGCTAGTGCCAGCAGTTAATCAAGAAGTGTTTACCGATTTTGTTTTACCTAATACGCATGTTTATAAAAAATTAGAACTTTATTCATTGACTAAAAAAATGGAACGAAAAGATAAAGTTTGGAAGTCAGCCTTGTATTCTTCATCGCTTTTATACGCTGTTTCTTCACTGGCAGAGAGAAGTCCAGCTTTAGATAATATGTTATTGATTGAGCAACATATGCTACCAGATGCATTCCCTTATCGATTAAAACCTTATCAGTGTGTGGTTGGGGAAAAACCGAAAGATTTATGGTTGGCGATTAATCCTGATAAACCTGATTCAGAGTTTATTACCTACCCATTTAATGGGAAGCCGGAACCGCAGAAAGAAGCAGCCAGTCATGAAGGCACTAAGTATCCTTGGTTGTCAGATGATTTAGCAAGGCGGTATTTGATTACGTTTGGTGTTAAAAATACAGATGATTTGGTGTTTCCAGTACCCAACGAGTGAAATATATAATAACTATGCTTGACTAATTTTGTTTGTTCTAAGTTCACTATCGTAGTTTCAAGTTGGTCAGATAATTAATCGGCTTGCTATTACTATAAATATTTAGCTGATACAGACATTGCCATAAAAAAGGGCTGCGATTGCAGCCCTTACCTTTTTACCTGTTTATTATCAGACTAATGTTCAGGTGACATAGGCATTTCTGGAACACCAATTGGGCGGCTATCCTTGGTGGCCGATTGTATTGATGGAGCAAACGCCCCTGTTGGCGAAGCAATTGCACCAGGTACAATATCAGCTGGTTCGTTAGCATAAGCGACTCTTGGATTAGGTTGTGCTAAGAAAACACCTTCAGTAGAGTAATTTAATGAACGGAAGTAGTTATAAATGTTACTCCAATCATTATAATCGCGCATATTGCTGTGGCTATTATCATAGTTCAAATCAAACGGACCAGTAGTGTTTTCAATATTTCCATTACAGTTGAAATCTTGACCACCTAATACACTTGCTTCGTTATAACTACTCTCAGAAAGGTTAGCATGTGAACCATATGAATAATCTAAGTTAAAAGTTCTCCAGTCTTCACTTAAACCACCTGGAATGTTGCGTCGTCCAGATCCTGCACCATACTTATTATTAAGTAATTCTGCACAATTAGCATTTTGGTTCCAGCGAACACTCGCATGATGACGATCAGAAATCATTTCACCTTCATTGCCGTTTTTATTATGCGGCGTACCACTTAAAGCATATGAATAATTCATAACACTGGTATAGTTTGGTTTGTAATTAGGCTCATAACTTGGATATTTATCAGGCCAACCGCCATGGCTTAAACCTAAAATATGTCCAAATTCATGCATAATTAATGAGGCTTGTGAGTTAATCAGACGATTTGTCTCTGCTTCACTAGCAACACTAAAGTTCCAGTTATTTCTCCCGAGTGACACATAGAAGTATTGGTCAAAATAATCAGGCGCTTGACCCGATGAACCTTGCCCACTGGCTGCTTGAGAACTAGCAAACAATGAATAATAGAACAAACGGGCACGTTCAGGTTTATTATCAAAATACACTGGCATGTAACTAAATACACCTGGGTATAAATCGTTATTTTTCATGCCTGGGACATCATGATAACCATCATATTCATTTTGCCAATCAGATAGACCAATCCAAGGAGAATATTGAACGGCTTGACCACCACCTAAGTTGAAGTTTTCAGGGCCTTGACCATATAAGTTACCCACATCGAAATGTAGATTGTAACCATGCTCGGCAAATATTTGCTTCACTTTTTCAAACGCTTCTCTACGTGGCTCTGTACCTAAGTCGTTTGAACTTTCTTTGCTCATGTAATCCACTTCAAGGAAAATGTCAGTGGTGTTTTTGCGAGCACCCCAATCATAAACAGGCATACCAAAGAAAGTTTTACCCGGCTCTTCAGCACAATCTGGAATACCGTCTTGATCATTATCGATATTCACATTAGCACATGATGGTTGTACCGGATGCATCACCACTGGCACACTAATAGGCCAGCTTAATGTTTTACGGCTAACACGACCATTGCTTGTTACTTCAAATTGAATCTCTTCAACATTATCAGCACGCGCATTTAAATGATTGTAATTATATTTGAAACCTAAGTAATAAGGTGCATCATCTCTAGAGCGTTCAGCTGTACCATATTTACCAGCACAAGTAATCTTCATGCTGTAATTGTTGTCAAGGTTACGTACAGAAACATAAGTTTCTAATGAACCTTCAGTAATCTCATCACTTGCTCTTAGTTTGCTTATAGTAACTCCGCCATCAACATCAGGTAAGTCACAGCTTGGTGTAGTAATTACATCTTCAATAATAATTTGCTGTGGTGTTGTTTCAGCACTGTAAGTATTGTCACAAACAGCAGCAACCTTAACCTGATAAGTACCGGCAGTTAAATTACTAAAGGTTTTAGATAACTGAGTTTGAGGACCAAAGTTTTGCCATTGACCAGCTGTCGCTAACTGAACTTGGTATTTTTTAGCACCGGTAACAGCACCCCAGCTTGCATTAAACCCACTATTTGTTAAATCAGCTAAACGTAAATTAGATGGCGTAGCCAAAGAAGTTGGGCAATTTTCAACTAAGTCGACCATTAGTGCAATACTAGTACTAGTGCTACCACAACTGGCAACGGAAACTATACGAACTTCATGGCGTGATGCTTGATTTAAACCACCGAAAGTATATGTGTTAGCTGTTGTTGTAGTAACGGTAGTCCAAGTGCCATTAACTAATCGCTCAACAATATAACGCTCCGCTTCATTAACTCTATTCCAGGTTAAAGTGAAGCCACTTGCAGTGATATTTGACGAGGTAAGACCCGTAGCTTGAGGGATCTCTACCGGACAAGGATCTACTTGACTTAAATTTACCTCAAGCCAGTTACTTTCACTGCTGGCACTGCCATCACAATTTAAGGCAATAACATGGACATATTGAGTCGATTTAGCTGCTAAATTGGTAAGGTTAAATGATTGCTCGCGTGTTGTACCAACTTCCGCCCAGTAACCTTGCCATACTTCAATGCGGTATTGATCCGCATCAACAACGCCGGTCCAATTAATTGTAAAGGAATCTGCAGTAATCCCTGTGGCAACTAGATTAGTCGCACGATCTAGATAGCTTGGACAGTTTTGCCCCTTAATTTCTACCGTAAGAGGAGCACTAAACTCACTACTTCCACAGCTATTACTGGCATTCACTCTTACATGTTGACTACCAAGGTTTAAATTTGTGAAGTCATAAGAACTGGTTACAGTTACAGCGCGATCTTGCCAACTTGAGCCAGTATATAACTGTACCTGATAATTATCTGCATTAGTTATATCAGCCCAGCTTGCGGTAAAACCACTTGCTGTGATATTTGATCCTGTTAATTGTTGAGGTATTTCAGGCAATACACATTGCCCAATACCCGTTACATCAACAGCAAACCAGTCACTCGGTGTGCTTTGCTCATCACAACTATTGTGAGCAGTTACCGCAAAATAATAATAATCAGCGGGTAAATTAGAAAAAGTAGCTTGAGGTGCGGTTGAACTTACTCTTTTGTATGCGCCATTAATATAGCTTAGTAAGTTGTAGTTACTAACTCCCGCGACAGGGTCCCATTTTAGCGTTACTGCTGTACCGGTATTTTCAACTACAGATAAGTTTACTGGCTGAGTTAAGACTGAACATTCAGCGGCATAAGTCTGACTGATCCCCCCTGAACATAACAACGTAGTAGCCAATAAAGCTACTCTTGAACAAGCCTTATTAATTGGCTTTTGAACATGTTTACGCATAATGCATAATCCTTTATGTTAATCGAACAATTTTGTAATAATAATTTAATGGTAATGTAATAAATTTGCAATAATATACAAGTACGCAACATACCATTATCATCAAATTAACATCTGTAATGGAATAATGTCTAGGTTACCGCGGACAGACCAGTTGAATTATCAATCAAAAAACCAATAAATAAACGTCAAAAAACGAATTAAAAACAAACAGAAAAAATAAAATATAAACCGTAATTACAATTAGTTAACTAAAATCAATACACTATAAACAATGCCATAAATAGGGTTTAAAACTGATCAACCTTTAGAGTAAATAAAATACACAATAGATTATATATTGTATATTTTATATACTGCAGTATTTCCACACGGTTGATAATGCGTTATTTTTGTACAACGTTACTCGTGGTAACTTAGAAAATTTTTTAACGGTTGGAGAAGATCTATGCTCGTTCAATTTAATCGATTATCGAGGGAAAACGTTTATGGATAACAGGTTATTTATCGACATTTAACGCTAATAATCGAAGGAAGGTGAATATTGAGCAAGTGCTACTTATGCAGAGTTCAATTACTTATTAACTTTCTAGGTATAACTTTTAAATAGCCATTCAATAGAAGTAAAAAAATGTGGGGGAAATGTGAGAAAACTAGTAAGGGTAATAGGAATTTTAATATTTTTAGCCAGTATAAATGTACCCGTTTATGCTGAGAAAAATGCCTTAGATGAGCTTCACCCCAATATTCTCTCCAAAAAGAACTCAAGCTGTAAATATATTGAAATTTGTGGTGAGCTGGTAAAAATGGATTGTAACTCAGCTTTAGATGGCCTTATATATTACTTCAATAATACTTATGGCAAAATATTAATGATATGCGGGGGAACTTGCATGAGACCTACCCCTGATGAACCTTTGAGCTGTAGGGAGTGTCCATTACAAGTTTGGCAGCAATGCAAAAGAGATAAGCAGAATTAATGAAAAACAAAATTACAACAGTTAAACTGCTGTAACTTTTGCAACCTTTGGCTATTTCTTCTAACTGAGATTTGGATGAAGAATCTGAAACAGTTCGTTTTTATTTGCAGCATCATCTTGATGAATTTGAACCTAAAGAAATCACTGAAGTTTTTGGAACTACAGATATTAACAATATCTACATTCTTAAATGCACTTTCAATCGAACGTGTTGGATTGTATGCTGAAGATAATGAGTCACATGTTATTTAGGTATTCAATTTTCTCAAGGCATACTAATTATCTAATGGCTGTTAACTTTAATAATGAAGGTGAGTTAACTGAAATTGCTATTAATTAATAAAAATACAGTTGACAGTTATCTCCCTTAGCGTTTTAGGCAATTAATTTTTATCCATTATTAGGTCGTTATGTTTTTATGTCAGATTGGGGTTTAGCAATGGAAGCTTTAAAAAAGATTATTTTACCGCTATTGTTTTTTATTACAGGATGTTCAGAGGTTGTTCCCATAACACTATCAGATTCTCAACAAGTGTATATTGGTACATGGCATTACGCTCATAAAGTTGAAACAAGTACTCGTTTTGATATCAAAGATGTACTTCTTAGTATTCAGTCGGATAGTACCGCAATATATAAAACTTGTAGTGTTGTTGTAGAAAAAGAATCGAGTGCAAGAAGTAGTTCAACAAACTCTGTTTATTTAGATAGCGCCATTGTTACTGAGCTCAATGATACTGAAATATCTCTAGCTCAAGAAACTAAAATTATTAATTTAAATTTTGATTTAGCCATAACTAAAAAGCCATTTATAGAAAATAACCATTGGTACATTGAAGTAGATAATGTTCTTTTATCTAAAGAAGGTGATTTTATTGTGACTCAATTAACACAGCCAGTCTGCCCAGATGCAGAAGATGTTGAGCTAGATGTTGAGCTAGATGTTGAGCTAGATGTTGAAAAAGTATAACAAGTGGAAACACCCATGCAAGTCATTCAAAAGGACAGAAAACAGTTGGCTTTTGTTCCTTTTTCGCTTATTTTAACCAACTGTTTTTAGCCTCTTATTGGGGTTTACTAAGGAAAGTTATGTCCAACCTCGTCATTCAACCCGTAATTGCGTTAATGACTTTGACGTTTTTTGTATGGTGCTACATGTACTTTCTTCGTTTGAGGTATGTTGTTACCAATAAAATATCAGCTCAAAAATTAGAAACTCCAGAGCAGTGTAATTCTGTTTTACCTAGTGATATTAACAAACCTTCGAATAATCTAAAAAACTTATTTGAAATGCCAGTCATCTTTTATTCGATTTGTATTTTATCTGTTTCCATTAACTTAATAGATACAACCCTTGCATATTTCGCTTGGGGTTATGTTGTTAGTAGAATAATACACAGTTTTTATCATTGTTTTTCAAAAAGTGTTATGGCTAGGTTTTATGCATATTTCATTTCTAGTATTATTTTGTGGGTAATGTTGGCCAAGTTTGCATATATGGTCGTAACCGTAATCTGAAATGAGACTTGTTAAAGCGTGATTTTTTGCAGTTGTCTCGGTTCCGCTGAGCTACACAACTTAGTAAAGTAATACATAGCCCTTATTTCGGGCGTTATATCACACCTGGAGTGATGCATTGAATATTAATCTGTTAACTATTTCATTTTTGTTTTTAAGTTCATCTGTTGTGGCCGGAAAATGTAAAATTGAGTATTTAAATGAGCTTGAATACACCGACATAGAGTGTCAATTTTATATGGGAACAACTGCATATAGAAATAAGGTTTACAGTGTTGCTGCTGCTCATTGGAATTATGTTATTGAAGCACCTCTAAAATTTGAAGGTGAAGATCAATTTCAAGCAATGGCACTCAGTACCGTTACTTTTTTAACATATCAAGGTCTAGGGATAAAACAAGATAGGAACCTCGCAGTTCAACACTGGAAAGATGCAGTATCAAAGGGTGACTTTGAAGCTAGAAGACATTTAGCATCGGCCTATTCCGATAAAAATTACCAAAAAAATGATTTAATTAAAGCCTTAGGTTGGTATGAGTCTATTTTTCTTATCCAACCTGATTTTGAGGCCTTAGATGAAACTGATCAGAGTGTATTTCAAGATGCCGTGGATGGAGCTAAAAGTATCAAAATTGAACTTTCAGCTAAAGATATTCGCAAAGCAATGGAGTTTGCTCAATCTACATTGTAGAGATATATAAACTAATAAATCAGTCCACATAAGTTGGCTGTGTTTCATTACTAACTTTTGAAAAACTCGCTAAATCGAACCTTTATGTCATAGCGTACGGATTGACAAGCGCTAAGAAAGTCGAAACCAGGCATAAGCGATTTATAAAAGATATAAACATGCTTGCCCGCCAAATAAAACCAACTTAGGTTTCCAAAAGATCATAAGACATAACAATACATTTAAACGGAACAAAACAGTGGGATTGCTGACCTAATCAATGCCAAGATAAGGTCAGCTCCCCTATTCAACGATGTAAAATCTGCGATGAGTTACTGCAATAGGTTTCATCTACCTCGTTAAATGGCCAAGTTATCCTGAAATACAGGTTTTAGCGCCCTTTCGAAGAAATGCGATATTTAAAAAACCATATGGCTGCACACTTTCACCATTAGGCTTGGTTAAATATTGTTGTTCGATTTGTTCTGGTGTCATTAAATCTGTTAAATCAAAGCCTAATTCTTGCATTGTATTCATTAAATCTTCTTGATGAATACCATAAGTAGCAGGTTCGCCCATTTTTTTTAATGAGGACTTAAAGGCTTCACTACCCCGGTAAATACCCCCGGTAAAGATATCAGCATAGGCATAGTCAAAAATAACTTGGCTAGTTTCTGGGAATAAGGAAATAACTGACAATAAATTTTTAAACGCATCTTCTTGCAAGAAATATGAGACACCATCAATGATAAATAAAGTTTTTTTGTTTTTATCAATGCCTTGGCTAACCAGCCAATCAAGGTCAAAATGATCTTTGCCATTAAAATCGGCTCCGCAGTAATGAACCGAGTTTAAACTACTTACATCATTCTCATGCTGAGTTGACGCTGTGCCTTTTTCTGTAGCTAAATTTTTCATCGCTGCACGTTTACGGGCAATCATTTCAGGATGATCTATTTCAAAGCACTGGATATGAGCCAATTGATGATGAAAACGATATGCTCGAGTATCATAACCCGCGCCCAATATTATCAGCTGTTCAGGTTTTTCATCGCCATCAAGCGCCCGCAACAACATATCGTCTATCGCTCTTGATTTAGCCATAATATATGGCATACCGCCAGGTAGCTTTATCGAATATATTGCTAGAATTAAAGACCGAAAAAATGAAAAAGATAATATAAAAGCCATAAATTTCGACAAAAAAACTTCGGCCATGTAATCTTCTGTACGCATTGTTATGCCATTTTCTTTATAACCCAGGGTTCGTATTAACGCCATGCTTTCAGCTGACGACGTTTTAGAAAATTTATTCATATTAAGCGCTCTATTTGCATTGATAGTAGGTATTAAATACAATAAAGCCTTAAGCTTAAACCAAGCTTAAGGCTTTAAAAATAGTATCAAATGTGTAAAATAAATAGTCAATTTGAAAAGTATTCAGGCGCCAATGCAAAGTTAATTGCATTATGAATGTTAATCATTAGCAAACAACTGATTCAGATGTCTGCTCACAACTATTAACATAAAAAATAAGCTTTCATGCAACTAAAAGTTAAATTCGACAACTAAACCACCTGCATTAGCTGCATTTAACTGCCATTTTATTTGATGGATATCAGCTATGCGATTGACTATCGCCAACCCCAACCCTGACCCTTCTCCAGTGGCACCTGGCGCTCTATAAAAACGGTCTTTAACTCGCTCTCTTAACGCAGAGGCAATTCCTGGTCCTGAGTCTTCCACTGTAATTTGTTTTTGTGCACAATTAAGTGTGATGGTAATGCTAGAATTTTCTGGACTGTATTTAATTGCGTTAGTCACTACATTACATAACATATTATAAATTAGTGCTCGATTCCCCCTAATAGGTAAAGCCTCATTATTGTCATTAGAGACGATATAAACTAATGATTGCTCTTTTTGTTCCGCTAAATGCTTAAAATCAGCAGCCACTTGTTCTACTGTTTTTATGATATCTACATCAGTAAAGTCATCTGCGATTAATTGTGTGTCAGCACGACTTAACGATAATAATTGCGACACTAGATGAGATAAGCGGTTAATACTTCTTTTGATATTTATAATAGAGGCATCTAGGGTGATATCATTATTGTCTTCTAAAATATTTTCAGTATGTATCATCAACGCAGCTAATGGTGTTCTTAATTCATGTGCCGCATCGGATGAAAAGCGTCTTTCGCGATCATACTGCTCACTCAAATTATCAAATAGTGTGTTCACTGCACTGATTAAGCCTGAGACTTCTTCTGGTTCGGTTTTATAAGACAGCTTCTCTAAACTGCTATAATTTTTTTCTTGTACATCATTGGCAATCACTTCAAGGGGTTTAAGCCCTTTACGGATCACTAAACTAACAATCAAGACAAAAAAGGGCGTCAGTAGAAATAAAGGGATGGCATGATCAAGTGCTATATGGTGAATTAATTCGTCGCGAATATCCATTCGCTCACCTACCACTAAATGCCAATCATCTACTTTAGAATAAAGTATAAAAATACGCCATTCATACTGACCAAGCTCGATGTAAGTATAACCTCGCTCTAAATCAGACTCAGGGTGATCTGGTGCACTCGCTGATCGTAAAATTAAACCAGTATCATCAATTACTTGGAATGAAATTTTCTTTTCATAGTCATGCTGAATTGAATGCGGATCCTTTTCTTTGTTCAGTAACGCCTCTAACATTGAGCCATGATGTTTTTCAATACCATCCCGCCCGATCATGCCATGTAAAACACGGGCTGATTGCGCCAAACTGGCATCAAATAATTCTTCAACCTCTTTAGCGGTATCATAATACACCCAAGCAGCAGGAATAATGGTCATAGCTAACGTCCATGCTACAACATGTAAGGTTAAATATCGGCGAATTGAATAACGTTTTGTTTTATTTTTCATGGCTCTCTAATTTATAGCCAACACCACGAATCGTTTTGATGATGCTGCTATACAATTTCTTACGTAAATGATGTACATGCACTTCGATACTGTTACTTTCCACCTCAATATCCCAGCCGTAAACCACATCCTCTAACTTCGCTTTACTCATCACCCTATTAGGATTATTCAAAAACTCGACTAACAGAGTTGTTTCTCGTCGGCTAAGATCAATGAGCTTATTATCTAAAGTCACTTCTAATGACGCTGGATTATAAGTAATTCTACCGTGTTCAATAACTGGCTCTACATGGCCGTGACGGCGTCGACCTAATGCTCTTAATCGGGCTTTTAATTCACTTAACTCAAAAGGTTTAATTAAATAATCGTCCGCACCTGAGTCTAATCCAGTAATTTTATCTTCAACTGCGTCACGCGCGGTTAAAATAAGAATAGGTATATCTACCCCCGACTTTCTCACGCCAGTAAGTATCTCTATACCATCAATATCAGGCAAACCAAGGTCAAGGATCACCAGCTCAAACGCTTCGGTTGATAGCGCTTGTTTTGCTTGCAAGCCACTTTTTAACCAATCGGTTTGGTAGCCTTCTCGGTCAAGTGCTGTTTTTATACCCTCACCAAGTAATTCGTCATCTTCTACTAATAAAATTCGCATGCTTTATTCAATGTAGTTAACTTAAAGCACTACGCTAAACCATTTAGCGACTGACATCAATTACCTTAAGTTACTAATATAAATGACTAATAGAAGATTTAGCCATTATCGTAACGATACCCTAGCAAATGTTTTAATAATGGGCAGTTGTTTGACGATTGAATTACCAACAATGGCAGGAAATAAGGCATTAAGGCGAACGAAGATATTTTCAGGCCAGCCTATATAACGTTCAGTCTTATTTTGTTTAATTAACGATAGTAACTCCTTAGCAACAACCTCGGGTAAATCAGTGTGAGTATTAAGTGCATCGTTTAATTGTTCAATATTCTCACTAATTAGACTTGTGTTAGTCGCTCGGGGCGCTAGGTATTTAACTGAGACATCGGTATCGGCTAATTCTCTAGACAAGGTTTCACTAAAGCCTCGTAAAGCAAATTTACTGGCACAGTATGCTGAATATCCAGGGTAGCCAATGCTGCCAAAGGTCGAACCAATATTGATTATTTGCGCACACGGTTGCTTTAATAAAATAGGTAACAATGCTTGTGTCAATTGAATAGGCGCGATGGCATTTGTTGAAATAATACGATTGACTTCACTTTCCGAAGTCTGCTCAAGCAAAGAAAGTTGGTTGATACCTGCATTATTGATAAGTAAGTTAATCTCAAAGGGAAGTGTTGTTAAGTATTCGATCAAATGTGCACGTTGCTTAGCCTCAACCAAATCAACTACAAAAACTTTAACCGTGTTAATTACACCATTTTTTATACTTTTATCTGATGCGAGAAGTTCGTCTTTAAGTTGTTGCAATTTAGTCTTGTCTCGGCCAATTAATACCAAATTAGCACCCTTTTTTAAAAGTAACTTACTAAATGCCACTCCCATACCACCCGTGGCTCCGGTCAATAAAACATTAGTATTCTTCATTTCTGCCGATGTTTGATTTGTCATGTGAATAACCTTTTTTATAATTTGTGTTAGTGCTTAAATATCAACTAAAAGCTTATCTAGTCATTAGTAGCTGCTTGCTATGTTTTCGTTAGATGTTCGTTAGGTATTAGCTTCGTATTAAGAGCCCATTGCGATATATAATTGCCGGTCAGCAAGCTCACCCGTTATCGCTCTACGACCGTGCAATACACGTTTATTATCAATAAGTACTACATCACCATCCTGCCAATTAACTTCATGAGTGCATTTTTCAGCTAAATCGATGGTTTGCTTTATTATCAAGTCACTTACTGGGGTACTATCAGCAAAAGTGTAAGTCGGTTTTTTATAGTTAAATGATGGGCCTAGTATGGCATTGGCAAAAGCCAATTCATTCGACTGCCCTGCACTTTCATTCAATAAACAAGGCTGAATATCTAATTCATAATCCAAGCTGCCATCACTATTGATTGACCCGCGTTGGTTTGGATTTACTGCAATAAAGTCTGCTAAATGTTTTTCCTTAACATCACTGGCTGTACTTACGTTTGGGTGTTGGTCTACAACATATTTACGCCATAAGTGTTCAGGTAATGTCCTCGATACCGTTACCTTTTGACGCCATTTTTCTTGTAACTCAATAGGCATATTTTTATATAATTCTCTGCCATCACATACTGTGGTCTGTGAACCCGACTTGGCACTTTTAGCACTATAGAAAGCAACATATTCTGGCGGGAGTGGTGTATTACCATTTTCTATATGCAGACCAACAGATTCTTTGCCCGCATTAACTTTTTGACTGCTTTTATCGGCAAACTCCCGGGCGGGATCAAAGGTTAGTTGCTGACAAAATTGCTGTAGCAATGCACTAAATTCATTTAAATTCGTATTAAAACCTCGTAGTAGTACCCAACCATTTTTCAATATATGTTGCTTAGCCAAGGTAATGGTTTTTTCACCCGTTAAGCTATTTTGATCGGCATCTGTTAGCTTATTTACTAGTGCACTGTTTTGTGTTGCTGTAATAATATTGTTCATGGTTATTCCTTTATAAAATGTCGTATACATCAGTTATATCTAAAGGCCAACTAGGTGTAGATATCATCAAGTTTTTCTTGATAAAGCTTTGCAATGTTTAGCCTTTTCAACCGTCCATTATGGGTGAGTAAATTGTTGTTAGGTGTAAAGGGCTGTTCAGCTAGGATCCATTGCTGAACCTGCGCATAATCAGGTAAGAATTCATTACATTCTTTAATAGCTGCTTCTATTTGCACAGTGTCCTGACAAGTAGAGAAAACAACCGCTGACAATGAAGGCCGCGCTTCGCCAAAAACAGCGATTTGCGCTATTACGGGTGCTGAAGATAAACTCGCTTCAACCCACTCAGGTGAAATATTTCGTCCAAAACTGCTGATGATTTTGTTATTTTTTCTGCCCGATACAAAGATATAACCGTCTTCATCGATGTAACCTAAGTCGCCAGTGTAAATTCGTGGCAACGTTTGCTCTAATTCACCTAGATAACCGAGCATGGTCTGACCTTCAATTATAATTTCTCCGTCTTCACTAATCACAACACACACGTGCGGCAACGGTTTTCCAACACTGCCAATTTTTTGTTGTTGTGGTAAGTTCAAGCTCACTACCGAGCCACATTCTGATAAGCCATAACCTTCAAAAACGGGTAAACCTAAGCTGTTAGCTTGCTTTATAACCTGTTTAGATGATTTGCCACCACCGACTGCAATAAACTGCAAATTTGAGCATTGTTTTCTTGGATATTGTTTGCTTATAGATTGCTTTATTGAATGTTGTTTTAATTCGATTTCATCAAAGCTATTCACTAAAAGCGTTAACATTTGCGGTAATATAATAATGCTACCCACTTGATAGAAATCTATCTTTGCCAGTAATTTACTAATATCAAATTCCGCATTAGACATAAAACCTAAAGCTGCTAATGGCTCGGTGATAACCACTCCGCCATGCATTAAACAAACATACACGCCAGCAACATTCTCGAGTAATGTTGCTAAGGGCAATACACATAAATGATTACAAGATGGCATTAATTTCATCGAAGTTTCGATGCCCTCACATACAGCGCCAATATTTTGAGCTGACAGACATACACCTTTTGGCTCTCCTGTAGAACCCGAGGTATAGGTTATTTTTATACTGTTCGCTAAATCATGCTTTTTGTCAGTAAACTCTTTAGTAACGATGCGAAGCATTAGGGTATTTTCAAGCGGTAAAATAGTTTCAGTGTTGTCGAGTTTTAATAATTGATTACTTTGTAAGATATTCTTCATCAACGACAAGGTAATAATGGCCTCAACACCAGCCGAAGTCACTAAATGCCCTACTTGTGATTTTGTGAAGAACATGGGAATAGGCACTAAGGTAATGCCCAGTTTTGCTGCTGCTAAATCACAAATAATCCATTGTGAGCTGTTATCCAAAAATAAACCGATGCATTTAACCGTTTCTTTCTCTAAAAAAGCTGCTGTACTAGTGATATTGTCGAGCAACTCTTGGTTGCTAAGTATGGTTTGTGTGTTGCCATCACTAGATATTAACGCTTTTTTTTCAGGATAATTTCTTGCACGACTTTCTAATGCTGTGAATAGTTTTTCCATGTTTCACCCTTTTAATTAATCAATGCTGATTTGTTAAAAACGATTATTACTGTTGAAACTTAACTAAACCTTAAGCATTGAATTTAGATGATTTCCGCGTGCTCTTTAATAAACTCATTTAGCAAAAGTGCTATTAACAGCAAAAGTAACGACATGTCATTCACTTTGATTTTTTATAATAAATTCATCTTATATTTGTACTACAACTAATAAAAATACAAATATTGAAAACAAAAAAGCAGCCATTTAAGGCTACTTTTTTAATAAGCAAATGATTTTAAAAGTTTATTGGTGATGTAAGGCTAAACTCGAGTAAAGTACCAGACGGGATATTAACTGAGCTACCGCCGGTTAAAAGTGAAACACCTAAACCCGCCTTGACCATGTTGCCAGCACCTTCAGAGCCATTGGCTAAACCGCCTATTGCCGCAAATCTTGCCGTTCTAGCAACAGTGTCTTTCGTTGTACTCTCACTCACAGCTTTAATATCACTGGCGCTAAATGGCACTAATTGATCATTAATCAACATTGCCGTAAATTTAATGCTCATGTTTGACTTCCCTATCAATCTGGAAGATTTCTTAGACTCACTGATAACACCATAAACGATAGTTCGTCTTGGAATTATAATTTCATTATCTATGACGATTGCCGCCTCTAATCTGGCAGTAAATTTGTAACCTGCAGGGTGTTTTGATGAGTTAACTGTTGAGGTCATTTTTACCAGCAGAGGGGTCGATGTAGGGATTACTACACCAACAAGACTATTAGCTGTTGTTGGTGTGGTAATCCCTACTGGCTTTTCAACCGTTTGCTGATCGAAAGTTATGCTTTTTATTTTTGTACGTTCGAGTTTTATTTTTTGGCCTCCAAGTTCAAATAGTGCAGATTTGTTGTCTATAGAAACAACTTTACCTGTTAACTTTTGATCATCCATTAGCACTATTGTATCGGCTAAAGCACTTGTTGATAGTAGAGCCGTTAAGCAAACGATAACTAAATTTTGTAATTTCATTGTTGACCCTTAAAAGGTTTAAGTTTTTATAATACTGCTAGGTTAAATAGTCGTGAACTATGCTTACTAATTTTCCCGCTAGTTTTCTTAAGTTTGTATGTCAGCAAACATGGTATTGACTAACTCTGTGACCGCCTGCTCTCTTTGTTCACGCGTTTTATAGTGTTTAATTGGTTTTACCAGTGTGCTGCGCCAAACTGTTTCTTTGGTTTTATTGTCAATAATATCGATAACAAACGTACCTTCAGTATAATTTTTTGTGCTTATATTACTTGCGCCGTAACTGTAACCATATGCATGTCCATACCTTGAACTGTAACCGTAAGAAGGACTGTGGCCTGAACTTCTAATTTTCATTTTGTCTTTGGTCACCACAAAGTAACTAATTAATACGTCGGCATTTTCTTCATCAGTTGCAATGAGCCCTTGCACATTAAATTCATTATCAATGGCATCATTTAAGCGATTTCTATCAATGTCACTAATCATGGGGTTTTTATGTTTCGCATCTCCAGTAACAAAATAAGATTGTATGGTCTGAAAATCGTATTCTTCATCACGGTCTGTATTTGCGGTATAGGTTGTTGTACAGCCCGATAAGACTAATAAAAATAAAGGAATAAGGATGATTTTATTCATGTGATCTCCGATAGTTATTGGGTTATTTCGATTGATGGAATTATTGTAGATTTACTGTAGTATGAATACCAATGACATATATTCATTAACAACATAACTCAAAGTAATATTACGCGGCATTATATGGGTCAGATCTACGTGAAGCAGATTTATATGGAACACAGTTTTACGGTCAAAATTCAAAACAGGAAAAAGAACTAATGAACAATTTAGAGCAAAAATTGACAAAGATTGACTTGAATCTATTGGTCGCATTGAACGTATTGCTAAACGAAAGGAGTGTCAGCAGAGCTGCTGAGGCTTTATATATTACTCAACCTGCAATGAGTAAAACACTGAATAGGTTAAGAGATTTATTTGATGATCCATTGTTTCATCGTAGCTCATCTGGGCTAATCCCTAGTGAGAGAGCCATCGAATTAGCACAAAATCTGCCCAATATTTTAAATCAGGTTAATGGCTTGTTATTGCCTCGCGCTTTTAACCCTAAAACATGTGGACAAACATTTTCAATTTCAATCCCCTCCCTTTTATGTCACTCAATATTAATGCCATTAGTATTAAAGCTAAACAAATTAGCTCCAAATATTTGTATTATCGATTTACCCAGTGAATCAGATCCATTCCCTGCTCTTGAAAAAGGGGCCTATGACTTTGCTATTCATATAACTGAGCCTAAAAGTGATCAATTTGGTTGTACATCACTTGGCTCGTTCCGGCCCAATATATTTGCAAAAAAATCTCACCCTTTAGTTGAGACTCGCACTAGTAATCGCTTAATTGACTTTGATGACTATAAATTTGTCGCTTATCAAGTGAGCCCTGAAGACAAATTAGGTTTTGAAAATCCGGCCGAGAGAATTTTGAGGTTATTTAACTTCAGCCCCAATGTTGTTTACCAAAGTAGCCACTTAAGTATGATTACCTCATTATTAGAGCAGAGCGATTGTTTATTGGTAGCGCCAAGTTTTATGCTCAATTCGGTGGACTTTTCTGATAAGTTCACTTCGGTGTATGAATTTGATATTGAAAAGGAACACATGTTAGATCTGCTCTTGTTAGAGTCGCCAAGAGCAAAACATGGTGAAGCAGCTCAATGGCTTAAAAGCGAGTTACTGAAAACGATTAGTATAACGTAATGCTTTAAAACCGATAACAGCAACTCTGGACTGGCAATTCATATTGAGCAATAAGCGTTACTTAACCTGAACTATGACTAATGAGTATTTGATGTTTAAGTAAAAACAACAATTTAGGTTGTTATCAACAAAATTAAGTAGCGATAGACTCTATTAATGTTTCAATTTATTCGATTATCAAGACAAAACATTTATAAATAACGGGTTATTTATAAACGTTTTAACGCTGAGAATCGGATAAAGGGGAAACTTGAGCAAGTGCTGCTTATCCAGAGTTCAGGTTACTTATTTAAATGTTTGGCATGAAAGCGTAAATGCTCTTCAATAAATGATGAGATAAAATAGTAGCTGTGGTCATAGCCTTCGTGAATATTGAGCTCTAGCGGGTAATTCTTCGCCTTTGCTGCTGCCTCTAATGATTCTGGTTTTAATTGCTCCGCCAGAAAATCATCAGCGCCACCTTGGTCAACTTTGGCCGGAATAAACTGTGTTGCTCTTTGCATCAAATCACTTGCATCATGGTTATGCCAAGTAGATTTGTCTTTACCCAAATAAGCGGTAAAAGCTTTTTTACCCCAAGGCGCATTCACTGGATTACAAATAGGGCTAAATGCCGACATTGAGCTATAACGTTCAGGGTTTAACATGGCAATAGTTAAAGCGCCATGACCGCCCATGGAATGTCCGCTAATGGCCCGTTTATCTGAAACGGGAAACGCCGCTTCGATAATTTGAGGTAACTCATTAACCACGTAATCGTACATTTGATAATGACGATTCCACGGTGCTTGTGTAGCATTGACATAAAAACCGGCACCCTGACCTAAATCATAACCCTCATCATCAGCAACTCCTTCACCACGAGGGCTAGTATCTGGCGCGACAATCGCAACACCTAACTCAGCCGCAATACGCTGTATGCCGGACTTTTGCATTACATTTTCATCGCTACAGGTTAGGCCAGATAGCCAATAGAGTACTGGAACTTTTGCGCCACTTGATACTTGTGGTGGCAAGTAAATAGCAAATCGCATGCTGCAATTTAATGTTTTAGATTGATGGCTATATTGTTTATGCCAGCCGCCAAAATTTTTGTTAACACTTATATTTTCAATGGAATGGTCAATTGTCATGGTAATAATCCTAAACATTACCCCTTGGTGTTTATGTTACCAAGGGGTAATTCACTACTTATTTAAATGCTGTGCTGATGCTTTCATTACTTATCGATATGCTACTTATCGAAGTGAATAACAGTACGAATACTTTCACCTTTATGCATCAGATCGAACGATTCATTAATATCTTCAAGACCCATAGTATGGGTAATAAAGTGATCTAACTTGAATTCACCGGCTAAATAACGCTCTACGTAATCTGGTAACTCAGTACGACCTTTAACACCACCAAATGCCGAACCACGCCATACACGCCCAGTTACTAATTGGAACGGACGAGTTGATATTTCTTGTCCTGCGCCAGCAACACCAATAACAATTGATTCACCCCAACCTTTATGGCAACACTCTAATGCAGAGCGCATTAGGTTTACGTTACCAACACACTCAAATGAGTAGTCTACGCCGCCATCTGTTAGTTCAACAATAACGTCTTGAATAGGTTTGTCGTAATCTTTTGGATTTATACAGTCTGTTGCGCCAAGCTTTTTAGCTAATTCAAACTTACTTTCATTAATATCTATAGCAATAATACGTGATGCTTTTGCCATGGTTGCACCGATTACAGCTGATAAACCAATACCGCCTAGACCAAAGATAGCTACCGTTGCACCTTCTTCAACCTTTGCAGTATTCATTACTGCGCCCATACCTGTAGTAACACCACAACCTAATAAACAAACTTCTTCTAGCGGCGCTGCTTTATTAACTTTTGCTAAAGATATTTCTGGCAATACTGTGTATTCAGAGAAAGTTGAACAGCCCATGTAATGAAAAATTGGCTGACCGTCTTTATAAAAACGTGTAGTGCCGTCAGGCATTAGGCCTTTACCTTGAGTTTCTCGAATTTTCTGACATAAGTTAGTTTTTCCTGATAAACAGAATTTACATTCGCCACACTCAGGTGTGTATAAAGGAATGACATGGTCACCCACTTGCACGCTAGTAACACCTTCACCAATTTGCTCAACGATACCGCCACCTTCGTGACCTAAAATTACCGGAAAAATTCCTTCAGGATCATCACCAGATAAGGTGAAAGCATCGGTATGACATACGCCTGAAGCAACAACTTTAACTAATACTTCACCTTTACGCGGTAACATTACATCGACTTCTTCGATAGATAAAGGTTGGTTGGGGCCCCAAGCAATAGCGGCTTTAGATTTAATAAATTTATCTGACATGTTTATTCTCACTTCAATTGATAGATATTTAATTGTGTTTAGATTGTAGACTGACTCTTAACTTATGAGTCTAGTCTACTGTATATATTTGAACGTGATAATACGTTTAAATCGTAATTCACTTTTACTACGTGGTAATAATCAAGATATGCTTACCTGCTTAAGTACGCCAGTTAAGGCTAAATAGCCCATAGTTACTAATGGCTATGGCCTTGAGAAAGATGAATCATAACAACCCCGATAGCCACTAAACCCATACCAAGCCATGTGGTTAATTCAAGATGTTGACGATAAATAACAGTAGACAATAAAGTTACGGTAATAATAGCTAATCCTGCCCATAACGCATGAACGATACCAACAGGCATGCCTTTCATTGCTTGCCCTAAAAACATGAATGCCGCTAAGTGCCCTAATAAGACTATGGCACTAGCAAGTGGTTTAGTAAAACCATCAGTCTCTTTTAATGCCACATGAGACATTGCCTCAGCAGCGACACCTAATAAAAGAAATAACCAACTCATACTTGCTTCCTCTAATGTTATGTAAGCTGTTTATCTAGACCTCGCTTAAGTATTCTCTAATAAGCGCCTCATTTGTTCTAAATAAACGACTTATAGCTTGGCTGACTCACAGCATGCTTTCTCGATGGCTGCCATTATAGTTATTTCTAAATAAAAGATAATATGCTAATTTGGTAAATCACTTGTACATATAGGTAACAATCATGCAGTGGGATGGGATCAGCGAATTTGTTTTCGTGGCCGAAAATGAGAGCTTTACTTTAGCTGCCAAAAAAATGGCAATATCTACCGCGCAAGTTAGCCGTCAGGTAAGTGCGTTAGAACAACGACTTAATATCAAATTATTTTATCGAACGACACGCAAAGTATCATTAACCGAAGAAGGACGTATTTTTTATCAACACTGTCGCAGTGTACTCGATGGCTTAGATGCTGCTGAACGTGCTATCACAAATTTACAGTCTAAACCTCAAGGTAAAATCAAATTAACAGCACCAGTAACCTATGGTGAGAAGCAAATATTACCGCTAGTGAATAATTTCATAAAGCAATATAGCGATGTTGAAGTCTCTGCTTATTTAAGCAACCGTCAAATCGACATAGTTGAAGAAGGTTATGATTTAGCTATCCGCCTGGGTAATTTAAGCGACTCTAGCATGATGGCAAAAAAACTGGGTACCAGAGCAAACTATGTTTGTGCATCTCCTCACTATGTAGATCAACATGGTATACCACATTCTATATCAGAGCTTAGTAAACACAGTTGCTTGCTAGGCACTTCAGATCATTGGCGCTTTAGGGATTCAGGCAGAGAAAAAAGTATCCGCGTAACCGGACGATTAAGATACAACAATGGTTACAGCCTGACCGATGCGGCGTTGAAGGGCCTAGGTATAGTCCAGCTACCCGATTATTATGTTGAACAATATATACAAAGTGGTGAATTGATCACTTTGTTAGATAATTATCGCGCGCCTGACGAAGGGATATGGGCGGTTTATCCTCAAAATCGCCATTTATCCCCTAAAATTAGATTGCTGGTAGACTACTTGGCTGAGCAGTTAGTTTGAACTTGCCGTTTACTATTTTTAACAAATCTTAAAGTAAGTTAAACCCTTTATAAACACATAAAAAAGCAGCCAGAATCAGGCTGCTTTTTTAATGTCTATCTAACCTGAGTTTTGGTTAGTTCCTATGTTCGAGACTCCTGATCTACTAGGTGATCAATTTTTTCCCACTTTCCGTCAGTATATTTTATCTCAAAGAATGGCCAGTAGTTATTGTCTACCCGCAAGGTAATTACCCTAGAATTATTTTTAAAATCTAGGGTTTTAATTAATACTGACGACTGATGCTCTTTGCCTTTAACTGCTTGAACAAAATCATCAGTGGTATTAATTGGCTTTCCATCTATTTCTACAATACGTTGCATCGCATAAAGCCCATAACGTGTCGCTGGAGAGCCATAACTATAACTTGCTACATAGACACCATCATCACTAACGTTACCTTGTTGCTGAGCCGCCCGATGTGGTGAGTGTAGGTACAAGCCAGACCAATAAAATACTTGCTTAATATCTTGGCCATTTAACAAAGCCGTTGTTAACTTTTGAGAATGAACTTTACCTTCACTAAAATACGTTACCGCCACTTCAGGTGATTGCGTTAATAACTCTACCTGCCTGAAATCAGAAACCGGAACATCATTAATCGCAAGCAATATATCTCCGCGTTTAAAAACCTCGGCACTCTTTGAACTTTCTGCGACATTGTAAATAGCCAGTAATTTGTCTGTATGCGGATTTTGTTGTGCTAACTTACCTAACCACTTATCTGGAAGACCCATTTGTAATGCATCAACCGGTGCAATTTTAGTTAAATTTAAGTCAATAGAATAAATTCGCTCTTGCCCCTCATTCAATAACATTAATTCTTTAATATACTCAGCAGACATGCCGGTTAACGCGGTATTGACATCATTGCCGTTACTTTCTTCAAACATGGTCCATAACGCAAGCACTTCATTGGCTTTGTTCACTAATATGCCATCTATTGACATGTTAGGGTTAACGAGACTAATTGCATCAATATTTTTTTCAATAAACTGCGGTACTTTAAACTGCGTAAGCCAAAGTTCATCAATAGTATCTACATTGGTTTCACGATATTCGACAACACCATCATAATTCAATCCTATCTGTCTTATTGTTTCTCCCTGTTTAATTGGCTTTTTACTCAAAACTACTTCAGCAACCGATATATGCGAGACCGATGATGGCTCATAAGAGACTAGAGATAAATTGTGCAACGGATGTATATATTCAACTTTACCTTTTACTTCTACACGATTATTAAATATTAATTTAACGTCTCCTAATGAGGTGAAAACGACACTTCTAGGCACGACAATCCAGCCTTTTTGTCTATCAACAATAACACCGGTACCACTGGATGAGTGCTTGCCACTTCTTCCTTGAATAGAGTACGGGCTGGTAAAATTCACGGTAACCAAAGCATGCTCAGGATTATTACTTACAGCCATGCTTTTTGTATTGTTACTTGCATCAGTCTTAACTACAGCTTTTACTACCTGTGATGATTGACTGCATGGCCAATAACCTAACGCTGTACTCTTCTGACAATAACTGTGCTCAAACCATGTTTTATTTATTTCTACCAGCGCATAATCGCTTGTATTAGGATCGTTAAGGCTAAAATAGCGAAGGTGAACTTTAGTATCATCAACAATAAGGCTTAACTGCTTGTCAAAGTCTTCAACGTTATCAACATGTACACCATTAAATTCGGTAATAACACTCTTATGAGGTACACCTGCTTGTTTAAAACTTCCCGCTGAAATAGCAACATATACACCGCTAATTGGTTTGTTAAAGTGCCTAGCTTGTTGATAGGACAAGTTATGAAAAATGCCGCCATCAAACTTTAAAAATGCCGAGGGGGTAATAGTATTTAAATCATCAACATTTATCGACACTGATAATGGCGTTCCACGTCTTAATACAGATAAGTTAATACGCTGATTCACATTGTCATTGAAGTTACTTTCAAGTGATGAGAATTCGGCAATTTCTTGTTCATTAATCGCTAATAATATGTCGCCTACTGCCAGAGATTCTGCGGCTGAACTATCAGGAATGATTGATTTAACCACTAATAAACCAAGTTGCTCTGGAAATTGCTCACGGTACTTTATTTCTAAAGTTTCGTTTAGACCAAGCCTTTTTAACTCAGCGTAAGGTTTAGTATTGAAGGTTGTTTGTATTGTACCCCGAGTAATTTCTTCATTCGCTTGTAACTTTTTCAGAGCTATCTTTATCTTTTCTAACGGTAAATAAAAGGCGTTAGCTGATTTAGTTTGGCTGCCGGCATTTAAAGCGACAACCTCCCCTTGAATGTCTATAACCGGCGAACCAGATGAGCCCCCCGTAGAAGCCGTTGCAGCTTGAATGTAGGAAATATTAAAATCATTATATCGACCACGACCATATGAAGGAGCAGCACGATCGAGCCGAGCAATTGTGCCATCTAAAATAGATATTTTCTGTCCTGCATCATTACCAATAATACGAATTTCTTGGCCAACAATGGGATTTTTCTTACTTAGTTTAAATTGATGAGGTTGCAGATGTTTTATCTGGCTAGGATCGTATTGATAGAAACCAAAATCGTGCACAGGATCAATATACAAAGGTGTTAAATCAATTTCTTCATTATTAATTAATATTGCTTTAGCGGTTACCGGCCCTGGTGTGACGATATGCCTGTTGGTTAAAATAATGCCTCGAGCAGCATCAACAATAAAGCCAGTACCATAACCGCTACTATTCCATTTACCATCAAAACTTACTGGCACGTCTATTTGAATACTGACTACACCACTAGATACTTGCTTAACGGTGTCATTCCAATTATTTTTCGTGGTTGATGAGCAACTGGTTAAAATTATAAATGAAAACAATACTGCTAATAACACTAATTTATGTGTCATGTTTTTGTTTTTGATGAACATCCCTATTGACCTTATCCTTTGATATATATATCGATTTTAATGAACAGATTTTTAATGAGTTTTATAATACGACATCACAAAATGTTAGTCAAAAGCATGTTCTGTTAAGCCGATGTATTTATTAGCATTATAGAATTAACTTAAGCTGATTTAACTTATCTTTACTTGAGTTAAGTTAATTGAATTTTAATAAAAATGAATCTAACTTAACCAGTTACAGTTTCATTTTTTCAAAAAACTAACTAACTAACTAACTAACTAACTAACTGGCTAGAAACCTCGATGGACTTTTACATCTAGGTTTCTAGTCGATATCAATAGTCCTTTGTCAGATTAATTATTATCGGCAAATGATAATAAACGTAACATGTCTATAGACTTACCTAGCTGCCATTGCATGCCATAAACAGCCGTATGCACCACGAGTAATACCCTATCAAATGAATTTGTGTCATTGGCTAACATCAAAGATATTTTCACTTTAGCCTGTTGAATCCCCTCCTCTTCGTAGGTTGTTAATATACTGATAGTATTTTCTTCAGCAGTTATCTGACGTTTAACTGGCAGGTAACCTAATTGTTCAATCATAGCTTCTGCGACTAACCATACTGACCAAGGGTTTTGTCCAGTCACTAAGTTGCCATCTTGAGCCATGTTCGCCAAATACACATGCCCAACATCAAAGTTGGCCCCTTGTTCGGTTAATTTATTTTGTAATAAAAATGGAAAGATATCTTTTGCATTAGGAATTAATAAAAGCTCTTCGTCATTAGTAAAACTAGACACAATTTTATTCGCTAATAAAGCAGAGCCATCATCTAAAGTGACATTAACCAATGCTGCTGGTCCATGACATACCGCACCAACCACCTTACCCGATTGATAATACTCACTCACTAAAGATTTGATCGAAGCGTTTTCTGGAAAATCAAACATAGCGCCCTTGCCACCGACAAAATAAACGGCCTGATACTGACTGGTATTAACATCAGCCATGGCAATGCTATTATCTACTTTTACTTGTGCAACCGTATCATTCAAAAATGCAAAATCAAACTTGCCCATATCATCGTCATCTATCACTACAGGCGGTTTACCACCTTTTGGGCTTGCTATATCTACCTCAAAACCATTAGCTTCAAAAACATAATAGGCACGTGCCAATTCGGTTAATTCATAACCGGTCTTCTGGCCACTAGTGTCCATAACGTCGGTACTGGTAACCACCGCAAGTATTTTTCCACGATATTCTTTTACCCCTTTTGATAAGTAAACAAGGTCTTGCGGCTGGGTAACGCTAAGGTCTTGCTGATTAACGTTAGCTGGCATAAGACTGCGCAACCAGAAAACAAAAGTTACCAGTAGAATAATCAGACTCAACAGACTGATTAAGGTGATTTTGGTTTTTGGATATTTATTTAACATGAGCTGTTCCCTTTAATTTTAAAACAAGTTTAACGACTCATATGTGAAAAATAAGTGAAATCTAGTCAGAATTAACGAGGTAAATAAGGCAGGTGATTCACGAACTAAAGGTAATGCTGGGTATCAAGCAAAATAATGAGGTGGTCTCTGATCTTATCAGCACAATTTATAAACACGTCGGTAGCCATCAATTAAATAGATTTTACTAAAATTATGCTCTAATTTTAATGATTCATAGGCTCCCCGGTATGAATCAATGTCGGCCATGCAATAAGTATTAAAGAGTGCTAGCCAATATTCATCTATATTGCCATTGGCATTGCATTTTTGATTCTTGATACGGATCCTGTCTTCTAACAGAAATTGCGTGTTTTCCTCAATGTTTGTCGAAGCAAATTTAGTGGCTATTGCTTGCACCACTTTTATCTTAGGCGGATGTAGACATTTATATAAATTGATTGATACCACGTAACCTAGAATATCTATCAAAGCGTCATTAGTCTTGGTCACGATCATGTTAATTATTATGCGGGTCAGTTCTTTTTTAAATTCATTGATGCGCTTAATTGGGCTAGGAATAACAAGATGAATCCATCGATTGTTGGGAATTAGATGGCCTATTTCTTCATTTAACTGTTCGACGATATTCGAGATTGGCACATCATCTGCCAACCTTGAGCGGCGTTTACCGTTTTCATTGATATGCTCGACCAGTTTGGTAACTTCCACGGCAATTCGACGGTTATTTAGTAATAAATAACCGTCGGGTGGGTCTTCACCATCGATATACTCCCCTCCGAATTTAGACGCTAAAGTCGCAAGAACGTATTCTTCATCTGGTTTCATGATGTATCCTTAAAGCATAATCGAACATTATGTAGATAATACGTCTTATTTTTGTTACTTGTTGATTTTACCTATAAATTTAACCAACTTTCACTTCAATAAGGCATAATTTAGTGGTCAAATTATGCCAATTACGGGGCTAAAAAATAACACCTAAATATAAAATATTAATCAATTCATATTGTTAGTATAGGATATTGGATCGTTCTTTCCCTGTAATCCCGATTTTGTTAGTCACTAGGCATTATTTAACAAAGAATTAACGAGGGCATTCATCGTTAAAATATCAGAAGTAAAGACAATGCAACTCATAGGAATACGTTATATCAGATAAACTGATTATTTATGATTGTCATACGATATTATCGTATTTAAGTTATAAATTAATTTAAATACATAGGCTGTTATTACTCAGATAAAATATAAATCCTAGTTATTTTATACATACTAATCAGAGTCATATTTCACTATGGTTGAGTAACAACTTCCACTTTTTGTACTTGTCTTTGAACGTCTAAAACTTCGATAATAATAAAAGTATATGCAACTAATTTTTAACTTACTTCAGTCTCTACTTTAAAATATAAGTTTATTATTTATTAGCTGCAATACATTATTAGCCCCTACTTATTTTAGCTC
>NZ_JQEC01000022.1 GCF_000764185.1 Colwellia psychrerythraea
AATATATCTCTTGAATGTTCTTTTGCTGCACTAGATACACGCTCTTTAAAAATGCAATTTTGAAATATAGTTTTGCTAACGACATCTTCAATTATCAAATATGAATGAATAGACCAGTCATTTTCAAACGTGCAATCTTGAAAGAAAATCTGAACATTATTTAAGTTGATACTACCAAAACCTATTGTTGAACGGTCAAAATGTAACCCTTTAAATAATTGGAAAATTTTAAAAAAACTAAATGTATCTCTAGACTTTATTTCTGGAAAGTTTATAGCTCCAAAAAATATGATTTCATCAGTTAATATTTCTTTTAAAATCTCATCTCCGTCATCAAGTAATAATGAGGCATAGGAGAAATGACTTTTTTTAAGATGTTCTTCTCTGGCATTAAGTAGAGCATCTTGTAATTTTTTATTATTTACGTTGCTCAACTCCTCGTAAATATATTGAGCTAGTTCCTCATAAAAGTCATCTAATATCCCTTTAAGTTTATCTGACTGATAATCTTTTTTTTTACAATGCAACGCGCATTTATCTTCATACTTTCCATCAAGGTTACATTTATCAGTAGTACATTGAGCCATTTTGAGTAAATCAATTTATAAAAAACAAACAATGCACTATCTTAAATAAATTCAATCATTTATTCATCATTTTGTTAAACATTTCTTCAAATTCTTTCTGCTTTTCAGGAGTTTGGCTAGTTCTTGGCTGATTAAGTTTTTTAATTAACTCCGCTTGTCGATAATCAGGTACGTCACCATAGCTATACAAAGTAGTTAATACGCCAGCATGCCCCAAATTTTGACTCCATGATTTAAACTCTTCAGGTGTCTGGCATAACTGCTCTCCTATTCTAACTAAAGTATCTCTAAAGCTATGCGGGTTGAAGTATTGAAGCCCTGCCGCTTTAAAAGAACGTTTAAATATATCGCGTATTGGGTTAGCAGTAGACCAATGCTCTTTCAACACACCGCATGCACTAAACTTCTTTTCTTTGGTATTCGCGACTTTAGTTTTAGGAAATAACGGATCGTCATGACTGAATAACAACTCTACTTTAATATGCTCTATCCACTCAGCTAATATTTTTATAGGTAACCTCCCTACAGGAAAAAAGTAAGTCGTAAACGTTTTACTGAATTTAGTTTTAACCTCCCTTGCGTCTTGAAATACTGAGCCGTTTATTAAATCAACGTGCTTAACTTTAAATGAAGCTATAGCGCTATCTCTTGCCCCAGTTAATATGGTAAATGCCATTATTGCCTTATTCCGTTTTTCTATATCCGTATTATTAGGCATTTTCTCTAGCACATGAATTATTTGCTCTAATGTCGCCACTGGCTTTTTACGCTTAGCGCCAGCAATACGGGTATCTTTTTCTGATAGGTTAAAATAATCCGCGTCGGTGTAATTAAACCTAGATTTATAACCTGTTTGTTGCGCCAGCCATTGAAAGAAAACCTTTAAGTGGTTACACGTTCCATTGATGGTTGACTTACTTAAGTTTTCTCCTGTTTTTAGGCTTTTTTGAGTAAGGAGTGTATTTTTAAAACCTACCGCTTGGTTGAAATGAAAAGCCTTAAAGTCTTTATATCTGTTGTACTCTTCAAATCGGTTTATAGCTTTAGCAATACAATCTAATGACGCTTCACTATGACGTTTTGCCTCCTTCATAAAAGTTAAATATTTACGCTTAATTCGTTCGTTATTAATATTATGTTTTTTCATTTTGACCTCTATTATTAAAAGCACTGTTTAGGGGGAAGTTAAACAACTAACCTAATCGTTTTTGTTGCAACGGTAAGATCACCGCAAAATGTCGTTGTAATACTGATAACTCTTGTAATCTAAAGTATCTATTCATAGATGAATGACATACTTCACAACGCGCTTTAATTCGGCCATACGTAGAAGATTCAGCTTCAAACGTAATAGATTCTTGCTCTGGTATTCTTGGCGATCTGCATTTCATACAAAATATCTCACCTAGTTCACATGGTCGTTTATTAATACCTCTGAGATCCTTTAAAAATAGCCTTAAGTCACTCCCTAATATCAAATAAGGCCGTTGACTATCTATCTTTATTAACCCTCTTTTAAGCCAGGCTTTAACAGTGCTTTTATGCACCTGATAAAGTAGCGCTATTTCACTAATTGAATAATTACGGTTTATTTTGCATTTGTTTGGGTTGTAACGTTTAGCCATACATTACCCCTCTCTTTGTAATTGTTTACTTGCTGATACTTTTTCTTCTATCCATTGCTCTATATCACTTTCAAGCCAGCCAATTGCACGGTCACCTAATGAAATACTTTTAGGGAATTCATTTTTACTCATACGTAAATAAATACTACTGCGTGATAAACCTGTTTTTGCTTTAACCGCTGGTAAGCGAATAATATTGTTAGACATGTTGATACCTTTTAATCGTTAGTGGGAACGAGATAAAGATTAAATGGGCGATTTGGGCGTTAAAAGGTATTAACTTTAAGGGCTAGTGTTCTATTTTAGTGGGCTATATCGATGCGGAGATAATGTAAAGCTTAAGTAGATTTCGGTTAAATCATTTAAAATTAGTGGGTTAGGCTTGATATTTTGGGCGAAAAGTTTCCGCCCAACTTTATCTAAACATCTATACTTTTTCGTATGGTTTCGGCACTTCTTTCCTGTGCAATAGACAATTTAGCTATCTGTTTTGATATCCAAGTTTTGTTATGATTTGGGGATTTCTTTTTAAGCCTTATAGCTTCATCTTGCCAATCTTGATGCATAGCTTGAGTATTAAATTTACCTTTATCTCTTTTATTTACGTTAGGTGAATAACCTTTTTCTTGAGCTGGTTGTTTAAGATTTAAGGCATAGTTAACTCTGTCAATATCTAACGCCAGCGAATTACCATCAAAATAAAGTATCTCTTCAAGAGGTAAAATCATTTGATTGATTTCCAGCGCTAAGGGGTTATGAATTAACGTTACCCATTTACGTCCTGCATCTTTTGCTAACATGGCTAAACGTGTTTGCTCTGTATTTACCGAGAAAGTAACTTCTTTATCAATATCAAGTAAACGCGCAATAATTTTCAATAGTTGCTTGGTGCTATACTGCCATTGCATAAGTTGCTCTGGAGGAATAGTCATGCGCCCTACTTGTTCATGCATATAATCATCCAAGCACATCGCATAGTAACGTATATTATTATTAGGGTAATCATGTCGTGTTACATCAACCGTGCAATGTTTTTCACAAATTTGACATTGGATATTATTCGCTTTATCAGTAGGCTTTATAACGTGGTTTTTAAGTAGCAACTCAAAAGCTTTAGGTTGCCATAACTGTATCGCCGCCCAACTTACCACTAGCTTTTTATGTTTAGATAAATGATTCAATATCAATAATAAAACTTGGTCTATAGCCATGGTAAACTCAAGTTAGTTGATTCTGGTTCAATACCTGATGCTCTAAGAACATTTCGTATCAATAAATCTTCACCAAACATAGATAAATTACATTTATCTGGCGTTGTAATTGAAAATTGCTTCTGCCGTAATTTTTTCCCTTTAGAAGGTTTAAATACAGCTTTTAGAACAACTTGGCTAATATATACATCTTCAAGGTTTAATTTAGCTAACCTCTCATGTACGGCATTTACATTTTTATCAGGACAGCTTATTACCTTTATTTTCTCTTTAGGGTTTAATTTACAACTAGCTGTTGCTTGTAGTATTTGTACCAAATGAATATCAGAGTTTTCATCAATAATAAAATTAAAATCTTTTTCAACTAAAGCTTCAAGGTTATATACCTTAGTTTCAACCACAGGAATAAAACTAGTGAGTTGCTGTTTAAGGATATATTGACCAAATAATTGTTGAAGTTTCGGAATATTTTTGGCTGTCTTCTTAGCGTGTATCGATAGAGTATTTTTTTCTTGGCAATACACAAAAATAATTTCTAAAGCCATTGTGTGCGGGAGATCTTGTAACGTATCTTTTACCCATTCGACCTCTGACTTGGAAAAGTCTTCGGGAAATGCATAAAAAAAATCAAGATTATCGCGTTCATAGTGCTCGATATGACAACGACCACCCCGTCCTTCTTTCTCAAAAAAGTATTCACCTATGGATTTAGATAATATTTTTATATCGATATCAGTAATCGTTTTTTGTAATTTTGGTAAGTTACTTATTGTTCGCCATGAAGATGCTGTAAGCCTTTTGGCTTGAAAAATTAATGAAGCGGCTTGCCAATACTCAGGGCTGTTTAAATACGCAAACATAGCTTTATCATGAAAGCTATGTAGTTCTATCTTAAACATGTCTATGAAGTAAAAGTTATCTGATAGCGTAGCTTCTTCAAAAAGTGCAATAATACCTATTTCATTAGCCATTGCATGAACACGTTGAAAGTCAGATTCACAGTCGTGACGTGTTACCTCATCAAGCTTTTTAAAAGCGGTAAATATAGTTTTTCCGTCATTCTCCTTAACAGCGTAAAGGTCTATATCCAAATAGATATTTTTCTTTTCAAAGTAATCAATTAGATATTTATTAGATACTTTTCTAAAAAACTGTATTGGTGAATATTGACCTGCCATTCATCGTCCTGTATACATTTCAACCATACAAGCATCGTAACAAGATAAACGTTATGGGAATATAAAAAACATCAATAAATCGTATAATTATTAAACTATTACTTATCAATTTATTTTTAGTGTTTTTGTATTAGCAACGCCAGCATTTCTTCTTCATGGTTTTTAATGTTTTCAGCATATTCACTATTCCATTGTGGATATGAAAGCATTAACTGCTGTTTTAGGCTTTCAATATTTTTAGCGTCAACGGGGTAATGATCTTTTTTAGCATTAGGTAATAAATTACTTAACTTAGAATTTTTTGAGCGGCTAATTAAACACAGATTCCCAAAAGAATCTACGCCATTACTTAGCTCAGTAGATACAAGGTCAGGTTGTCCTTCCATTGGCGTTTGAGGGTAATAATGCTCAACAGAACTTCTTAAAGAAAAAGAGAAATGTCTACATATTTTCTGCATATCTCTTGTTTTATCAATCGTCATATTAATGGTATTAACAACACTATACTTCCAAATAGCATAATCAAGGCGGTTAAAAATATAGTTTTGAATATGCGTCGACTTTAATAACTCTCCATTATTAAAAACTGTTGAGTAAGGTGTTTTAGTAAAATTTATTTGGTAAAATCTTAACTGTTTTTTCTCACCAAATAACCCATAAAAAATTCGATCATTATAACTTTCTAAAAAGCTTAAATAGGTTTGGCTATCTGCATTATCATTCTGATTATATAAATAATTAAGCACACCGCTTAACCAGTTCTTATAAATCATCTGCGGGAAAGACACATGGAGCATCGCGATCAACATTTTAACTTGATGGTTAATGTTGGTAACTACACCTTCAGTTTCTTTATAGTCATCAGCATCTTTAGAAAATGTATTAATGTAGTTTGTAGAGTCACTTTTAGCGTAATGTATCATACGCTTCAAACTCCAATCTTTATCACGCTCTCGCTTAATAATATATTTATCAAATAAGTAACGAGCTTTAAGCAATGCCATAACAAATAATTCAGCTCCAACATTACTCACATCAAAAGCATCTAACAAACGTTTATCATCAAGTGGACATAATTCATCAAGTGAATTTAATGCCTCATCATCTGTTACATTATCAGTAGGCTTTGCTTGCATAACTTTTAACGTATGCAATAAAAAATTCGGAAAATTAATAATAGAATCGAAGCGTTCGTCTGAATCGTCACTAGGTTTAGTATTTACAGTTTTAATTTTAGCGCCAGCAAAAATAGAAGAAATACTACTTGGCTTTATATCATCAATAACAGCGTCTTTTTGTTTGTTTTTCTTGTTCGTTTTAGCTTCTTCATATGCCTGAACGATAGTCTCAAAGCCTCTAGTTTGATTAAAGATAGTTTGGGTATCATTTAATTCGTTACCAAAAATATTAAAACGAACATCAGTATTAAAGCCATATTGGACATAACTGCTCATATCAGAACAAGCATCCCAAATTTTACCGAAAGCGAACTGCCTGCTATCTCCTTCAACCTTTTCCATCAAACGCGCTTTTAACACTTCATGCTTTTCTAACTGTTCACCACGATTATTCATTATTTCAAAATAGTGGTTTAAATCGGTGTCACTGGGCACAGGCGAACGTAAAATAACGACTTTACTTATAAAGTAATCCCATAATTTAGTAATGTAAATATCACGCGTTTTTTCATCATTAAACAATGCTAACAGGTAATTTTCAGCAATAACATATGCATTAACCATAGAGGTTTCAGGTGTCTTAAATCGACTTTCTTTAACTCCTTCACGGTATAAATCATGTAATGTAGTTTCAGATGCAGGCCTGCAATCAAATGTTAAATTAACACCTACTTCCGAGCCTAAGGTTTTTCCAAAACAATTTTTAAATACAGCCAATAATATAGACAAAGTAGTATGACGTTGTTGACCATCAATAGTTTCGTATTGGGTTGCATCAGCAAATAGCCTTTCTCGTTCAAAAACAACTAAAGAGCCTAAATAGTAACTGTTGTTAGCTTTATGTTGACATTGATCCCAAATATCTTGAATCAACTGATTAATTTCAATAGCACCCCACGCATAATTTCGTTGATACCTTGGAATAATATAATCAGCATTACTAAATAACTGGCTTATCGTTAATGGAGTAATATCTTGCGCTTTATTTGTCATTAGGTAACAACTTATTATCAATGAAAATTTGCTTAATCTTACCCATTTTTGTTGCTCGGCAAGCAGTTAAAGGGGTAACAATAAAACTAAATACATCTTTTGAATAAATAGCATTATTGATCTTAAAAAATAAATTTTTAGATGATAATGCATGGTTGTCCATACTTGCCAATTGCAGTGTTTGTAAATTAATACGTAAGCTATATGCCCATAGAAAGCACAACAAACCTGCTTGCTTTAAACGCGCTTCACCAAATTTATCGAAATAAAACATCAGTACACATTTAAATAAATTTTTAACATACTGATCGCCTTTGCGGCCCTCCCCTGTGTAACCGTCTTGTTTACTAAAAACGAAATACTCTTTTAAATCGGGGTGATCTTCAAGCTGTTTTAATATATTGACGTAATGTTGTGTAGCCTCAAAAAAACGACGACCATTTAATACAACTTGGTTAATAGCAAACGGATAGGTTAGATGTTGTTCGTCAATTTTTCGTACATTATCTTGGTTATAATCATCAGTAATATGGTGCGACATTTTATATAACAAAAAATACGGAGGTAAGTTTTTATCATCAGGGTTTAGCCCTTTAAATAGATCGACATCATCTTTAGTAAAATAGCGCCCTTCTTCATGCTTTAGCCACTTTTTAATACGAAATAAGTAATCATCAAATATCTCTTTTAACGCGCCCCCTTCTTTAGCTTCGTTTTCCCATTTTTCAATAATATCAATTTGAACTTGCTCTGGCTCATGTTCCATTTCACGAAGGTGATAAGCCTTTAATAAGTCGTAAGGCTCTAGTGATTTACCACGTGCATTTTGGCTATCAAAAAACTGAAAGGCTTCAGACAAATCGTTAAGGGTTATAAATACAACAGTACAAGCATTAACTAAAAAATGGGCTAGTTTATCAAGCTCATCTTCAGCAAGGTTCGCTAGCTTTTGGTCGATAATAACGCTGTTGTGTTTTAAGTTTTCAATGCTAATTGTGTTTGTAATAAGCATTGATTGTAGAAAATCGTTTTCATTATTTTTAAACTCTCCATGCTCTAGGTTAAGTTTAAAAACATCGATTTTTGGTAATCGGCTTTTCATCGCAGCAACGGTTAATGACAGGGTTAGCAATCGCTGTTGGCCGTCAACAATATCTAGCTTGCCATCTTTATCATGAACAACGACTGTACCTAATCTATAAGACGATTTATCTTGGTGATGAATAATATCTTGAATTAACTGTGATACATGCTTTTCACTCCAACGGTAAGGCCGTTGATAAACAGGTATATTCAACTTGTCTTGTAAGACGCTACCGATCGCACGAACACAAGATTGCATTCCACCATTTTTAATCATGTTGACAGGATACTCTTTTAAATACGTTAAATTGTTTTATGCATGACTTAAGTTTGAATTTCGATTAAAAAAATTTTATTAACTTTATATGCTACTAACTAGATTTCTTGCAAATCTGTCACCTATTTTTTCAATAGAGCAGCGAGCAACTTTTGAAAACTCTTTATCACTCATCAATAATGACTTAAGTGTTTCTAAATCCTTTTTTGCCTCCGTCCTTAATCTAACTCGGTCATTTGGGGCATTTTTAGCTTCATGCATTTTATGTTGATAACTATAATAAAGTTCCCGACATGTGCTCCATGTCAATGCCCGACGACGATTCAATACAGTATCATCCAAAAAATACTTATCTATAGTAAACTCTACTCGACGTTGATCTTGGTCTTCAAGCTCATCTTCAGGCGCAGGTATACCATTTTCATCAAAAGTTATAAATAACGGGTCTTCATCTTCTATAGGGTCTAAAAATAGTGGAGTTTCATCACGCCAATCATATTCTTCACTAATTGCACGGTTACGCTCATCAATTATCGGAAAAAATGTACTCTTCCTTCTATTTGGTCGGCCTTTACATAATCGATAATTATCGAGATCAAATGCTAACCAGTTATAGCCGTCATGATCGTCATGAACATTACCATCTTTGTCTTTTACTTGGCCTTTTGGACGGAAATGTTCAATTTCTTGATTATCCCCTCCAAACTTTGCTTCTGTATACCAGCACTTATCATCGGAAAGGCTTGATAACCAGTTTACGAGATCCTCATTACGCCAATGATTTTTGTATCGTGTAATTAGTCTTTTTTTGTCTTCTAAAGTTACCGCCTCAATGATCTCTGCGGTAATTTCTTCAGCTCTTGCCTTCCAAACAATAATTTCGTCTGGCAAATCTCTGGGGATTACTATTTTTATCATGTTATTTTTCCATCAGAGTTTTGTTTATCTAAATCAACCGTCTCGCACTCTAAAATCTCGTTCAGCATTTCTTCAGACAAGCGTTGGATCTCTTCATATTCATCGGCTGTAAACTCTGGCTTTCTAAATAAAGGGTTTCGAGATAAGGCTTTAGCAAAGTTTGAAAAATATGGATTTGGATGAACTTGCGACAAACCAATCGCATCAAGCTCATTATTAATGCTGATTAACTCTTCAGATGGTGCTGAGTCTTCTTTTTGCATAGACAATAATCGATTTCTTAAATCAATCTTTAATTGAAGCTCTTTATCTAAACTCGTTCTAATACCATATAACCCAGATTGAATTATTGCTTCAACTCCCATATGAATAGGATCTTCATCCGGTTCGTCAGATTTTTTACCATCAATGCTACTTTCCGTTAATACACGAATCTGACTAGCATAAAGAGATGTGAGCATTAAGGGATCGTGGGTAGTTAATATGACTTGGCTTGAGTCCCAAGCTGTTTTATTAGTCCCCTCAATTTTATGATTCAATATTTTTTCAATTTGAGCAAAGTAATCTAATTTCCATCTAGGGTTTAAATGGGTATCAGGCTCATCTAATAAAAATAAAGATTCATCATCACGAGTGAACTTCATTAGCCCTAAAACAGTAAGTAATTGGCGTTCGCCTTCCGAAAGTTGATCGAATGTTAATTCTTGACCATTTTCAAGCTCAACAGTAACTTCAACATTTTCTAATATATCTGCGATATAGGTACTTTCAATATTCTTAAAAAATGACGTTGTATCTGAATATTCTTCAGCTAAATTTCGCAGAGCAGTTTCATCAGATAAAAACATATATAGACGTTCTTGATTTTCAGAACGCCCCCTAAAGTCAATGGTCTTCCTTTCTTTATTATCAATTGGTGCAATTGAATGCTTCCAAAGATTACTTAAAAAATCTTTAACTATACCTCTTGAGTACCAAAATCTAGCATCGCCTTCAGCTTGCATTATCTCACTGGGTTTATTTTTAAACCAATAAGGCTTTTTTAAGCAAAATAGAACTGAATCAATGCCCTTTATGTCTAACTTTTTAAGTAATGCTTTACATGCTGGATCATCATCGACCAAAAATGCGAGCAATACAAAAAAGCTATGTACATCTCGGCAATAAAAAAACCTTCGTAATAATGAATCATCACCTTCAGTTAGTCGCTTATAAAATTGAGTTTGGTGTTTTACAAATAGCTCTTCAACACGCCAATTAGTACCTGAGTAGTAAGTGAAGACATTTAATGGTAAATACTCATTTGCATTACTCTTTAAAAACGGAAAACTTTTTTTGACACCATTAATATTGACTAAGTTCTGACTCTTATTTTTTACATCATGCCTAACTTGAACGTCATGACCTCTGCACTCATAGAGCAGGACATAACTAAAGTCTGTCTGTTCACCAAGATCTAGTGACCTAAAGATTGCAACAATAACTTCTATTAAATTCGATTTACCAACGCCATTTTGACCAATAATCGTCGTAATAGCAGAGCCTTGGTCAAAGGTTGTTGTAAAATTAACAAATCCTTTATAGTTGGGTAAGGTTAGTTCCTTTAACTTCATTGTAAATACTCTTCTTATTATTCAAAATCAGCTTTAGCTGGTGAGTTAATGTAACCAGTTTCAATTTCTTTTTTTAGTTGTTTATAAAAACTTGGTAAATCAAGTTTAGATTTATTCCAAACAACTTTAGCATCGGCTTCACCATCTTCATTTTTAATTAATGAAGACAGCAGTCCATCGTCTTGGTTAATGTATTGTTCAGTAACACTTAGTGCTGTAGTTATTTTCATAGTTTGTGTTTCAACCTTTGTTTCTACATTTTTCACTTTTTGCCCGAGAGCGTTGCTAACCATGGCATCGGCGAGGTGAACTTGGGTGGTTTGGGCGTCAGATAAACGGGCTTTAAGTTGGTCGCATAATGCCATTAGTTCATCGACTTTAGCGACAATTCGAGGTTGTTCTTCGGTGCAAGGGACAGGAAATATCAATTGTTTTAATAAACCTAAATTTAGTACGTTCATTGTAGAGCCATGACTTTTTTCAAAAAGTTCATCTTGAATAAGCTTACTACCAAGTAATATTTGTATATACCTTTTAGAAATTGAATCATTCAAGCTCAATTTAACTAGGCGAGGGTTAATAATTCCTGCGTGGCAAGTATCAGATAACACCAATACTTTTCCAATAGTGCCGACAAGGCTTATAAGCATATCGTCGGGCTGAACTTTGCATGAAATTAATGATTGATACTTTTCTTCATCAACAAAGTAGTCTCCGATATTCTCATTTCCTGATATAACCTGCTCTTGCCCATATATTTTATAGCCTGACTCTACATACATAGATTTTTTTAGGGCCGAACCGAAAGGTCCTGCTTTCAAAGCATTCTTTTCATTTTTAGCAATACCTTCAAATCTAGACCACTCCCAACCATTAGGTAGTTCTAGAGTTTTATCTTTTTCAGTAATTGCAGGTAGTGGCTTTTGTTTTTTTATTTTTTTGTCGGCGATCAGTTGGGCTTTTTCAGCGGCTATTTTTCCAAGCAGAACGCTAGCGGGTTCATCAGTTGTATTTTGTGGGACGAGTTTACCCATTACGGCGAGTTGTAAGATGGTTTGCTTGAGTGATTCTATGCTGCTTTCTGTAGTGAATAACGTATCGAAGTGATCTGCGATACGTTGCCAGTTTTCTTGAAAGTCATTAGCTGTGCATTCTTCGGCGTTAGTAGTTAACCCGTTTTGTGCTGATGATGAACCGCTGTTTTGTGTAGACGGCGTGTTCGGTTTAGCGTCGACAAGCGTGGCTAACAGTGTTTCTACTAAGGTTTGATGCGCAGTTAGGCTTTGTTCGGTTTGTTGCTCTAACTCGTCACACAACGCCATTAATTCATCGACTTTGGCGACGATGCGGTGTTGTTCGGCTTCTGGAGGTACAGCTAATACAATACTGTTCATCTTAGCTTGATTCATTTTAGGCTGTGCTGTGCCTGTAATATAAGCTTCAAGTGAGATTGCATTTATATGCAATGCAATAAACTCAAGAAATTCAGTTGTGATTCCATCTAGCACATGCGCATGGTTATTAACCCAATATTTACCATGAGCAAGAAATGCAATCGGAGTGCTTCTACTAATTAAATTTGCACCGTCTTCACCAATCAATAAAAGTGATTTATCAAATAAGAAGTCATTAACTTGGTCTATTACACCTGAAGCTCCGTAATAGTCATATTGCCCTTGTATTCCCTTTCTTTCAGATGCGGATACTGGTTTCCTTTCACCATCACGATTAAACATTAAATCGCCAAACCTTTTAAAGATCCATGATGTAGGTATATCAAACGGTTTCTCTTCATCTGTGATTACTGGTAGTTGATTTAGCTTTTTAATCTTCTTAAGTGCAACTAAGTGTTCTCTCTCTTCAGTAATCCTTTCAAGTAGAGTACTTGCAGGTTGATCTTTTACATTTTGCGAGACTAACTTACCGCGGACAGCGAGCTCTAAAATAAGCTTTCGTAGCTTTTTAATGCCTGTTAATTCTATCTTCTTACTTGAACCTCGCCCTGTAGCATTGCGCTTTTTAATTGCGCTTGTCCAAACATCAATATTGTCGGTTATTAGGTTGTTTACATTAGACATTACTTCGCACCACTTTCACTATTTGCTTCTTTATTAGAAAGTGCTGCTGATAAAATTCCTTTAAGCTGATTGCGCAAGCCTTGAATATCGGCTTGTTGTTTGGCGAAGTCGGTTAATAACTCTTGTGGGTCGTGACTTAATACTTCACCTTGGTACGGGTTTTTAATGTCTAAATTAAAGTTACGTTTAATAATATCATCTATTGATACTTTCCACGCTTGGTTTGTTTCAACACGCGAGGCAAAACCGTCAGCTTCATTACCCCACCAGTCAAGCTCAGTTGTAAACTCTTCAAACTTCATCGGTTTGGTTTTGTTGTAGTTTTTAACGCCCGCTGGGTATGGGTGTTCATAAAACCACACGTCTTTAGTCGGTGTGCCTTTAGTGAAAAACAGAATGTTGGTTTTAATACCTGTATATGGATTAAATACGCCATTAGGTAAACGCACAATAGTGTGTAGGTTACATTCTTCGGTTAATAGCTTTTTAATTTTAGTTTTTACGCCTTCACCAAATAATGTGCCGTCGGGTAATACTACTGCGGCACGTCCGCCATTTTTATCACCTTGCGGGGCAGCAAGCACTTCAATAATGAGTTGTAAGAACAAGTCTGCCGTTTCGCGAGTACGGAACTCGGTCGGAAAATTCTTCTCGATGCCGTCTTCTTCTGTGCCACCAAAAGGGGGATTAGTGACAATAACATCGTATTGCTCATCCCAATTTGAAAGCGGTTTGTTCAGGGTATTACCGTGCTTAACTTGTACGGGTACTTCAATGCCGTGCAGCATCATGTTGGTAGTACATAATAAGTGCGGTAATTGTTTTTTCTCAACACCGTGAATTTGTTTTTGCAGTGTTTGATGGTCACTCGCGCTTTTCACGTAGTTGTTTTTAACATGGTCAAACGAACAGGATAAAAAGCCACCAGTACCACAAGCAGGGTCAATAATAGCTTCGCCTAGTTTGGGGTTGATAACTTCAACAATAAACTTGGTAATGGCGCGTGGTGTGTAGAATTCGCCCGCATTACCAGCACTTTGTAGGTCTTTTAGAATTTGCTCGTAAATATCACCAAATAGGTGACGCTCTTGCGAGTCGGTAAAGTCAATTTCGTTAAGTTTGTTGATTACTTGCCGTAATAGCGTGCCGTTTTTCATGTAGTTAAACGCATCGCTGAACGCGGCCTTGGCAACATAACCACGCGGGTTAAGGTCGATAGGTGCTGTTAAGGTTTTAAGATGTGGAAATAGCTCGTCGTTCACAAAGTCTAATAGGGTTTCACCTGTTATGCCTTCGGCATTTTCTGCCCAGTTACGCCATAAGTATTGCTCTGGAATTGGCGCTTTGTAGTTGTCTAGTTCTAGCTCTAGTTCTTCTTCTTGGGCGTCAAAGACTTTTAAAAAGAGTAACCATGACATTTGCCCTAAACGCTGTGCGTCGCCGTCTATACCTGCGTCTTTGCGCATGATGTCTTGAATTGATTTGATTACTGAGCTGATTGACATAGTTTTCTCTTATTTTTTGTATTTAATATTTAGTTAGATAATTAGGCAGAGTGTTTCGCTGGCTGATAAATTTCAGCCTCTAATTCACTGATCGCTTGATCGTATTTGGGTTTGCCGCCAAAGCCTTTTTTAACAATTTCACTGAGGCTACCTATCTCGGTAAAGGGCTGTACTTTAAGCACTTGCATGTTTTCTATTTCTTGTACGCCAACATCTGCATATTTGGTGAGTAGATTATCTAACACGGTTTGCGCTGTGTCTGAATATTTAGTGAAATAGTTACGCTTTTTAACGTTGTTTGCTCGTTCTTTGCGCGTTAATGCGGGTTGGTCGTAAACAACGTGGCAGATCATATCGAAAGGATCTAACTCTTTACCGACTTCTTGCTCTAATGCTGCCCAGATTATGCCTGCATGCTCTAACTCATCAATAACGGTTTGTTTTCGGTCAGCTTCATTCCAGCGTTTAACAAACGCGTCTAATGAGCTAAATTGTGCGTGCATGGTTTTACGGGTGTAATCTTTAAATGATTCGGTAACGAGTTTGCCGTCAGTGTCGTAATACTGGACACGCTCTGCCATTTTTTTAACGGTTACGCCTGAAATATGAAACTTGATGAAGGGTTTCTTTTCTTCGTCATCGGTTATTTCACCTGTATATGTTTCATCCCAGTCGCCATCAACTTGCGGTGCATCGAGGTCGGTTGGTTCATCAGGTGTTGCTTTGTAATCAGGTGAGTCTACATCGCCGATTGAATCATCTGGTGCGATTTCACCATCAATATCACCTTCGCCATCAATAATGTCGGTTGGCTTTTTATCCATGACTTGAACTGGGTCGCCATCGAAGTTTTCATCAGCAAACAGCTCGGTGGCTTTTTTGAAATCTAATATGGTGAACCAGAGTTTATTGAATTTTTCGTCTATGCGTGTGCCTCGGCCAATAATTTGTTTGAACTTGGTCATTGATTGTATATTTTGGTCGAGTACGATCAGCTTACAGGTTTTCGCATCGACACCTGTGGTCATTAACTCGGAGGTAGTGGCAATCACTGGATAGCCTTTTTTAGGGTTCATGAAGTTTTCAAGCTGGTTTTTGCCCAACTCATCATCACCCGTAATTTTCATGACGTATTTTTCGTTTTTAGCGACTTGCTCGGGATTTAAATTCACTAAGGCTCTGCGCATACGTTCAGCGTGATTAATATCGTTACAAAAAACTATGGTTTTAGCCATTGGGTCGGTACGTTTAAGATAGCTGGTAATAGTTTCAGCCACTAGCTGTGTACGTTCATCGATGACTAGGGTTCGGTCAAAATCTTTCTGGTTATAAATTCGGTCGTCAATTAACTCGCCGTTTTTATCGGTTTGTCCTTTGGTCGGTCGCCAGCCTTGCATATCTAAATCTATATCGACACGAATGACCTTATAGGGCGACAAGAAGCCATCTTCAATACCTTCTTTGAGCGAGTAAGTATAAACAGGCTCTCCGAAGTAATCGATGTTAGATACTTCGTCAGTTTCTTTCGGTGTAGCCGTAAGGCCAATTTGAGTGGCCGATGCAAAATACTCCAATATTTCACGCCATGAGCTATCATCAGCTGCACTACCGCGATGACACTCATCAATAACGATGAGATCGAAAAAGTCTGGACTCACTTGCTTGAACGCTTTTTGGTGTTCTTCAGGCCCTGTGAGTGCTTGGTATATGCCTAGGTGAACTTCGTATGCAGGATCAACCTCACGACCAGTAATTTTGGTCATGGAGTCGCCAAAGGGTAAAAAGTCTTTTCGCTTTGGGTCGTCTATGAGTACATTTCGATCTGCCAGAAATAGAATGCGTTTCTTCTTCTTCGCTTTCCATAAGCGCCATGCTATTTGGAATGCGGTATAAGTTTTACCTACACCTGTGGCCATAACCAAAAGGATCCGATTTTCACCTTTAGATATTGCTTCTATGGTTTTATTGATGGCTTGTAGTTGGTAATAGCGCGGCGCTTTATCAGTACCGTCGTCGTAGAAATCTTGCGTAATGTATGAAAGTTGTTCTGTGGTGTAGCCTTTGAAAATACAGTACTTGCTCCAAAGCTGTTCTGGTGAAGGAAACTCATCAAGGCTAAGTTCCGTTTCCAGTTTGCCACCAGTGGCTGGGGCAGTTTTATCGTGAAATATATAACCATCCCCATTAGAGGCAAATATAAACGGCACGTCTAATAAACGCGCGTAGTCTAAGCCTTGTTGAATGCCCTTACCTACTTCATGCTTATTTGCTTTAGCTTCTATAACAGCTAATGCCATACTTGGTTTATGGTACAAAACAATATCAGCAGACTTTACTGTTTTACGCATGCCGATTTGACCACGAACAATCACCTTACCATCACGTAACTTCACCTCTTGGCGAATTTGAGTCATATCATCCCACCCTGCACTTTTAATGCTAGGCATAATGAATTTGGTGATGATGTCTGTTTCGGTGAGTTTTTTCTTGTCCATAAGCTTTCCAAGTCTTCCTATAGTGGATTTATACTAACAAATTTGAATAGTTATAAGTAAAAAACAATGATGGTTAGAAAAGAATAATGACTTTGTTATGATCTACTTTAAATTAAGAGTATTATTTGAAGTGAAGTAAAATAAAGGTATGTTTGTAATATCTACTTTTTGGAGTGTTTAGAGCTAAGTCATATAGCCAAGGCGACTAAATGCAGAAAAGTTAGATCTTCAACTAAATTGTTATCAACAATAATTTGAGCCTCATTTGAAATAGCTTACCTATGATTATATGAATTCAATTTAGCTTTATGCGCATTAAAATGGGATTCTTTGTTACCCAAAATAGAAACAAAAACAAGGTGACTTTCACGATAAGTAGTACACCAAGTAGTACACTTTAATTGAAATTTATTTTAATCAATTAATAACAATTAGTTAAGGCGCACAAACGAGTCCCGTAGCGGCACCAAATCAGGTTTTTTTTATGTCTAAAGTATTTCATAGCGTTCTTTTGAAATCCACGCTTTTTAGTAGTACTGTAGGTAGTACCAGTTGAAAATACAACAAAGCGGTACTACTAAAAAGATAAGTCATTCTCAAGTTTGCTTCTGTTACGCAATTTCAGTATAGAAATTATAATATTAACTTAATCTATAGAAGTACCTTATACAGCTTGTTCTAATATACAGACTAAAATTTATTAATTTAAGAGACATATTCAATAAACCTTTCAACATTTGAACTTTTTGTCCCATTTAATATAAATCTTTTAGCACAAGTTTGAAAATGTGGAGTTAGATTGTAAAATGTATCAGCTGCCTTTGGGATACAATCTTTTGAAGCGCTATTAGCAATGAATCCTTCTTTAATTAAATTTTTAAGATTACTTTCATTTAAACCTTGAACAAGCTTTGAAAATTTAATGTAAGTCTTTTTACTGGCTTTAAAACCTTGACCTTTTGTAAAGCTACTCAAGAATTTTCTACACTCCTTATCTATCAATCCTGTGTTCAGTTCATCTTTGGACATACACCTTTGTATTGAAAATGATAAATCCCCTAAATCACAAGAATTTTTCTCTATATCTGCACTTAAAACCCCTGAATTATGTACTAGTTCATTGCCACAATTTACAAATCGAGAATACATAAATTTAGAATCATCAAAAGTTGATTTTAAAAAATTAGGGTAATTTTTGAACCTACTATTTAAGATCGTTAAACCAGAGAAATCTAAAGGTGGAAAATCTCCTTTAATATAACCTGATTCAACTGTACCCCTCACATCACTTTGAAAGAATTTTTTGAATAGTGATGTAATCTTTTCTTTGTTATTTGCTTCTGTAACATCGTAAGATAATAAAAATAAGAATTCTATTATCGATATATTTTTTTCATCTGTATTT
>NZ_JQEC01000023.1 GCF_000764185.1 Colwellia psychrerythraea
TGATCTTCCCCCGATAAAACGGACACCAAAATCTAACTAAAGATGAGGTGTCTTATGCCTAAGTACAACAATCCAAGACGAACTTGGAAGTATTCAAATGACTTCAAAGTCAACGCTATTCAATTAAGTTATGTTGTTGGCGTCACAATAAAATCAGTCGCTGAAAAACTCGACATACACCCGTTTATGCTGTCACGATGGCGAAAAGAATATCGTGAAGGGATCATTGTGGCTGATAAACGAAAAAAAGTGGCTGGCCAATCAAAAGCCAAAAAAGTACTTACCAAAGAACAACAACTAGAACGTGAAAATAAACAGCTCAAGGAGGAGCTGTATATCCTAAAAAAGTGGCAACGGTTTCTTGCCGAGGAACATCAAGCCGATATCGATTCATCGAAAAACTCAGAGCCGACATAAAGGTAACGAGATTACTGAAGTTTTTTGATGTTTCTAAAAGTGGCTATTACGATTGGTGTGAACGTCAACCAAGTGCTAGAGCGATAGAGGATGTTGAACTTAAAAAGAAAATTCAGCAAATATTCACTGAGAATAAAGGACGCTATGGTAGTCCCCGCATATTTAAAGCCTTGCAAAAGCAAGGATACAGCATAGGTAAAAAACGTGTTGAACGCTTGTATCGTGCACTTGGCTTGGTCGCTCGAGTGATGCGCGTGACGACACGCTCTGCGTTTTATAAGCGCTTCCTTACGACAGGTAAAAACTTACGACCTGATGGTGAAGTGCCATTGGTTAAAAATAAAGTATGGGTAGCAGATGTCACGTATTTGAAAGTGAAAGGTATATGGCGTTATTTATCGGTAATAATGGATTTATATTCACGGCGTATTATTAGCTGGAGTTTAGATAAAAAGAGAACGATGGAAGTCACCAAACGAACACTAAAAAATGCAATAAAGAACCGAAGACCTCAAGGTGGTTTAATGCTGCATACAGACCGAGGTGTGGAATATCGAGGTAATGTTTTTCAAACGGCTTTAAAACGAGCAGGTATTACACATAGCTTAAGCCGAGCGGGTAAATGTACTGATAATGCGCATATGGAGTCATTTTTCCATTCAATGAAGACCGAAGTTATTCGCGGTAATGTATTTAATAGTGATAAAGAACTGCGCGGAACACTTGGAAGTTACATTAACAAATACTACAATGTTTCGAGGCTGCATTCAGGGATAAATTATTGTTCGCCAATAGAATATGAAGCCCTGGCAGCGTGAAAAAAAATGTGTCCGTTTTATCGGGGGAAGATCACAAATTACAGTTGGCTTTTGCTCCTTTGTCATTAATTTTAGCCTACAATTTTTGCCTGTTAACAGGCCGTTATATGCAATATGGAGATCGCATGAAGTATATTTGTTTTATTATCTTGTTTATTTTGACTGGTTGCTCTTCCTCAACATTTTACGCAGGAGGGAAAGGAGTCGAAAACTCTATCCGAAAAAGCGTAGTAAAAGGGTATACCAATAACGAGGTTTTCAAACTTGGTGCTTCTCAAGTTGGGTATGTTGAAGCAGAGTATTGTAGAATTAATAATAGAGATTCGATTGTCAGTCAAAGTTATTTAATCGATATTTTAAAAGTAAAAACTCAAAAGCTAGGTGGTAATGGCTTAGTGTTCGATTCATGCTTAGTTCATATAAACGCAACGTGTATTTCATATACTAAATGTCAAGGTATGGCTTACCTAATTACATATAAGTAATTCAACAGGACACTCAATAGTTGGCTGTGCTCGTGCCTCGCTATTTTAACCAATTATTTTTTTTGCCTCTTAATGAGGCGTTAGCTTCAAATACAAAACAAGGACGGTGTATGCAAAAAATTATTTATGCCATGGTTATTCTCGTAATGGCAACTTTTTTTATGAAATCATGTAATCGGCAAATGGATATAGACTCATGGCCATCTACTCAAGCAGTAATTACCTCTTATTCTATTGAAGAATATCAAGAATCAAAAACTCGTAGATCTATAAACGGTAATAGTAGGACAACATACAAAGATGCATACAGAGTTCGCTTTAATTATAACTTTCAATTAAATGATATTAATTATTACGGTAACTTTTATGTAACTAGACTAGATAAACAGTCAGAAATCGATCGAGTATTAAAAAGAAATCCTAATGGTAAGAAGATCAATGTCAAATATGATTCACAATACCCAAGCGATAGCGTGCATAGAAGCTGACAAGAAAATAAACAAGAACACACGTAACAGTTGACTCGCGTTTCGCGCAGTTTAGCCTAGCTGTGTTTTTCGGCTTAGCTTAGCGTTATGTTTTAAGGAAACTCTGTGGAAGTATCACTTCGTCAAATAACAAAAGAAAATTATGAAAAAATTTGTGAACTCGATGTCACAAAAGAACAGCAAGGTTATGTAGCTTGTAATATGTGGTCATTAGTTGAAGCTAGGTACAATGAAGGATATATAACTAAAGCTATTTATGTGAAAGAAGAGCCTGTAGGTTTTTTGATGTGGGTACAAGAATCTAAAGTTAAAATTTCAATTTGGCGGTTTATGGTTGATAAGGAGCATCAACAAAAATCAATCGGCCGTGTTGCACTTAACCTAGCCTTGGTTGAAATGAAAAAAGTTTCTGGCTTACATGAAATCGAAATTTGTTATAACCCTAAGAACCCTGTCGCTAAAGGGTTTTATTCTAGCTTTGGTTTTTCTGAAGTAGGTATGGATGAAGGCAATGAGGATATGCTGGCTATTATTAAGCTTTAACATAAGAAAACCAACAAGGAAACGCAAAAGTTGGCTCGGTTCCGCTTAGTTACACACTATCAACCAAAAATAACTCTCCTCAAAGTAGAGAGTCCATATAATTAGATAGCTGCTATTTGTAATTTGGGAGTTTATCTTCAAGAGGTCATATGAAATATATATCTATATCCATACTATTACTTATTTTTTCAACAAACAGTCTGGCTGATGAAAAGCGAGGAAAAAGAGAAGTATTACTCGACAACTCGGATGTTGAAGTTGTTCGTTTGACATACCCCGCGGGTGCAGAGTCAGGGATGCATACACATATACACCCAAACAGAGTTGTATATTTTGTTAAAGGTGGGATGTTAGAGTTAATCCCAAAAGACAAGAAACAGAAATCGAAAATTTTAAAGGTATCTGATGGTAAAACACTGTTTTTACCAACAACAACCCACAATGTAAAAAACATTGGAAATACAGAAATCATTATTATTGAAACTGAAGTTAAAAGCAGATAACAGGTACTTCAAACGGAAAAAAGTTGATTGTTTTTAGTGCCTAAACACCTTAAGCAACCATTTTTTCCTCTTTTTGAGGTATTAGGCGAATAATGAATCCAAATAAAGTTGTCCGTGAAAACATGAGGAGGCTTACAGATCTCCCAAATATAGGTAAGGCAGGTGCCTCTGACCTTGAGTTACTGGGTATAGAGAAACCTGACGATCTTATGGGACAAGATCCATATGAAATGTATGAGAGGCTTTGCGTTATCACTGGCAGCAAACACGACCCCTGTGTCATTGATGTGTTTATTTCAGTTACATGTTTTATCAATGGTGACGAGCCCATGCCTTGGTGGGCTTACACGGCTGAACGTAAGCGCGTGCAAAGCGCGAAGCAGCTACCGCCTAAGGTCATTTAAATCGAACACCTACAGTCCGCTCGCGCTCCGCACAGTTTAGAAATATGTACTTAGCTGTTTAATATAAACGTTATCGATACAAAACCTAATCCAACCGGTGCAATTAGCTGTAAGTGCTACTGTCTCCTTTGTGCTAATTATCCAGAGTTCAGGTTAGTTAATAAATAGTGTTCCAAACGACTCATCATCATTTTGAAGTTTAAAAATATCGATGAATAAAACACAAAAAAAACGAACCTATTGAGCCTAGTGAAGGAAAACTGTGAGGAATAACAGCTTATTTATGACTGGGAGATTTTTTTACAAACTCACTAATAAGTCGATAAGTCGCTAAACACTCTTCCTGCACCAGTTCATCAAGCAACATATAAGCATGGGTCATGCCATCGAAAGAATGATGCTGCACATTTACGTCAACCTCAGCCAATGACTTTACATAAGCTATAGCTTCATCTCTAAGTGGGTCGCAACCAGCAGTGATTACTAACGTGGCAGGCATATTGCTCGAGAACTTGCCTAATAACGGCGATGCTTGTGAAATTTTAGCCTGATCTAGGCTATTAGCATGAAAATATTGCTGAAAATACCAGTGCATTTTATCTTTTTCTAACAAAAAACCCTGACCATTTTCATCAATAGAAGTACTACTCATGGTGTAATCAACACTGGGATAAATCAATATTTGTTTAGTAATATCTACCTGCTTATTAGTTAAGTTATCATCTATATTCTTCATCACTAAACTAGTACAAATTGCACCACCAGCGCTATCGCCAGTAATGTAAAGTTCGTCATTATGTTTCATATCAAAGAGCAAACTTTTATAGTGCAATAATAACTGCTGACAATCATCAAGGCCTGCGGGATATGGATATTCTGGTGCTAAACGATAATCGACACAAATGACAATGGCTTGTGCTGCCAGCGCAAGTTTTCGACTAATAGGGTCGTATAACTCAATGCTGCCACACATATGGCCGCCGCCATGAAAATGCAGTAATACTGGTAAAATATCATTAGGGGCTGGGTTATAAATTCGTACGGGAATATTATGGCTAGGCACTGCTAAGTAGCTATTTTTGACTATCTCCATATTTGGACCTGAGCCAATCAATGGTGCTAAGTTATCCAAACCTTGTCTCACTAAATCAACACTAAAGCCCTGCCCTGTAGCTTTCGCTGCGGCAATAGCTGAATTTACTTGTTCAAGAAAAGGCACTAATTTTGGAGATATTATTCCGCGCATAATTTTTCCTCACTTTCCTTGCTCACTTTATTTTCTTTGTTTGTCGCATAGTCGTTAGACATAACTACTTTGTTTTTGCCGGTTTCTGGTAAGAAAAAGCTGCCAATAAAGAAGGTACAACTGACAACTGAGATTAATATAAATGACGCGGTATAATCGCCTTGGTTAATATCCACCAATTTACCGAATAACCATAAAATTACTGTAGAAAATAAGTAGCTGATTGAGTAAAACAGGCTAAATACCACCGTAATACGTTGCCCGGTCATTTTAGGTAACTCGTGCGGGATAGATACCAAAGCAGTAATAGGAAAGAAAATAAAGAAACCTAAAACAATAGCAGATAAGGTTTGTAACCACTCACTAGAGCTAAACGAAACACCTATAATAGTGACTACCATAACAGCGCCAGACCAGCGAATAATAGGCAAACGCAGTGGGACTTTCTTACTGTAAATAATGCCCGCTAATGTGCCTACTATGCCAAAACCTATCACCCACTTGCTCTGACTAATACCCGCTTTAGGGTAGAAAGTGAACAGACAAATATAAAATGCTAATAACCCTGAATAGGTTAAACCATAAGCCCAATTAAATTTATCTTTAAGACCATCGATATAACTGTAATTGGCAATAGTGGTGCCGTTTTGACCTTGTTTGTCGTTGCCAGGTGAAAATTCTACTAATAACCAAGCCAAACTGAGTAATAAACTCGCAATAGAAAAGATAATTAAGCTAGCTTTCCAATCACCGGTGAACTGATTAATATCTGCCATTTTCCATAACACAATACCGGTACCAATATTAAAAGCGACGGCATTGAGGCCGTTAATCACCGGACGTTCATCGGCTGTAAACCAATGCATAACAATTGGATTAAAATAGACAATCATAAAAGCGCCACCTAGACCCATAAGAAAACGACTTAATAGTAACAATTCATAATTGGGCGCTAGTGGCGTTAATAAACCTATAACAATAAACAGGCTGGCAATAAAAAATGCGTACTTAATACCAAACTTTATTGCCACCCAAGCTGCGCCAAAAGTACCAACGATTTTAGCTAAAGTTACCGCACCGCTAATAAAACTAGCTGAAGCTAAACTATCAACCTGCATAGCAGCCATGATTTGTCCCATACTCGCTGTGCCGCCTACCCAAGCCATAGCAAAGAGTACATAGCTAATAAAAACAATGGTTTCAACCAGATATTTGTTACTAATTTTCATATATGATAGTTTCTAATCAAGGGAGATATTTATCTTTAGGTTAACGTATGACGATAAGCAAATAACTACTACCTTAGTTCACTACCCTGCTATATGCAGCGTGATAAGCTAACGGCAAGGTTGCCACCATAACCTTTAGCACGTATTTAGCTCTGGGATTTACACTGTGATTCACCGCTTTGATTTACCATATAAGTAAGGAACAGCATTTGTTAGTTTGGCTTTCACTCGATACTTGGCTCATCACCGTACTATCCATTGCCTATTTAGCACTGCTTTTTATTGTTGCCCATTGGGGGCAAAATCAAGCATCTGAAAACTGGAGTTGCAAACCTTGGGTTTATAGCTTATCCCTTGGTGTCAGTTGCACTTCTTGGGCGTTTTACGGCACAGTTGGCCAAGCCGCGACTACCGGTGCTTGGCTGGCACCTATTTATATTGGCTCTATTCTTTGTTTTATTTTGGCCTGGCCAATGCTAAATAAAATTTTATTGATTGTTAAGCAGCAAAACTTAACCTCCATTGCCGATTTTATTGCCTTTCGCTATGATCGATCGCCAAAAGTCGCCGCCCTAGTTACCATTGTCGCGCTGATAGGCATTATTCCCTATATCGCCCTGCAGCTTCGTGCCATCAGTACCAGTTTTGATTTATTAACAGGTACTTATCAATCTGGCATTAGCACTGCTTTTGTTGTCACTATAGTACTCATTTTTTTCAGCATTTTATTTGGTACTCGCCAAATAGCTGCCAATAAGCAAAACCAAGGATTAGTATTAGCTATCGCTTTTAGCTCAGTGATTAAATTGTTCGCCTTAACGGCAGTAGGTATTTTCACCACTTTCTTCATTTTTGATGGTTTTAGTGATTTACTTAGCCAAGGTAAAAGCATCAATTCAATTACAGGCACAAACTCAGCCTACCTTGCTGTCGCCCATGCGCTGTTAGGGGCAATTACTATATTTATACTACCGCAGCAATTCCATATGATGATGATTGAAAACCACCATCAACAAGAGTTAAAGTCAGCCCGCTGGTTATTTCCTCTATACCTGTTATTGATCAATATTTTCATTTTACCCATCGCTATTGCGGGACAATTAACTTTTCCTGGCGGCAGTGTTGATGCCGATACCTATGTATTAACCATACCGCTTTTTTATCAACAAGCCTGGCTTGGCATTACGGTATACATTGGTGGCTTAGCGGCAGCAACAAGCATGGTGATAGTGGCGGCGATTGTGCTTAGTACTATGGTATCAACCGAAGTACTAACGCCATTGGTATTAAAGTTCCGCTTGTTTAATACCAAAAAAAATCACCAATTATCGGGCTTATTACTCAACTTACGCCGTAGCTCCATCGCCATTATCTTGCTGCTAGCGTTCATTTTTGAGCGTATTATTGCCCAGCAAAACCACTTAGCCACTATCGGCCTGTTATCCTTTGTTTTACTTATCCAATTTGCGCCAGCGACAATAGGTGCTTTGTATTGGCGTAAAGCTAATGCTAAAGCGGCCTTAACGGGCTTAATTGTTGGTAGTTTAGTTTGGTTCTATACCTTATTACTGCCGGTATTAATGCCAACTAACCAATGGCTTGAAACAGGTTTATTGCACCTCTCCTGGTTAAAGCCAACAGCTCTTTTTGGCGTTGATTTTTTAGATAGTACTAGCCATGGCGTTTTTTATAGTTTGCTACTCAACACCGTCTGTTACGTCATTGTGTCTTTAATTGGCAAGCGTAGTGTCGGCGAGAAATTACAAGCAGAATATTTTGTTAATAAAAGCCAAAACCAGTTTGAACGGCACTTATCTCTTGATGACTTATCTAGTTTATTACTACGTTTTGTTGATAAGGCTGCTGCTGAAGAGTTGCTTAGTTTTGCTAAAAGTGAGCTGAATAAAAATAGTAATAGTAAAAACCAAAAGTTCATTGAATTTACCCGCTTACAATTATCTGGCGTACTAGGCTCTGCTTCAACACGTATGGTTATGAAAGCGGCCTCAACATCACAAGAAATGCCGTTAGAAGATGTGGTTAGTATTGTTGATGAAGCCAACCAAATGTTTCGTTTTAACCGCGAGTTATTGCAATCTGGGGTGGAGAATATTGAGCAAGGCATTAGTGTTATCGATGCTGATATGCGCCTAGTCGCATGGAATCAACGCTATATTCAATTGCTCGATTACCCTGAAGGCTTTGTCACTGCTGGAAAGTCAGTGGAGGAATTACTACGCTATAACATTGCCAAAGGCGTTATTACTGGAAAAATTACGGGTACAGGTACAGGAACGATTACTGACGCCGATACTAGTGTAGAAAGTGAGGAGTTAATTGCACGACGAATTGAACATATGCGTATGGGCCATAACCATTATTTTCAGCGCACTATGCCTAATGGCATAGTGTTAGAAATTAGAGGGCAATCCATGCCTGGTGGTGGTTTTGTTAGTACTTTTTCTGATATTACTGCCCATATTGAAGCTGAAAAAGCCTTGCAAAAAGCTAACGAAAACTTGGAAAAGCGTGTTGAAGAAAGAACCCAAGAACTTAGACTAGCCAAAGCTGAGGCAGAAGCAGCCAACAGCAGTAAAACCCGATTTTTAGCTGCAGCTAGTCATGATTTAATGCAGCCATTTAATGCCTTATCACTGTTTACTTCTATGTTGAAAAAGAAAGTAGCAACAGATGAACTAGCTAATTTAGCAAATAACATTGATGACTCACTTAATGTTGTTGAAGCACTGCTCTCAGATTTAGTTGAAATATCCCGTTTAGACAATAGCTCTGAAAACATTGAAATTAATCACTTTGCTTTAGATGAATTATTAATACCACTAAAAAATGAATTCACCGTTTTAGCCCAGCAAGACGATATTAGTTTTAGTTACCAAGCTAGCTCTGTTTGGGTTAATTCTGATAAACGTATGTTACGACGAATAATACAAAATTTCATATCCAATGCCGTGCATTATTGCCGTGATAAAACCGGCGATAAAGCAGGTATTGCCAATAAAATTGTCTTAGGTGTTCGCCATAACAAAGACTCTATTCGCATCGAAGTATGGGATAACGGCCCAGGTATAGCCGCTGATAAACAACAAACTATTTTTCAGGAATTTGAGCGCTTAGATCAAAACCGTGAAATACCTGGCCTTGGGTTAGGTTTAGCCATTGCTGAGCGTATGGCCAGTTTGCTTAGCTTAAAAATATCACTTAAATCAACAGTAGGCAAAGGTACCGGCTTTATGATTGAAGTGCCTCGGGTGCAGCCTATTTCCATTAATTTAACGGCTACTTCAACCGTCAATTCAACCGGTAAAACATCAACAATTAATCGTAAAAAAACTGTCGTTGCTAGTGACAACTTTGCCAATATGCCGGTACTGGTTATCGATAACGATGCACTAATGTTAACCGCTATATCTTCACAGTTAACTGACTGGGATTGCTTGGTTTATATCGCTAAAGATGAAGAGTCGCTGAGTGAAGTTGCTAACAATATGCCGCAAGCCCCAAGCTTTATTATTGCAGATTATCATCTCGATAATGATACCAATGGCGTGGATTTGGTGACACGTTTATTAGGCAGTAAGAACTGGCATGTCCCTTGTGTTATTTGCTCTGCGGATCCGTCTGAGCAAGTAAGGCAACACACCAGTGACGCAAACTTTCTCTTCTTAAGAAAGCCGGTTAAATCGTTAGCTTTAAAGCGTCTAATTAGACAAATGACTACAGCATAATTAATCAAAACTTTACCTAGCAGGATAACGAGAAAATAGCACTTAATAGCTTAACAGTAGTTTATAAACGGTTACTGATATTCTCTGATGGAACCAACATCAATTGCTGATAGGCAAGTCCAGCTAACGTACGATTATTAACTTCTAACTTTTCTAAAATAGCAGAAACATGTTTTTTGACTGTGGTTTCTTTGATATTAAGATCATAAGCTATTTGCTTATTAAGCTGACCATCGGCTACTTGAGTCAGTACCACATATTGTTGCGGTGTTAGTTGTGCCAGTTGTTTAGCTAAACGTTGATTAGCCAGTGCTGTTTGCTGGTTTTCATTTTTTTCTATTATTTCAGGTAACCAGATACCACCTGCTAACACCGCATCAATAGCAGTGGCAATAGTGGTTAAATCGGCAGATTTAGGAATAAATGCCGCGGCGCCAAAGTTAATGGCTTTTTGCATAGTTTCATCATTATCATCTGAAGAAACCATAATAACCACTAGATCAGGATAGTGGTTTTGCAGCTGTGTTAAGCCAGTAAAACCATCGTTACCCGGCATATGTAAATCAAGAAAGACTATTTCTAAGCTCGGCGTAACTTCAATAGCCGTTAACAGTTCACTGAAATTGTCTGCTTCTAACGTTCCGGCATCATCGATACACTCCACTATGGCGTGTTTTAGCGCACTGCGAAATAATGGATGGTCATCGGCAATAATTACTTTAGCATGTGACATATAAAGCTCCTGTTTAATGCAAAACCTAGTATGAAAAAAAGAGCTGACAAGTGCCAGCTCTTTTTTGATACCGAATGAAAAAATTTAACTTAACTTAACTTAACTTAACTTAACTTAACTTAATGTAGCCAAGCTTAAACTAGAATTGATAACCTATGGTTAAAGCGACGGTCGCAGGGTCACCATAATAACCAATTAAGGTAGTATCGCCGCCTAAACCAGGCTGATAACTACCATCATCATTTTGTGGGCCTAAGAAAGCATAATTACCTACTAGATATTCTTCATCAGTAAGGTTTTTAAAATGTAAACCAGCAGTCCAATCACCATCGTTGCTATACCAGTTCACACCAACATTGAGCAAACCATAACCGTCTTGTGTTAATAAATTATCGGTAACGTTTAGGTCATATTCACTACGGTAATAGTAGTTACCATTAACAACAAAACCGCCAATACTACTTTCAATATTATAAGTGAAACCTAGATTAGCTGTAGTTTCAGGGGTGTTAGTGATGGTAAAAGTATCACTAATATCAATTGGCTTACCTTCGCTATCATAGGAGTTAACTTCTTCAAAAGAAGAGTCAATTAAACCTAAGGTAGCGAAAATATTTAAACTATCCGTTGCCGCATAATTTATTTCAAGTTCAAGGCCTGATGCGGTTGATTGACCAATATTACCTAAACGTTGACTCAATTCACTACCATCTCCGCCTTCTGTCGGCAGCACAGTAACAAATTGTCTATCTTGATGATCAAGATAGAATATCGTCGCGTTAATACGTAAGTTATTATTCCACTCACTTTTTACGCCAACCTCATAAGAGTCAACAATTTCTGGGTCAACTGCTGGCTCTGGACCATTGGCTCTTGGGTTGAAGGTGCCTGATTTAAAACCTTGCGAGTAACTAGCAAAAAACATCATGTCATTGCTGTATTGATATTCAGCACCAACGCGCGGTGAAAATCGTGACCAATCTTCACTGTCATTTAATACTTCAGGGAATTCAACATCACCACGAACATAACCGGGTACCCAGCCACTTTCAGGGTAAACAGTTTCCATAACAACACCGTTATTAACTACTGCTGTTTTCTCCTCAACGGTATAACGAGCACCTAAAGTGAATGAGAGTTTTTCGCTAACATTGTAAGAGCCTTGGGCATATGCAGCATAACTTTCGCTGTTATTACAACCGGTAACTTCTCGCGTTAAACCGTCAGCACCTAATACGGTGCCTAAATGTTCTAAAATTGCATCAAAATGACCACAAGATTCACCATCAAAGTAATACAAACCTGATACAAGACTAAGGTTTTCACCATCATAATTTAGCTGAAATTCTTGTGAGAATTGTTCATCATCATAAATAGCGGGCACATCAAAAATACGTTCCGAGGTATTATCAAAATCAATGTTAGTTTTGGAGTAATTAGTTCTACTGGCTGTTACCGATTTAATAGACCAAAAATCATTGATAAAATACTCAGCCGTTAAGCTCATACCTTCTGACTCAACGCTATTCCACGTTGGCATGCTGGTGTATGAGTCATAAACACTATCAGGTATAGGAGCATCGGTTACCACACTAGGTAATAAACGATAACCACCTTTAGCATTTGAGTCATCTTGAGTATTATCATAATTAAAACGGAAGAACCAATCATCTGTAGGAGTAAACTCAATGGTCACTCGGCCGGCAAAAACATCTTTGTTATAGTTTTCTAAATCTTGCCCTGGTAAGTCAGACTGTAAAAATTCACCGTAACCATCACGAGATAAACTGGCTAAAGCAAAACCAACATATAATTTGTCATCAATAACAGGTACTTTTCCAGCCACTTTATAGTCTTGACGGGCGTAGTTGCCAAAAGTAGCTTCTAAGTCAAACTCCCTATCACCTGACATTTTTTTAGTGACATATTTAATCGCGCCACCTATGGTATTTTTACCGTACAGGCTACCTTGTGGGCCACGTAATACTTCAATACGTTCAACATCAAGAATATCAAGTACTGCGCCTTGTGGGCGAGCAATATATACATCATCTACATAAATACCAACACCGGGTTCATAACCCCATAAAGGATCATCTTGACCAACACCACGGATAAACGCCGTTAGTGTTGAGTTAGTGCCACGACTACTTTGCAAGGTGGTATTAGGTGAAAACTGTTGAACTTCAGTCATGACACTAATGCCATTTTGCTCAAGCTGCTCCGCGCCAATAGAAGTTACAGCCACAGGAACATTTTGTAGGCTTTCAGCTGTTTTACGTGCGGTAACTTCGATTCGTTCAAGACCTAGCTTACCTTTAGCACTTGCGGCTTCATTTTCTTCTGCAGCAAGGGCAATGTTAGTAGTTAGCGCGCCGGCAATAGCTAAAGTGAGGTAATTTAATTTCTTGTTATGACGTTTCATATTCGTGCCTTATTATAATTATATTAAATCAGTTGTTTTTTAGATTGTTGTTATGTTTTTACTGATATTAAAACTCTATAACAAAATTAGACAAAATTAATTTGTACTATAGTACCATAGAGCTTAGTTACTGAATATTATTGAGTTTTTTTGTTTACACCCCAAAACTCGATAATATAAAGGGCACTATCGAGTGAAGATTCATACAAAAATGGCGCACTAGAATCTCTACCTTCAAATCTAGAATTAACCGTTAAACCATGACCAACACCATTAATATCAACTAACTTTACTTGTGGCTGCTTTTCACTATTGTGCCAAAGGCTTACTTGGTAATCGGTTAATGAAGTTTTATTTTTCGCCGGCGAATTTTCAGAGAGTTTCGACCACTGCAAAGCTAAATAATGGGAGTTTTTCGGGTTAACAACTTTATCTTCACTGCCAGTGATAACAATAAGCCTTGGCCACTTTTTAACGGTTTCATTGCCTTTTTTTGCTAGCTCCACTAATTCAACTGCAGACTGTGAGGGGCCATTTCGCATACAGGAAATAGCTTTAGCAAGATCATTCGCGCAAGGGTAAGGTAGGCCAGCAATAACAGCGCCTGCAGAAAATAGTCCAGGGTAATGAGTTAATAACGCACTGGCCATAGCGCCACCAGCAGAAAGGCCGGCAATATAAACATCTTCTATCCCTGACTGCGTTTTGAGTGTGTTGATCATATTTTTGATCGACAGTACTTCACCTTCATCCTTAGCGCTATCTTGCTCTGAAAACCAATTAAAACAGGCCTTAACATTATTTTTTGAGCTTTGTTGCGGTAACAACAGCGTGAAATTATGTTGGTTAGCAAGAGCGACAAAGCCACTTTGCTTAGCTAAGGACTCCCCCTGCTGGATACAGCCGTGTAACAACACAACTAAGGATTTAGTTTGCTTTGATGGTGATAAGTAACTTGCTGTTAAGTCGCCGGGGTTATCGCCAAAGTCTGTTAACGATTGAAAGTTAGCTAATGGCTGAGATATAGCTAACGTAGGAAGACAAATAAAGAGTAGAGAGATCCAAGATATGTACTTATAAACGGTTAGCATAAAAGTTAGCTTAATTGGCTGTATTATGTTGCCATCATGGCGTATTGCCTTGTTGCGCAATATGGTACTTTAGTGCCAAAGCCTTTAGCCGTTCAGGGAATATTAGTAGATGGTGAAAGGATAGTTATTAGCCATGATGATAAAAGAACTAAGCCACAAGCAGCTCAGATATAAAAAGAAAACAATCTATAAAAGGCTACTTTTTTTTATGTTGGCAATTAAATAAAATAATTGCCGTTATTTAATCAAAACCTATTGATGCTGGTCTAAATAACCCTGTGTCGCTGTAGCTAATCGCTGCTTTTCACTGTTAGCAATAAAACTTGCCTCAATGGCATTAAAGGTAAACTGAGCAATTTCAATTTTATTCATTGGTAAGGCTTGATTCACGGCCATAAAATTATCTGTCATATAACCGCCGAAATATGCCGGATCATCAGAATTAATCGTTACACAAACACCCTTTCGCAGCAGGGTAACTATATTGTGTTGCTCCATATGTTCAAAAACTTTTAGCTTAAGGTTAGAGAGCGGACAAACGGTAAGTGGCGTGCGATCGTTAATTAACTGCTTAACTAAGTTTTCATCATCCGTGCAGCGAACACCATGATCAACACGAGTAATTTTTAGTAAATTTAATGCTTCATGGATATTACTTGCAGAGCCCTCTTCTCCTGCATGGGCAACAGTTAAGTACCCTTGTTCAAGTGCTAGTTTAAAGACCCTTTCAAATTTACCTGCAGGATTACCAACTTCTGTTGAGTCTAAACCCACAGCAATAATTTTATCTTTATGTACTTGTGCTTGCGCTAACGTTTTAAATGCAGACTCCTCATCTAAGTGCCGTAAGAAACACATGATGAGCTCGCTAGTTATGCCTAACTCTGTAGTCGCTTTTACTAACGCACCATGAATACCATTCACCACAACATCAAATGAAATGCCACGTTCAGTATGTGCTTGCGGGTCAAAAAATATTTCAGTATGCATCACATTGTCTTCTTTACAACGCAGTAAGTAAGCCCAAGTTAGCTCAAAAAAATCTTGTTCATTAATAAGTACGTTTGCACCTTGGAAATAAATGTCCAAAAAAGATTGTAGGTTGTGAAAATTATAGGCATGCCTAACTTCAGTAATTGAATTGAACGGAATATGAATATCGTTACGTTTTGCTAGCTCAAACATGAGTTCAGGCTCAAGTGTGCCTTCAATATGAAGATGAAGTTCGACCTTGGGTAAAGACTGGATAAATTCTTTCATGACGTGGTTCCCAATAATTAAAAAGTTCATTCAGTACTTTTCTGTGAATAAAAATTATTCGTACAAAGAGAAAAGCACTAAAGCGCTAAACTCTTCGTAATCAGGATTTATTGGTTCCTGGTAGAGACCCCCAATCCATATCATTGGGGTTATACGAAGGGTAAGTTCATCATGGCATCAAACACAATGACTAACTTACTCAAAGATATTGCCTCATTTGATAATACAAGTCTAGACCAATGATTAGCTCGTTTGCCAGTAGTGGAGAATCAAAGTTATTTTTCACTAATAGCAATTTCATTAAGTTTGTGAGCTTGTTGTACCAATGGAAAATAAATCAAGGTAGGCACTCGATTGAGCAATAGTCGGTTATTGGCATTGGGAGCAATACCAACTGGACTAATCAAGTGCTCTCTTAGCGAAAACCAAAAGTAATAATACAAACAAAAACAATGAATTACCGTATAATTCCATGTGGGTTTTTATAGGGTTTCACCACATAACTTTACAAGAACACAAGCTTAACGGAATTGGTATAAGGTATATGCATACAGTTTATGCTTAACTTTCGTAAAAAAGTTATGTCAGTTGGTAATGGACAAACACATTACAAAACTCATCTCCATCAAAAGCTATAGGTCGCCCATGAGTAAGCTTTGCACCTTCATAAAAGACCATATCGCCAGGGGTGAGTAAAAGATGGTGCTTACGGTAGTTATGATCTTCTATAACTAACGGCCAAGGCTGTCTAACTAATTGTGCAATGTTAATAATCACACTGGCAACATGTGTTTTACCTCGGTCGCGATGTTCTTTTAAGATGGCGCCATTTCGATACCTGCGGATTCCAAAGACATAACTTGGTTTGAGATAATGACCAATCCACGCCTCTACCAAAGGTTGCAACACTTGATGAATTTCTTTCTTTAAGTCCTCAGTAAGGTGAATGAGTTCGCTAGGAGCCTGCTTTTCTTTACTGGTAATAAATCCTTCGACATGCTCATTTATCGCCATATTTTCATTCGCTTGATAAAAGTCATAAATTTTCTTATATAAAGCCTCCGGTAACCTTGCTTTGAGGAAACCTTCGTCTGTGTAGGCAGGTATATATTCATTAGGCTCTTTTATAAAACATTTGCCCTTACCTTTAAGACGGAACCATTTGGTAATGATAACTTTAAAACCATCTTCAACAGGCATGCCCCAATGCATACTATCAATGTTTTCTCTACCTTCAGGAGTTAGACTGTTCCAAATTAAAGCAGTTCCTCGTTTAGGTGAAAAAGCCTTACCAACACGGGTAAATTGGGTTGCGCCACCTTCAAGGGTATTATTGAGAAAAATCATAAAAGTCCAAGTGCGCTGACCTCGTACTCTGGCATGATCTTCAAACTCTTTGCTATTGGGTTCAAAATAATCGGTATGAGGTTTAAATTCTTCGTCTACGTCATACCATTGTGCTTGAATACCCTCAGAATAACTGGAGTCAAAACCAAGAGCATTACATATGCGTCGATCAATATCGTTCACAAGCGGATGCTTGATTAAACTTAAATCACAGGTTTTACTGGTGCGGAAATTTTTAAAGTTAACCGACTCGTTGGTCGTGGTTGACCCTCTAAGGTTATCTCGAATAATCGATACGAGTTCAATGCATTCGTGAGGATTAAGAAAGTTATCTATTTTGAATAATTCTAATTTATCATCAGTGTCAATTTTTTCTGCGCTTGGCAAAAAGACACGGTCTTCAGCCTCGATAATTTCCGTTGCTTGTTGTAATAATTTAGTCTGTGCTTTGTCGTTTGTTGTACTTTTTTTAGGTGTTTTCTTCGATTGTTGTATGTCTTGATCAGTTAGTTTTAATCGTTTTTTTATAAGTATTGGACAGAAATCGTGTTCTAATAAGATGTCATACATGCCTATAATATCGCAGTTGCGATTAATGTTGATTTCTATCCAATCCTGCCATCCTGCATCAAAGATATTCTTCATTATTATTACTCCTGCGATTACACTATTATAATTATTTTTATCCTCTTAGTTTGCCAATTAATTGTCCAATACACCAGCATTATAAGGGTAAATAAAGCAATAAGGAGTTTTGGCTACAAACCATATAAAATAAGGGTTAAAGAACCGTAATGCAACATTAAAACCTCCTGTATTTAACGTGAAATAGTTGTTCAGGATAATCGTGAGATATTTTACTATTCTATAACGAAATAATTACTGAAATTTACCAAAAACAGTGCCGTTAATAATCGCCCAATAGGTTATAATAATGACCACTTAAAACTTGGTTAAATGACATTAATTTTTGCTAAATAAATCGGTAAAATTGCACCATATTATTTAGAGCATTAAATTTATTGCAGCGTTGTTCAAGGGGGATTATATGAATATAAAAAAAATAATTACATCAAGCCTACTAGCTCTCATTGCAGCTAACCCAATAACTACTATTGCGGCAAAAAATAGCCAAGAAAGTTTAAATCCACTGGCAATTCCATTGCAGGCTCATACAGCTAAAGATATGTGGGAAACTTACTTTAACCAATGCATGACATATAGCTTTGTTGATAAAAAAGAACTAGATAATAGTCTAAAAATTTGGCAAAAGCGTAATGCTAATCGCTGGCAGATCTATTGGCTATTAATGGAACAGGCTGCAGATGAGAATGAAGAGTTTAAAGCAAATTATAGCCAATTTAAAATTCAAAGCTTAGCCCACGCAAAACAACAAACTAAAGTACAACACAGCAAGGTTGCTCAGATAGGTAAGAAAAAGCTTTGTGCTAAATTAGTGGTGATGCTTGATGATCCTCGTTCTGATTTACCTGAAGATAGCACTAAGAAAACTCAGCAATAAGATTAAGAAATAGCTGTGGTAGTTGGAAAATAGTTATTGATTGTCTTTATATATTTTTAAGCTTTTTGTTATGAGTTAAAGTGACTGAAAAATAATCTGAGCATTACTGCTATTAACTTCCTATTCATAATAAAGTACAACACTCCTATAAAAATCTCTAAAAAACAATAAGCATTCATCTTACTTTTATAGCCAACACATAAAAAAGGCCTAATCTTTCGAATAGGCCTTTTCAGGGATTATTGTTGAAAAAGGTATACCTTCCTCCCCCCCCCCTTATTATTTATAACTTACTGATTCGGCAGTTGTTTTATCCCTGTCGAATCAGTTGTGCTAAGCGTTGTATTACTTACTCTATTAATGTCCATGCACTTGACCATGCACTACCTGTTCCAGGAGCGTAATGATAAGCAGAAGCTGATGAACACCATCCAGCTATATCACATTGGTACATATTTCCAACATTGCTAACAATTTCACCTGCAACATAAGCAGTACCAGCGACATATTCAGTTTCTATCGGAGTCGGCGTTGGCGTTGGCGTCGGCGTCGGCGTTGGCGTCGGCGTTGGCGTCGGAGTCGGCGTCGGCGTCGGCGTTGGCGTTACACCAGAACATGAAACTTCAGTCCAGAACCAAGATACAGACGTTGGAGCTTCCCAAACACCAGGGCTATTTTTCGCTTCAAAACACGCACCACCATAAGATACCACATCACCATTATTTACTGATGTTTGACCACCAATCCATGGCGTTTCTGTCGGTGTTGGCGTCGGAGTCGGCGTCGGAGTTGGTGTCGGAGTTGGTGTCGGAGTTGGTG
>NZ_JQEC01000024.1 GCF_000764185.1 Colwellia psychrerythraea
TGATCTTCCCCCGATAAAACGGACACCAAAATCTAACTAAAGATGAGGTGTCTTATGCCTAAGTACAACAATCCAAGACGAACTTGGAAGTATTCAAATGACTTCAAAGTCAACGCTATTCAATTAAGTTATGTTGTTGGCGTCACAATAAAATCAGTCGCTGAAAAACTCGACATACACCCGTTTATGCTGTCACGATGGCGAAAAGAATATCGTGAAGGGATCATTGTGGCTGATAAACGAAAAAAAGTGGCTGGCCAATCAAAAGCCAAAAAAGTACTTACCAAAGAACAACAACTAGAACGTGAAAATAAACAGCTCAAGGAGGAGCTGTATATCCTAAAAAAGTGGCAACGGTTTCTTGCCGAGGAACATCAAGCCGATATCGATTCATCGAAAAACTCAGAGCCGACATAAAGGTAACGAGATTACTGAAGTTTTTTGATGTTTCTAAAAGTGGCTATTACGATTGGTGTGAACGTCAACCAAGTGCTAGAGCGATAGAGGATGTTGAACTTAAAAAGAAAATTCAGCAAATATTCACTGAGAATAAAGGACGCTATGGTAGTCCCCGCATATTTAAAGCCTTGCAAAAGCAAGGATACAGCATAGGTAAAAAACGTGTTGAACGCTTGTATCGTGCACTTGGCTTGGTCGCTCGAGTGATGCGCGTGACGACACGCTCTGCGTTTTATAAGCGCTTCCTTACGACAGGTAAAAACTTACGACCTGATGGTGAAGTGCCATTGGTTAAAAATAAAGTATGGGTAGCAGATGTCACGTATTTGAAAGTGAAAGGTATATGGCGTTATTTATCGGTAATAATGGATTTATATTCACGGCGTATTATTAGCTGGAGTTTAGATAAAAAGAGAACGATGGAAGTCACCAAACGAACACTAAAAAATGCAATAAAGAACCGAAGACCTCAAGGTGGTTTAATGCTGCATACAGACCGAGGTGTGGAATATCGAGGTAATGTTTTTCAAACGGCTTTAAAACGAGCAGGTATTACACATAGCTTAAGCCGAGCGGGTAAATGTACTGATAATGCGCATATGGAGTCATTTTTCCATTCAATGAAGACCGAAGTTATTCGCGGTAATGTATTTAATAGTGATAAAGAACTGCGCGGAACACTTGGAAGTTACATTAACAAATACTACAATGTTTCGAGGCTGCATTCAGGGATAAATTATTGTTCGCCAATAGAATATGAAGCCCTGGCAGCGTGAAAAAAAATGTGTCCGTTTTATCGGGGGAAGATCACTTTTAACAGTTGGTTAGGTTCCGCTTCGCTTCACATTATAACCAACTATCAAAAGCCTCTTAGTGGGGCGTTATGTGTACAGGGAATTATGCGTCCAGAGTTGAAGCAACAATTAGAAAAGGAGCTTTCTAAAGCCAAGCACAAAAACTTCCGTGCTTGGTCTGTGGCTTTTCTTATCTTAGTTATTTTTCTCTGGCTTATTGTTGGTCTTTCCTCAAAAAGCTCAGTCCCTGTTAATGGTGTTGCAATTAGCCAACACGCATCATTGCGAGAAGATGGTCATAAAATATATCTCATGGTTAAAGTGCCTGACAGAGAAAACCTAGTAAAAGTATCTCTACCCAAGCACTTGCCAATAAAGCGTAATGTTAAAGTTGAGTTGCGCAAACATAAATCAACTTTATTCGACACATATAGGTTTACGTTTGTGCGTTACTTAGAGTAATGTACACATAACAAGCTAATAAATAAGGACAATAAACAGTTGGCTGTTTTCGTCCCTCAACATTTTAGCCAACAATTTTTTGCCCATTATTAGGGCGTTAAATGCCACAAGGAAGCGTATGCGTATATTTCTAGTTTTATTGTTTATTGCACTTCCATATTTTGGGCATGCTAAAGATGCAGACTGGATAACTCGTATTGAAATGAAGAATATGAGAACTACAGATTTCGTATGGTTAAATAGTAACGGGGATATTTTCTGGAATACGGATTTATATGCTAATGCAATGCCGTGTAAATCGACTATAAACGATGAAGACCTCTTAGAATTTGAAGCATTAATTTATAGTATTCCTAGAACAAAATATGAGTATCAAAGAGATTCCAACAACCAGTGTAAAGACGGTTTGCGTCATGATATTTATGTCTCTTTTAAACAAGCTAATGGGTCATTTGAAGTAATTCAAAATAAGTTTCCTAGTTCTGCTCACTGCCAAGTTAGAAAGGTAGATATATCTTGGGTAAATTTAAGCAAAAAACTATATATTTACACTTTAGAAAAATTCAAAGAGTGTAAAGAAGAAGTATGGCGATAAGTGACACTTAACAAGTCGCTCAAAGTGGACGCAAAACAGTTGGCTTGCGCTCATTCTTCGCTAATTTTAGCCAACAATTTTGCGCCCGTTAGCGAGGCGTTAGGTTCATTTTCAAATTATGTGGTGTAATCCATGTCGCGTGTAAAAATCGAAATAAAAAATAGAACAATCAATAAGTATTGGTTGATAATTTCTTTACTTCTAGGATTAAATACAATTTATCAAATATTTGATCAAAGAGATTTTATTAAAAATGCTGAACACACCGTAGGTGTTGTAACTGAGATTTTAGTTGAAGAAGATTCAGATGGATATAATAGTTATTGGCCTGTAGTTAAGTTTACGGCAGAAGATAACAAAACTTATGAATTTAAATCAAATGTTGTAAATAAAAATTACTTTGAAGGCGACGACATCCCTGTTATATATCTAAAAAGCGATGTTTCAAGCGCCATAATATGGAGTGACGGTGCAATATGGTCACGTGTATATGCTTTAATATTTCTAACAAGTCTATCTTTACTCTGTGGTTTAGGAATTTTAAAACTATAAGTTGTAGTTAACAATAAACCTAACAAGAAAATAAACAAGGACACGTAAGTTGGCTGCGTTCCACTTCGTTTCACATTTTAGCCAACCATTACTTAGCCTGTTATTTGGGCGTTGGTATGACTCCCCACGTCAAGTTAAATACACCGATCCCTGCTCATTAATTTAGAGCCATAATGTCTACTTTTAAAATAAAAGAGTTAACGCATAGATGAAGCAAGTAATTTCGTCGGTTATCATGCTGATATTCGTGGATTACTAACCTGTTGGTTAGCAGTGCCGACCTTACTTATTCCGTCGTGGCACCTGATTTCAGTCTATGCTCGTGGTTCAACGATAATAAATACCGTTGCCAGCCTAACGCCCTCGGTGGTTATGCCACAGCCGATGCTTGACCCAATGCGCTAACTCAAAACTTTTTATCATGCAGGTACTCTCGATATTCTTAATCGTGTATCAACTGGCGTAATGACTACTTCACGGGCAATAGCCCACAGGTAAGCGGCCATCTCTCTGGCAATGGCTATCACCACGACATTACGATGTTTTCCTCTACTCAGCAGCCGATTGTATCGTCGGCACAGCCTAAGTTGGGCCTGCCAAGCAATATCGGTAATTTCTTTGGGTAAGCCTTCCTGACGCTTTTGTAATTCTGTCGATATATTGGCTTTGTGCTTATATGTATGAGCGCCTTGAACAAGTAAACGCCTTGCTCGTCCATTGCCACATTTGGTAATGCTACCTAACCGCCGTTTATCACCACTGCTGTGCTCTTTTGAGACTAATCCTAGATACGACATGAGCTTTTTTGGATGGTCAAAGCGCCTTAAATCGCCAAGCTCTGCGACAATACCCGTTGCGATAAGCAGTCGAACACCTCTGACGGCTTGAAGTGCTTTAACTACAGGATAAAACCGCCACGACTTCACCTGATGAAATAATTCATTGGCCAGTCGTTTCTCTCGCTGTATTCGCTCAGTGATAACTTGTATCATTTCTTGCAAAACGATTTGTTGGCTTGGGTGAGGTAAAATGAGCTCAGTCAACCAACGAAGGTGTTGAAGTGACCAATTATCGTTGACCTTACAGCTGATGTTATTACGAAGAAATAGGGCCTTAAGTTGATATTTAGCATCCTTTAAGTCTTTCATCGCTGTTTCTCTTGCCCTTGATAGGTCGCGTATTGCTTCGTCTTCAGGCTCTGGCACATATATGGGTGTTAATTCTTCATCCTTAAGCAGTTTGGTTAATTTCAACGCATCACGTTTGTCAGTTTTTACTTTATCTCCTGGTTTCTTTGGAATTAATGAGGGGGCAACGACATAGCAGCAATGACTCAAGCTGGTCAGTAATCGGTAAATCCAATAACCACAGGGGCCTGCTTCATAAACAAAATGTAGTGTCGCCTGTGGGTATTTGGATTGATATTGCCGAGCCAATTTTGTAATGGCTGCTTTGGTCGTTTTTATTTTTCCATAATGAACGGGTTTTGCACCACGTTGGTCTTCTACATGTGCCACTTCGGTAGACACTTTATGGGTATCTAAGCCGATGAAAAGTATGTTATATTTGTACATGTTAGCCTCCAGTTTATATTGTTTAACACATATATTATGGCTCTGGTTTTACTAACCCACGAATCTGGAGGCTAGCACCTCGTGGGAGTCATTATGTCTA
>NZ_JQEC01000025.1 GCF_000764185.1 Colwellia psychrerythraea
TGATCTTCCCCCGATAAAACGGACACATTTTTTTTCACGCTGCCAGGGCTTCATATTCTATTGGCGAACAATAATTTATCCCTGAATGCAGCCTCGAAACATTGTAGTATTTGTTAATGTAACTTCCAAGTGTTCCGCGCAGTTCTTTATCACTATTAAATACATTACCGCGAATAACTTCGGTCTTCATTGAATGGAAAAATGACTCCATATGCGCATTATCAGTACATTTACCCGCTCGGCTTAAGCTATGTGTAATACCTGCTCGTTTTAAAGCCGTTTGAAAAACATTACCTCGATATTCCACACCTCGGTCTGTATGCAGCATTAAACCACCTTGAGGTCTTCGGTTCTTTATTGCATTTTTTAGTGTTCGTTTGGTGACTTCCATCGTTCTCTTTTTATCTAAACTCCAGCTAATAATACGCCGTGAATATAAATCCATTATTACCGATAAATAACGCCATATACCTTTCACTTTCAAATACGTGACATCTGCTACCCATACTTTATTTTTAACCAATGGCACTTCACCATCAGGTCGTAAGTTTTTACCTGTCGTAAGGAAGCGCTTATAAAACGCAGAGCGTGTCGTCACGCGCATCACTCGAGCGACCAAGCCAAGTGCACGATACAAGCGTTCAACACGTTTTTTACCTATGCTGTATCCTTGCTTTTGCAAGGCTTTAAATATGCGGGGACTACCATAGCGTCCTTTATTCTCAGTGAATATTTGCTGAATTTTCTTTTTAAGTTCAACATCCTCTATCGCTCTAGCACTTGGTTGACGTTCACACCAATCGTAATAGCCACTTTTAGAAACATCAAAAAACTTCAGTAATCTCGTTACCTTTATGTCGGCTCTGAGTTTTTCGATGAATCGATATCGGCTTGATGTTCCTCGGCAAGAAACCGTTGCCACTTTTTTAGGATATACAGCTCCTCCTTGAGCTGTTTATTTTCACGTTCTAGTTGTTGTTCTTTGGTAAGTACTTTTTTGGCTTTTGATTGGCCAGCCACTTTTTTTCGTTTATCAGCCACAATGATCCCTTCACGATATTCTTTTCGCCATCGTGACAGCATAAACGGGTGTATGTCGAGTTTTTCAGCGACTGATTTTATTGTGACGCCAACAACATAACTTAATTGAATAGCGTTGACTTTGAAGTCATTTGAATACTTCCAAGTTCGTCTTGGATTGTTGTACTTAGGCATAAGACACCTCATCTTTAGTTAGATTTTGGTGTCCGTTTTATCGGGGGAAGATCATCATTGTCCTTTTAAACGACTTGTTAGGTTTTTATTCCTGTTTCTTCAACACAAGCTTTAACATATGAATCGAATGAAATTGAACCTGAAGGTAATAATTCATCACTTAATGTAGGGTACATTGCTTGTTTTGTAATACCAATAGATGAAAGATAATCCATTACTTCTTGTTTTAGGAATATTGGGATATCGACTTTAAGTTGAGACCCCCAGCCACCGCTAGGTTGCCAGCACTCCATCATATGCATGACTTTATCATATGGAAAAACTTCCGAGTAATATACAAAGCATCCTTTCTGAGCATTTATTCTTAAATTAATACTTCTATCTATTTCACCAATAGAAGGGACTTTTATGCCTCGATCCCCTTTTATTAAGGTAGTAGCCTCTTTCCATAGCTCATCCCTATCAACGAAATGGTGCTGACATGCTGCCGTTATAATTGATTGAGCATAAAACCAAGGTGTTGTTTTAAACCATGAAACATAACCAGTTTCTGGTGGCGTTTCATAATCAAAAGCAAAAAATAATGCGATGTTTGGGTCAAAAGTAAAATCAATTAAATTAGTTGGTAATTCGTAGTGTTGAGCCAAGTACATGACTTGAGAAAAGTTTAACTGCAAATTATTTACATCCCCTAATTTGTTAGAGAATTCATCAATGATCTGTTCAGCAAGTTCATGGTAATGAACTCGTTGTTCAAAGCCCTGTTTTGCTTTTTCTTCTATTGCTTTAAAATCTTCAATGAGTGTGGCTTCTTCACTACTCGGGTTATTTTTAATATACCAACGAGAATATGACGATTGAATTAACCAATCGGAATTGGCTTGACCACGAAATGCAGTAGGCAACTTATCAGATATAGGAATAGATATAAGTTTTAAAAGTTCTGGGAAGTCTTTCACTACCTTTGAATATAATCGCCGATGTTCTTTCATACTCTAAAAACCTAACGCCCACATTAAGGGGCTTTTTATTAGTTTGCTAAAATAGCGAGGAACGAAGCGCAGCCAACTGTTAGCAGTCCGTTTTAAGCAGCTTGTTAAGTGGCTGATACTCTTGACTTTACAGAGTCAAAACTTTCAGCGCTAGTGTTAATTTTGCCACCTAAATATATTATCACTTCTCTTGCTCCTGAACCGACAGCAAGTTCCCGTAGTACGCGGTCTTCTATTGAAGTTAAACCACCTTCCACTTTTTCAAGTTGGTGCATAATGATTCTTGGTGCAGGTCGAATTCTAGATTTATGGATTTGATAGATTCCATGTTGGATAATTTTCTCAGCAAGCATAAAGTCTGCAACAAATGATCTAGGGTGCTTAAAAGGGTTAGTTACTGTGATATTGCTAGCAGTTTCCCGTTTTGCTTCTGTTCCTATAGCTTTTACAATTTCACCTTTTTTGGTGTTTTCTACAGCAATATATGGCTCTTCTTCAAACTTTATATCTGACGAAAAAACCTTAATTGAAATTTTACTTTCACTTAACTCAACAAGTAAATCATTCGAGAAAAGACTTCTAATATATGTGAACAATACTCTCGGCCTCCGAGCCACTTACCGCCTCATTAAGAGGCAAAAAATAGTTGGTTAAAATAAGTGACGAAGGAGCAAAAACCAACTGTTTTTTGTCCTTTTGAATGACTTGTATGGATAATAACATCCATAACTAGTGTTCCATTTTAAACCAGTTTAGGTAAAGTGAGACCCAAGCTTTGGCTGCAACCAAAGCCTTTTTATACGATAGTTCGATTGAGTGATGGCTCCTCTGTTGAGAGACCGATAACAAGTGAGAACATCGTATAAAACTCCAAGCAATAAACTCGGATAGTCAACTGGGCCTCGAGCCGGAATTAGCAAGGCAGAGTCAGCTTATTATGAATAGCAAAAATAATCAAAATGAAATTAACGTCGGTGTCGATACAGGTAAAACTCAACTCGATATTTACATTCGCCCGTTAGATATTTACTTCACCGTTTCCAATGATGATAAAGGTATCAACAAAGCGATAAAGGAAATTAAGAAGCATCACCCAACACGTATAGTTATTGAAGCAACAGGACGACTCGAACAAGCCTTTATTATCGTTTGTGCAAAAGAGAAGTTACCGTTTGTTGTCGCCAATCCTGTTCACATCAAAAAGTTTGCAGGTGCCATTGGCCAATTAGCGAAAACAGATAAGCTTGATGCGAAGTTGATTGCTTACTATAGCGAAGCCCTAAAGCCCAAACTATCTACGCTTAAGCCAGAAACACTTAGGAAGATGAGCGACTTATTATCGAGGCGTTGCCAGTTAATGGAAATGCGCACCATGGAGAAAAATAGACTACAAATACTGCCTAAAGCGCTAGAAAGTACGATAAATCCCATACTCACCGTTATCAATAATCAGCTCACAAAAATAGACAACAAGATGATTAAACTAATTGAACAATGTGATGAATATCAAATTAAGAATGACATTATTCAAAGTGTTCCTGGTGTAGGAAATGTTGTCGCGTTTAGCCTATTAAGTAACATGCCAGAGCTTGGTTATATCACCAATAAAGAGGCCGCAGCTTTAGTCGGTGTAGCACCTATAAATCGAGAAAGTGGCTCGTTTAAAGGTAAACGAATGATACGCGGTGGACGTCACCAAATAAGGACAGCAATGTTTATGTCGATGATGTCAGCGATGCAATGTAATCCAGTTTTCAAGGCAACATATCAGCGGTTGGTAGCCGCGGGAAAACCCAAAAAGATAGCCATCATTGCGTGTGTTAGAAAGATGATTGTGATCTTAAATTCAATGGTGAGAGATGGTGTCTATTGGGATTCGAAAATGAATAATAATTAAAAATTGACACCATAGTCACTTGTTAGTTGCCATTGATTTAGCTTTTGTAACCATTTCGGGGTATATCGATATTAGTACAGCTTGAGCGTTCCATTTACCATTATGCTTCTCTAAATAAAACAACGAGACTTCACCTACTCCACTCCCAATACCGCATCCTAATAAAGTGAATGTAGTGGGCGGAGTTTCCCCTTTAATGACCTCAACATCCTCGACTGATATCTGCTGCGGCCCTGTTCCTACCGTTATACTCCCACTTTTACTTTTTTCGTTAGACAAGACTTTTGCTATGAAAACATAATCGGCTTTTTTATATTCATTTTCAACGTCTGGAGGTCGCCTATGCCGACAAGCTTCCGAAAACTCACAAATGAACAGTAGCATTAATGCAAAATATTTCACACGGACTCCGGTTTACTTGGCAACTAACGTCAAGCTAAGCGGAAAAATACAGTTAGGCTAAACTGCGCGGAGCGCGAGCCAACTGTAATTTTTCCGTTTGAGCGCCTTGTTATGCGCTGGATGTGATTACCACAAACAACGCCATTTATATAAGGTTTCGTGGCAGCCCGACCGTAGAGTTAAAAAACTCCCACGCAGCGCGACACACCAAACCGTGAATTTTGAGCCACTTATTTTAAGTCGCGTTTATCGCCAAAACTAGACTGGCGAAAAACTGTTTAGCCAAAAGCTGAAACAGAATATTTTGCACTTAAGCTACCAAGATAAAGAAAAGGCAACAAGCGCAGTAATCTTTGTAAAACACCAACCGTGAAAAATAAATAAAATTGAAATAAGGCTGACGCATAACGCCTCACTAAGAGGCGAGTAATTGTTGGCTAAAATGTGAAGCGAAGCGGAACCGAGCCAACTGTTACGAGTCCTGCTTTAGTGACTTGTTATGTTTACGTATTGCACAAGCTTTTTAATTTCCAGCAAAATAGGTGGATACGTTATTAAAACACAATATTAAATGACCACCTAGATCAATGAATAAATACCAAATAGATGCAGAAAGCATAAATAAGCCCACGAACAATGTTTCATATGGTGATTTACCATAAAACTCTGTATCAACGAGCTTATGATATGGCGTGTTATCTTGTTTAGTTAAGAATCTAATTGAAACGAAGGTGTAACTAATACCCATAGGTAGCCCTACAAGAATAATGCCTAAGGTAAATGACGTATAAAGTAAAAAATCTACCCAAGTATTAACTTCCAACTAACCTCCGATTGCCGCTCTATAGTGATTGTAAACATAGACATAATGACTCCCACGAGGTGCTAGCCTCCAGATTCGTGGGTTAGTAAAACCAGAGCCATAATATATGTGTTAAACAATATAAACTGGAGGCTAACATGTACAAATATAACATACTTTTCATCGGCTTAGATACCCATAAAGTGTCTACCGAAGTGGCACATGTAGAAGACCAACGTGGTGCAAAACCCGTTCATTATGGAAAAATAAAAACGACCAAAGCAGCCATTACAAAATTGGCTCGGCAATATCAATCCAAATACCCACAGGCGACACTACATTTTGTTTATGAAGCAGGCCCCTGTGGTTATTGGATTTACCGATTACTGACCAGCTTGAGTCATTGCTGCTATGTCGTTGCCCCCTCATTAATTCCAAAGAAACCAGGAGATAAAGTAAAAACTGACAAACGTGATGCGTTGAAATTAACCAAACTGCTTAAGGATGAAGAATTAACACCCATATATGTGCCAGAGCCTGAAGACGAAGCAATACGCGACCTATCAAGGGCAAGAGAAACAGCGATGAAAGACTTAAAGGATGCTAAATATCAACTTAAGGCCCTATTTCTTCGTAATAACATCAGCTGTAAGGTCAACGATAATTGGTCACTTCAACACCTTCGTTGGTTGACTGAGCTCATTTTACCTCACCCAAGCCAACAAATCGTTTTGCAAGAAATGATACAAGTTATCACTGAGCGAATACAGCGAGAGAAACGACTGGCCAATGAATTATTTCATCAGGTGAAGTCGTGGCGGTTTTATCCTGTAGTTAAAGCACTTCAAGCCGTCAGAGGTGTTCGACTGCTTATCGCAACGGGTATTGTCGCAGAGCTTGGCGATTTAAGGCGCTTTGACCATCCAAAAAAGCTCATGTCGTATCTAGGATTAGTCTCAAAAGAGCACAGCAGTGGTGATAAACGGCGGTTAGGTAGCATTACCAAATGTGGCAATGGACGAGCAAGGCGTTTACTTGTTCAAGGCGCTCATACATATAAGCACAAAGCCAATATATCGACAGAATTACAAAAGCGTCAGGAAGGCTTACCCAAAGAAATTACCGATATTGCTTGGCAGGCCCAACTTAGGCTGTGCCGACGATACAATCGGCTGCTGAGTAGAGGAAAACATCGTAATGTCGTGGTGATAGCCATTGCCAGAGAGATGGCCGCTTACCTGTGGGCTATTGCCCGTGAAGTAGTCATTACGCCAGTTGATACACGATTAAGAATATCGAGAGTACCTGCATGATAAAAAGTTTTGAGTTAGCGCATTGGGTCAAGCATCGGCTGTGGCATAACCACCGAGGGCGTTAGGCTGGCAACGGTATTTATTATCGTTGAACCACGAGCATAGACTGAAATCAGGTGCCACGACGGAATAAGTAAGGTCGGCACTGCTAACCAACAGGTTAGTAATCCACGAATATCAGCATGATAACCGACGAAATTACTTGCTTCATCTATGCGTTAACTCTTTTATTTTAAAAGTAGACATTATGGCTCTAAATTAATGAGCAGGGATCGGTGTATTTAACTTGACGTGGGGAGTCATACCAACGCC
>NZ_JQEC01000026.1 GCF_000764185.1 Colwellia psychrerythraea
TGATCTTCCCCCGATAAAACGGACACATTTTTTTTCACGCTGCCAGGGCTTCATATTCTATTGGCGAACAATAATTTATCCCTGAATGCAGCCTCGAAACATTGTAGTATTTGTTAATGTAACTTCCAAGTGTTCCGCGCAGTTCTTTATCACTATTAAATACATTACCGCGAATAACTTCGGTCTTCATTGAATGGAAAAATGACTCCATATGCGCATTATCAGTACATTTACCCGCTCGGCTTAAGCTATGTGTAATACCTGCTCGTTTTAAAGCCGTTTGAAAAACATTACCTCGATATTCCACACCTCGGTCTGTATGCAGCATTAAACCACCTTGAGGTCTTCGGTTCTTTATTGCATTTTTTAGTGTTCGTTTGGTGACTTCCATCGTTCTCTTTTTATCTAAACTCCAGCTAATAATACGCCGTGAATATAAATCCATTATTACCGATAAATAACGCCATATACCTTTCACTTTCAAATACGTGACATCTGCTACCCATACTTTATTTTTAACCAATGGCACTTCACCATCAGGTCGTAAGTTTTTACCTGTCGTAAGGAAGCGCTTATAAAACGCAGAGCGTGTCGTCACGCGCATCACTCGAGCGACCAAGCCAAGTGCACGATACAAGCGTTCAACACGTTTTTTACCTATGCTGTATCCTTGCTTTTGCAAGGCTTTAAATATGCGGGGACTACCATAGCGTCCTTTATTCTCAGTGAATATTTGCTGAATTTTCTTTTTAAGTTCAACATCCTCTATCGCTCTAGCACTTGGTTGACGTTCACACCAATCGTAATAGCCACTTTTAGAAACATCAAAAAACTTCAGTAATCTCGTTACCTTTATGTCGGCTCTGAGTTTTTCGATGAATCGATATCGGCTTGATGTTCCTCGGCAAGAAACCGTTGCCACTTTTTTAGGATATACAGCTCCTCCTTGAGCTGTTTATTTTCACGTTCTAGTTGTTGTTCTTTGGTAAGTACTTTTTTGGCTTTTGATTGGCCAGCCACTTTTTTTCGTTTATCAGCCACAATGATCCCTTCACGATATTCTTTTCGCCATCGTGACAGCATAAACGGGTGTATGTCGAGTTTTTCAGCGACTGATTTTATTGTGACGCCAACAACATAACTTAATTGAATAGCGTTGACTTTGAAGTCATTTGAATACTTCCAAGTTCGTCTTGGATTGTTGTACTTAGGCATAAGACACCTCATCTTTAGTTAGATTTTGGTGTCCGTTTTATCGGGGGAAGATCAGTGTCCTTGTTGATTTTCTTGTTATATACCCGTACTAACCCATCGCTGAATTAAGGATAATTGCAGTGCAGCTAGTGAAAACCGTTAGAGAACTTAACGTTTTTATAACTTTTGAAAATTTTAGGGAATGCATTTTAGTACGATTTAGCCGCTGAAACCCCATTAACATTACAATAATAGACAGAAGAAGAAAACTGACGATCAATGCAGGAGCTGGACTATTGATTACTACAAAAGATGATAAAAACATTAAACATGCAAGCACTATAAATATATATGCTCCAACCTTACTTTCTGATGGGTTTAGTAAATTCATACTCGACTAGTCCTTTAGGGTATATAGACATAATGACTCCCACGAGGTGCTAGCCTCCAGATTCGTGGGTTAGTAAAACCAGAGCCATAATATATGTGTTAAACAATATAAACTGGAGGCTAACATGTACAAATATAACATACTTTTCATCGGCTTAGATACCCATAAAGTGTCTACCGAAGTGGCACATGTAGAAGACCAACGTGGTGCAAAACCCGTTCATTATGGAAAAATAAAAACGACCAAAGCAGCCATTACAAAATTGGCTCGGCAATATCAATCCAAATACCCACAGGCGACACTACATTTTGTTTATGAAGCAGGCCCCTGTGGTTATTGGATTTACCGATTACTGACCAGCTTGAGTCATTGCTGCTATGTCGTTGCCCCCTCATTAATTCCAAAGAAACCAGGAGATAAAGTAAAAACTGACAAACGTGATGCGTTGAAATTAACCAAACTGCTTAAGGATGAAGAATTAACACCCATATATGTGCCAGAGCCTGAAGACGAAGCAATACGCGACCTATCAAGGGCAAGAGAAACAGCGATGAAAGACTTAAAGGATGCTAAATATCAACTTAAGGCCCTATTTCTTCGTAATAACATCAGCTGTAAGGTCAACGATAATTGGTCACTTCAACACCTTCGTTGGTTGACTGAGCTCATTTTACCTCACCCAAGCCAACAAATCGTTTTGCAAGAAATGATACAAGTTATCACTGAGCGAATACAGCGAGAGAAACGACTGGCCAATGAATTATTTCATCAGGTGAAGTCGTGGCGGTTTTATCCTGTAGTTAAAGCACTTCAAGCCGTCAGAGGTGTTCGACTGCTTATCGCAACGGGTATTGTCGCAGAGCTTGGCGATTTAAGGCGCTTTGACCATCCAAAAAAGCTCATGTCGTATCTAGGATTAGTCTCAAAAGAGCACAGCAGTGGTGATAAACGGCGGTTAGGTAGCATTACCAAATGTGGCAATGGACGAGCAAGGCGTTTACTTGTTCAAGGCGCTCATACATATAAGCACAAAGCCAATATATCGACAGAATTACAAAAGCGTCAGGAAGGCTTACCCAAAGAAATTACCGATATTGCTTGGCAGGCCCAACTTAGGCTGTGCCGACGATACAATCGGCTGCTGAGTAGAGGAAAACATCGTAATGTCGTGGTGATAGCCATTGCCAGAGAGATGGCCGCTTACCTGTGGGCTATTGCCCGTGAAGTAGTCATTACGCCAGTTGATACACGATTAAGAATATCGAGAGTACCTGCATGATAAAAAGTTTTGAGTTAGCGCATTGGGTCAAGCATCGGCTGTGGCATAACCACCGAGGGCGTTAGGCTGGCAACGGTATTTATTATCGTTGAACCACGAGCATAGACTGAAATCAGGTGCCACGACGGAATAAGTAAGGTCGGCACTGCTAACCAACAGGTTAGTAATCCACGAATATCAGCATGATAACCGACGAAATTACTTGCTTCATCTATGCGTTAACTCTTTTATTTTAAAAGTAGACATTATGGCTCTAAATTAATGAGCAGGGATCGGTGTATTTAACTTGACGTGGGGAGTCATACCAACGCC
>NZ_JQEC01000027.1 GCF_000764185.1 Colwellia psychrerythraea
TGATCTTCCCCCGATAAAACGGACACATTTTTTTTCACGCTGCCAGGGCTTCATATTCTATTGGCGAACAATAATTTATCCCTGAATGCAGCCTCGAAACATTGTAGTATTTGTTAATGTAACTTCCAAGTGTTCCGCGCAGTTCTTTATCACTATTAAATACATTACCGCGAATAACTTCGGTCTTCATTGAATGGAAAAATGACTCCATATGCGCATTATCAGTACATTTACCCGCTCGGCTTAAGCTATGTGTAATACCTGCTCGTTTTAAAGCCGTTTGAAAAACATTACCTCGATATTCCACACCTCGGTCTGTATGCAGCATTAAACCACCTTGAGGTCTTCGGTTCTTTATTGCATTTTTTAGTGTTCGTTTGGTGACTTCCATCGTTCTCTTTTTATCTAAACTCCAGCTAATAATACGCCGTGAATATAAATCCATTATTACCGATAAATAACGCCATATACCTTTCACTTTCAAATACGTGACATCTGCTACCCATACTTTATTTTTAACCAATGGCACTTCACCATCAGGTCGTAAGTTTTTACCTGTCGTAAGGAAGCGCTTATAAAACGCAGAGCGTGTCGTCACGCGCATCACTCGAGCGACCAAGCCAAGTGCACGATACAAGCGTTCAACACGTTTTTTACCTATGCTGTATCCTTGCTTTTGCAAGGCTTTAAATATGCGGGGACTACCATAGCGTCCTTTATTCTCAGTGAATATTTGCTGAATTTTCTTTTTAAGTTCAACATCCTCTATCGCTCTAGCACTTGGTTGACGTTCACACCAATCGTAATAGCCACTTTTAGAAACATCAAAAAACTTCAGTAATCTCGTTACCTTTATGTCGGCTCTGAGTTTTTCGATGAATCGATATCGGCTTGATGTTCCTCGGCAAGAAACCGTTGCCACTTTTTTAGGATATACAGCTCCTCCTTGAGCTGTTTATTTTCACGTTCTAGTTGTTGTTCTTTGGTAAGTACTTTTTTGGCTTTTGATTGGCCAGCCACTTTTTTTCGTTTATCAGCCACAATGATCCCTTCACGATATTCTTTTCGCCATCGTGACAGCATAAACGGGTGTATGTCGAGTTTTTCAGCGACTGATTTTATTGTGACGCCAACAACATAACTTAATTGAATAGCGTTGACTTTGAAGTCATTTGAATACTTCCAAGTTCGTCTTGGATTGTTGTACTTAGGCATAAGACACCTCATCTTTAGTTAGATTTTGGTGTCCGTTTTATCGGGGGAAGATCAGTGTCCCGCTTGAACAGCTTGTTATGCGTTTTTTACTACAAGCTCAAAGTTTGTTGTTTCGTTTTTATCTGGTTCTTCAAAATACTTAGTAACTTGATAAAACATTTCTTCGTTATCGAATGCTGCTCTTGATGGTTGTTCAATGCTTCTTTGTACTATTTGTTTTATGCACAATGCATTGTTGACTTTTAAGTAAATAAGCAGCGATTCTGATTTTGCTTCTATGGATAAATGATTAAACCATTCCCGCTGTTTTTTTGTATTAGCGGGGAAATCCATAACTACACTTGTGCCTGTTCTTAATATGTTTTGAACATGATTCTTTATCAGAGGTCTTAGCTGAGCAGAATATTTAATATAATCATCAAAAGATGTGATTTGATTAGGATAAAGCTTAGATAACCATTCATCTTCGGAAATGAGTACAGCATTACGTTCAGCTGCAACTTTTTTAGATTCAGTTGATTTTCCTGCGCCCATTTTTCCGCAAAAATATATCAACGTACTTCGATGTAACATGAATCCTCCTTGACGCATAACGCCTCGTTAAGAGGCAAATAATATGTTGGCTAAAATAAGCGACGCAGGAGCAAAAAGCCAACTGTTATTTGTCCTGCTTGAACGACTTGTTAACTGTACTTACCACCAATCAGTTGTTTTATGTTTAAATTCAAACATTTTTATTTCAGGATCTCCTTCATACTGTCGGACCCAATCATCAGTCATTTTCCACCCTGAACTTGTTTGTCTCATCGGGTGTAGACTTAATAAGTGTTGCATTGATGTAATAAACACTTTTATCGTATCTAGTTCATCTATAACGATCGCAAAATACGGAACACAACCAAAAGCATTACAGGCAGCTTCTACTTTAGGGAAATGATCATTTCCAATTCTCAAATACTGCTTTTCTTTCCCCGTATTTCTTGAACGAGCTTTAACAGATATTCCCATCAATTCGTTATTTTTTGGGTTTCTAGCAATGATGTCTATTCCAGTATGATCAACAATAGTACTTTCAAATCCGTATTTAGATAACCAGTAAAGTACAAGATTTTCTGTAAAGTCGCCTGTTATTTTTGAATGCCTAGAACTTTTAGTAATTTCCATAATCGCCTGTACAGTTAACGCCTCGCTAACGGGCGCAAAATTGTTGGCTAAAATTAGCGAAGAATGAGCGCAAGCCAACTGTTTTGTGTCCACTTTGAGCGACTTGTTATGTTTTGTCTGGCTCACTAATTGATATTATCTCTATTGTACCCGAAGAATTGTAAGTGACGTGAATCTTGAGTTTACCGTACGCCCACCTCTCGGAAATTAAAACTTCATCTTCACCATGCCGCTTCCATTCGGGAATGCCGAGTTTATTATTTAAAGATTCATAATTATCTTCAAACTTAATACTTTTAGGTAATCCATCGATAAACTGCTCATATCCGTCAAGTCCATCAGAGTAAAAGAATACGCCACTAAGAAATAGCTCACCAGCTCCGATAGGTTGTTGCTCGTTACCTAGGAACATTGATTCATCAGAAAATATTACACTGTATCCTTGTTCAGGCGATTCTATATAGGTTCTATAGTCACCTTCCTCTAAGACGGGAAGTTGATGACCTTCGACAGTTAGCCAATTATTGATAGCCTCATCTGAAACAGGCTTTCCAATTAGTTTTGTTATATCTGTAGATTGCAAAGCCAAACTCCATTTGAAAAACATAACGCCTCATTAAGAGGCAAAAAATAGTTGGTTAAAATAAGCGACGCAGGAGCAAAAACCAACTGTTTTTTTGTCCTTTTAAATGACTTGTTATATGTGTATTAGCTACTCTTTAAAATTGATCATTGTAAACGCTTTTCAATCCATGTGAAAAAATCGTTTTCTACAGGCACATAACCATTATCATTATGAACATCATCACCCCAGATTTGACCGCGTGCTGGCCCTGTTATTACAAGTCGGGCATATGTACCGCAGCCTCCAGATGAGATAGGAAGTGTTCCTGCACTTACGTAACGATATTGTACAATATAGTCTTCATATGAAATTTCTTTTCTATCTACTTGATCCGATAGGTTTTCCCAATAAGGGTCTTCAGCTGGATTGTAAGGTTTCACATGCGGAAACTCAGTTGAAAAAATATCATTTGGGAGACCTTTACCAAGCCTATTAGTTACCTCGATACTTTCTTTCAAAGTTAATAAACCGTATAAAGGGCCAACACCACCGTTACTAACTCTTTGAATATATTCTCTATACTCATCAGGTAGAGTAACTCCAAAACGTTGTTCAAAACTTATTAATTCTTCAGAACTTATTATTGAATTCACTTTCTTTTTTTGCTGCTTCCTAGCAATAGTATGTAAATCAGGTATTTTTTCTAATCTAGTTTTAGGTCTAAATAATTTTTTAATTATATTTTCAACTACGTTCATTTTTAAACCTAATTTGATGAATACAAACTCTGCCAATGACTACACATATAACGCCCCATTAAGAGGCTTTTAATTGTTGGCTAAAATGTGAAGCGAAGCGGAACCTAGCCAACTGTTAAAAGTCCTGCTTGAATGGCTTGTTATATTGCACTACTCACTAGCCTTGAAGCAATACTTTCAGTATCTCCGAACGAATAATTTCGCCACTTAGTGTGGTTAAATAAGTGAACGCCGGACTTTGAAACCAAGTGAACTCCTTGAACTATAACTGCGTGAAACCCTGTACGATCTATTTCTAATTGGGACTCTTTTAAATCAGGGAGTTCATCGCAAATAAATACAATGTAAGCACCAATTTCTTTAAAGAGCCACATAGCTGAAGTTTGCTGCCTAATTGATTTACGAGCGTTTGCGATTTGAGTTTTAATATCTAGGTTTGAATCAAAACCTTTAACAGCTAAAACGTATCTGGCTAATTTAACCTTTTTAAACAGACATAAACTCAAATCAGTATTTAGTGAAAGTGATTGGGAGTATATCTCAGGATAAAAAGAGTTTTCGATATTATTGACGAAATTCACCTAACCTCCTTGTGCAATATAACAGCTTACTATGGATACGTCTTAGTAATGTCCGTACCATAAATATTAAATAATTTATATTAATATCCTATGGTATCAATATATTAGAAGCAGTAAACGATAATTTTTTTATAAATGGTTGGGTGTTACTAAGAGGTATCAGTAATAAGCTAACGAAAAAATAGGTTTATCTTCATAATTTCAAGTAGTTATAAAATAATCATACTGGTTGAGTTGTGTTACTAAGACGTCTCAGCAACATCAGATGAATAATTCATTAGAAAATATATGGCAAAATATTTATTTCTAATGTCGCCTTAGCGCACCAAGAAGTCGTTAGCGGAGAACTATTTATAAGCTAAGACTCACTGTGTACCCTATAGCTGACATAAATTATTATCGCATTAAGGTAGCTTTGCATTTACCATTTTAACTCAAGGCTTGAAGCAGCCCTTGCTTACGAGTCAAAATATCCCCTGATAACTATCACTTAGTTACGAATACTGACATAACTGAAAATCAGCATAAAAATTTGCTAATTAGTAAAATCACGTTCACTCTGGTTCGATTATTCATAATGATTAAAATAAAAAGCATGGGTTATCAAACTACACTGCAAAACTTTATCGCCAATAGTGGTAAATACCAACAACAACCTTTCCTACATCAACCCGTTGACGGTCAATGGCATGTATTCTCTTTTACTGATGTCGAACAACAAGCACGAACTATAGCGGCAGGTTTACTTGCTCAAGGTTATCAGCAAGGCGATCGAATAGGCATACTATCCAAAAATTGTGCGCAATGGTTTATCGCTGATTTGGCAATAATGATGGCAGGACTGGTAAGTGTTCCTATTTATGCAACCGCAGGTGAAAACACGATTAGCTATGTGATTGAGCATAGCCAAATGAAGGCTATATTTGTTGGTAAGCTAGACTCGTTAGACGCAGCAATGGCAAGTATTCCCACTTCGGTATTGAGTATTTCTTTTCCATATCCAACGGTTACTTGTTCGCACACCTGGCAAGCGTGGCTGACTGATTATCAACCCTTAGCAACTATTCATCAGCCTAAACTTAATGATTGTATGTCGATTATTTATACCTCAGGTACTACGGGAAACCCGAAAGGGGCTGTGATCAGTCACTTAAATTTAGCATCGGCAGCTCAATGTACCGCCAATACCAATAAAACCACCCGTAAAGATAAAATTTTGTCTTATTTACCACTAGCTCATATAACTGAGCGTTCTGTCGTTGAAAGTGTTGCTTACTATTCAGGATGCCAAATTTACTTTGTTGAAAATTTAGCAAGTTTTATCGATGACTTGCGCTATGCATCGCCAACTCTTTTTATGTCTGTTCCACGTTTATGGGCAAAATTTCAAGCACAAGTTTTACAACAAATACCAGAAAAGAAATTAAACTTCTTATTAAAATTGCCCTTTATTGGCAGTATTATCGCGAAAAAAATCCGCACTAAACTTGGCCTCAATAGTGCCACAGTTTTTGCCTCGGGTTCGGCCCCCATTTCACTATCACTATTGCAATGGTTTCAAAAGATTGGCGTTAAAATTGGTGAAGGTTGGGGCATGACTGAAACCTCTGGTTTATCATGCGGAAATTTTCCATTTAACGCTGATTCCTTAGGAACCATAGGTCGACCTATTGCTTGTGTTGAAATGAAATTGTCAGAGCAACAAGAAGTAATGATCCGCGGTGATGCTGTATTTGAAGAGTATTATTTAAATGCCGATTTAACTGAAGTCGCATTTACGGATGGTTGGTTCCATACTGGCGATAAAGGGGAATTAACTATCGATGGTGCTTATAAAATTATTGGTCGAATTAAAGAGGAATTTAAAACCTCAAAGGGTAAGTATGTGGCGCCAGGTCCAATCGAGCAAATGTTATGTCGTAATAGCGATATTGAGCAAGTATGTGTGATGGGCCTAGGCATGAAACAACCTATAGCTTTAGTTGTATTAGCTGAAGGGAAAGATCGGTTTGATAGCCGTATACGTCAGGATATATTAGCGACTCTTACACAGGTCAATATCGAAGTAGAAAGCCATCAAAAACTTGATTATATCTTTATTTGCGCCGAGTCATGGACATGTGAAAATGAACTATTAACACCAACGCTGAAACTAAAACGCGAGAGTATTGAACAACATTACTTTAAGTTACTGCCTGAGATAGTTGAAGATAAAATTATAGTGCAAAGATAAATATTTAAAGGCTATATTATTTAGTCTAATTCGCATCAGCGGGACAGTTTTAGCATAGCTAAAACTGTCCCGCTGTTACAAACAGAAGTCATAATCTAAGTATTGAGCTAATGTTCGTTTTATCGTACATTGCTGGCGTTAGTGAAACTAGCGCTAACGCCAGCAATGTACGCCAAGTTACAATATTCGTTACATACAATAATAACCAAGCCTCTTATTCTATTGATTAGTCATAGCTTCCTTTAAAAACTCTATTAACCATTTAACTTTTAACGGTACTTTTTCTTTGTATGCATGGACATAATAGATGTTGTGCTTTTTTCCTGTTAATTGCCCTAAAACAGCTTGTATTTTTCCTTCATTAATATGCTGTTTCACAAAAACATCAGGTAACAAAGCTATTCCCAAGCCAAGTGAAACTAGATCTAGAGCAATATTTGCACTATTAACTTCAAACTTTGGTTTTAAAAAAACTTCATACTCTGCACCCTTGTTATCTTTAAAGTAGTGGGTCAGATTCGTTGTTTGCCAACTAGTAGCTATAAAGGGCTGCTCTTTAATATTATCTAAAGTAACCGCTTTTTCCAACGAAGATAAATAGCTAGTTGAGGCAACTAATATTTCTTGGTGCTCACCAATTTTACTGGCTTTTAACTCACTGTCTTGAAGGTCCCCGACACGAACAGCAATATCGATACCTTGTTTAATAATATCTAAATTACCATCATCAACAATAAGCTTGGGTTCAACTTGTGGAAACTGCTTATTAAAGCGTTTAAGTGCGGGTAACACAATGGGTTGAGCTAACGCCTGAGGTACGGTAATGCTCAAACTGCCTGTTGGTTGCTGTTTGATGTTATTAATTTCATCAATTGTTATATCAAGTAAGGTCTTTAACTCATCGCTTCGCTCCAATAATTTGTATCCGACACTCGTTAAGCTCAATGCCCTTGTTGAGCGGATCAATAGCTGCACCCCAAGGTGTTGCTCTAACCGAGTGATATATTGGCTAATGGCTGACTTTGTTAGCTCTAACGTCTCAGCCGCTGCTGTAAAACTACCTTGCTTTACGACTTCCCTAAATACCATTAATAAATGATACAGGTTCTTTTGTTTAATTTTCATAAACAATAAGTTAACAAAACCTATGTTTATTGACAATTTATTTAACTATAAACTTGTCTTTCGGCTCATTTAACGACAAGAAAAAACAATGATGACAATAGATAACACTAAAGCAGAAATATTAACGGCCAGTAAAAAATGGATAGCGGCATTTAACATAGGTGACATTAATTATTGCTCTGAGCAATATCTAGAGCAAGCCGTTATGGATGCCAGACCAATGGGGCAATATAAAGGTCGTACGGAGATTTATGATTTCTGGCAAAACTTTGTCACGAGTACAGGGGCAACTAACCTCATTTACACAGACGTGCATATTGAAGTAATTGATAAGGATAGCGCTAAGTTATCTGCAAAGTGGTCAATGAATGTTGGTAAGGGGTTTATCACTAAAGAATTTTGGGTCAAAAAAGACGGTGTTTGGCGTTTCTCTGAAGATGATTTTACCGTTGAAGAGCAATTTTAAAACTAATAAGGGTGAAGCAATGAGAAAACAGTTATCAGTAGTATTTTGCAGCCTGATAATTACTTTAATAAGTAGTTTACCAATCAATGCACAACCGAATAATTCAATAAAAATAGAGAGTAACGTGATGAAACCAACAAAAGAAACTTATTTATTAGTCCACTCAGCTTGGTTAGGTGGCTGGCAATGGCAAGGGGTTACTGCAGCACTAACAGAAGAAGGTCATCAAGTTATCGCCCCTGACTTACCCGGTCATGGCAGTGATAACACGCCAGCAGCAGAAATCACCATGGATTCCTATGTGAGAACGTTAACGGATATTTTAGACAAACAAGATCGACCCGTTATTCTTGTTGGCCATAGCTTTAATGGTATCACGGTTAGTCGTGCAGCAGAGTTAAGACCAAATAAAGTAAAAGGCGTTGTTTATCTGAGTGCTTTTTTATTACCTGAAGGTGGCTCATTTATTAAGGCAGTACAAGGTGTTGAAGGCTCCACAGCAGTAGATAACTTTTATCTTTCAGAGGATGAATCTTATGCTCTGGTTAAAGAAGATGAAATTCAAAATGCTTTTGCCCATGATATTCCTGAAGAAGCTTTCGCCACAGCCAAGCCTTATATAGTAGCGGAGCCCGCTGCTCCTCTAATGTATGAGCTTGAAATTACAAAACAGAATTTTGGCAAGCTAGCCAAGTATTATATTGAGTGTACTCAAGATAGAGCAATACCCATTGCTGTTCAACGTGCTATGTACACTGGAAAAGTTAAGAAAAGTTATAGTATTGCGAGTAGCCATACTCCTAACTTTTCACAACCCAGAAAGCTAGCATCAATTTTACTTTCAATTTCTGAAGACTTAACAAGCGATAAATAGTTAAAAATGGGTCCATTGGACCCATTTTCATTGATGTTTATTTATTATAAAACCGGATATATACATGAATAAAACCTGGAACCCCAATAGCGTTCACCCGCCTAAAGCTGATTATAATCATTGCGTATTAGTTGAAGCTGGCAGTCAAACGCTACATATTGCCGGCCAATTAGGTATCACCCCCAGTGGTGAATTATTGACTAGTGTCGAAGATCAAGTTGTTCAGGCTTGGAAAAATGTTCAAGCAGTATTAATTGCCAACGATATGAAGCTTAAAGATCTCGTTAGCGTCAGACTTTACCTAACAGACAGAGAAAGCCTAGCTAGTTACGCTAAAGCCAAGCAAAGACTATTTGATATCAGTGGATTGCCAATCACCTTAATTTTTGTTGCGGGTTTATTTGATCCACTCTGGAAGGTTGAGATTGAAGCGCAGGCGGCAAAAAGATAAACCTGTTGGCTAAGGCAATGAGAACTTAGTAATTAACAAACTTAGGGCCATATTTTCCTTACATGTATTGCACTAAGAAGCCACTTGATACTTTGGTTATGGTTAACTAAGTATCAAGTACTTTTAATAATATTTACTGAAAATTAACAGCTGAAGTTATATGACTAATAACTACTTCAGCTGATAAATGGCAAAGCTCAACCCTGATATTTCATCAATTTTTCCAGCTTGGTCTGAACGATACAGCAACTTTGCCTTTGCTTGCTCTGTTAACACATTCAAATTTTTCACATCAGTCGCGGTATTAAACACAACTAATAAATTTTGTGTCTTGCTCGAATTTGTCGCTTTCATTTGACGTGTAATAGCAAAAACCCCCGGTTTATCTTGCGAATAAACAACCGACTGTTCACCAAAACGTAACGCTGGGTACTGCTGATATAGCTGAGAATACTTAGCAAAACTTTGATAAAGCGGATGATTGATATCAAAGTTATCGTCTGCTGTGGTGCTATCCGTTGCTAATAAATCATCATCATTATAACTGCCAACAAGAGACGGCATCATATCTTGGCGTGAAGCTTGATCACCACCATCACCAACAAAACCTTGCTCATCTCCATAATAAATAACCGGAACACCGCGACTAAAGAACATCATCGCATGCGCTAACAAGTTACGTTGAATTTGTGCTTGTTCATTATAGTTATAAGGGCTTTGTTTAAGTGAGTAAGCAAAGCGCCCCATGTCATGATTACCAGTAAAGTTAACTAATTGATTGGCATTGGCATTGCGCATACTTTTAAGGCCAAGGTCTTTATGTTCAGTTTGATAAAAATGATCTTTTGCAAATAATTGCGCCAATACGTCTGTGCCCTGCTGTTCAACCAAGCTTTTTGTCATTGCGCCTTGAAAAGCAAAGTCTAATACGGATGGGATTTTGGCTTCAGTGGTAAAGCGACTTAAATTCTCAGGTTCAAAACTATACACCTCACCAAACATGAAAAAATTATCTATTCCTTGTGTTTTAGCATGCTGCATTAATGCTGGTGAGAATTGTTGCCAAAACTCTATATTGACATGTTTAACGGTATCAATACGAAAGCCATCAGGCTTAAACTCATCAATGATATCTTTGTAAATATCGACCATGCCATGAACAACACTGGCTTTTTGAGTATATAAGTCATCAAGACCAGCGAAGTCACCACGTACTGAGCTTTCACCACGCCAAAATGAATCACCTTGGTTGTGATAGACACCCATGTCATTAAGCCAGTTGGGAAATTTTATTGTTTCATCGCCCGTTGGAATTAATGGCGTGTAATGTTTGCCTATCGCAAGTTGTGCCATTGAAATAAAGGGACAATCATTGCCTTTATTTTTACCACCATCAACAATCCAACCTAAGCCATCTTCGCCGTGACATTCTTTGTACTTGATCACGTCAGCAGTATGGTTGGTAATAATATCGAAAAATACTTTAATATTGCGCTTGTGTGCTTGCTCAATAAAATTTTTCAGCTCTGCGTTACTGCCAAGATGAGGGTCAATTTCAGTAAAATCTAATATCCAATAACCATGATATCCTGAAGTCCCTGCTTGCATCGCACGATTACGCAATACTGGCGTTAACCAAATAGCACTTACGCCCATATTATCAAGGTAAGGTAATTTTTCAGTTAGCCCTGCTAAGTCACCGCCGTGATACATACCTTTATGACTTTTATCAAAACCTCCGTGAGAAACGCTACGTTTTATATCATTGGCTGCAGCACCTAAATCATTGCTGCTATCACCATTATAAAAACGATCCGGTAAAACAAAGTAAAAGACTTCTTCTTGAAAATCACGTTGTTGATAAGGTGCTAACGTTGCTGCTTTTGCAGTTAATTTTTCTGATAGCTTTGGTATTAGCTTAGCTTCGCTTGCCTGGCTTACTCCTGATGTGAAACATGCCAAGCTTATTGCTGCTAGTGCCGTACATTTACTGAAAAAATTCATATAAATTCTCTTTGTGCATTTACCGTAATTACGTTACTGACATTACTGATGCTAAATCATTTAGCTTACTGTTCTAGTCTTCGGCTCTAATTTGCAGTAAAAGCAGCCAAAAGCAGGTAACTGTAATTCGCCATCAACAGTGGTTGCACTTGTTAGCTTATGCCCTGATACCGCAACTAGGCTATCGCTTTGTTGAGTTAGAGAAGATAAAGCCACTGTTTGGCTTTGCTCACTAAAGTTAAAACAGACTAATAACTGCTCACCTTGGTATTGACGGATAAAGGCAAGGTTAGGCTCAGGGATATCAATAAATTTGATATCACCATAACGCAAAGCAGGTTGCTCTTTGCGCCAGCGATTAAAGTGACGGTAGCTATTTAACACTGAATCAATCGCTTCATCTTGAACATCTACTGATTTAGAAAAATGTTCGCTTGCTACTGGTAACCAAGGTTTACCTTCACTAAAACCGGCATTAACAGCGTTTTTCTGCCATGGATGCGGCGTTCTGCAACCATCTCGACCTTTGAACTGTGGCCAAAAGGTTATGCCATAAGGGTCTTGAATATCTTCAAAGGCAATATCTGCTTCTGTTAAACCTAACTCTTCACCTTGATAGCTACAAATACTACCGCGTAATGATGAAATCATCGCAAAAAGCATTTTAGCAAAATCTTTACTGTTAAAGCCGCCCCACCTTGTAACAACACGCGCTACATCGTGATTTGAAATAGACCAGCATGGCCACCCATCTGAAACACGCGATTCAAGCGTCTCTACTACTTGTTTAATATAACTCGCACTGAAGTTATCGGTTAATAAATCAAAGCTATAACCCATATGCAAACGGTGATCGCCTTGGGTATATTCTGCCATGGTTTTTAAGGAGTCTTCTGAAGATATTTCACCTAATGCCACAGTACCTGGATACTGGTCAAGCAGAGTGCGAATATCCTCCATGAAACCGAGGTTTTCATCTTGGGTATTATTAAAGTAATGATACTGATACGCGTATGGATTTTTCTCATCAAAACCTATGCTTGTTCTTAATGCTTTAGGCTTAGCTGGGTTATCACGTAATTGAGCATCATGGTAACAAAAGTTAATAGCATCAAGACGGAAACCATCAACACCACGTTTAAGCCAAAACTCAATATTGTCTAACACGGCTTGACGCACATCTGGGTTATGGAAGTTTAAGTCTGGCTGGCTAGTTAGAAAGTTATGCAGGTAATATTGTTGACGCCTAGGATCCCAAGTCCAGCCTGTTCCACCAAATATAGATAACCAATTGTTCGGTGCAGTGCCATCTTCTTTGGCATCACTCCATACATACCAGTCAGCTTTATCGTTACTTTGATCTTCACGTGAATCAACAAACCATTGATGTTGATCAGAGGTATGACTAAGCACCTGATCAATCATGATTTTAATGCCAAGCGCATGTGCTTTAAGCACAAGTTCATCAAAGTCCGCTAGGGTACCAAAGATAGGATCGATATCACGATAGTCGCTAATATCATAACCAAAGTCTTTCATTGGAGATTTGAAAAAAGGCGAGATCCAAATAGCATCAACGCCTAAGCTAGCAATATAATCTAACTTACTAATGATTCCTGGCAAATCGCCTATACCGTCCTGATTAGCATCATAGAAGCTACGCGGATAAATCTGATAAATTACCGCGCCACGCCACCACATTTGTTCATTCATTTGAAAACCCCAACACTGATACTTGCTCGTTTGCTGACAGCTTTTATCAACAGTCATTATTCAAGCACTTAATAATTCTTTCAAATAAGAATACGCAATTAAAAACTCAGCTGAAAGGCTTTGCATACGTATGTATTGCCTTTGTTAAAAAATACATACGTATGTAATGCTTATTCAATCTTTACTCTGGTTTGCATACGTATTCAAGATGTTGCACAGCTTATACTAAGGTTATTATCAACAGCACTATCGTCTTCACATCAACTTTAAGGGTATTGTTTTGCGTCTATTCACCTTGAAACACTGCACAGCTTACTTATTAACAAGTTTAATAAGCTGCTTACTCATCTCACCCCAATCATTGGCAAGTAATACAAATTATCTAAGTCACAAGTTAAAAGGTAATACGGTTGTTATCACCACGAATTTAGCGACAGTCACTTTAGATGCTTATGGCGAAGGCGCCATAGCAGCACACTATCAACCACTGGATAAAAAACTTCCTGCAAGTCAGCTACCCTCGTTTGCTATCAAGGAACAGGCGATGAATAGCAGCTTTGTTATTACAGAAGATAATAAACAGCTGACACTGACTTCGAACAAACTGAGCGCTGTTATCAACAAAACCCCTTTTTCTATTAGCTACTACCAGAAAGATAACAGCCAAAAAAACAGGTTACTCATCGCCGAACAGCAAGGATTTTTTAGCGGTACTGTAAATGAAGTCAAAGAAATTCCTGCTAGCGAAGGCAGTACTGTAAGCAAAATAATCAAAGAATCGCCGGTGCAAGGTTTTCGCTTTCACTTAAACGACAAGGAAAAACTACTCGGGGGTGGCGAACGTGTATTAGGCATGGACAGGCGCGGCCATAGCTTCCCTCTTTATAATCGTGCGCATTACGGCTATACCACTCACTCCCAGCAAATGAACTTCTCTATACCTGCGGTAATGTCGAGTGAAAAATACATAGTGTTATTCGATAACTCCGCTAAGGGTTATATGGATTTAGCTAAAAAGGAAAAAAACACCCTCGAGTTTTCTGCCGTTGCGGGTCGTATGGCTTATATTGTTTTTTCCGCTGATACTTACCCTAAATTACTCAATAACTATGTTGATGTTACCGGCAAACAGCCTTTACCACCGCGCTGGTCTTTAGGTAATTATGCTTCACGTTTTGGCTATCGCTCAGAAGCAGAAGTTAGAGCAACGGTAAATAAATTTATTGATTTAGACTTCCCTCTTGATGCGCTGATTTTAGATTTATATTGGTTTGGTAAAGATATTAAAGGTCATATGGGCAATTTAGCATGGGATAAAAACGCCTTCCCTGAGCCTGAGAAAATGATCAGTGATATTAAAGATCAAGGCGTAAAAACTATTTTGATCACTGAACCCTTTGTACTGAGCACCTCCAGTAAGTGGCAGGATGCGGTTAAGCAACAAGCATTAGCGACAGATGCACAGGGAAAGGCTAAACAATTTGATTTTTACTTTGGCAATACCGGTTTGGTTGATGTCTTTAGTGGCAAAGGTCAACAATGGTTTAACGATATTTACCAGCAGCTTTACCAACAAGGCGTCACTGGTTGGTGGGGTGATTTAGGTGAGCCAGAAGTTCACCCAAGCGATACCTTACATACCCTCAGCGATGGCAGCGTAGTTAATGCTGACGCTATTCATAATGTTTACGGCCATCAATGGGCCAAAATGGTTTTTGACAATCAACTTAAGATGAGTCCAGACCAGAGACCCTTTATCCTAATGCGCTCAGGTTTTTCTGGTTCACAGCGTTATGGCATGATCCCTTGGACTGGTGATGTTAGTCGTTCGTGGGATGGCTTAAAGCCGCAAGTAGAATTGAGCTTACAGATGAGCTTGCTTGGCATGGCTTATACTCACTCTGATTTAGGCGGTTTTGCTGGTGGCGAGACCTTTGATCAAGAAATGTATATACGCTGGTTACAGTACGGTGTTTTTCAGCCTATTTATCGCCCTCACGCTCAAGATAACATTGCTCCTGAAGTTGTTTTTCATGACAAACAAACCCAAGACATTCTTCGAAAATTCATCAAACTAAGATATAAACTACTGCCATATAATTACAGCTTAGCTTATCAAAATAGCCTTACGGGTATGCCATTAATGCGCCCGCTTTTCTTTGAGCAAGAATTTAAGCAAGAAAGCGACTCAGCTTCATTTGATAACGTTAGTAGTTACCTTTGGGGAGATGCATTTTTAGTAACGCCTGTAGTATCAGCTAATGTCAGCTCTGTAGATGTTAACTTACCTGCCGGTGTTTGGTTTGACTATTTCACCAGTGACAATAAACCCGCTAAAAAGTATCAGGGCAATCAAACGATAAACTTAGCAACACGCTTAGAAACGCTACCCGTACTTGTACGCGGCGGTGCATTCATTCCTATGATTGATGATATTCAGTCTACCCAAGATTATGACCCCTGCAAATTAACCGTACATTATTATGCTGATAGTTCAGTCTCTTCCGCTGATTATGAAATGTATGAAGATGATGGCGAAACTTATCAAGCTATTGAAAAAGGTTTATTTGAATTATTAAAATTTTCAGCTAAGCAGCAAAAAAAGCAATTAACCATAAATATTAATCGTACCGGCAAGGGTTATAACGGTATGCCACAAGCGCGCATCATGACCTTGGTTATTCATAATATAGCGCAACCCCCCAATAAAATTAGCTTGAACAATAAAGTGATAAATAATGCTATGTGGCAAAACAAAAGCAATACCTTAACGGTCACTTTTACTTGGCAACATCAACCTCTAACCTTAACGATACAATAAGTAATGAATACAAACTTACCTAGCTCACCAACAAAAACGATTAACCTCATAGCCGATATAGGTGGCACTAATATTAGGTTAGCACAAGCAACGACAAGCTCTGAAGCTGAACATGCTGATATTGATACTACGGGCATAGATATCAGTGATATTGAAACTTACCAATGCAAAGACTTCACTAGCTTAGCTGAAGTGGTTGCCCATTACCTTGAAGCTAAAAAACTTGATAAGTTTACAATTAACGCTTGTTTTGCCATTGCCTGTCCAGTAGATAAAGACTTAATTAGCATGACCAACTTACCTTGGCAGTTTTCCCAGAAAGATCTCAAACAGGCATTAAAACTTAATTCGTTAAGCTTTATTAATGACTACACAGCGATAGCTATGGCAATTCCACTTTTATCAGATAATCAAAAAGTAAAAATTGGTGGCGGTGTATGTGTTGCTGGTAAACCAATTTCAGTCTGTGGTCCGGGAACAGGCTTAGGGGTAGCTAATTTAGTCCCACTAACTGTTTCAGGTAAGAGCCAATGGCACTGTATTAGTGGTGAAGGTGGCCATATTGATTTCGCCGCCATTAATGACACTGAGCAGCAAGTGCGAAGCTTCATCCAAGGCATTAAAAAACGTGTTTCATACGAGCAATTACTGTCAGGTTATGGCTTAGAGCAAGTTTATCAAGCGTTATTATTCATTGATGAAGGTAAAGAAATTATCACGGTGAACGATAAGCTTTCAGCTAAAGATATCACCACTAAAGCCCTTACCGGTACTTGTGCGACTTGCGAGAAAACTCTGACACTTTTTTGTAATGTACTAGGTAGCTTCGCTGGTAACCTTGCCTTAATAATGAATAGCCAAGGCGGTGTATATATCGCTGGTGGAATAGTGCCGCGTTTTATAGATTATTTAAAAAATAGCGACTTTAGAGCACGGTTTGAAACAAAAGGTCGCTTGTCATCGATTACTGAGCAAGCCCCTACTTACGTGATAACAGAGCAGCAACCGGGCTTACTTGGCGCTGCCGCTTTTGTACTGCAGAAGCAAAATAACTAGGACTAAGCATATTGCTGAATACGTATGTAACAGCTAGTGGTTGTTGATGAAACTGCGTATATTAAATTCATTGCTGTAGCTTTGTTGGCCATGTGCACATAAAAAGTATTTCAATACACACCTTGTTTATGCCTGATTGGTATTGCACATTATTATTGAGTTTTTCTAAAATAATAATGTGCTTTTTTTTAAAACAAGTAACGCAAAACATAACAATAAGAGTTTTTGATATGAGCAGTAAAGATAATCAGCAAAAACCACGTTTGAGTTTTTGGCAAATTTGGAATGTCAGTTTTGGTTTTCTCGGTGTACAGTTTGGTTTTGCCTTACAAAATGCCAATGCCAGTAGGATACTCTCCGATTTAGGTGCTGACTTACACTCATTATCACTATTTTGGTTAGTTGCCCCTATTATGGGTCTGCTTATTCAACCTATCGTTGGCTCTGCTTCAGATAAGACCTGGAACAAATTAGGTCGTCGTAATCCTTATATTTTAGCCGGTGGTATTGCCGCCGCTATTGGCATGTTATTAATGCCAAATTCAGCAACGTTAGCGAGTTTTATCACACCATTATTTTTTGGCGCTATGATGTTAGCCCTGATGGATGCTTCTTTTAATTTAGCTTTTCAGCCCTTTCGTGCGCTTGTGTCTGACATGGTACCAAGTGAACAACGAACTGTCGGTTATTCTATTCAATCTTTTTTAATTAATATTGGCGCCGTTTTTGGTTCTATTTTACCTTTTGTTTTAACTAATGTTATTGGCTTAGAAAATACTGCAGAGGCTGGCACTGTCGCGCCATCGGTTATTTGGGCGTTTTATATTGGTGCCACAGTTATGTTAGGTTCAGTATTATGGACTGTTTTTAGAACCAAAGAATATACGCCGGGTACTAATGGTTTAGCAATATTAGAAAAGAGTGATACAAATAGCCCACTTAGTGAGAAATTAGCAGGATTTTTTGGTCTAATGAAAACTATGCCAACCACCATGAGACAACTTGCCTTGGTGCAATTTTTCTCTTGGTTTGCGTTATTTATTATGTGGGTATATACCATGCCAGCCATTGCCCAGCATATATGGGGCATTGATGCTAAGTGGTTTGACCCAAGTTATTTAACATCAGTTGGCGCTATACCTGAGCACATTGCTAAAGCAAAAGGTACTGCCGGTGATTGGGTGGGTATTATCTTTGCTGCTTATTCTTTGTTTGCCGCTATCGCTTCCATTTTTATGGCAAAAGTTGCTAATACCATTGGCCGTAAATTAACTTATTCGTTATCACTACTCGCTGGTGGCATTGGTTATATCAGTATTATGTTTATCCAAAGCACAGAGCCAACATTAGTTAATTTAGCCATTACTGAAATTACAGTACCACAAGGTGCGGTATCACTATTTTTGCCAATGATCGGTGTTGGCATGGCTTGGGCTGCAATATTGGCAATGCCTTATGCTATTTTAGCTGGCTCACTGCCAGTAAAACAAACCGGTGTTTATATGGGTATATTTAACTTCACCATTGCCGCGCCACAAATAGTGTCAGGTATTTTTGCCGGTTGGATTTTAACTGCGGTGTTCGACAATCAAGCCATCTATATCATTATGCTAGCCGGTGGTTCAATGATTTTAGCGGCACTATCGGTTTACTTTGTTAAAGATGGTGTTGAAGAAAAAACTGAAAATCATCATTCAGAAGTTACCGCTTAATACCTGTACCACAATAACTTAACGGAACAAACTAAAAAGGCGCTTAAAGCGCCTATTTAGTTTGTTCCGTTAAGTTTGTTTTAAAGTAAAACTCAACTAGCTAACTAACTAACTACCACAAGATTTACGTATAACCAATTCAGGTGGAATTAAGGTTGTTTTAGCTTCTTCACCACTAATCATCGTCAGTAAAGTATTTACTAATAACTCACCCGCTAATTGGGTATCTTGCTTCACCGTTGTTAGTGGTGGGAAAGTAAAACTGGCAATGGCAATATCATCAAAACCTACCAAAGCAACTTGTTCTGGAATGTCTAGGTTATGCTCTTGTAATGCGCGCATAGTACCGATGGCAATCAAATCACATGCACAACATATGGCGTCAAAATATTCACCATTTGATATTAATTGGCATGCAGCCTGATAACCCGCTTCTTCGGTATAAAGCGCATTAAACTGCAACAGTGGATTCACCACGATGCCATTAGCTTTTAACGACTGACAATAGCCTTTGTAACGTTCAAAGAATTCTGGCGCATGGGTAGAAGCGCTGCCTAAAAAAGCAATATTCTTACGGCCTTTTTTAATGAGATGTTCAGTCATTTCTTTGCCACCTTGGTAGTTATCACAACCTACCGAGATAAGGGGTAAGTTTTTAACTTCAGCCCCCCAGCGAACAAAGTGAGTGCCTTGCTCAAGCAATTTAACTAGTTTCTCTTCGTAGTCAACATAGTCGCCATAACCTAGCAAAATCAAGCCATCGGCTTTATTACTATCTTCAAAATCTGCGTGCCAGTCATCACTTGCTTGTTGAAAAGATACTAATAAGTCATAGCCTTTTTGTGAACAAGCCCGAGTGATACTACCCAACATAGAGAGGAAAAAAGGGTTTATTGCGGAGTCATCATTGGTAGGGTCTTCAAATAACAACAGAGCAATAGTATCACTTTGTTGTGAGCGTAAATTACTGGCATTTTTATCAACCTTGTAATTTAACTCTTTAGCGATGGCTTGGATTTTTTCTCGTGTTGCCTCATTAACTAATGGACTATTTCGCAAAGCTCTTGAGACAGTTGACTGAGAAACCCCAGCCTTATAAGCAATATCAAATGACGTTGATTTTTCTTTCACGTGGCCTACTTAAACAAGTAAAAATAACAATATTGAATATACCTGAGCCACTGTCTTATGTATAGCTAGCAGCGATGTAAACTAGATTAAAACACTGACAGGCTGTTCAAAAAGAGTAGCCAACTAAAGCAGTGTTATGACATAGATTTCTAAGCAATAAAAAACCCAGTAAACAGAAGTGCTGCTTGCTGGGTTTTATTATTAAATTACTATCGAATAATGGAAAATGCTTCACCAATAGTTTTAAATACTTTTTTCTTATTTCACTTAAAAAATAGAGCCTATTTCTAAATGGTATGAACCAATACTGGCATCATCTGAGCTGCTAAAGTCAATCCAAGCTTGCTTATAACTAGCACGGAAAAATAAGCTGTTATCTAACTCATAACGAAAACCTGCTGCAACATTGTATGAAAATCGCTCATCATTATAAGTATTTTGATAACTATCACAGACGTAACCCCACCACGGATCCCACCAACAAATTGAACCTGGCGGTCCTTTAGCAATATTACTATCGACAAAAGCCCAACCAGCACCGGCCTGGAAATAAGGAGTAAATTGTGATGCAAAGACACTATAAACTACGTTAAATTGACTTTCTAACAAGTCCATTTTATGGTTTATTTGATGACTACTACCATCGTCAGCATCAATTAATGTTGCTTGATAACTTGGTGTTGATGAAGAAAAATCAAAGTTAACTAAAATATGTGGGTTTACATTATAACCTAAAGTAAAACCCCAACCATAATCACTCTCAATGTCTGTTTTAGCACCATTTTGGCCATCTACAACACTTGATTGGTTGTTTAACACTTTAAAGCTCGCTTCCCACTTATCACTACGCTTGGTATATTTAGCATTAACATCAGTACTAACCGTACCTGCTAATAGACCAACAACACAGCTAACTATCATTATTTTTGACATTAGCACCTTGTTAAAAAACATTATTATTCCCTTATTTTATTCTTATGCGTTACTACTTTAAGTTTATTGTGCTTTTGTTGCACGAGATACATATTCGCCAGAGCGTGTATCAATACGAACTTTCTCACCAATTTGTACAAACAACGGCACACGAACCACAGCGCCTGTAGCTAAAGTTGCTGGCTTGCCACCAGTACCTGCAGTATCGCCTTTTAAGCCTGGATCAGTTTCAGTGATATCGATTTCAACAAAGTTTGCTGGTGTTACGGTAATTGGCGTGCCATTCCATAAAGTAATGGTACAAATATCACCTTCAACTAACCACTTCATTGTATCGGCTACAGCTTTTTCTTCTGCACCAATTTGCTCAAAAGTTTCGTTGTTCATAAAGTGCCAGAACTCGCCATCCGCGTATAAATAAGCAAGTTCCACTTCCATTACGTCAGCACCTTCAACAGTCTCGCCTGACTTAAAGGTTTTCTCTAATACTTTACCAGAAACTAGTTTACGAATTTTAACCCGGCTAAAGGCTTGGCCTTTACCTGGCTTAACCAATTCATTTTCAAGAATGTTACAAGGTTCGCCATCAAGCATGATTTTAAGTCCAGCTTTGAACTGGTTGGTACTGTAATTAGCCATAATAAGAGTGCTCTTTTATTGATTACTTAGTTATTTAATTGATCTTCACTGGGCTATAACCGTTATAATGGCATAAGTAGCTAGTAAGAGATGTTCAATTGAAATTAGAATTGCCGCAGATAATAACCCAAATTGATCACGATTTGCATCTTTGTGATGAAAAATCATGGCAAAAAGATTTACGTGATGTTGTGACCGAGCCAGAACAACTATTAGCTCTACTTAATATTTCTCCTGATGACTATTTACAACACTTCAAAGCCCGTAAGTTATTTCCTGTTCGTGTTCCTCTTCCTTTTATTAAGCGCATGAAAAAAGGTGACTTTAACGATCCTCTGCTCAAACAAGTTATGCCGCTGTCTAGCGAGTTCTTAATAACAGAGGGTTACTCTTCAGATCCCCTAGAGGAACATGAAACCGTCGCAGAAGGTTTACTGCACAAGTATAAAAACCGCGTATTGATGATAGTAAAATCTGCCTGTGCGGTAAATTGTCGTTATTGCTTTCGCCGTCACTTTCCCTATCAAGATAACAGCCCTAATAAGAAGCGCTGGCAAAGTGCCCTTGATTATATTTCGGCCCATGGTGAAATCAGTGAAGTCATTTTTAGTGGCGGCGATCCATTAATGGCTAATGATGTTCACCTAGCTTGGCTGATCGATAAAATAGAACAAATTCCCCATGTGACACGCCTACGACTTCATACTCGCTTGCCTGTGGTAATTCCTAATCGCATTACCGCAAACCTTGTTGCGCTATTAAAAAATTCACGCTTAAAAGCCACTATGGTTTTACATATCAACCATGCCAATGAAATTAATGATGAACTAAGACAAGCAATTGAACCACTACGCGAGGCACGTATTCCGCTTTTTAACCAAAGTGTACTGTTACGCGGAGTAAATGATAACGCTGAAATATTAAATAACTTATGTGAGAGTTTATTTGATGCTGGCATTCAACCTTACTATCTACACCTGTTTGATGCGGTACAAGGTGCTGCCCATTTTGATGTAACAGAAGCCGATGCTGTAGCTATTGTAAAAGATATGTTGGCTAGTTTACCCGGCTTTATGATGCCCAAATTGGTCAGAGAAATTGCCGGCCAAGCTAACAAAACACCAATCAATCTGGCATAATTGCCTCATTAAAGCCCTATTATCAACATTAGAAGATTTATGACTAAAGCAATTGAACAACAACTAATTGAAAATATATCTGTTATCTTAAAAAAATCGATGACGGCTGATGCAACCTTAGCTGATTTGCGCGAGCAGAAAAAAGCTAGCTTTAAAGCTATTTTCACCACTGATTCACCATTCAAAAGTACTGCTGATACTTTCCAACCTTACGTTGAAGAGATGGCCGATGACCTATTAGCATGGCAAGCGAATAAAGATCAAAGCCAATTAATCGCTTTAGTTAAAAAGATTGAACAACTTTTCACAGTATTGGCTAACTTTGAGCAAAGTTATACTCAGTAACCCTTCAATAAATAGCAGCACAGTTAATAAAGTAAGCAATTATTTGATTGATTACTTTATTAATAATTTATCCTATACCGCTGCATACTTTGAATAAAATTACTCAAGCCCTACTGTGCAACTCTTTCTGCCATGACCTGTACTTTACAATCATGTTCATTGAGTAAAGCCAATATATTCAAGTTTAGTTGGTTGATTTCATCAAGAAACACATCAAAATCAGTAGTTTTTACGTAAGCCAGAATATCCAACTCTAATCCATAAATGGTATATGCTTTAAAATGAGTACGTAGCGGCGATTCAGCTATCATTTCTGTTGTACTAAGCATTGCCCTTACTGCCACTAATAATGCATCAATATTTTCCTTAGGGGTGTCTGCCGCTAAAAATATCTTAGGCCTAAAGGCAATTTTTTCTCGCTCAGAGTAGTTTTCAATATTCATATCAATAAACTTGGCATTGGCAACATAAATTACGGTTCTTTCTAAGGTGCGTATCCGCGTGGAACGTAAACCTATTTCTTCTACCACACCAAAACTATTACCAAAACGACAAAAGTTACCAATTTTAATAGGTGCTGAGGTATATAAGGTAATTGCACCAATAATGTTTTCTACCGTTTTTTGTGCGGCCAAAGCAATAGCTAAACCACCTATACCTAACCCTGCTAATAATGTCGAAGCATTAAAACCTAAGTTTTCCAGCCAATTTAAAGCGGCAATACTGAATATAATAATCTTTATTACTGTACCTGCTGGTCTTAGCAAATACACAGCTAAAGGCTTGTCTTGAGTGATGAATTTTTCTGCCAGTATAGTTTTCATTAAATCAATAAATCTAAAACATACCCAGCACCAAGCAATAATTAATAAAGTACTGCCTTCTGTTACCGCCCTAACAGCAATGGTGATATTGGCTTCATCACGAAAGCTTCGCGCTAAAATCACCGCAATTAATAACGCTACTGGCTCTTTAATAAAGGTTAAAACGTCATCAGATACTTTCTTGTAAACTCTTTTGAGTGTAAAGGCTGTCAACCACGTAAAAACTTTAGCGATGAAGTAATAGATAACCATCATCAAGGTAAAATAAAGCCACTGCCAAAGCATGACTCCAAAAAGATCAATGGCTGGTAATTTTTTAGCTAAAAACTCCCCTAAAGGCGAATATGAATAGCGCTTAAATAAACGTGGGATTTTCTCAACGGTAGCATTTGATATTTTCCAAATTTTAACTTTATCTTCAGCGCGGGGAATGTGCTGTAATAAAATATCTACGTCATTACCTTGGTATTCAACTTGCCCAACCAGATCTCTATAGGAGGGTAGATTATCATTTCTTCGCCCTTCTTGTCGGGCACTAATACTATTTAAATCAACCCATAAAGTTCGATTTAACACCACACCTAACTGCCTCGCTAATTCTTCTTTACCAACCTTAAGGGTTTTCTCCGATAGATTACGGTAATCTAAATAATTAGTAGCTAACGCTAAATCACCTGAGCGCATAGCACGTAAATAACCGGCAATAGCACTACGAGGCTGTCCCCGCTCGAAATCATCTTTTGGAACATTATATTCATCAAAGTTATCGTACTGACTCGCACTTTTTTGCGCTGCTTCTTTTCTATCAAGCATGCTTTTAATGGAGATATCTTCGCCATTATGATTTGATGATTGTGCACTATATGCATTTTGGCTAAAAAGGAACAGAAAAACTAAAACGGTAAGGGAGGCTAATAAACGGTAAAAAGATATTGAATATTGGGCGGGCTTCATTGCGCCTTTTCCTTGCGATAACATAAAGTAATTGAGCAATGATAATAACTTAATTACTTCCTTGAAAATACAATTAGCGGCAATAAAAAAGTCACCATAGTGACTTTTTTATTTGTTTACTTTTTAATTTACTAGCCAATTATTTGCTAACAATCAATTCTTTAAAAGTTTTTTTGAACCAGTCATCAAGCATTTTCTTTTCATAACCTAATGAATCATTGCGGTACTTCAAATTTATACCTGACATGAAATTCATATCTTTTACTACAACTGCTTCGGTTTGAATAACCTTACCATCAGCATCAAGTAGCTGATATGAAAAATTCATTCGAGGCATAAAAATTTGTTTGATAATACGAGTTTGATTAATGCCTCCGACATGTGTGTCACCGGCTAAATCAACATCAGTCACCTCAATTTTTAAGACTTGTCCGTCTGGTAAGCTAGTAGCTAATTTTGCAAAGTGCTCTTCAAGCTTCCTAAAAGTGCGTTCTCTAAATGACTTACGGTTTTCATTGCCTGAATCGATATCACGATAGCTTTCATAATCCTTCCAAGTCACTTCACTACTTGCCGCAAAAGCATTCGGTGTAAGTAATAAAACTGATGTTAATAGTGTAACCATTAAGATAGATTGTTTCATATACAGCCCCTAAAATTATTTTTTCAACATCAGTAAAGCAGAAATTAGCGAGCTAAACCGTGTCAATTTGATACCTAACAGTACTAATTTGTAGCGTAGAACTGCTTCATTACTCGACTTACAATTGCTGCGGTACGTTGTGCTCTTTCTGCTTCATTACTATCTTCATGGGCAAAACCTTGTGCCGCGCCGCGCCAAACCTTTTTGCCAGTATTAGCATCTTCAATATAAATTAAAAAGCTGCCTTTTGTTAAATCATCTCTGCTTGGTAAACCCGGTGAAATCCCAAATTCATCATTGATAGTTTGGTCGGATAAATCACTCGCTAAAGCAATACCAAAACCGACATGAAAAGCTGAGGCTGTGCCATCGCTGGAGTTTTTAAAACCATGGCTCTTTAAATCAGCGATTATGGCATCTGCGTAAAGCTTATATACAGCTTGAGTTTGACTTACTTTTAATGATGTTTCTGTTACATATTTAGGAGCTAAAGAGAACTGGCTACCCGTGGAGTATGAGATAGGAATATCTCGCACACTTGAGATGGCTAATTGATTTTTCTTTGCCTGTGGCTCTTGAGGTACAGTCACACAAGCGCTGACTAAAAAACCACTAAGTAAGGCTATGGCTAAAGTAATATTTTTCTTCATTATTCAATCCTAGAAATATGTATTAACGTTTCAATACTGACCTAATTCTATAATTAAGTATATAAATAGATTAAATTAAAATCTGCAACAGTATGTAATTAAATCATTCTAATATGTTCGGCTTTAAAGCAGCCAGAATTACTATTAGTTTAACTTTTATAGCTAAAAACGTTAGTAGTTAAAGCTAAAATGAAACAAGAAGTAGAACGAAAGCATTTACAATCGTCATAAAAGTGTAACTTTAAAAGATTAAGCTTATTAAACATACTTTTAACATTTGGGGTAGTTTTAATGACAATCAATTTTTCAGGAACATGGCAATCAAACAATAAGCCTCTGATGGTGCAACTAGAGCAATTAGTCATACTGGCGCAGGAAGAGTTTGATATTGAAATATCAATAAGAAAAATGCTGGTCCAAGAAGATTATCGTCAGTTAGTTATTAGTGAATTAAGCCAACTTGGACATCAAGACATTAACTTCATCACCACTTGGTTAAGTGTCACTGAAGTTGTTTCAGAAAAATCAGTAAGCGAAAAATGGTCACATTCGAACAAAGGAGCTTTAGTTTCACTGCTCATTTTTACTTTGTTGATATTGGCTGGTGGCACTTTTTGGTACGGCAACACTGTTGAATTATCAGAGCAACCACAGGTCGCACAATTACCAGATAATAAGAAAACTATTGAAGTTTTGGGTGCTGACGCTACACATAACAATTCAGAGCAATCAACTATCGTTTCACCTCCCATTGATGAAGCGATAATAGAACCGAAAATTAAACCTATGGTTAAGCTAGCAAGTAAAACAGTGTTTCGTTTGCATGGTTCAAATACTATTGGGGAAAAGCTAGCCCCCATGTTGCTGGAAGGTTTTTTAAAACAACAGAACATTAATAACTTCACTTGGAGTCAAAATACACCATTAGAACGAGTATTAAACTACAGCGTTGATGATAAAGATTATGCTATTGAATTAAATTCTCATGGCTCGAGTACCGCTTTTTCTGGGCTAAAAAACAACACTGCCGATATAGGTATGTCTTCTCGTCGAATTAAAAAAAGTGAAGTTGCGCAACTTAGTAATACCTCAGGGTTGTTAAATAAGCTCGGTAATGAACATATTATTGGTTTAGATGGCTTAGCGGTAATTGTTAATCAAAATAATTCTGTTAAGCAACTGTCAGGTATTACACTGGCGAAGATATTTTCTGGTGAAATCAGCAACTGGTCACAAATTGGGGGGACTTCCTTACCTATTAACTTGTATGCCAGAGATCAACATTCAGGTACTTGGGATACTTTTAAAAACCTAGTATTAAAAAAGCATAACAAAAAGCTATCCCCAAAAGCTCAACGATTCGAGTCTAGTTCACAGTTGTCTACTTTGGTATCACAAAATGAAGGCGCCATTGGTTTTATTGGTCTGAACTATGTATTGCACAATAAAGCCCTAGCGATTTCTGCTAGTAAAAATACCAATGCGATTTTCCCAACCCGTTTTACCGTGGGCACCGAAGATTATGCACTTTCAAGACGTCTATACTTTTATACGCCAACATCTGCATCAACTATGGTCAAAGACTTTGCTCAATATGCGTTATCAACCCAAGGCCAGCAGGTAGTTTCACAAGCAGGACTGATTTCACAAAATATAAAATTAGAGCAGGTTTACCCTTTAGCCGGGGCCCCGAAAAAATATCAGCATTATGCCAACACGGCTAAGCGACTTTCATTAAACTTTAGATTTGACTATGCCACCAAGGATCTTGATAACAAAGGCAAGCGTGATTTATTACGCCTTGTTGATTTTATGGAAGAGCAGCAAAGCCGTCGTATCGTTCTTATGGGGTTTTCAGATAGCATTGGTGCCCAAGCCAAAAACAGCAGCTTATCTTTTAAACGAGCAAAATCAGTGGAGCTAGCGCTCACTTCTCGTGGTATCGCTGTCTTAGCGGTTGAAGGTATGGGTGAAGCACTACCTATAGCCAACAATGATACTGAAGATGGTCGAAAACGAAATCGTCGTGTAGAAGTTTGGCTTCTTTAATATTGCAGCTTTAATAATTCTGCAATATTTAGTGATTACAATTATGCCTATTACTAATCAGTGCAGTGCTCGATTGATTGATAACGGGCATAGACAGTCAGTTTCATAAAAGGAGTTAAGGATGTTTAATCTATTATCTAGCCAAACAAGAATGTTAATACTGCTTAGCAAATATTCTAGTCAAGAACTTCAAATTGTTTGTAATAATTTAAAGATGACCATCAAATTGCTTAACCTAAGCACGACAGAGTTATTAGAAAACCGTCGTAATTACGGTGTTTTATTGCCGCAAGTAGAGGTGCTAACAGAGGATCTTGATGCTGTGAATCTACAAGCATTAAACTATGAACAAACATTGTTGAATCCGAATACTCTCATAAAAGTGCTCAATACTTTTTGTTTAACTGAAGCCGTTATCGTTCGAAATAACTTCAACAATTGTTTAGACTTTGTTGCTGAACAGAGTCTGGCGACAGTGCCCATAATAAAGATCGATAAACCGCAGCTGTCAGCTAATGTTGGGAAAAGTAATGTTTCCCCTATTCGCTTAACTGAAATTAAACAACGCTTGAGCCAAGCGGTTAAATCGCCGACCGATAAGCAAGTTCAAATAAAAAACAAATTAAATAACTTACTCACTCAGCCAACAACCACTTCATCAACTGGCGCCAATAAACAAGCATAAGACAACCATGACTTCAATATTCAATGGTTATGATGGAGACTATTCAGCTATAATTTTTGCTACGATTAATACTCAGTAATTTAACTATCAAATTGGTTTACACGATAAAGTAGCTAGTTAAATTGACACTTTTCTGTTGATGCTGGAGAGACCACAACTTCTGCAGCAACCCTGACTTTGACGCAGTTACTTTGCAAATCAAACTTATCTTTTTGTATAACTGAAAAATCGCCCTGATCAGCTGAATGTAAAGAGTACTCATAGGCGGTATTACTGCCTTCAAACATCGCAGTAAATATTCCTCCCACTAGAGCACCTGCTAATGCGCCTGCAATCATATCCTCGTGATTTCCATCTAAGTTATCGATAACGCCAACAGCAGCCCCGCCGACAATGCCGGTTTTAACTTCAGATGAAAGTTCTACCTGATCCCTAGACTCAACCGAAGCATAAAACTCCTTTATTATTTTGTTCTGACTTGCTCGATCCACTCCTTGTGTGGCGCAGCCCATCAAAATAAAGGTAATCATAACTAATAACATTTTCATAAACATATCCTTATTGATTTAGCTTAATAACATTAAAGCTAATCTACTAATAACAATGCAAACTGCCTAGTTGATAATTGTTAAGAAAGTGTACGGTTTCTGTAAGAGCAAATGCGTTATAAATAAAATATTTAAGTATTTTCACTGCTGTTTTATTGAAAAAAAAATCACTCACCAACGTGATGTTTTTTTTGTACTTAATCAATTTTTCCTTATTTAACAACTTATAGTTTGTATTTCCTGCTTGGCGTCGCAGTGGCGACCACACCCAAAGGGGCGTTACACGCCAAATCCCCCTTTGGAATCCCCGTGGCGCTCTACTCAGCAGAACATTCAATCACCAACTAGCGTAAACCACTATTCCTGCCGATTTATCGTCCATGAACAACGGCAGCCCTCGACGTCTACCATTGCTAGTTGGAGATTGAATTGCTGAAATGGGAATAGTTGATTTTGTCAACTGATCAGACTAATTCCAGACAAAGAATTTTTGACCCGTTAGAAATGATAGTACCTCAAAAAACACTAAGTCTGCTTCTTCAAACGCTGGAGTGAAATACAATATTCACGTATTTCCATCAGGGATGATGGCAAAAGTAATGTGGCACATGGATGTGCCTTCATTGCTGTTACGTCGGAGATATTGTGCTGAATTTAGGAATACGTTTGATGCAGCAGCACTGGGGGATTCCAAAGGGGGGCTCGGTGTTTAACTTCCTTTGGGTGCTGTCGCCACCGCAAAAAATTATTTAAATTGACTATTCCCTCATTTATTTAACGATCACTTTTACCACTTTTCAGACATTAGCTTTTATAGCCATTTGGATAGGTTATATTAGATTTTTTATCAATAACGCCTTTTTAAGAGGTAAATAATTGTTGGCTAAAATTAGTAACGATGGAGCAAAAGCCAACTATTTTTTATTCTTTTAAACGACTTATAGCTTTTAGTCCTGCATATGAGCAGAGTAACCTAAAGTACCAGCAGCTTTCCATGATAATTCTGGCGTAGTACAGCTATCATGTGAATAAAAGCGTATTGTTGTATTTTTGTCTGATGCTTTAGCTGCTAGAAGTGTACCGTACAAGGTTCGACAAACTTCACTAGCAACACCATTATAATTTTCGGTATCTTTTATAGAGCAAAGCTGTGCTGCATTTGGGCCACCGACGAGCCCCAAAATCACTACCCCGTTATTAATCTGTAGAGCGAGGCGAGATATCTTCCCTTTACAGTCTACCTCTGCGTTACTACTAGTAGAAATAAGTAAAATTAATAATGCCAATATTCTCATAAAACCCTCCAAAGTGATGATAAAGCTAACAATGTCTTAGTGCACATCTCGAATTAAACCGTCGAAAACTTCTGTTTAAAGCGGTTTTACACAATATTTTTAGTAATTTACCAGTTAGTTTGATTGCATTCAACTTCATTTATAAATTTACATATCGTGCCAAATTCTTAGTCAGTGTATTATTAACAGTAGAGGTTTATCCATTAGAAAAAATATCGTTAATATTTTGAAGCCAACGTCAGAAAAGCGCACGAAGTTGCCATAATCACACAGTTAATAATGGCTTATCTGACCTTCTTAATATCTTTATGAATACTGATAGGCTTTTCCACAAGTGCTTCGATATCAATTGATTAGATATCCCATCAGCAACTAACAAGTTCACATCATCGGCCCTAACCATTGCTGTCGGCTTTAGTCCTCTGCCTGTCTTTCAAGAAGTAGCTGGCGTTCAAACTAGCAATGGCACCTATCATTGTTAACATCAACCTACCCGTTGGTGATTTTGTATCAATACCAAGATTAAGCACCACTAACGAAACACCTTTGCTATCAAGATAATCAACTACTTAGAAAAACAATCATCAAGCACTAAGCCTTAGTACTCAAATAACTTCCAGAAACAAAAAAGCCCGCCGAGGCGAGCTTTTTCAAGTATGTGCTATAAGCAGTTAATGCTTTATGCGTAGGATAAATTGTTTAATTCAAGGCGCTTTTTAGTGACGTTTAATTTTTCTTAAACGAGCTATAAAGCAACGAAGAAGTTAGCAATTTAGACCAGCATAAATTACATCATACCGCCCATATCCCACCAAGCCCCTAAGATAGCGTTACATAAGGCTTTATGGCATTATATCTGTCTACATTCCTGACTACAAAGCTGACTACATGCCATCAACTGACACTAAATATCTAAAACTACGCGGTAATGTTTGGCACTACCAAAGGCGCATCCCAAAAGACCTTTTAGACCAGTTTGATGGCGAGACCACTATCTCTGAAAGCCTTGGTACTGGTGATATACGAGATGCAAGACTTCAACGAGACATTATTAACGGAAAGCTTCAGGAGCGTAAATTTAATGCCCCTAATAAAAATAGGCATCGATTCCTTGAGCTCGTTCAGTCCATGGCTGAGCGCAAGAAAAACGACCCTGAATACTGGGACGAACCTTACGATATAGATGAAGTGCTTAAAACAGGAAAAGACCCACTCCTGAGTGATAATGAACAACAAGAGAATAGTGGTGAAATATTTATTAATGCCTATACAACGGTAAGCGAATACAAAAACCAAAGCCATAAGTACCGAATTACTTTAAAAGAAGCCCTGACAAACTGGAGCCGCCAAAAGAGGAAGGCTATTTCAGCAGATAGCAAACTCAAGGCTAATAAATCTGTTGATGAATTTTTAAAGTCTCTCAAGTTATATGACATTCAACTTGAAGACATATCAAAAAGACAAGTTTATAACTATATTGGACTACTGATGAGTAAGCACGCCACCTCAACGGCAAGAAGCTACATCAGTCGCTTACGCTCAATCTGGAATTACTGCGAACAATTAAGTGAAGTAACGACAGCATGTCCATTCGATGGCCATTCATTCGCTGGTGGTACTGAAAAACAAAAAAAACTACCTTTTAATGAACAAGAAGTAAGACAGATAAGGGTGCTCATGGCTGATGAGGAACCTATAAGGCAATTACTAGTTAAATTGGCTGTATTTACTGGCTGTCGAATATCAGAGTTATGCAACTTACAAGCGAGACACGTTGAATATAAGCAAGGAGTCCACGCTATTTTCATTGAGAAGGGGAAGACCGATGCTGCAACACGGATAGTGCCACTAACAGATGAACTTGGTCAAAGGCTAAGAGCAATAGCTGAAACTAAAGGTGGAAACGAGTTGTTACTTGGCCTAGACGGAAAGAAAATGAGCCGATGGTTTTCACGAATTAAAACAGCTCATATATCAACTGATTCAGCTAAAACCTTTCATTCATTTCGTAAAATGTTTACCACTGCAATGCAAAGGTCAGGAGTCCTTGAAGCGGATGCTGCGCCAATTCTAGGGCATTCACGAGGTAATTGTATGACTTATGGTTATTATTCTGATGGATATACGCTGCCACAACTCAAAGCGTTTTACGACCAAGGTATAGCGCATATTATTTGGTAGAATGGGGGTCAGCTGACCCCCTAGTGTTAGCAGTTACAAAATATAAAGCCAATATTGTTAAACTTTACTCGTCATCGTCATCACTATCTGAGTTAACAGAGTCAGAATTTCCTGTCCCCTCGCAGTAACTGCACCCGCTTCCACCACAGTCGCTACACAGACCTTGAGATTCAAAAATAGCGCCTTCTTCACGTGTATAAGCCATACCGTAATTCCCCCCCTTAATATAAGTAATCTAAAGTTTAGGAAAGGATTGGCCATTGCACAACTTGAGGTTCTCAATAGGGTCTACCTAGTGATAATACCTTGCCAAAACAACAAAACCCACTCTAAAGACATGCTTTAAGGTGGGTTTTATATTTATCACAAGGGTATAGCCTTTTGGTGCAACAGCTAACCAATTGAATTAATCATTGAGTAAAGATTCAAAGCACTTGATTATTTCCAAAGGAATAAACTCAGGTGACTCAAACATGATAGGGTCAATTATAGCCTTTAATAGCTTAATACTATTGTTGTACCTACCTAGTTCTGGAAAAGCAGCCCTGACCATACCTTCAAGTTCATGGCCTTGCATGTGAAGGTAACTCTTTGAAATGCTAAGCTGGATTCCGCCATAATAAGTAACGTCGATGCTATCTTCTAAATTAACGTTCTTACCAATAATTTTTTGCTGAACCTTGTTGACCGCTTCTTGAAGTGTAGCATTATCTAAATTCACAAGCTGGCTATGAGCTACCTCACTTATTAAGCCATAATTTTGATATAGCCCCCTATTATCTCTAATAAGCAGTGACATTAAGAGTAGTGGGTCTAATAATAAATTCTCAATAGCATATCGCTTACCTTGACCAAGAATATATAATCGCTCTTGAGGTTCGTTTGTTGTGTCCCAATCCAGAAGACCATACACAGACTCATTACCGCCATCGCGTAACGACTTCACTATTGCCTTAACTTTATCACAACCCCCATTATCCTCTCGACCATCACTCTTTTTGCGGCCTACCCCCATGAATATCAAGGAACGTTCACTGTTAAGAATTTTTGATAATGTTCGGTATAACAGATCATAGCGCTCTGCATCAAGGTGGCTTTCAACAAAAACCTGCCTTCGTCCATCAAAACTAATAGCCAACGTAGGGACTTCAGCAGTTAAAGAGGAAATTGCTTGCCTCTTATTGACCTTCTCAAGACCTAAATTACCTGAGTTCAGTAAGTAAACAGCTTCTTCTGGAGCAACTGCTACTGTAGATGGCGAGTGTGTGGTCATAATGACATGAATTCCCAGCTCCCCCACTAAAGTATTTATAATGACTTTCATTAGTTGTTTTGACATTGACGGATGCAATGTTGCATCCACCTCATCAAAAAGAAGAACTTTAGGCTGATTAGGGGCATTTAGGGAGCCTTTTGCATTGTAGATACAAAAAGCAAATGACATTAGGATTTTTTCACCTGATGACAACTGAGCAAAATTAACTTCATTTCCAGAGCTTTTCTTAGTTAGAACAGTTGAGAAAGTTGAAGTAACATACCCTTCTGGTTTGCTGATTTCAAAGTCTAATTCTGCATCTTCGAGTAAGCGGTTAACAAAGTCCCATGGCGGTTTCCCGTATGTTTCTATGAATTTCTCATTACTTAAATATCTAACCCCCTTTACACCATCTTTATGGTCTAACTCTTTTAATTTATTAAGCTTTACAAGTTCATGGTATCTAAGAAAAACCTCTGAAAATGTCTGCTGAAATAAACTTCCACCATTGAAGTTAAGAAAATGGCTGAATAAATCTTCTTCTGTTAACTTGAGAAATTGACTAGGAGCTAACTTCGCAAGTTTAGAAAGCCCACCATCACTTTGTATAATATTATTAACTACAGCTGAAGTGGTAGAGTTGATCTGATTGAACACCTGCTCTTTGTCATGGCTTGTACCAAGTAATAACTCCCCCAATTCATCTTTATCTAAATGAGCAAGTTCCCATATATCTCCTTCAACCCTGTCAGTTAAACCAAACTGAGAAGCAATACCTAAAAGCTGCGGCCTGTGAGCATCTAGCATCTGCTTCTTTCGTGTAGAAATATTCGTAATGCCTTGAAATATAGCTTGGCTATTAGCAGTGTTTGCCTTATTAGGAATCAATGTATTCCAATCAAATAAGGCAATATTTTGTTGAAACTGCGGGGCAATATCTATAGCTATCTTCCCTGTATTGATAGCTTGAAGCATATGACTTTTCCCTGAGCCATTACGCCCAGTAACCAATGAAAATTTAGGAAGATTAACTTCAGGAAATTGGGTTATTGATAGGTGATGTGACTTAAAAGTTAACTTCAAAATATTTAGCCTTGTTTAATCCATTTTTAGCAAGTATGACAACAAGGTAACATAATAAAAGCACATTAAAAAAGAGCAACTAACCCTTTTTAACGATTCTATATATGCTTGATAGGCTAATACTTAATTTATCAGCTATTTTGCTCTTAGAGAGACCTTCAGCAATCAAGCTATGCACTTCGGTTGCCTTAGCTACTGCCGTTGGCTTTCGTCCTAAGTACTTACCCTTTTGCTTAGCCAGAGCAATACCTTCAGCCTGACGTTCTAGCAGAAGCTGGCGCTCAAAACTAGCAACTGCACCTATCATGGTTAGCATCAACCTGCCTGTCGGTGATGAGGTATCAATGCCGAGGTTTAACACCTGAAGTGATACCTTTTTGTCATCAAGGTACTCTACTATTTCAAGTAAATGCTTTGTGTTCCGCGCCAGCCTACATAACTTAGTCACTTTGACGATATCGCCATCACGAACATAATCGAGCATCCTATCAAGCTCTATACGTTCAGTTTTAGCACCTGACTCCTTTTCCTTAAAGATCTTATCGCAAGCATCTAGAGCGACCATCTGTGCCTCTAGAGACTGTCCTGCTGTACTTACTCGTGCATAGCCTACGACTGTCATACATTCCCCTTAAACCAGCCCTTGGCTGGTTAGTGTTCCCATTTGATATTAGTTATGTTGCTAACAATTACTTACTGTCATTGGCTTTGATAATTAACCAGTATTTCTATCACGATGGCTAATGCTGATATTACTGCTGCAACAACTATTTTGATTAATGATTCATTCATATCTGTATCCTATTTTTATTAGTGTTCGACTTACAAACTGGTCGTTTATTTATGTTCAACGCCTGCTTGCTACTTTCGAGTGTTCGCTCACCTTTCAACTGCAAACTTAGGTAAATCCACCTCATGTAACTTATAGCTAAGTTGTTGTAATAAGTTGAATTAACACTACCGATCGTGTGCATCAGGTTTCTTTAAAGGTCGTTACTGTTCAACAGACATTAAAATATATGTGAACAAACACATACAAGGAGTTCACCATGTTCACGAAAAGGATTACTAGGCAAAAGCGCCAGCAAATCATCTCACTAAGAGATAAGAATTACGCACATAAGTACATAGCTGAGAAGGTTGGCTGTCACCGCAACACCGTTGGCAAGATTCTTAAGCAAGAGGGCTTAGCGTAATGATAAATAAAGCACTTAAACACTATGGCTTTAACAAAGATAATGACATTCGTTACGAATACCCTAACGGTTATGGCAAGCATAAGAAAAAGGTAGTGCTAACCGTTTACCAGTGTGAACCTGTTGTCGAAGTCTACCTCGATGACATAAATTTTACGGTAATCGACATCGCTAGTCTTACTTTGCTTGAATCAAACGCCTTCATTGCCCACAGAAGAAATGATGGTCAACTTTGCGCTAGAGCAAATGGGGAAAGCAGAGCTTATTTACACCGTCTTATAGTTAAACCTAGCAATACGCTACAAGTCGACCATATCAACCACTGTCCGCTTGATAATAGACTGAGTAACCTAAGGGAATGCTCTGCCAAGCAAAATAATATTGCTAAGCGAAATAGTAGAATCAACAGAGTATTAAATACTGGCTTAATTGGTGTTTCCCATCTCAATGAAGAAAGCGATGAACCCGCTATCTATATGGTAGTACACCCAATTGACGGCTTTTATCCTGACAAGTTTACTTGTGAACATGAAGCAGCCCAATTTAGAGATGAGCGTTTCGAGTGTTTTTTCATGGGAAAATACCATGATGGACAGTGGTTCACTTTAAACTTCATCAACTGGAACTTTGAACCCGAAGAACGCAGTGTTACATCCGATGCTGCTAGGGACTATGATGGCTACATGGGATGGATTTGCCAAAAACAGATTGATGATGGTATAGAGTGGCTAAAACAGCAACACTGGGCGAAGTCTTTTTACGATTCTTTTATCGCTAAGTACGAAGATGATGATTAATTATCACCTTTTTTAAGTTACCCACCATAGGTGTCTATATATATATGTGTGTAACCCTAAAAAATTACGTCACAAAGTTACAAATCACCTCTAGCCCTTTTCAAACCTAGTGCTAAGGCTGTTACAAACTTGGAACTTGCTGTAACTTTGTAACGCATCAAAGTATTTAAGACATAAAAAAAGGTGCCGTAGTCTTCAACTAAGCACCCTTTCCTGTCTACATCTGTGTCTACAAAGTTCTACAACCCTTTGATTTTAAAGGGCTGAAAGCTTAATAGGTGGCTTACATCATACCGCCCATGCCACCCATACCACCCATGCCGCCCATATCAGGCATAGCTGGAGAAGCATCTTGAGGAGCATCAGTAATCATAGCTTCAGTAGTTAGCATTAAGCCAGCAATTGACGCTGCAAATTGTAGTGCGCTACGTGTTACTTTAGTTGGGTCTAAAATCCCCATTTCTAACATATCACCGTAAGTGCTGTTACCAGCATTGTAACCGAAGTTACCTTTACCGTTACGTACTTCGTTAAGCACTACTGATGATTCATCACCACAGTTAGCTACGATTTGACGAAGTGGTGCTTCCATCGCGCGGATAGCAACGTTAATACCGTGAGTTTGGTCTTCGTTAGCACCTTCTAAATCTTTAATTGCTTCTGCAACACGAACTAAGGCAACACCACCACCGGCAACAACACCTTCTTCTACTGCAGCACGTGTTGCATGTAGTGCATCTTCAACGCGGAATTTTTTCTCTTTCATTTCAATTTCAGTGGCAGCACCGATTTTGATAACGGCAACACCGCCAGCTAACTTAGCTAGACGCTCTTGTAGTTTTTCTTTATCGTAATCTGAAGATGAATCTTCAATTTGACCACGAATTTGGCTAACACGTGCTTTAATGTCAGCATCTTCACCAATACCATCAATAATGATAGTGGTGTCTTTAGAGATAACTACACGTTTAGCTTGACCTAAATCTTCTAAAGTAGTTTTTTCAAGCTCCATGCCTATTTCTTCAGAAATTACCGTACCAGCAGTTAAAGTGGCAACATCTTGTAGCATTGCTTTACGACGGTCGCCAAAGCCAGGTGCTTTAACAGCAGCAACTTTAACTATACCGCGCATGTTGTTAACTACTAGTGTAGCTAAGGCTTCGCCTTCAACATCTTCAGCAATAATTAATAATGGCTTGCCTGCTTTAGCAACACCTTCAAGCGTGGTTAATAATTCACGAATGTTAGATACTTTCTTATCAACCAAAAGAATGAAAGGATTTTCTAATTCAACACTACCATTTTCTTGATTATTGATGAAATATGGAGATAAATAACCACGGTCGAATTGCATACCTTCAACAACGTCAAGCTCATCTGTAAGCGCTTGACCTTCTTCAACAGTAATAACTCCTTCAGTGCCAACTTTATCCATTGCTGTAGCAATGATTTGACCAACAGTTTCATCTGAGTTAGCAGAGATAGTACCTACTTGCTCAATCGCTTTGTTGTCAGTTACTGGTGTAGAGTTATCTTTTAATGCAGCAACTGCTGCAACTACAGCTTTGTCGATACCACGTTTAATATCCATTGGGTTCATGCCAGCTGCAATAGATTTTAGACCTTCGTTAACAATGGCTTGTGCTAAAACAGTTGCAGTAGTAGTACCGTCACCGGCTTCGTCATTGGCTTTAGAAGCTACTTCTTTCACCATTTGTGCGCCCATGTTCTCAAACTTGTCTTCAAGTTCAATTTCTTTAGCAACAGTAACGCCATCTTTAGTAATTGTTGGACCACCAAAAGATTTATCAAGTACAACATTACGGCCTTTAGGACCTAAAGTTACTTTTACCGCGTCTGCTAATACATTTACACCACGTAGCATTTTTGCTCGTGCGTCATTTCCAAATAATACGTCTTTTGCAGCCATGTTATTTATTCCTATAATTTTGTTTATTTATAAAATAATTAATGTTGAATCTATGCACTCAAGCAGCTTTTTCATTAAGCTAATTCGCTTAAGAGCAAAGAAGAAGCACGGAGCTGACGCTAGTCAGTGAGTACTTCTGATGCCGACCTTAAGATGAAAGAGCGACATTGAAAATTTCTGCGACTATTCTACTATTGCAAGAATGTCTGATTCAGAAAGGATAAGTACTTCATCACCATCAATTTTTTCTGTTTTAACGCCGTAACCTTCAGAGAAGATCACTTGGTCGCCAATTTTTACGTCTAATGCACGTACTTCACCGTTTTCTAAAATACGGCCATTACCTACTGCAATAACTTCACCGCGGGTAGACTTTTCAGCTGCACTACCCATTAATACGATACCGCCTTCTGATTTTGTCTCTGCGTCTTTACGTTTTACGATTACACGATCGTGTAGTGGGCGAATAGCCATGTGTATTTCTCCAAAAATGATTCTGTTGTATAAAGTAGTGATTAAATTAACGAACAAGCATTTAACACTAATCGTTGTTGCTAATAGAAATGGGGATAAAAAAAGCCGACACAAGGTCAGCTTTAACTTATTTGTACTCTTTGTTTACTTTACATTTAATCTTTACGCTTGAACTCACCTTCTAAGGTCTCACCTTGGTGATGCGAAAGTGGCTCATTGGCTGAAGCTCTCGACGAAGAAAATGGCTCGCTGGTAGTTTCATGCTGATAAACATTACCTTGAGCGTCATGATGAAATGCTGCGCCTGCACCAAGTTGATTGACCTTGATATGCTTTTGTACTTGCTGGGCTATAGCAGTACGTACCGCAGGCACCAATAACAATAAACCGAAAATATCGGTAACAAATCCAGGAGTAACCAATAAAACACCCGCCACTAATAACATTAAACCGGTAACTATTTCGCCCGATGGCATCTCGCCTTGTGCCATTCTAGCTTGAACAGACTGTAAAGTAGCTAAGCCTTGTTGGCGGACATATTTAGCCCCCAGCCACGCACTCAAAATAACAATCGCCACAGTTGGCCAAATCCCAAGAAGCGCGCCCACTTGCATAATTACAGCTATTTCGATGATAGGGATGATGATAAAAAGTACAAACAATAGTTGAAACATAATGATTCCTTATTTTCTATGAAACTTATATTGGGCTAAACAGGTCTTTTTCAAGGTCTGAAGTTTTGTAGTAATATTAACCCTAAGTTTTCCTCAATACTCAGGGTATACTATCAACAAGAGCACTGCGAGAAGGTAACAAAATTGTATCAATTAGTATTAACAACATGCCCAGATGATACCGTAGCCCAAAATATTGCTCAGCACTTGGTTACTGAAAAACTTGCTGCCTGCGTTAATATCATCGCTAATGTTACCTCGGTATATTGTTGGCAAGATGAGTTGCAATGCGACAGTGAAGTACAATTACTGATTAAAACCGATGAAAATAAATTCGCCGCGTTAAACAAGCGAATTAATCAATTACACCCGTATGATGTGGTGGAAGTTATTGCCTTGAATATCCAGCAAGGTGATAAACATTATTTAAACTGGATCACCAATTCTTTGAAGTAGGCTTAATGAAAAATTTACTTTCCCTTTGCTTAATAATGTTAACACTGAGTGTTTTTCTTCCTGCTGAGGCACAAGAAAAACAATCGATTTTTGATGTTTCTAATAGCAGCTTATTCAGCAATGACGACGAGTTTTTAAAGGTCGACCAAGCATTCAGCTTTAACTTTTATCAGCAAAATAACCAATTGGAAATTAGTTTTGATATTGCTCCCGAATATTACCTTTACCGCCATCAATTTAAGTTTAAAGGTAAAAACATCAATTTTACCCCTGTTACACTTCCTGTAGGTATAGACCATGAAGATGAGTTTTTTGGCATACAGAAAGTATTTACTGAGCAGTTAACCTTTAAGATAGACCTGGAACAAGTATCCAGTGATGCAAGCATCAAAATCACCTATCAAGGCTGTGCTGAAAAAGGTCTATGTTACCCACCAACAAGTAAAGTAGTCGAGTTAAGTAAAATCACGCCAGCTGCGACAGCTGCAAGCGACATGGGCAATACACTAGAAATTCAAGAGCCTGTTCAAAAAAGTGAACAACATCAGCTATCTGATATGCTTAAGCAAGAGAGTTTACTATTAACCCTTATTGCTTTTTTTGTCGGTGGTTTATTATTGTCATTCACGCCATGTGTTTTTCCGATGTACCCTATTTTGACCGGAATTATTGTTGGCCAAAGTAAACAAGGCACGCCACTAACCACAAAGAAAGCTTTTACCCTATCTTTTATTTACGTACAAGGTATGGCCGTTACTTATACTTTACTTGGCATTGTCGTTGCTTTAGCTGGCGCCAAGTTTCAAGCCGTATTTCAACACCCCATTGTACTGATTAGTTTAAGTGTATTATTCATTTTTCTAGCCTTGTCTATGTTCGGTGTCTTTAATTTAGCATTACCCGCTAGCTGGCAAACTAAGCTCAATAACATGAGTAACCAGCAAAAGGGTGGCTCAATTACCGGCGTTTTAATGATGGGGGTTATTTCTGGGTTAGTCGCCTCTCCTTGTACTACCGCACCTTTAACTGGCGCGTTATTATACATTTCACAAACAGGTGATGTTGTACTTGGTGCCTCTGCTTTATATGCTTTAAGTTTAGGTATGGGTTTACCTTTATTAGTACTAGGCAGTTCAGGCGGCAAGTTACTGCCTAAAGCTGGCGCATGGATGAATATCATCAAAAACATCTTCGGTTTACTATTACTGGCGGTACCAATATTTTTACTGGAACGTTTCATTCCTGAAGTAGCTAGTCAAGCGCTGTGGGCAATACTGATATTAGCGAGTGCTAGTTATTTTTATGTTGCCAACCAAAACCATGCTGCTGCGCAAAACCCTCAGCAAGTTAAAGGATTTTGGTATGGTTTACGTTCGTTAGTGATATTTCTAATGTTATTTTTTGGCGCTAATCTTACCTACCAGCTGGTATTCCCAAACAGTACCATTGTTACCGATGACACTCAGCATCCCAGCTTTAAACAAGTATCTTCTTTAACGCAACTGGAAGAAGAAGTGAAAAATGCCAATAATCAGGGGAAAACCGTGATGGTAGATTTGTATGCTGACTGGTGTATTGCTTGTAAAGAGTTTGAAAAATACACTTTTGTTGATGCTCAGGTACAACAAGCCCTCAGCAACAGTGTGTGGTTACAAATCGATATGACAGACTTTGACTCAGTCGATAACGATGAGCTTGTGCAGAAATATACAATCTTAGGCTTACCATCCATTTTATTTTTTGATTTACAAGGTAATGAATTAACCAAGCAACGTACAACTGGATTTATGGGTGCTAGTGAGTTTAGCGCCCATGTTCAAGCTATATTCAAATAATCTTTGCAGACTTACTAAGATAACTACGGTAGATAATGACTTAAATGATAGTCACCTAGGTATAGCTACTTAGGTGCTGGTAACTTAGCTTTTACCTAGAGAGGAATAGAGAGTAGTCAGCTTTTCTAGCCTAGTAAGGCTGACTTATTAAGATCAACTGTCACTATATAACTAAGCTGACTTACCTGCTGATAAATTATCAGGGAGTTCCTTGGCTACTCGCCAATACCCTTCCGTAGTTTGTTTATCTAACATAACGAATAATTCTTTTTCTGGGATTGGCTTAGAGTAATAATAACCTTGAATGATATCGCAATCATTTTCACTCAAACTACGTAATTGCGCCTTAGTTTCAACCCCTTCAGCTACCACCATTAAACCTAGGTTTTTAACCATGGCAATAGTTGAAGTAATAATTTGAAAGTCTGAGTGATTTTCAAGCATGCCAAAGACAAAGCTTTTATCTATTTTTATAACATCAACTGGCATTTTCTTTAAGTAAGCTAAAGAAGAGTAACCTGTGCCAAAATCATCAATAGCAAAACTAAAACCAATCTTTTTTAGAGTCTGCATCATGGCAATAGTATGATCCATATCTTTAACCAACGTTTGCTCGGTTAACTCTAATTCAAAACTATGTGCCGACAAAGAAAACTCTGACAAAAGCTCACGTAAAAAATGAGGAAGATTTGCATCAATAAATTGTCCCGCAGATAAGTTGATAGCTATGCGTATATCAGCTAATCCGTATTTATTAATTGCTTTGGTTAATTCAAAACATCGTCGGATAATCCAATACCCTAACTCAATCATGTGTTGTGAGTTTTCTAATATAGGAATGAAGTCCTCAGGAGAGATCATGCCTCTATCAGGATGCTGCCAGCGTAATAGCGCTTCAAAACCATAAAGTTTTTTAGTTTTAGCACATATTTGTGGTTGCAGGCTTAAACTAAATTGTTGTTTGGCTAGGGCTTGCCTTACTTCACCTTCGAGCATAACTCGATGAGCAACACGTTGAAACATTTCTTGATGATAAACATGATATTGACCACCACCATTATCTTTTGCTTCATACATAGCTATATCTGCATGACTAATCAAATCATCAGACTTCTCAGTTACTGACTCTGTATAAGCAATGCCGATACTGGTTGAGACATAAAAAATATTTGAGCCGAGCTTAATAGATTCTTTGAACTGTAACAGTACCCTCTCAGCAACTTCTATAGCCTCGTCAATACTTTTAAGATGACTTAGTACAATGACAAATTCATCACCACCAAAACGACTAGCTAAATCTATTTCACCAACACTCACCCTGACACGCTCAGCTGCTTGAATGAGAAGCTTATCGCCAATATTATGACCGTTACTATCATTAACCTTTTTGAAATCATCTAAATCGAGAAACAACACTGCAACGCCACTTTTATGGCGAGCAATATTGGCAAGAGATTTACGTAACTGATAGTTGAGCATATTTCTATTAGGTAGGCCTGTCAGCAGATCATACATGGCGATATTTTCTAGCTCTTTGGTCTTTTGCTCAACCACTAAGTTGAGTTGCTCTAATTCAAAACTAAGCTCTTGTGATGAACGCGCTAACACATCTAGCTCATCAGCAAACATTCGTGGCCTTTTCAAATCGACTTGGCGAAATTCATCAAACTTTTTTTGCGCTAACAGAGGTAATGCATTAGAAAGTAATAATAGTCGTTTGGTAAACGGACTAGAGATAAAATAAACAAAACCTGCCAACAAGCTAAAAATAAGGCTTAAAGATAAAATAAACCGTAACTGATAAGCATCATTTTTAGCTCTAAATGCCGTTACATCATCAATAAGTACTAGAAAAAAACCCTGATTCCCTTGCTTTGCCAGCTCAAGTAAATTTAACAAGTAGCTATTATTGTCACTATCTATTTGCAGTCCCTGCTCCAACATTGCACTCAGTGTGTCAGTTGGCTTGCCTAATGCTAACAATGATTCTGTTAGTGTCATATTAGACGCAGAAATAACCTGCGCATCAGAAGTATTCATGCCACTATCAACTTTGCTAGCGAGTCGAATAACCGCCACATCGCGATCTAAGGTTGTCTTTAGGGCAAACAGCATATCAACTAGTGAAGTACTCATAGTGACAACAACCATATCACCATTTTTATTGAGTAAAGGTAAACTCAGTAACAACTTGCAGCTTTTCGGACAATAAATCCGGTGCTCTGGCTCTTGTAGTCTAAATACTTGTGTGATGTTATTTCGTACAGCTTGCGGGAAGTCATTAGTTGCGAACAAGATATTTTGATTGTCATCTACCAGCCAAATATCTTCTACATTGAGGTGTAATTGCAAGGCATCGTATTGCTTTTCAAGCTGTTTGGTTAGCGTAGAAAAATCATCTTGCTCAGATAATTGGATCAAGTCAGTAAAAGACTCTAACCAAACAGTCAACTTAGTGCGTAATATATCATTGTGTAGGTTGACTTGCAGCTGACCTTGCACTGTATTGTTTTGCTGAAATTCACTATAGTCTTGCTGCAAACGCCAATAGGATAAAGAGGAAAACCCCACTGCTAAAAAGAGCAACGTCGATACAATTAATATCAACAACTTAGTTGGCACACCGATAAATTTTTTATTCATTACAATACTACTTCTAGAACCAGTACATCAATTGCACGGCCCACATTTGCCAATCTTCGGAGTCATTAATCGCAGGGTTTGGAGCAACCACAGGCGTTAACCTACCAGCACCTCTGACCCAGTGATATTCCGCCCGAACACTAAAGTTACTGGTAATATCATAATTAACACCAATAGTGGTATCTTTATGAAAACCAAAATAATATGGAATAGCTCCTCCTGTGCTTTCTTCCATTTCTTTTCCGTCTTTATCATCTTTATCTAGGTAGAAATCTTCATATCGAGCTAACAAAGTTAATTGTTGAGTTAGCTTGTAACGCGATTGTAAGTAAAAACCTTGGCCGACATTATCAAGCTGAAAAGCAGGAAAATAGAAACCATCGATGGTAAAACGTTGCTGATAAATCTCACCACTAAATTCCCACGCCTCACCTTCATAGATCGCATTCATGGTATAAAATTGAAAGGTAAAGTCACTATCAAAAAAGAAGTCACCATTCGCTTGACCAGCACTGTCATAGGTGAAACCAGCCTCAAGCAGAGACACACCAAAACGCCATGGTGAAAACGCTGGTTGCCAATATAAACTAGCTTGTGCATCGTAATCTTGCTCGGCACTACCTTGGGCATGTTCACTCAATATATTCTTCGTCTGTTCATCAGAGATTGGCGATGAACCATAGCTAAGTTGCAAATCAAAATTACCATATTCATCGGTACTGTGGCTTAATTTCGCCGCGATACCGTCACTACCTACGGCAATATCTCTAAAGCCATCAAAATAAACAGATTGCGGCAGAATAATACTTGGTCTAGCAAAAGGGATATCTCGAGAACTTGAATAAAGCCAGTGATTGTTTTTAAAGCGGCCTAAATAAATATTCGCTTGCCACTGCTCGTCTGTAAACGCTGACCAGTCTAACAGTGCATAATCTACCCGAGCGCCTTGCGCATAACGATTACCACCGTCTAAATAAACCACCTGGCCAGCCAAGCGAAATGTATCAGTTAATTGGTAAGTGGCATTAAGACCAATTTCAGTTAATTCCGTCGACAGTTCACCATCATCATTAACAAAATCACTACCGTTTACATCAATAAGGCCTTGAGAAATAAAGCCATGCAATTGAAAGTCTTTCGAGTTAGCATAAGTCTTCCCCTCTTCTGCTTGAACTTTAGTAGCAAAACAAGCAACCACTAAAAAAGTGCATAAAAGTGTTCTAGAAAGCAAACTTCGAGAACAATACAAATTATTAACCCTGCTAGTTAGCTCTACTGCAGCATTAGTCTTTAATTTTAACAACATTCACTACTCCTTTACGACTAACCTTCTGTTCTTCTTCCATATTTGTAACTTTTTGACTGATTTTAAAGGCCGAAATTAAGCCTTGTTCGTGCTGTTGCCTTAGTTTTATTAATGTCTTATCGCCGACATAACCAATAGCACCTGGTGTATTGATAACGGCTTGAATGAGTTCCTGTTCAGATTGAACAATTGTTGGTGCCACGCCTAAGCCTGAATAGGTCAATTTATGCCAAACACGATTTAGTTGATAAGGAAAAATTTGCAAACGTTCTTTAGCAAAACGCTGGTGCAGTGAGTGCTGGCTTGGTAATACAAATACGGTAATAGCGCGGTTATCACTCCAGCGTAATTGACGCATAGTATAGATACGCCGTAACTGTGATTTAGTTAAACTACTTTCAGCAACTTGCGGGTGAGTTACTATCTCAATTGCTAAAGCTTGTGGATTCACAAGACAAGCAAGTATGAGCATAATAATTAGGGAATAGTGTTTAATAAGGAGGCCCTATATAATAAAGCTGAACAAATGTAAAAAAACTTTTAAAAATCAATAAAGTAATAACTCTAACGTGATAATGATAGCCCAAATCACTAAAAGATCAACATCTACATTAGCCCTAAAGAGGTTTGACCAGTACTTTGCTGCTATATTCCACGAAAACACAGGCATTGTCGTCAATAAGAAAAAAAAAGCTAAAAAGTAACTTTTTGGGTTCACAGTGACGCTATTTTATGTAATTATTAGCGCCAATTATTATTTAGTAGTGATTTAGCAGAAGATGAGCGCAAAGTTTACGGTTTTAGTGTTAAATGGTCCAAACTTAAATATGCTTGGTAAACGGGAACCGACAATTTATGGTAAGCAAAGCTTATCAGATATTATCGATGAACTTAGTTTACAAGCTGCCGAAAAAGGTATTGAGCTACAACACCTGCAATCAAATGCTGAGCATGAATTAATCGATGCAATACATCACAGTTTCCAAAAAGTAGATTTTATCATCATAAACCCTGCTGCATTCACTCATACGAGTGTCGCTTTAAGAGATGCCTTACTTTCTGTCTCTATACCTTTTATAGAAGTGCATTTATCAAACGTACATGCTCGCGAAGAGTTTAGAAAACACTCTTATTTATCTGATATTGCCATTGGCGTTATTAGTGGGTTTGGCGCGCAAGGTTATAGCTTTGCACTTGACTCAGCTTATTGCTATCTAAATAAAAGCTAACACTAGCTTATCAAAACAAATAACAAAGCATTACAGTTAATGACTGATCATTAACCTATATTGAAAAATATAATTTTAACAACCCAAATTAAGGTGTCCCATGGATATTCGTAAAATAAAAAAACTTATCGAGCTTGTTGAAGAGTCTGGTATCAATGAACTAGAGATCTCTGAAGGTGAAGAGTCAGTACGCATATGTCGTGGTGGTACTGTCGTTGCTGCCCCAGTAATGCAAGCTGCTCCTATCGCTGTTGCCGCAGCTCCAGTTGCCGCAGCTCCTGCTGAAGCCGCTGCTCCTGTAATTTCTGGCCATATTGTTCGTTCTCCTATGGTTGGTACTTACTATGCATCCGCTTCACCTGATGCTCCAGCATTTGCTGAAGTAGGTAAACATGTTAATGCTGGCGATACATTATGCATTGTTGAAGCAATGAAAATGATGAACCAAATTGAAGCAGACAAGTCTGGCGTTATTAAAGAAATTTTAGCGCAAAACGAAGATGCCATTGAATTTGACCAACCGCTATTCATCATTGAATAAACCCACTGATCTTAAATAAAAGATTTCAAACATAAGGGTTATTCCATGTTAGAGAAAGTTGTTATCGCCAACCGTGGCGAAATTGCCTTAAGAATACTACGAGCTTGTAAAGAGCTTGGTGTCAAAACAGTAGCTGTTCATTCAACTGCTGATAAAAACTTGAAACACGTTTTATTGGCCGATGAAACCATTTGTATTGGTAAAGCACCTGCACCTGATAGCTACCTTAATATTCCTGCAATCATTACTGCTGCAGAAGTAACTAATGCCGTAGCCATTCATCCTGGTTATGGTTTTTTAGCTGAAAATGCTGATTTTGCTGAACAAGTTGAAAATTCTGGTTTTGCCTTTATTGGTCCAAAAGCAGAAAGCATCCGTATCATGGGTGATAAAGTTCAAGCTATCAAAGCAATGAAAATTGCCGGTGTGCCATGTGTACCGGGCTCAGATGGACCATTAGATGACGATGATGCAGTAAACAAGGCCCATGCTAAACGTATAGGTTACCCTATTATAGTTAAAGCTGCTGGCGGCGGCGGTGGTCGTGGTATGCGCGTAGTGCGCAGCGAAGAAGAATTAGTTGACTCTATTGCCTTAACCAAAAAAGAAGCCGGCACTATTTTCAAGAATGACATGGTTTACATGGAAAAATTCCTTGAAAACCCACGTCATGTTGAAATTCAAATAATGGCTGACGGCAAAGGCGCGGCAATTCATTTAGGTGAACGTGATTGTTCAATGCAACGTCGTCATCAAAAAGTAGTTGAAGAAGCTCCTGCACCAGGTATTACTCCTGAAATGCGCGCTAAAATTGGTGAACGTTGTTGTAAAGCTTGTATTGACATTAACTACCGCGGCGCGGGTACATTTGAATTCTTGTATGAAAATGGTGAATTCTACTTCATTGAAATGAATACCCGTATTCAGGTTGAGCATCCAGTAACTGAAATGATCACTGGTGTTGATTTGATCAAAGAGCAACTTCGTGTTGCTGCTGGTCAACCGTTATCTTATACGCAAGAAGACATTAAAGTTTCAGGTCATTCTATTGAATGTCGTATTAATGCTGAAGACCCTCGTTCATTTATCCCTTCACCGGGTAAAATCACCCGTTTCCACCCACCAGGTGGTTTAGGTGTACGTTGGGACTCTCATATTTATGCTGGTTACTCAGTACCACCACATTACGACTCTATGATTGGTAAACTAATCACTTGGGGTGATAACCGTGATGTAGCAATTGCGCGTATGCGTAACGCTTTATCTGAGCTAGTGATTGATGGTATTAAAACTAATATTACTTTGCATCAAGATATTTTAAGTGATCAAGGTTTTGTTAATGGCGGCGCTAACATTCATTATTTAGAGCACAAATTAGCTGAACTTGATTAGTTTTGCTAGAAACTAGCATTGCTCTCCCTAGACATCTTGTCTGTTTGAGCTAGCCTAGCTATTAAAAGCCCTGCAATTGCAGGGCTTTTTTGTTATTCTAAGCCTAAGTATATTTTAGAAAACCTTTCACTTATTTTGAGTTAAAAAGTTATGTCAGACCCCCATGTAAAACCGATTGCTCCTGCCGACGATGATTGCTGTGGCGGTGGTGCCTGTAATCCTTGTGTATGGGATGGCTACTACGCTAAATTACAATCATGGCGTATTGAGGAAGCAAAGCGCAGGGAACAAGCGGAAGCTGAGATAAAGTCAGAATAGTTCCTTACTTCAGCTAAAAGAAGTATAGTAAAAAGCCAGTAATATTAAGCTATTACTGGCTTTTTATTTCCCACTATTTTCTATGAAGAACATCTCAGATTTTCATTACACCTTGACGATACGCTTGGCAAAAGTATTTGCTTTATTAAAACCAATACTAGAATTCCTAGCCAACCTGCTAAACATCAAATAACACCAAGGTACTAGATATAAACTCGTCACGGTTGAGAAAGTTAAACCGCCGATAATTGCCACTGCCAGCGGTGCATAAGATGGACCATCACCACCAATTTGTGTAGAACCGAGTGCCAGTGGCACCATACCCAACACAGTAGTAGCCACAGTCATCAACACAGGGCGCAATCGAGTTATACATATATCAGCGATCACTGTCTCTAACTCTTCGATTTTTGGCGACATCTGGTTTATTTGATCAATGAGCACAATGCCATTGTTAACCACTATGCCCATCAGTATCAATATGCCAATCATACCCATGACCGACATGCTGCTACCGGTAAGTAAGAAAAACCAAAAGACACCAACAATTGAATAGAGAATAGAGCTGATGATTGCCGCGGGTAACAGTAACGATTCAAATAAAGCCGCCATCACTATATATATCATTGCTAAAGCCAACAGCATATTCACTAGCATAATATCTTGCTCTTGTTGTTGACGATTAAAACCACGCCCTAATTTCCAAGTGTAACCTGCTGGTAAGTTCAAAGTATCCATGGCTTGCTCAATACGTTCTTGGGCTTGCTCCATGGTTATATCATTCATGTTTGCCCCTATGGTCAAAGCGGTTTGTCGTTCTTCACGATAAATTGCCGAGAGTCTTGGCTGAACATGAAATTGAGCCACACTTTCTAGGCTAATGCTTTGCCCATCAATTTCAGTAATAGGTAGTTTTTTCAATTGATCTAACGAGTACTTCAGCCTTTCATCATAAAGCAAACGAATATTTACTTCACCATTGGGATCATGACGGAAACTACGTAGTTCAAGACCTCGCAATGCCGTACCTACTATTTGTGCCACTTGCCGTGAGTCGAGTCCCAATTGATTCGCTTTAAAACGGTCTATCACTACCACCATTTCTTTTTGATGTTGAGATATATCACTTTTTACATCCGTTAAGCCATCAACATGGGCAAGCACAGGTACAATTTGCTCAGATAGAGTCATTAACATTTCTGTTGAAGCGCCCAATAAAGTGACACTAACACCACCACTTTTAGCACTCTGCCAACCAAAGTCTGGCTTAGCTTCAGCAAATACCGGTAGGTTTTTTCTAATGCGCTCTTTTAAGTCGTTCATTGAAATATCGCGACTTTCTTTCAGTAACAAAGTAGAAGATGCACGTTCACCACTGTAGTAGCTATAAACAGACTCAATATAAAATTCTTCCTTGTTTTTATACAGGTAGTCTTCCATACGATTAACCATAGCTTCAACATGTTCAACAGGGAACTGCCCTTCAACGTGATAACGCATAAACAAGCGTGTGCCGTCTTGATTGTCATTATTATCAGAAGTAATGACTCCCATAGGAATTGCAGAACTTGCTAAAATTAGCAAAGCGACAAAGCTAGTAATTTTTGGGTGAGCAAGTACCCAGGAAAGGCTTTTTTTATAGCGCATGCCTTTTTGAGTCGTGTCCCCTCCGTCTTTATTGGGCATTGTACTACTCGTTATATTATTCGCTGCATTCGCTAGTTTTTTTGCTGTTGCTTTACTAGGTTTTGCGGCAAGACTTTCTAGTGACATTCTAGATAAACATAACGGTAATAAGGTTTTGGCAATTAATAACGATGCCGCTAATGAAATACAAATGGCAATAGCAACATGTTCTAAGAAAACAGTCAGCTGTACCTTTTCACCAATGATATTAGGCAAAAAGACTATCATAGTTGTTAACGTACCCGTCATTACCGCTAGTGATACTTTATCAACACCATTCAATATGTTTCTAATTTTTTCTTGTTTAGTACTCGCCGGATTATTGCGGTGCTCGGCGGCAATTGACTCAGTAATCACCACCGAGTTATCAACTAACATACCTACTGCTAATAACAAACCCATCATGGATAAAATATTAAGTGAGTAGCCTAAAAAGTACATAACCGCTAAGGTGATACAAATTGAAAAAGGAACTGAAGCAACCACAAGAATTGTTGCGGTAGTATTTCGAAGAAATAGAAATAACACAATGAATGATAAAACAGCACCAATACCACCGGCCATTAACAAATCAGCCAAAGAATCGGTCACACCTTTCGCTTGATCTTCCATCATAAAGATATTGATGCCATCAAACTGGGGGCTTTGCGATATTTCATCAACAGCAGTAACAACTCGACCAGCAACATCAACTAAGTTAGCACTTGATTCTTTAAATATATTAACGCCAATAGCGTAACTTCTATCTAAATGTCGACCGTCGATTCTTTCAGGTTGCTCAAATAACACCTGAGCGATATCACCAAGGTAAACATTATCTTTAACCATCAGCTCTCTGATATCTTTTAGCTGGGTATATTCTCCTTTAGGGCTAATACGAATGGTATTGGTCGCTGATTTCAATGAACCAGCATTAATAGTAAAATTATGTGCTTGCAGTAACTTGGTTAACTGCAGAATATCAACATTATGACTTGCCACGCGTTCACTTAATAAACGGATAGATATTTGCCTTTGGTCAACGCCATAAAGTTCAACTTTTGACACCCCTTGCATGCGTTCAAGTGGCTTTTTCAAATAATTATTAAGTAGTTGAAAGCTATTTTGTAATTCACGTTCACTCGAAATACGCAGTGTTAAAATAGGCATATCCGCGGTTGAGAATTGATAAACAAAAACCCGTTGTAAATCTTCTGGCAATAAGTGTCGAACTGCATCTATTTTTTCCCGCGCTTCAATCGCTTTACCGGTTAAACTACTTTCCCATTCAACCTCGATACCTATTTCGGCGCCATGCTCTGTTGAGGTAGAACTCAATCGTTGTATTCCGCCCATTGTTGCCAGTGCTTCTTCAAGTGGCTTGGTCACTAAACGCTCAACTTCAGCAGGGGTAGATGCTTGATATGGAGCACTGATCATCATTTCAGGAATGTCGATACCTGGCCATTTCTCTAGAGGCAATAGCTGAGTTGCAGCCACGCCCATCATCAACATAGTCAAACAAAGCATAAATGTTGTTACCGGCTTTTTAATAGCCAGCGCAGTTAAGTTCAACTTGCTATTAGACATTTTGTGGCTCCGGTAATGAGCTTATTGCAGACGATTTTTCATCTTCAGCGGTCTTTGATGCAAACTTCTTATGATCAAACAACTGATATAGTACAGGTAGTACAACCAAGGTTAATAATGTTGAACACAGTAAACCACTAATGACGGTGATCGCCATTGGCGTTCTTAATTCAGCGCCCTCGCCCATGCCTAAAGCCATTGGTAATAAACCAAGTGCCGTAGTTAGTGTTGTCATAATTATTGGCCGTAATCGAGACTCGGCAGCCTGCTTTATCGAGGCACTCTTATCCAAACCTTGTTCGCGTAATTGGTTAATTCTATCCAATAAAACAATGGCATTATTAACGACAATACCCGCTAACATAATCAAACCAATGAAGACAATGACACTAATATTACTGCCGAAAAAATATAAACCATAAATAGAGCCTACGCCTGCTAACGGCACACTGAACAAAATTAATAATGGCTGTAATAATGACTCAAACTGAGATGCCATCACCAAATAAACTAAAAATACCGCCAAGGTTAATGCCATTAACATAGAGTTAAATGACTGCTGCATCTCTTCACTTTGGCCGCCAAAAGTTGGTATAACAGTTAAAGGCAGTTTTAATTGTTTTATTAACTCATTTGCCTTGGCCAAAGCGCTATTTTGATCACCTATAGCTATGTTGGCACTGATAACGGCAACACGCTGTTGGTTAATGCGATTGATTTGCGCTGGGCCAACAGTTTCAACTATATTACTGATGCTATCTAAGGTAATGGGGAAGTCATCATTAGGGTTAACCACCAGCTCTCGTAAATCACCAATTGAGTCGCGTTGCTTTTCATCGCTACGTACCAATATATCTATCTTGCGATCAAGTAGGGTATATTTGCTGGCTATATTACCGCCTATTTTAACAGCAACAAGCTGTGCTATATCCGGAGCATTTAAACCTAACTGAGCAATTTTTTGCTGATTAAAATGAATGGCTAACTCTGGTTGCCCTTTCCTTTGGCTATTGGCAACATCAACAAATTGAGCATCTTGTTCCATCAACTGAGTTAGTTGCTTAGAGTAAGTTGTTAGTAAATTAAGATCATAACTTGCCAATTCTATGCTGATTGGTTTACTAAAAGTAAATAACTCAGGTTGGTTTAACTGTGTTGTTGCGCCAACAAGTTTTTGTGTATATTGACGAATATCAGCCATCACTTGTTGTTCATCTTGGCTATCATGCAACATTATTTGTAACCTAGCCTGATGTTCACCACCTTTATCGGCATTACTGGTCATCAAACTGCCTCGTCCAGTTAATGAATAGCTGCTTTTAATACGCTCATCACTTTGTAATTGCAGCGCTATTTTATTGATAGTGCTATCAGTTACTGCCAGTGGTGTACCTGGCGCAAGCTCCAGTTCAAGATAAAACTCTCCTTGAGCAAGAGGCGGTAATAGTTCTACGCCAATTTTAGGTAAGATGAAAAAAGCAGAGCCAGCAAAGCTCAAACTTATCAATAAAGTACTAATGCTGTGTTTCAAAGAGAGTGATAACAATGTCGAATAAAGCGCGGCTAATTTATCAAAGATAAAGTTAAAACCTGCCGTAAGTGGTTTCATCACAAAAGAGGTGATTTTACTCACACCATGAAAAGCCAAAAGTACAATACGCATGATCAGCATTGGTAACCAAATAAAAATGGCTTTAAACGGTAAGGTTAATATAAAGCTAATTTTTTTATACCAAACCAAGGCTTTAAAACCAATACGCTCTTGCGCGGGTTCTTGACTGTTTGGCTCTAATTCTTGAGAAGCCTGCCTTGAAGCCAACATTGGAATCAATGTTAACGCGACAACTAATGAAGCAACTAAAGCAAAGGCAACGGTCATCGCTTGATCTGCAAATAACTGACCAGCAACACCTTCAACAAAGATTAACGGCACAAAAACCGCCAGCGTAGTTAACGTTGAAGCAATAATAGCGCCGCTGACTTCTTTAGTGCCTTTTCTCGCAGCTTCAACAACATTAAGTCCTTGTTCTTTATAGCGGGCAATATTCTCAAGCACCACAATGGCATTATCGACCAGTAGACCTGTTGCAAGCGCAATGCCGCCAAGAGACATAATATTAAGACTTATGCCGTTACCATACATCATATTAAAAGTAGCAATCACAGAGACTGGAATTGACAGTGAAATGATCAACGTCGGGATAATTGATCGTAAGAAAAGGTACAAAATAAACATAGCTAGCAAGCCACCAATAATTGCTGCAGATTTCACTTCACTAATGGCATTACTAATAAAAGTCGATTGGTCATAGACTACGGTTAATTGATAACGATCCCCCAATAATTTATTAATCGCGTCTAATTTCTTATTAATTAATTTAGCCACTTGTACCGTATTAGCATCCCCTTCCTTATATATGGCTAATTCAACGGCTTCAACAGCATTAATACGAGTTACATCAGTACGCTCTTTGTAACCATCAACAATGGTAGCAATATCGTTTAGCGTAATAATTTGCTCATTTTCCCGATAAACCACCAATTCGCCAATTTGATTAATATTGGTAAATTGGTTTAGTGTACGAACTAGATATTGGGTATTACCTTCAATTAATTTACCCGCAGAGATATTAATGTTTTCAGCATTGATGCGATTAATGATCTCTTGGCTACTTAAATTAAGTTGCGCCAATTTATGTTGATCAATAACCACTTGATATTCTTGTTCAAGACCACCACCTAGCTTAACCGATGCAACACCAAGCAATGACTCTAACTGGCGTTTAACATCGTATTCTGCAAATGTTCGAAGCTGAGTTAAGCCAGCAACCGAGTTGTCCGATGTTTGTAAACCCAAGCGAATAATGGGATCTAAAGACGGATTAAATTTTAAAATCAGTGGTTTTTGCACATCTAAGGGTAGACGAATAAGATCGAGTTTTTCCCTGACTTCTAAACTGGTGATGTCCATAGCAACATCCCACTCAAACTCCAGTAATACGTCTGACTGGCCTGCTTTAGATACTGAACTGATTTTTCTTAAACCTTTTACCACACCCACAGCTTCTTCAATGGGTTTAGTAATTAACTGTTCTATTTCAGCGGGCGCTGCGCCAGTATAGTTGGTTCGTACAGTTAACGTTGGGTAGCTAAGTTCAGGTAATAAATTCACTGCAAGGCGAGATAAACCAACTAAACCGAACAGCATTACCGCAAAAGTAAACATCCATACCGTCACAGGACGTTTTATTGCCACATCAACAATGCTCATGATAAAGCTCCATTAGTATTTACATTACTCATTAGCAATACGGTACAGATCAAAATTACGGTGACTACTGGGTGTTTTACAACCACAAAGAACAGACTATCAATCAAAATATTCATGTTTACGATTCTCTATTTAGTGGTTTTTGCTATGGCTGTTTCTGTCTCAGCTAATTCATCATTATTAAGACTGTCTTCATCGCTTGTTTTAGCATTTAATATTTCAACCAAGGCATTTTCTTTGAGGTTATGATGACCATTAACCACCACGCTATCACCTTCTTGCAGCTCTCCGCTTATCTCGGTGAGTTGCTCTTGTACAAAACCTTTGTTGATTAACACTTCTATCGCTTTATTCTCTTTTACTAAGTAGATTTTACTTATGTTATCAAGGGTAATGATTGCATCCGTTGGAATAGTTAACGTGTCTTTATGAGTATCAAAAGTCAGTGCTATTTGGGCAAACATCCCTGGCTTTAATTGCAACTGGTCATTGGCAATAGATAAAATAACTTTGAAGGTACCACTACGACTATCGATTACAGGGGAAATTGAGCGTATTTTCGCAACAAACTGCTTATCTTGGCGTGCACTAAATTGTAATACTGCCTGCTGTCCTAATTCAACATAACTCAGTTTATGTTCAGGTAAATAAACCACAGCTTGTAAACTTGACTGGTCAACAATATGAAATAATTTTTGATAACCTTGAGTAAAGTAGCCGGTTTTAATATGGCGCTTAGCGATGTAACCCGAAATAGGTGCAACGATTTGGCTATCTTTTAAATCTAGTGCGGCTAATTCCTTTGCCGCGACTGCAGCTCTATGTTGGTATTTCAACTTATCTGACGCTTGTGCACTCACTAATTGTTTTTCAGCCATTAAAGATAAACGTTTTAACTCTTGATCAAGGCCCGCTAGTTCGGCCTCTGCTTTATCAAGTGCTAATTGATAACGTCTGGCATCAACTTTAGCAAGCAGTTGACCTTTTTCAACAAAGTCGCCTTCTTCAACACTCAACTCTTCAATAATGCCGGTAACACGCGTAATAATATCAGCTTCATTTCGAGACTCTAACGTCGCCGTAGTATGAAAATTTGATGAGATATCTTTACGTTCAATACTGGCCACCATCACAGGTATGGCAAATTCGGCAACTTCTTTGTCTTCTTCCTTAGCCTCTGGTTCAGAGCATGCTGTTAAAAAAGCAGCGGCAAGTATAGTAGTAGAGAGTAATAATGTTTTAGAAAAAGTAAACATGGGGTATTTCCGTATTTTTAATAATGCATTAAAAATAGCACAAGCTGTGCCAGTTACTCATTCCTCATATGTAACAACAAGTTACATATATTAACCCAAACTAACATCATCAAATATGGTTAAATTAACTAATAAGTTAGTGTTTTACGTAATTATTATTGTCAAATTCACTACTTAAGCATCAGTAACATTTTCAGCTTAAATAATAGCCAGAGGTCATGGGAAAAGGGTAAAGAGCTTTGTTTAACACGCTAAAACTCATACTGTACAAAAGATAACACCAGGCCAACAATTCTCAACAGTGTGGTTAATCACCTTTGGTTATTATGTCTTCACTAGCTAAACAGTGAGGTAGAAATTATGTTGAATAGCCATATCCAGAGTAATGAATCAAAGTCTATAAATGCTTTTTTAACTGATAGCAGGCAGCAGAACTATAATCAAGATACATTATGGGACAAACTTAACTTTAGCCAACAATATGCCGTATGTAGTCTAGGACAATTTGGCTATTTACTCACTTATGTGCGTTCCTTTGGTGATACTACTTTGGCAGTATTAAAGCAAAATGACAAAATTGCTACCATCAATGAAGCTGGCGTAATCAATATTAATCCCGCGATTTATTGCCGTCAGTAATATCAAAACTTATCATTCCCTGAGGCAATGAAGAATGCAAAAAGGCGAGCTATTTCTCGCCTTTACCTTGTCATAAGTTAAACCGATAAGTTCACAGGACTAGATCAGTTACACTTACCTATTTACACTAAGCCACTTAAGCTGGGTAATTAAAACTTAGTCCTTTAAAATAAGCTTTTTAGCTTGCTATGCTTTGCTAAATTTCATTTCAGGTACTTCACCTTCAATAACTAACTCACCTTGAGTTAACTTGATAATCTCTTCCACCGACACCCCTGGCGCACGCTCAAGTAAATGAAATTTACCGGATTTTATTTCAATAAAAGCTAAATCTGTCAGTACTTTTTTAATACAGCCACGACCTGTTAACGGTAAAGTACAGTTAGTCAGTAGCTTTGACTGACCGTGTTTTGAAGCATGAGTCATGGTAACAATAATATTATCAGCACCAGCCACTAAATCCATCGCCCCGCCCATGCCCTTAATAAGTTTTCCTGGGATCATATACGAAGCAATATTGCCATTTACATCCACTTCAAAAGCGCCTAATACGGTTAAATCAACATGACCGCCACGTATCATGGCGAACGATTCTGCTGAATCAAAGATTGACGCGCCTTTTGCCATAGTAACCGTTTGTTTACCAGCATTGATTAAGTCGGCATCAACTTCTTCATCTGTTGGGAAAGCGCCCATGCCCAATAAACCATTTTCTGACTGCAACATAACCTCTATATCTTTAGGGATAAAATTTGCAACCAGTGTTGGTATGCCTATGCCTAGATTAACGTAATAACCATCTTGTAATTCTTGCGCAACACGCTGTGCAATTTGATCTCTTGATAAAGCCATAATTATTCTCCTAAAGGTCGCGTGGTTCGCTGCTCAATACGTTTTTCAAAACTGCTTTGAATTAAGCGATTAACATAAATGCCAGGGGTGTGAATTTCATCAGGATCTAACTGACCGGGTTCAACTATCTCTTCCACCTCAACGACGGTTATTTTCCCTGCGGTTGCTGCCATGGGGTTAAAATTACGTGCGGTTTTTCTAAATACAAGATTGCCATATCTATCGGCTTTCCACGCTTTTACTATGGAAAAATCACCTGTAATTGACTCTTCTAAAATATAATCACGACCATTAAACTGACGTTCATCTTTACCCTCTGCCACAGGCGTACCAACACCGGTCGCAGTGTAAAATGCCGGAATACCCGCACCACCAGCACGCATTTTTTCGGCTAGTGTACCCTGAGGGGTTAATTCAACACTAAGCTCTCCCGACATCATTTGTTGTTCAAATTCTGCATTTTCACCAACATAAGAAGCGATAATTTTACTAATTTGGCGATCAGGTAATAATAAACCCAAGCCAAAATCGTCTACGCCACAATTATTTGAAACCAGCGTTAGTCCCTTTGTTCCCTTGCGCTTTATTTCACTGATTAAATTCTCAGGAATACCACATAGGCCAAAGCCACCAGCAATAATGGTCATATTATCCGTTAACCCAGACATAGCTTCTTCATAGCTATGAACAACTTTATCAAATCCTGACATCGCTTATTACTTTTCACTTCGGTGAAAAGTCCTTAGTAAGTTTTAAGTGATTAGCAGTTTTAACCAATTGCATAGATTTGTGAAATTGATTAATCTTAAGTATTGATAACTTTTATTAATAAATGATATTTATAACTTATTTTTATAAATAATGAATGTCGACAAGAGTACAGTTAATGAATATCACCTTAAAACAAATCCGAGCATTTCTTAGCATTGCGCAAGTAAATAGCTTTGCTGAGGCCTGTGAATTACTACACATTTCACAGCCGGCTTTAAGTATTACCATCAAAAACTTAGAAGCTATCATTGGTGGTAAGCTCATTGCACGATCAACTAGAGCAGTATCGTTAACACCTGAAGGGGAATTGTTTTTACCGGTAGCTAAACGCCTGCTTAGTGATTTTGATAATGCTTTTATTGAGCTTCATGAAAGTTTTTCTTTAAAACGTGGTAATTTATCTTTTGCCGTTATGCCCTCTTTTGCCAGTACTTTATTGCCCAAATACCTGGTGAACTTCAATAACCAATATCCTGCAGTAAAAGTAAAGGTTCATGATGTTATTGCCGAAGATGCTGTCGACATGGTGCGCTCAGGTAAAGTAGAGTTTGCCATCAGCTTTGATCCCGGCAGCTCAGATGATCTGAACTTTGACACTCTGTTTACCGATAAGTTTATCGCGGTATTTCCCAAAAGCCATCCACTTAATAACCTCGTTAAAGAAGATAAAAAACCACAATGGCAGCAGCTTAGTCAATACCCATTCATAACGCTGCAAAGGCCTTCAAGTATTCGTTTATTGCTCGATGAGACCTTAGCTAAACAAGGCATATTCTTAGATATAGCTTTCGAGACAAATCAATTAGCAACAGTCGTGCAAATGGTGGCTAATAACCTAGGTATTAGTGTTATTCCCTCACTTTACAAACAGCAACTATCAAAGCTAAACCTTAGCTACTGTGAGATAGATGAACCAGCTATAAGCCGCCGCGTCGGTATTATTTGCAAGCGTCGGCACAGTTTTTCACAAGCGACTACTGAGTTTTTAAAAATCCTTCAACATAGCTAGCAGCTACTCCCATCTAGTAAAAATAGATAACCTGCCACACCTTATTTCATGGCACTAAGGTAGTAAATCAACTTAGCTTCAATTCAGTTAAGGTAATTTCATGACTAAAAGTAACGTCAAGTTAACTTCAAATACGGAGCTAACTTAGCAGCCTGCGCTCTTTTCAGCATAAGGACATGCTGATATTTTTATGAAAATTATTTTATGAAACTACCCTAGGAAACACTATGTTTGAAAGTACCCTATCAGAAAAAATAAACTTAAAAGCTTCAAACCTACAAGGTAAAACAGCTCTTATCACTGGCTCAACAAGTGGCATAGGTTTAGCCAGTGCTCATGTTTTGGCTGAACAAGGTATTAATCTAGTGTTACACGGCTTAATGAATGAAAATGAAGGTGCCAGCCTAGCGCATGAATTTAGTGAAAAATATCAAATTAAAACCCTGTTTGATAACGCCAATTTAATGGACTCAGCCGCCATTAGTACTTTTATGGAAAAAGCGCTTAAGGCCATGGGCTCAATCGATATATTAATTAACAATGCCGGTATTCAGCACACCGAAGCCGTGGATACTTTCCCTGAGAATAAGTGGAACGCCATCATTGCCATTAATTTAACCGCAGCTTTTCATACTATTCAGCATTCATTATCGGGTATGAAAGAAAATTCATGGGGCCGAATTATCAATATTGCATCAGTGCATGGTTTGGTTGCCTCTAAAAATAAAGCCGCATATTGCGCAGCAAAACACGGCATCATTGGCTTAACCAAAGTTGTAGCGCTGGAATGTGCAGAGCATGGCATCACGGCTAACGCCATTTGCCCAGGCTGGGTAGATACACCACTTATCAACGAGCAAATCACTGATATTGCGGAAAAAGAAAGTAGCAGCTTCGAGCAGGCAAAATACCAACTCATTACCGCTAAACAGCCGTTACCCCAAATGATGGAGCCACGCCAAATTGGTGAATTTATTCTTTTTCTTTGCAGTGATAGCGCTCGCAGTATTACCGGTTCATCTTTACCTATGGATGGTGCCTGGACAGCCCAGTAAACCTCTGTAGATAAGCCGTTAATACATTGATAGCCATTATTGAGTAAATAAATTACCTAGCTTTCTTTTAAAGACATAGATTAAAGGCTGACTTTAAAAAGCACTTACTCATAACTTTCACACGTTTAAAATTTTTAATAAGTTCAATGAATTTGAGATAAATTAATATGTTAGCAGATGACCCTATTGTTATTGTTTCAGCGCAACGTACCGCTATGGGTAGCTTTCAAGGCTGCTTTAAAGACGTTGTGGCAACTGATTTAGCAGCGACAGCGATTAAAGCTGCGCTGGAAAAATCACTCCTTACTCCCGAAGATATTGATGAAGTAATTATGGGCTGCGTTTTACCAGCGGGCCTTGGCCAAGCACCGGCAAGACAAGCCACTTTAAAAGCAGGTTTATCACAAAATACCAGCGCAACGACTATTAACAAGGTATGTGGATCAGGTATAAAGGCCATGATGTTCGCCCATGACCTTATTAAATCTGGCTCTATGAATATTGTCATTGCTGGTGGTATGGAAAACATGACCAACGCACCTTATATGTTAGCCAACGCTAGAGCTGGCTTTCGTATGGGACATGGCAGTATAAACGATCATATGATGACTGATGGTCTTGAGGATGCTTATGAAAATAAAGCTATGGGCTGTTTTGCGCAAACTACCGCTGACGAGAATCACTTAACCCGTGAAGATATGGACACTTTTGCTATCAATTCATTAGCTAAAGCCACACAAGCTATATCAGCAGGAGCCTTCGATAATGAAATTGCCCCTTTCACGGTAAAAAATCGTCGCGGTGATACCATTATTGATACCGACGAAGCGCCAGCACTAATGAATATAAAAAAAATCCCTAACTTGCGTGCTGCCTTTGCCAAAGACGGCACCATTACAGCTGCCAATGCTTCTTCTATTTCTGATGGTGCTGCGGCATTAATATTGATGAAAGCATCAACAGCAAAACAAAAAGGTCTTACCCCCCTTGCGCGTATTATTGCCCATGCAAGTTATGCGCAAGCGCCAAAAGATTTCACCCTTGCTCCCATTGGCGCCATCAAAAATTTGTTAACAAAATCTCAGTGGCAACAAGCACAGGTAGACCTGTGGGAGATCAACGAAGCTTTTGCCATGGTGACCATGTTAGCTATCAATGAGCTTGATATTGATCCCGCTAAGGTGAATGTTAATGGCGGCGCCTGTGCATTAGGTCACCCTCTTGGCGCCAGTGGTGCCCGTATCGTCACTACGCTCTTGCACGCCCTACTCAATCGAAATCTAAAGAAAGGTGTCGCCAGTTTATGTATTGGTGGCGGTGAAGCAGTAGCTATCGCTATTGAGGTAATTTAAATATGTCTAAAGAAGCAATATCTAAAGAAAAAGTATTAAACACTAAGACTGAAATATCTGCTGGCGAAGCGATCAGAAGACAAGTGATGGGTGATAACTTTGTTGATGCCGCATTGAGCAAAGCCACTGATTTCACCCTGCCAATGCAAGATTATATTAATGAGCATGGTTGGGGTTCTACTTGGCAACGCCAAGGTTTAGATTTAAAAACGCGTAGCTTGATAACCATAGCAATGTTAACTGCACTCAAAGCACCACAAGAGCTAAAAGGTCATATTCGCGGTGCACTCAATAACGGTGCCAGCATTGAAGAGATTCGAGAAGTACTATTACATAGCGCGGTTTATTGCGGTGCTCCCGCGGCTCAAGAAGCGTTTCGCGCAGCACAAGAGGTTTTGTAAAAAAAAATCAACTTAGCTACCAAGATAAATGTAGGTCACTGCTTTATCTTGGTATTCCCTCTTCACTACGAATAAAACCAGTCACTTAAAAAAACCACCATCTCCAGCACCTACAGTCACGAAAAACACAAATACATAATCCCTTATATCAATACAATTTAAATCATTACGGTCAAGATGACTTGATCTATTAAAATTTGTATTTCACATGCTACTAAAGAGCCACTTATTTTTACTAAAAAATTATCTAGAGTGAGGGTGTGCAAAAAACGCACAAGGATTACCGTACCCAAGGATAATTATAATAAATATAAATTAAGGTTTTCTAATGAAAAAATTATTATCAATAGGCATTAAGCAAATAACAACACTCTTTACTTTACTCTTAATACTACCACTAAATGTATATGCCGGTAGCTGGCAGCAAAATGTCAGCATTGGCGGCTTTAATAAAGTGCATATATACACCCCTGATTCAACATCACCAATAGGTGATGGCCAATCACTACTGATAGTGCTGCATGGTTGTGTGCAACCAATAGATAACTTTTTAACCGCAAATTTAGAAAATGCTGCTGAGGCATCAGGCATGGTAATAGCGGTGCCTGATGCAATGAACAAGGCAGGTTATAGCTGTTGGTCATATTGGCAAGGCAGCATATCAAGAACCTCTGGTGATTATAAAAACTTAATTAACCTTGCTAATACAATGTCAGCTGATGCCCTTAGAAATATCGATGCCAAACAAATCTACCTTGCCGGCTTATCATCAGGTGCAGCTATGTCAGCACAAACGGCCTGTTTAGCACCTGATATTTTTGCAGGTGTTGCGCCAAGTGCAGGTCCCACCATAGGTACCAGCTCTAATGGTGCAATTACCACTTGTGAAACTGTTTCAAGCACAACATTTAAATCTCGTTGTGAGAGTTATGCTGGCTCAGCTAAGAATCACTTTTCTACTCAAATAGCTGCGATAGGTCACGGCACAGCTGATACTACAGTCAATACCTGCTATAACCAACAAAATGCCGATGGCTTTGCTAATGTCTATGGGGTAACAAAAATAGCCGGTAACAATACAGTTACGGAAGGCGTAGGACATAGCGCTTCTGAAACACTGTGGACCGACAACCGCATTGCCATGTTATGGTTCGATAATCTAGATCACTCATGGTCTGGTGGCATTGGCGCTAGTGGCGATTATGTTGCAGATAGCAGTATTAATTTTGCCCGTTACCTAGGAAAGTTTTTTGCTGATAATAATAAACGTGTTGACCGTAATGCAGGCCCAGTTATCAGTAATTACAATGTTACGGTTCAAAGTTCTCAACTCAGTATTAGCGGTAACGCCATCGACAATGAAGGCAGTGTCGACAACGTTAACATTAGCATTTATGCAGTTGACTCATCGAATCCAATACTGATTGAAACACTTAATACTCAGGTTAATGTGACTGATGGTTCCTATAGCGCTACCTCGACAACATTAGCTGATGGTTTATATCAAATTACAGCGATAGCCACAGACAGTGAAGCTAAAGCTGGTGATAATGTATCTGTTACAATTAGAGTGGGTCCAGAGCCGCCAGCAACAGCCCCTATATTATCAAATACTCAAGTCTTTGTTGCCGGACAATGCGCAACAGTAACGGGTAGTGTTATAGATATTAATCAGAACCTAGCCAGTGTCGTGGTTAGTTTTGTTAATGGTGATATTAACGCTACTGTGTCTCAAAATATTTTTACGGCAGAGCAATGTAACCTACTTGGTGGGCAACAAAACGCTACTATTACTGCAACAGATACCAGTACTTTATCAAGCAGTGGCAATATAAGTTTTATTATTGATACTGGCGTGAGCGGCGATTACAACCTACATATTAATGCCGGGCATATCACTTGGGGTGAAGGTTACTCTGCTTGTTACTTAGCATTTTCTACCGATGATTTCATAATGCGTGAATATCCTGCTGGCACTAATCAATGTCAATGGATTTCCGACACAGAACCTAGTTGTGCTGGCCCAAATCAAAGTTGTGTTGTGAACAATAATGATGCTGATAACGATACCATTATCGATAGTGCTGATAACTGTCCAAACATTAGTAATGTCGACCAAGCGGATAATGACAATGATGGTTTAGGTAATGTCTGTGATGCCACACCTAACGGTGATAGTCCTGATGGAGAGAGTGATATGGATAACGATGGCATAATTGATAGTGTTGATAATTGCCCAAACATTAGCAATAACAATCAAGCTGATAACGATAATGATGGCTTGGGTAATGTTTGTGATAGTACACCTGATGGTGACAACCCAGATCCTATTTTTACCTGTCAGCAATTTACCAGCAGCAACTATGCGCATGTACAAGCCAATAGAGCAACCACCAATGGTTTTTATGCCTATGCTGTTGGCTCAGGTGAAACACTGGGGCTTTATAATATTTTTTACTCGGCGACACTTGCACAAACAGCAGAGAGTTTCTTTAGTGTAGGTACATGTCCATAAAAAAAATCGATTAAAAGCATATAACTAGAACTTAAAAAGCCACACTAATACCCTAGTGTGGCTTTTTTGTAACTACTGCTTTTGAATGAATTGATGACAGTTTTTTATTTACTAAGAGATCTTTTCCCTATAAATAACAAATAAACATCATCTGAAGTTAAAGTAATCATTTCAATGATTACTTAGTGCATACTGAAGACAATACAATTATATATTTTTCAATGTATTTTATAATATATTGATTAAAAACCTACCTTCATATTACTAGATATAACTCGGTATTTTTCAACCACGGCTTAAAAATGTAGTGTTGTTACATGGATAATTAATATGTTTTATATAACTTTATGAGGTCTAGATTTTATTTATAGCTTAAACGAATCTAATAGGAGCCTATTAAAACACTGTTTATTCGCACAGTTCCTGGTGTTTATATCTGTTTGCGTGAAATAAAGCATAAATGCATATTTCACACATCCATCAGTTTGTTGTTTTTGTAACTTATTGATTGAATGTTTGTTGTAGGTTATTGTGATTTTATAAAAAATGAAAGATGACAAAATGTCATGTTTAAACATGACATTTTGTCATCTAATAAGCTGTTAGGTGTTTCGTGAATGTATCGATAAATCACTGCCCAATCTGCGGTTTTAAAACAGATGAAAGTCATGCATCAGTTTTCGAATTACGCTGTTCATATGATATTTGTGATTGTTGCGGCTGTGAGTATGGATATGACGATGATCTCAAGTTTTATGATGATTGGGTAAAAGGCGGGTGTGTTTGGTTTGAGGCTAAAGTAAAACCACAAGGTTGGTCATTAGACTATCAAGTTAAAAACCAAATAAGACCTTGGCCACCTAAATAAACACCTAACAAGCGTTTTCAAGTCGGACTTGATCTTCCCCCGATAAAACGGACACCAAAATCTAACTAAAGATGAGGTGTCTTATGCCTAAGTACAACAATCCAAGACGAACTTGGAAGTATTCAAATGACTTCAAAGTCAACGCTATTCAATTAAGTTATGTTGTTGGCGTCACAATAAAATCAGTCGCTGAAAAACTCGACATACACCCGTTTATGCTGTCACGATGGCGAAAAGAATATCGTGAAGGGATCATTGTGGCTGATAAACGAAAAAAAGTGGCTGGCCAATCAAAAGCCAAAAAAGTACTTACCAAAGAACAACAACTAGAACGTGAAAATAAACAGCTCAAGGAGGAGCTGTATATCCTAAAAAAGTGGCAACGGTTTCTTGCCGAGGAACATCAAGCCGATATCGATTCATCGAAAAACTCAGAGCCGACATAAAGGTAACGAGATTACTGAAGTTTTTTGATGTTTCTAAAAGTGGCTATTACGATTGGTGTGAACGTCAACCAAGTGCTAGAGCGATAGAGGATGTTGAACTTAAAAAGAAAATTCAGCAAATATTCACTGAGAATAAAGGACGCTATGGTAGTCCCCGCATATTTAAAGCCTTGCAAAAGCAAGGATACAGCATAGGTAAAAAACGTGTTGAACGCTTGTATCGTGCACTTGGCTTGGTCGCTCGAGTGATGCGCGTGACGACACGCTCTGCGTTTTATAAGCGCTTCCTTACGACAGGTAAAAACTTACGACCTGATGGTGAAGTGCCATTGGTTAAAAATAAAGTATGGGTAGCAGATGTCACGTATTTGAAAGTGAAAGGTATATGGCGTTATTTATCGGTAATAATGGATTTATATTCACGGCGTATTATTAGCTGGAGTTTAGATAAAAAGAGAACGATGGAAGTCACCAAACGAACACTAAAAAATGCAATAAAGAACCGAAGACCTCAAGGTGGTTTAATGCTGCATACAGACCGAGGTGTGGAATATCGAGGTAATGTTTTTCAAACGGCTTTAAAACGAGCAGGTATTACACATAGCTTAAGCCGAGCGGGTAAATGTACTGATAATGCGCATATGGAGTCATTTTTCCATTCAATGAAGACCGAAGTTATTCGCGGTAATGTATTTAATAGTGATAAAGAACTGCGCGGAACACTTGGAAGTTACATTAACAAATACTACAATGTTTCGAGGCTGCATTCAGGGATAAATTATTGTTCGCCAATAGAATATGAAGCCCTGGCAGCGTGAAAAAAAATGTGTCCGTTTTATCGGGGGAAGATCA
>NZ_JQEC01000028.1 GCF_000764185.1 Colwellia psychrerythraea
TGATCTTCCCCCGATAAAACGGACACATTTTTTTTCACGCTGCCAGGGCTTCATATTCTATTGGCGAACAATAATTTATCCCTGAATGCAGCCTCGAAACATTGTAGTATTTGTTAATGTAACTTCCAAGTGTTCCGCGCAGTTCTTTATCACTATTAAATACATTACCGCGAATAACTTCGGTCTTCATTGAATGGAAAAATGACTCCATATGCGCATTATCAGTACATTTACCCGCTCGGCTTAAGCTATGTGTAATACCTGCTCGTTTTAAAGCCGTTTGAAAAACATTACCTCGATATTCCACACCTCGGTCTGTATGCAGCATTAAACCACCTTGAGGTCTTCGGTTCTTTATTGCATTTTTTAGTGTTCGTTTGGTGACTTCCATCGTTCTCTTTTTATCTAAACTCCAGCTAATAATACGCCGTGAATATAAATCCATTATTACCGATAAATAACGCCATATACCTTTCACTTTCAAATACGTGACATCTGCTACCCATACTTTATTTTTAACCAATGGCACTTCACCATCAGGTCGTAAGTTTTTACCTGTCGTAAGGAAGCGCTTATAAAACGCAGAGCGTGTCGTCACGCGCATCACTCGAGCGACCAAGCCAAGTGCACGATACAAGCGTTCAACACGTTTTTTACCTATGCTGTATCCTTGCTTTTGCAAGGCTTTAAATATGCGGGGACTACCATAGCGTCCTTTATTCTCAGTGAATATTTGCTGAATTTTCTTTTTAAGTTCAACATCCTCTATCGCTCTAGCACTTGGTTGACGTTCACACCAATCGTAATAGCCACTTTTAGAAACATCAAAAAACTTCAGTAATCTCGTTACCTTTATGTCGGCTCTGAGTTTTTCGATGAATCGATATCGGCTTGATGTTCCTCGGCAAGAAACCGTTGCCACTTTTTTAGGATATACAGCTCCTCCTTGAGCTGTTTATTTTCACGTTCTAGTTGTTGTTCTTTGGTAAGTACTTTTTTGGCTTTTGATTGGCCAGCCACTTTTTTTCGTTTATCAGCCACAATGATCCCTTCACGATATTCTTTTCGCCATCGTGACAGCATAAACGGGTGTATGTCGAGTTTTTCAGCGACTGATTTTATTGTGACGCCAACAACATAACTTAATTGAATAGCGTTGACTTTGAAGTCATTTGAATACTTCCAAGTTCGTCTTGGATTGTTGTACTTAGGCATAAGACACCTCATCTTTAGTTAGATTTTGGTGTCCGTTTTATCGGGGGAAGATCATTGTCCTGCTTGAGTGGCTTGTTATGTTTCGATTTTTACCAAACCTTGAATCCAATGATTTACTTGTGTAGCCAATATAGCTTTATGAGAATTATATTGCACTTCGATTAATGATTTTAGCTCACATGCTTCATTTAGCTTTGGAATATCAGCCTCATTAGGGTGCCACTTAAGAATTAAACCTTGGTGATTCATCAAGGTAATTTCATAGTACATTCTAGAAGTAATATGTTTTCCACTTTGCTCGTAAAACTCACAAGATTCGATAAAACCCTGAGTTGTAGACAACACTAAATTATTAGCTCTATTTTTCTCTTCTAAAATGTACAAAACGTATAAAGCTATTAATACGGTACAAAACAACAGAGAATATAACTTCAACTTTTTCATAGAAACATAACGCCCTAATAATGGGCAAAAAATTGTTGGCTAAAATGTTGAGGGACGAAAACAGCCAACTGTTTTTTGTCCTTATTAATTAGCTTGTTAGCTGGATTACAAACTCGCACTTACCATAAACCACTCACCTTCTTTTTTAAAGACATTTAAAGTGGGAACAGAGTCAATTAAGTCGCTAAAGTGAAGTTGAAAGTTATCTAAATTAACATACTCAATTGAGTAGCTTAATAGAAATGATTTAGACAAGGCAGAGTCGACCTTTTTTACTACAGGGTAAAAGGTTTCGTTATTTGCGCTTAGCCTCAATTTCTTTATTTGATAATCACAATCGGTACAATCAAACTCAATGTTCACTTGAAGCTTCCCAGATATACCTGAATCCCCAATTGGTATAAAAGGTAATAAAAGAGGTCCAATAAACTCTGTTTTTTGATAACCAGCACGAACACTAATATTTACAGAATCACTAGTAAAAACATTCTCCAATTTATCTAATGAAGGCATACTTTTAGAGCCGTGCATTTTTCCAGCACTGTATTTAACTTTCCATGAATTATTGGAATCTAATGCGGAATAGTTTTCATTGATCACTATATGAGAACAACCAGTAATAAAAAGAAATGTAGTGATTAAGAGTAGACGCATACCAAATCCAGCTAACGCCCAATTAACGGGCTAAAAATTGTGGGCTAAAATGGAGCGAAGCGAACAGCCCACTGTTTTTAGTCCTGTTAAATTGCTTGTTATGTTTTTAATACTCTTCATGGTTAAATGATGCATAAAGAGCAACTATTTCATTTTTCTCATCTAAAGAATCAAGGTATTTACCAATAGGTTCCCATTCAACTTTTTCAGAAATGTTAATCGCACACAACTCCTCGAAAGCTCCACTCTCAACTTGGCACTTAAGAGATTTAAGTTTATCAATAATCTTATTTCGTTCAGTGTTTATTTGTATCCAAACAGTACTGTTTCCAGAGGTTTCAATAACCTCAGTGATCTGAAACTCATTATCACCTACTTCTTCAATATCTACTAAGTCTCCATATGCAAGATTTAGCATAAACATAGGTACATTCTTTATCTTGTAATAGCCGTCAACTAGCTCGCACCAAAGACTTTCAACCCTAACAGGATAAGGCCCTAATTCGTCTTCTTGAAGTCTAAACCTAATTTTTATTGATTTACTCACATTTGACCTAAAAACATAACGCCCCTGTTAAGCGGCAAAAAATTGTTGGCTATAATGTGAACGGAGTGAAACAGCCAACTGTTTTTTGTCCGTTTGAACGCCTTGTTAGGTCTTGATCTCAAAGCCTTTTAATAAATCTTCTGTAAAGTTAACAGACTTTTTATAAGACTGACACCAATAATCATGAATTGATAAAGTAACTAATTTATTACCCATTCGAAAATGCTTAGTATAAATTCGAAAACTACTTTTTTCGTCATACGCATCAAGTACAAAATGTTGAATGTCTGAGTCTGAGTCTAATTCGATTGTTTCTTGCATATATTTAAAGTCATTCACAGGATCTGAATGTTTAGAATCTTTAACCATTGCGATATCTCGTTGTGCCCAACCGCTTAAGGGAGTATCAACATTATAAGTTGTAACATAAATCGAAAAAACTTCGTCGCCTGAATTGACTCGAACACCACCCTTTATAGCCTCGGGCTTCCATGACTCAGGTAAAGACAAAACCCATATATCAGTAGATAATTCTATATATTTTGATTCTGAATCCACGTCAGCTCCATTAACGTTTGATATTTGAAGAAATAATAAAACTAATATTATTTTTATAGTTAATTGCATGATTGCGACTCTAAAGACCTAACGCCACAATAAGCGGCTAAGTACCTTTTGCTAAAATGCGCGGAGCGCGAGCAAACTGTACGTGTCCGTTTAATTGCCTTGTTAGCAGCTGGTAGTTAAAAACACTAAACCAACCACCAACACTAAAATTAAATTAGTGGGAGTGAGAAGAAAAAAATACTGCAACACGTAGCCACTAAACTTGATTGATAAACAATAACATAGAATGTTTACCGATTTGAAAAACTAATTAATTTGCCACAATAAAGGAAGGATAAAAACACCAATCCTTTGATGTGAAGTACCAAGCAATGCCACTAATTAACCTTGAATAAGTGTTGCCTGATAACGCCCCAATAAGGGGCTAAAAATTGTTTGCTATAATGTGTAGCGAAGCGAAACCGAGCAAACTGTTTTTAGTCCCGCTTGATTGGCTTGTTAGTGTACCCAAGCCACCTGACTTTTTACTTTATTTACAAAGAACTCTGAGTCATCAAAATTATCAGAAAACCAATTAAATACATCACGGATAATTACTTTAAGCAACTCCTGCTTTTGTTCATCCGACGACTTTATATAGCTATCAGCACAGAAGTTCTCGTATAGCTGTAACGATACTCCCATTTGCTCAACATAATCCTCTTGGTCATTTCTAGGGCCAAGCCAGACAACTATTTTTCCAATTTTATGAAACTTAAAACGATATGGTAAAGCTTCATTAACTTCTCTCTCAATTTGTTCAGCAACACTATCCATTCGAAAGCCTTCACCAACACCGAGAGCATCTTTTTTACTGGGTAATAATTGGAACTTCCATTGATTCATATGCGACAAAACTCTCTCTGGTACACTAACGC
>NZ_JQEC01000029.1 GCF_000764185.1 Colwellia psychrerythraea
TGATCTTCCCCCGATAAAACGGACACATTTTTTTTCACGCTGCCAGGGCTTCATATTCTATTGGCGAACAATAATTTATCCCTGAATGCAGCCTCGAAACATTGTAGTATTTGTTAATGTAACTTCCAAGTGTTCCGCGCAGTTCTTTATCACTATTAAATACATTACCGCGAATAACTTCGGTCTTCATTGAATGGAAAAATGACTCCATATGCGCATTATCAGTACATTTACCCGCTCGGCTTAAGCTATGTGTAATACCTGCTCGTTTTAAAGCCGTTTGAAAAACATTACCTCGATATTCCACACCTCGGTCTGTATGCAGCATTAAACCACCTTGAGGTCTTCGGTTCTTTATTGCATTTTTTAGTGTTCGTTTGGTGACTTCCATCGTTCTCTTTTTATCTAAACTCCAGCTAATAATACGCCGTGAATATAAATCCATTATTACCGATAAATAACGCCATATACCTTTCACTTTCAAATACGTGACATCTGCTACCCATACTTTATTTTTAACCAATGGCACTTCACCATCAGGTCGTAAGTTTTTACCTGTCGTAAGGAAGCGCTTATAAAACGCAGAGCGTGTCGTCACGCGCATCACTCGAGCGACCAAGCCAAGTGCACGATACAAGCGTTCAACACGTTTTTTACCTATGCTGTATCCTTGCTTTTGCAAGGCTTTAAATATGCGGGGACTACCATAGCGTCCTTTATTCTCAGTGAATATTTGCTGAATTTTCTTTTTAAGTTCAACATCCTCTATCGCTCTAGCACTTGGTTGACGTTCACACCAATCGTAATAGCCACTTTTAGAAACATCAAAAAACTTCAGTAATCTCGTTACCTTTATGTCGGCTCTGAGTTTTTCGATGAATCGATATCGGCTTGATGTTCCTCGGCAAGAAACCGTTGCCACTTTTTTAGGATATACAGCTCCTCCTTGAGCTGTTTATTTTCACGTTCTAGTTGTTGTTCTTTGGTAAGTACTTTTTTGGCTTTTGATTGGCCAGCCACTTTTTTTCGTTTATCAGCCACAATGATCCCTTCACGATATTCTTTTCGCCATCGTGACAGCATAAACGGGTGTATGTCGAGTTTTTCAGCGACTGATTTTATTGTGACGCCAACAACATAACTTAATTGAATAGCGTTGACTTTGAAGTCATTTGAATACTTCCAAGTTCGTCTTGGATTGTTGTACTTAGGCATAAGACACCTCATCTTTAGTTAGATTTTGGTGTCCGTTTTATCGGGGGAAGATCATTGTCCCGCTTGAACAGCTTGTTATGTGGCTAATTCTCAACAGCCTCAACCATATAGCTGTAATTATTAAAATCCCAGTTAATACCAATAGTTAAAGGTAAGAAACTTTTTAAAAATGGGATATTCTTAGCTGATATAGGGAAACAATCATACATTGGATTTCCCTTATCCACACTAAATTCAACTTGAAACTTATCCAAATCAAAATTCTGAAATTGAACATCAAAAACTAATTGTTCATTTTTATTTGAGTAACAGCTTAACGTTCTGATTAATCGATATTCCATAGACACATAACGCCACGTTAAGCGGCAAATAATAGCTGGCTAAAATGTGTGAGGCACGAACAACAGCCAGCTGTTATTTGTCCGTTTGAACGCCTTGTTAGCTGTTTATTACACTGTAGTAACCACTGCTGTTCCCATAACTTGAACAACAGACCATAGAACCATAAAGGAAAGAAAACCTATAACCGCAAGTAATCCTTTAGCGAAACCTCGTGATTTAAATAAATAATATGGAACACTTAAAACAGTAATAGCTACGACTAAAATATTAAATAAAGCACTGCGTTTAAAGTTATGCTCTCGTGCATCAATAATCACCCACATTAAAATTAGTACCAATCCAACAAAGGCTGATATAAGAGGGATTATCGGAGAGGTAAATAGCCCAATAATTATTCCGCTGAAAAAGGCAAAAACAACACCAGATATTATTATATTCAATTTTTGATTCATGCACCTATCCATGTGAAACAGCTAACGCCCTGTTAACAGGCAAAAAATAGTTGGTTAAAATTAGCGACGAAGGAGCAAAACCAACTGTTTTTTGTCCTTGTTTAACAGCTTGTTATACGTAAATTACGCCACAATATTCAAGTTTATTTGTGCACCGTCAGGTAAGTCTTGAATTTGCTTAGCTACATTGCCAGAAAACATAATCATTTCCTTTAGAGGGGCAGTTTTAATATTTGAAATATCATATGCTCCTCCGAGTACACCTGGAATAACTAAACAATATTTGTGATTTTCTGACAGTTTTCCAAGCTTTTCTTTTGCTTGTTGCACAAGACTTTCCATATACCAATCTTCTAAGAAATCTTGATTCTTTGATAGCTCATCCAGTTCAGCTCGATTTTGGGCAACAACCTCGCAATAAACATCTTCAGGGCATAATCGCCAATACTTTTGGGAAGTATCTTTAACTATTAGGTTTCCAAATTCATTTTCACCAACTATTTCATCAGGCTCAATTCCAACCCAGCTCCATGAATCAGTAATACTTTGAATTATGCTCATGACATCCCTTTACGTATAACGCCCAATTAACGGGCTAAAAATTGTGGGCTAAACTGAGCGAAGCGATAGCCCACTGTTTTTAGTCCTGTTAAATTGCTTGTTATAAGGTAAATTACACCTCACCACTCTTTTGTTTTCTTTCTTTTAGCAACCTGTATGCTCCATATAAATACAAGGCTGGAACAATGACAGCAATTATGAAAAATGAACTCCCAAATAATAGGATATCAGTAAAACTAATTGTATAGGTATTACCAGCAGTTTTGATGAAATTGAATAACATCCATAAACTGAAGGTTGTATAAATAGCGTGAAAAAAAATAGTAGCAAGTATTTTTGATTTATCACCAGCTACATGGTTCATCCATTCTGCAGGTTTGTTGAATAATGACATAGGCTTCCTTACCTTATAACAGTTTATTAAGAGGAAAAATTCCTTCTTTCTACAAGAGGATATTTATCTTCCATGATTTTATAATATCTAAAGGTTACTTTATTGTTCTATTTTAATCAATAAGTTAAAAATAAAGCTCGTAGTGGTTGATGTGTGAAAGAAGGCAATTTGCTCGCTTTGTTGTAGAAAGAAGGAATTACACTGAACTGTACATAACCACAGTAATTCATTAATGAACGAATAGAATATTTTGCTATTAAAAGAAACTCCTTAATAACTAGGCTAGTGAGTCACCCCAATAACGAAAAACGCGACTCAGTTACTAAGTCGCGTTTTTGATCGTAGCCATATGGCTTAACGAAGGTCTTAACCTATGTTAGTAACACCAGCCATATACGGTTGTAATACCGTTGGTATATTAATACTACCATCTGCTTGTTGATAGTTTTCTAAAATGGCAACTAAAGTCCGCCCTACTGCTAAACCTGAGCCGTTAAGTGTATGTAACAATTCTGGTTTGTTTGTTTCACTATTTCTAAAGCGTGCTTGCATACGGCGAGCTTGGAACGCCCCCATGTTTGAACACGAAGAAATTTCACGGTAAGTATCTTGTGCTGGTAACCATACTTCTAAATCAAATGTCTTCATCGCGCTAAATCCAACATCACCGCTACATAATTGTACCGTACGGTATGGTAGCTCAAGTTTCTCTAGAATAATTTCAGCGTGACGGGTTAATTCATCAAGCGCTGTCATTGAGTTTTCAGGTTTAACTATCTGTACCATTTCAACTTTATCGAATTGATGTTGACGAATAAGACCACGAATATCACGGCCACCTGAGCCAGCTTCACTTCTGAAACACGGTGTGTGCGCAGTCATTTTAATAGGCAATTCATTTTCGTCAACTATCTCGTCACGTACTAAGTTTGTAAGCGGTACTTCCGATGTTGGAATTAATGAAAATTTCTTGTTTGATAAATCTGTATGAAATAAGTCTTCACCAAACTTTGGTAATTGACCAGTGCCATATAGTGAATCTGCATTGACTAAATAAGGTACGTACATCTCTTGATAAGCATGTTCTTCAGTATGCGTATCAAGCATGAACTGGGCTATGGCACGGTGTAATCGGGCAATTTTTCCACGCATTACAGCAAATCGAGTACCGGCAAGCTTAGCACCGCTCTCAAAATCTAAACCTTTATCAACACCAAAACCTAAATCGACGTGATCTTTTACCTCAAAATCAAATTCACGTGGTGTGCCCCAACGCTTTAACTCAACATTGTCATCTTCATCTTTACCGTACGGCACAGAGTCATCAAGTAAATTTGGAATAGCACTAGCGATAGCATCAATTTTTGCTAAAACTTCATCTTGCTCTGTTTTAGCCGCATCAAGTGAAGCACCTAATTGGCTTACATGGGCAAGTAATGGTGCTATGTCTTCGCCACGCGCTTTCGCTTGACCAATTGACTTGGAACGAGAGTTACGTTCACTTTGAAACTCTTGGGTTTTCACTTGGATAGCTTTACGTTGCTCTTCTAAGGCACTTAACGTAGCGGTATCTAATTCATAACCACGTTTGGCAAGTTGTTGAGCGATATTATCTAAATCAGTTCTAAGTAGTTTTGCATCAAGCATAATTATTCACATTTTTGTTTATAAAGTTATTAAAGTGGTATTTGTTGTTCTATCTAAGCTAGGTTTATTTTACTCGCGCCATGAAAAAAATAGCGGTTATTTTGCTAAAGCGGTTACCATAAACATTCCCAGTGCTGCTGCGCCAATGCATAGTGACACATTCAGCAATATATTTATCGCGGCTTTTAGCACTTCGCCTTGTTGCAATAATAACAAGGAGTCTAATGAAAATGTGGAAAAGGTAGTAAATGCACCTAAAAAACCTATCCCTAACAAAGTTCTATGAATATTAATGTCTAGAACTTCATTTTCAATAAGCTGATATAACGAACCCATAACAAATGAGCCGATGATATTAACCATCAACGTAGCAAAAGGGAAACCTTTTCCGAGCCAATTAAGCACTAATTGCGAAATATAAAAGCGTAAGCTTGCCCCACAGGCTCCGCCTAGGGCGACAAATGCATATAAAGTAACGTTACTAATAGCGCTGCTCATGGCTATTCCTATTAAGCTGGTTTAAGTACTCGAGTTTTTCTTTGAGTTTTTTCTCTAAGCCACGTTCTGTCGGCTGATATAAACAGGTATGTGAGCTATCGGCAGTGGCCAGTGCCTCAGGAAAATAGTTTTCTCCGGCGGCAAAAGCATTTACTTCGTCATGCGCATAGCGGTACTCACTTCCATGGCCTAACTCTTTAGTAATGCTACTAGTAGCATTTTTTAAGTGCAAAGGTACATCTAAATCACAGGTTTGTTGCGCCAATACTTTTGCCTTGTTAAATGCCATATATACAGCATTACTTTTTGGAGCGAGTGCCATATAAACCGTAGCTTGGGCAATCGCACGTTCACCTTCTCCTGGTCCAACACGATGAAATGTATCCCAAGCATTAATAGCTAGTTGCATAGCGCGAGGGTCTGCATTACCTATATCTTCACTGGCAATGGCAAGTAAACGTCTCGCCACATAAAGCGCATCGCCCCCCGCAGTTAAAATTCTTGCATACCAATAAAGTGCCGCATCAGGGCTAGAGCCACGCACCGATTTATGAAAAGCACTGATTAAATCATAAAAAGCATCACCACCTTTGTCATAAAGGGCAATCTTGCTACCGGCGACTTGGGAGATTAAGTCAACGGTAATCGTTTTAACTTCCTGTTGAATACCATGTTCACCCAGCTCATTAGCTTTTACAGAGATGGACAAAGGCATAACACTATCAAGACAATTTTCAAGTAAATTCAGTAAACGTCTGGCATCGCCATCACTACGATTAAGCAGACTTTGCTTGGCATCATCACTCAGTTCTATCTGTAGCGAGTTCTCTGGTTCACTCCCACCTTCTCTTTCACATAGTGTTATTGCGCGTTGTAATACTTGGGCTAAATCATCTCGAGTTAATTTTTTTAAGGTATACAAACGGGCACGTGATAATAATGCTTGGTTTAACTCAAACGCAGGATTTTCAGTAGTCGCACCAATAAAGATGATGGTGCCATCTTCAATGTGAGGTAAAAAAGCATCTTGCTGTGACTTATTAAAGCGATGCACTTCGTCTACAAAGAGTACTGTTCTACGTTTATTGGTGCCCTGACCTTGTGCGCGCAGCTTGGCTTTATCAATAGCACTACGAATTTCTTTTATACCTGAAGTAACTGCTGATACACGTTCTATTTCAGCATTAGCATGTTGGGCAATAATTTCAGCCAGTGTTGTTTTACCACTACCTGGCGGGCCCCAAAAAATAAGCGAATGACAATGCCCTTGTTCAATCGATTGCGCTAAGGGTGAGTCGCCACCAAGAATGTGCTGTTGACCAACATAATCAGCTAAAGTTTTTGGCCGCATTTTTGCAGCAAGTGGCATAAAGCTAGTTGCTGCAGTATGTTCATCTGCTGAAGTGCTTCCTGTAGACGTTATACTTTCATCTTCTGAGGTAAGATCAAACAGTGAGTTTTGCGGTGAATTATCGCTGGTCTTCAAGTCTAACACCCTGAGGTAAGGTAAATTTAAATAACGCTGCTGCTGGCTTATCTTTACTATTAAAGTTACTCAAGCTAATTTGGCTAATTTGTCCCGTTGCATCTTGAAACGACAACTCAGTTAACTCAACTTCGTTACTTTTAATTTCGCTGAAACTAAGAGTAAGCTTTTTAATTTGGCTATTATCACTTTTTGGCATAACAACAAAACGTGAGCCACTTTTAACAACGCCCTTGTGTTCAATTACATTATATTGTTGCCATAGTGATGGTTCATCACTGGTTAACAATAAAATCGGCGTATTATGAATAGAGTTAGCCAAGCTATAGGCACTAGCCTGTTCAATAAAGGGATCATAAGACCACAAGGTATTGCCATCACTCACAAGCAAGGTTTCATCGGGTGTGATGGTTTTCCAGTTCATTAGGTTAGGTTTATTAATAGCGAGCGTGCCTGTGCCTTCGAGCAATAAATCACCTTGTGAATTAAGAATTTTTTGCTCGAAGTTAGCGCTAAAAAAAGCCAACTTGGCCAGCTTAGTGATAAGGTGATTTTTTGCTTCACTTGACGGTGACGATACTGTTGTCACGTCAGTGTTAATGGTAGATTGTGTAGCATCAGCCATAGGTTGAGCAAAGCTCAATACTGGCAGGAATATACTGCTAAAAGCGAGTGTACGAAAAAGTGACTGATTGATAAAATTGATTGGCATAGCTTTACTTCTAATAAAATGACCGATGTCAGCGCTTAGCTGACATCGTGATAAATAATAAGTGGTAACATATCAATAAAAATTTATACCACGTTGAATAAGTTAAAAATCGCGCACTGGCGGTGGCGCCAATACTTCACGTGCGCCATTATTACCAGGTGTAGATACGACACCTTGTAATTCCATTTGTTCAACAATTCGTGCAGAGCGGTTATAACCGATTCTAAATTGCCTTTGCACACTCGAAATTGAAACACGGCGTTTTTCAGTAACAAAATTCACGGCTTCGTCGTAAAGCGCGTCAACTTCTTCAGCTTCACTGCCCTCTGCTTGCTCACCTGGTAATAAAATATCTTGCTCATTTTCACCTGATAGAATCTCTTCTACATAGTTAGGCTCACCTCGTGATTTCCAATCTTTCACTACCGCATGTACTTCGTGATCATCAACAAACGCGCCATGAACACGTGTTGGTACACCAGTTCCCGGTGGTAAATAAAGCATATCACCCATGCCCAGTAACTGCTCTGCCCCTTGTTGATCTAATATGGTGCGAGAGTTCAAACCTGAAGATACCTGAAACGCCATACGTGTGGGAATATTCGCTTTGATCAAACCAGTAATAACATCGACTGATGGACGCTGCGTAGCTAATACTAAGTGAATACCTGCAGCGCGAGCTTTTTGCGCAATACGGGCAATAAGCTCTTCAACTTTTTTACCGACAATCATCATCATATCGGCAAATTCATCCACGATAACAACAATACTAGGTAGTTTTTCTAACATTGGCGGCGTTTGATCCATGCCATCATTTGGTTGCCAAGTGGGGTCAATTAGTGGCTCACCCGCGGCGATAGCATCAAGAACTTTTTTGTTGTAACCTTTTAAGTTACGTACACCAACAGCAGACATAACTTTATAACGACGCTCCATTTCACCAACACACCAACGCAGCGCATTAGCCGCATCTTTCATATCGGTAACAACCTCCGCTAATAAATGCGGTATACCTTCATAAACCGACAGTTCAAGCATTTTGGGGTCAATCATGATCATACGCACATCTTCAGGCGTTGATTTATATAGCAAGCTGACAATCATGGTATTAACACCAACAGATTTACCTGAGCCCGTAGTACCTGCAACCAGTAAATGCGGCATTTTACCTAAATCGACAACCACAGGGTCACCAGCAATATCTTTACCCAAAACCATTGCCAGTGGAGATTTCGACTCTTCAAAAGCTGGACATCCGATAACTTCACTTAAGTAGACTATTTCACGATGTTTATTAGGTAGCTCTAGGCCAATAACCGATTTCCCCGGAATTACTTCAACCACACGCACACTAATGGCAGATAGAGCGCGCGCTAAATCTTTCGATAGACTGGTGATTTTATTTACCTTAACACCAGGCGCTAAATCTAATTCAAAACGAGTAATAACGGGTCCTGGATAGACAGAAACAACTTGTGCTTGTACGCCAAAGTCGAGTAATTTTGCTTCAACTAAGCGACTTACCTGATCTAACTCATCTTGATTAATGGGGTTTTTGGCTTTATCCGGTCGGTCGAGTAAATCGATAGATGGCATACCAGCAAACTTGTCTTCTTCCACGGCAACCAAATTAACTTGGCCATTATTAGCCGTTACATTTTGCTCAACCGCCGTAAAGGTTGATGGTTCAGGAAATTGATAGTCATCCGCAACATTCGGCTTTTCAACATCAGCAAACGCGGCGGTAATTTCTTTCTCACTAACATGGTCTTGGATATTACCGACGGCCGGCTCTGTCATCAAATCTGCTATATCAATGAAAGGTTCATTTTTCGGTACATACCCTGAGCTGGTTGTTACCTGCTCTTCTACCGTCAAAGATTCTGGTAATTCAATGGTAGTTGTTTGGGCATATATACCCGAAGGTAAAGACTCAGCAGGTTTTGATTTTGCCTTTGACTTTGACTTTGAAGAGGAGTCTTCTTCAGCGCTTTCTTTAAGCTCATCTTTATTTTTAAGCATGCGGCTTTTAACCAAACGACTTTTTACATTACCCAATTCTTCTTCATCACTGCTTGTATCACGGGTACCAAAGTGCGCTTGAATTAACTTCGGAGAGCTTACCAGCCAAAGTACGCCAACAATGGCGTACTGGCCAACATTATCAATAAATTTAAGCCAAGAAAAGCCGGTTAAAAGTACAAAACCCGCACAAGTAAACAATAGAAATAATAAGGTAGAGCCGACAAAAGAAAAATACGGCAGTAATGTTTTACTCAACGCGTCACCCAAAATCCCGCCCGCTGAGAAATAAAAAACATCATCAAAATTCATGCTAGCCAGTGAGGTTACCCCAAGGTAAAACATGAAAAAACCTATGAGCTTTAAACCCAAAGTTAAGTAATCTAGTTTCATCAACTCATGAAAACGTTGAAACAATAACCAACCAACAATGGCGATAACAAAAGGTAAACTATAAGCAATAAGTCCGAAAAGGTTTAAAAAAAGGTCTGACAGGTAAGCACCAACAGCACCACCTAAATTACGAATTTCAGTTTGATAACCCGTTTGAGCCCAACCGGGATCCGCGGGATCAAAACTAAATAAGGCCAGCATCATAAACATGGCGAAGACAGTGAAAAACAATAAGCCAGCTTCAAGCAAACGTTGTACGCCGGTGAGTTGATTATTGGCTGAAGTATTTAGAGAAACATCAGAATTTTCTATAAGATCAGAAGACAATTATAAGTACCATGGACAATAATTAGGAAAAAATTACATATATATAGCTAAAGTATCAAATTAACGCTTGATTGGCAGCAATAAATTCACATTACCGCATCACGTTTCATTGTTTAATGTATCTGGCTATATTATGAAGACAGCCATAGTGTACTGGATAAATAAACAGCTTACTAGAAGCTACTGACCTTTAGAGATTACTTTACAACTGTTAGTTTGATATATAGGCAAAGCAGAGAGTCTAAAGTGTCACTTGCTTCATGAAGGTACGATACCGCTTTCTACATTTCAACCATAAAAAATCAGCACCCCCCACTAACGTTTAATAGCAAGTAAGTTGGTCGATTTGATTTCATCCATGACTACATAGGTTCTACTTTCACTTACCGCTGGTAGTCTAAGTAATGTATCACCCAGTAGCTCTCTATAAGCCAGCATGTCTTTAACTCGCGTTTTAAGTAAAAAATCAAAATCCCCTGAAACAAGGTGGCATTCCTGTATAACATCGAGATCGTCAACAGCACTGGCAAAATCATCAAATACATCTGGACTGGTTTTAGTTAAGGTAATTTCAACAAACACTAATAAGGCCGCTTCAAGTTTATGTGGATTCAATATAGCTTTATAGCCAGTAATATATTGCTCTTTCTCCAAACGTTTAACCCTTTCTAAACAAGGGGTTGGACTTAACCCTACCCGTTTAGATAGCTCTACGTTTGATAAACGCCCATTTTTTTGTAATTCAAAGAGGATGTTTTTATCAATTCGATCAATACTTTTGCTCAAGCTCATTTACATAACTCTATTTTATTGTCTATTTCTAGTATTATATATCGCCTTTCCCCAAATAACGACAGGTTATTCTACTAAGTTATTACTATACTAGTCGCATATATTACAAGCACAATCAATGTGCATTCCATCAAGCTTTGCTTAAGAGAGAAAAATATGATTATTGGCGTACCTAAAGAAATTAAAAACCACGAGTACCGTATCGGCTTAACACCTGCTGGCGTTAAAGAATTGATCGTTAATGGTCACGAAGTGATTGTTGAAAATAATGGTGGTGCATCAATAGGCTTCGACAACGAACAGTACATTGCTGCTGGCGCTAAAATCATTGACAGTGCAGCAGAAATATTTGCCACTGCAGACATGATAATCAAAGTTAAGGAGCCACAGCCGATTGAATGTAACATGCTTCGTCCAGGTCAAATCTTATTCACTTACTTACATTTAGCACCAGATCCTAAGCAAACTGAATTATTAGTTGCTTCTGGCGCAACCTGTATAGCTTATGAGACTGTTACTGCAGCTGCTGGTGGTTTACCACTATTGGCTCCTATGTCAGAAGTTGCTGGCCGTATGTCTATTCAAGCCGGTGCTCATGCGCTTGAAAAAGCACAAGGCGGTTTAGGTGCTTTATTAGGTGGTGTTCCAGGTGTTGCTCCAGCTAAAGTACTTGTTATTGGTGGCGGTGTTGTTGGTACTCAAGCTGCACGTATGGCAGTAGGTATGGGCGCAGACGTTACTATTTTAGACCGTTCTTTACCACGTTTACGTCAGTTAGACACTGAATTTGATGGCCGTTTAAAAACTGTTTATTCAACTGCTGATGCCATGGATACTTTAATTGTTGAAGCTGACTTAGTGATTGGCGCAGTATTAATTCCAGGTGCTGCTGCACCTAAGTTAGTTACCAAAGCACACATCAAAATGATGAAAAAAGGTGCCGTAGTCGTTGATGTTGCAATCGATCAAGGCGGTTGTTTTGAAACCTCAAAAGCAACGACTCACCAAGAACCAACTTATGTAGTTGACGATGTAGTTCATTACTGTGTTGCTAACATGCCAGGTGGTGTTGCACGTACATCAACAATGGCATTAACCAATGCAACTATGCCATTTGCAGTGACTATCGCTAACAAAGGCGCTAAACAAGCTTTATTAGATGATGAACATTTAATGGCTGGTTTAAACGTAGCGGCGGGTAAAATCACTTACAAGCCAGTTGCTGATGATTTAGGTTATGAGTATGTTGAGCCAGCTGTTGCCCTAAACGCATAAGCCCAAGCTTAAACTGAAATATCAAAACATTGAAATAGCACGGTAAACGCTTAATCCTTAATTAAGGCATTTACCGTAAATAGCGCACTTTTGCTTACAAATAAGCTAAAGTGCGTTTTTTTTATTTATCGTTTTATTTATCTTATAACGAACTAGCTATTTACCCCCTTGTTTTATTTCCTTATCATCCCAATTAATTAAACTATAAAATTAATTTCAAGTATTTAAGTTGTCAGGCATTAACGTGCTACAACTTGGTAAATTATCATTTTGGAGAAATCATGAGCGACGTAAGACACTGTCCCCTACTAATTTTAGGCTCAGGCCCTGCTGGTTATACTGCCGCAGTTTATGCAGCCCGAGCTAACTTAAAGCCGGTAATGATCACAGGCATGCAACAAGGTGGTCAATTAACCACAACAACTGATGTTGAAAACTGGCCAGGTGATGCTGATGACTTAACCGGTCCTGCATTAATGGAGCGTATGCAAAAGCACGCTGAGAAATTTGATACTGAAATTATCTTCGATCATATCGAGTCAGTGGATTTTTCTTCTAAGCCCTATAAATTAACCGGTAGCAGTGAATACACCTGTGATGCGTTAATTATTTGTACCGGTGCATCTGCGCAATACTTAGGTTTACCTTCTGAAGAAGCCTTTATGGGTCGTGGTGTATCAGCTTGTGCTACTTGTGACGGTTTCTTCTACAAAAATCAAAAAGTTGCGGTTGTTGGTGGTGGTAATACTGCTGTTGAAGAAGCGCTTTATTTATCAAACATTGCTAGTGAAGTTCATTTAGTTCACCGTCGTGATACTTTCCGCAGTGAAAAGATTTTAACTGATCGTTTATATGAAAAAGTTGCTAACGGTAATATCGTTTTACATACCGACCGTACTTTAGATGAAGTATTAGGTGATAACATGGGTGTTACTGGTCTACGTTTAAAAGAAACGAACTCAGAAGTTACCGAAGAGCTAAAAGTAGCGGGTGTATTTATTGCCATTGGTCACAAGCCAAATACCGATATATTTAAAGATCAACTTGCTATGAAAGATGGTTATTTAACCATTCAAAGTGGTACACAAGGTAATGCAACACAAACCAGTGTTGAAGGTATTTTCGCTGCTGGTGATGTTGCTGACCATATTTACCGTCAAGCAATTACCTCTGCTGGCGCAGGTTGTATGGCCGCACTAGACTCTGAGCGTTACTTAGACGCTCAATAATAAATGCCAAAAACTGAATATTATAAATAGTCTCTTCGACTTATTTGTATACTAAGAAACCACTTGAGCGTTATAGTTTAAGTGGTTTCTTTAATTCTGCTTTATAAACTTATAAATCAATTATGTTGGTAAGGTAATATGAGTGAAATACTGTATCAACTTGATGATGCCAGTGTAAATTTTCCGCCCGTCGACTGCGCACTTACTGAGCCAAACGGTTTACTGGCGCTGGGCGGTGACTTATCCAGTGCTAGATTACTCAGTGCCTACTCCCAAGGTATTTTCCCTTGGTTTAGTGAAGACGATCCGCTGATGTGGTGGTCACCCGATCCTAGGGCTATTATTGATATTGATCAATTGCGCATAAATCGCACCTTAGCCAAGTCAATTCGTAAAGCGCCTTATACCATAACTCTTAATCAAGACTTTATTCAGATTATACAGCTTTGTGCTGATGCGCCCTTTCGCTTTGATGAAACCTGGATACTAGATGATATGCAGGCCGCTTACATTAACCTACATGAACAGGGCCACGCGCATTCCATTGAAGTATGGCTTGGCAACGACAATAACGATAAAGAACTTGTTGGTGGTTTATATGGCGTCGCTATTAATGGCTTTTTTTCTGGAGAGTCAATGTTCTACAAAAAAAGTAATGCCTCTAAATTTGCACTTATCGCGCTTAGCCAATTATTGCAGAGTATTGGTATCAGTTTTATTGATTGCCAATTACTTAATCCCTTTCTCGAAGATATGGGTGCTAAGGAAATTAGCCGGTATGATTTCCTTAAAAAACAGCAAACGGCCAAAATAAAACCGGTACCCAATAATTTTTGGCAACCACGGGCATTAACTCTGCTTTAATTGCAGGTTTTGACCTATCGGGAATAAATTTGGTGAACTTAGTTATAATTGATAGTGAGAGTTATCAACAATTGGCAAATTATTTATGAATGATATTTCTTATAAACTGGGCGTTAGCAAAATATTTCCTTGTAATTATTTACCTGAACAAGAAGAGCGCTTACTGATAGCTATTGATGATCGATTAGCCAATAGCGAAAGTTATGGCTGGCTGATGACTCAAGGCTTTCGTCGCAGCGGCGAACAAAGCTATAGACCACATTGCCCTCAATGTAATGCTTGTCAGTCCATACGGGTAATAACGAATGACTTTCTACCATCGAAAAGCCAAAAACGCTCAAAGAAACGCAACAGTCACTTTATTATCAAACAATCAGCACAATTAAAAGACAGCTATTACCCGCTTTTTGAAAACTATATTAACACGCTGCATCAAGACGGCAGTATGTATCCTGCTTCTTTTGAGCAGTTTAAAAGCTTTCTAAGCTGTAACATAACCAAACAGCTATTCATTGAAACTTGGGCACCTGTAACGCAAGAAAATGGCCTGTGTGAAGAGACGCTTGTTTGTGTTGCCGTAACCGATGTATTAAGTAACGGATTATCAGCCGTATATACTTTTTACCATCCAGAATATAAAAATCATGGTTTGGGTGTGTTTTCAATTCTCACCCAGCTGAGTTTTTGTCAACAAATGTCTTTGCCCTATTTATATTTGGGTTATCAAATAGATGATTGTCAAAAGATGAATTATAAAGACCGATATTTCCCCTTTGAACGCTTTATTGCTGGTGAATGGTTATTAAATAGTAAAGCGAGTACTAATAACCATACAATTGCTAAATAAATAGCGGCAATCCTTTACATTAGCCAAGCAATTAGGCATCATTCGCGCAGCTTTTTTTATCGGTCAGAAAATATTACTATTACAGAATAATTTCTAGACTAATTTGCACAACATTAGAGGTTTAGCGCCCCATGGCGAAAGAAGAAAATATTGAAATGCAAGGTACGGTTTTAGATACTTTACCTAACACTATGTTCCGAGTTGAACTTGAGAATGGTCACGTTGTAACTGCACATATCTCTGGCAAAATGCGTAAAAACTACATTCGTATTTTAACGGGCGATAAAGTAACGGTTGAACTAACGCCATACGACTTATCAAAAGGTCGCATTATTTTCCGCGCTAGATAAGCCAACAAATTACTTAGATTTAACTTTTATTTTTGATGTTTAGTTACAAACTAAAATAAATGTTTAAATCGAACCAATTAAAAAAACCAGCACTCTTTTTTGAATGCTGGTTTTTTATTGTCTAAGTTTTTAGCTTTTAGCTCAGTATCGCTTAGAGCTCCTTGCTTTAAACGTTAACTCTCTGGCATTTCCAAATGGAAGGCATTGAGTTTATTGCCGTCTAAATCGCGGAAGTATGCCGCATAAAAGCCAGCCATCTCATTACGTGGCCCTGGACCTCCTTCGCAAGTAGCACCTAGGCTCAGCGCTTTGTTATAAAAGGTTTTCACTTGCTCATTTGAGTCCAACATAATAGCGATCATCGTGCCATTACCAACGGTTGCTGGCTCACCGTTAAAAGGTTTAGTGATTGAAAAACCAGCGTGTTCCATGCCTGTTGACCAAGCAACAAATTGCTCACTTTCTAAAAATCGACCTGCGCCAATACTGCCAAAAAGTTCATCATAAAAACTGACAGCTTTTTCAAAATCATTTGTACCTAAGGTGATATAACCAATCATATTTATTTCTTAAATTGAGATTATTGATTTATTTTACTCGGTCAATAGTATAGTCCTATATATGTCACTAATACGACGCTAGCAAACTTTTTTCAAATTGGGCTGCATCAATTGTTAAATGACTTGTCGCAATCATGTCATTCACTTTTTGCAGATGTTGCTCAATACTCGATAAGGTAATCGTATTGTCATCAAGATTATAAATTTGAATTTGGCTTTGATAATAAAAAGACAAAATGATTAAGGCATTCTCTTCGCCTTCTTTAGCCGCTAGTTTAATTTTTTTAAGCTTACGATAAACTAAGTTTTGTAACTGCTTAACTTGCCAAACGTAATAAACTTCCTTAAAAAACTCACTGTTTTTAATGCTATGCAAAATAGCGGCATTACCAAGTAGCGCCAAGATAACCCCTAATAAATTATATTTAAAGTTTGTCTCTGGCTCTGCCTTTACTCCATCAGTAATGACGTCAGTTGCGGCTTCTACTAGCGCATTTACCTCGCTAACATTTGAAAACCAACTAATAAGTATGGTGCCAAATAATAGTGACATCACTAATAATGAGCTAATAAATCCGACAATCACTATGTTTAAGTGTTTTCTATAACGTGCTTTGTCTATATCAATCAATTGCATGAGCTAAGTAGATCCTTGGGTATTCTTTTAAGTAAAGTAATAATTAAAAAGTAAAAGTGGCTATATTATACCAGTTTCATTAAGTTTGTGATCTTGTTGTGCGCAGGAAAAACAAATCAAAACAAGACGCTCGATTGACCAATAGCTGGCTATTGGGGTTAAGGCCTTCACCGCTTTGGCGTATTTTAACCAGCACAAGAGGTCAATAATTTAATGAAAATGGTATTAACATTTTTCAATATTCCCTTATAAATCTAAGCCCGAATGGCGTTTAACTCGCGCGCTAACCCCTTGTTGCCAAACACTTTTATTAGCAGAGATGGTCAACTGCTTTTTCGCCCGAGTAATACCAGTATAAAGTAACTCTCGCGATAATAGCTTACTGCCTCTTTGTGCTTGGTGTGGTTCACCAACTGTTGCAGAAATAACCATAGCCACATGAGAGAACTCACTGCCTTGGGTTTTGTGAATGGTCATAGCGTAGACACTTTCAAATTTTGGTAAGCGTGATGGCAGTATCTTCCTAGTGTTTTGCAACGAATCTTCTGAGCTGTCTTCAAAACACGCCATAAGATGTGGCTTGCCTGCTTGATCTAACACCCGCCAAATTATGCCAATATCGCCGTTGTACAAACCAAGTCGGTAATCATTTTCATTAATCATGATCGGCTGACCATGATAAAGCACTTGCTGATTTTGCTGAAATGGTGAGTTATTTTTGCCTAAATAAGTTTTAATCACTTCATTAATAGACTCAACACCATGATCACCTTGCCGAGTTGCACACAGCACTCTAAATTGACTTAACAAGTCAAAGGCGTCACTGACAGTTGAACAATATTCAATCGGTTGGTAATACTTTTTAACCAGCGGTGCTAGCCAATTAGCAAGGCTACCTTGAGCCAGGGTTAACTGGCTAATCTCCTCTTGGTGTTGTGAATTGCTAAGCAGTTGCCAACTCGATTTAACATCGCCTTGAATAACACTATTAGCTATTAAACCAATACCACCTTTACCGTCAAAACGCCTAGATTTAACTAAAAAAGATAAATAATTTACTTTATTCTCGATATTAGCATCGGTATTGCTATCTTGTGCCTGAGCTGAAAAAGCCTCACTAAGCTGATTATTGTTAAGCTGGCAGACTTGGCTTAGGTATTTTTCATTAATCTCACTGTAACCGCCGTGAGGACGTGGAGCTATATCAGCGAGTACGCTACCAGCCGCGACCGAAGGTAATTGATCGGCATCGCCTAATAAGATCACTTTAGCATTATCTTTTAAAGCTCTGAATATTCTTGACATTAATGGCAAATCTACCATAGAAACTTCATCAATAAGCACCACGTCATAAGCTAATCGATTGTCTTCATGGTGTCTGAAATTAGGCGAGTTTGGCAATACTCCTAATAAACGATGAATAGTTTGTGCATTGGAGGGAATTTCAGCCAGTATACGCTCGTCAATTAGGTCTTTAAAACCTGAAACGGCATTAATAATTGATTCTGATAAACGTTGTGCTGCTTTACCTGTAGGGGCAACCAAGGCAATATTTATTGCTGAATTTTTCTCTAACATAAGAAGTGCCGCTAGCAACTTTGTTACCGTATAAGTTTTACCTGTACCAGGTCCGCCAGCAATAACACTAAAATTTTTATTAATGGCATTGGCTACCGCTACTTTTTGCCAATCAATTTCTGCTGACTCTTTATCTAGAGAGAGATCAATAGGAAATAGTGTTGAAATACATTGTTGAATTTGATCATTGTTATAGTGACATTGCTGTACTAAACGTTTAGTAATGGCATGCTCTAGCTCATTTTCAAACAGAAAATAGCGACGTAAATATAACTTATCTCTGCTTAGTACCAGAAGTTGTTTATCTGCGGCTTGGATAGATAGCTCAGCCAAAAGGGCTTGCAATTGTATAAGTGGCGCGAATACAAAGCCAACATGACTAAGTGACTGCTGTTGTTGATCTTCATCTTCTGCAAATTGTTCACTTAGCATTTTTTTACTTATGACATAACCTTTGCCCCAATGTTGCTCAGCTATTTCACTCAATGGCAAACAACTATGCCCTGCGCGTAAACTTGCGCTTAACGCTAAAAACAAATGATACAAATTTAACTGCTCAACTTCATTGAGACCTTTGCCACTCGTTAACGCGGCATTCATTTCTTTAGCAAAGAAATAATCAATAGCTTCAACACCTTGGATAACTTGTTTCACTTGATTAAAGTGCTTATAAACTATCATATCAGCCATGTTAAGCCCCTTCATTTATTTGTGGTTGGGCAATAGTCTCACTGGAAAACAAAGCATCTAAATTATTAATTTCTTGCTCACTAATGTGACGATAATAAACACCTGCACCTTTATGGTTGGGCTCTGTCGTCATGCCACGAAGATATAAATAGTACACACCGCCAAAGTGTTGCTTAACATCGTAATTAACTAACGTTTGTTTTAAATAGCGGTGCAATGCTAATGAATAAATAAGATATTGTAAGTCATAATAATTTTTCTCAACATTATCGAGTAATGCATCAAATTGGTAATCTTGAAAGCTATCGCCTAAATGGCTTGATTTGTAATCACACAGGTAATATTTACCTTGGTACTCAAAAATCAAATCGATAAAACCATGCATCATACCGGACAGTTTCTTATAACTAGGTAACATCACTGGGTATTTTAAAGTACTGGTTAAAGTGCCGCCTGACATACCATTTGCTATGTTAGTTTTACTACGCTTGGCACTATTTCGGTGATCGGTTAGCAAATTTGCCAAGGCGTTAGTGCCCTCACCTTGCATAGGAAAATAAAACTCACTTTCTCGTAAAGTTTGATTGCTAGCGAGATCGGCCAAACATGCCGCTGGTTCATCATCAGAAGTATCATCAGTGATGTGCTTACTAATGAATGGTGCATGGAGCACATCTTCTAACCAGCCAATTAAATCCGCTTCGGTGAATGAAGTATCAATAGTGGCATTGAGATCACCGTAGGCTAACATTGGTTTTTCAAAACTCTCTTGCCAATCAGGTGCAGAAAAATCAGTGTGCTCTAAAATATCGTGTAATAAATTACCTGTGTGCGCACCTTTTGCCAATTTAAAGCAGATTTTCTCACTCGACTGTAAAGCCTCTATTTCAATAGCATTGGCTTCGATGGTGTTACTTTCGATAGAGACAGTATCTGTATCCCTGTCAGGGTTAGACACGCCGGCATGGCGAATATTACGACTTAACGCGGTGAAAGAGCTTAACCACCAATCTCGTTCTATTTTACCAACGAATTTACTGACAGCAAACTGTGGTATGTGTTGTTTACTACGCTGTGAGGTTAAAAGCGGTCCTGCTTCACTTTCAATGGGGCAATCAAGTGCCACTTCACGAATCCCTATAGCATGCTCAGCACTTGCTTTAAGTGCTTGTAACGGTTTAATAATACTTTCTTGATCTTGAATTTTCAGTGTTTTACCTAATGGCGATAAATGATAAGCATCAAACGCACAGCACAACACATAACATCGACGTTCAGCTCTGGTTATCGCCACATAAAGCAAGCGAATACTTTCGGCATATGCTTCATTGCTCATCGCTTTTTTAGCTTCTTTTGAGCCATCAAGGCTTAAACACAAATCACCCTTTTTATCGTGATATTCAAGATAACTAACAGATTTATTACCAAATTTGAGTGGGTCTTTATGACGCGTGGCAAAAGGAATAAATACATAAGGGTATTCCATGCCTTTTGAGCCATGCTGCGTAATCAAACGGATAAGGTCACCATCACTCTCTAAACGTAGCTCAGCTTCAACATCATTAGTTTCTAGCTGGCATTGTTGTTCAAACCAATACAATAGCTCTTGACCCTGGCTTAATCGTACGCTTGCCGCTTGTAATATTTCAAATAAATGCAGAATATTAGTTAAACAACGGTCTTTATTATTTTGTGGCACATCAAGCAAATTATGCATCAAATTAATCGCCATGGTGATAAAACCTTGTCGTTGCCATTGGCTTCGATAATCTACAAAAGCGAACTTCAATGTTTGATAAGCTATTTCATCTTGCTGTAGAAGGTGTAGTTTTTGAGCATTAAAACCTAAAAGGCCACATGATAAGGCCGCAACAAATAATCGTTCATTTTCAGGGAGTAAAACGCCTTTGAGTAAACACAATAATTGCTTAGCTTGCTCGGAATGAAATAAATTAGCTCTATCCGATAAAAACACACTATCAAGACCGGCTTTTTGCAAGGCATGTTTTATATCGCGTGCTTCAGCGCCATCTCGTACCAAAATGGCAATATCTTTTGGTTTAACCTTACCAATGCTTGATGTTTCTCCAGTATGCACTTTTGAGGACAACAAGGTTACAATTTCATTGGCACACCAGTTAGCCAGTATAGGACGACTACCTTGGCTGACTTTGTCACCTTGAGGTTTAGTGTCATCATCATTTTCTTTATGAGTAAAATGAATAAATTGCAGTGCTTTATCACTGTCTTGAACAACCTGCTCGCCAGCAGGTTGTGCCGATAGTGCTTCTTTAGATTTTTTGCCTGCTAAAACAGGAGAATAAGGAATACCAAAACCAAAGACACTCTCACCTTGTTGGCTCCTTGTTTTGTCAGGCAATAGTTCTTCAAGCAAAGGCTCTTCGCTCAAAGCATCATTATCCTGAGCTGACTCATTACGTTTATAAGTAAAAAACTGATTATAACCGGCAATCACCTCTGGCGTTGAGCGCCAATTAGTATCCATTAACCAGTGGTAATCACAACCGTTACGGGCATTTAAGTAGGCAAAGATATCGCCACCACGAAAACCATAAATAGCTTGTTTAGGATCGCCAATAAGAAACAAACCCGCATTAGCTTGTTTAGCGTTATCGCCATAATAAATTGATTGTAAGATACCAAATTGCTTAGGATCGGTATCTTGAAATTCATCAATTAATGCCACAGGGTATTGACCAAGTAACTGTAGTGCTAATAGCTTGGATTTAACATCACTTGAACTATCTTGGCTCAAACTATCATTACTTGAACCGCCGTCCTTTGAACTTCTTTCTCTCGGACTATCGGCGCGAAGACTATCACCGCGAAGACAAATAGCTAAGGTGTTTATCAAGTCGTCAAAATCTAATAAGTTAAGCGCTTGTTTTTGTTCAATCACTTGTTGCCTGATTTGGTAGATACCCGACTTCACGATGGCGTAAGCTTTAGCTTTATTAAGCTTGTTAGCTATTTTCTTAACTTGCTCTTTCACTTCTTTTACTGGCGTAAACGCTGCAAGTAATTCAGCTTTATAGGTCGAACGTGCATAGCGTTTACCATCAAAAAAACCATCAGGCATTTTGACTGTACCCTGACCAACTTCCATCAGTGATATTTCTTTACTGATGATGTTTTCAAGCCAAGACTGTAGTTGTGCCAACTCGCTACGCCTTTTATCTTGATCAGCGCCCTTTTTCACTAGTATTAAGGCATTTTCAAAGAGATCACTGTTGCTAGTTAAGTTTTCAAGGGCGAGTCGTACCAGTGCAACAAATTCTGCTTCAATATGTTCCACATCAATCACAGATAAACTGCTGGTATGACCTATGGCTTTACTAAAGCTACTTAAGAAACTATCAGGCGTCGCCCAAAAACTGGCAAGTAACATAAAACTATCATCATCAGTTTTGGCCAAACTGCGATACCAGTCTTGGCACACTTGTAACGTTATCTCAGAAGAGTTTGCTGCCATATTGGCATTAAAAGGTAAACCACTGGTAAAAGCATATTGACTCAATACCCGCTGACAAAAGCCATGAATAGTAAATATTGCCGCCTCATCTAAAAATAATAATGCGCGCTTTAATAGAAACTCTCGTTTTGTTTTTTCAATACGTTCATCAAGTTTGGCAAAAAAAGGATCATCTACACACAAGATATGCCAATCACTCAGCGCTAAGCGAATAAAAACATCAATACGCCCTCGAAGCTCTTGGGTAGCATCTTTGGTAAAGGTCATTAACAATATTTGTTCAACGGTTAACTCACGTTCGAGCAATAAGCGTAAATAAATACGGGTGATATTATAGGTTTTACCCGTTCCAGCACTGGCTTCAATCAGGTGTTTGCCCGTTAATTTGATAGTAGCCGCATCAAGGTTTTTCAGGGTTAATATTTCGCTAGGTGCTTTATTTAACTCAGGAGTATTAATTTTAGACATTATTTTTTCTCCTGTGTTGCTTTCGCTGCGGGTTTTGTTGATCTTTTAGTCGCTTGTTTAACGACAACTTGATATAAGTCCTGATAAATAAAATCGATATCAGCTTGATGTTCCTGATATTGCGGACACTCTGGCCAAAAGTAACTTAGGTAATCATCATCAGCCAAACCTCGGGTACTCATATCACCTGACCATAAACTTTCAAAACGTGCTTGGCTCATTTCAACCACTTGGCCACGCTTTTTAGTAAAAACATGCTCTGCTAATTCGCCGTTTAACAGTAAAGGTTGCTGTTGGCCTTTAAAAAAGAACTTAAGCAGGTTAATAAGTTTCGATTTAGCATCCAAAATGTTTGCCACGCTAAACTGCTCTACTTTTTGTGTTTTAGTATTAAAATATAAACCAAGTGTTTCAATCACCTGCTGTAGTTGTTCCAGTTTAATAGTGTCTTCATCTTTGTTTGTTGTATAAGAGGTATTTATTTCATTGGCAATAACTTGCTGCTGCCACACCTGAACAACAAGTTGTTGTAAGTACATAGTAAACTTGTCTTTTGCTTTAGCGCTTGAGCTACGATAGTGCACCAATAAATTACCTTTAACACTAAGCTGGGTATCCAGTGATACCTTGATGCCTTCTATCTGAAGTTCTAGGCTGCAATTTATAATTTCAGGATTATCACAATTAAGTTTGCATATTTCCTCACTAAATTGCTTAACATCTTGCTGGTAGTCCTTAAACAGAGTTGCTGTTGTTGGTAAGTCTGGAAATTTTCCTGACAAATGTGCACGGATTATTACTGGATCAATCTGCTCACTATTTAATTCAGCACTAAGTAAGTCTTGTCTCAATAAGTAACTTTGTAACTGATTAACACTAAATGGCTCAACATCTTCCAATAAGGTGTTGTTATTCTCAAAATATAAATTTAGCTGCTGTTGAGCAAAGGCCTTTGATGGGTGCTGGTAAAAACGTATTAATTGCTGACAAGTTAAGGATACTTCATCTATTTTCTCATTTGATGTTGCAGAGTGGTCTATTGTTAACGGTGATTTATTTGTCAGTGTTGCTGCATCGACTCCCTCTTCAGTCAAAATACTGTTTTGCCCGAGTGCTAGCCAGTGGCCATCAAAACTAGGCCACTTACCTTGATAATTGTTAACACTAAAAGCTTGCATGGCTAATTGGTATATAGCTGATTGCTGGCTTTCACTATTGTCTTCGTTATCACTTTCATCAACAACAAAGCTCCAGCCATAACCATGCGCTAAATATTCCATCAATTCTTTAAGCACGAGTGACGGCTGCTTTTCATTATTGTTCTTAATATTACGGCCTTGGTAGCTTAGATACAGTGAATGCCGTGCAGAAATAATCGCTTCAAGAAATAAGTACCTGTCATCACCACGGCGTGATCTATCTCCTATTTTAGCCTTTGACAGTGACATAAGATCAAAACCTAATGGCTGGCGTTGCCTAGGGAATTCGCCATCATTTAACCCCAATACCGCAATGACTTTAAAAGGAATACTGCGCATCGGTAACATAGAGCAGAAAGTTACCTGACCAACCATAAATTGTTTACTGGCATCACCTTGGCTAAAGTGTTGGCTTAAATAGTCAACAACAATAAGTAGTGAGATATCATCGTCAAAATTGGCATTGTGGCAATGTTCTACTAAGCCCGAAATTGCTTTTTCAATAACCATGAGACTGTTTTCATTACTGACATTCTCAGCATCTATTCGGCTAAATAGGTTTTCGAGTTGTTCAAGTAAAAAACTTTGCCATTGGCTTGCGCTGCGAGCTCGTTGTAAATTTTCGCTAAAGTATTGCAGTTGCTCGATGAAGAGCATCAGCTGACCTAGAAGTTCGCCATCACTACCTTCAACATTACTCAACAATAATTGCGCTTGATATATTTGTTCACTGTCACCATAAGCAAAACCACGCAGTAAACGTGACAAACCTTGTTGCCAAGTAAAAGCAGCGTTTGCTTGTTGTCCTAACAAGGTTTGTTTATGGGTTAAATCTAATCCCCAGTGCACTGTTGCTTGTTCAAGCCAAGCAGAAATTTTAACTAAGTCTTCTGAGTTAATGGCAAACTTACTCGCCATGGCTGGTAAGCGTAGAAACGCCAATAATTGTGACACGCCAAATCGACTATCGGGTAATGTTAATAATTCAGTGAATGCAGCGACTAGGGGATCGCTATCTTTTGCACTACGATCGGCAATTGAGCATGGCAATGGTGGTACTTCACCAGCAATATCTTGCCAACCTCGCGTAAATACAGCATTTACATAAGGCGCGTATTCTTCTATCTGCGGGCACATCACCAAAATATCTTTTGGTGTTAGACTTTTATCGTCGTTAAATTGATGTAATAAGTAATCATGCAATGCTTGCACTTCGCGCAGGGCACTATGACAACTGGTGATAACGATTGAATCATCATGCTGTGCTTTTTTAGGGTTAGCGACCTCACCTTCACTCTGAGGTCTTGCATCAGACAATTCAAGAATATCATTTTGCAGATGATGTAAAACACTTACCACCGGATCGTCGTCATTAGGCTGTGCAGATTTAGCTTGCTCAAACAATTCAACATCAATGGTACTGTACTCTTGTAACATTGACAGAAATTCACGGCCCTGCTGGCCTAGGTTGGCTAATAACGGATTACCGACAAAACTTTGTCCTTCACATTCCTCGGGTGAAACGCCATTAGACCATTGTGATAGTTTATAAAGGGCATGTTTTTCTTTCACTTCTTGTTTGTCGGTAATAATGTCTCCCCAATAAGAGAAACACGGATTAAGATGAAAGAAGTGCACTTCAACATGTTCACTCAAGGCATTAATAAAATCTAACCACATCGGCGCCATGGTATTTAAACCAAAGAAACTAATGCGTGGCGGAATAAGTGCTTTTTTGTCAGCAATATTCGTTATGGCATCATTGAGTAATTCCACCGGATTATAAGGTAACTGCTCAATTAACAACTGCCATAATTTGCCTTGCCATTTATGTTCACTGGTGGCGACACTCTCCAAACCCGGCAATTCAAATTTTCCTTGTTGCCAATTGTCTAACCACTGTGGTCTAAATATTAAATACTGCTCATATAAATCGGCTAATTGTGTTGCTAGTTGATAACGTTTTAACTGTGCTTGTTTATCTTCAGTATTAGTCGATCGTGCACCTATTTCATCACTTTCACCGCTTGCTACTTCACCGCGCCAATAGTGAGTTGCTTGACTAAAATCATCATCATCAACAACTGAATCTAAGGCTAAAAGTGCATGAATCCGCCAACAAAGCACTTCTCTTGAATAAGGTGATTGTTCAGGCACCTTATCTTCGCTAGCTAGTGTTCTAATTAACTTCCATAGGAATTGAGCCGGTAACGCGTAACGCATATTCATGCTAATACCACGTTCTTTAGCTATTGCTAAGTTAAGCCAATGCTGCATACCGGCATTTTGTACCACGATGACTTCTTGATTAAATACACCTAGGGGAGAAAGTTGAGAAATTTTGTTGAGCAAGAGCAACAAATTTTCCATTTTGTTGGCAGGATAAAGATGGATCAAGATAGTGCCTTAATTATAAATGACTATGATTGCCAGTAGCTAAAAATTGCTCATGATGATGTGAGAATAAAGGCAATGAAATTACTTTAAATTTAACCATAAGGCGTTAAAGAATACGAGTTAAATTAGTTGTTTATCTAAGTGAATTTTGGCTTCCCTCCCTTCGTCAATTACACTTTTTAACAAAGCTACACATTGTTTTGACATTTTGTCGACAAAACAAACACCGAATAAAATAGTGCAACTGGTTATATTAACTTCATCACATTGCTGCCAAATAAGAAAAAATGAATTTATATCAAACAAGCTTTGCAAGATCAGCGCAAAAGTTCCCTAATAATATTGCACTTTATACTGAACCTAACACCACAAACAATGACAGTGTAAAAGGCAATAAATCACAAGTTAAAACGTTTACTTACCAAGCTTTGTATGAACTAAGTCAATATTGGGCTAAAAGCATCCGTTATTATAATGATGGACAGTGCCCTGTAGCTATTTATGGTGGCCGACAGTGGCAAATGTACGCGGGTATATTAGCCATTCTTGCGAGTAATAATACTTATGTACCACTTAATATCAAACAACCAGCCAAACGTAATAGCAAGGTATTATCTGAAATAAACAGCAAGCTGCTACTGGTTGCGGAGAATGAAGATCCAACCGAGTTATTGCAGCAGATAAAACAGCCATTAGTTGTGCTTTATTTAGGTGTAAATACGCCGAGTTGGACATTGCATAACAAACACCATCAGTGTGTCAAAATTGACCATGCCAGTGCAAGCTTAGTCAACTCACCTACACCCACGGCCGTCAGCAGCACTGATATAAGTCAGATTGAATGTGTAGCAACTGAATCCAAAGATAAATTACAAACTGAAAACCCTTATGCATACATCTTATTCACTTCTGGCAGTACCGGCACACCAAAAGGCATTGCCGTTAGCCATAAAAACATTGTCAATCACCTGCAAAGACTCGATAAACTCTTACAATTAACAGCTAAGGATAAAGTCAGTCAGTTTTTTGAATTAACTTTTGATTTATCCGTACATGATATGTTCAGCTGCTGGCACAAAGGCGCCGCCCTATATGTTATTCCCAGTGAACAACTTATCTGTCCCATGGCCTTTATTCAAAAACACCAATTAACTGTTTTTTCAGCCGTTGCTTCAGCTTTATCTTTTATGGATAAAATGCGCTTACTAAAACCACAGCAATTACCTAGCTTAAGACTGAGTTGTTTTGGCGGTGAAAAGCTTCTCACCAACCAAGCGCTAAAGTGGCAAAAATGTGCCCATAATAGTCGAGTAATAAACCTCTACGGGCCAACGGAATGCACAATTACCGCTAGCTATTTTGAATTAAGTAACAAGCAACAAATAACCTCAGCATCCGTGCCTATTGGTCAAGCTTTACCAGGGCTAACGGCCATATTGATAAATGATAATAAGAAGATCACTACCCGCAATACCTTAGCTGAATTATATCTTGCAGGGGATCAACTTGTTGACGGTTATTACCAAGACCAAGAGAAAACAGCACAAGCTTTTATCATCCTAAAAAGTCCGTTCGTTAAAACACCAACACGTTTCTACCGTACCGGCGACATTGTTTATTATGACGAGCAAAAAAACATTGTTTTTCATGGCAGAAATGATCACCAATTTAAGGTCTCTGGTTACCGCGTCGAAGCTGCTGAGATTGAGACTGCCATTGTTAGCTTTTCAACCGATGTATCTTGGTGTGTTGTTTCTACACAGGTAGAAGACAGCGGTAAGACTAAGATCATAGCTTTTATTGAATACAATAAACACTCAACATCATGTGCTAGTGCCGATTCAAACTTAGCGACTCACCAAAAAGTTATTACTGAACTCAGGAAACATTGCTTACAACATTTAGCGGCGTATATGGTACCTGATGAGTTTAACCTGCAGCCACTTTTACCGCGGAATATCAGTGGCAAAGTAGATATCAAAGCACTGCTTAGCGACAACCATAGTGGCAACAATGCTGACAGTAACTCAGGTAACAATACCGGTATTGTTACCTACAATAATACCGAAAAAAAGACCGAAAAAAATATAAGCCGCACTAATAAGGAGATAATATAATGTTAATACAACAAAGTATCATTCATTTCATTGAAGAAAAGACTCATTGCCCGTTAATAGATTTAACTGACAACTTACTTGGCACATTAAAGTCATTCGATTTCATGTTGCTCATGCTCGAACTTGAAGAAAAATTCAACTTGAAACTACCCTTTGAGCAGGCACTTGCTACTAACCTACGACAAATAGGTGAGTTTATATCTTGGGTTGAGCTGCACCATGAAAGTTGATAACGCTGGCAAGTTGAAAACCAAAACTATTACCCATTCAAAACTAACGTTAATAAAACAAAAAACATCGAGTGTTTTAATCAAGTTATTGGTACGAGCATTAATGACACTAACGAGAGAGCGACGCAAAAAAATAATAACTAAGATAGGAAAAACAATATTACGTTTTGCTAAAAAAACCAGAAATCGTGCCATAAATAATATTAGCAAAGCCATGCCAGAGCTCAGTATTAAAGAGGCAACTCAATTAGCCTTTGACGCTTATGGTAATTGTGCATTTGGTTTAGCTGAATCATTTTGGTTATCACAAGTTGAGCCTGATATTTTTTGTGATGAAGAAACTTTACAAATTTTGCAATCAGGAACCGGTGCTTGTATTGCCACTATGCATATTGGCTGCTACGAGGCGGTACCGCTTGCGGTGGCTAAATTTGCCAAACCATCAGTAACCCTAACTAACATACCGGACTTTTTAGAAGACGCGATTGACTTTTATTCCGACGTTAATATTACCGCCATAAATAAAAACTCTGCTAATGCCTTTAGTGAGTTATTAACAAGGGCGGGCAACAATGCTTATATTTCTTTGCATTGTGATCTTTACGCCAATCAAACTGAAGTCAGCTTCTTTGGACAAAAAACTAAAGCCCCAGCAGGAGTAGCTTTACTCGCCAAGATGACTAAAAATCCGTTATTACTTGCCTACGCGGTTTATCAAGACGATGGCCAAGTACAAGTGTTTTTTGAAACGTTAAAAGATGAAAGATCCGATGAACAAATGTCAGAGCCAAAAAATGAGCAATCTGTTGAGCAAGTCATGGCAAAAATTTACCAACGCTTTGAGAAAATAATCAGACAATATCCAAGCCAATGGTATTGGTCATATAACCGTTGGAAAAACTAATCATCATGATAAACAATAAAAATAGTCTAGAAAAATTACCAAGCGATTCTTTAAACAATTCTTCAAATATAACCACAATATCTTATCGCCGACTTATCACTTATTATCTGCTACACAAAAAACTTATTTGCATTGCCTTACTAGCACTAAGTTCATTTAGCTTGGTTGATGCCGGAATGATTTATTTTGTCAAACCCTTGATTGATCAAGGTTTAGGTAAAGCAGATAGCAGCACATTACAACTAGGCGCTTTATTAATTATTGGTATATTTTTATTACGGGGTTTAACAAGTTTTACCTCTAATTACGCAATTGCCTACGTCAGTAGCAAGGTGACTTATCAAATAAGGCAACAAGCTTTTAATAAATTATTATATTTACCCAGAGCATTTTTTGATAACAATAGCCGTGGCAGTCTTATTGCCAAATTAATCTATGATAGCGAGCAACTATCGCAGTCCTTTGCAAGTGCTGTAGTGGTGGTCATCAGAGAATCTGTCATCATCTTAGTCTTATTAACTATGATGTTTTACAACAGTTGGCAATTAACACTCATTTTCTTGGTGATAGCGCCGATAATTGCGTTAATCATTAATAAGGTATCGAAGCGCTTTAAAATCATTAGCCGCAAGTTACAAACCAGTATGGCAGATGTCAGTCAAGCTACAGAGCAAGCGATTCTAAATCAACAAGAAATAATATTACTCAATACTAGCGGTGAAATAAGTAATAAATTTGAGGACATCAATAACCATAACCGACAACAAAATATGAAACTGCAAGCGACAAGTGCGATAAGTAATCCAGTCATTCAACTTATAGCTTCGTTTGCTATTGCTGCGGTACTACTACTTGCCAGTAATGAACAAGTGCTTCAGCAATTAAGTCCTGGCACATTCACCCTTGTGTTAATTGCCATGGGTTCATTGCTTAAGCCCTTAAAGCAACTCAGTAATATTAATCAATATTTACAAAAAGGTTTAACCGCAGCGGACAGTATGTTCAGCTTTTTAGATGAAAAAGAAGAACATGATAGTGGCACAAAGCAATTATTGTCACAATGTTCAACAATCACCTTTAAGAATTTATCTTTTACCTATACAGGTAAGAGCCAACCGGCATTAAAGCAGTTTTCGCTTCAGGTAAAAGGTGGTACAAGTGTTGCGTTTGTCGGTGAATCTGGCAGCGGTAAAAGTACCCTAGCCCGCTTATTATTACGTTTATATCAATCGCCTGCGCAAAGTATTTTCATCAATGATATTGCCATTGAAAAATATAACTTAGCCTCACTTAGGGCACAGTTTGCTTATGTATCACAAGATATTGTTTTAATAGACGATACCCTAGCAAATAATATTCGTTTTGGCTGTAATCGCCAGGTATCAAATGAAGAAGTTGAGCAAGCAGCATTTGATGCCAACGTGACAGTTTTTGCAAATGAGCTTGCCTTAGGTTTGAATACACAGGTAGGAGAAAATGGTCGAAGTTTATCGGGAGGGCAACGACAGCGAATTGCCATTGCGCGTGCAATTTTACGTGATGCTAGCATTATCATATTAGATGAAGCAACTTCCGCTCTAGACAACCATAGTGAACAGCATATTCAAGAAGCCTTTACTCGTTTATGTAAAAACAAAACCTTACTGGTTATTGCTCATAAGTTATCAAGCATCAAAAATGTTGATAAAATAGTGGTGATCAATCAAGGAGAGTTGGTCGAACAAGGTACGCATACAGAACTGCTTGCTAAAGCAGGTTATTACCGAACAATGCACACTAGAGATTTAAGTTAAGTTAACTATTAATTCAAATGCCAACAGGCTATTATTTTAAGGAACATTCCTGTTGGCAAACGTTAAGGTTATTTAATAAAGTCTAAATGCTGTTGATAAAAATCACCTAATAAAGGTACCTTATATTCATAGCCTTTTATGGCGCAATAAAGTCCTGTTGCCCAAGCGAAAAGTACCCCTATATTCAGAATCCAGCCCACTAAAGGAATTAATGACAGAATAGCACCGGTGATAATGAGGCCCAACGATTGACGCAGGTGAAAGCTAGCCAATGATGATTGATGTTTATCGTAGATAACCATTGCCACCACCCAACCAATTAAGGTGAAATAGCTGATAACCGCCACCAGAGTTGCCATTTTATATCGTTCAGCTAGGCTCATTTTCTTTTCAAAAACATTGTCATAATCACGGGGAATATTAGGCATAACAGACACTCCATAGCTAATAGCAAGCTAATTGATGAAACAAACTGCCAAGTTTTTAGCATAAATACTCACTTAAATATTTCCTTGGCCTTAAGTTAAATTTAGGAAAAATATTGCCATTGAACAAGTGGCTTTAATTCACTACTTAGTAAAGTAACCGCTAATTGTTTCAATTTTATGAATAAAGGAGAGATAAATATTTTATCTCTAATTTTTCAATAGATGGATAAAATGTTGATATTGTTGCTTCATTGTTAAGGTAAGTTTTTCTTGTTCACTTAACGATAACGTTTGGTAGCATAATTGATTATAACTAGCGCTTAAACGAGTAAATACAATGGCTAACTCTGGACATTGTTGCCTTACCTGCTTAGAAAAATCATTTACAGTCATGGCGACAGGCTTATTTATGCCCTGCTTTGCTAACTTAGTAATGGCTTTGTGATAGATTTGTTGCCATTTAGCTAATGGTAGCTGTTTTCGCTTAGTACTATTTAACAAGTGCAAAAATAACATTAAAATGCTCATGCTCAAGACTAATGCACTAGCCATTATTAACGCTAATTTCCACGAAAGCATCTCGCCAAACAAGTTTTTAAATAAGTTATATTGCTGCTTGGTGCTAAAACCTATCACCCAGCGTGTCCATTGATAATCAAGGGCATCTAATTGTAAGCGCAAAGTATTTAGCCAAGCTGTATTTTTCATCCGATATAAGCTAAAAAAGTCATTATTAAGTGTCGATTGCTGTTGCAGTAGCTGTGATGACCAGCCAGATTCTACCCGTTGGGGGTCAACAGCACTGGTAGGATCAATACGTAACCAACCTTTATTGGCCACCCATATTTCAGACCAAGCATGGGCATCATATTGATAAATACTTAAATGCCCTTTGTTAACTAAATTACCATTATTGTTAACACCATTAAATTCGCCGCCTAAATACCCCGTAACCATACGCGATGGAATGCCCGAAGCACGCATTAAGAAGGTAAAAGCACTGGCATAATGTACACAAAATCCCGCTTGGGTATCAAAAAAGAACTGATCAAGACTGTTATTATCAAGTAATGGTGGCTGTAACGTATAAGCATAATTTTCTTTGTTTATCAGCGTTAATACTGCTTTTGCTCTCGCTTCTATATCAACATAATTATGTTGTAATTGCAGTGCTAATTGCTCAAGCCTTGGATTACTGCCCTGGGGGTAATTTAAATTAATTTGTCTACTATGCTTCGATAATTTCAGTGATAACGGCGCCGTTAAATAACTGGTTAATTGATAAGACTTAGTCTGAGTGATAATTGTTGAGCTATTGAATGTGAATCCTGCCTGAGCTTTAACAGCACTTTTATCGCCTGCAATTACTGCTGGCGCTAAGGCAAATAAATACTTTTGGAAACTAGGCGCTACAGTGACTTGATAATTCAACGGTAAAACTTCAGTTTCACTGGCATCAAAACCAACGATATTAGTTTGCTGCCCCTGATTTTTATTGTTTGTCGCGTTATTTTGCCTTGTCCATTGCCTGCCATCGTAGTCTTCTAACACCATTGCACGCCAATATAGCTGTGAATAAGCAGGTATTTTTTGTTGACCAAAGTCGGCTCTAAAAGCTAATTTAGTTGAACGAGTTAAGTTGGCTATATCGCCAGGTTTGACTGTGTCCGATAAACCAGTTTCTGCCGACTTTGCTAAAGGCACTTGCCAAAAAGGTGATAACCGAGGAAAAATTAAAAAAAGTACTACCGCCAAAATAGTACTTTGACTAAGCAAGGTAACAACCACTTTAATATCCGTCGCAAAAGTTTTTTCGAATGAAAAATACTGCATTAATACCGCTAAATTTAGCACCAGTAAGGCAACAATTATTAGAGTAAAGAATAAATCTTGTCGAAAAATGAGTGATGCCGCTAAGACAAATAGACCCAGTAGCAGGAGTTGATAAAAATCACTACGCTTTCTTAATTCGAAGGCTTTAAGCACATAAGATAAACATAATAAATGCAGCATACTCACAAGTATACCAACTTCCTTGGCTGTTAAAATAATGGCTAAGCAGCCCAGTAACGCTATAAATCCCAATATCATTGGCGATATATTAGTTACTTGTTGCTCTTTATGCCGCCTACCTTGAGAATTACTTTGCAAGTTCTCAATATTTTGTTGATTGATGGGCCTTACACTGTTCCTGCTTTGATGAAGTAAAAGTGCCTGCCATACCAGTGATAAAGAAATAATAGCTAACATCCAGGTACTTAGCTCTAATGCAATAACAGCAATATTTAAACATTGGCATAACCATAACAGCCATGCATTTTTTCTACTTAAAGAAAATTTACTGACATTATTGCCTCTGCTTTTAATTTTACGCTTACCTTTGCCTTTCTCTTTTAAAAGAGTAGCTGACGCTAGCTGTTTAGTTTTATTGTTAAAAAAACTCATGAATATAAAGCCAAGGCAGTTAAACACTCTTGTTGGTGCTTAAAGCCAGAGTTAGGCTGGATATTCATTGCTTTATTAGCTGTTTCAGCAGAAAGATCCAAACCAAAATTTTGATTTGTAGTTGATAGTTCACCAATAAGAAAACTTAAATAAGCCAACTGTATTTCTAAGTTGTTACTGGGCATCTCGCTTAATTTTAACCACTGCAATTGACTTGTGCTTGCTTGATAATGTTTTGAGAAGTGCCCTTGCCCTTTTGCTAATTGTTTCCATGCGGTTCTTGCTCTCGATTCACCTCTAACAAAGCTCTTTAATTCAGAAAAATCGTCGGTACCTACAATATTGCTACTTTGAAAGCTTTCCATACTGGCTTCATCGTGGCTTGAAGACAATTGATATTGACCAGCAATTAAACTCTTCGCTTTAGGATAGATGATGGCGTAGTGGCCAAAATTTAACACTGTTTTACTTTTAAAAATTCCGAGGCAGTACTCACTATAAATGGTTATCCTTCCTAAATTGTGCCGTCCACGCTTTGATGATTTATAGGCGAGTGTTAATTCTTGCTCACCCTGTTTGCAATGCAGTAAAGTGACTATTTGGCTGTTTAACGTGCGATCGCTAAAGTGGACATTAATATCATAATGATTTTTTTTAGCCATTATTTTAATAGAAAAATTTAAGGGCTCTTCAGCATAACCTTGTTGTTTAGCTCGACTATAAAAACGTAATTGTGAAAAATTATAAAAGCTATGCAGCATGACACTAATAAACAAACTGGCCAGTAAGTAGCTAAGCAATAAAATAATATTATTTTGATAGTTAGTACCTAATAAAAAAACCAATATCACAAAACCTAGGTACGCCAAGCCAAATCGAGTTGGGTAAATCATGATATTACGACTGTTTAGTTGATGTTCAGATTGGCTTGGGATCCGTCGAGCAAGCCAACGTTCAAAGTTTTTTTGAAAAAATTTTCTAATCCATTTAGCCAATGAAAGTCCTGAAGTTGTCGCCATAATTTTATCCGTTGCCAATCGGCTTAATAACCAAGGGGATTTAGTACATCAACACAATTTAGTATCTGCTGGGCAACAGAAGAAGCACTTTGATTGGCATCGAGTTGTTGGCTAGGTTGCATTTCAAGCCTATGCTGGCAGACCACATAAAATACAGCTTGTACATCATCAGGTAAAACATAATCACGATTATTAATAAAAGCCATGGCTTTTGCTGCTTGTAATAATGCTTTTGTTGCTCTGGGTGATAGCGGCTTACAACTGATTTCAACCTCATCCGCTCCATTATTATGTCTTTGGCCAAAGTTGTTGCTATAAGCGCGTCTACTTACGTGACTTAAAGCGATAATATATTCTATGACGTCATTGGATACATTCACTCCGATAACAGCTTCTTGCATGGCAATAAGCTGTTCTTCAGTAATAACTGGTTCATTATCCGTCTTGCTCTTCCCTTTGTTCTGGGATGCTCGCTGAGTTGTAGATAATAAAATCTGTTTCTCTGCTTTTAAGTCAGGAAAACCTAGAGATAAACGCATCATAAAACGATCCAGTTGTGATTCTGGTAGTGGATAGGTCCCTGCGTGAAATAGAGGATTCTGCGTAGCAATGACAAAAAATGGCATCGGTAACTCATGGGTAACCCCATCAATACTCACTTGCTGCTCAGCCATAGCTTCCAACAGTGCACTTTGTGTTTTAGGACTTGCTCGGTTAATTTCATCAGCAAGCACTACTTGATTAAAAATAGGGCCTTTGTGAAGTTCAAAAGCATTTTTTGCATTATCAAAAATTGAAAAACCGACCACATCAGCCGGTAATAAATCATTGGTAAACTGAGTACGCTGATAACTTAAACCCAGTGTAGTTGCTAACACATGGGCCAAGGTAGTTTTACCCATACCAGGTAAATCTTCTATTAATAAGTGGCCTTGGGCAAGTAAACAGGCAAGTGCTAATCGACACTCTTTGGGTTTACCTAATACTACGGATTCAATTTTATTTAAAATGGCAGTGATGGACTGTTGACTGGCTTGAATTTTATCGATAACTGGCGGCGTTTGCGGCATAAAAAAACGTCTAATTTTAAAGAGTTAATTAGACGTTTTATCATGAATTGACACTAAAGGGAATTGCTAGCCTTTAATATTTCGGCGGTTAACAACAGCTTCATTTAATTGACTTAATAATTGTTCAGTATCTGGCCAGCCAATACAGGCATCAGTAATACTTTGTCCATAAACTTCAGCTTTACCATTGACCAAGCTTTGATTACCTTCAACTAAGTGGCTTTCAACCATAACACCAAAGATATTATGGTTACCTTGACTGACTTGTCCGCTTACATCTGTAGAAACCAACATTTGATTTTCAAATTTTTTGTTTGAATTGGCATGACTAAAATCAATCATCACCTTGGTGTTCAACTCAGAGCTCGTTAATTGCTCAGTCACAGCATTAACACTTTTTGCATCGAAATTTGTCGTTTTACCGCCACGTAAGATGATATGGCAATCACTATTACCTGTGGTTTCAACAATTGCAGCATGACCAAATTTTGTTACCGATAAAAAGTGATGTGATGCCGCCGCAGAGCCTATGGCATCGATGGCAATCTTGATAGTGCCATCAGTACCATTTTTAAAGCCTACCGGACATGAAAGGCCTGACGCTAATTCACGGTGAACTTGTGACTCAGTAGTGCGAGCACCGATTGCTCCCCAGCACATAAGATCAGCCATGTATTGTGGGGTGATCATATCTAAGAATTCACCCGCAGTTGGTAAACCTAGATCATTTAACTCTACTAATAACTTACGACCTAAACGTAAACCATCATTTAGTTTAAAGCTGTTATCCATATAAGGGTCGTTGATCAAACCTTTCCAACCAACAGTGGTACGCGGTTTCTCGAAATACACTCGCATAACAATTTCTAAACTATTTTTGTACTGTTCACGTAATTTAACTAAACGCTGACCATACTCAAGTGCTGCTTCAGGGTCATGGATAGAACAAGGACCAATAACCACAAGTAAGCGGTCATCTTTACCCTTTAAGATATTGTGAATAGCAGTTCTGCCGGAAACCACTGATTTGGTTGCTTGCTCTGACGCAGGAAATCGCTCCAATAAGGCGATTGGTGGTAATAAGTCTTTTATTTTATTGATGCGTACATCGTCAGTTTGGTACATAGTTGGCTCTCTTCACTGCTATTTCGTTGCTTATTCATGAGTATTTATTACTTACATGAATGTTAACGGTACAAAGTTATATTCGTTTTACTTTTAGTCTTTGTTTTGAACTAAGTAAATTAACTTTTGTACCTTATTATTAATTCCTAATTAGAATCCCATCGACAATCTAGCAGTGTTACTGGGCTAATGCCACGAAAAGTTGACGATAAACTGCATTTATTAGAATGTTTATTCTAATACCTCACAAATCAGCTAATGCATAGCGATTACTTAAGCAAGGCATGGCCTTCAGGAAGTTGTTTTGCTATCCAAAGTGCCAGTTTATGTTTCATGTTCGGCTGATCTTCATTATCAACCGCTAATGGTTGAATAAGCTTATCGCTGACCAATAATCGATAAAGGCTTTCTATTTTATCCTTGGCTGAATTAGTAGCCGCAAAAGCACTGTAACCACGATTAACTGCATATTTTTCACCAATCGTTAATGCTTTTTTTAGTAATTCAGCTTCATTTTTTAATTTTTTCATCAAGTATTGACCTATTTGCTTTGTTAATAGCTATTACCATGCGTTAAAAGACCTTGGAACACAAGCTTAAAATATGGCTACCGGTTGCCTTTGGCCTGAACAATAATCAACCAATAAACTATTAACAAACAAAGAATTACAACTTTCATCTCTTTGCTGACAATTCTATTGATTTACATCATAAAGGCCTTTTAAAAGCCTCGCATAATTACCGTCATAAACTTGTTTATTCATTGACTAATATCAGGTGGAACTATGCCAATATCAGAGCCTTATTGAACAAAACAGTGAAACCCCATTTGAAAAGCTCTATCAGTATCTTGTTGATAAGTTTTTTGCCATTAACGATAAATTTTCACTTGAAAGCGCACAATTTATTGCCAATGATAAATTTTCTCGTGTACGCTTTAGTCCTGATAAATTTACTGCCCAAACGAAACAACAAGTACTATTTTTATATAACCCGAAATACCACACTAGCCGTAACACTTTTTTTAATGGTGCTATTAATGCTTAGTTATAATCCACAACATACAAGCTGTGGTTATACCTGTAAGTGGAATTTGGCTAAATTAGTAGACAGTGTGCAGCTTATTTTTGTTGCCAGTGAGTTAGATAAAAGCAGTCATGGTTACGGTAAGTTTGTTAATGAAATAGAACTAGCGTTACGTGCATTTTCTAAAAAATTTGATGTAGTCGCTAAGCAAGAAGAAATGATGGTTAGATTACATCAACATGTGGGTTTTCAACTTGCTTATGCTGGGCTTAGTAACACTTTGAGTAATACCCTGTACTTACTTATTAGCAGTTAATATTTAATCTCCATTAAATGTTAACTGCTTTTTTGTAACAATCTATCCTGCAATTTCTTATATTTCCAAGTGTTTTTCCCGTCATCAATGATATTAAGGGTTATACTAATAAGCACATGGCTTACGCTTTCTGAGGTTAGTATGTTTTTAAAAAATAGAAAAAATGGTGATATGGTTGATGTTGATACTATTCAAGATTTAACTAATTTGTATCATGATAAAGTGCTAGGTTGCTATCAAGTGGGCGAAGAGGTGCAAGACCCTCAAGAGTTTGCAAAAGCAGAATTAACTTTTTTATCCGGCGAAGACCTACCCCGCTGTTGGACTGATCCAAATTACCGAGTCCGAAAATAAGCTAGTGCTATTAATTGATGATGTTATTGAGCGTTTTATAGGTCGAGTTATTGATAGTCCAAGGAAAAGGTAGCCCTACCTTTTCTGGTCTCATTATTTGACATGCCATCGCTTTTATTGAAATATCACCTTCTCGCCCAATAAATCACCTCTTGTTCAGTCAAAAACTGTTCGGCATATTCTCCTTGTAAAAGTGCTAGGGTTGCTAAAATCCCTGCTTGAATACATTGTGGCGCTACCGCGGTAATGGACCGTGGCGCATCTATTATTGGCCAACCTGTTTTCGCATTTAATACATGACCATAACGAACCCCGTCTTTCATTAGGTATCGCCTAGAATCCCCGCTGGTGGCCAATGCCCCTTGTTTAAGGGCAACAACCATATCTTGCGGTTGGTCAAGTACATCACTTTCAGGGTTTTCAATCGCTACCTGCCATGCTTGCTTATTATGTCTTGGCCCGGTGACTGCTATATCTCCACCTAAATTGACCAAAATAGGCTCATCAGTTAACAGTTTTGCTAATAATATGCAGCGGTCAACGGCATATTCTTTACCTATGCCACCAAAATCTAATTCCATGTATTGTGGTAAGGTTATACTTTGTTGATCATAAATAACTTTTGTCCAATCCACTAACTTAGCCTGTTTTTTAACTTCTGTTGCACTAGGGAAGTTTTTACACTCACCGCTTAGGCTATCAAAAGCCCACACTTTTCTTAGTACACCTGAGGTAATGTCAAACAGTCCATCACTTAATTGATAACATTGTTCTGCAAAATTAAGCAATAAATAAGTTTCTTCATCGATTGCATTTTTCTGGCCTTCACTGCTATTTATTTGGCCACAAATACTTAAGCTGTCATAACGACTGTACTTGTCTTCAATCCGCCAAACTTCATTACTAACACATTGAGCAACTTTTTTAGCTAAACTTTTGTTTTGTGTTTGAATTATCACTTCGCATGGACTGGCCATAGCATTAAAATTAATGTTATGGCCATGCTTTTTATGCTCTATTTGAACCGAACGTGTTTTATGCATATTGATGTCAAAAACAACTCAAGGTCAGTAGATAATTATCGGCTAAAATGAATAACTCACTTGGGCAATAATCGCCTCAACAACAGGATAGATATTTTGTGTTTGTAATGCCTCTGGCTCTGTAAAGCCGGAACTTGTTGGCATTTGTCGGTAATATTCAAGCCTGAATGATAGTTCATTACCACCATTAAGTGTCATACCATATTTTGCCCCAACAGTAACCGAAGTCATCTCACCAATTCGATAGTCTGCACTAACAAAAACTGTTTTTTCTTGCTGTACAATAATATAAGGCTGGTAAAAATTCGCAGCACTTTGCTGGTAAAATCTAATATGTGGTTCAATATAACTTGTTCGGCCAACAGGGATAGCAAAGCGAGTATCAATAGTATGAGAGCTAATGCCCCAGTCGTCCCACATATAACGATACGAGACATCGGCAATAGTGTTAAGCAAGCTATCATCAAAATGATATTTAGCTTGCATAAAAGTACTCTGCTTTATCCGTGAATCAGGACGATTTTCATAAATATAATCCTGTGCCATGCCATCGTTATTTAAAACACTGACAACCTTAAATGGGTCAGTTAAATAGCCATCAACCATTGAATAAGAATAATTAAATGCAGTGATCATGCGCCTGTTTATCACTTGGCTAAAACCAACCAGCACATCAGCCGTACTTTTATTTTCGCTGTCCCCTACCCTTGTTTTCGCAAATTCAGTATCCCAATCTGACGCACTAGAATCGCCAACTAACATGGATGAAAGTGGCTTTGGAATGCCTCCTTCAGGGGTAAAGGTATCTTGAAAAAAACTTAAACCCATCGAAATAGTCGAATTTTTTCGATTAAAGTCATAAGCTAAATTACCATTAATGCCTAAAGATAAATAATCATACTCTTTTGATAAATGCCCGCCAGCACTACCGGTGATATTCTCCGTCAATGGTTGTGTCCACTGGCCATTAAGCTGAACACGGGTATCCTTAAAGGTATCATCAAGGGGTGTTTCACCTGCGGCTGTAACATACTGACCATTGCCTGAAGGACGAGTAAATGTTTGCGCATTAGGCTGAGCAACAGCACCGTTGGCTGATGCGCCAGTTAAGGCATCAATAGTTAGTTTTAAAGTTAGAACTTCATCATTAGCAAAAGTTTTTGTGCCCGCAATGATAGCTTCACTGGCACTAACTCTGTCAACTTCTGAGTAAAGCAGAAAAGCGCTATCAAATTGCCACTCGTCAACGTCTTGTGCCTGCGTTGCGCATGAGGCAACAACACTCGTGCCCAGTAAGGCACTTGTTGCTAAAGATAATGCTGCTTTGATATTTATTTTTTTAGTACTATTTCCCTCTGTATTTTTCAACCTAGGATTATTCAACTTAGTACTTTTCGCCTTGGCATTATTATTGTTCATTAGTTACACCCACAACCGCCACCACCAAAACTTTTTCCGCCACTGGATGCTTCTTTAGAAAAGTAAATATGGTCATCTAAAGCCGAATCAATGGGACTAGATGTTAACGCCATTGCCTTTTTTGCTAATAAATCACGTTCCCAAGGCTCTACACCTAAACTACTACAGCCACTAAGGCTAGTCATAACAACCGCTAGTAAGGTAAGTTTAAATTTTGGTTGGTGGAATTGAACAGTCTTTTTCAAGAATAATTTATTTAAGGGGAAGTGGCGCGTTTTCATCATGACCTCGGTTGCTTTTATTCATATGAATTTTTAATGGGTACTTAACTAACTGTTTAATTTCATCTTCATTCATTTTACCTGCAAATAAGCCCCGATGGCGATACTTTAATATGAGATTATCATCTTGATCACCTTCAAGAGCATTCGCAAAGTTATTTATTCCTTAAAGAAAGACTTATCTATATACTTCACCGCGATGATATTAATAAATAAATTACTTAACAGTGACTATCAATAAGCCACATGCTTTATTGTATTTCTTATTATGCTTTTGCTTTTTAAGTACAAGTTATGCTCAAACTTGCTTATCAGAAACTAACATATCAACAGGCTCTTACTGCCAAGTTGAGGCGGAAGACAACCACGAACCGAGCATTACTTTAAGCAATTTCATTTATCTAGCTAAGCTTGGAAACCCAAGTAAAATCATTGTCTACTCCCCTGCAGAAAATCCTCAACTTCAGATTTTACCTTGCTGTAATCGTGGCCCGCCCAGGCACGCTAACTCTATTAACCACAGCAACTAATACCATAAGCCGGCAATAAACATTGCTAAAAGGCTAGTATTTCCTCTTATTTATAGCGCTGTTATCACTAATTATATAAATGGTGATAACACGCTCTTATTTCTTAGCAGTCAATTATTATGATTAATACCGTTATTCTCACCCTAGTTATCATCAGCTTTTTAATGATAATCACCGAAGATTTCATCCATATTAACAAAGCCAAAACAACACTTTTTTTTGGTACTCTTTGTTGGATCCTCGCATTTGTTTTTCCAATTAACCAAAACATTCCCAGTGAAACAAGCCATCAGCTTAATGAAAATTTATTGGAAATTGCCACTCTATGGTTATTTCTTATGTCAGCCATGACTTTTGTTGCTTATTTGAATAGCAAAGGTTTTATCTCGGCTCTAGTACAACGAGTGTTACCTGCAGCTATTTCTGAACGTGGTTTAATGTTTGTTATTGCCATTTTTGCCTTTGTTTTCTCTTCTTTTGCCGATAACGTCACGGCAACGCTTGTTTCTATCGCTGTGGTAATGAACTTACAATTAGAGGTAAAAAAACGCTTAAAGTTCGCCACTTTAATAATATTTGCCGTTAACAGTGGCGGTGTTTCACTTATTACCGGTGATGTCACTACCCTAATGATATTTCTAGAAGATAAAGTCACTATTGCTAACTTACTTATCTTAATTTTACCTTCTTTTATCGGCGTATTAACGTTAGCAAGCTTATTATCAATAAACCTCAGTGGCGAGGTTAAGTTAGCGCAAATACGTATTAAAATTGAAAAAGCCGATACTATTATTGCGCTTATTTTTTTATTAACTATTTCAGGTACCTTACTCGCCAATGTATTGTTTAAGATCCCACCGGTATTAAGTTTTTTGTTTGGCTTATCGGTGATGTTTTTAGTGGCAAGCTATCTACCGAAAAAAAACAATCAAGATGTTTTACACTATATTAGAGAAGTAGAATTTGATGCGTTACTGTTCTTTTTAGGTGTGCTACTTCTTGTGGGTATTTTGAAACAAATTGGTGTGTTAAATGGCTTTACTGATCTTTATCAATACCTACCAGCCATGGTAGTTAACTATTTAGTTGGTTTTATGTCATCGGTAATTGACAACGTACCATTAACCGCCGCCTTATTAAAATCTGGTGTTGATATGAAAGTCACCGAGTGGTTAATGCTAACTTATGCCACGGGGGTCGGTGGCTCCATTTTAGTAATCGGCTCAGCCGCTGGTATAATTGCCATGAGCAAAATTAACGAATTGAATTTCATTAGTTATTTACGCAATGCTTTATATTTGATTATTGCTTATACCGTGGGTTATATCGGGGTGTATTTCGCCGCTAATTGGCTAATTGGCTAAAAATATCGGCCGATATAGAATAGTAGATAGCAGGATAAATCTGCTATCTACCTTAGACTTTGATCATTTATTTGAAAAACTGACATCGACTTCATCTTATAAAATGACGGCTCATAAGTTGAAATATCCGAAGCACAATCAACAGAATGAATCTAATATTTCCGCTTGTGTTATAATTATCAGCAAATCATGGACATAATTATAGTCTTTTTAGATTAAAACTGAATGTTTAAAAACACCCTAAAGTTTAATAAATTCATTTATTTATTGATATTCTCAATAGTACCCACATCATTAGTCGCTAAAGAACTATTGATGTTAACTGACGATGGACCGCCACATATGATTGCCGCCTCGAATAGCGGTATTGATGTAGATATAGCCCGTGAGGTATTACAACGAATGGGTCATACGGTTAAGCTTGGTTTTGCACCATTAGACCGTACCAAACGACAAGTTGAGAATAAACAAGCCGATTTGTTTTTACCGACATTTTTTCAACATGATACCGATGAGTTATTTTTCTCTGTACCTATCATATCTTACCGCCCAACTGTATTTAGTTTAAAAAAAGATCACTTAATGTTTAAAGCGATTTCAGATTTACTCGGTTTGAGGTTAGTGACTTTCCAAGGTGCTGCCGGTTATTTTGGCGACGAATTCGTGAAAGTTTCAAAATTCAAAAACTATGCTGAGCTACATGACATGTCAAAATTTCCAGAAATGTTAATAAAAGCAAGGTGTGATGTTGTAGTGTTGGATTACTACATCTTTTATTACTATTTACAAGAGTATCTAAAACGAAACAATACACCAGATTTTAACGTCGACATGATTGACAGCTTTCAGTTGTTCCCTGAAGTTAAAGCACACGTTGGCTTTCATGATAAGAAGCTACGAAATGAATTTAATAAGCAATTCCTGCTGTACCAAAGCCAAGCAAAAGACAAAGCAGTAATACATAGATACTTAGGAAATATGATCCCCTCACAGTAAGTTCATTTTTATTTTAACTCCCTTATTACGTAAGTAAGAGACACCAAGAAACGCCCTTTCTATTTTGTTAGATAGTACATTAGTGCATTATATAATCTTTGAAGTGAAAAATTTCATTTAATGGTTCAAATTACTCTAATACTAACTCATTGTAACAATGACTTTTTATACAGGTAACGGTATTTACAGCTGTTTGCGTGAAATAATACAAAATGTCATGTTTAAACATGACATTTTGTCGTCTAATAAGCTGTTGAACTAAAGCGCTTCGTGGGGAATGCCAGCCCCTGAATTATCTCTGCATTCCAGCCAAACTTTACTTGCTACATCAATCCTTTTTGGAGGCAAGTTATAACAACACTCAGACAACAGTTACTTGACTGTATGCAAGTGCGACACTTTTCAATTAGAACACAGAGATGAAATAGGACCTGAATGTCCTAGTTGCCATAATGCTGAGATAGTATTGATATGAATTATATTACCCAACAAGCAGTTAGTGCGGTTTCGAACGTTCTAGTTGAGTGGTTAAAGTGTTAATTATGCGCTGAAAAAAGCGATATTGGAGGATTCGTTTGTCTTGAATAAAGCCCCTGATAAGGTAAACTGGATTGATAACGTTGAGCAAAATAGAGTAAGGAAGCTATTGAAAATGCAATTTATGGATAATCACCTTCCTACTACTGAAATAACTCAATAAACAAAAAACATATTGGCTACAGGACATTTATCTCTCATGCTTCGACAAGAGATAAATGCTTAATTGTTATAAGCCCATTATTATCATGGAGAGTAAATGGATCAAAATACAATAAATGGATTAATTGGTGGAGCTTTATTAGCTTATGTTATCCCTAAACTTAGCCCTTATATCGACAAGTATCTTAAGCGAATTTTTGGCTTTCTATTAAATACAGTACTTAAGCCTCTTAAAGGTTACTTTAGAAATAAACGATTAAATAGGCTTAAAGAGTTTCGTATAATGAGGGTTAATAATTCTGCGGTGACTATGCAGGTTGTCAGGGCTCATACATATTTCATTCTCTTTTGGGGAGTTATTGCTTTTTATATGAATCTGCTCACTGAGCCTGATTTTCCTGCCATTCTTGATAAAAGCTTTGTCTTTGGTATGTTTTTGACTAGTCCAATATATATATTTGAGCTTTTATGGTTATCAGCAGACGGTAAAGCTAAAAAGTTGGTAAAAAACAGAGGTAGGCTGGGCTTATAAGTCATTAAAGAAGGACTAAAAACAACGGGTTGTTAGCAGGGTTTACCTTTAAACCACTTGAAGCGGAAAAATCTCTAACTCCTCCTATTTTTTGATGTTATTACATATCCAGACCTATCTGTTCCCTAATATTGATCCATCATGCTTATGTTTGGTAAAGGTGAATCAAAGTCATCAATTCCAAATTCTTTAGAAAGTTGTGGACATGCAACTTTTTGAGGGTTAACTAAATGAATAATTTCGGATTTAGGGTCTATAACCTTACCTTCCATCTCGATCATTTTTTCAATACCTGGTGGCGTATAAAAAATAATCATTCTGACTTGAGTATTCGATTCATTACGAAATGCACGCTTGCTTCTAGGGTGACACATCACAAAAGTGCCTGTTGTTGCCACAATTCTATTTTTTCCATCATAAAAGACCATTTCACCTTTGGTGATCAAGAAAGATTCATCTTCTCGATGGTGCAGATGAAATGGTCCACCATCACCGGGGTTAACAAGTGCTTCCATTAATGAAAAACGGCCCTCAGTTTCTTCACCGGTCATAATAAAACGATAAATATTACCCATAGACTCAATGTGAATCCCGTCTTCTGGCTTTCGTACCACAATATTTGTGTAATTGTTATCCATAGTTTTCTCCTGCTTTATTAAATTTGTGTTGTTTACTACTTAGTGCACCAAAAAAAATGAATTTAGTGTGGCTGATAAAAATAGACCTAAACCGAAAATAAAGTGTGTTACTAAGCTACGGAATCTTGCTAGGTTTGGCTTAGGCGCTTTTGATGCTGCTATGCCGAAGCCCATGCAAGGCTGCATGATAAAAAAAGGAATTCCCACGGTTAAAATACCAAAAGTTATCGCTGGAATTAGCCTAGGTGTATTTATCCATTCATTGCCTACAAGCATAATCAGCACAGCCGCAAATACGACACCTGTTAAGTAGTGTGCCGCCCAGCCAACGACTAACTCTGCTGTAACAGGTTTAGCCGTTGCTATATTGACATGACAAAATGTCCCTTTGCTCATATGGATTAACCATCGACCTACCAATGCATAATTAAGTGGTGCAATGCCGATAAACCGTTGCAACATTAATGCCCAAAAATCCATTGAGATTGTTGCGCCAACGCCTAAAAAAACACTGTTTAAAATAAGATCCAATAGCTCGTTTTTCATATAATATTATCCTGATTTTACATTTAATTAATGTGCACATATGCACAATTACCATAAAACAACTAGCTATGGGTTGGTGTTGTTGTATCACTTTGGTTATGATGCCACTTCAAGTTGACTTTAAGTCAAGAGCAAAGATGAAAGAAAAAACATTAGATATTGGGAAAGTAGCAAAACAGTCCGGGTTGCCTCCCTCAACCCTACGGTATTACGAAGAAAAAGGCTTAATACAATCCGTTGGTCGTCATGGTTTACGTCGCTTATTCGATGTTCGAGTATTAAAACAACTGTCTTTGATTTCGTTAGGTCGACTGGCGGGTTTTTCGTTAGAAGAAATTCGCGGGATGTTTTCGAAAGGAGATATGTTACAAGTAGACAGGCAGCAACTGCTAATAAAAGCCGAAGAGGTAGAGCAAACAATACTTCAAATGACCGCAGTACGTGATGGTCTTCGTCATGTTGCAATTTGCCCAGAGCCAAGTCATTTAGAATGCCCTAAATTTAATAAAATGATACTTGCTGCAAACCGACAAGTAAGGCGAGCTAATAATAAGTAGCGTATCTTTAATAGAATAATGGAGTTGATATAAGATCAATTTATATCTGATAGATCTCCAATTAACTTATAGATGTGAATATTAATAGCGATATAATATAGTCGCATTTGAACTTGGTACTATAAATCGTTTAATAGGACGATAAACAGTTGGTTTATACTCCTAAGTAGCTTATTTTAACCAACTATTTCTAGCCCCTTAAATGGGCGTTTTATGCCAAGGAAAAATTATGCACTCTCGAAAAACTCGTAGATTAAGAAAAAAGCTTTATTTAGATGAATTTGCTGTAATGGGGGTTGAATTAGATTGTAATTTAACTTGTAAGGATGAGTCTGAATTAGCAACAATAATGGATGATTTTTTTGTTTTTATTGACTCTCTAAACTTATGTATTGGCGGTGGTGGGGATCTGACTGCCTTTGCTGGTTTTATTTCTTCTCATGAACGTTATGGTTCAGTCACTGACTCGGACATATCAAACATATCTAATTGGTTGAAAGACAAAAATATCATTTCAACGTTTAATATTGGTGAACTTGTTGATGTTAACTATGGCACATAGACGCTTAAGAACTTACTGCTAACAATTAACAGCCGCTTATGGCGGCGTTATACGTTTCAATAGTCGGGGTTTTGTATGCTGAAGTATTTTATCTAATTATATTTTTTTTTCAGTAACAACTAAAGCTGAACAGACCACAATTTTTGTCAATGAATCAAGTTATGCCTTAGCGGGTAATGATAAAGAATTTGATGCCGAATCTTTGCTAAATATACTTAAAAAACAAGAAGTACAAAAGGTGATGTTAACTGTTGACGTATGTGCTGGCCCCGCTATTTTAGCAAATGTATATGTTGTACTTAGCCAAATTGAAGTTACTACCATCAATTTAAAAGCTATTGGCAAGTTAGAAAAAAGCAGTTGTGAAAACCTATAGTAATAAATTAAACAAGGACAATAAACGTAACTAATCTGTTTAGCTTATTCATTCAGTAATGCATTTCTCATAATTTATGACGTTTCTCATATATCGATGCTGCGCCTTAATTGCGTTAGTTATAATCTTTAGTGTAAAAACTTCACTTTTTGGTATTGATTTAATTTGTAAACCTGTCACTGTGTACTCACTGAATGTTTATTCAACATTACTAACTATCAGTAACTAACTTATTCAGTCCACAATTCGGTTCAAACAATAATTAAAGGAGTAGCGCTTCAATGTGTTCAATCTTTGGTATATTAGATATAAAAACAGGTGCAGATGCACTTCGTCCAAAAGCTTTAGAATATTCTCGTCTTTTACGTCACCGCGGTCCTGATTGGTCAGGCATTTATCACAGCGACAAAGCAATTTTAGTCCATGAACGTTTATCTATTGTTGATACAGAGCATGGCGCTCAACCTTTATACAATAGTAATAAAACGAATGTCTTAGCTGTCAATGGTGAAATTTATAACCACAAAACATTAGCCGCTAATTTAAACGTAGATTACGCTTTTCAAACGGCATCCGACTGTGAAGTTATTTTACCACTTTATGAAGAATTCGGTGTTGATTTTGTTGATAAACTACAAGGTATGTTTGCCTTTTGTTTATACAATGAAACTGACAATAGCTACTTAATTGCTCGTGACCATATCGGTATTATCCCGCTTTATACTGGTTATGATAGTGATGGTAACTTTTATGTTGCTTCAGAAATGAAAGCGTTAATGCCCATTTGTAAAACCGTAACGGAATTCCCACCAGGTCATATCTTAGATAGCCGTGTTGGAGAGTTAAAAAAATATTATAAACGTAACTGGCAAGAATATGGCGCGATTAAAGATAATACCACCAGCACCACTAAAATTCGTGAAGCATTAGAAGAGTCAGTAAAAAGTCATCTGATGACTGATGTGCCTTACGGTGTATTATTATCAGGTGGTTTAGATTCATCATTAATTTCTGCCATTACCCAGAAATTTGCTGCCCGTAGAATTGAAGACAATGACTTAGCTGAGGCGTGGTGGCCAAAAGTACATTCATTTGCTTGTGGTCTTGAAGGATCACCCGATTTAATAGCGGCACAGACTGTTGCCGATAGTATTGGTACTATCCACCATAGTATTGTTTTTACCGAGCAAGAAGGCATCGACGCCCTTAAAGAAGTTATTTATCATCTAGAAACTTATGATGTAACGACTATCCGCGCTTCTACCCCTATGTATTTGATGGCACGTAAAATTAAAGCCATGGGTATTAAAATGGTACTTTCAGGTGAAGGCGCTGATGAAATTTTTGGTGGATATTTGTACTTCCACAAAGCGCCAAACGCGCAAGAGTTTCACGAAGAGCTAAACCGTAAGCTCGACAGACTGCATAAATTTGATTGCTTACGTGCTAACAAATCTATGTCGGCTTGGGGCATCGAAGCTCGTGTACCCTTTTTAGATAAAAACTTTATGGATGTTGCCATGCGCATCAACCCAGAAGATAAATTGTGTGGCAATGGCAAAATGGAAAAAGCCATTCTACGTGAATCTTTTGAAGGTTACTTACCTAAAGAAATTTTATGGCGTCAAAAAGAGCAATTCTCAGACGGTGTTGGTTATTCTTGGATTGATGGTTTAAAAGCCCATGTAGAAGAACAAGTTACCGATCAACAACTGGAAAGTGCTAGCTTTAGGTTCCCAGTAAATACTCCTGATTCTAAAGAAGCATATTATTATCGTTGTGTCTTTGAAGAAAGGTTCCCTTTACCGTCTGCTGCTGATTGTGTTATTGGCGGTAAGTCTGTCGCTTGTAGTACGGAAGAAGCCTTAGCTTGGGATGAAAGTTTTCAAAATAATGCTGACCCATCGGGTCGTGCTGTGTTGAGTGTTCATAACGAGAGCTATTAATAACTTCTGGTAACGAATTCGATTAACGAGACAAAAAAAGCCGATATTTAATAATATCGGCTTTTTTATTTATTAGGCCAATCAGTAAAATTGTAGTGCTATTGCTTAACAAATCTCAAAATATATTTAATTAACTTTTGATTCATCTGATAGTGAATATACTTTTTTACCCGCTACCCATGTTTGTAATACCTGACTTTGCCAGATATTACTTGCTGGCATGGTAAATAGATCATCGCTTAGCAGAATGAAATCGGCCTTTTTACCTGCCTCTAAGCTGCCTATTATCTTATCTTGATGACCTGAATAAGCGGCATCTATGGTAAAGCTTCTCAATGCTTCAATAGGTGTCATTTTCTGATCAGCATACCAGCCGCCATCGGGTGAGTTGTTATGGTCTTGCCTGGTAATAGCCGCATGTAACCCATAAAATGGATTTGGCGATTCAACAGGGAAATCTGACCCTGCAGCAATAATGACATTGCTATCAAGTAACTTACGCCAAGCATACGCACCTATAATCCGCTGCTCGCCAAGGCGAGTAACAGCCATGTTTTTATCACTAGTGGCATGTGTCGTCTGCATTGAGGCGATAACATTAAGCGCTGAAAAACGGGGGATATCGGCTAAGCGCAGTACTTGTGCATGTTCTATTCTATGCCGTAATAACTTAGTTTTACTTTTAGTAATGCCTTGCTGGTAAAGATCTAATATCAGTTTATTAGCATTATCACCAATTGCATGGGTGTTTACTTGAAAGCCAGCATTCATAGCAAAATTAATATAGTGTTGTAAGGTATCATTATCATGTAATAACAAGCCCTTATGGCCAGCATGGTCGCTATAATCACTGATTAATGAGGCTCCCCTACTGCCTAATGCACCATCTGCTTGAATTTTAACACTGTTAAAAATGAACATTTCATCAGATGTTTTATAAGGGCCTTGTGCTAATTGTTGCTGCCAATTTGGGCTGGGTAAATACAACATGCCATTAATACGAATAGTCATATTATTTTCGCTAGCGAGCTCTTTATATAAATTCATATTATTTTGATTTATACCGGCGTCATGCACACTGGTTAAGCCCATACTAGCCAAAGATTGCATCGCCCTTGTTAAGGCTATTTTATCTTCTTCAGCTGATGGCTGAGCAATACTCGTAGTTATTAGATCCATGGCATTATCAATGAAAATACCGGTAAGCTGACCATTTTTATCTTTTATTATTTCCCCACCAGCAGGAGATTTACTCGCTGAAGTTATTCCCGCTAAAGCCATCGCTTTAGAGTTAGCCCAACCAGCATGGCCATCAACTCGTCTAAGCCACACGGGTTTATCTGGAAAAGCCTCATCTAAACTTTTAGCACTTGGGTAAGTATTATTAGCCCATTGCACCTGATTCCAACCTCTTCCAAGGACCCAACTCAATGCCTTGTTATTTTTGGTATACGTTATGGTGCGCTCAACAGCATCAGCTTCAGATGTAGTACCGGCCAAGTCGACCTGTAATAAGCTGTGTCCATAGCCAAGCACATGACCATGAGCATCAATTAAACCGGGCAACATTGTTTTGCCTTCGCCATCAATAATCAGCATATCAGGTGTTACATCAGCAGTAGCATCAGTCTGATAGACTTTAATGATGGTGTCATTTGAGAATAAAATGGCAGAAAACTGCTGTAATGACTCGCCACTGACAGTGTAGCCATTGACATTTTTTATTAGCGTGGTTTGCGCCATAAGCTCAGTACTGATTAATAGCGCTGATATGGCTGTAATTAATTGAAGTTTTTTCATGACATTTTTATTGTTATCGTCTTTATTGTAGGAAGTTAGCCGCAAATCACTTTAACATAACGTTATCAACATCTAATAACTAAATGACAAAGAATATCTGCTTTAAGCTAGAACTGTCTTAGACTTGCCAATGATGAGCGAAGCTAAAAAAGAAGCTATTTAATTTATTATGACTATTAATAAACTCTGGTAACATTTAGCAACTTAACTTCACATAGAGATTTAGGGTAAAATAACGCTATCGTTTACAATTAGCATTAGCGAATAAAGGTTATCACGTGACAGAAAAACATCTTATTTGGGATTTACCCTTACGCATTTTTCATTGGAGTTTTGCCGGCACAATATTAGCTTCTTGGTATACCGCTGAGCAAGAAGGGGAAATGATTGACCTGCATATGCAATTGGGCTTTGTTGCCCTTGGTTTAATTATATTTCGAATTCTTTGGGGTGTTATAGGGCCAAAGCATGCAAGGTTTGTCAATTTCATTCCCTCCCCGAAAACACTTATTAGCTATTTGCATCCAGCTAAAGAGAGTAAAGTTACTGCGGGTCACAATCCATTAGGTGCCTTGATGGTGGTGCTAATGATTGTTTTAATCACACTACAGGCGGTTAGTGGTCTGTTTATTAATGATGATATATTTTCTTCTGGACCCTACTACGGTAGTTTAAGTAATGATTTAGAAAAAATTATGGCTTTTATCCATCACAACACCTTTGACTTTATGATTGCTGCCATTGCCTTACACCTTGGAGCCGTCGCCTATTATTGGCATATTAAAAAGCAAAATTTAGTTTTACCGATGATCACTGGCAAAAAATCAGCCGAGCAGGTTAAAGCGATAGATGCCATTCCCCATTCGAAGGTTATTCTAGGTTGTTTAGTCGCTGTATGTTGTGTCGGTTTAATTTATTGGCTGGTAGTTATCAATGCGCCTGTGATTGAAGAGTTTTATTATTAAAGCTTTATTATTACTCTCAGCTTAATGCTGTTTGAATCAAAAAAGGTTAGCCACTTGGCTAACCTTTTTTGTCTTTATTGATCCGTACGAAATAAAGTCACTAAAAATAATGGCGATATTCGAGTTTAAATTCTTGGAAGCTATTGACTGGCTGCTGCTCTTTACCTTCAACCCGATGAAAATCAGCAGATAGACGTAAGCTATCATTGTCGCCAAGCGGTATACTTTGCTGAAAACTCACCCTGCTGCGCTGTGTTTGGTCAAACAAGAATTGATAGTGCTCCGCTTCCACTAATAACGTGCTTTTAGGCCAGTAATGTAACAAACCTACCTGTGCTCCTGGCGCAACGGCGGCAAAACTATCAAGCTTACGATTAAACTCTAATCTACCGGTAGCAAAGGCAAAAATATGCGTATTATCTAATAATTCGTAACTAACGCCTCCACCTCCTGAGCCTTGGGTGACCAAAACTTCTTTATCCAAGGTCCACTGCTGCTCTAAACTAATGTTGGCTTTCCATGACCAAGGAGAAAAGTAGCTGTCTCTTGTTGATAAAGAAACAATATCGAGTAACTCAGCTTTTTCTAGTTTAATATCTCCGCCTTCATAAGCTCTCAACATGACATTAACCATGTTTAATGACATGCCTTGGTAATAACCTGCAATAGGGTCAAGCAAGTCATGATAGCTGCCACGGTATTTCACCTCTACAAAAGATTTATCTAGGTTTTGCCCCAAACTAAACCCTAGCATCGCCGTTTTATGGCCAAGATCAGGTCGCTGTGGTTGCTCTATAGGTATGCTTAGTTTGGACGGGTTTTCACTGAGTCGCCTCAATAATAAGTAACTTCGGCGTGTGGTCTCTTTAGGACGCCCATTAAAAGTATTTTGATAGCGCAAATAGCGATAGGCACTATCAACAATAATTTGTTGCTGTTTAATCGGCAGACTAATAAATTCTGGCTTTTTTAATACCTTGATATCTTTAGATAAGGCCAATGCCAATATATTTTCATCATCAGTTAACATGGCTAATTGCACTTTTAACTCAGTTAAAATAGATGGCCTATAATGAGTATCCGCTATCAACTCAGCGTCTTGAACGACCCTGACAGTATCTAGTGGCATAGCGGTCACTGGAAAGTTATTAGCGAGATACAATCCAGGTCTAGCAACATCAAGCAACTCAAGTAATCTAAATGAACAGTTCTCATCAAAGAAATAATACTCAAAATCAATCCCTTGTAACTCCCAAATATGCGCCAACATGGCATCAATTTCATCTTGTTTTAAATTTAATTTATATTCCCATAAGTCACGATTTTCTAGCCGGTTATACTCTTTAATTTTTTCAAAATAAGGATTAGCGGCAAAATTACCAGGATAACCACCGGTTAATCCTCTAGCCGCATATAGAAAACCGGCATCTCCGTCTGGTACGGTAGCGCCAAAGTTCAAGGCATAAGAGAGGTAAGTGGAATCTTGCTCAACACTTTCGGGATCAAACCGTAAGAAAGTATGACCATACATTGATGAAGGACTATTTAATTGTGCTGATGCAAATACCAAAACGACTCTACTAGTATTAAGTTTATTGCGCCAATCTCGATATTCCTGACAATAAAAAGGCTTAACGTCTTTGCTAAGTGTTGTTATGTTTTCTAATAAAAACAGTGTTCTCGCTGGAAACTTACATTGAGTATCAGCTTGCTCTTTTAACGCTGAAATGGTCGCCAACAATTCACTTTCAGGATTTACTGCGCCATCTGGTGCTAAAAAGAAGCTTGCATCATCAACATAACTTTCAATTTCACTGCCTTGCTTTTGCGTATTAATATGTAATAACGCACGCCACTGCTCTGTTTGTGCCAATTGAGTAAAATTTTCTGGCTGCTGTGCATTAGCTTGTATAGCCATTAAAAAAATGAGGGAAAAAGATAATAGCGATGCTTTTAAGTTCATAGAGTTTACTTGCTGGAAATGTAATATCGGAGAATAAAGATTGAATAAATATCAATGCTGTAATTAAAAAAGGCTACCTGAAGCAGCCTTTTTTCATAGAAAAAAGATAAATACTATACTGTATATTTAACTAAAGTTTTGTCATTTTTCATTAAAGAAAACATAGAGCTAACTACGTGTTCAGTGGTTGCTTCTTCTGAAGGGAATAATGTATTGAAGTTGTTATGAAGAGTCGACTTGAATAAAGCACGATCAGCTTCTGCTACACCTAAAGAAACTGCTACAGCAGTTAATGCTTCACCATCACCACGAGCAACATCTTCACTGAACTCATCCATAATCATACTAACATCAATCATTTCCTTACCGCCGTAAGTCAATGTACCTTTAGTTGAACAGCCGTTAGTACCGAATGACATACCAAAAGTATTGTTACCTGTTGAGTTATTCGTTGTTGCAGCTAAAACATGGCTAGGAGTGCCTGTTTGACCAGCGAAAAGCATATTACCCCAACCACAAGTCTGGCTACCAGGTGCGTCGGCTAAAACAGAAGTTGATACTAATAAAGTTGATGCGATTAAAAGTTTTTTCATGATAAATCCCTATATAATTTTTGTAGAATGTTACTTATTGTTAAAATTAAGCCAAACCAGTCTAATACATATGTTTTTATTATTCTAGCGGTTAACTCCTTAATTATTGAAGTAATTTTGTCTATTAGATCAAAACCAGTATCTGATATTTTAACTGTTAAAAAAATTACTCCTTTATTCATCAATTCAACAAAAAAGCCCTTGTTTTTAACAAGGGCTTTTTATAGCATTAACTAATTTTTTGATGCTGCTATTAATTAGTCTTTCTTAAAGTGATCGTGACAACCGCCACACGTTTTACCAACACCACCAATGGCTTTTTTAATGGCACTTTCATCGTTTGATTTAGCCGCTGTCATTAAATTAGCTGAAGCTAAAGTTAATTTATCAATGTCTTTGCTAAAGTGCTCAGGATCTTGCCAAATTTTGCCTAAAGCTTCTGTTTTAACATCAAACTTAGAGGTATCAGTACGTGTATAATCTGCGATCATTAAAGATAGTTGATTGATACGTGTGGCATGTTTTTCAACAGTTTTTGCATCAACTGGCACCTTTCCTTTAGCCATAGCGCCCAATGGCCCCATGTTACTGCCTAATAGCTTAAAGATAGATTGGCGTAACTCCGTAGCATAAACAGCGTGTTTTTCAGAACTTGCTGGTTGGGCCACAACGGCAGTGGCAGCAACTAGACTGGTTGCAACGGTAATAGCTAAAATACTTTTTTTCAGGACATTCATCGATACTTCTCTCTTAATTATTATTTGATGACTTTTACTCGGCTAGTGTAGCGTAAAATCACGCCACAAAAAGCAACAACTTGTAACAAAAGTAAATCAGTAACAAGTTGATACTTAGGTTTTTAAATAACTTATAAACTATTCACTCTGCCTTTGATTAATGACAGCTTTTGATAAATAAGCTTGTATTAACGGGTATTGAAATTAATCAATTATTCTGAACCTCGCAAACTATATAAAGCAGGTTTGTTAATGTATGTCCGTAATGGTAAATAACAGGCATTAAAAGCAATGCCGCTAATCAATAGCAAGGTCAATAAAAATAAGGGTAATAAACTCACATTAATAATGCTTTCTAATTGTTCATTAAAGGCCATCATTAACCCGATTAAAATAACGATACTAATAATTATGCCAATAATAACGGCTATTAGATTATCAAACACAATCAGATTTACAATGTCACGACGTTTCGCACCAAGTGCTAAACGGGTACCTATTTCATAACGACGCATTTGTGTGCTGTAACTTAAAATTCCGTATAAGCCTAAAGCCGCTAACAAAATAGTTAATAAGGCTAATGTTCCTGTAGTAATTGCCGTTGCTCGCTCACTAAAAAGTAATTGTTGATGAATTTCAGCCACATCTTTCATCGAAAATAAAGCAAATAAACTAGTGACTTCATTTACTGCTGTTATCACTTGCTCTCGGCTTAATGTTTGATTGGGTTTAAGCTTCACCGTCATGCTGATTGAATGCACAGAGCTAGGTACATAAGCACGCACAGGAATATTGCTAACACCTGGCATTTTCATCCCTTTAACGATGCCGATGACAGTGAAAACTCCACGTTCATCCATTTTAAATTTCTTTCCTAACGCATAGTCTAAACTAGCGCCTTGAGGTACTACTTTTTTTGCTAAGGTGTCATTGATTATCATCACCATATTATCTATTTTACCTTCTGGCCCAGTAAAACCTTCACGAATATCACTTACCGTAAAATAGTCACCTGCGAGTAATGGCTGCTCAATCAATTGAAAGTATGATTCATCTATCCATTTTACACCTGGAAGCATGTGTTCGTTGGTAGCAACATTGGTTAACGCCATCTCATAAAAACCACTCAATGGTGATTGTGAATTACTGACCGCTGCAACTTGCGGCAGTGCTAATAGACTATTTTTTATCGCTGTGCCAAGTACTGGACCATCTATTTCTTCTTGTGTTGGCCTTCGCTTTGTCGAAAAATCAATATCAACAAAGTTAGCGGTATTAACACCTACCGGCTCATTAATGACTTTAAGCGCTTCGGTAAATAAACTCAGATTACCAAAGACTAAAACACTCGCAATTGCTACTTGACTAACAATCAGCGAATAACGAACTTTTTTAGATATTTGCATATCAACGCCCTTACCGCTGCCATGTAAATGTTGGCTAATGGCTCGGTAGTTAATCATTTTATTGCCTAATAAAGCAAAAAATAGCGTAAACATAGTCGCAAACAAAATGGCACTTGATAAAGTAAAAGTACTCAAGACCACTTCATCAACTCGAGGAAATACCTGCGCTAAATTTTGTTGTAATACTACAAACCCAACGCTAGCGAAAATGAGGGCAATCATCAAAGATGCAAACATTAATAACGACGATTCAGCTAACAGTAATTTGAATAGTTGTGATTTTTTTGCCCCTACTGCCGCAGAAATAGCGAGTGTTTTTTGTAATTGAGCCATACGGGCTATAAATAAGTTAGCAATATTACTACAAGCTATAAGCACCAAACCAAATACCCCAGCAAGCAACAATAAAACACTCTGCTGATGATTAGACAAAATGGCTGACTTTAACTGGCTTACCTGTATATCAACACGCCAACCATCATAAAATGCATCACTTGCAACGCCCTCTTGCCACTTAGCATTAACTGAAGGCGACAGTTGCTGCTCAGCTTGTGCTGTTGAATTATTTTTATCCAGCTTAGCAACAAAAATTAAGTTCTCATTAATGCTACCCCAATCTTTTCTAGCGCGTGCACTTGTCCTATTAAAATCCCAGGTTAACCAAACTTGGCTTTTATAGCCGGCTTTAATTAATTGAGGTTCAATAAATGATTGGGCACTCACCCCAATTACTTTAAAACTGACATCACGAAAACGTACTGTTTTACCTATAATATTCTCATCGTTATTAAAGGCTTGTTGCCAAGTATCAAAACTTAACACGGCCTCTGGTACATCATTTTTTATGTCGACATCTTTGGCGAAAGCTCGACCTAATTCCATCGGTACTTGAAACAATTCAAACCATGCTGGTGTTACATAAGTCGTTAACATAGTGGGCTGCGAAGTGTGTGATGTTAATATTTGTTTATCATAAGAACTTAAGGCAATGTCACTAAACAAAGTTTGATTGTTAACTAAATACATCATACTAGGATAACTAAACAGCGGGTCAGTACGACTACCGTCTTTTTTGGTCATTATATGATCCACTTTAACCAAGTGCTCAGCATCGGGATACGGTAATGGCTTGAATAACATCACATAAGCTAATGTTAATACACATAACAATGCCCCCAGTGTTATTGACATAGTAGTGATAACACTAAAAACAAAACTCGGTGTTTGCTGCAAGCTTTTATAGGCTTGTTTTACTGAGTATGAGAGTGAAGAAAAAAATAAATTCATTACGCGCTTCCTTGTAGACTCAAAATTAGTTGGCAATTTGCAATGAAGGTACTGTTAAAATAGCGCCATCAAGTAATTTTAACTGGATTTTAGCCATATCAGCGTAACGGGGATCATGGGTTACCATGCAAATAGTCGTGCCGTTTTCATTGAGCTGTGCGAGAACATCCATGACCTGGTCGCCACTTTTTGAGTCTAGGTTACCTGTTGGTTCATCAACTAATAAAATTGCAGGGTTTGTAACTAACGCACGGGCAATGGCAATGCGTTGCTGTTGACCACCTGATAGTTGATTAGGTTTATGACTTGTTCTGTGTGTCATTGATACTTGCGCTAAACACTCATTTACTCGGTTTTTAATTGTTTCTACATTGGGTTTATTACGATGATAACGTAAAGGTAAAGCAACATTATCAAATACTGATAATTCATCGATAAGATTAAACGACTGAAATATAAAGCCTATTTTACTATTTCTTGTTTCCGCCGCTTGATCTAAGGATAATTGACTAACATCTTCACCTTCAATGAAATATGTTCCTGATGTCGGCATATCTAACAATCCAAGCAATGATAAAAGCGTAGACTTGCCACAACCTGATGGGCCTGAAATTGAAATATAATCACCTTTATTGATGGTCAAGTTAATATCAGTTAACGCGTGTGTTTCTAACGCTTGTGTTTCAAATATCTTAGAAATATTGCTCATCTTTATCGCGATATTATTGTTTTTATTCTGATTCATTGTTATTTCCTTATTAATCTTTATTTTTCTTTATTTTTCTTTTAAATTCGCTACTGAGTTATTCCTATCAGATTCACCCAATCGGCTTAATCAATGGTTAACGTACTGACCGTTTCTTTAATGTTGGCTAGATCTGAGATAATAAATTGCTCATTCAATTTTACACCACTCAAGACTTCAATATATCGTCCCGCTTGTTGACCGAATTGAATAGACTGCTGTCTGGCTTGTTGGTTTGTTTTATCAACCTTATAAAGTGATGAGTGTCTATCCGTTTTAATATTGGCAGGTCTTTTCAGATACAATATATTTTTTAGTTTAGTAATAGTGATCTGAGCATCAACATTAAGTTCAGGTCTGGCACTGGCCGGTAGTTTTTTCGATAACGATATTTCAATGCTAACGGTATTATTACTGACAAGAGGGTCAATACGAGTAACTTTCCCGATTATTTTGTCTGTACGGGTATCAATAACCGCCTGTTGCCCAAAGCTAATTTGCTGTGCTTGGCTTTGTGGTACTTTTATAATGGCCACTAAATCACTAACACTACCTATTAAACCTATGGTCTGCCCTGCGATTAGATTTTGTCCAAGTTCAACAGATAACTTTTGTAAAACACCAGAAAACTCAGCTAGCACATCAAGACTTGTTAATCGTGATTGAGCGATCACTAAGCGACCTTCTTGTTGTTTTATTGCCTGCTTCATGATATTTATTGCTTCGCTGTGTACTTCTTTAAGTTGCTCGGTGCGCAATTTTAAAAATTCAATCTGTTGACGCAGCTGCACTTCATGTAGCCTCGTTTGTTCAAAGCTCAATGTAGAGATTATGCCTTTAGCCAAAAGCTGCTGCTCTGCTTTACGTTTCAACTCTGCACTTTGCAAGCTTGCTTTGATCCTTGCTAAATCAGCCTCATCCGACAATAACTCTCTTTTTTGTGTTAATTTCAATTGCCGTAAATTAGCCTTCCTTTGGGCAACTTGCTGTTGTTCATCATCAACCTGCTGTGGTAAAACGGGGTTCTCTAGACGTACAATAACACTACCTTTTTCAACTAAAGCGCCAGGTTTTAATATTATTTCTTTTACACGAGCATTAGTTAACGCACTGATGAGTAATTGTTTATTGGATATCAATTTGCCATAACCATCAACAACAACATCTAAATCACCTTGCTGTACTGTTGCTATTAACAAGCTTTCTCGAGCAATAGTGATTTGTCCAAAACTCTTATTCACTGATAGCCAAAAAAGACTAACGGATACAATAAGTGAAGTGATGAACCATTTATTGTGGTAAATGGCTTTTTTCGAAGTATCGCTTTTAATTTTGTCCATAACGGTAATATATTGCTTAAAAAATTATTCTTCACTACAGATAGCCAGATTCATGCCAAAAATAATTACAAACAATATCAGTAAGATAGGGGGTACGCGAAAATATAACTGTAAATAAAGTTCAATATCGGACGGTAGAGTTCGCTTTCGAAATAACGGGTAATACACTTAAGTTTAAATAAAAATATAAAAGTTAATGAAAATGAGTCAAGATTCAGCTTGTTTCCTACCATAGAAGGAAAAATAACTAAGATAATAACGTTAAGTTAAAAGAATCGAATTTATGGTCGAGCGGCTGAGATAAGGTTTTAGTGAGAATAACTTTAATAGCTTAGTTAACCTGAACTATGGATAAGCAGCATTTACTCAATATTCTCCTTTATCCAATTATCAGCGTTAAAATATCGATAAATAATAAAGATCCACCTGTTATCGACCTAAAACTGTTTAAATCTCGACTGAATAGCCAAGCTACACAGCCTTAACAGGCAAATAAATAGCGACAGTAATGCCCTGCTTAACTTTTTTTGTTGAGTCGCTAGTTAAAGTATTCGTTGAGGCTTTACTTGATACATTGTTAACAATACTTATACTGCCCTGGTGCTGTTCAATAATATTTCGGCAAAAGCTTAAACCGATACCCTGTCCCTGCTCTTTGGTACTGTATAAGGGTACAAAAAGATTCGCTAAGTTGCTAAAACCATGACCATCATCAATCACCTCAATTAATAGCATTTCAGTAAAATTATGTTGTCGACTAACTTGTTGGTTATTTTTTTGAAGGCCTGTTTGAATGCTTATTTGGATAGAAGCTTGACTAGCCGCCGCTTCTTTCGCATTTTTTAATAAATTAATAAATACTTGTGATAAAAAACTGTTATCGCCAATCATTGTTTCTACTCGGCTATCTAGCTGAACAGTGAATGCATGTTTATAATCGGTATTATATAAAGCCATAAGCGGGGCAAAAAAATCATTAACCGAAATTGTTTGATAATATAAGGTGGACTGTTTTGATATTGACGCATAACGTTCTACAAAACTTTGCAAATGCATACACCGCTCTGTGATCACGGTTAGTGCCAATTTATCACGTTCATTACTGGCCTTATCCGCAAGACTTTCTGCCATTGATGAAACCGGGGTTAAAGAATTTCGAATTTCATGCCCTAACACACGAATAATTTGTTGCCATGCATTGAGTTGACTGGCCCGTAGCGCTGACTGGATATCCACAAAAAACAAAAGTAAATGCTGCTCACCTGAATCAATAAACTCACTTTGCTTTATTTGCCAACATTCAGATTCATTATTTGTTTCCGCATCACTTACTTTAAAACACCATTGGCCTTCTTGCTTAGTTAAACCTATCAGCTGCGGAGAAGCATGACGAAACAACTGCCAAGGCTGCTTTTTTAATTGATAGAAAGCCTCATTAGCAAACGTCAGCTGCTGTTTGGCATTAAAGACAAGAATAGGTGCATCAAGTTGAGCTATCAGTTGATAGACAAGAAAAACATGCTGGTCGTAGCGAGATTTTTTAACTTGTAACTCGGCACTGAGTTCATTTAATTGTTGATGAAAGCTTGCCACCTGCCCTTGGCTGAACGATGCCCTGGCGTAGAGTTTATAATCTTCTTGGGCTATAGCATCGAGTTGTAAACTAGCACGCTGAAAGCTTTCTAATGTTTTAGCTTTTATGGCACTAGTTAAACGATAAACGTAAATAAGTATCAGTACTTCGCTAAAAGCTATGCCCCACCACGGCCATGATAACTGCCAAGTTACTAAAAAAACCAAAAATAGCAGTGGTAGCATCAACAAAATTAAGTGCTGATTTAAATACTGCTCTAATGAGCCAGCTTTAATACCGTATAATTTTGCCATCAGTTACACGTTAGACACTAAGGTCATGCTTTTCTAATCGTCTGTACATCGAAGATTTCGTCAATCCTAATAAAATAGCGGCTTGTGGGATATTATCATTTGTCTTTAGTAAGGCTTGCTTAATTAGATTCAGTTCAGCTTTTTCTAGCGTCATAAAAGGAAATTTATCATCCTCAACAATTTCTTGATTTGCAGGGTTTAATTGATTCTTAACACTAGGTTGCTTAATGCTAGTACGAAGCGGTAAATCATCCACAGTGATTTTTCGATGCTTACATAACAACACAGCGCGCTCAATTAAGTGACTTAATTCGCGAATATTGCCCGGCCAGTGATAAGCCAATAAGGCACTTTGTGCTTCATCAACAAGCAGACAGTTCTCTAAATTATATTTAGTGACAAATTTATCAATAAAAAATTGTGCTAACGGCACAATATCATCAATTCGCTGTGCTAAAGAAGGCAAATTAAATTCTAAAGTATTTAACCGGTAATAAAGGTCTTCCCTAAATTTATCATCATGAATAAGTGAGGAAATCTTGCCATTGGTGGCAGAAATCAGGCGGATATTACTTTGAATAGTTTTACTTGAGCCGAGTACCTCAAATTCACCCGTTTCTAACACTCTTAATAATTTTGCTTGTTGAGATAGAGGTATGTTTGCTATTTCATCAAGAAATAAACTGCCATTATCTGCTAACTCGAAACGACCAATACGTGATTCTTTTGCATCAGTGAAAGCCCCTTTGGTATGACCAAACATTTCACTTTCAAATAAGTTTTCAGCAATAGCCCCCATATTAACACTGATCAGGCTGTCACTTTTGCGCATTGAGTGTTGATGAATATAAAACGCTAAGTCACTTTTACCGGTACCATTATCACCGGTAAGCAAAATATTAACATCTGTATTTGCTACCGTTTTAATCTGTTGGAGTAAATTAATCATACATGGCGATCGCCATTGATAACTTATTGCTTTATTGGGTTTATTTATTAGCTGTTGTTTTAGTTTAGCATTTTGCTGCTGTAAACTTGTCAGTGAAAGTTGCTGTTCAACAATGTGTAGTAGTTGTCTATTTTTCCATGGCTTCTCAATGAAATCGCTAACACCAAGTTTCATTGCTTTAACCACTAAATCAACATTAGACCAGGCAGTCATAGCAATAATAGGTAAATTCATATTACTTGTCTGAAACCAAGTAAGAAAATTGAGTCCTTCTTCACCTGAAGTTGTATCTAAAGTGAAGTTCATATCTAACAATGCTAAATCAATAATATGATTTTTTAGCATCATCTGCGCGACTTGTGGGTTTTCTGCTTCAAAGACTGTATAACCATGATCTTCAAGTAACAAGACTAAACTAAGACGAATATCAATTCGGTCATCAATCACTAGAATACTATTTTTTTTACTGCTCATTGGTTTGACTCATCGCTATTGATGCTCATGGAAAGTTATTTCATAATCAGTAAAAAATAACTTTCCATTCTAGATTGTATGGTTCAAAAGAAAGAAAAAAGCACCGTATTAATAATTATCAACGAGTACTTTTAACCTATGAGTTGAACCATACAACAACGCAAAGGATAGTTATAAACCGTTTACTATTTCTTTAACTAACGGCGGTCCTTGATAAATAAAACCAGTATACACTTGTACTAGACTTGCACCTGCTGCTAATTTTTCATTAGCATCGTCACTTGATGCAATACCACCGACACCAATAATAGGTAATTTATTATCAAGTGCTTCGCTTAATAGCTTGATCACCTGAGTGCTTTTTTCTTTAACCGGTTGACCGCTTAAACCACCCTGTTCGCTGCCGAATTCAAGTCCTTCAACACCTTCACGAGATAAAGTTGTATTGGTGGCAATAACGCCATCAATACCATTATCAATTAGAGACTTAGCGATAGATTTAACTTCATCCTCATTTAAATCTGGCGCAATTTTAACGGCAAGCGGTATATACTTTCCGTATTTATTCGTTAATATTTTTTGCTCTGCTTTTAAAGCTGATAATAATTCATCTAACGCTTCGCCATATTGCAATGAGCGTAAACCTGGGGTATTGGGTGATGAGATATTCACGGTAATATAAGTCGCTAAATCATAAACTTTACGCATGCAGTACAGGTAATCATCTTTAGCGCTTTCTTCTGGTGTGTCTTTATTTTTACCTATATTGATGCCTAAAACACCTTTAAAGTTAGCCGCTTGTACTTGCGAGACTAAGTAATCAACACCCTTATTGTTAAAACCCATTCGATTGATAATCGCATTCGCTTCAGGCAATCTAAAGATACGTGGCTTATCATTACCCGGTTGTGGGCGTGGCGTTACTGTGCCGACTTCAACAAAACCAAAGCCCATAGCAGCAAAAGCATTAATACACTCACCATTTTTATCAAGGCCAGCAGCTAAGCCAATGGGATTTGGAAAAGTAATGCCCATAACGGTTAAAGGCTTGTCCTGTACTTGTTGCTTATAAAAAGCATTAAGTGGTGTTTTTCCTGTGCTTTTTAAGCCCTTGATAGTCAACTCATGGATGGTTTCAGCGTCAAACTGAAAAAGTATTTTACGAATGGCTGGATAAAACATAGTGCCTCGACTTGATTGAAAGTAATAAAATAAAAAATCCCCGCTAGGCGAGGATTTTATCAGTTAAGGCTAGTATTACAATATGCTAGCTCTGTTTGATCAAAATAAACTTATTTGACCCGATAGAATGACATCTATTTAGCTGAAACAGGTTGACAGTTTAAACTTAATAACATCAATTCACGTAATGCGACTGAGAATTTGGCGAAGTCATGAGACTGGCCAACTTTAAAGTCAGCTAAGATATGCTTCCAGCGCTCAAGTGGTTGTTCGTTAGTATCAATCCACTCTGTCAGTAACTGTTCTAAATCAGCAAATTGAGCATCACATTGACAACGTAATACCACTGATGTTAATGAACGTTGTTGCCAATCTAACTCTTCTCTAAATGATGCACGAGCAAGTGCTTGCCAATGGTTTGCTACTGGTTGGCGAGTAATTTGGTCTAAGAACCAATGTAGTTCTAAACGAGCGCCCAGCTTAAAGTATAAACTTGCTGCTTGTTCAACCGTACAGTTATTTTCCTGAGCAACTTCAGCAATATCCATGGTCGAGAACAAAGTGCTCAACTGCGCAAGACGAGTCGCAATCACTTTAGGGACACCTGATTCAACTAGGTCAGTAGCAACACGCTCTAAGGCTTCAATTTCATCACTGATCATAAAGCTAAACAGCTTTTCAGACATAATTGCAAATGTAGGCTGATATAAAGCAATAGATTCAGCGATTGACAGAGACTTATTACGATGACGTAAGAACCAACGAGTTACACGACGTACAGTTCTACGGTATTGGAACAACATTTCAGTTTGAATAGCGGTAGATATCTGATTATCTAACACTTCAATTTGTTGCCAAAATTCACCTAGCTCAAAGACAGCACTAGCAATAGTATAACAGTTAGCTATTTCAGCAATACTGGCACCCGTTTCTTCTTGCATACGATTAACAAAGTTAAAGCCCATATCATTACCAATTTTGTTAGCAAGTTTGGTTGCTATAATTTCGGCACGCAGTGGATGCAATTGCATTTCGCTTTGATATCTCTCGCGTAACTGTCTAGGGAAAGCTTCAATCAATAAACTGTTATGGTATGGATTGTCAGTTATTTCAACATGCACTAAATCATCTTTAAGTACCATCTTGCAATAAGCTAGCAAGACTGAAAGCTCAGGACGGGTCAAACCTTTACCTTGTGCTAGCCTGTCAGCAATTTCTTCATCATCAGGGATAAATTCTAAACCACGGTCTAATTTTCCTGCTCGCTCAAGCTCATGAATAAAACGTACTTGCTCTTTAAGCTGGTTAACACCGCGCATGGCAGTTATAGATAATGAATGGGTTTGACGATAACAATCTTCAATAACAATATCGCCAACTTCGTCTGTCATATCATGAAGTAGTTTATTACGTTGCTTGACGGTTAAATCACCATTTTGCACCAAAGTATTAAGTAATATTTTAATATTTACTTCATTATCTGAACAATCAACACCGCCAGCATTATCAACAGCATCAGTATTAATACGGCCGCCATTGGCAGCATATTCAATACGGCCTAATTGAGTTAAACCTAAGTTACCACCTTCGCCAACGACTTTAGCTTGTAAATCCGCACCGTTAATACGTAAGGTATCGTTAGCTCTGTCACCTACTTCTAGGTGTGTTTCTTTTGAGCCTTTAACATAAGTACCGATACCGCCATTCCAAAGTAAATCGACTTTCATGGTTAACAAAGCTTGCATCAAATCAGTAGGTGCCATGCTCTGCTTTTGTGTACCAATCATTTTTTTGATTTCTGCTGTCAATTTGATTGATTTAACATGACGACTGAAAATACCGCCACCTTTTGAGATAAGCTCTTTATTGTAATCTTCCCATGTACAACCAGGTAGGTTAAACAAACGCTCGCGTTCAACGTAAGAGCTTGCCGCTTCTGGACTTGGGTCAATGAAGATATGCATATGGTTAAATGCAGCTTGTAAACGTATATGTTTCGATAACAACATACCGTTACCAAATACGTCACCGGCCATATCACCAATGGCAATACAGGTGAAGTCGGTACTTTGACAATCGATATCCATTTCTCTGAAGTGACGTTTTACTGACTCCCAAGCTCCTTTTGCAGTAATACCCATCGCTTTATGGTCATAACCAACACTACCACCTGAGGCGAATGCATCACCTAACCAGAAGTTATATTCATCAGATATTGCATTGGCAACATCTGAGAATGTCGCGGTACCTTTATCAGCCGCAACAACTAAATAGGCATCATCTTCATCTAAACGTACTACATCTTTTGGTGGTACAATTTCACCACCAACAATGTTATCTGTGATATCTAATAAAGCGCGGATAAAGGTACGGTAACACTCTTTACCTGCTTCAAATATTTCCTGACGTGAACCATTAGGTAGCTGTTTACAAACAAAGCCACCTTTTGCACCTACAGGTACAATAACTGTATTTTTAACTTGTTGTGCTTTTACTAAGCCGAGTACTTCGGTGCGGAAATCTTCGCTTCGGTCTGACCAGCGCAAGCCACCACGGGCAACTTTACCACCACGTAAATGTACACCTTCAATTTGTGGAGAATAAACAAAAATTTCAAATTTTGGTACTGGCTGAGGCATTTCACTTATTAACTCAGGAAGTATTTTAAATGAAATATATGATTTATCACCTTTAACAGGATCTGCTTGGAAATAGTTAGTACGGATAGTCGCATTAATCATTTCGACAAAACGTCTAATAATGCGGTCATCATCTAAATTGGCAACATTATCCAATGAACTTTCGATTTCAGCTAAAAGTTTATTGGTTGCTTTCTCTTTCGCGCTAGGCGTTGATTTACTCTTAGGGTCAAAGCGTAAGGTAAATAATTTAATCAGTAATTCAGCAATTTCAGGGTAACGTGAAAATGTATTTTCGATATAACTTTGACTAAAACGGCCACCGATTTGGCGCTCATACTTAGCAAAAGCACGTAAAATAGAAACTGCACGTCCTTCAATACCTGCTCCTAAAATAAGGCGGTTAAAGCCATCATCTTCTAGATCGCCATGCCATACTTTAGCAAAAGCATCTTGGAAAAGTGTTCTAACTTTGTAAACATCAAACTTGCCTTCTCCGGTAAGGTACATAGAAAAGTCTAGTATCCAACTTGTTTCACCGTCTGAGGTTTTAATTGCATAGGGGCTTTCACCAATAACACGTAGACCAAAATTCTCAAGCATTGGCAACACATCACTTAAGTGAATAGGCTCGCCCGTATGGAATAATTTTAATCTTACAAAACGGCTGTTTGGCTTTTCTTCAAGTGGTTGATAAAAAAGCATTTCAAGATCATTTTCAGCACTGAGATTCTCTAACTTTTCGATATCTACAATGGCCGAACCAGGTAAAACTTCATCTTTATATGCTTGCGGGAATTTAACATATTTACGGCTGAGTGCTTTCGCTGCTGCTTCACCACGGTTAGCACCTAAAGCGCTCTCTAATTTATCGTCCCAGTTACGAGCCGCTTCATTTAAATTCTTTTCAATTTCTTTCACGTCTATATCTGCTTTAGTTGAGTTGACTCGCACAATGTAATGGGTCCTAGCATGAACCGATTCTGAGAAGAAAGTTGTGAATTCAACTTCTTCACTACTTTCAAATACTTCTTGAAGTAGTTTTTGCGTTTCCATACGTAGTTTAGTGTTATAACGCTCTCTTGGTACATACACCATACAAGAATAGAAACGATCAAAAGCATCACGACGAACAAATAAACCGGTGTAATCACGTTCCTGCATCTGCAAGATACCCGTAACATTATGTAATAGCTCATCTATCGAAGATTGTAAGATTTCATCTCTTGGATAAGTTTCTAAAATATTAATGAGTGTTTTGTAATTATGAGTGCCCTTTGCAAAAGGAGAGGCTTTACATACAGCCATAACCTTAGAATTGATTAGTGGTAAGTCTAACGCGCTATTAGTGTAATAAGCAGAGCCGAACAGTCCAATAAAGCGCTCTTCACCAACAACAGTACCTTTGTCATCAAAACGCTTAACACCAATGTAATCAAGTTGAGCTGGACGATGAACCCGTGAACTTGAGTTAGTTTTAGTTAAAATAAGATGATTTTGACCTAAAGCTACTTCACGGCCTGTTTCGCTAAGACTTGAAACTAAGCGTGACTTGTTGCCTGGGGAGTTTTTCATCAGACCAAGACTTGAATCAACATTCGCTTCTAAGGAAATATCACCCTTAACTGCTTTTACGTCATATGAGCGATAACCCATTAAGGTAAAGTTATTAGCGGCTAACCAATTTAAAAAGCTTAACGTGTCTTCTTTATGTGCCTTGGTGCCAGGGTATTTAGCTTTCTTAACATCGCTAATCACCGTTTTTAAACAAGATAACATCGGCTGCCAATCACTTACGGTTAAGCGAATATCTTCTACCACTGAAAGTAACGTACCTTTAATTGTATTTAACTCTGCTTCACTAGATTGACGATCAATTTCAATTAAAAATATGGTTTCTTCTGAACTCGCTTTGACTTGCTCATCGACAATAGATGCTAACTCGGTCACTTCTAAATTTTTATCGCGAATTATTTTTAGTGGAGCATTTAGCATCAAATGTGGTGATAAGCCTAAGCGATTTAAAGCGATACGAATAGAATCCACTAAAAATGGCATATCCTGAATAATCACTTCAATAATAGTATGGTTAGACTTCCAACCATTCTTGCTTACCGATGGATTAAAGACATGGATAACAGGTGCATCATCTTTATGCTCATTAAGTGAACTCCACAAGCTTAACGCAGCACCATACATATCACTATCATTGCGGTGTGCGAGGTCTAATGATGACATATTGCCATAAAGTAGCTGGGCAAACTGCTCTACTAATGGAGCTGTTTTACCATCAACTTTTTGTTGAATAAGTTTTGCAACATTACTTAGAATAACCGAGGGTGAACCGTTTACTAACGCCATGTATGATTCCTTTTCCTTTTAAAAAGAAAGCTTGAATAATTGATTTTTGGTTTTGATAAAGTTTATCACTTTTGATTTAATCGATCAGAAGAGCGCACTTTATATTTTATTTTTTTATATTTTGTCTATCAGAATAGACTATTAGGAGGATTTTATGAATAAACTTAGGCTATTGCGAGTGTTTTTTTGTATTTTGGTTAGTTAATTTTCAACAGGTAGATCACTATTGCAGTACTTTATTTTACAGTAAACTATGTTTATGCAGTTATGCTAAATAGATAGTGATTAATCAGCTTATTTATTGTTTATTTATGCAATTTTTTTTGGTGATAATTCTTTAATTTATCCCTAAAAAAACTAAAAAAAAACTAACATTTATACAGCTTGGTATAAAAATTAGTTTTTAAAGTTGATCTTAGCAAAGGTGTAAAATTAAAAGACAATTATTTTACAACTTTGCTACTTAATGCTACTGCAGTATATTTCCATAGGAAAATACTGCACTTATTTTTTACTATCTTTTTTGTCTGACCATAAAAAAGCTGAAAGTGCAGGCAAGATTATGATCGCAGCTAACATATTAACCAGGAACATAAAGGTTAATAATATGCCCATATCGACTTGGAATTTCAAATCAGAGAAAAACCATGTTGAAACACCTATCGCTAACGTTAAGCCAGTGATGAGTACAGCACTACCTCTCTCTTTTAGAGCCGCAAGATAAGCATCATGTACGTTCATGCCCTCTTTTAACTTAGTGCTCATGGTCGAAAGTATGTAAATACCATAATCAACTCCAATACCTACCCCTAAAGCAATAACAGGCAAAGTAGATACGGTTAACCCGATATCAAGCGCTGTCATCAGCCACTGTGCTAACGTAGAAACGACATAAAGCGGTATTACCACAACCATGGTTGCTCTTATGCTTCGAAAGCTGATAAGACACAATGCGATAACAGCACCATAAACATAAAGCATCATTGGTAGTTGCGCTTCTGCTACTGCTTCATTGGTTGCCGCCATAACGCCAACAGGGCCAGAAGCAAGTTTAAATTGTATTTCGTCATTGCCTAACTCTTTCGCAGCAGCTTTTACTGCATTTATCACGGTATCAATAGTATGCGCTTTATGATCTTGTAAAAATAGAATCACTGGCATAACACTACAATTGTTATTTAAAAGACCACTAGAAGAAGGAACTCGAGCGATTGATTGCACCAAAGTTTGTTGGTTGCGAGGAATAACTCGCCATTTAGGATTACCCTCGTTATAACCAGCATTAACCAATTTAGATATTGACGCTAAACTTACCGCAGATTGAACACCTGCTACATTTTCCATTTGCCACTGAAACCTGTCAATTGTTTCCATAACATCATAATAGGTACATGCATCAGCTTTTGTTTCAATAATGACTGACATATAATCAACACTTATTGCATACCTGTCAGTGATTAAAAAAGTGTCTTGGTTATAGCGAGAGGATTCATGAAGAGCTGGTGCACCGGCATGTAACTCCCCTATTTTCAAACCTTGGCCTTGATAAAAGCCTATAACAAATAAAGCTGCAGTAAAAACCAAAATAACTCTAGCAGGGCCCTTAGTAGCGAAGCTTGCCATGAATGTCCAGACCACACTTTCTTGACTTAATTGCCCCACTTTCGCATTCACTTTAATTTTTGTATAAGAAAGTAATATTGGCAGTAAGATAAGGTTGGTTAGAATGATCATTGCCACACCAATTGATGCTGTTATTGCTAACTCTTTTATAATCCCGATATCAATAGATAATAAGGTTAAAAAGCCAACCGTATCTGAGACTAGCGCGACACCACCTGGTATCAATAAAGCACGGAAACTGGCTTGTGCTGCAGCTGCAGGTGTGAGACCTACAGCAACCTTTTTAACCACCGAGTTTATCATTTGTACGCCATGGCTAACACCTATAGCAAACACTAAAAACGGGATCAATATAGACATAGGGTCAAGGCCAAAACCAAGGCTAGACAGCATGCCCATTTGCCACACAACGGCAACTAATGAGCATAGAATTGGTAGTACGGTTAAGCGGATTGAATGGCTGAAGATGTAAACCATTACAGCGGTAATAGCGATAGCAAGAGCAAAAAATAGCACTACGCCTTTTGCGCCTTCGGCAACATCCCCCACCATCTTAGCAAAGCCAATAATATGAACACTGATATTCGCCTGTTCAAACTCTTGACGGACTTCATTTTCAAGCTTTTCTGCAATATCTAGCGTATCTAACTTTTTGCCAGTTTGTGGGTTTATATCTAATAAAGCGGCCTTTACCATAGCGCAACTGTAATCATCGGCAACAATACTGCCGACAATACCCGCTTTTTCAATATTACTTTTAACTACCGCAAGCCCTTGTGATGTTGGCTGAAAATCAGCAGGAATAACTGGCCCGCCAGCAAAACCATCTTCAACCACCTCAACAAAACGGGTACTTGGTGAAAATAACGATTTGACTTGAATTCTATCTACACCAGGGATGAAGAATAATTTATCGTGTACCCCCTTTAAGGCGTTAAAAAATTCTGGGTTAAAAATATCTCCACTACTATCACATACGGAAATAAGGATATTATTTGCACCACCAAAGTTAGCCCTATGTTTCAAATAGGTCTTCATGTAACTATGATTTAGTGGAATATTTTTAGTGAAAGAAGCATCAAGTCTAATTTGTGTCGCTTGAAATAGAAAAAATGCACTAGTGAATACAAAAAGCATTAACACCAAGAGTTTATGACGAAATAGGCCTACTTCAACACGACTAGCCAGGGAAATTTTCATAGTTATATCATTCCGAACTTTGTTATCTTTTATTGATTCAATTGTTTTTATACGATTGGTCTTAGTTTTTAGCCTTTAGGTAAACTCAGTACCTTTATACCCACATCAGACACTGCTAATAACTTGCTTTTAAACCATATCCCTGCGATTAGAGCTTTACCGTCCTGTTGAGGTCTTTGCATAAAGCTTTCACCTTCATCTGTGCTGATAAGTAACATGCCGTTATTGCCTAAAACAAAGATACGTTCATCATTAGTAAAGACAATATCATTGAGTAAGGCTGTTGTGTTAGTAGCAACTTCCTGCCAGTTGAGACCATTATTCAAACTTAGAAAAATATGACCGCGGAGACCCGCAGCTAATAAATTACCCTTTTGTGTTTTACCCATAGAAAAAAAAGAGCCTTGATAAAAGCTATCAAATTGTTGCCAAGTGAGTCCAAAATCAATACTTTTAGCGAGCAAGCCCATCTCACCTAACAAGTACAAGGTGTTGCCATCTGGTACTAGGCTATTAAAATGCGGCAAGATGAAAGCGATTTCATCGAGATAAGCTTCCTCATCTTCAGTTTTGAGCTCATTAATGTACTCAAGGTCGTCCTGCGGTAAAAGCTCTTGATGAAACTCACTGTGCCAAGTTGCGCCGCCATCTTCACTGCGAAATACTTGACCATAAGAGCCAACAGCAACGCCCTGCTGAGCATCCTTAAAATAAATATCGAGTAGTGGTTTTTCTAATGCGGGTAAATATTGTTGTATTTTCCAGTTTAAGCCACCATCGCTACTGTGCAATATTGTAGCATCATGACCAACGGCCCAACCTAATTGATCATTTAAAAAATAAACGCTGGTTAAAGTAGAACGGACTGGTACATTGGCTTGTTGCCAATTATCACCATCTGATGAAAGTAAAATATGGCCGTGCTGCCCTACTGCTACGACTTTATTTGGTCCAACGGGAGATATATCCAATAACAATGATTTGCTTGCTAAAGCGGATTCAGTTGCTGGCACTATGTTTGCTCTTGAAGCAGTTTCATTGTCTGCATGAGCGGGGGGAAGGGAAATAAAAAATATAACTACAAAAACAACGAATAAACGCATAAAACCTCATTATCTTAAAGTTTTCTAAAAAATCAAAATAGTAATATAGAACAAATGTATAACTTAATTTAACTTAAAAAAACACAATTAACCAAACACCATTAACACTAAGTTTAGTACTAAAAAAAACGGCTAACATATGTCAGCCGTTCCTTATTACTGATTATCTACGACCTTCTCGTCTAAGCGCTGCGGGAGTGAAATCTCGCTCGTTTAGCTTCTTCGAAAAATCATACATTTTCGTTTCGTTATCTAAGCCGATGGCTAAGTAGCGACGTGATTGAATATCATGATACACATCAAGCGTTGACCAAAGTGTCGGTACTTCATAATAATTAATAGCATGGGCAACAGCAACACGATATAACTCATCACGATTATCGTAAATATCAGTTACCGAGATTTGCCAGCTATCTTCATCAATATAAAAAACACGTTTTTTATAAATATGACGGGTATTTTCTTTAAGGTTAGCTTCAACTACCCAAACACGATGTTTTTCATAACGTACAAGATCTGGGTTGATATGGCCTGGTTGTAAAATCTCATCATAAGAAACTTTATCGCTATGCAGACGGTAGTCATTATAAGGGATCAGTAATTCTTGCTTGCCTTTTAATGTCCAGTTATAACGGTTTGGTGCACCATTATACATATCAAAATCATCTGTTGTTCTTAACCCATCTGCCGCTGTTCCTGGTGCATCATAAGCAACATTAGGTGCACGACGAACACGACGTTGACCTGTGTTGTAGGTCCATGCTTGACGAGGTGTTTTAACTTGATCCATCGTTTCATGTACTAATAGCGCAGTACCCGCTAAACGTGCAGGTTCAGTAACTTTTTGTTTAAACTTAAACAAAATATTTGTTTTTTCTAGTTCATCTGCAGAGGCACCTTTAACATTATAAGGTAATAATAATGTTTCAGTTAAACCTACATAAGTATAATTACCTGATGCAGTAGGTGCTGCTTGCCCGCCTGAACGACTAACACTTTCACCACGATAACGTAGCGTGTGATTCCAAATGGCCTCTAAGCCAGTTGCCGGCACAGGGAAAGGAATACCAACCGCGGCCTGCTTAATACCATTGCCACCTTCAACTAGCTCTGAACGTGTGGCATTACCTTTAACTGCCTGATAAACATGCTCAGGATAAGAGGCACTACGGCGTGTTTGGTAAATATTCATTTTGTACGTATCAGGATAAGTTTCAAACAACTTAACTTGTCCTGGGGTTAACAACGCTTTGTAATCGGCGACGTTTTTAGCTGTAATGGTAAATTTAATTTTATCATTAGGGTAAGGGTCAACATGGTGTTCGCCAACAGTATACCCTGCAGGTAGTTTAGTAATACCCCCTGTCCACTCAGGAATTGAGCCATCTTTATTGGCTGCACGAGTAGCACCCATTGGTGTTAGTTCTGATGATAATTTTGCTGCTTCATCGGCAGGTATTTTAGCCAAAGCACCTGTCGATAAGACCATAGAGATGGTCAATGATAATAAAGTGACTTTATTCATGTTATTTCTCATGATTTCTGCCTTAATTAGATTGAATAACTTACGCTGAAAGATACATAATCTCGATCTTCCATTTTATTAGTTGTGCCAACACCGCCGAAGAAACTGTTATAGTTTAAATCAGCTGACCAGCGACTTTGATAATCAAAATTGATGCCTAAAGACACAGCTTTCCTGTCTTCAATAAACAGAAATAATGGATCTGGCGTAATACCGCTGACATCGTGTGAAAAGACAATACGTGGCGACATATTAATACCAGCAACAACGTTGGTATAATCCAACTTAGCAACAGCGCGATAACCCCACGCAAATTCTGTTGGGAATGGGTTAGTTTCAGTACCACCTTGCAAGACCTGCATAAGGCCACTAGTACTACCACTTCGCGCGGTACCTGGACCATTTAAACGTAACTCACTTTGCTCTGGCATATCATTAATATTGATACCACCTACTTCAACAAGGCCGACTAATTGGCTAGCACCAAAGGTTGGACCAAATAAATGTGTAAGTGTCATTTGCGCTTGTACGGTATCAGATAAAATATAGCCTTGTGCTGTTTGGCCTGGCTGGTACGACGTACCGTCAGCTTGCACCATTTGTGAAACACCGTCTAATGCAGCGTATGCTGGGCTACCTGTATTAGCAAGCTGCTGTGGTACTGCAGCAAAAAGCAACTCAACATCATCAATTTGTAGTGGTTCATCTTGACGATAGCTTACTTCGCCGGCAAAAGCAGTCGTACCTAAAGTGGTATTAAAACTTAACGCATACATTTTAATATCTTCAGGATAATCAAGCTCTACACGTGAGAAACTTTGCAATTCATTATAATTATCTTCAGTGATTTCATTACCAGCTAAATATGCTACATCTCCCCCGATAGTTTCTGCACCAAAATTCGCAGTGACTCCTGAAAAAATTGGACGGCGGCTATGATAATTTACATGGTACAAGCTAAATTCAGTATCATTTAACTCTGGGACAAACCAAGATAAACGCAAACCATATTGACCACCATCTTTAGGATCATTTTCTGCTTTAGCGCCTGGTGCTCTTAACGTAACATTACCAGCATAAGCAGAGTACATTGAACCAGCTTGTGCTTGAGCAGCAGCAAGCGCTACCGGATCTCCAGTTGCTGCAGCTGCTCGAACCATATTACCAATATCATTTAAGCCTGAGATTAAATAATCTAAATTCATATCCGGATTACCACCAAAACCTAACTGAACGTTATTGTATTGGCCACCGTCACCAGCAAAGTCATTGGTAGAAAAGTAGCTACCTGGTGGTGGTAAAATTGTTTTTTCCCAGCTGTATTGATAAAACATTTCTACGTTAAAATTATCAGTAACACCAAGAGATGCCCATAAAGCGCCAAAGGGAATAAAGGCTTCTTTTACTTCTGCACCTGGTGCACGCAAACGCGCAACATCTACCGGATTAATCTCACTAATACCGTGAGAAATTAACGTACTTTCGCCCCAGCTAATGACTTGATCACCTAAACGTACTGAAAAAGGCATATTACCCAATTCAAAATCACCGTAAATATACGCATCAAGTAAACGTACATCTTGACAGACTTGCTCTTTCGCTTCGCCGTCTCGACAAGGATCGAAAACATTACCTGTGATAGGATTTGACCAGTCTCTATCTTCATCCATCATAGCGTAATCATAAAAATACATACCACGAACAAAAACACCGACGTTTTGATATTTGATATCTAATTCATGCACGCCTTTAAATATTTTAGAAAAACTTTCACCGGCATTGTAGTTTAAGTTGCCGTTATCACCGTTGGTAGAATAACCACCTTTACCTTGAGCCCAAACATCTTCTTTCGGTATTGCTGGAGAGAAAATATTATAGTTACTAAAATCTAGGCCATTATTAGCGTTATTTGACTTACCTACATTGTCATTCCAGTTTCTATCTTCTGTACGCCAGCTTGAGCCAATGCTAAAAGTAGAGTCAAAACTGATCTCTACATCACCTAGCTCCCATCTTGCTGCTTGAGCAGTATTAACCATTGAAGTTAATACTGACAGTGAAAGTGCAGCAGCAATACCTACGGCTAAAGGTTTTTTGGCAAAGCCATGTTGAGGCTTGTTTTTCATCTATTCTCTCCCCTGTGCAAAACATGATACTAAAAGATAAAAAATCTGTGAAAGTTCATCTTCATAAATGTAATCAAAAGTTAGTTTTTGTCTTATTATTTATCTAACGGCAATAATAATTACATCATTTGACTTATGTAGCAAGAATAAAGGTAGGAGTTAAAGCGCTATATTTTAATGACTTTTCCCCTAAAATGCCCGCGTTTAAATACACCGTTTAAAACTAGCGTTTAAAAACAAAACAATACAAATCAATCATTGTTTTATAAGTTCATGAAATAACGTTACTTTGTCTCAAGCAATGTAATAGGTACATTGATAAAATGGTCAGACCACTGTTTCAAGTGTTTACTCTATTTCATCAAAAATAAGATAAATTATTTTATTTTAGCTAGGGATAAAAATTTATTTTGCTTTGTTTGTAAACAAAAGTAGCCTTGAATGCCACTTGCTGCAAGGTACTTTCGTAAATGCATAGCAGGAAATTGAACTTTTATACCTTGGGTAGTGGTTACCACAACATTTTGAACTTTGCCTTGGTAATAAGGGAGAAATTCATTGGTAGTAATATTGAGTGAGAAGTAATATTTCATAGACTGGTATAGTAGTAGTGTGGGATAGATTCTAGTAACGTGCTTGTTTCAAACAAACCACGTTACTAAAAAGTAATATCCTATTATGAAGTCAGCTTAATCACTTAATGCAGCATCAAGCTTTTCTTTTAAGTCATTCGATAAATTAGCTAGAGCTTGTAAATTAACTAACTCTGCTTTCATTAATTTTTGATGTGCTGGAGCAAAACTTTTATATTGTATTAATGGTGTAATCAATCTTGAGGCAACTTGTGGGTTAATTTCATTTAACTTAGCAATTTGTTTTGATAAGAATTGATAACCTCGCCCTGTTTGACAATGGAAATATTTGGGGTTATTCATCGCAAATGCCCCAATTAATGACCTTGCTCGATTCGGATTATTTAAACTAAATTGTTGGTGAGCTAATAAAGTATCCAGTCTAGAGAAAATGTCATCACTTACCACACCAGCATTCAAGGCAAACCATTTATCCATCACTAAAGTTGTTTGATGCCATTTTTTCTCAAAATGCTGCAACTGCTGGTTCAAGTCCGCTAAATTGTGTTTGGCAGAGCAAGTTAATGCAGCTAAACTATCGGTCATATTTTCTTGCTCAATATCTTCGTTGTCAGTCGCATGTTGATATTGCTCTGTTACTAAAGCTTGATATTTAGGTAAAATACTTAGATAAGCTAAACAAACATTTTTTAAAGCCCTATTGGCAACCCCACTATGTGGCGTATCATTCGTTGATCTTTCTTGCTGACACGCTTCATAGCTCGCAAGTAACTCTTGTTGACAACCTTGTGCAATGAATGATGATAACTTGCTCAGAGCATTGCTCAGCGCAATTGGCTCAACATCTACCATCAAACTTGCCGCTTCATCAAAACTAGGCAAGGATAATTGTTCGGCAATAAAAGCGCGATCACCAGCACTCGTTAACATCTCATTTATTGCCATAAGCAGCTCTTTTGGCAATGGATGCTCGGTGTCAAAAGCTAATTGTTGTACATAGGACATCAATAATTTTTGTCCTGCATCCCAACGACAAAAACTATTGTTAGCTTTCTTCATAATAGTTAATAAATCAACATCATTTTGCTCAAAGACAAGTTTTACCGGGGCACTAAAATCACACAGCATTGCTAAGGTAGGTTTGCCGATAAAACCACTGAACTGCCAACTTTGCTCTGCTTGGTTCAATTCGAGTAATTCACTTTGGTTTGCCTTGTCATTATTACCACTGATTAATTCAATTTTAATCGGAATATGTAACGCTTGCGGATCTTGTTGTTTTTTAGTCACTGGTGAGTGTTGTGACAGTGTTAAAGTATAGATATTTGTTTGCTGCTCAAATGATTCCTGCACTTTGATCACAGGAGTACCTGACTGGCTGTACCATAGTTTAAATTGCGATAGGTCTTTACCACTAGCATCACTCATTGCGTTAATAAAGTCATCACAGGTTACTGCCATGCCATCAAAACGGGCAAAATATAAATCCATACCCTTTCTGAATTTCTCGACGCCAATTAACGTGTGCAACATACGAATAACTTCTGAGCCCTTCTCATAAACAGTTAAGGTGTAGAAGTTATTCATTTCAAGTACTTTTTCAGGGCGTATTGGGTGCGCCATTGGTCCAGCGTCTTCAGCAAATTGCTGAGAACGTAATAAACGTACGTTTTGAATGCGAGTAACGGCACTTGAGTGCATTTGCGCACTAAATTGTTGATCTCGAAAAACTGTTAAGCCTTCTTTCAAACTCAACTGAAACCAATCCCGACAAGTAACTCTGTTTCCTGTCCAATTATGAAAATATTCATGGGCGATCACAGCTTCAATATTAAAATAATCACTGTCTGTCGCACATTGGCTGTCTGCCAGTACATATTTGGAATTAAAGACGTTTAAACCCTTGTTTTCCATCGCCCCCATATTGAAAAAATCTACCGCTACAATCATGTATATATCTAAATCATATTCAAGACCGAATGTCTCTTCATCCCACTTCATTGATTTTTGCAATGACACCATGGCATGTTTAGCCTTGGCTAAATTACCTTTATCGACAAATATCTCAAGTGCTACTTCACGCCCTGAAGCTGTAGTGAAAGAGTTTTCAAGTAAGTCAAAATCGCCAGCAACTAAAGCAAACAAATAACACGGCTTAGGGTATGGGTCGTGCCAAGTAACAAAATGTTTATTGTCAGTGAGATCACCAGAGTCAACTTTGTTGCCATTAGATAATAAATACGGGTATAAGCTTTTATCTGCTATTACTTTAGTGGTGAACGTCGCCATTACATCGGGTCTATCAAGGTAATAGCTAATTCTGCGGAAACCTTCGGCCTCACATTGCGTGCAAAATGCATCACCTGACTTAAATAATCCTTCTAAGGCCGTATTTTCTTGTGGGTTTATCTCAGTAGTAATGCTGAGAGTAAAATTCTCATTGTCAGGTAAACTACTGGCTGGAATGGTTAATATTGTATCATTGAGCTGATATTGATCGTTACTCAATGCATGGTTATCAAGTGCTAATGACACTAAAGTTAGCTGTTCACCGTTAAGCTGTAAAGCCTGTTGGTTATCACCTTGCCGCTTTATAGTTAGTTCACTAATAACTTGGCTACAAGTGTCATCTAAATTAATCGTTAAGTCTACGGTATTAATAGTAAAATCAGCTGGGCGGTAGTCCGCTAAAAATCGTGGTGCTGTGTCTGTTAAAGTAGATGACATTGTAGAGCCTTATTTTGGAAATGGGATGAAAATTAAGCCGTTGCTTTATCTGTAGTTACTTTAGTTAGTTTTTTGATATTAAAACCAATAAAGCCATAAATAACCGCAAGAATCGGATTAATCCAGTTAAAGAAACAATAGAACATATAATCAAGTGGGTTAACTAATAATACGCCAGACATATAAACTGCACAGGTATTCCATGGAATAAGCGGTGAAGTAATTGTACCTGCATCTTCGAGTGTACGACTTAAAACTAATGGGTCTAAACCTCTACGTTGATATTCTTCTTTATACATGCGACCTGGCATTACAATGGCTATATATTGATCAGCCGTTAATAAATTTGTGCCAATACAAGTAGCAACAGTACTTGCTATAAGGCTACCTGTTGTTTTAGCTGACGCCAAAATTGCATCAACAAACTTTTTCAACATGCCTAAGTGCTCTAATACGGCGCCAAAACTAAGTGCACACATAATTAACCAAACAGTGTTTAGCATACTTGACATGCCACCACCACTGAGTAAGTCATCTAAACCACTGTTACCTGTTTTAATGCTCACGCCGTCAAAAAAAGCAGTCCAGACCACAATTATATTAGCGGTTAGTGCATCAGACTCACCGCTTCCTAAACGAATAATAAGCTCTTGTTGGAAAACAATCGCCCATAAGCCCCCCGTTAACGCGCCGATAGCAACCGCAGGAAAAGCTGGAACTTTTTTAATAGCTAAAACAAGCAAAACGAATAATGGCACTAAGTTAAATAAAGAAAGATTAAACTGTTCGCTAAGTTGCTTACTCAATAAATCAATGGCTTGAACATCACTAACTGAGGTTTCGGTAAAGCCTAAAAAGAGAAAAAGTATAAGCGCGGTTGCAATAGATGGCATAGTTGTCCAGAACATATAACGGATATGAGCGAATAACTCACTACCAGCAATAGCAGGTGCTAAGTTGGTAGTCTCAGATAAAGGCGATATTTTATCACCAAAATACGCACCCGAAATTACCGCACCAGCAGTGATAGCTGGAGATAAGCCTAGCCCTTGTGCTATTCCAATCAATGCCACACCAATAGTGGCTGCGGTTGTCCAAGAACTACCTATACTCATCGAAACAACAGCACACATCACACAAGCAGCAGCGTAAAACCAAGCAGGGTCTAATATCATTAGCCCATAATAAATCATCGTTGGAACAGTACCAGATAATAACCAGGTACCAATAAGTGAACCAACCGCGAAAAGGATCAATACAGCACCTAAGGACAAAGAAATACCATGAGTAATAGCTTTTTCAAGATCGTGCCATTTATGACCATTTTTAATACCTATGACTATGGCAACACCCATCGCTATAAGCAAAGCAATCTGATTCGGTCCGTATGATGAGTTATCGCCAAAATAACTTACCCCCATGGTAAGTAAAACAATTAGGGTGATAACGGGGATAAAAGCATCTAACATCGTTGGCTTTTTAGTTTGACTTAATGCGGACATGAAATGTAAACCTTTTCTTATTGTAGTTATATAACGCTAAACTAATTTTACTGTGGATTGTACGTAAAAAAGCAAAGCCGCCTCAGAGGGCGGCTTTGCTAGAATTTTATGGGCTATTTTTTAGCAATTTTACCTAAAGAGATAAAATCAAAAGTGATACGAGCTGCTTCATCTAAAAATGGGTCTAATTCATCAAGCTCATCATCTAAATCATCTAAATCGGCAATTTTCTTTTTACCTAAAAGGGCAAGTTGCTCATTTACTCGAACTAAGCGTTTACTTTTACGTAATGTACGTTCAGATTGACGAGTAGCAAGATTTAATGAAATAGTTTTATCATCTTTTTCTGCTTGATAAATAGCAATATCTTCAAGTAAGTAATTAAATTCTGGGTTATCTTTAATACGTTGCTGATAAAGAGAGCTTAAATACTCAATATCTTTATTTAACTCGTTCAACGGTGTGTATTTAGCTTGTTGAATATGATCCCAAGGTAATGCATTTTCCTCTTTGCTTTCACCCCAGTCTTCTGGGTCTATTGCTGTAGGAAAAGATATATCAGGCAAAACGCCACGGTGCTGAGTACTACCACCATTTATGCGATAGAATTTTGCAATGGTATATTGAATGCTACCTAACGGTTTTTCATATAAATCATAAACACGCCCTAAACCACGGTGTTGCTGAACAGTACCTTTACCAAAGGTATGTTCGCCAATAATGACGCCACGGCCATAATCTTGAATGGCTGCTGAGAATATTTCAGAGGCAGAGGCACTATAACGATCAACCATTACTGTTAAGGGACCGTCGAAGAAACTAATACCATCACGATCACTATTTACTTGAATGCGATTCGCGCCATCTCTAATTTGAACAACAGGACCTTTGTCGATAAATAAACCGGTTAATAACGTCGCTTCACTTAATGAGCCACCACCATTACCACGTAAATCAACAATAATACCTTGAACGTCTTGCTGTTTTAATTTGGCTATCTCTTTCTTAACATCCTTAGATAAATTGTTATAAAAACTTGGGATGGTAATAACGCCCAATTTCTTACTATCGGCTACTTCTGGGTTTTCTAAATATACTTCAGACTTTGCTGCTCTGTCTTCTAATTTAATAATATCGCGAACAATAGAAACAACTTTGATATTTGCTTCATCATCACTATCACCCGATAATATTTGTAACCTAACCGTAGTACCTTTAGAGCCTTTGATCAGTTCGACAACATCATCTAAACGCCAGCCAATAACATCTTCAAAGTCTTTTTCACCTTGGGCAACACCCACAATTTTATCTTTTGCTTTTAATTGCTTCGATTTATCCGCGGGTCCACCAGTAACAATACGGTGAATAACGGTATAATCTTCAATTGAGCGAAGTTCAGCACCAATGCCTTCCAGTGATAAATTCATATCGACTTGAAAACGTTCGGCATTACGTGGCGATAAATAAGAAGTATGCGGTTCAACCACACGAGCGAAACTATTCATTACCAGTTGAAAAGCATCTTCACTTTCACTCTGTTTTAATCGTTTAATCGCATAGTTGTAACGTTTAGTTAATACTTCTTTAATTTTTGGCCATTCTTTCTTAGTCAGTGTCAGATTTAATACATCTGATTTAACTTTTAAACGCCATAATTCATCAAGTTCAGCTTCGCTTGTCGGCCAAGGTGCCTCTTCACGATCAAAAGAATAAATTTCATCTTTGGTAAAGTCAAAAGGATTTTTATCACCTTTAATATCCAATAAACTAAGCGCAAACTCATAACGCTCTAAACGTCTTTGTAAATTTAAATTGAAGATATCATAAGCGACATCGAGTTTTCCACGAGTCAAAACAGTGTCGAACTCAAGGCGATATTGTTGGAAACTATCAATATCGGTAGATAAGAAAACATTACGAGCATAATCGAGTTGTTTAATGAAACGATCAAATACTTCACCTGACAAGGCGTCATTTATAGTAACTTTCTTATAATGTGCACGAGTAAATCGTGCCGTAATACGCTTGCTTGCTGTGGCATGCTGAGATTCAGGCATGAGTACAGGGAGTTCTTCAGGAGTATGTTGTTTTTCAAACGCGATTGCGCTTACTGACAAACCTAACGATAAAGATACGGCTAGTGCGATACGACAAAATTTTTGCATGCATTAATTTCCTATTCAATTTCTATTTGACTTAACTGTTATGTTAAATCTTGCCGACAATCTTCGAAAAGAGTCGGCTATTTATGCTTTTATGAGTAGATATTTTTTAGCTGAGTCTTTATAACCATACCTGAATCAAGTTGAACGCTGATATCTTTACCTGATATTTCAGTGATGGTGGCATTCATTGGTGAATTACCTAATTGTACTCTCACTTTACTACCTACTTTGATTGTAGCTGACTCAACAGGTTTAAGTGGCGCAGCTTCTTTTTTAACAACTGTTTTGTTTGAAGACTTAACAGATTTGTATTTAGCTGAGTCACGTTTTTTATCTGCTGGTTTATTATTACCTGCAGCTGTTGAGCTTTGTTTACCTTTATAAGGTTTTTTGCTATCGCTGTCTGTCGCTTTTTTGTTACCAAATTTTTCTTGGCTTTCTTTTAGCGTTTTACTGGCGTAAGCAGCTTGCTCTTCATCAATTTTTGCTACTTCTTTGCCATCAAAATCAACACGATCTGCGCCAACTTTAATAACCTTGAGGTAGCGCCAACTACTGGTGTAATGTCTTAACGCTTGACGTAAGCGAGTTTTACTAACAGTTTCATCTTCAGTAAGCTTCTCTGCTAGGTCTTGGAATATTCCAATTTTAAGCGGTTTAACTGGCCCCTTAATTGAAAAACATTCAGGAAATTTCTCAGCTAAATAAGCAATGATATCTTTTGTACTTGTACGTTTAATTTCAGTTTCCATAACTACACTTTTTTACAGATTAAATTAATTAAGCTAGCTTTACTTTTGAACAAGAATAACTCTTGGAAGAGTTACTCTAGCAAGAAAATAGCGGCAATGTTTATCTTTCTTTATTCTTCTGATTGTAGATGTTGCTCTGGATTATCAAGCACATGCTTACACCAATCATATATATCTTCAGTTTCAATATCAGCAATTGCTTCTTGACCTATCCAAGTATCCCAAATAAGCGCCAATAACTGTTCTAAAACTTCCGTTTCTATATCTTCTCCAGCCAAGTCGTACATAGTATGATAAATTTCATTCATACGCTCAGCAACTTCTTCTTCCTGGCCATCCCAATCCCCAACAATTTCTTGGGTAACTAGATAGTCATGAATGACCACAAATTCTTTCATTTTCTCTTCACTTTCCTGTTGTACACGTGTTTATCTTTTTATACTATTTTTAACATTAACTATGAGCAATTACATTCTGCTCAAATGCTTCAACAATAGCACTAATACCTTGCTCATCTTGTTCATTAAAGCGTTTAAAAGCAGTGCTATCAATATCTAAGACGCCAATAACTTTACCAGCCACCTTTACAGGTACAACTAATTCAGCATTAGTCGTTGCATCACAAGCAATATGGCCATCAAATTGATGAACGTCTGCTATTCGTTGAATTGTACCTGTAGTAACACATGTACCACAAACACCTCGCCCAACGGGTATTCTAATACAAGCAACTTTCCCTTGAAAAGGGCCAAGCACTAATTCATTGTCAATAAGTCGGTAAAAACCAACCCAATTAACGTCTGTTAAACGTTCAAAAAGTAACGCACTAACATTTGCCATATTAGCAATAATATCAGATTCATCACCAATTAGGGCTTTAGTTTGCCCTAATAATTCATGATATAACTCAGTTTGACTAGTCATTAAAACTTACCATTGAAGAAAGCTACAATAAAAAAGCGCTAACATACCTAAAAAAACGCAATACTTAAAGCTTTTATCGAACAATTACCTAACTATTGCCAGTTAGTACCTCAAATTCAGTCTTTAAGGCGAAATTTTGCGGATACACGCGCAGTAATTGTTTGACTACCAACCTGTGAAGTATGAACTTTAGGACTTGTATCACTCATCATAGCTTCAGCGTACATAGGACTATAATGGTTGCTCGACATTTCTTTGATAAAAACGATCTCTCCTAAGTTTCGACCTGCTTGTTTACTCATACGCTGCGCTTTTTGTTTAGCATGGCTAATAGCTTGCAATAAAGCTTGTTGATAATACTCACCTCTTGCTTCAACAGTCATCGACAATGAGGAAATATGACTGACATTGAGTTTAATAATTTGCTCTAAAAAACTATCATAATCATCTATTTTATTAAAACCTACCATTATTTGACGACTTAATTCAAACAATGGTTTCTTGTGGTCATTCACGTTAGACGATTGCTGATTAATACTTTGACCGTCAATAAAAACACTACCTTGCCTCGCTCTGTTAAGCTCAATGCCTTGTACTTGAATTGAAGGTCTCTCTTCTACAATACGTAAATTAACACGCGCAGAGGTTATATTTGTGCCTCTTATGCCTAGATTTTTAGCCGCACTAATAACTGAATTACTTTTTTTATCCACTAAAGCTTTTAACTTACTTGGCACTCGACCTCGCTCAGTAATCGTTAACGTTAATGAGAACTGATCAGGGGTAATAACGACACTGCCTTGACCCGTAACCTCAATTTCCCCACTATCAAAAGCAAATGCTTGCATTGGCAGTATCAGCAAACAAGTTAAGGTTAAACAATTAGTTTTCAGTTTTTTTAGTGAATGAGCCATAAATGAAATATTCATAATAATTACCCCAAGTTTACGTTAAACAACTGATAGTATGTTGTTTACCATCACTTTTTAATTTCCATATTTTCATTAATAATGAGTAAAAAACTTTCTTTGTCATCTTGACTAGCTTTGTCCCACCAATATTTGAGCATTGGGACAACATCAATTTTTTCAATAACTTGCTTATTGAAAGTTAGCTCATCTTTAGTACGAGTCTCGCCTTTAGTTTGAGCAACAACGGGTATTGATAAATCGTTTACCACTTTAGTGACTTGTTTTGTCAACTCATAGTCGCTTAACTTCTCTAAGGTCAATACAACACTTTGCTGATGTTCATCTAACAAGGTTAATTCCGGATCTTTAGAAAAACGCTCTGCCGCGGCTAAATCGTTAATATTTATTGTTGATAAAATTAATTTTTTCTGGTCAGCAAGATTAAATTTAACAACAAAGTAATCTGATGTTATTAACCTTTCTTCGGCAAAATCTAAATCTTCAAAGACATCTTTGTATTTAATAACTAAGGTATGTTCGCCTGTCGTTAATTGAATGGTTTGCTTTTGAGACAAAAAACCATGTTCCACTGCTTTATCATCAAGGTCTCGCACGACCAAATCATCCGTAATTATCAACTCGATGGCACTCACCTTAAAAGTCAAAAAACAACCTAATAAGGCGCTTACACAAAGATAAGCCAATAAGCTCCGATTTAAAAAAAATTGTCTATTGTTTTTATTAGGCAAACTTAATTCCGTCAGAGATAAATAATGTAATGGCTCTTTATAAACTGCCTAGCACATAAATTAAAGTAAAAAGATGTGATTAAGGTAAGAATTATCAAATGTTAGCGAATGTTTTTTACAATTATATATTCACATGTTTGTGAATATATAACAGCTTAGTTGTATTTAAAGTTAGAACTGAACAGGCCTATTTACTTGCTTTTCGCTGCTAACAATTGCTCTAAATATAAGTAACGTTGCTAGACATTTGCTCAAAGTCATGCTTATTATCAACTCAAGTTCAAAGGTAACGAGCAAACCTTGATGGCAAGAAACTCGACATTAGCAAAGTTATTTATTAGCACCAAAAGAAACATCGGTTACTTGATCAGTCATATCGTCAAGCCTGACGATATTGATGATATTGTTCAAGAAACCTTTGTGAAAACTTATGAAGCAGATTTAAAACAAGAAATAAAATATGTCCGTAGCTATATGCTGAAGACTGCAAAAAACCTTGCTTTAAATCATGTAGCTAAGTGGGATAATAAATATAAAGACTCTTTAGAGGAATTTACTGAGCCACCTGTTCAATTAATGAGTACTAACGTTGAAGACGATTATGAAAGCAAAGAACAATTCTTATTTTTTTGTCGAGCTACCGATCAACTCTCCGGTTCTGTGCGTAAATGTTTTATACTGAAAAAAGTCTATGGCTTAAGCCAAAAAGAAATTGCCAGCTATCTAAAGTTAAGTGAAAGCACTGTAGAGAAGCACATAGCGCAGGGTTTACTAAAAAGTTCACGTTATATTAAACAAATGAATGATGAACATGGTCAAAATGGCAAAGCAGATAGACAAAAACAAAGTGTAAATGTAAAAGCATCACTAAGTAAATCGAGAAAAATGAATGGGTAATGTCAGCCAACTATTTAGTAATAATAGTAACCAGCAAAAAGATGAAAATAATATCCAGGAACTCGCTTGTCTTTGGATTAGTCGCATGGATCGTGGTTTAACTACCTTAGAACAGCAACAGCTTGTGATTTGGTGTAATCAAAATACTCAGCATCATAGCTCTTTGCTTGAGATGGCTTCTTATTGGGATGATTTAAGTCTATTAAATGAATTGAGCGCCTTATTTCCTTTGGAGCAGGTAAAAGAACAAAGTAAACGTAATAAATTTACCTCTATCGCTTTAGCAGCAAGTATTACTATTGTCTCTCTTATAAGTGTTAATACTTTAATCGATGAATCTTTCCTGCCCTTTCTACCCTCCTTCAACGAACAAACATTGACTCAAACTCAAATATTACAAACACAGGTGGGTGAGCAAACAAGTTTTACCCTAAAAGATGGCTCGCAAATACAATTAAATACCAACAGCCAGGTCGAAGTTAAATATAGCCCCAAACATCGTTTACTTACCTTGGTACGAGGTGAAGCGCGTTTTGATGTCGCTAAAGACAAAAATCGACCTTTCACAGTGACGGTTGGCAAAAAATCATTTACTGCACTGGGTACCATTTTTAACGTCCAAAAAAATAACAATCAGATAATGGAATTAGTAGTAACTGAAGGTAAAGTATTGATCACCGAAGCATCAACTTCGATAACTGATATTCAAGAAACCTTAACCCAAGCCAGAGTTAGCGATATGCCTGACATTTTAGCGGCAACTTTAGTGGTTTCTGGTGAAAAAGCGATAATAGCCAAAGATTCGCCTTCCGTGCATACCACACCGGTAGAGAAAGTCTCTTTAGATCAAATTCATCGCGATCTCGCGTGGCAACAAGGCATGCTAATTTTTGAAGGTGAACCTTTATCTGTTGCCCTAACTGAAATTAGTCGTTATACCACCAGTAACTTTGAAATTGTTGATAATGAATTAGCCAATATAAATGTCGCCGGTTACTTTAAAGCGGGTGATATTGATGGCCTGCTTATTTCATTGGAAAGTAACTTCGGTATTAATTTTAGAAAAAAAGCAGATGGTACTATTTTACTCTCCGCTGCTAACTAAATATACTATCGAGCCCATTATCCCCCTTGCTCATACTCTTATTTATTCCACAAATAGCCACTATTTATTGCTGGCTATTTAGCCAAGCATGCAACAAAATAAAATTCTTTTTAAAAATAATAAAAATAAATTAGAGGATTCCCCCTGCTTAGCTGTTTATTACTATTGCACAGTTGGCGAAAGCAATTTCGCCTGAATCAAGCCTTGGCTAGACATGTCTTGTTCGTGAATATCACCCTAGTGATGTTATTGATAACAAGCTATGCCAATGCCGAGGACTTTATTCGCTTTGATATTGATAAACAACGAGCTGATAAAGCCTTAATTGTATTTGCGCAAAAGGCCAATCAAACGATTATATTTTCTTTTGACTTGGCCAAGCAATACCAAGCAAATTCATTAAAAGGTTATTACCCTGTTAACTCTGGCCTAAAAAATTTATTACATGGCTCGGGTCTAATCGCTGTTGTTAATACCTCTGGTCAACTGAGCATTCAAGTTGATTCACATAATAAGAGAGATACAACAATGAAACATAAAAGCATCCATGCCGCGCTAGTACCAATTTTACTTGGTGCAGCCAGTCAAGCAGCATTAGCCCAAGAAACAGTGCAAGTACAAGAGGAAGACGTAGAGAAAATAGCCATTATAGGTAGCCGAGTTGCTGGTCGCTCTGCTGATGACTTACCTGTACCCGTTGATATTTTATCGGCTGAGGCATTAGCCAATACAGGCCAAACAGAAGTCGGCCGTATGTTACAAGCCATTGCGCCATCATTTAATTTTTCTAGCTCATCGATTAGTGATGGTACCGATGCCTTGCGTCCTGCAACATTACGTGGCTTAGGACCGGATCAAACTTTAGTACTCATTAATGGACGTCGTCGTCATCAAGCCAGCTTAATTCATATCAACACTTCTGTTGGTCGAGGTACCGCTGGTACCGATATGAATGCCATTCCTGCTGCATCCATCAAACGTATTGAAGTATTACGTGATGGTGCAGCCGCACAGTATGGCTCTGACGCTATCGCCGGTGTTATTAATATAGTACTTAATGATGCCAGCGAAGGCGGTAAAGTTGCAGTATCTTACGGTGAATATTCCGAAGGTGATGGGGAAACAACCAATGTCGATATTTCCAAAGGTTTTGCCTTAGGAGATAATGGTTATTTAAATACCACACTGAATTTTAGAGATCGTGGTTTTACAGACCGCTCTGGTTTACATGGCTCATGTCAATTCTCAGGGTGTACTGACTTAGCTAATGGCAACTCATTACTAGGTGATCCACGCGAAGCAACAGCTTCTCGTTCAACCTTTAGAATAGGTGATGCTGACTCAAGCCAAGTTGGCGTAACCATTAATACCGGTTATGAAATAGCAGATGGTGAATTGTACGGCTTTCTGACCTACTCAAAGCGTGATAACGAGTCCGCCGCATTCTTCCGCCACAATAATAATAATGGCGGTAATGCGCCGCTACAAGATGGTGATGCAACTATTCCTGCTGGATTTTTACCAAAAATTAATACTGATATCAAAGATATGTCTTATAATTTTGGTTACCAGACTGAATTTGCTGATGGCTCGAATCTAGACTTATCTTATACCTACGGTAAAAACAATATTGATTATGTCACTAGTAATACCATTAACTCGTCTTATGCTAATTCTCTACGCTATGAATCAACATTAACAGCCGATGAAATCCGCGCAGCTATTCCACGTCAAGCTTCTGCCTATGGGTTAGAGCTATCGCTGCAAACCCTAAACATTGATTATACCCAAGACTTTGATTTATTTTCATTAGCTATGGGCGCAGAAATTAGAACCGATGAGTTTAAAGTAACCGCGGGTGATGAATATTCCTACCGGGACTATGATACCAATGCAGATGGCACCAGCAAATACGCCGATGACCGCTCTGCTGGTACGCAAGGTTTCGGCGGTACCGCCCCTATGCAAGAAGTAGATGAAACTCGTGACGTCATTTCATTTTATGCCGATGCTGAAACTGAAATTGTGGAAGATGTCATTGTTAGCGGTGCAGTACGTTATGATGATTACCAAGGTTTTGGTGACAGTACGAACTTCAAACTAGCGGCTAACTGGTCAATTACAGATAGTATCGCCATTCGTGGTGCTATGAGTACCGGTTTCCGCGCGCCATCAATGCAGCAACTTTACACGGACAATATTAGTACCCAGTTTCAAACCGATCCAAATAATCCCGGCAGCGATCAAATTGCCGTACAAGTAGGAACTTTTCGTAATGACTCAAACCTAGCCAAGGCCATCGGCATTCCGGAATTAAAAGAGGAAGAAGCGACAAACTTCAGTTTAGGAACTGTGATTAACATTACCGATGAAATCAACCTAACCATCGATTGGTATTCAATTGATATTGATGATCGTATCGTATTAAGTAATTCATTAGGGCAAGGCTTGTCCCCAGCTTTAGATGCTGCATTGATTGCCTCTGGTGCTGGCGCTGGTCAGTTTTTCTTAAACGGAGCCGATACTAAAACTACAGGTATAGATATCATTGCAACTTGGAATACTGAACTATTAGGTGGTGACTTTAACCTAACTGCGGCAGCTAATTTTACCGAAACTGATGTCGTTAATATTTATACACCTGCAAACAGTGCCCTTGGCGGAATTGACCCAAGTGAAGTTTTTTCTGACCAAGCCATTTCTATTATTGAAGAGTGGCAACCACAAGACCGTATTAGTTTAAATGGTTTATATACTATTGGTGATTTGAGTATTAATCTAGCCTTTAATCGTTATGGTGAATATACGGTTACCGATGGTGGTAAACAAACTTACGGCGCGGAAGTACTAACGGATTTACGTATTAACTATCAAGTAACAGAGAGTTTATCGTTCAATGTTGGCGGTAATAATATTTTTGATGTCTACCCTGATGAAAATACTATAGGTAATTCGCGTTCAGGCACAATCGAAGATGCTGATGGTAATATTATTGTTAGTAGCCCGGGAGTATTTACTTATTCTCGCCGTTCAGCACCTTTTGGTTTTAATGGCGCGTTCTATTATGCTGGCGCTGAATTTAAGTTCTAACAATAAAAGCTAATATAAAAGTGTAGATGCAAAAAAGCGCAGTGAAAACTGCGCTTTTTATTTAACCGTAACCTGTACTGACATACAAAAACGTTTGCCTATTCAGACTCTTAATCTATTCAGTTAACGCAGGTATCCTCACCCACCCCTCCATCAATACTCGGGCACTTCGGCTCATAATGGCTTTTTTCACAGTCCATCTACCATCAACTTCAACCGCTTCAGCGCCCACTTTAAGGGTACCTGATGGATGACCAAACGTAACAGAGTTATGCCCTTTACTCTCTAATGAAGAGTCACCACTAGCAGCTAAATTAACAAGCGTGCCCGGGATTGCCGCCGCAGTACCGATAGCAACCGCGGCAGTGCCCATCATAGCATGATGTAATTTTCCCATAGATAACGCGCGCACATGTAAATCGATTTCTCCCGCAGCAACATTCTTGCCACTAGAGGTGCTGTAATCTTGCGCTGGTGCAACAAAAGCAATTTTAGGTGTATGCTGACGCGCAACAGCTTCTGAAAGATCACTAATCAAACCCATTTTTATTGCGCCATAGGCACGAATCATTTCAAAACGAGCCAACGCTGCATCATCGTTATTAATGGCATCTTGAAGCTCTTTACCGGTATAACCAATATCTTGCGCATTTAAGAAAATGGTTGGAATACCAGCGGTGATCATGGTTACTTTAAGCGTACACGCTTTAAAAGTACCTATGCTAGGCACTTCCAATTCATCAACAACGTTACCAGTAGGAAACATTGCCTCAGATGGGTCAACAGGTGCGATAAACTCTACTGGCACTTCCGCTGCTGGAAATGTAACACCGTCTAATTCAAAGTCACCTGTTTCTTGTACTTGACCGTTACTGATTGGTACTTGCGCAATAATAGTTTTGGCAATATTTTTCTGCCAGATACGCACCGTACATACACCATTTTCAGGGATACGTTGTGGATTAACTAAACCTGACATAATGGCAAATGAGCCAACAGCAGCGGTTAAGTTACCGCAATTACCCGACCAATCAACAAAGGCTTTATCAATGGCAACTTGACCAAATAAATAATCAACATCGTGATCAGAAATTTCACTTTTAGCTAAGATAACAGTTTTACTGGTTGATGATGTTGCCCCGCCCATACCGTCGGTTTGTTTACCATAGGGATCTGGGCTACCAATCACCCGTAACAACAACTCATCACGTGTTTTACCTGGTTGCTGACAACTTTCAGGCAAGTCGGTTAAATTAAAAAACACACCTTTACTGGTGCCACCGCGCATGTAGGTTGCAGGTATTTTTATTTGGGGTAAATGTACTTGAGGGTCGAAAGCCATTTGCTCTCTCCTAATTTTTTATCATTTATCGAACTAAAGTTCGACCTATAAAAAAGCAGCAATTAAATTGCTGCTAATAAATGAACAATCAAAGTTTGATGGTTAAACGAATTATTTTTATGAAGTGTAAGGCGCCTGCACGGAGCGTATATTTATACGTGAGTACAGGCAACGAAGCTCTTATCAAAAATAAACGTTTAGGCATTAGACTTTAAAAAATCGCTAGCGAATTTTTGCAATACACCGCCACCGTCGTATACCGAAACTTCTTCCGCGGTATCTAAACGACATTTCACTGGAATTTCAACCACTTCACCATCTTTTCGTGTCATCACCACCGTCATAGCTGCGCCCGGTGATGTCTTGCCAACAACATCATAAGTTTCACTACCGTCAATATTGTAAGTGTGGCGTGTTTCTCCATTGGTAAACTCTAATGGTAATACACCCATACCCACTAAGTTTGTACGATGAATACGTTCAAAGCCTTGCGAAACGATGACTTCAACACCAGCTAAACGAACACCTTTTGCCGCCCAATCACGTGAAGAGCCTTGACCATAGTCAGCGCCGGCAATAATGATTAAAGGCTGTTTGCGTTCCATGTAAGTTTCAATGGCTTCCCACATGCGTGATTCAGTACCTTCTGGCTCTATACGAGCTAAAGAACCTTGTTTTACTTCGCCGTTTTCGTCCCTACACATCTCATTGAACAATTTAGGGTTAGCAAACGTTGCTCGCTGTGTCGTTTCATGATCGCCACGGTGAGTCGCGTATGAATTAAAGTCCTCTTCAGGCAAGCCCATTTTAGCTAAGTAAGCACCCGCTGCACTGTTTAATTGAATAGCATTAGATGGTGATAAATGATCAGTAGTAATGTTGTCCCCTAATACGGCTAACGGGCGCATACCTTCCATAGTGCGAACACCTGCTAAAGCCCCTTCCCAATATGGCGGTCGACGAATATAAGTACTACTTTTATCCCAAGAATATAATGGGCTTTCGGCCGGTTCAAAGGCACCTAAATCAAACATTGGTGTATAAACTTTCTTAAATTGCTCTGGTTTAACACACAAAGCGACGATTGCATCGATCTCTTCATCTGATGGCCAAATATCTTTTAAAGTAATGTCGTTACCATCTTGATCTTGTCCTAAAATGTCTCTTTCAATATCAAAACGCATGGTACCGGCAATGGCATAAGCAACGACTAATGGCGGCGATGCTAAGAATGCTTGTTTCGCGTGTGGGTGAATACGGCCATCAAAGTTACGGTTACCTGATAATACTGCGGTAGAGTATAGATCTCGATCAATGATTTCTTGCTGAATTTTAGGGTCTAACGCGCCGCTCATACCGTTACACGTAGTACATGCGTAGCCGACAATACCAAAACCTAATGTTTCCATTTCAGAGAGTAGGCCTGCTTCTTCTAAATAAAGTTTGGCTACTTTTGAACCTGGCGCAAATGACGATTTAACCCAAGGTTTACGTTTTAGACCTAATTCATTAGCACGTTTAGCGACAAGACCTGCCGCAACAACGTTACGTGGATTCGAGGTGTTAGTACATGAAGTAATAGCAGCAATAATTACTGCACCGTCAGGCATTTCACCATTGGCTTCTTGTGTTTTACAAGCATTTAAGTTTCTAGCGATATCTTTTGCAACTAAATCAGCTGTCGCTAAACGGCGATGCGGATTAGAAGGGCCCGCTAAATTACGACATACTGTTGATAAATCAAATTCGATAACACGCGGATATTGTGCTTCAACAAGATCATCAGCCCAAAGACCTGTGTGTTTAGCATAAGTTTCAACAAGCTTTACTTGCTCGGGTTCACGACCCGTAATTTTCAAATAATCAATAGTTTGTTCATCAATGTAGAACATACCTGCTGATGCACCATACTCAGGTGTCATATTTGAAATAGTTGCTCGGTCACCGATAGTTAAGTTTTTAGTACCTTCACCAAAAAATTCTAAATAAGCAGATACCACTTTCTGACTTCTTAGAAACTCTGTGATTGCTAATACCATATCGGTAGCAGTAATACCGGGTTGACGTTTACCGGTTAACTTAACACCAATAATATCTGGTAGGCGCATCATTGATGGACGGCCAAGCATAACCGTTTCAGCTTCTAGGCCGCCTACACCAATAGCAATAACTCCTAGGCAATCAATATGCGGTGTATGAGAGTCGGTACCAACACACGTATCAGGGAAAGCAACACCGTCACGCGCTTGGATAACCGGTGACATTTTCTCTAAGTTAATTTGATGCATAATACCGTTACCGGCAGGGATCACATCAACGTTTTTAAATGCCGTTTTTGTCCATTCAATAAAGTGAAAACGCTGTTCATTGCGACGGTCTTCAATGGCGCGGTTTTTATCGAACGCTTTAGGATCAAAACCCGGAGCCTCTACTGCTAATGAATGATCGACAATTAATTGGGTCGGTACCACTGGGTTGACTTTTGACGGGTCACCACCTTGCTCAGCAATAGCGTCACGCAGACCAGCTAAATCTACTAACGCTGTTTGACCTAAAATATCGTGACAAACAACACGTGCCGGATACCAAGGAAAATCTAAGTCTTGCTTAACGTCGATAATTTGCTTCAACGAATCGGTCAGTGTCGCAGGATCGCACTTACGCACTAACTGCTCAGCAAGTACACGTGACGTATACGGTAATTTAGCGTAAGCACCTGGTTTAATGGTTTCGATAGCTTCACGCGTATCAAAAAAGTCGATAGTCGCGCCCTTTTCTTTATAGCCAGGCAACGGTTTGCGGTATTGGTAATTCATAAGTTAATCCAGGAACTCTCTAACAAATAATGGTTAAATATCTTAAATTTTTAAGCAGTGATGTTTCTTAAACAGACGACGGAATTTGCCACTAATTCAAGGAAGAAAATATGAGCACATAAGTATGTGTGATTACTTTCTGACGATGAAGTTGTGACAAATACCCAGTATCTCCTATCGCTCAGAAATAGGACAAACAATACGTGGTGCAGAGCCTGTGTAGTCTGCGCTTGGTCGAATTATACGGTTATTCGAGCGCTGTTCCATTACATGTGCTGCCCAACCCGTTAAACGTGAACAGACAAAGATAGGGGTAAATAATTTTGTCGGTATCCCCATGTAGTTATAAGTAGATGCATGGAAGAAATCAGCATTACAGAAAAGTTTTTTGGTATCCCACATATACTCTTCACAAGCGACAGAAATATCATAGAGTGAAGTATCACCATTTTGTTTGGCTAGTTTTTCAGACCAAGCTTTGATGATGACATTACGTGGGTCGCTGGTACGGTAAATTGCATGACCAAAACCCATGATTTTTTCTTTACGCGCTAACATTCCTGCCATTTGTTCTTTAGCATCACTAGGTGAAGTAAAACTCTGAATCATATCCATTGCCGCTTCATTAGCACCACCATGAAGTGGTCCACGTAAAGTACCAATCGCGCCAGTGATACAAGAGAACATATCCGATAAAGTAGAAGCACACACACGGGCGGTGAATGTCGAAGCGTTAAATTCATGCTCAGCATATAAAATCAGTGAAACATCCATAACACGTTGATGTTGCTGTGATGGACTTTCTCCGTTTAATAAACGTAAGAAGTGTCCAGCAAGAGAAGTTTCATCTGACTGACAATCAATTTCTACGCCATCATGGCTGTATTTGTACCAGAAACACATGATCGCAGGGAATGCGGCTAACAAGCGATTAGATGCTTGGAATTGTTGATCAAAATCAATTTCTGGCTCTAAGTTACCTAAAAAAGAACACCCCGTGCGCATAACATCCATTGGGTGAGCATCTTTAGGAATAAGCTTTAATACCGCTTTTAATGCTGCAGGTAAATCACGTAAGGTCTTAAGTTCATTTTGATATGCAGTTAATTGCGCTTGATTTGGTAACTCACCATTAAATAATAAATAGGCTACTTCTTCAAAGGTAGAATTTTCGGCTAAATCAGCAATATCATAACCACAATAAGTTAAACCTGAGCCTGATTGGCCTACGGTACAAAGGGCTGTTTCTCCAGCGCTTTGTCCACGAAGACCAGCACCACTGATAGGTTTTTTCGCAACATTTGTCTCTGCTGTTATCTCTGTCATAATCCTTTCCTCATTTTAAATTTTTAACAATTTGTTATGTACACAACTGACATTATTGGTGTTTATAAACTCTGTTTTGTCAGTTTTTGTTTGGTAAAAGTGCGGGTAGTTAATTCTGAGTTATTTTTGAGCTTTTTCTTGAGCAAAAAGTGAATCAAGCTTCTGTTCATAATCGTGGTAACCAAGGTAGTCATATAAATCCATACGCGTTTGCATATTGTCAATTTCAGCTTTTTGATCGCCATCTGCTAATAAGGTTTTATAAACAGATTCAGCCGCTTTATTCATGGCACGAAATGCTGACAATGGGTAAAGCACCATGGCACAGCCCCACTCACCTAGTTGCTCTTTATTCCACAGTTCTGTTTGACCAAACTCTGTAATATTAGCAAGCACTGGAACATCAAGGGCTTTAGTGAAAGCTTCATAATGTTCTTGAGTTTTAATTGCTTCTGCGAAAATACCATCTGCTCCTGCTGCAACATAAGCTTTAGCTCGCTCAATGGCTGCTTCTAGACCTTCTTGTGCAAAAGAGTCAGTACGGGCCATAATAAAGAAGTCGCTGTCGATACGTGCATCAACAGCCGCTTTAATACGGTCAACCATCTCTTGCGTTGAGACAATTTCTTTATTCGGGCGATGGCCACAACGTTTCTGCGCCACTTGATCTTCTAGATGTACTGCAGCAGCACCAGATTTTTCCATATCACGAATAGTTTTAGCAATATTAAATGCCCCGCCCCAGCCGGTATCAATATCAACTAATAAAGGTAAACTTGAAGCGCTGGTAATTCTTTGTACGTCGCTAATAACATCATTAAGCGATGTCATACCTAAATCAGGCAGGCCGTAAGAAGCATTGGCAACACCGCCGCCAGATAAATAAATAGCTTGGTGGCCAAGTTGCTGAGCCATCATGGCGCAATAAGCATTTATCGTACCTACCACTTGTAAAGGTTTATTGTTTTCTAGGGCAAGTCTAAATTTTTTACCCGGCGAAATAGCATTTCCTGATACGTGTTCTGACATCTTAGGTCTCCTGTGGTTCTTGCGCTGCTTTTTGCAGAGCAATTTTGTTTTCAATGTTTTTTCTCGACGCAGCAATATGGCGGCGCATTAATAATTCGGCAAGTTCACCATCTCTATCACTGATGGCTTGGATAATATTTGAGTGTTCAGTAAAAGCACGCGTTGCTCTTGGACTATGCATGCCAAATTGACAACGGTACATGCGGACTAAATGATATAACTGACCACAAATGAGATTAATTAGCTGTTGATTATGACTACCCAAAATAACTTTATAGTGAAAATCAACATCTCCTTCTTCCTGGTAATAAGCTACACCATCTTGTAAAGCCTTATCACCCGCATGATGAGCTAACATATTTTGCATATGTGCTATCTCTTCATCAGTCATATTTAAGGCTGCTTGCCTACACGCCATACCTTCAAGCGCTTCACGAGTTATATATAGCTCTAATAAACCTTCAATGGTGCAATCGACTACGCGTGAGCCAATATTGGCTTTACGCTCTATCAAGTGACATTTTTCTAAACGATTTAATGCTTCACGTAAGGTAGAGCGACTTATTTGATAGTGCTTAGCAAGTTCAGGCTCGCTTATCTTGCTACCCGCTGCCATTTCACCCTCAACAATGGCATGTTGCAGTTGTTCAAAGACTTTATCCGCAGTGGTAACCGCCGCTTGTTTTGTTGGGTTTTGTAAAAGCATAATGTGTCGGACAAACCTAAATATGAAGGTAAAGTAACTTTGTCGATGTGAATACATTGTCGACAAACATAAAGATATACATTGATAATATCCTATAACTTGAAATACTCAAGTAGACTTAAGTATAATTGTCGACAATTAATAAGGGTAACTTGGCTAAACTGTAAACTTTTCTGATCGGGAACGATCTACTGATGATGAGTGAAACTAAGAAATCAATGAGTCAATAAATTAGAAGCCTTGTCTCATAAGGCTTTACATAATTTTTATAGATGATTGTGCTAGGTGACAGTTGTGCAACCAATACCCAGCTATTAGCTTAGGGTATTGGTGCTGATCACAATTCAATATTTTTAATTAGTGAGGGTGCTTAAAGAAGAGTGATTACTGATAGTCCACAAGGCTTAAATTTTCTTTTTGGCAAACTGTAATAACGGCAGAATTTTTTGCCATGCATCTTAAGTACCGCTCAAGATGAATAAAACTTAAAGGTGGCTGCTCAAGTTCATCAGCCCATATGAGCAACATAAATAAATAATAATCACATACGCTTATTTTATTAGCTATTAAGTAATCTTTATTTACTAATTGCTCATCTAGTAATGACAGAGACTGGTGAATAAGCTCTTGTTGGGCTGTAACAATCTCAGCTCTAGTCTTTTCACTTTGACAATGTTTTTCAGGATAAAAATAGACCATTAGCTCAGCTTGCAGGGTATTAGTAAGATACATCAGCCATTGAGTATGTAACGCCCTACTTTTATCCCCTATTTCAGGGATTAATTTTACCTCTGGATGCATTTCACCAAGATGAAGACAAATAGCTGCACTTTCACACAGAATCAACTCCCCTTTAACTAAAGTAGGTATCCTACCTGCAGGGTTCAGTGCTAAATACTCTTTCGACTTTTGCTCTTGGTTTTTTCTATCGACTTTTATCAAACGGTAATCAACTTGCAGGGCTTCAAGAATCATATGAGGCGCCATGCTGGCATTCAATGGGTAATAATATAATTGGTACATAAAAATCCTGTTAAATTATTTAACCTGAACTCTGGATAATGAGTGCTTGGTGTTTAAGTAAAAACAACAAAAACTTTCGTTTTTTAAGAAAAATTTACCGGATTAAATAGCGATATACTCTATCAATGTTTCAATTTATTCAATTACCAAGGCAAAACGCTTATCAATCATGGGTTATTTATCGACGTTTTATCGCTGATAATTGGCTAAAGGGAAATATTGAGAAAGTACTGCTTATCCACAGTTCTGGTTGTTCACATCAATCGAGTTAAAATGAAGAACCTGGTTGGTTTAAAAACTCAAGTTCTTCAGCTGTAGATTGTCGATTCAAGATATTATTTCGATGTGGGTAGCGACCAAATCGCTCAATGATTTCTTTGTGCTTTAGTTCAAATTCGACATTATTGACGATGCCATTGGCCTGATAAAGCGCTAGTGCTTTTTCATGAATGAGCAATGACTCACTGTGCATAAATGGCATATACAAAAAGCTATTCTCAATTGACGTAAGTGTTTTATCTGCGCCAAGGGCAATGGCTTCTTGCGCGAGTACTAAAGCAATACCGTCATTAGCAAAGGCTTGAGGGGTATCTCGGTACATGTTTCGAGAGAATTGATCTAATACAATAATTTCAGCAAGTCTGCCGGAAAGCGTTTCACGCCAATGTGCAAGTTCACCATGTCTAGCCGCATGGTGCACTTCTTGGAACTTACTCATTATCTCTTGATCAAATTTTATGTCTTTAACCCACCAACAAGCGGGGTCTATTTCTCTAAACCAAAAGTCGAGTACGGCTTGGTAATTCATTTATATATCCTTTCTTTTTAAATATTTACAAAAGATTAATGTTAAAAAACTAATATTATAAATTAATTTTAAAAGCGTTTTTTATATACGTAATTTACAAATATTGCGCTTCGCCTTGTTGATATAACTCTAACGGCAAGCCATTCGGATCACTAAAAAAAGTAAATTTTTTACCTGTGTATTCATCCACTCGAATAGGCTCAACATCAATACCAGCATTCGTTAAATACTGACAAACCTGTTCAACGCTCTCAACATTAAAAGCTAAATGCCTCAACCCTTGAGCTTCAGGATAACTTGGTCTAGTAGCAGAGCTAGGAAAAGAGAACAGCTCAATTTGACTGCCATCAGGTAACGCTAAATCAAGTTTATAAGAATCACGTACTGCGCGATAATTTTCTGCAAGAACCGTTAACCCCAAAATTCGAGTATAGAAGTCTTTTGACTGTTGATAATCAGAGCAGATAATCGCCACATGGTGAATACCATTTAACACATTTTATTCCTTAAAATTGTCTTATAAATAACTGCAGATTAAATCATCACTTCATCTGTTTAACCTGATTCACTACTTTTATAACTTAAAGCGAATCTTTTGCTAGTGCCGCTAAGCAGACTTGTGCAGTATCATAACCAAGCTTTATCATTTCATCTGCTCGATGAAATTCTATGGTTCCGCAAGCATTACGTGCTATTTCTACAAAATAATCTGCTGGGTATGCCGCTAATTTTTGTCGAGCAATGGTACTTTGCATGGCATCAAAAGCTTGATTGGCAATATCATAAGCGCCCCACTCATTAGCATTGTGCGCTACCACTTGGTTTTTAAATCGGGCTAAAAAACGACTAATTTTACTCGGTGGCTGACCAACATTGTCACTTTCCGAAACAGAATTCGACGCTATAACACGACCACCTAGGTTCACCGCGATCGTTAAATCAGTATTATCATTAAACGTCGGCGCAATAGGTACCGGGTTAAGCACGCCACCATCAATAAGATCTACGCCGTTGTGATGAACCGGCGTGAAGAATAAGGGCAATGAAATAGACGCCCTAATGGCATCAAATAAGTTACCGGAACTCAACCAAACCTCCTTTTCGTTCGCTATATCAGCAGCAACCGCAGTATATTTTATTGGCAGATCTTCAATAGCGATATCACCGACTAACTCGGTAAGCGTGGCAATTATTTTATCACCTTTAACGAGTCCATTTTTTTGCCAAGATAAATCAAGCAAAGTTAAAATATCTACCCTGTTGATATCTCTAACCCATTGCTCAAAAACATCAAGTTTACCTGCGGCATAAACCCCACCAATCAACGCCCCCATTGAGCAGCCTGAAATTGAGGCTATTTCATAACCTTGCTCTTCTAACCAATGTATAACGCCAATATGAGCTAAACCTCTAGCGCCACCACTTCCTAACACCAGTGAAATAGAGTTTTTTTTATTCTCAGGCATAAATTCCCCTTAAATTTTTAACTTTAATTAACAAACACCAAGTCACACTCAGCCATTAAGTTACTAATACCAAACGGATTAACTAACTGACCAACTTAGAACAACGCTAGTGAGCTTAGAACAAACAAAATGGATTAAACATAGTTATTCTATATTTCATCCATTTTGTGAGGTTATCAATTTACTAACGAGTTCCCAAAGGGCGAGTTTAAAAGGCATATATGCTGCGTTATTGATATTGACAAGGGAATAACCATTATCTTCAATCAATGCCTTGCCTCTAAGCCTTTTAATTCTCGCTAAGTGATCAGTTAATTAGTCCTATTGGTATAAATGATTAAAAAGGCTGCTTTTCATGACAGGGTAAATCTGTTGGTAAGGTAAACCATGCTTGTTTTTCACTGGTCCAAATATGCATACTTGGCTGTATTACTTTTGTATCAGCTAAAGTACTCGGTTTTAGTTTTATTTTATCGGGGTCATCAGGATTAAAATGATAGATTCGATTGCCGCAACCAGAACAGAATTTTGCCCCGTTAGTATTACCGTTCTCAGCCAAGCGACTCCACTCTCGCATTTCTCCAGAAAATTCAATATCTGTCGCTTTAACCACTGCGGTAATGCTAAAGGCACTCGTTGATAGTTTTTGACATTGCCGACAATGACAGGCTGCAATCATAAGTGGTGGAGCCAATAATTGATAAGTCACTTGACCACACTGACACGCACCTTGGATCGGATAGTTAATTTCACTCATATTACTTCCTAATTGTATTTTAAATAGGGATTAACCAAATGTAAGTTACTATTTGAGGTGACACTATAAAGTGAAAAGTAAAGTCTGCCAACGAGAAAGTAACCTCGTAAAAGTTTAGCTAAATTCCAGGCAAAAAAAAACCCACGCAATATTTACATATTGCGTGGGTTTTCTCATGTAGTCACCGCTCCTTTATTTACTTAATTAAAGTAAAGTTAAAGAAAAGTGGCATCCCTAAGGGGATTCGAACCCCTGTTACCGCCGTGAAAGGGCGGTGTCCTAGGCCTCTAGACGATAGGGACACTGATTGATTTAATATTACACCTAAATCGTTCAAACTATCTAGTAGATTGCTCTACTGATTTAATTAGACCAAGCCTTCAATAATAGAAGGTTTGTCATAAAAGACAAGCTGGTAAAACTAAAACTCTAAACCCTTATTTTTCAGTAATAAGGTAACTGTAATGCTCTCTTTTATCATGCCTTAAAGATATGAATAAGTGGCATCCCTAAGGGGATTCGAACCCCTGTTACCGCCGTGAAAGGGCGGTGTCCTAGGCCTCTAGACGATAGGGACACAATATTTAGCTTATCTTAAAGATAGTGCTAAATTAGAACAGCGCTTAATTTTTTATAAGTTCAAGCAAACTTAGTTCTCTTTTCAGAGTAATGCTCTCTTTTATCATGCCTTAAAGGTATAAATAAAGTGGCATCCCTAAGGGGATTCGAACCCCTGTTACCGCCGTGAAAGGGCGGTGTCCTAGGCCTCTAGACGATAGGGACACAATATTTAGCTTATCTTAAAGATAGTGCTAAATTAGAACAGCGCTTAATATTTTATAAGTTTAAGCAAAACTTAGTTCTCTTTTCAGAGTAATGCTCTCTTTTATCATGCCTTAAGGTATGAATAAAGTGGCATCCCTAAGGGGATTCGAACCCCTGTTACCGCCGTGAAAGGGCGGTGTCCTAGGCCTCTAGACGATAGGGACACAATATTTAGCTAATTGCTAAATTAGAACAGTGCTTAATTTTAACAAGTCCAAGCAAACTTGATGCTTTCACTCTAACTTTATATATAAAGCAAGAACAAAAGAAATAGTGGCATCCCTAAGGGGATTCGAACCCCTGTTACCGCCGTGAAAGGGCGGTGTCCTAGGCCTCTAGACGATAGGGACACAAATTAGCGTTTACATTATAAATAATATTAACTACCAATTAAACTATCTATTTTTCGTTTCTGATAACGCAAGCGTTAACCTTAACAAAAAACCTAATATGGTGGAGCTATGCGGGATCGAACCGCAGACCTCTTCGCTGCCAGCGAAGCGCTCTCCCAGCTGAGCTATAGCCCCGAAATATTCGAGTCATTTAATAACTGGCCTAATAGCTATTAAACTATGCTCTCAACCAGTGGACCTAACACTTGCTGAAAACGAGGCGCATTATGAGCAGCAGCCGATAAACTGTCAACACTTATTTGTAAAAAAAAGCATTTATTTACTAAGAAATGCTTTAACTGATCGCATAATGAGCAAGGTGTCTATTTATTGTCTAATTTAAACTAACTCGCTGTAATAATGGTTTAATTATTAACCACATATAAAAGCTTTGAATAGTGTTAAACATTACCTAATTTACTTAGTCCTCGTTACAACGCCCTATTCCACCATCTGATATGTGCTTATTACATAGAGAACGGTTGCTTACTTTATCTTTGTGCAATTTAACGGTATGGTTTATATCATTCAGCCATACAATAACGAAAGTAGTAAACCGTATGCAGCTCAAAAAACTTAACATAGTCGCCATTGGCGGCGGACACGGTTTAGGTCGTGTATTATCTACCCTCTCCTTTATGGGGCATCAGCTTACAGGAATAGTAACCACCACAGACAACGGCGGTTCAACTGGCCGATTAAGAAAAAGAAGTAGTACTATTGCTTGGGGTGACTTACGTAACTGTTTAACTCAGTTAGTCGATGAAAACTCAATTGGTAGTCAATTGTTTAATTTTCGCTTTGAAGGTGAGGATGAACTCGGCGGTCATAACCTGGGTAACTTAATTCTATACGGGTTAGGTAAAGTACAATCAAGCCCGATGGACTCTATTAAACTTGTGCGTCGTTTATTACGAGTAAGAACACAGGTTTTGCCAATGTCTGAAACCCCAACAGATTTAATGGCATTTTATCCTGAAGGTCGTTGTCGACTCGGTGAACTCTCTGTTGATGAAATGCCAATAATGCCCACTGATTTAATGCTAGCGCCATTAGTTAAGTCTGTGAAGCCATGTATTGACGCCATCAACAATGCTGATCTTATTATCTTAGGCCCGGGTAGTTTCTTAACCAGTGTTGTGCCACCGCTGTTAGTAAGGGATATCGCCAAAGCGCTAGACAAACGCAAGGGCCATTGTGTATTTATTGATAATATTGTTGCCGAAAAAAGTCCTGCGGCTAAATTAACCTTAGACGAAAAGCTTAACTGGATTGAAGATAATATTGGTTGTCTACCAATTGACAGTATCATTTGCCAAGATGAAGACATTCAATCGAATAAAGTGAAGGTGATATGCCAAGATTTAGCTCACAATAAAGTAGCGCATCACCATGACAATGAAAAACTTATTCACGCTTTAGAAACGTGTGTACAGCAAATTACTAAGCCTATTAAAATAGAAATAGCGAGTTGATATAACAAGTCAATTAAGTTGTCCCCACTCAGCGAGGTAAAAGAAAAAAAATAAGGCATTGATTAAAATGGATATTATCCTAGAGAATAAACTCAGGGTAATATTATCCAGCCTTATCTAATAAGGTACTTACAGCACCGCCTGAATTATTTCATGAGCTAAGTCCATGTAGCGTACTTTTCAAAATCAATAACCTAGTATATGTGCCTTTAAATTGTCGTTAAGTAATCATCTTTAAATGGTCTAAATGAACAATTTTGGCGCTGTGCTCAATCTCTTGACTTATCATAGAGTCTCTATGTCAATTTAACCTCATCTCGATTTCACCTTAATTTCACCTTTCTTTTGATAGCATCGACATCACCCGCTTTGTATACAATATATTCAAAGGTTTAGCGTTAAGCCAAGCCTAAATAATAATAAAAGCATCAATAGGTGATTTATGAGAGCAAAAACTAAATTAGTATCAATGCTGATATTAACCGCTATATCAGGTCAATTATCAGCAGAAACGATAGATGACAAATTACAAACCATTATTTCTGCGCAAAGCTTAACCGGTGATCCGGCACAAGCGTTTAATCTACCATTACCTGACGAGCCAGAGGCCGAATTGGGTAAATTATTATTTTTCAGTCAGGCATTGGGAGGTGAACAAAACGCCGCCTGTGCAAGTTGTCATCATCCCTACCTTGCTGGGGGAGATGGTTTAGCTTTAGCCGTAGGGGTTGACGCAGAAAATCCATTAGTTATGGGGGATGGCAGAAAACATCCAGACGGAATTTTTAATAATCCACGTAATACACCTTCAATTATGAATGCATGGATATGGACTCAAGGCCTTTTTTTGGATTCACGTGTTGAAAAACTAGCCAGCGGCGGTATTAGAACACCAGATAGTGCCTTTGGTGAAGCAGATGCAGCTGCAGGAGAAAGTTTATTAATCGCGCAAGCTGGTTTTCCAGTGACATCAGTTGAAGAGATGCGCACTGAAAATTTTGAAACCGGTCAATCAAATGAAACCGTTCGTCATCACTTGGGTCAGCGCTTGGCTAATGAGGGAATAGGTGCGAATGAACTAGATAAAAATGAATGGCGGACACTATTTGAAGGTGTTTATGGTAGTGAAACACCAGAAGGCGAAGAGGTCGTTAATTTTGATAATGTTAAACGTGCTATCGCAAGTTATGAGAGCTCATTAAACTTAACCAATAATCGCTGGTTTAGCTATATTAAAGGCGATATTGATGCGATAACTGAACAAGAAAAAAGAGGAGCAAAATTGTTTTATAGCCCAGCACCAGAAGGTGCAGGCTGTGTGGGTTGTCATAGTGGTGATACCTTTACTAGCCAGGCATTCTTCAATGTTGGTTTTCCACAAATAGGCCCAGGTAAAGGTCATGGAGCTTCGGGAGTCGATGACTTTGGCCGTGGCGCTGAAAGTTCAATTCCAGCAGACAACAATGCGTTCAGAATTTCCAGTTTGTTAAATGTTGGGGTAACCGCGCCTTATGGTCATGCCGGAGCTTATCAAACCCTTGAGCAAGTAGTTGACCATTACAATGACTTTGATGTTAGCCTGCCAGCTTTTGTTACCAATAAAAATTGGTGTGAACATCCACAATTTATTGACGTAGAAAACTGTGAGAGTTTGTTCCCAGAAGCAGAAACTTTTGCCAGTAGCAGCGTTGCCACGATGCAATTTCTTAGAACGTTAGGCATTCCTGCCATGTTACCGTTAGGTTTAACTACTGAAGGCAAAGCCGATCTAGTTGCATTTTTACATACCTTAACGGATCCATGTACTCAAGATGCTGTGTGTATGAGCAAATGGTTACCGAACCCTCAGCAGAATGATCCTGATGGCTTACAACTCCATGCAATAAATAAGAAGGGTTTACCCTTGAGTATGACAAGAGAGTGTGATCAGGTCAGCCTTGAAAGTGGCGCTTTAGCTTTGGATCAAATGGAATGTATTTCAGGAAATCACAAGTCGTTCTATTTTCATGTAAAAGAAGATGATACAAACTTAGTTATTAGTACCACAGGTGGCAGCGGTAATGCCGATATATTTTATAATGCGAATACTTGGGCGACCCCTTTCAACGCTCAAGCTATGGCAATAAAAGCCGGTAATGAAGAGGTTGTTTATGTTAAAGCAAATCGAGGTTACCGTTATATTTCAGTCGGCAGTGAAAACGGTTATCAATTAACTGGCTTAACTGTCAGTATAGAAGCAGAGCCGACCCCTCCCCCAGGACCAGATGTTGCTGATGCTTGTACTATGATGTTTCCAGTGCAAAGATCTGGTGAACTTAAGCCCGGTGAAAGTGTGTGTGTAGGACAAGGGATCGGCTACTTTACTGCTTATATCGATGAAAATACTGCAAGTGTCACCGTTAGAACAGAGCATGGTACCGGTAATTTAAGTTTGTATACCGGCAGAACTTGGCCAAATGCTAACAACAACGAAGGTCGTTCAACTAACTCTGATAGTAATAGTGAAGCTATTATTATCACCAACCCGCCAGTGGGTTGGTTATATATTACGGTTGAAGGAGAAAATGCTAACGGTATGAGTATTCGTCTGGATAAAACAAGCCATTAATTAATTTTGTCATCATGACCATTTGACTGATAACAGCAAATGACTTGTCGGTGTAAGTTTCAACGAACATAGAGGTTAACTCTATTTTCGCTGAAACTTAAAAATTTTAAAACCAATAAGGTAGTGCGTGAGTATGATCCTTTGACTAACCCAGTAATCTACTGAGATTTAACAAGTTATTTACATGGCGCATAGGATTTAGAGTGCCCATTTCTTTAAATTTTAAGATGTTAAACCTCATATATTTATTATTACACACAAAGTTTTATAACTTGATAACATTAGAGATATTGACCAATCAGTTAATTCAACCACCATCATGTAGCAGGTAAACGTTAAGGAAATAAATGTTTAATTTTTTACCGAGGATAAATATTGATTTAACTTGCTGCTGCTCATCAAAGAGTACTTTTTTATGCTTGTCCTAGTAATTGAAGATAATCGAACCTTAGCTGCTAATATAATTGAATATTTAGAATCTCATAACTTTGAATGTGATTATGCCAGTAATGGTCATTTAGGCTTGCAATTAGCCAAAAAACACTCATTCAATGCCATCATCTTAGATATTATGTTACCCGGAAAAGATGGTATGACTCTCTGTAAATCACTAAGAGATGCAGGAGTAAAAACCCCCGTTATAATGTTAACGGCCAGAGATACCTTGGAAGATAAATTACAAGGATTTACCGCTGGCGCTGATGATTATTTAATTAAACCGTTTGCTTTAGCTGAGCTTCTTGCTCGAGTTGAGGTTTTAATAAAACGTACAGCTAATGTCAATGTCGCGCTAACGTTTGCTGATTTATCTATGAATATTGACTTAAGAACAGTATCACGTGCGGGTCACGTTATTGAACTAAATAAAGTCAGTTGGCAGATATTAGAAGCCTTGTTAAAAGCCAGCCCAAAAGTTATTACCCGACAAGATATTGAGCAAATAATTTGGCAAGACCAATTGCCTGACTCTGATGCCCTTAAATCACATATTTATAAATTAAGACAATTAGTTGACAAGCCATTTGAGCAAGCGCTTATTCAAACGGTACGTGGAGTTGGTCTGATCCTAAAAGGTGATAACAGTGCAGCGTAAAAATAGCCTGAAGTATCAATTTAGAAAACAGTTAATAATCAGCATTAGTTTATTATTGGTGTTTTTTATTTTTATATTATACCGAATTTTTTTTATCGGAATTCACACTACAATGCACCGTTCTATGGCTTCTATGGCCAATCATTATGCTCAACAAGTTGACAATAATGGCGAATACCAACTACCTGTTTCGGGTCGATACCTCGCTTATGTTGGACTTAATGCCCTACCTAAAGATATCTTAAGACTTTTTGATCAAAACAAATTTTCTGATTACCGATTGATCATTCAATCGGGTCAGCCCCCCTCTTTAGCGTCGAGACCCAAAAATTTATTCCTGCTTTTTATACAACCATTAAAAAATAGCCATAAAAAATTATATTTAGTTTTTAACGATGGTACTTCTAGCAATATAAATAATCGCGGTAAAGGTATTAACATTCATCCTAAAAAATTAAGACCAATATTGACCGTGCCCATCTCCATCATCTTGTTAATGTTATTATCGATTGCTTTAGTCTATTGGATTGCCAGATTGTTAATTATTAGAGTATTAAACCCGTTAAATGAATTAACAAAAATGGCCAATACTTTAGATGAAAATAACCCTGAGCTTTCCTTTGAGTTGATGAATGACAAAACTGAAATAGGTCAGGTGGCGAATACTTTGCATCAAACTATGGGACGAATACATCAATACCATCAAAGAGAAAAAGAATTTTTGCAAAATGCCAGTCATGAATTACGTACGCCAATTACGGTTGTTTCTTCTGCATTAGATATTATTCATTTACGAGCAAGTAAAGGGAATAACAATATAGCAGATCAACACGCTAATATTCGAAGAGCCAATAATAATATGGCTGAAATAACTCAAGCGCTATTATTTTTAAGCCGAAAAACTAGTTTTCGTACGCCGATAAAAAAAGTATGTCTTAAACAGCTTGTTGAATTAATAATTGATGAGCATATCTATTTACTTAAAGACAAAAATGTAGAAATTGTACTTCTTTTTACTGACAATACTTCGATAGCCTTATTTGAACCATTATGTCGCATAGCACTGAGTAATATTATTCGAAACGCATTCGAGCACTCTTGGACTGATGGCTGCGTACGTATCCAATTGGACAAGTTGAGCCTCTCAGTATCAAATAGCTGCTCAGATTTAGTAGATAGTGACAAAGAAAGCCAAGAACTGACTAAAAGAGGCATTTTTCAGGGACAAGGTTTTGGTCTAGGTTTAGATATTGTTCAGCAAATCGCAGATCAACAAAACTGGCAACTTAGCCTTAACAATATTACAAATAATGGTTTTGAAATTATAATTTCTTTTAATTAGTTAATGCCTTGTACGTAATGACACTTATTGCTCAGTAGCTAGATTGATGCTTGAAGGCACGTTGTTGCGGATCAATAAGCTAAAAGTAAAGTAAGCGTTAAGTGTATTTGTAAGTGATTAAATTAATTAGCAATAAATAGCCTAAAGTGTACACCCATAAAGGGGAAGACTTCAGGACAGTTTATATTCAATAGAAATAATCAACAATAAACGCTTTAAACTGTATCGTCTTCACTGATACGGCTAGCCACAGCACCTTTTTGATCTTTATATTTTGCATCGTCACGTTTGTTATACGGGCGGGCAGCACTTGAAGACATTGTTTCAAAGTTTAATGCGGCTATTTTCATTTTTGGACGTAGCGCTAGCGGCAACTTACCACTGTTATAAAACTCTAATACTATTTGCCCCGACCAACCGGGATCGATACGATGCGCTGTTACATGCACCATTAGCCCTAAACGTGCTAATGATGAACGGCCATCAAGCCAACCAACAATATTATCCGGTAGGGTTACTGACTCATAAGTTACCGCCAAGGCCAATTCGCCAGGATGTAAAAAGAACGCATCACCATCGGCAATATAAATTTCATCACTCATGATAGAGTTCATCGCTTCTTGAACTTCGCCTTTAGGTGCACTCAAGTCAATATATGGCGCAGTATGGTCTTGAAACACTCTAAATTCATTGCCTAAGCGTATATCAACACTAACACCCGAAATCATCGAAATGTCAGGTTTTGGCTCGATAATTATTTTTCCGTCATCAAGGCTTCGTTCTATATCTTTATCACATAATCTCATAATGGCCTTTATTTACCTTATTTTGCACTTAAGCTTTTGTTACTACTTTTGCTGTTAATGGGCTAGCAATATCACACTGTAAAAATAATTGCGCCGAAATATTACGGGCTATTTTACGGTAATGCTTAGCTATTTCACCAGCGCTATTTTCAATTATATCTGATTCACCCAAATCAGCATCTTGGCGAATGGCGATATCAAGTGGTAGCTGACCTAATAGCTTAGTTTCATGGTCATGAGCCATATACTCACCACCTGCTTCACCAAAGATATGGCTTTGATGACCACAGTTTTCGCAAAGGTGGTAACTCATATTCTCAACAATACCTAATACTGGTACTTTCACTTTATCAAACATAGCAATAGCTTTCACAGCATCAATTAAGGCAATATCTTGTGGTGTTGTCACGATAACTGCGGCGGCTACAGGTACTTTTTGTGCCAAGGTTAATTGAATATCCCCCGTACCCGGTGGCATATCAATAAGTAAATAATCGAGCTCAGGCCAATCAGTTTCATTTAATAATTGATTAAAAGCAGTGCTGGCCATAGGGCCACGCCAAACTGTAGCGTCGGCTTCATCAACTAAAAAACCAATAGACATCGCACTTAGCCCGTTAGCATTTAACGGGGTCATCAACTTACCATCGCTTGAACTCGGCTTCTCATTTTTAAGACCTAGCATGGTAGGAATTGAAGGACCATAGACATCAGCATCTAAAATACCAACTTTAGCGCCCTCGCTCATTAATGCATAAGCCAAGTTAACTGTCGTGGTTGATTTACCTACCCCGCCCTTACCTGATGCAATGGCGATTATATTTGCTACCTTTCCTTGAGGTAAATAACCTTGTCCACTGCCCTCTTGAGCTTTACCAAGAGAGAATTGACGTACTGGTTTTATCGCTAACTCAACTTTAATACTGACTGTGCAAGCTAAATTCTCACTTAACGTTTGCGCAACTAAATCTAATTCACCTTGACAGATAAAGGGCATAACTAGATTTACGGTGATGGTTTTATGTTGAGAAATGGTAAACTGCTGGCAAACCGCTAAAATACCTTCAGGGAAATTTTCAGAAATATAGTGCGATAAGGTATCTTTAATAAATGGTTCAATTTCATTGGTAGAGAGTGTTTCACCTAAGGATTTCACCGCTTGTGTTGAGGCTTTTTTCGAGAATATTTTACCAAACATAATGACTTGGAGACCTTTATAAAAAAAATAGCAAAATTAGTTGCATTCAACTAATGAAAATCATCGCTAAATTCTGTACTATTGCCAACATTATTACCATCAAAAACAACTATTTTTCATGTCTGAAACTACTTTATCTGAAGCTACATCAAACGTTGCATCGCATTCATTACCAGAAAAGCGCAAAATTCTAGTTACTTGTGCCCTTCCTTATGCCAATGGTTCTATCCATTTAGGCCATATGCTTGAGCATATTCAAACAGATATTTGGGTACGTTTTCAACGAATGCGTGGACATGAAACCTATTTTGTCTGTGCTGATGATGCTCACGGCACACCGATTATGCTAAAAGCACAAGAGCTGGGCATAACACCAGAAGAAATGATCAAGGGTGTGCGTGAAGAGCGCATTAAAGACTTTAGTGATTTTCACATCAGTTTTGATAATTACCACACGACACACAGTGATGAAAACAAAGCGTTCTCGGAAGAGATATACAACCGTTTACATGCAAAAGGGCATATTAAAACGCGTACTATTTCTCAGTTATATGATCCTGAAAAAGGCATGTTCCTAGCTGACCGCTTTATTAAAGGCACCTGTCCAAAATGTAAAAGTGAAGATGAAAACGGTGATAGCTGTGACAACTGTGGTGCAACTTATTCACCAACAGAAGTTATTAACCCACGTTCAGCTATTTCAGGCGCGACGCCGGTATTAAAAGATTCAGAGCATTACTTCTTCGACTTACCCGCTTTTGAAACCATGTTAGCAGACTGGATCCGCAGTGGTACCCTACAAGAAGAAGTGGCTAATAAATTAACAGAATGGTTTGACCAAGGTTTAAAACAGTGGGATATCAGCCGAGACGCACCTTATTTTGGCTTTGAAATACCTAATGCGCCTGGCAAGTTTTTCTACGTATGGTTAGACGCGCCTTGTGGCTACATGGGCAGCTTTAAAAACTTGTGTGATAAACAAAATATCGACTTTGACAGCTATTGGAATAAAGATTCAGACGCTGAGCTTTATCACTTTATCGGTAAAGACATTATTAACTTCCACAGCCTATTTTGGCCAGCTATGTTAGAAGGTGCTGATTTCCGCAAGCCCACCGCTGTTTTCGCGCATGGTTTTGTTACCGTGAACGGTGAAAAAATGTCTAAATCAAAAGGTACGTTTATTAAAGCCAATACCTATTTAGCGCATTTAAACCCTGAATACTTGCGTTATTACTACGCAACTAAATTAACCCATAAAATTGATGATTTAGATTTAAATCTTGAAGATTTTGTCCAACGTGTAAATTCTGATTTAGTTGGTAAAGTGGTTAACATCGCTTCTCGTTGTGCAAGCTTTATCACCAAACGTTTTGATGGCATGTTATCAACTAATATTGATGATCAAGTTCTGGCCGAGGAAGTAATGGCAGCAGGCGATAGCATTGCGGCCCATTATGAAGCTCGTGATTTTGGCCGTGGTATGCGAGAAATAATGGCACTTGCTGATAAAGTGAATGAATATATTGCGGTGAAAGAACCATGGCAGTTAGTGAAAGACGAAACTAAGCAACAGGAAGTACATGATATCTGTTCATTAGGTATCAACATGTTCCGCACACTAATGATTTACTTAAAGCCAGTATTGCCTGCACTCGCCGATAGCACTGCAGCTTTCTTAAATGATGAGCTAGTTTGGGAAGGACACAAAACCTTATTAACTGATCATAAAATCAATAAGTTTAAAGCGTTATTACAACGTGTTGATATGGATAAAGTTAAGGCAATGACTGAAGCATCAAAAGATAGCTTAGCCGGCGCTGCAGAAGAAGAAAAAAAGCCAGCCAAGAAAAAGAAAGCGGCTAAGGTAGTCGACAACTCTGCTGCTCTTGCTGATCCATTAGCTGCTGACCCTATCTCTGAAGAAATTCAATTTGATGACTTTGCAAAAATTGATTTACGTATTGTTAAAATCATTAATGCTGAGCACGTTGAAAAAGCAGATAAATTAATACAGCTAACGTTAGCGCTTAATGAAGAAGGCACAGAAACTCGTCAAGTGTTCGCTGGTATTAAGTCAGCTTACAACCCTGAAGACTTAATTGGCAAACATACTGTCATGGTCGCTAACTTAGCGCCACGTAAAATGCGCTTTGGTATGTCTGAGGGTATGGTTTTAGCCGCAGGTCCTGGCGATAAAGACTTATGGATATTAAATCCAGATGATGGCGCAATAGCAGGAATGCGCGTTAAATAACGTAAGCCGTTATTTAACTTATCAGGTTTAACCATTAAAAAGGTATCAATAATATTGATACCTTTTTTATTTTTTACCTACCGCATATACTTTCTCAAGCACTTGTTGCCAACAAAAATTAACACTTAGCTGCAACGGCTCCTGAAAAAATAGGGTACTCTACTTACCTGTATAATCCGTATTTAATAAGGTACTAAACACTTTGATAACAAAATTAAGCCGTTTAATGAATAAAATACCTTTATCTGTCAGTATCATTTTAGCTATGCTAATTGGCTTAACATTAGGCACATTATCTGGCACGGTTTATACAGGTGTTGAAGAGCTCGCCAACGCATTTGTTATGTTATTGCAGATGACTGCATTACCTTATATAGCCTTATCACTTATTGTTGGTATTGGCGGTTTAAATCCAGAAAAGGTTACTAAAACCCTAAAACTCAGCCTCTTCATTTTAATAACATTATTAGCAATAGTATTAGCTTTTATCTTACTTGCCCCAATAGCCTTTCCTGATTGGCAAAGTGCTGACTTTTATAGCATTAACACCATAAACACGACTCCCGAATTTGATATTATTTCACTTTTCATCCCGACCAACCCATTTTATGCCTTAGCTAATGGCTTAATACCCAGTGTGGTGCTGTTTAGTATTTTCATTGGTATTGGTTTGATGAAAGTTAAAGCTAAAAAGACCACTCTGTCAGTATTAAATGGATTAAACAATGCGGTAGTGAATGTTAGCAACATGGTAATGCGCTTCGCCCCTATAGGTATATTTTGCATTGCCCTGCGAGCAGCTGCAACCGTTGACAGTAGTCAATTAGATGGCTTGCAGGTTTATATAGTCACTGCAGCAGTATTGGTCTTTTTACTTAGTTTTATCGTGCTGCCAGCCATCGTCGCTATCATTACTCCCTTTAGTTATCGTCAAATTCTTGCTAGCTCACGACAAGCAATGATTACAGCTTTTGCCACAGGCAGCTTTTTTGTCGTTATCCCTATTATTGTTGAAAAAGCAAAACAGTTGATAGAGCAAATACCTAGTGCTGAAAATGGCAGTAAATCAGTCAAAGCAGATGCCAGCAATATGCCCAGTATTATTGTACCTATCTGTTTTAGTTTACCTGTTGGCGGCAAATTATTAGCCATATTATTTGCCTTATTTGCCGCTTGGTTTTCTGGCTCACAAGTCAATAGTAGTGATTATCTGCAATTATTAGTCGCTGGTATCCCGCAATTATTTGGCTCAACAACGATTGCTATACCAAGCTTATTAGAACTTTTTAATGTGCCCGGCTCATTATTCGACTTATTTTTAGTCGCTGAAAACATCATTGTTGGCCGCCTCAATGCCCTGCTAAGTGTTATTTTTTCTATTAGTTTGGTATTACTTATTGCCACCAGTATGTTAAGAAAGTTCACCTTTAAGTGGCGCTCATTTAGTGGTTATTTACTGTTGCTGCCTATTATCTCAATCGTGGCGTTTTTAGCATTACGTTTTACCTTTGATGCAATTAGTTACCAATACCAAGGTTATGAAAAATTCATAGAAAGAGACTTTATTGTACTCGACGGAAAAGCCAAGGTATTAACTGAGCCAGACCTTAGTGGTAAGGAAGATTTAATAAATGTAGGTGTTTTAGATAGAATTAAACAACGAGGTTTTATTCGCGTCGGATATTTTCGTGATGACTTGCCCTACACTTTTCATAACCAGAAAGGAAAATTAGTCGGGTTTGATATTGAGATAATTAATTTATTGGCCGATGATTTAGGGGTTTCAATAGAGTTTGTTCGTATTTTCCATAAACAAGCAAAAAAATTACTTTCCTCTGGTTATCTAGACATGACCACCGGTGTGCCAGTAACACCCAAAAATATGAAAGAGTATACCTTAACGGTACCCTACTCTTCCCAGTCAATGGCATTTTTGGTAAAAGAAGAACGCCGTAAAGAGTTTAATGATTGGCAAAGTATTTTTTCTCGCGATGATTTAATTATCGGCATCCCTGAAATATTCCACAGTGAAAACATTGTCCGTCGCTACTTTGAAAAAGCAACGGTGTGGGAAATTTCTACGCCAAGGTTATTTTTTAGAGAAAAATATCAACATATTGATGCCATGTTATTTGGCGCCGCAACGGCATCCGCTTGGACGTTAATTAACCCAGAATATACAGTCATTGTGCCTAAACCAGCTCGACCCGAAATATCAATGGCGTTTGCTATTAACACCAGTGACAATACCTTTGAGATATTCATGCGCAACTGGATTTTCATGATGAAAAAGAATCAAAACATAGATCAGCTGTTCCACTATTGGATTGCTGGAAAGAAGCCTAAATCGTTATTGAAAAAAGATAACAACCAGGAAAATAGCCATGACTCAAAAACTAACTAAAGAAATTATCGCCCTTTGCCTAGCATCACCACTATTAGCTAGCTGTAGTGGTAATTATTCGTTTGAAAGTAATGTTACACCTGACGATGCCCAGCAATACTTTAGTGCCAGTAAAGTTAAAATTTTTAATGATGAAACTGAGTTTATGTCAAGCTTTGATTATGTCGGCTTAGTAGAAGGTGAGGATTGCCAAAAGAAAGAACACCTAGCTCCGCCTGATGTCATAAATGCCCGAACTCAAGCAAGACAAGTCGCGTTTAAACAACAAGCCAATGCTGTCATCTTTACTAGCTGTGTTGATATAGAAACTAAACATTGTGTCGCACAGGTTGTTTGTTACGGTAAAGCTTACCGTTTAGGTCCTCCTCATGAGCCAATAGAGCAATAAAGTGTCAAAGTCATATGATGATAGCCCTCAAGAAATGCAAAGTTTCAACTTTGATGCAATAGGCGTGATTGAGTCGCCTTATCAAGAGAAGTTTGCTATACCTAGGCAGCCCAATTTAGTCAGCGCTGCAAAAGGCAAAGTTGTACTCATCGGCGCAGCGAATAATGCTGAATTAGTGCGTGATATTGAGCAATTTAGTCATTTATGGTTATTATTTGTTTTTCATGGCACACAAGCACAAGGCTGGAAACCCTTGGTAAGGCCGCCACGTCTTGGCGGCAATGTTAAAACCGGTGTACTAGCAACGCGGTCGACCTTTAGGCCAAATCCCATTGGTATGTCAGTGGTAAAATTGGATAAAGTTACCACTGTAAACAAACAAACAATTTTGCATATATCAGGTTTAGACCTACTTAACGGCACCCCTATTGTCGATATAAAACCCTATGTTCCATACTCTGATGCAATTATTGATGCCAATGCAGGTTTTGCTCAAACGCAACCTAACGCTGATTTATCGGTGCGATTTAGTCAACAAGCACAAAACGACTTATCAGCACATTTCGATGAATACAGTGAATTATCATTATTGATTGAACAAGTATTGGCACAAGACCCTCGACCTGCTTACAAACAGGGGAAGAGTGATGATAAAATTTATGGCATGAGTTTGTATGATCTTAACATTACGTGGCAAGTAAGCGGTTTAAAACAAGTTGAAGTACTTGGTATTAACAAACAACTCGAATTAAGCACTAAATAAGTACAGTGTGAATACTCGTTAGGATTAAAGAAAATATAAAGGATAAAGATGAGCCAATACAGCATAACCAAAACATCAACTAATCATAAACCACTCGACTGGTCATTAATTCCAGCACTACAAATCAATACTTTCCCTTGGTATGAGCATGGCGCTAAACAAAGCAGCCAAGTTAAGTTAACCGCAAACAATAGCACTTTATTCATTCAAATTATTGCCCAAGACAAGCACAGCTATGCCAAGCAAACTGAGCTAAATCATATGTTAATTTGTCAAGATTCATGTGTAGAGTTTTTCTTTAGCCCATCTGGCGTACTAGGTAGTAGTTATGTCAATTTAGAGGTCAATTGTTGCGGCACTTTACACTTAGCCTATGGCGAAGACCGCGACCATCGTCAATTTATCAGTTTAGAAGCAGCTAACTTAATACAATGTACAAGCAGTCTTAACCTTGCCATGGAAAGTCCTGTCAAACTTGAAACTGAAAACGATAAAGAGTGGACCATAGACATTGCTCTGCCCTTTACTGCTATTGAAGCGCTTACTGGCGAGACGGTAAATAAAGACAAATGGTTCGCCAATTTCTATCGTTGTGGCGGTAGAACAGAGCCACAATACGCTGTATGGAATAACATCAATGTAGTGGAACCTGATTATCACAGACCTGAGCACTTTGGTGAGTTGGTGTTTATTTAACGTTTCTACTAATTTTATATTAAATCCTTACCAGCATAGTAGAACATAAACGGTATTAAGATTTAATTCTGATTGGAGTACCACCACTACAAACGATTAGGAATTTGATGTAAAAAAACCCAATGTGAGACAGAATATAACTATAGAAGGTGTCCACTAATTGTGGGTAACACTGACATATAACGCCTCACTAAGAGGCAAATAATAGTTGGTCAAAATAAGCGACGCTGGAGAAAAAACCAACTGTTATTTGTCCTTTTGAGTGACTTGTTAAGTTTCGTTGTTTATACTGTACCAATTAAAGACCACTTTAACGTACGGAATAAAGTATGACAACTAGAATATTAACGGAGGCGGCTGCAAGTATTAGCGAGCTAAAAGCAAACCCTATGAAAGTTGCATTGAGTGCTCACGGTGAAGCTATTGCGGTATTAAATAGAAATGAGCCTGCATTTTATTGTATACCCGCAGAGACTTATGAATTTATGATGGATCATATTGAAGACCTTGAACTACTTGCTATTGTTCAACAACGTAAAAATGAAGCAAGTGTAAAGGTTAGTTTAAATGACCTATGAGTTAGAATTTAAAAAGTCAGCACTTAAAGAATGGAAAAAATTAGGTGCTACGATTCAATCACAGTTTAAGAAAAAACTAACCGATATTTTAAATAATCCTCATATCGAAAGCGCTAAACTATCTGGCGGTAATGATTTATACAAAATAAAGCTTAGGCAAGTAGGTTACCGACTAGTGTACGAGGTAAACGATGATGTTATCACTGTTACTGTAATCTCTGTTGGGAAGCGTGATAAAGGAAAAGTATACAGAGCTGCAATGGATCGCATCAATTAGAGAAACTTAAGGAACAAAATAGAATTGGCTAATTTCGCTGAACGGCCGATAATAAAATGATGAACAAGCCTGTTCAATATACGTTTAAAGAACAACAACTTTATTTCGTCCAGACTCTTTAGCTTGGTATAAAGCGTCATCAGCTCGCTGTAAAACCTGATCAAAGTCTTTATCTTTGATATTTAATGATGTTAAGCCAATACTAATGGTAAGGTTTATGGTGTTATTTTGAAATATTATCTCAGAGTCGGCTATTCTTTTTCTTAAACGTTCTGCTATTTTAATCGCAACATCTAACTTGCACTCTGGCAGCATCATAACAAATTCTTCACCACCTATTCTGCCAGCAATATCGTATTCCCTTAAATTTTCTTTTAAAATATCAGCAATATAAATAATAGCGGCATCCCCCATAGCATGACCATAACTATCATTAACATTTTTAAAATGGTCAATATCTATCATCAACACTATATAAGAAGATTTATTACGTTTTAGTTGTTTTTCTTGTACCTGTGCTGATTCAATAAAATGTCTACGGTTAAACAGCTGTGTCATACCATCAGTAATTGCTAACTCATAAAGTTGATCGTTTAAAGCAATTAAATTTTTATTCGCACGTTTTCTCGTTTTGTATAAGTAAAAAACAAAATATATCAGTATTATAGCAACTAAGGTGAAGGTACCAATAATATAGAGTAAGAGCTTTTGACTCGTAATAGTTTTTTCCTTGGCTGTTATGACATCATTTTTTTTTGTTATTTCTTCTAATTGTTGTTTTAATAATATTTGATTAGATATTACATTCTCATTTAAATTTAAAAGTTCATCCTTTTGCTTCTCTAAGTATTGCTGTTTTGTTGTAATTAATTGTTTTTGTTTAGAAATACTTATTTTGTTAGAATTGATTAACTCTTGGTCGTTTTTTTTCTGTTGTTGTAACACTTTTAACTGTGAGTGTTCTTGTAATAACAGACCTTCATTTTTTTGTAATTGAATAATTTTGTCATTTAATTCAAGTTTAATTTTGTTTAATTTGTTATTACTTAGGTGATGTTGGTGATTTAATTTTACTAGTTTTTTTTCTTGCTCTTGCGAGTTTAAAAACAATGTTCTCAAATAATTTTCTTGATCTAATAACTTTGAACTTAAATCTTCTCTATTCCCTGCAAAATCAAGAAGTGAATTAGATACTTTAAAGCCTCGAATTAACAAGTTTTCTCGATTGATTTTGAGAGTTACTTGGCCTTTATTTACTACCAAACTGACCATTTGTTGTTCCCTATCTACTTGACCATCCGTAATAATGAGTGATTGGGGAAATCTCTTATTAATTACTTCAATTGAATCAATGTGTTTTTTAGTGACAAATATCGCAGTAAGGCGTTCAGGTGGGGTCTGTTCATCTATAGTTTCAATGATGATTTTTTTAGATAAGGTGCTAGTGGAAACTTTTTTATGAAAAGAAGAAATTAGATCTTGGGCTTTACCATAAATACCAAGTACATAGTGGTCATCTCTATTTTCTCTCAATCCTGTTAAATGCTTGAAAGTTTGTAATATATAATGAACTTTTCCATCTTCGATAGTAATTACATTATTGGTTTCCTTAGCTGAGACACTAAAGTAAATGAAAGACAATAATAATAAAAACCTTACCAAAATGGGCATTAATTAACCCCTAAGACGTTCAGATGTATTAAATATAAGACAATTTGACTTGAATTTCATAATAATTTTTTTCAATATTAAGGTATTTTTCCTAGATTGATGCAATAGAATATATTTCAGCTTGCTAAGCAACTCCAAACAATAAATATTAATCACCTAATAACGCTCCTATTGACTGATTAAAAGAATAATTAAATGTCAAATATCAACTCGAAAAAATCAAAAGGATATTATTATATTCATATAGTTAAGATACATAATAAGTAGCTTCATTCTTAATGAATCGCTACCTAGTATCATTTGCTAGCGTAAGTAAATATCATAATCTATAGTGCTACACATATAAAAATCGCTAAGCATTTAAACTGCTTAGCGATTTTTATTTATACATTACAAACTAATGATCGTGGCCACAGCTATTATCAGCACTGTGTACATGGCCGTGAGTTACTTCTTCTTCTGTCGCTTCACGTACATCAACTACTTCAATATCAAAAGTAAGTACTTTACCCGCTAATGGTGGGTTGATATCAACAGTCACCATGAACTTGCCAACTTTAAGCACAGTCACTTGGCGTTGACCCGCGTCAGTATGAACAGCAGCAGTCATGCCTTTTTTCCATTTAGCATTTTTGCTTGGTAAACCTTGTAAATGCTTAACAGGTACACGTTGCTCTAAACCTTCTTGGTACTCACCGTAAGCTTCTTCTGGTTGTAAAGTTACTGAAAACTTCTCACCTGTTGCTTTACCCGTTAGGGCTTTTTCTAGGCCAGCCAAGGTATTGTTAGCGCCATGTAAATAAGTTAAAGGCTCATGACCGTTTGATGATTCTAATTCTTCACCTGCTTCGTTTTTAAGAGTGTAGTGAAAGTGAGCAACGGTTTTTTCAGCAATTTTCATAGTGATCTCTTCTTTAATACTTTTATTGATATTTAAATGTTATGAGCGCAGTTTACCCTGCTTTGCCACGTAATTAAATGCAATTAACATCTAAAAAAATGGATTTATACCCCTTAATTACGCCCAAAGCAATAAAATAAGCACACTTAACACAATCAAGAACATACCCAGATATTCTTTTAAGGTGATGGTTTCTTTAAATACTCGATAGGTTAACGCTAATGTTATAAAGAACTCAACCTGCCCTAGCGCTTTAACGTAAGCAGCATTTTGAAAACTCGCCGCAGTAAACCAACCAATTGAACCGAGTACGCTAGTAATGCCAACAAATAAACATAAACGCCAATGTTTGAACATTAACGGCAGTTGTGATTTATCTTGGATGTAGATATAAAAAAACGATATAACTGATTGAACCGTGATCATAAAGACCAGAGTTACTGCTGCACTCACAATCAGATCGATATTAAGCGACAAGCTCGACTCTCGAATGAGCAAGGTAGTTATCGCTAAACCTAAACCTGCCGCTAAGCCATATCCCATACCTTTAATACCTTGGGAGTCCGACAAAATATCCTTAAGTCTAAACTTTACTTTTGATACTAAAAACACACCCACTACACCAACGACAACACTAAACCAACCTAAACCAGAAAGCGTGGCACCAAAGATTAACGCACCAACAATGGCGACTTGAATTGCCTCCGTTTTAGCCAGGCTGGTGGCTACGGCAAAGTTACGGTAACGAAAAGCCGCCACTAAACAGGCGGTGCCCCATATCTGCACCACACAAGCAGTTAAGGCATATTTTAAAAAATCGTTATTGAGTTCAGGTACTGCAAGCTGTTTGAAATCTAACAGCCACCATAAATAGGCCCATGCAAAAGGTAAGGCAAAAAAATAACGAACACCGGTAGTGGCCATTGAGTTTAGCTTACCCGATAACTGTTTTTGCCCTGCAGTTCTTACCGCCTGCATAGTCGCTGCTAAGAGCGTGAAATAAATCCAAATTTCCAAAAAAAATCCTTACTGTAAATTATTAAATTTATACGTTCAGAGGTTTAGCATTAGTTGTTATTTAACCGTTTGGTTAGTACTTTCATTAGCTGTTTCTGCATGAAATTCATACTGCTTATCTAAACTGCTAACACCTAGACCACTGAGTTTTTTAACTTTGATTTGCACACCAATGCGCTCTTTAAGCGCTTCAACATGGCTGATCACACCAATCATTTTGCCACTGGCGTTTAAGTTATCGAGCGCATCAAGCGCCACTTCAAGGGTGTTGTTGTCTAACGTACCAAAACCTTCGTCAAGAAAGAGTGAGTCGATACTGGTTTTATTACTGACTAAATCAGACAAGGCTAATGCCAAAGCCAAACTTATCAGGAAGCTCTCGCCACCAGATAAGGTTTTAATATCGCGTGCGGTATCTCCTTGCCAAGTATCAACGACTTCCAGCGCCAACGTATCACTTTGCTGACATTGCAGTTGATAGCGACCAAAGAGTCGATCTAACTGTGCGTTAGCTAAATGCACTAAATTACTTAACGTTAGACCTTGGGCAAATTTTCTAAATTTAGCGCCAGTGGCTGAGCCAATAATTTCATTAAGATAGCTAAGATCATCTAAAGCAAGTTGTGCATTTTTGATTTGCTCAAGCAGAGATTTTTGCTGAATTTTATTGGTTTTATCATGACTAATTTGTTGACTAAATTGTCCTGTTTTGTGCTGGCACTGCTTCAATAATTCTGACAGTTTAATTAGCGTATTTGAAACTGATTCATCATCAAAATCAACGGCGCCAACTTTGCTCAACTCTGTCTTTGTATTAGCTAACTCCAGCGCTACTTTTTCACCTTGCGCAATCAATACTTGCGCTTGTTTTTTGTTATCACTAATGTCGCTTGCAAGTTTATGAAGTTGCTGTGCTTTTTCGGGACTAATCAAAGCCAACAAGAACTGGTTTTCATCGATAAAGCTACTGGTAGAGAAGAGTTTTTGCCAATCATCATTTACGCTATCATTTTGTTTCAACAAACTTTCTAATTGTGACGTAGCCGTAGTTAACTGACCTTTATTAAGTTGTTGCACTGACAATTTTTCATTATGAAGGACATCTGCGCTATTCAGTAAACGTTCGTTATCTTCTCGTTGTTTGCTGATATCAGCCCTCAATAACACAGTATCTTGCATTCTAATATCATCAAAACCAAGCTCAACAAACAATGTAAGGCGTGAGCTATTATTAATTGCTAACTCACTTTCTTGCTGACTTAACTGAGTTTTTGTTTGGTTTAGCTGGTTTTGTTGCTGTTCAACTTGCTGCTTTAATAAAGCAAGATTATTTTCTAGCGTTATTAAGTGTTCTTGTGCGGTTTGGTGAGTGTTAACAATACCTTGATATTCTTGCCCTTGTTTCGAAACTGACGCCAACCAGTTTTCATCAATACATATATTTTGATATTGCTGGTCATTCTCACTCAGTGGTAATGCTATTTTAGTGACGGTGATATCTGCTAACAATTGCGCATTGTGCGTGACAATAGCTTGTTGCTCAGCGGCTAAGTCGGTAACAATTTTTGTTTTAACATTGTGCTGCGCATTACCCTGCTCTTGGACCAATTGTAATTGGCTAAGCTGAGTCGATAACTGCTTATCACAATGAATGACTTGTTCCGCGCTTTGTTGTTGGATCTGGCTATTTTCTTGCAGTTGTTGTTGTAAGGAAACGAGTTCTTTAAGTTGATGTAAAGTGTCGTTTAGTTGGTTAGTTAACCTCTGTTCAGCGTCGACGCTTTGTAATGAAAATTGCTGCACATTTAACGACTGCCAATTTTGTTCAATACTACTTTGTTCGCTCATTATGCCTTGCAGACGATTCTGTTGAGCAGTAAGCTCTGCGGTAAATTGTGCTTGTATTTTATTAAGCTGTTTACCCTGAGTTTCTAGTGTCGCTAATTCACTCTTGAGCAGTGATAAACGACTTTGATGTTCATCACTATCCAAAGATTTATAGTCACTGATTGCCGGATGCTCAATAGAGCCGCACAAAGGACAAGCGTCTTCCGGTTGAAGCTTTGCTCTATGCTCACTTAACGCCATAATGGTTTGCTGCTGAGCAAGTAACGTTTCTACATCTTTTTCCTGACGCTTGGAAGTACTATAGGTTTGTCGTAACTGTATTAGTTCCTGTTCAGTTACTTCTAGTTGTTGCTTATTATTTAGTTGTTGCAATGAAAGTGTTTGCTGCTCTTGCCTTAACACATGAAAACGCTGTGCTAGCTGCATAGCTTGCTTGAACGTTAACTGTTGGTTTTGTCTATCAATAACCGCTTGATTAAGTGCCGTGGCTACTTCGGTAATATTAAGCTCTGTTTCTTTTTCCGCTTTTTGATCAGTAACATTAACCAAGATCGCTTGAGCCACTTGGCTGTTTCGGACAAGTTGCTGTACTTGCTCTGCCATCACTTTCTTTTGGTTATTAAGTTGCTGTAATTGCGCTTCACTCTCAGCAATATGTTGCTGCTGAACTTGCTGTTGAGTCATTAAGTCTGAAAGTGTTTTATCAACATTACTTTGTTCACTTAATAAGCGCTGCACACTCATTTGCTGTTTCGTTAATTGTTGATATTGATTTTGCCACAGTGGTAATTTTTCAGGTAGTTGTTGTAACGCTTGGCTATTAGCTAAGTATGTTTGCTGTTGCTCAACCGTTGTTAATGCTTTTTGTTGCTCAACGCCTGCAATTTTTACGTTATCAATATTATGATTTAGTGTTTCATTTTGCGTTACAACATTGTTGTTTGTTTCTAACAAAGTCGCTTTTTGATGGCTGATTGCATGCTCAAGCGGCTCAATTTTTTCATGCAAGACTTGCTCAATCATTTTATGCTGTGTTTCAGCTTCAAACTGAGTAGTTTTTAACTGTGTTAAGGTCTCTTCACTTGTGACAACGGCTTGATCTAGTACAGCTAACTGTTCCGTTTGATGAGTAACTTGTTTTAAAGCTTGTTGATATTGCTCACGATAGTGCACCATTTTTTCATACGGTGCGCGAAGTGGCTCAGCAATTGTAGACTGTGCTAGTAAACCAAGATCATTTTCGGCTAGTTTTTCTTGCACTTCTACCGCTGATAATTGCTGTTTTGCTGCTTTTGTCGTTTGTTCATTAGCGACAAAAGTTGAACTCCAATTTTTTACTAATTGAGCTTGCTGCAATTGTTTATTTAACTGCTTTTCTTCATCAGTAGTTTTTTTAAGTTGCTGTTCAAGTTCAGTGACTTGCTCATCGTCTAATAAAGTGACGCCCTGACTTTTGGCTTGTAATAACTTTAACTCATCACTAGCACTGCGGTGATTATCATAAACTTTTTTTGATATATCGCCATAAATTTCAGTACCGGTAAGTTGCTCTAATAGTTGTGCTCGGTCATTAGGCTCTGATGTCAAAAATGCGGCGAATTCTCCCTGAGAAAGCATCATTGATTTAGTAAAACGGGAAAAATTAAGTCCGGTTAACTCACTAATATCACTACGCACAGTTCTGAGTTTATCTGACACTATGGTGCCATCAAGTTTGGCTAACTCTGCCACAGGCTCTAATAAATTACCATCAAGCTTATTACGCGCTCTTTTTTGACTCCAAAAAGCCCGATAACCTTGGCCTTTCACCTCAAATTCAACTTCTGCCATACAGTGACTGGTATGGCGAGTCATTAATTGGTTTTGCTTCTTAGAGACACTTAAACGTGGTGTTTCATGATAAAGTGCTAAACAAATGGCATCGAGTATGGTGGTTTTACCGGCGCCCGTAGGGCCAGTAATGGCAAATAAACCATTGTTATCAAAAGGTGCTTCAGTAAAGTCGATTTTCCAACTGCCTTTGAGTGAATTGATGTTCTCAAAGCGTAAACTTAATATTCTCATAATTTTTCTTGCTCAACTTCTTTAGCCTTAACACCTTGATCAGCCTCTTTTATTTTTACTGTCTCAGTATTTTTATCTGCAGGTAAATTAGCTTGTTTCTGTTGGCATGCTAACTCTACTGAAATTTCGGTAAATAGTTGTGTTAAACGAGTTTTACGGGCTATTTCTTCCTCTGTTTGCCAATCAAATTGCGATAAACGTGAATCGAATACTTCATTTAAAGATAACTCACTTAACACGCTATTATCTTGTTGTGACAGTTGTGCTTGTCTGCGTTGACGTGCTTTTTTACAACGACGCACCAATAACACCTCAAAAGGCATATCATTGGCTAGTTCACTTACTCTTTGTGATAAATCACTCAAATGGTCGCTATTATCAATTTCAATATCAAGCCAAGCTTTAATACTCGCAGGAAGTTCGTCCGCTACTTGACGACTTTCAAAGGCTATTAACGTATCTTTAAGTGAAGCTTCAAGGGCATCGACTGATGTTTTCACCATATATAATGGTTGAAAACACGGCACAATAATTTCTGTTACCTTATTTAACTTGCCTGAGGAAAACTCAACCATAAGTACCCGCTTATCTTGTTTGGCTTCATCAAAACTCAAAGGAATCGGTGAGCCGCAATAACGAATGTGCTCTGATTTGGCTATTTTTTGCGCACGGTGAATATGACCAAGGGCTATATAATCGGCGGGTGGAAAAGCACTCGCAGGAAAAGCTTCTAAAGAGCCAATATAAATATCTCTGACTGAATCACTTTTACTGTCAGTTACCGATACACCAAGGGCCGTTAAATGACCTGTAGCAATGATTGGCAGTTGCTCGCCTTGTGCTAAACCTAAGTCTTTGCATTGCTCTTTGACTAGTTTTTTTCCCAAAGCAACCGCGTGTTGATACAGCGACTGATAATGATCACTAATTGCTTGTTGTAAACTTTGCTGTTTATCTTTGGCCGACTGGCCTGCTCGGCTTTTTATTACATCACGTGGACGGACAAAAGGAATAGCACAAATAATAGCGCTAGCCTGCCCCTTAGCATTGACTAGCGGAAAAACTTGCTGTGCTATTGCTTTATTTGTATCAGTATTTGTTTTAGTACTTGCTTCACATAGCTCATTTTCATCAATAGATGTCGGTATAACCTGAGTAATAACACGAGTAGATAAGCTTGCTAACACTGTTTTAGACTCTGCCAACATAGCAACTGAGTCATGATTCCCCGCTAATATGATAAGTTGGCAATTTAATACATGAAGCTTGGCAATAAAATCAAAGTACATTTCACGGGCATAACTTGGCGGTGTTGAGGTATCAAAAATATCACCGGCGACAATAATGGCATCAATGTTATGTCTGCCAACTTGAGTTAATAACCAGGTAAGAAATTGTTGATGTTCATTAGCGCGGCTTTTGCCGTAAAAATATTGGCCAAGATGCCAATCAGAGGTATGAATAATGCGCATAATACGGTAAGAAAACTGTGCAATGAAGAAGTACCAGTAGTTTACCTGAACAAGTAAATTATGGGTAGCCACACATCTTTATCCGATAGGATGATTGATAGTGTTATCTTTGTGCACCCTAAGCATTAATAACAATACTTTATGCTAAATAGCGAGTTTTCTAGATTTACCAATAATTTTAACTGAAATGTTGAAGCTAAACAGGTAAAATACAGGGTATATATTTATAATGAATAAGTTGACACATGGCTCGTACCGCAGCAGCGCTTCATATCTTAGTGAAGCATAAAGAACTGGCTGAAGATTTACTTAAACAGCTTGAAAAAGGGGCTAAATTTCAAACGTTAGCCAAGAAGCACTCTACCTGCCCGTCTGGTAAAAAAGGCGGCAGTTTAGGTGAATTTACGAAAGGTACTATGGTGCCTCAATTTGATAAAGTGGCTTTTACCGCAGAGATGTTGACACCGCACTTAGTGAAAACTAAATTCGGTTGGCATATTATTAAAGTTTTGTATCGTACCTAAAAGATAAAAACAGTAAAAGTCCCACGTTATTAAATTAATTGGTGTTATAACGGCTGACACCGCATTACGGGAAAGACAGACAAACCGGCGATGGCAATTAAACCTTTTAATAAATCTCTGTGAGTTGCTAATTTAATGTTGAATACCTCTTCTAGCAAAAGTTATTACCTTTAAATAAGGCATAATAAATGCATTTTAAGATTTTTGTTTAATACACCAATTTACCCTAACCGAGTCTATTTATTAAATAAACTGAAAGTGTGTAAGCAAAAGCTAATGAATTAAGCGCTCTGCACCTTTACTCACACCATAAATATCTTGAGGTTTAAAACCGAGCGTGACATGAAAGTCTTTGCCATTTAACGCTATTTTCTGACGATAAAGCTGCGCAATATTTGACTCGACAACAACAAAATATGTTTCTTTACTATCCTGCGCTACTCGCCCCAATCCTTTAAGGGTAATAGTGACAGTTTCACCAACAGATATTTTACTTTGGTCTATAACTTGATATTCATAAGGGTTAATCAGGGTCATATGAAATTGGCCATGATCACGACTAACCTGATTATGACGATAATCAGCAAAGTCAGTCGTTAATTGTGTTTTCATTTGTGCTAAATACGGCGCTAAATCTACCATAGGCACCAAAGCTCCAATATATTTGAGCCCTTGGTTATCCTGTAATTGTACTAATTTAACCATTAAGGTTTTCTCAACTGGCCTGTAGTTTTTCTTTGCATCATTAGCAATTAATAAAGTCGAATAACATAAAATAATGGTAATAAATAACATCGATAGCATTTTCATAAATAGGCCTTGGCAGTAAAGTATGTATTCGCGTTAACAGCAAGTAACGCTTTAATAATGAATAATATATTGTTGGTCATATAATAAGGCAAGAAGGAACAACAGCCAACTTTATACTATTCACCAATAGCAGTTATTCCACCTCTATAGCTAAATACATTACTTAACCTGAACTCTGGATAAAGGGGAATGTTGAGAAAATGCTGCTTATCCAGAGTTCAGGTTACTTACAATCAAAAAACTAAACATACATATACAGCGATAACTTTTCGAGATCAGCACACTGTATTAACTAAGCAATTTACATTTTAGCAAGTTGCAACCGAGCTTTAGTGTTTGTTATCCTAGACGAAAATTTAATGTGTTTATTAATTTATTATCAGTAACAAGACAATAAGGTGACAATTTTGCTTCAAAAAAGGCTGACTCAGCAAATTTCCCACTTGCTTGAAACATCAGATAAAGTTGAACTTCGTCGTCTACTTAAACATATGCATGATGCAGACTTTGCCGCTGCTATTGAAGATTTTCCAGCACAGCTAATTTTACAGCTATTACTATTATTATCATTACCTGCACAATGCCACTTATTTGTTTATTTAGATCCGCAAAAGCAGTCTGATGTTGCCTCATCGATGAGTCGTAATGACTTAGCCGCGCTTTTTTCAAGTATGGAGCAAGCCGCTCGGGCTGATTTATACAATCAACTCGATACCCAGCAAAGACAGACATTAATGCCTGGTCTTGCGCAAGCCGAGCGTGATGATATTCGTAAACTTGCTAGTTATCCAGAAAAAACGGCTGGCGCTTTAATGACATCAGGTTATGCAACATTGCGCAGCAACTGGACGGTTAGTAAATCCTTAATAAAACTGCGCTTAGAAGCACCTGACAAAGAAACCATCTATCAAACCTATGTCATTGATGACCAGCGTAGATTATTGGGCACATTATCCTTACGAGAATTAATTCTTGCATCACCCGATAGTTTAATCGAAAACATCATGTTACCAGAAGTCGTCTCGGTACAAGTCACCGATGACCAAGAAAAAATTCCACAAATTATCAGTTATTACGATGTGATCGCAGTACCAGTGCTCGATGATGAATCAAAACTAGTTGGTATAGTGACCTATGATGACGCCATGGATGCGGCAGAAGAAGAAGCCACTGAAGATGCGCAAAAATCAGCATCAGTTGCTGCACTTGATTCACCCATGAGTAAAATTAGCCTTTGGGAGTTATACAGTAAACGTATTGGCTGGTTGATATTACTTGTATTTGGCGCCTTACTTTCAGGTGCTGGTTTAGCTTTTTTTGAAGAAACCATCGCCGCCAATATAGCTTTAGTATTTTTTATGCCGCTATTGGTTGGAGCCGGAGGAAATGCTGGCTCTCAAGCTGCAGCATTAATGGTGAGATCACTTGCTACTGGAGATGTTGAGTACAAAGACTGGACCAAAGTACTGCGTAAAGATGCACTCGTTGCGATGGCGCTTGGCCTGAGTATGGGAGTAACTGTATACTTTTTAGGTTTACTGCGCGGAGGCCCTGAAATAGCGCTAATCGTCGCACTATCAATGTTTTTCGTGGTGTTTATTGGCAGTATAATTGGTTTATGTTTACCTTTTATTTTATCTAAACTGAATTTAGACCCTGCAACAGCTTCAGGGCCCTTAGTAACCACCATAGTTGATGCCAGCGGTGTGTTAATTTACTTTGGTTTTGCTACCTTATTACTACAGTTATAAGCTCCAGATATAAACTGCGCAGCATGCTTCCCTAGTCAAATTCACAAACATGACTCATCTAGTTAAAATATAAATTAGGTATCGGCTTACAAGCTTGATTGAATAGATCCCTTTGTTAATTTGCCACACATCCAATCTTCACTTTATATCCGCCCTTGTTTAGCAAAATAGCAAAACGCTCAGGATTATCTAAATAACCTGAACTCTCATTTAGATAAATGATAAGTTTGGTGCATTTTATCACTTATCTAGCTGCACTATGGTGCAAAGCCCCCTTTACTTTATACGAAAAACATAAAATACCGATAAATATCAATTAGATAAGTTATGGCTTACTTATTGCTAAATTAACCCTGTTTGTAGAGTTTACCGTTAACTAAATCAAGGTTTTGTATGAGTCAATCATCGTTACAACATAGTTTTTTATCCTTTCAGGGCCGATCCAGAATTCTCCATAGTACTTGGTTGGCTTTTTTTATTACCTTTCTTGTGTGGTTTAGCCATGCGCCACTCATGTCGACCATTAAAGCCAGTATGGGCTTAAGCGATATAGAAGCAAAAATATTATTGATTCTAAATGTGGCATTAACGATACCAGCACGTATTGTCACCGGTATGTTAGTTGATAAATACGGTCCGCGAAATTCCTATACGGCGATGTTGGTAGCTACTGCACTATTATGTTTTTTCTTTGCCTCTGCGCAAAGCTTTGAAACTTTAGCTTTGGCCAAGTTTTTAATGGGCTTTGTTGGTGCGGGTTTCGTCATTGGTATTCGAATGATCAGTGAATGGTACCCAGCCAAGCAATTAGGTTTAGCCGAAGGTATTTATAAGGGCATGGGTAACGTTGGCTCTGCAGTGGGTGCGGGTAGTTTAGTTTATATCGCCAGTTTATTTGGCGGCGAAGACGGTTGGCGTTATGCAATCGCCTCAACAGGTGTGTTGGCTTTGTTATATTCAGTGTTTTACTATTTTGCTGTAACAGATACGCCGGTGGGTTCTACCTATTTCAAACCTAATAAGTCTGGTGGTCTTGAACTAACCAGTAAACGAGACTTTGTTTACTGTCTGTTATTTAATATTCCCATGGTAGCAGCATTAGCGATATTAACTTGGCGAGTAACCGATGCTGGTGTGGTTGCAGGTACGGGCGCCGAAGTTGTTGTTGGTGCCGGTTTGATCAGTGACTTTTCCTCTTATGTTATTTATTGTTTGTTACTTGCTTTGATAGCGTACCAATCTTGGAAGTTATTTCAGGTGAATAAAGACATGCTGCAATCACCACCGATGGATGACATTTTACAGTATAAATTCAAACAAGTAGCCATCTTAAGTATTGGTTATGCGGTAACTTTTGGTGCAGAGCTCTCTGTGATATCCATGTTAGCGCAATACTTTGAAAGCCAATTCTTAGTTGCTGCTGCAGCTGCCGGTGTATTTGGTGCTTGTTTTGCTGCCGTTGATGTACTTTCTTGCCCATCAGGTGGCATGATCAGTGATAAGTTTGGTCGTAAAGTACCATTAATATTGCTGTTAAGTGGTGCATCAATAGGTTTTGGTGTCATGTCATTAATCACCCCTGAGTGGCCCCTTGCTGCAGTAATTGCCACTATGATGATTTGCTCATTCTTTTTAGGCTCGGCTGCGGGGTGTGTATTTGCAGTCGTGCCCTTGGTTAAACGTAAATTAACCGGACAAATTGCCGGCACTGTAGGTGCTTATGGTAATGTTGGGGCCGTGGTATTTTTAATGGTCTTTTCCTTTGTTTCACCGTCGGTATTTTTTGCTACTATCGGTGCTGGTGTTGCCTTTGCCGTTTGTTGTACGCTCTTTTTAGATGAGCCTAAGAGTAGCATGGCTGAAGTGATGCCCGATGGCACAGTACAGATGATTGAAGTACATTAAAAACTCCTGATAACTAAGCAAGAATTAAGTAATATTATAGGGTCGTTTAGCTCTTAAAACTTAGGGGTTAAACTTTAACTAGTTAAGAGTTAACGACTTTTTAACCTAGATAATAAGCAGGATGAAATTTGGCCAGTGAATTAAGCTTTACTGTGGCACAACGTTCAGTGGCGGGTAACAAAACTGTCAACGAAGATGCCATTGGTATACGACTCCCTAAAGATTCGTTATTAACCAATAAAGGCGCTGTTGCCGTTATTGCTGACGGTGTCAGTGCCGCAGAGGCTGGTAAAGAAGCCAGCGAAACTTGTGTGCATAATTTCTTGTATGACTATTATTCCACCCCCGATAGTTGGAGTGTAAAAAAATCAACCTCACAGGTATTAACAGCGCTTAATCGTTGGTTATATGGCCAAGGACAACAATTTAATGAGGCACAAAAAGGTTATGTTAGTACCTTTAGCTGCATTATTTTTAAATCACAAACCGCACATATTTTTCATGTTGGTGATAGCCGTATTTATCGCTTTCGCCAAGGTGAATTAGAACAAATCACTCGCGATCACAGTACCTATATTAATGCCAAACAATCCTACTTATCTCGAGCCATGGGCTTAGATGTAAAGCTGGATGTCGACTGTCATAGTCTACCGGTAGAGTTAAGTGATATTTACTTCTTAAGTACCGACGGCATCCATGATTTTATTAAAAGCAAAGAGTTATCTGCTGTTTTAGCTAAGCTAAAACCCAAAAGTAATGAAACATGTTTTGAGCAGACCTGCGAGCAATTAATTACCTTAGCCCTAGCCAATGGCAGTGGCGATAACTTAAGTTGTCAAATTCTACGCCTTGATAGCTTGCCGGCTCAAACGATTAATGAAGTTGGCCGAAAATTATCAGAGTTACCTTTTCCTCCTTACCTAGAACCAGACATGATATTGGATGGCTACAAGGTTGAAAAAGTCTTACATGTTAATACCCGCAGCCAAGTATATGTGGTACGAGATACTGACAGCGGTGCCCGTTATTGTATGAAAACACCATCGGTAAATTTTGACGATGATTTGGCGTATATAGAGCGCTTTATCATGGAAAGCTGGATGGGCAGCCGCATCAGTAACCCTCATGTAGTTAAGGTCATTGAGGGTAATAGAGATAAAAACTGGCTCTATTATTTAACCGAATATATCGAAGGAATTACCCTCGAGCAGTGGATAAAAGAAAACCCCAAACCTGCAGTGCAAGATGTCGTATATATTCTTGCCCAAATTGAAAAAGGCCTACGGGCAATGCACAGGCGCGAAATTTTGCATCAGGACATCAAGCCTGGCAATATTATGATTGATAACAATGGTGAAGCAAAAATCATTGATTTTGGCTCTTGTTATAGTAAAGGCATCGCTGAAATTGCCACGCCACTTGATGAGCCTGGCATATTAGGAACTGCGGGGTATTCGGCGCCAGAAGTGGTTATCACCGGAAAAAGTACCATACAATCAGAAGTTTTTTCCTTAGCTGTGCTCGCTTATGAAATGTTAACGGGCGAAGAACCGTTTTCAGGAAAACTCAATAAGTGTCGGACAGTGAAAGCCTATCTTAAAACCAAATATATCCCCTGCTTTGATGTAAACCCCTTGGTGCCTATTTGGATAGACTGTGCCATTAAAAAAGGGCTACGCTTTAAAGCTGACCGTCGACATGAAGACGTATTAGAATTCTTACATGAGTTACAAAATCCCAACCCAAAATATAAGAGTAATCACAACGCAGTATTAATGGACAAGAACCCAGTGTTATTTTGGCAAGCTTTTTCAGCCTTTTGGTTTGTCGCTTTTCTCATCTCGTTAGTATTTTAATTTTATTTTCTGGCATAAAAAAAGGGTAACTAGCGTTACCCTTTTTTAGTTTGAATGATAGCTTATGTGATCAAGCTATTTTCTCTACTAGTTCACAATTACTGTGGCGTAGCTTGGATGTTTAACGTTACGCCTGATGCTGCTGAATAACCATAGATATCAACATACCAAGTACCTTGTGCAGGTGCTGTAAAGTTACAGGTCTCATTGTTGCCATTTTTATATGGACGACAATCATAAGTTGATGAAGTAGATTGCTTACCTTCAGTAACGTATAAATCTGCATCACCACTACCACCAGATAGAGTAACAGTTAGATCAGCATAACCCGCGGCTAAATCAAGGGTATAACGAGTCCATTGTCTACTGGAAACTGCGATATTGTTCGTTGTACTATCAATTGGCTGAACAGAACCGCCACCACCAGTACTTGGATCAGTATAACTACCGGTTAAGTTAACGCCAGTAAAATCACTATAGGCTTTTACTTTCACGTAATATGTACCACCTGCTTGTGTACTAGCACAAGATTCAGCATTACCTGATCTATATGGACGACAGTCATAAACACTATCAGTTGGCTCAGCGCCAAATTTCACATATAAGTCAGCATCACCAGTACCACCAGTGGTAGCAAAGTTAATATCGGTTGCACCAGCAGGTACTTCCATAGTGAAAACAAGTTCATTACCCGTAGTTGCCGCTAAATCAACTTTAACTACGCCGTTTTCAAGTACAGTATCGCCAGGGGTTGTACCACCACCGCCGCCACCAGAGCCACTGCCATCACAACCATTGGCTGTAATGTAATCAATTGCATCTTTAGTTTGCGCTAAACCATAACCAAATTTAACATCACGGCCGGTAGCACCAAGATCTTGAGCACTAGCATTAAGTACATTACGAATTTCTACGTTAGTACAAGTAGGATGATGACTCCACACTAGGGCAGCAACACCAGCAACATGAGGAGACGCCATTGAGGTACCACTCATTTTTCCGTAATTACCTGCACCGATATTTACCGTTGAGCTAGCGCCCAAGTTATTTAACATGGCTGCGCCATCGGTATCAGAAACAGTAACACTTGGGATATTAGTTGCGTTTGTTGTACCTAAAGTACCGCCAAAACTACCAGCAACATTATTATATAAAATTGCACCAACACCACCGCTGTCTTGACAAGCTTTGACTTTATCATGGAATGAAATACTGCCACGAGCGATCAAACAAATATTACCCGCTGCACCAGAGTCAATTGCTTGACCAGTACCAAAGTTATATAAAGCACCTGTTGCACTACCTTGATTTTCCATAGCATTAGCAGTGTAACCATTGCCAGCAACAGAAACTTCGACTACTGAGCCGAGTCCTTCAGGGTAAGTAGAATATACATCAACACCTGGGCCTGAAATTTCGACTTGGCTATTTTTCTGTGAAAAATCAGCTAATGCCTTAGCGCTATCAACAGCAGCTACTGACATTACCGAGTCATATGAAGCAGGAAAGCTTTCTGCATCAGTTGTACTACTAGCTACACCTGAGTTACCAGCTGCGGCAATAAGTAGTACGCCGGCATCATAAGCGGCTTGAATGGCATCACTCTCTGTAGTATTTGAGCCTGAACCACCTAAACTCATGTTAATAACATCTGAGCCATTGCTTACACAAGTATTAATAGCACTAACTAAGCTAGAAGAATAACCCCAACCTGCTTCATTAAAAACTTTAACAATATGTAAACTAGGATCGGTACCAATAACACCACGAACACCAATACCATTATTAAGCGCTGCAATTGTACCTGCTACGTGAGTACCATGTGGACCACCATGGTCAAACCAATTACCTGTACCGCTGTCATTAGTACCGTTAATCGTGCCACCTTGTGCGCCCATATCTTCATGAGGCAAGTTTAAACCTGAGTCGATAATACAAATTTTCTTACCGCCAGCATTTGCTGAGGCAATCGAATCATCAACTTGGTCTGCTTGTACCATACCAATTCCGTAAGGTACACTTTGCGCCATAAAACGGCGTGGTAAATCTTCTTCAACGTATTCAACGTTAGAATCCATTGCCAAACTCATCGCATCTGAAGTAGATAACACAGCAGTTATCATGTTCATGTTTGGAAATTCATCTGTAACCGTTGCACCTAAAGTCTTTAGCTTATGTCGAACAGCTGCAATACGACCAAGTGGTGTTGGATTAGCCATGTCGCTAACACTGTTAACGTTACTCATTAGTGCTAAGTTATTCGATGTTTGTTTATATTTAACAATAAAGCGTTTTGGTAAAGGTGAACTCGCCACTGCTGATAATAAATTATCTGTAGTTTGTACGCCTACTGGCTGTGCTGCATAAAGAGCGGTTGATATTGAAAGTGATAAGAGGCTAGCTGTTGTGATTATAGCCGCCTTATTTTTCGCTACTTTAAGGCGGTTTTTATTATTTGACATGTTTTGTTCCTGGTACGTTAATTATAATTATTGATTTTTTTATACATATTCAGACACAATGACTTTCATCAAAGATATGTAAACATACCATTATTGTTACTTATGTTGCAATAATGTTACTAAATAATTACTAATCAGTTAACATTATATAATAAATAATTAACGTAATTAAATATGATCTAACATGAGTAATTCACTTTCCGCGCAGTAAAATAATAATAATAGGAATTAATAATGAGCCAATTTATCGGTGTCTTTGAAAACGCTTTATCTGATGATTTATGTGACAAACTTATCAATGGTCATCAAACAAGTGACAAAGTTGTCAAAGGTCGTGTTGGCAGTGGTGTGATGACCAACCTAAAAGACAGCCACGATGTCACTATGATTGAAAAAGAGTGGCAAGCACTACAGCTTGAGCTTATCAATGCTAGTTACCCTCATGTAAAAGCTTATTTGACCGAACATTATATGGCGTTAATTTCAGCATTGAACCCTACGGTGAAAGACCCAAAAACAGGCTTACCTGTTTCAGTCACTAAAGAAAATTTCGATCTCATAGGTAAACCTTATTTAGATCAATTGATCCAATATGTTTTTTGTTACGACAATTTCACCGTGCAACGCTACGAGCAAGGCGTTGGTGGTTATCATTACTGGCATTCAGAAATTTTCCCACAGTTGCCTCACAATAAGCCGTTACATAGAGTATTAGCCTTTTTGTATTACTTAAATGATGTTGATGAAGGTGGTGAAACTGAATTTCATTATCAAGGCATAAAGGTTAAACCTAAAAAAGGCTCGTTAGTGATTTTCCCTGCTGGTTTCACTCATACCCATAAAGGTCATATTCCTTTATCAGATGAGAAGTATGTCGTTACTTCATGGTTAATGTATAACAAAGCTGAACAGATCTATGGTAAGAAAAGTTAGCTGTATTCATTTCAGCACATAAAGGCAATATTTATCGCAACTAATCAAAGCTAGCTAGGTGGATGACTGGCGCCTGACCTCCACCTCCGTATATAATTAAGCAAGATAAACTCGTTCCACTTGAAGATGCTTGATTCAGCTGGAGCGGGTATAAGTATTTCAATTTTGCAATTATCTGCATAGTTATAACAAACGGATTAATTCTCACTAAATCCTCAATAATTTAGTGAGATTGCTATCATTTCAAGGTGAATTTTGTGTCTGAGCATTTTAGTAAAAAACCCAATAAAGCTGGTGGTTTATCGTCATTAACCTCGACCTTAAAACACATTATTCAAAGCCAACAACCGCAGACTAATGTCAAAAATTTATTAAAGGCAAATCAGGATAAAGGTTTTGATTGTCCCGGTTGCGCTTGGGGCGATGAAAAAGAAGGCTTATTGCAATTTTGTGAAAATGGCGCTAAGGCAATTGCCTGGGAGTCAACCAGTAAAAAAGTCAATGCAGATTTTTTCGCCCAACATAGTCTCAGCCAGTTACAAAAACAAAGTGATTATTGGTTAGAGTACCAAGGTCGGTTAACCCAGCCGATGAAATACAATAAAAACACCGATCATTATGAGCCTATCGACTGGCAAGATGCCTACCAACTGATAGCAGAAAAGCTCAACAGTTTAGATTCGCCCAATGAAGCAGAATTTTATACTTCCGGTCGTGCCAGTAATGAAGCCTCTTTCCTGTATCAATTATTTGGCCGACTTTATGGTACCAATAACTTTCCTGATTGCTCAAATATGTGCCATGAAGCCAGTGGTGTTGCCTTAAATGAGTCTATTGGTATTGGCAAAGGCACTGTAGTATTAGACGACTTTAATCATGCCGAGGCGATATTTGTTTTTGGCCAAAATCCGGGTACCAACCACCCTCGAATGATGAATGCCTTGCGTAAGGCAGCCCGCGGCGGCTGCAAAATAGTAAGTTTCAACAATTTAAAAGAAGTAGCGCTAGAGCGCTTTGCTAGCCCGCAAGACCCGATAGAACTGTTGACGCCTAAGGCAACAACTATCAGCCATGCTTATTTCACTCCAAAGCTCGGCGGAGATATGGCGGCTGTTCGCGGCATGGTAAAGATAATTCTTGCACGTAATGCTGAGCAAAAAGAAAACGGCGAGACAACGATAATTGATAACGATTTTATCAAGTTGCATTGCCAGCAATTTGAACAATATCAGCAGGTAGTTAACGATACCTCTTGGCAACAAATTGAACAGCAATCAGGACTTACATTTGAACAGTTATCACAAGCCACTGATATTTTTTTATCCGCGGACAAGGTCATTTGTACTTGGGCAATGGGTATAACGCAGCACAAACATTCTGTCGCCACCATCCAAGAAATTGTTAACTTACAATTATTATCAGGCAATATAGGTAAAAAAGGCGCCGGTTTATGTCCAGTTCGTGGTCATTCCAATGTGCAAGGTAATCGCACCATGGGTATCAATGAAAAACCAACGACGGCATTTATCGAGCAACTTTCTCGAGCCGTTGATACGCCACTACCAAAAGAAAAAGGACATAACGTTTATTATGCGTTGAATGCTTTGCTGCAAAAAACCAGTAAAGTACTCATTTGTTTAGGTGGTAACATCGCCCAAGCCGCCCCAGATACAGTACAAACCCATCAAGCATTAAAAAATACCGAGTTGAATGTGCAAATAAGTACTAAGCTCAACCGCAGTCATTTATGTATAGGTCAAGACGCGCTGATCCTGCCCTGTTTAGGCCGTACCGAAATAGATAATCAAACTACGGGTGCACAGTTTATCACCGTGGAAGATACCTTTAGTATGGTTCATGCATCACAAGGTAATGTAGTACCGCTAGCTGATTCATTACATTCTGAAACTGCCATTGTTGCGGATATCGCTAACGCTACCCTCACTAGTGATAAGGCTAACGGTAAACTTAAAAGTAAAGCTAACAGCGCTAGTAACGACGGCACTAATTCGGCGATAAATTGGCTACAGCTAAAAGGAAATTACGACTTAATTCGTGATTTGATTGAACAGGCCATTCCAGGGTTTACCGATTTTAATCTTCAGCTTGAACAACCGGGTGGCTTTTACCTTGGTAACAGTGCTGCACAATTAAAATGGAACAATACACAAGAAAAAGCCTTGTTTACTGCTAATTTTTTACCAAAAAGTATCGTCAATGTCTCTAAAGAGAAACTAAACGAGCTGCAACATAACAAACAGCCACTTTATACTCTGCAATCTCTTCGTTCGCACGATCAATACAATACTACCATCTATGGCATGGACGATAGATATCGCGGTGTTATTAATGCGAGAAATATTTTATTTATCAATAAAAAAGATGCCTTAAAACAGGGTTTTAGAGATAACGATTATGTCGACATCACCTCTATTTGGTCTGATAACCAAAATCGAACGGTAACTAACTTCATCTTATGTTTTTACGATATTCCCCGAAGTAATCTTGCTGCTTATTATCCTGAAACCAATCCGTTGGTACCACTGGATAGTTTTGGTGATCGCTCTTACACACCCACTTCAAAATCTGTCGCGGTAATTATCAACGAAGCTAAAAATCCGCCGCTAATTTAATGACCATTTTTTAGCTTTCGTAGCTAAGTTTAAAATAAATAATATCTGCTAAGGTGATAAATATCTTCTTTCTCACCTTAGCAAGTAAATAAGTGCTTTAAATCTAGCTCGAATAATCGCTCATTTTTGCAACTTTAATTAATGGCTATCCCCGTTAGTCATTATTCAAGCGCCAATCACCATGATAGACATTAAAGCCTTTATCACTGACAAAACCAATCAAGGTTAAATCAAATTGCTTAGCCGCTTGTATGGCAAGATCAGAAGGTGCACCAACACCAACTAATATATGAATACCGGCCATGATGGTCTTTTGTACTATTTCAAAGCTTATACGGCCACTAACAAGTAATAGTCGTAACGGTAATGCTAAGGACAATTCATCATCATTAGCTGGCACTAATAGAACATTAGATGGACTGGATGTTAACAAAGCGCCAATTATTTTATCAACTGCATTATGTCGGCCGATGTCTTCATAGACATGTTGTAAATTCAGCTTTGGCTGCAATAAACGGTGAAACTGTTGTTTTGATTTTCGGTTGGGCTCACTTTTAAGCTTATTTTCACACTCTTCTCTAGACTCTAGCTCAAATAAGGCCGCGCCATGAACACCACCTGTTTTATCAAATAGACTTTGCTCATTACGCATTTTATTCGACAAAAGAAGTAATGATTGAGCTTTGAGGACATTTCTATGCTCAGTAAAAGATAAATTTATCTCTGTTTTTAACTGCAATGTTTTTAATGACGTTGTTCCGCACAAACCACAGCTAGAATAGCTCATCATATATCTATCTAATGAGGATAAGTTAGGGAAAAAACCCCTAGTAAATTGCACTAACCATTCATTTTTCCTCTCTTCACCAGCAACATCATCAGACTCAATTTTTATTGAATCGATGTTATTCAGCTGCTTGATAATACCTTCACTATGTAATAAACCAACGATCAATAAATCATCGTGGCCAGGAGTACGCATGGTAATCGTGAAGACTTTATTTTTCACCTCTGTTTTTTCGATCCAAGATAAAGTAATTTTCAGCGGTTGTTCAACAATAACAGTATCTGTACTAGTGGTTCTGATTAGCTTACTTTGATTCGTTTGATTCTCTGCAACAATAACATCTGATGTTTCACTCATAACAACTTTAGAAAAGCTATAACTTACCTTATTGATAATGCTTGTTGAGTACTCAGGTTTTTCAGTCTTTTTCATATTAATCTTAGTGCTATTGGTCTTGTACGTATTTAGTTAAAGTTTACCCCCTAACCTTAGAGCTGAAAAGGTCAAGTTACATTGCATGACGGGTAATAATTTAAATACTGTATAACTTTTGTTGCATGCCAAGACTAAATTAGGGTTAATGTGTCGACATCATTTGTTTACTGAGCAATAAACTAGAATTGCACTATTACCTTGACCATGGCGGTACACTTACACTTTTCAAAGCGACTCTTTTATCCATTAGCACCTAACTTTAATAGTAATATCGACACTCCTATGGTTTTACATCTTAGTGACTTGTCAGTTACAGGAAGATTCTGCAGCTAACGATATTAAGATATATCAGTGAGTATAAGAGAAGCTTACAAGTAACATTTTTTATATCTATGATTAAGCTCAACTAATCTGTGAATTATTCGCTATAATTATCACACTTACACTACAGTGAACAGATTATAACAAAGGATAGTATGGATAACGTAGATGTACTTATTGTTGGTGCGGGTGTTATTGGCTTAGCAATCACTGCAAAACTCAGTCAACAATTCGATGACGTGTTAGTCATTGATAAAAATTCCAGTTTTGGTGAAGAAACCAGTAGTCGCAACAGTGAAGTGATTCATGCTGGCATTTATTATCCACAAAATAGCCTGAAAGCAAAATTATGTGTCCGAGGCAAAAAAATGCTTTACCACTACTGCCAAGAGCGTCATATCCCAGTGAATAAAATTGGAAAATTACTCGTTGCCCATGGTAAGCAAGAAGAGGCCTTTCTTAAACAGACAATAATTAGTGCGAAAAATAACGGTGTAGATGATCTGACTTGGCTTGACCAAGCCACTTTAGCAAAACTTGAGCCTGATCTACGGGCCAGTGCTGCTTTACATTCTCCTTCTACGGGCATCATTGACAGTCATGCTTACATGCAAAGTTTATTGGCACAAGCTGAACAAAATGATGCTATGTTCGTTGCCCAAACTAAAATGATTAGTGCTACACCTAAACAAGGTGGCTTTGAAGTTAGCTTAGATAGCCAAGGTGAATTACTAACGATACAGTGTAAATATTTAATTAATTGCGCAGGTTTACACAGTGTAGCGCTAGCACATACTATCAATGGTATGGATAAATCAGTTATCCCTGAATTGCATTGGTGTCGTGGTCATTATTTTTCTTATCAAGGTAAAAGCCCTTTTAAACAACTAATTTACCCTATCCCACGAGACAATGGTTTAGGTATTCATGCATCACTTGATATGGGCGGACAATTAAAATTTGGCCCTGATACACAATATATAGAGCATTTGGATTATAATTTCCCTGAACAACTCAAGGATAAATTCATAAAACAAATTTCACAATATTTCCCCACTTTATCTGCCGATAAGTTGCAGCCATCATACGCAGGCATTCGCCCTAAGTTACAAGCCGCTGATGACCCCTTTAAAGATTTTGTTATTCAAACCAGTGAAATACATCACCTTAACGGCTTAGTAAATTTATTCGGTATAGATTCACCAGGACTAACGTCTAGTTTGGCTATTGCCGATTATGTTTTCCAAAAGCTAAAATTTGTTTAATTGCCAATGCTGTATTACTTTTAAAGGAGTAACTGCTTTTAAGTTCTCTTCTATCAAATGGATAAATAGCTATTAATTTGATTTAAGTATTTGAATGCGTTCGCCTATTTAAAGGGATGGATTTTTATGCAAACAGTATCGGGTGCTCAGACAAATAAAGAACTATATTTCGCTATAACTCTCGCCTTTTTTACGTTGATAATCTTAGCATTACTGTTTCTTAATATTGAAAAAACTAAAGTAATTAATTTAAACTCAGCAGATATAAAGGTTGTTGATGATAGTACAGTCTTCGGCACCTCTGCGGGAAGTGTTGTTAAAACAAATCAAGGGCTTGATTTTTCATGCCAAATAAATAAATCTCATCTAGCACAGCCTTTTTGTGAGTTACTTATTAACGTCCAAGATTTAAGTACACAGGCGACATTTACCGGATTAGATTTGTCTAATTTTGAAAAAATTGGCTTATGGATAACACATAATCATCCCACACAACCAGGCACTCGTGTTGAATTACGCAACTTTAATCAAGGTTATGCTGTCAAAGCAGATGAACAAAGCCTAAAACCTAATAGTTTTGAATATTTAGAAGCCTATGTTACCAATCCGGTCTGGTTAAAGTTAAGTGATTTTTCTATTCCACAAGGGTGGAGCAATAAACACAATTTAGCACTTAACCATGGCGGGACTGACTATTCGAATATCTACACTATTGTGATAGCGCCAAGTAGCAGTGTAGCCGAGGGCAGTTATAAATTAACGATTGAACGTATAGAAATCAAAGGAAAATATATCAGCACATCAACACTTGTTTCCGTGTTAATCATGTTATGGAGCATTGCTCTAGGTTATGTTATTCGTCGAGTTAGCCCCGCTAAACAAATAAAAGTAGAACCGCCAATACAAGCCAAAAAGACACTTGTGTTTGGCGCAATGAGTTGTCCCGTAACTGGCGCACTTAATCGCATAGGATTAAGAAAATGTTTTGATCAATTAGCGCCTACAGATTTACATAATTTGAGTGTTATTTTCCTTAACATTGATTATTTTGAAGTACTTCACCCAAAACACGGTCAACAAATTACCGAGAAAATTTTACAGCAATTTGTTAGTGAGATTAATGATACCTGCCGATCTAGCGATACGGTGGCCCGCTGGAATACAGAAGAGTTTTTATTAGTGTGTCCTGACACAACATTAGCTCAAGCGGTTGATGTTGCTGATAAAATAAGAAAATCAATACAAGAAGCTGGATGGCCAAATGATATTAAGATCACCTGTAGCTCAGGTGTCGCCCAAATGCATGAAGAAGACCTTAATGATTTAATTGCTCGTGCAAATAAAGCGCTCTATAAAGCAAAAAACAGCGGAAATAATAGAACAGCCGCAGCTTAGTATTTTATCTAACCTGAACTCTGGATAATGAGTATTTGATTTTTAAGTAAAAACAATACCTATTGGTAAGATATACCTGATTGCTCAGTAAAGCCTATTTCACATGTTTGAGAGCTGCTCAAGCCCCGTTGACAATCCTGGGGAATTTGAGCTTTTAAAGATGCCATTGCACTTTTATTGCTATGGCAGACCGCAGCATAATTCATAATTCATAATTCTCATTAGGAATGATGACTAAGAGCTTAGCTTTATTACATAGTTACATAAGAAATTTATAGTTAGTTGATATCAGGATAAAGTAAATATGGTCGGCGTTTTTGTTTGAAAATATCTAAATCGGCCTGCCAACTGTGTTTAATTTGCTGAGCAGTTTGCCCTGATATTATTGCTTTTCGTAACTTATCTGTACCTGCCAGTTTATCCATAAACGTTGGGCTATTAAAAAAGGTAATTTTTTTTACCGCAAAGGCTTTTTGCCAGCGAAGTAGCAATGATAAATCTAAGCCTTGGCTCCTGACTTGACGAAGATCTTCTCCGACTAACCTTTTATTCATCAGCTTAGGTTTACTCGCTGCCCCTGGCGTAGAAACAGGCGTAAAACTGAAGTTACCGACATTGACCTCGTTATGGCCGATAACTTCAAATGGAAACTGTGTGCCTCGACCTATGCTTACGGGGGTTGCTTCAAAAAAAGCTAATGATGGGTATAGAGAAACTGCATGAGCATTGGGTAAGTTCGGACTCGGTTTTATCGGTAAGTTATAGGTTAAATCTCTTTGGTAGTTTTTCACTTTAACCACCGTGAGAGCAAGATTTCTTTCACTTTTCAACCAATGTTCACCTTTAATCATTTGAGCGAGTTCTGCCACAGTAAGTCCATGTAGCAAGGGGATTTGGTGCATGCCTACAAATGAACGAAATTCATCTTCTAGTACAGGTCCATCAATATAAGCACCATTAGGGTTTGGTCTATCTAAGACAATAAATTCAATACCTGCATCTGCTGCAGCTTCCATCATGTAATGCATGGTAGAAATATAAGTATAAAAACGCACACCAACATCTTGGATATCAAAAATGATGACATCGAGCTCACTCATAATACTTAGCGAGGGTTTACGGTTTTTACCATATAGAGAAACAAGCGCAATACCAGTTTTAGTATCAATACTTGAATCAAATTTTTCACCCGCATCACGCATGCCTCGAAAGCCATGTTCTGGGGCAAAGATCATCTTAATATTAATGTTTTCTTTTAACAGAATATCCACTAAATGTTTATCAAACACGGTCGATGTTTGATTAACCACTAACGCCACTCTTTTGCCTGTTAATTTTGGTAGGTATTGTGCAAGCCGCTCAGCACCAACAATAATGTTTTGTTCTTCATCGGCATTTGCGGTCAAGCTAAAGCAGGATAAATATACACTAAAAAGTAGCGTTATTGTTTTGAAAAAAACAGTCAACTTAATAATCACTGTATTAACACCTTTGTTGCTCAACAGCTTTCCGTAAGAAGCCCTTATTTGTCTTTAATGCTGCTTTAGCTTGGTCGACAGTCAAGTCGGTTAACACCATTAAACTAGCAAGTTTTGTTTGATTATTGGCTTGAGCAAGTGCTTGCTCGGCAACATTAAAATCACACTCTGTCGCCTGCATAACAATACGAACAGCACGAGCGTATAATTTTTCATTACTGGCATTTACATCAATCATTAGATTTTTATAACTTTTACCACTGCGTATCATACTGGCAGTACTAAGCATATTTAGAATGAGTTTTTGCGCGGTGCCTGATTTCATCCGAGTAGAGCCCGTGAGTACCTCTGCGCCAACTACGGCACAAATATCAACATCACTATTTTGTGCGTAAGTACTGTTAGCACTACAACTAATACCTATCACTTTAGCACCCTGCTCTTTGGCAAATTCCATTGCTGATAAGACATAGGGCGTGCGACCACTGGCAGCTATGCCTACTAATATATCTTTGCTGGACAAACCAACGGCTTTTAAATCGTCAATGGCCAATTGTCTGTTGTCTTCTGCACCTTCTACAGCCTTATACATTGCACTAGCACCACCGGCAAGAATACCGACAACCTGATCACTTGAAACACTAAAAGTTGGAGGGCACTCTACCGAATCAAGTACACCTAATCGTCCACTAGTACCAGCGCCTATATAAATAAGTCGACCACCACAAGAAAAAGCATGAACAATAAGATCAACCCCTTGTGCTATTTCAGGTAGTAGCTTTTCTACAATGCCGGCAACCTTTTGATCTTCTGTATTAATTTTATGTAGAACACCAAGTGAATCAAGTAAATCTATGTCTAAGGTATTGGGGTTTTGCCCCTCTGTGCTGATATTTTTAAGCTCATCTACTAGGTTTTCTTGCGTGTTCATAAATCATCTCGTTATGGTCACCTGGCCTTTATTTGTTGATGTTATTAACAAAGTTTGTGATTAACCTAAGGCGCGTTTTTGTTATCATGGTACACTGATAACTAATAATAAATATAGAAATTAACCACTTTTTCATTGGATATTAATTTTTATCTTTAACCATACTTTCAGTAAATCATTCATCAGCAAATTATCAGCCACAGATATGAACCATACCTCAAGACATACACAAGCCGTTATCGACTTAAACGCATTAGTGAATAACTATCAATATATTGATAGTTTAGCCAGCAACAGCAATACCATTGCCGTAATTAAAGCCGATGCTTATGGCCACGATGCAAATAAGGTGGCACTTGCCCTTAGCTCAGAAGTGAATAGCTTTGCCGTCGGTTTTATCGATGAAGCATTAACCCTGAGAAGTGCTGGGATTAAAAATGAAATCCTTATTCTTGAAGGTGCTTTTAACCAAACAGATTTAGAAATAGCACGTGTAAATAACTTTACCTTAATGATACACAGCGATTATCAACTACAGTGGCTAAAATCAACGGCAGCTGAGTTTTCTGGTGATATATGGCTAAAAGTTGATACGGGAATGAATCGTTTAGGTTTCCCTGTTGAGCAAGTCGATAGCATTATTTCACAGCTATCTGAAGAGCAAAGAAGCAAGCTAGTATTGTGTTCTCATTTTTCAACGGCTGAGCAAATTAAGAATACTAAACCTCTCGCGCAGCTGGTCGCTTTAAAGACGTTAGTATCAAAACATCACTGTAAATTTAGTATGGCCAATTCAGCCGGTATTCTAAACTGGCCAGAAAGTCACGGCGATCATACTCGTTTAGGTTTAGCACTGTATGGTGTTTCTCCTATTGGTGATAGCCCTATAACCCAAGCTCTTATTCCGGTAATGACCTTACAAGCTAATATCATCGCTATACATAATATAGATGTTGGAGAAACTGTTGGTTATGGCGACATTTGGCAAGCCCAACGACAGACAATTATAGCAACGGTGGCGATTGGCTATGCGGATGGTTACCCTAGAAATGCCAAAACTGGCACTCCTGTATTCATTAACGGAGAAGTTGCAGCACTTGTTGGTAGGGTTTCAATGGATATGATTACTGTCGATATCACCGACTTAGATAATGCCAAAATTGGGGATACTGTCGAGTTGTGGGGAAAAAATATAAATATTGATATCGTTGCTCAATACAGCGAGAGCATTAATTACGAGTTATTAACTCGAGTATCCAAACGTGTACCAAAGGTTATTTCTGGTTAGTTGAAACACTCATTCTTGATACTAATTTTAGATTATTAATTTCTAGCTAATCAACAATTAAAATTATTCAATACCGATATATTTGTGCACCTGTACCGACAGCCGCCAGTTATTTGCAATGCAAGTTTCTATAGCTAATTCAGTAGCTCGCTGCTTTTGGCTAATTGGCTGTAGGTAAATAGCGGTATCTTTTATCTGATGCAATGCTAATAAAGCTTTTAAATCATCCACATGTTGCTCAGTTGCAACGGGGTGTTTGATTTCATTAGCACGTAACATTGCGCTTGCTAGCACTTCATAACCACCACGCATATTTATTTTAGGTGAAACAGTTACCCAACATTTTGCCGTAGTGAAAATTTCAAAGGTACCTGAGGTTTCAATTTGCGTGCTGTAACCTTGTTGTTCAAGTAATTCACATAACGGCGTTAAATCGACCATACATGGCTCGCCACCAGTGATAACAATGTGCTTTGCTCGATACTGTTTTTCTTGGAACAAGGCTAAAATTTCTGTCGGTGTAAAATTAGCCCATTTCGGCGTTTCTTCTTTTTTAGCTAACATTTGCCCGGCGCTGACCTGATCATCAAGTTCAATATCCCAAGTATGTTTAGTATCACACCACGAACATCCGACAGGACAGCCCTGTAATCGTATGAAAATTGACGGTTGTCCTGTGAAAGATCCCTCTCCTTGAAGTGTTTCAAAAAGCTCATTAATTTTATAGTTCATGGGTATTATGGTTTTCTCTTCTGTATTGTGGTGTATTTTATTGTCTTAGCTATTAACTTTCTGCTTTAGCCTAGTGTATATTTCGAGTAAAATAACCAACGTTTTTTACCATACCAATCAGACTAAAGCGCTAAGTTATACAATAAATTATTCTGTTTGGTATTATACCTTAGATCAATTAAGAGAGCTTTCAAATGGCTGAAAAAGTTGTTGTTATTTATTCTGGCGGCATGGACTCGTTCACGGTATTAAACCGTGCCCAAAAAGATGGCAAAGAAGTATTTGCTTTATCCTTTGACTATGGTCAACGACATGTAAAAGAATTGGAGTGTGCCAGTACTGTTTGTAACGCACTTGATATCAAGCATAAAGTAATTGATATTTCTGCCATCAATCAATTACTTGCGGGCTCATCATTAACTGATGATATTGATATTCCTGAGGGGCAATACGAATCTGATAATATGAAGTCAACGGTAGTACCCAATCGAAATATGATTTTACTATCATTAGCCGTCGCTTATGCTGTATCAGTTGGTGCTGAGCAGGTTTATTACGGCGCTCACTCTGGTGACCATGCTATTTATCCTGATTGTAGACCTGAATTTGTTGAAAAAATGAACGATGTTTGTAAAATTGCTAACTATGAGAGTGTTGAGATTTTCAGCCCTTATTTAACCGTTGATAAATCAGCCATTCTTCGAGATGGTATCGCTATGGATTTAGACTATAGCAACACTTGGACCTGTTATAACGGTAGAGATAAGGCGTGTGGAAAATGCAGTGCTTGTGAAGAGCGTTTGGCAGCATTTTCTGATAATGATGTTTCTGATCCAATCAGTTATGAGTAAGTAACCTGAACTCTGGATAAGCAGCATTTGCTCAATTTCCCCCTTTGTTCAATTCTCAGCGTTAAACGTCGATAAATAACCCGTTATTCATAAACGTTTTACCTTGATAATCGAATAAATTGAAACATTGATAGAGCATATCGTTATTTAATCCGGAAAATTTATTTTAATAACCCTAATTGTTGTTTTTACTTAAACATCAAGCAATCAATATCAAGATTTGAGTAAGTTAACGGTTAAATTAGCCGTGAACTAAGAGGACTTTAAACGCAGGATGCCATGTTAAATCAGGATAACCGCCATAAAATGTTCCTCAATATGGAAAATACCCACTAAAATAGTCAACTCGAAGTTATTATCAAGTTATTAACATAATGCTTTTTAATAACTTATCTCCCTATAGATTATTATCTTCCATTGATTTTCTTTTAAGTCAAAATATTTATAACCGCCCGCATACTTTAGCCCTAGACTTATAAGGTGTTCAATGAATAATTGAGGTTGTCTTATGAGTGCTACTTGGAAATATCAAGCACGACGTTTGAAGCAATTAATTGATGCCAATAATGAAACTCAAGCCCACCTTTATATGGAGCGGCTGTTATTATTCCCTATAGATATCCAAGACCGAATAATTGAGGATATCAGCCACCTTCCCCAATGCAGTAGTGATGCTGTTGCTACTATTCTTGGTCATTACTCAATGTTAGAACTAAAGTAACTTGAAAGGGTATTTAATCAAGTTACTTAGGCAAGATGGCGAAGTGAAATCAAAAAGTAAATTATTTGTTAGCTAGATAATTGCTGTATACGCAATTTAGCAATTTTATCACGTACTGTGGCAGCTTGTTCAAACTCTAAGTTTTGCGCATAATTTTGCATGTCTTTTTCAAGGTTAGCTATTTTAGTATCTATTTGTACGGTGGTTAACAATGGCTCTTCAGCTTGTTGGTTAATATGGTAATTGGTACTAGCCTCTGCAACTTTATCTAATGACTTAGCATCACTATAACTACCAACGCCCATTACATCGGTAATCCGCCTAACAACGCCTTTAGGTATAATGTTGTTATCTAAATTGTATTGGTGCTGTTTAGCTCTACGTCGTTCAGTTTCATCAATTGCACGTCGCATTGAGCCTGTTATTCTGTCTGCATATAATATTGCTCGACCATTAATATTACGTGCCGCGCGACCAATAGTTTGAATTAAAGAGCGTTCGGAGCGTAAAAAACCTTCTTTATCCGCATCAAGAATTGCCACTAAAGAAACTTCAGGCATATCTAAGCCCTCACGAAGTAAGTTAATTCCGACTAATACGTCAAACTTACCTAATCTAAAATCGCGTATGATCTCTACTCGCTCAACCGTATCAACATCTGAATGTAAGTAGCGAGCTTTAATACTGTGCTCATCCAAATAATCCGTTAAATCCTCCGCCATACGTTTAGTTAACGTAGTAGCTAAGACTCTTTCATCTAATGGCAAGCGTTTACGAATCTCTGATAGCAGGTCATCGACTTGTGTTTCTACCGGTCTCACTTCAATTTCGGGGTCAAGTAGACCTGTGGGTCTAACGACTTGTTCGGCAATATCACCAGCTGACTTTTCTATTTCATAATTGCTTGGCGTAGCAGAAACATAAATAGTTTGCGGAGAAAGTGCTTCAAACTCCTCAAATTTCATCGGCCTGTTATCTAGTGCCGATGGTAGGCGAAAGCCATATTCCACTAAATTTTCTTTACGAGAGCGATCACCTTTATACATGGCACCAATTTGTGGCACGGTAACATGAGATTCATCAATGATAAGTAAACCATCATCAGGTAAATAATCAAATAAGGTTGGTGGGGCATCCCCTTGCTCTCTACCCGATAAATAGCGAGAGTAGTTTTCTATACCTGAGCAATAACCAAGCTCTGTCATCATTTCAATATCGAACAGGGTTCGTTGAGTAAGGCGCTGCTCTTCGACTAATTTATTATTGTCTTTAAGTTGCTGTGATCTGTGTTTAAGCTCAACTTTAATGTTTTCAACTGCCGCAATTATCTTTTCTCTTGGTGTCGCATAATGGGTTTTAGGATAAACAGTAACACGTTGTAATGTTCTTTCCATCTGTCCGGTGAGCGGATCAAACTGACTAATACGTTCCACTTCTTCATCAAATAATTCAATACGTAAAGCAAGGCGATCAGATTCTGCGGGGAAAATATCAATAACATCGCCACGTACTCTGTAAGTAGCTCGCGCAAAAGCAACATCATTGCGAGTGTATTGCAGTTCGGCAAGGCGGCGTAAAATGTCTCGCTGATTAATAATGTCACCTTGGCTAATGTGTAACATCATTTTTAAATAAGAATCGGGATCTCCCAAACCATAAATTGCAGAAACAGAAGCAATAATAATAACATCACGACGTTCTAATAAAGCTTTAGTTGCCGATAAACGCATTTGCTCGATATGTTCGTTAACAGAGGCATCTTTTTCTATAAAAGTATCGGTCGTTGGTACATAAGCTTCTGGTTGATAGTAGTCATAATACGAAACAAAATACTCAACCGCATTATTGGGAAAGAATTCTTTCATTTCGCCGTAAAGTTGCGCTGCTAGAGTTTTATTTGGTGCTAACATCATGGTCGGTCGATTGAGCTTTTCAATGACGTTAGCTATGGTAAAGGTTTTACCTGAGCCTGTTACTCCAAGAAGTGTTTGGTGGGCAAGGCCTGAATCGATACCTTCGAGGAGTTGCTTGATAGCTGTTGGTTGATCACCATTCGGGGTGTAATCAGAACAAAGTGTAAAATCTTTCATCTCACTTGCTCCACTGCGTTTGACTCAACTTCAGTAAATTGTTTAGTGAATAGTCGGTACGAAATCATCGCCATTAATATGTTACCAAGTAAGGCTCCTGCAAATAAGCCTGGTAACCCATAAACTAAGCTACCTAAATATGCTAACGGTAAATAACAGACAAATAATCGTATAACACTTAAACCTAAAGCTATCATTGGCTTATGTAAAGCGTTGAAAGATGAATTAGTTAATATGACAATGCCCTGTAAGCCATATCCCAAAGGTAAAATCCATATAAACAGTTTAATTAGATCAGCAACCTCTGTTTCTTTGGCAAATGCACTCGCTACCCAATGGGCGCACAATGCCAGTATAATATAGATGAATACTTGCCATACTAAGATGAACTTAATAGCAACTTTGTAAGCTTCTTCTACGCGGTGTAATTGACCTGCTCCAAAGTTTTGGCTAATAAAAGGTGGCAAGGTCATTGAAAGCGCTAATACGATTAAACAAGCGATCGACTCAAGTCTTGAGCCTACACCAAAGGCTGCAACGGCTGACTCACCATAACTAGCTACGATAGCTGTCATAATAGCCGCAGCTATCGGAGTTAACATATTAGCGCCTGCTGCAGGTAATCCAATCTTCAAGATATCTCGACAAGCGGATAGTAGCTCTTTCATTGGTAATAAAGTGGTATGAATAAGATCGTGTTTCTTCGTTAATATATACAAGACAAAACCTAAACCAAAAAGCCATGAAATTAAGGTGGCAATTGCCGCACCTTGTATTCCCATCGCAGGAACGGGACCAAAACCGAAAATAAAAATAGGGTCGAGTATCGCGTTAATAAGACCCGCGCTGCCCATAATTATACTCGGTGTTTTTGTATCTCCTGATGCCCGTAGTACAGCATTGCCAATCATAGGTCCAATTAAACAAACACTACCTATATACCAAATATCCATATATTGATGGATTAAAGGTAATAATGATGGTTGTGCTCCAAGTAGAGTAAATAAGGGATCTGTTATGAAATAACCCACAGTTGATAAACATGCAACGATAATAGCGGCTAAATACATTGCTGCTGTAGCAGAATTCTTAGCAGATATTGTATCTTTCTTCCCTAAGAACTTAGCGATAACCGCAGAAGTACCAATCCCCAGTCCAATAGTTAAACTGAGGACAGTAAAGGTTACCGGAAAGGTAAAACTTATTGCAGCTAGTGGCTGTGTTCCGAGCAATCCAACAAAAAAGGTATCTATTAAGTTAAATGTCATTAACAGGACCATGCCATAAATCATTGGAATGGTCATACGTTTTAAGGTGATAGCAACAGGGTCTTCGAGTAGATCAACTTGCTTTTGGTTATGTTTAGCCGTTTTTATATTGGTCATTAAATATTATCTGTGCTTCTATTGGTCATTCAGGGTCATAATATGTAGCGATACATTGTAAAAGATTAACTAACTTTTACCTAGCGTAGATTTAGCCGTTACTAATAATATGAAAGCATAAGGTGGTATTGTACTGCATGCGGCCAAATACTTTTAACCATGAGTCATATCTGAATGCACTACAGGGTTAACTATAAACTCCACCATCTATTAAAATAACGCACAGTAAATAGTTGAAAAATACATGGTCAAAAATCACCCTACTTTAGGTGAAAAACACAAACTACAGATAACACATTGAAATATAAGTAAATAGTGATACTTGTATTATATATTGACATATCACGAAGCCAATCAAACCGCTTCTTTCAAATAAGCTTACATTTTTGCCCACATAGTTACCCACAGGAACAGTGGATAACTCTAACTTTACCCACAACTTAGTTTAAAAAGAAACTAAAAAAACGTCCAGTATAAAAAACAACCTTAAATTGATGCAAAAGCACCTCTTCTGAACACATCTTCAGCAAACTATATTTATTTCAATAATTTATTATTTTTGTGTTGACACTTAGGGCACAGGTCTTTATTATTCCGCCCCGTTAGCCAGTGAGGTTAACCGAGATTCCCCAATAGCTCAGTTGGTAGAGCGATGGACTGTTAATCCATGTGTCACTGGTTCGAGCCCAGTTTGGGGAGCCACATTTTATAATTAGCGATAACAACCAAGTATCGATAATTAGTTTACTAAGTTCAACTTAGAAACAAGTTTCAACTTCATTG
>NZ_JQEC01000030.1 GCF_000764185.1 Colwellia psychrerythraea
AGTGGGTTTCCCCATTCGGACATCTTTGGCTATAACGGTTTTTATCACCTCACCAAAGCTTTTCGCAGATTAACACGTCCTTCATCGCCTCTAACTGCCAAGGCATCCACCACATACGCTTAGTCACTTAACCATACAACCCTAAGTAGTCTCGAAAGACACGAAGTACACCCTGGAGACTAATCCAAGGCAATTGTAAAGTCTGACATTTTCACGTACTCAATAAATCCGAAGATTTATGATGAGTTACTTGATAAGACATCTTACTCTTTCGAGTAGTATGAATTCGATAATACATCCTTGGGGGATGCACTATCACCATCACCACATTCACGATAAGAGAATGTGCTAACAGCTTGGTATTTATAATCATATGAACAACAGCGCGACACCGTGTTCAACATATAAACACCGATATTTATATCAGCTTTCCAGATTGTTAAAGAACTTATCATTTGCACACATTCGGCAAAGATATGGTTTAAAAAACCAAACTTAAATCATCTTTCTCAGTTGAGAAGAATGCGTTAAGTTTGGCTTCTTTCTTTAGTGAAAGATAAGAGATGGTGGAGCTAAGCAGGATCGAACTGCTGACCTCCTGCGTGCAAGGCAGGCGCTCTCCCAGCTGAGCTATAGCCCCATCAGG
>NZ_JQEC01000032.1 GCF_000764185.1 Colwellia psychrerythraea
CACCATCTCTTATCTTTCACTAAAGAAAGAAGCCAAACTTAACGCATTCTTCTCAACTGAGAACGATGATTTAAGTTTGGTTTTTTAAACCATATCTTTGCCGAATGTGTGCAAATGATAAGTTCTTTAACAATCTGGAAAGCTGATATAAATATCGGTATTTATATGTTGAACACGGTGTCGCGCTGTTGTTCATATGATTATAAATACCAAGCTGTTAGCACATTCTCTTATCGTGAATGTGGTGATGGTGATAGTGCATCCCCCCAAGGATGTATTATCGAATTCATACTACTCGAAAGAGTAAGATGTCTTATCAAGTAACTCATCATAAATCTTCGGATTTATTGAGTACGTGAAAATGTCAGACTTTACAATTGCCTTGGATTAGTCTCCAGGGTGTACTTCGTGTCTTTCGAGACTACTTAGGGTTGTATGGTTAAGTGACTAAGCGTATGTGGTGGATGCCTTGGCAGTTAGAGGCGATGAAGGACGTGTTAATCTGCGAAAAGCTTTGGTGAGGTGATAAAAACCGTTATAGCCAAAGATGTCCGAATGGGGAAACCCACT
>NZ_JQEC01000033.1 GCF_000764185.1 Colwellia psychrerythraea
TTCTTCATTAGGTGAATGGGTTGAAATTAAAAGTGTCTCATTTAAAAAAAGTAAAGAATTTTTATTTTGATTAAACTTTATGTTTTCTCCAAATATTCTCTGATATTCTTTTATTGGAGCTTTTGGTGCATGAGAAAATTCTACTTTATAAGGACTAATGTCATGCTTTTTATTTACTCTAGCAATTTGTTTTCCAAGATGGATAATGGACGAAAAATGAAATTCAATTAAATGATAACTAGCTGGATGTTCATAAGTGAAATCAAGCTTATAGTGAACAATATTTCCTTTGCAAAATAATTTACTTTCGAAACATTCATTCATTAAATATCTATAAAAATCAATTAACTTAAGTGCTTTATAGAGGTTTTGGCTATTCATAAGAATATGACTTATCATCCCATAGTCGGTTAAATGACTATTAATCCCTATACTCAAACCAAGGGCCTCATCTTTAATTAATACTGCTGCTTTTTCCCAAAAATCTAAAACATCCTTTAAAGGAAGTTTTGGGGTTTCGTCACCTTTATTACTCATTTTATTAATTACAGAACAATCCATACCTTTTCCAGTAACAAAGCGCTCAGCTATTTTTACATACAACATTGAGGCTAGAGGGATTCTTCGGTTTATAAAAGTGTTCTTTTTCTTTGTATTTTCCATTTTATAAAGCTATCGAATTATAAGTTGTGATCTTGAGCATACCTTAAATACAATTAATATTTATCACAGACCTACAACAAAAAAACAACATTTACGTAACAAAAAAATAACAATCCTATTAAGATAATTCTCTCTTAAATGATTTAATAGCCTTTTACGGCTTTTTTAATTCAACATCATAACCACTTTTCCTTTAGTCAGCGTGTCCAACTCCCGTTCCATTTTGTGGTTTTCATTCATATGTCAAAAAGCAGGGCATTTTCTTAGTTTGTAAGCTAGAAAATTATTACAATTTTCTAGCTTACATATTTAAAAATAATGAGCTCAATGAACAACCACTTGAGCTCAATTGATAATAGAACCGCCCAACACAAGTGATAAAGTAACAATTATTTCAATAACTTAAAGACAATAGAAATAAAAAACACTTAGGTTGGCTCTATAAATCCAACAATTAAACATAAATTCATAAACTAATAAGAGAGTACAAATGAAAATATCATTTATTCAAAGTATTGCAGCATGTAGTGTATTACTTGCAACGCAGGCGTGGTCTGGCTCAGGATCCACTACAAACGATTTAATGAATTTACTTTCAAACAAAAAAGCATCACATGATGCACCTTCTGAAATAAATGCGTCATGTGATGCTGTTGAAGATATTGTAACCGCACCATCAGGAGCCTCTAAGCATTGGCTAGTCTTTAACGATGTTAATCTATTAGCTGAACCATTTAAGTTTAGCAAGACACTGGCAAGAATTATTGATAGTGCTAACTCAAATACTAATACGTCAAATGTAGAATTAGTCGCCTCTCTTGTTGATACTTTATCATTAACATCAGCTACAAATCCGGAGTCTATTTCTGGCACTAACTTTGAGGTTCCAGTGAACCCAAGAGCCCTTGAATCTCAAATGTCTCCTCAAGCGATAGTTGATGAGTGGTTCCCCGTTGGAGTCTTTAATCGATTTGACACTGCGCCAGCCGACGGAAGCCATTGCGGAGAGTATAGAATTGTTTATGCAAATCCTGGTCGCAACGCAAGCGACCCAAGTTTACAAACCGGAGCTGGCCGTTTCTTTACCATTTTTGAATCAGCACTTCCCAATCCACGTCCAGAACAAGGCATTGAAGGCTGTACCTCAGTGGCAAATTTTTGGGTATCTTTGGCTTCCTCAGACTTAACCGATGTTGAACGTGTCACTATGCTAGAGGAATTCTTTTATCAGGGACTGAGCACTCAGGGGGCTGATGGTTCGCCTGTAACATTAGCGCCTGTAGTTGACTTTGCACACTACAATGCCCCCTTGGGCCAAGTAAGAACAAACCAGTTTCTTGATTTTCGTTGGCAGTTAAGGGAGTTTAGAACTGCGGTTAGTTCAACAGATCAGGTTAATTTTGAAGTTGAGACGGTGAAAGATAATGCATTAACAGAATTCTATGACCAGCAGGCCCCTTTTAACTTAGAAACGAGTGGTCCGGTAAGTAATATTAATCTATTCAACACACTAAGATCTGATTTCCAGACAACCTTTATTACTGATTTACTACCACAGTTAATATCAAATGATGCAACTGCCGCAACAAGCCGAGCTTTAATCAATCAGATCGGCATGTCGGTTCCAAACCGTTTTAATGAATTTCAAAGTGATGCACAGGACTCTAGTGATAATATCAATCGAAATACCGGAATTAGTCTAAGAAATAATATTACTAATACTTTAACGAACTTGGGTTCAAATATAACTCAACAGCAACTTTTAGCCAGGGCAGAAGCCACTAGTTGTGGTGGTTGTCACCAATTTTCAAATGGTACTTCTATTGGTACTGACAGTACAGGACAATCAATCAACTGGCCAAACAGCGCAGGTTTCGTTCACATCACCGAACAAGGAAATCTATCACCGGCGTTAACCGATGTTTTTTTACCTCAACGAGAAGAGGTGTTGACTAACTTTGTCTGTGAGCATGTTTCTCAGCCAAAACCGCCAACTTCGGCTCTTGAAAATGGTGTTACAATATCTGGAATAACGGGTACAGCAGCAGAGGAAGTAAGATTTACCTTGGAAGTACCTGAGCAAGCATCTGGGTTACAGTTTATTATAACTGGTGGCTCTGGGGATGCTGATTTATATGTGAAATTTGAAACACCGCCTACCGAAGTGCAATCTTCAGTACCAGCTACTGCTCTCGAATGTGTTCCATTTATCGGTGGAAATTCTGAAACATGTACTATGACCTCAGCTCAAGCTGGAACTTATCACGTAATGGTACGAGGCTTTTCTAACTTTTCAGATGTAAGTTTAACCGGGCTATTCGTTGAAGCACCAATAACAAGCAACATTTTAGAAAATGGTGTTGCGAAGTCTGAATTAACCGGTACGACAACTGAAGAATTAAGGTTCACCTTGGAAGTACCTGAAGGTGCTACAGGGTTAGAGTTCAGTATTAATGGTGGCTCTGGGGATGCTGATTTATATGTGAAATTTGAGACCCCTCCTACACAAGTACAAGCTGCTGTACCAGCTACTAGCCTTGAATGTGTTCCGTTTAGAGGCGGAAATGTCGAAACTTGTACTATGCCCTCCGCCCAAAATGGAACTTATCATGTAATGGTACGAGGTTTTGCTGATTTTTCAGCTGTAAATTTAACAGGAAGCTTCACGATTCCATAACCAAGTACAGCTATAGATATTGCACAAAACGCAATGGTTTTTGTTAAGGCTCTACAGATTTTTACAATAAATATCTGTAGAGCCTATTTAATTAAGCCGCTTTTACTAACACTTCAAAATGATGTGTAGTTTCAAAAAAATGTGTAACTTCAAAAAGATAAATAGTTGAAAAAGCAATCAGGTACGCCCACATAACGTACCGTGAAATATCAAATAATATCTACAGTCACCCTCTAGCCTAGCAATCAATAAACTTCTAAAAAACAACTTCCCTCTTAGCTTCCTAGACTCTTGAGTAAAGCTAACTTATTGGAAGATTATTCCTTTATATAAGTAGCGTGTTAACGGCAAATGACTTCTTCTTTTTAATCATTGTTGAATATGCTTGTTTTTCATTAATGTAGCATTTCAACATCGATACATTTACCTGCCTAGTTAGCTTTGTCTGACTTGAATTTTATCGGCATTTATTACTGGTTTATTTGTAAATAATATTTCCCCGCATAGTGTAAAAATGAACCTAATAGTTAATTATTTGAGCTACATAGATAAAAGGATAATAATCTTTAGATGCTAAAATTAGCACTGTCGAATCAGTCTAAGGAACCGTAATTGTTGTTGTAAGAAAGTGCCTATTTTTGAAAAATGTTATTAACACCATCTTTTTCAGTCCTCACTGGAAGTGCTTAATTTTATAAAACTCAATTATGCATATTAACAAATTAAACCTTACCTGATATTGACATCATTATAATAATTTTATGTATAGGGAATAAGATGTTTAAAAAAAATAAATTTAAAATGCTAGCTACTTACACTTCTTTTAGTTGTTTACTTTTTTCAGCTGTTAATATTAATGTTGTACTCGCACACGATACCCACACTAACGAACAACAAGTGACAGATGGTAATCTTTTACCTCAATTATGGAGTGCTGCACAACAAGTTGAAGATGTTATAAAAATAAATGGCACCTTTATGGTTCATTGGGACGCAAAATCTAAAATCACAAAGTTTTATTTAATTGATGAAAATCAAAAAGAAATAACATTAAAATTTCAAGAAGAAATTACCATGAATTTTTGGGGTTTTAAATATCGTCCTGTCACCCTTGAAGGTAAATGGGAAACGACAAACGACACTAATGGAGCCAAGACCTTCATAAGCACACGTATTGAATCAACAGACGAAGCGACTATTAGCATGATGGATATTACTGACCATGCTGAAAATGATAAAGTTTGGGCTGAGGTTTCAGGTTATTATGAAGGGCTGAAAAGCGCAATGCCAATAGCGTTGTTAGAGCCTGCCAAGGATATACAGGTTACTCAATTACAAAACATAGAGCAAAGTTCAACCCTTGGTAGATGGGGGCCTATACTTCCGTGGCCTCATGTACCTGTTGCCGGTGGTAATTTACCCGATGGAAGAATACTTACTTTCTCTTCTAATCGTATTGACTCCTTTAATCAAGAGCTTCCTCAACACACTACTATGGCACAAACATGGGATTATAAAACTGGTGCTTTTATCGATGTTCCAAACCGTGAACACGATATGTTTTGTGGTGGTATGGTTAGTCTAAATAACGGTGATTTGCTGATCAACGGTGGCGGTGGTTATAACAACCAGTCGAGTTTGTTTGATCATAAAACTAATACATGGAGCGATGCTGGGGATATGACTTATGGCCGGTTCTATCCAACAACAATTAGCATGCCTAATGATTCAGTGTTAACAGCTTTAGGCAGGTTTAGAGAGCCTCTACCTGAGCTATGGGAACAGAGTAATGGATGGAAAGTAATGCCTGATCTTGACTTGTTTGAGGCTATTTTAAGTCATCAATATAAAAATAGGTGTGACAATGATCCAAACAATGAGTGTGGAAATGATACAGACCCAGGAAATAAATATAAGGAATCTCGTTGGTGGCCTTTATTCAATTTAGCCCCTAACGGCAAAATATTTCACTCAGGCCCAACACCTACAATGCATTACCTAGATGTAACAGGAGATGGAACAGTTCAGCAAGTAGGTTCATTACAAACCGACTGGTATCCTAAAAATGGGGTAACTATTATGTATGGTGAGGGTAAATTACTAACGGCTGGAGGATATAAAGCAGAAACAGATAGTAGCAGTACAAATAAAGCGAAGATTATTGATATTACTGAGGAAGAGCCTGTAATAAAAAATGTTGCCCCTATGGCTTTTGCTAGGAAGTTCCATAACAGTGTTGTACTCCCTACAGGAAAAGTTTTAGTTATTGGTGGTAATGTATCAGGTCAAAGGTTCAGTGATGAATCTGCGGTGCTCACACCTGAAGTTTTTGATCCCGTTACGGAAACATGGGCTAATATGGCTGATATGGCTGTGCCAAGAACCTATCATTCCATGGCTCTGTTACTTCCAGATGGCACAGTGTTTTCTGGTGGAGGCGGTTTATGTGACGACGATAAGAATTGCGCCAACAATCACCTTGATGCTGAAATTTATTCCCCTCCTTATTTATTTAATACAGATGGCTCACTTGCTACTAGGCCTATTATTGAAATGGCACCGGAGCAAATAACTAATAATATGACATTTGAAGTTGATGCCTCTGATAATATTGTAAAATTTACAATGATCAGGTTCTCAATGCAAACACATCAACAAAATACTAGTCTTCGCTTAGTTAACGTTGACTTTAATGAGTTAGCTAATGGTAAATATCATTTATCAGCACACCAAAACAAAAATGTACTGACTCCAGGTCTTTATATGCTCTTTGCTATTGATGACGAAGGTGTACCTTCAGTATCTAAAACCATAAAGGTTAGTATGCCAAAAGCTAGTATTTTCCCAATAATCTCACCTGGTGAAACGCTATCAATTGAAGCTGAATCAGCTAATTCACAACCTTTGTTTACACCATTTGAAGTAATCAATGATAATGATGCATCCAATGGCAATTATATTGTTTGGCCACATACTGATAACCATCAACAAGTTGCTATTCCTGATGAACAAGCACAAGGACTAGCAAGTTATACTTTTAATTTGACTCAAACTGCTCCAGTTGCATTATCTATTACAATGAGAACACCGCAGGGGAATCAAGATGACTCTTTTTATTACCGCATAGATGACGGTGCATGGGCGACACAAAATAATTGGCAAACACTTGGAGAATGGAAATCTCGCTTAATAACGACGTTTATAGACCTCCCTGCCGGTGAGCATACTTTGTTCATTGCTCGAAGAGAAAATGGCACTGAAATAGATAAAATCACATTGATGGCTCAATAAACATCAGGGTATTGCATGGGGTCACTAAGAAAGTGACTTCATGCAATTCAATAATATGAAATATGAGGTAAAATATAATTATTGGAAACTAAATCTTTTCATAAGGATATTATTATTTTAGTTAATTGCACGAGCGAAAACACTTGCAGTTAAATAAATAACTTAAGAGAGCAACTAAGTCCGACACACAGCTAAAATTAAAGTTTAGCCCTTTCTCTCATAAATCGAGAAATTCAACTGATAAACATTTTTGTCATCAGCTGCGCGTAATTCACTACTTATTTTTTGCCAGCTAGCATCATCATAATTGGGGAACTGGGTATCGCCGTCAATATCAGCTTTAATATGAGTGACATATAATCGGTCCGCTTTAGGTAAACAATGCACATAAATTGCCCCGCCGCCAATAACCATAATCTCGTCAACCGCGTCACTACCATCAGAGCCATCAACTAAGGCCAATGCTTGCTCAACTGAAGTAACAGTATCGACACTATCAGCACCCTTACCTTGTGGTTTGTAGTTTTCATCACGAGATATAATAATATTGCGTCGCCCTGGTAAGGCTCTACCAATGGATTCAAAGGTTTTCCGCCCCATAATAATAGGCTTACCCAAGGTCACTTTCTTAAAATAGGCTAAATCGGCTGGCAAGTGCCATGGCATAGTATTATCTTTACCAATAATATTGTTATCAGCAGTGGCAACGATCATAGATAAAATGGTCATATGAAATTCTCAAAAATATTTTTCGGTATTATCGCTAGTAAAAATCTTAAAAAAAAGCACTGCTTTAACTAAATAAACCAGTGCTTATAATATAAATGACTGTGATTAAAACCTATTGGCGATATTCTACTTCAACATCGTAGTCATCTTCATCCCAATCATCATCGTCTAAGTCGTCATCTGAGCTATGAGCAGCGATAGTTTCTTCATGATAATTATCCCATTTAAACTCGATCGTTTTACCATCAATGACTTCTTCCTCTTCAGGAGGTAACGCTTCGATAAAGCTCATCACTTTGTATGAGAGCTCTTTAGTACCGGTGCGATTAAATGCGGAGATACTATGCACCTCTCCTTTCCAATCAAGACCAGCTAAAATAGCATCAGTAATTTCTTTAGCTTCTTCTTCTAATACTAAATCAAGTTTATTAAAGACAACCCAACGAGGTTTGCCAGCAAGCTTTTCATTATGCTGCTCTAACTCGCTGATAATTACTTTAGCATTTTCTAAAGGGTCTGAGCCATCAACAGGCATAATATCAATGACGTGTAATAATATACGACAACGCTCAAGATGTTTTAAGAATTGTGTTCCTAAACCCGCACCGTCAGCCGCTCCTTCTATAATTCCCGGGATATCGGCAATCACAAAACTACGTTGAGTATCTAAACGCACCACACCTAAATTAGGTACTAGGGTGGTAAATGGATAATCAGCCACTTTTGGTGTCGCTGCTGAAACACTACGAATTAAAGTGGATTTACCCGCATTTGGTAGACCTAGCAGTCCGACATCGGCAAGTAATAATAACTCGAGTTTAAGGTTACGAATTTCACCCGGCGTACCATCAGTTCTTTGGCGAGGTGTACGGTTGGTACTACTTTTAAAGCGTAAGTTACCTAAACCATGCCAACCACCCTTAGCAACAAGCATTTTTTGGCCTTTATAGGTTAAATCACCTATTTGCTCACCGGTATCTTGATCGACGGCGCGTGTACCAACGGGTACTTTAAGCACTAAATCATCTGAGCCTTTACCCGTACAATTTTGCGGTTGACCATTTTGGCCACGCTTAGCACGATGAAAACGTTCAAAACGGTAATCGATTAATGTGTTCAAGCCTTCATCAGCAAGAAGGTAAACATCGCCGCCATCGCCGCCATCACCACCATTAGGGCCGCCAAACTCAATAAATTTTTCTTTACGGAAACTGACACAGCCGTTGCCGCCATCACCCGCTTCAACTCTGATCTCAACTTCATCAACAAATTTCATGGAATCTCATAACCCTAATGTGATAGTGCTTTTACTTTATAGTGCTAGTATAAACTATTTTTGACTGACTAAAAATTAATACCTACTCAGTCAAAAAAAAACTAAAAAAAAACCTCGCTAGAAGCGAGGTTTTTATAAATCTAAGTTCTTATTAGTCAGCAATAATGCTAACGAACTTACGACTCTTTGGACCTTTCACTTCAAATTGTACTTTACCGTCAGATAAAGCAAATAAAGTATGATCTTTACCGATACCCATGTTGCTACCAGCGTGGAAACGAGTACCACGTTGACGAACAATAATGTTACCAGCTAAAACAGATTCACCACCAAAGCGTTTCACACCTAGGCGTTTTGCTTCTGAATCGCGACCATTTCGTGTACTACCTGCAGCTTTCTTATGTGCCATGTTAAATGCTCCTAATTAGCCGTTAATACCAGTAATTTTCACTTCAGTGAACCATTGACGATGGCCCGCTTGTTTACGTGAATGCTTACGACGTTTAAATTTAACAATAGTAACTTTATCAGCGCGAGCTTGAGTAACAACCTCTGCAACAACTTTACCACCAGCAACGTAAGGCGCGCCTACATTGATGTTATCGCCATTTGCGATCATTAAAACGTTATCAAATTCTACTGTTGCGCCTACTTCAAGCTCTAGCTTTTCTAGACGAACTGTTTGTCCTTCGGTTACACGATGCTGTTTACCACCGCTTTGGAATACCGCGTACATAGCTACTCCGTACTGCGTCATCAAATGTGTGACGCTAATTTTAAAAATATAGGGCGCGAATTCTACGCGAAGAATATAACTAGGGCAAGTATAAATACGATCATTTATTAACTTTATTGAGCTTTTATGCTTTTTATTTGCTTTTATTCTATGAATTAGAACAAAGCGACTAGAAAGCTAGTTTTGCTTAAAATTTAGTGTAAACTTTGACTCATCAACTAATTAAATGTTTTTGATTACTATTCAATCAAAAATAACTAATCGAAATAGCTAAAGAAAGCAGCATGGGCAATACAGTAAATATTAAAACAATACAGACATTAGCACAAAATGATATGACAGCAGTTAATGATCTTATCTACGATCAATTACAATCTGATGTCGCATTAATTAATCAACTCGGTATATATATTGTTAACGGTGGCGGTAAACGTATGCGCCCTATGTTAACCGTTCTCGCGGCTAGGGCATTAGCTTATCATGGTAAACAACATTTAGAAATTGCCGCTATTATTGAGTTTATTCATACGGCAACTTTATTACATGATGATGTTGTAGATGAATCAAATATGCGCCGCGGCAGAGAAACCGCCAATGCTTTATTTGGTAACAGTGCCAGCGTGTTAGTAGGTGACTTCCTTTACACCCGTTCATTTCAAATGATGACCAAACTGGGTGATATGCGCATAATGGATATTTTATCTGATGCCACGAATATTGTCGCTGAAGGTGAAGTATTACAATTAATGAACTGCAACGATGCTTCCACGACTGAAGAAAGTTATATGCAGGTCATTTACTGTAAAACAGCCAAATTATTTGAAGCCGCAACACGCCTTGCTGCAGTAATATCTAAACAAGACGAAAAAATAGAACAAGCCATGGCTGATTATGGCATGTACCTTGGTACTGCTTTTCAGTTAGTAGATGATATTATGGATTATACTGCTGACGCCAAAGAGATGGGAAAAAATGTCGGTGATGACCTTGCTGAAGGAAAACCTACTCTGCCACTACTTTATGCCATGAAACACGGTGATGAAGCTCAGAAGAAGCTAATTAAAGAGGCTATTGAACTGGGCAATGGTATGGATAACCTTGAGCTGATCCTTAAAGCTATGGAAGACACAGGCTCTTTGCGCTATACCCAGCAGCAAGCGGAGATTGAAGCAGACAAAGCAATCAAAGCACTCGAAGTTATTGCTGACAGTGAACAAAAGCAGGCACTAATCGCTTTGGCACATATCGCCGCTAACCGTAGTCATTAACCTAAAGCATTAATTTAATGCATCAGCCTCAAAAGTCAGAAACTAAAAAGCCCTGTTATCAATGATAACAGGGCTTTTTTAATGTTGATTTATGGTGACTTAGCTAGCCATAAAATCAACACCTTCTTTAATATCTTTCTTCAACGTAGCAAGCATATCTTCTTTGGCTTTTTGTTCAAAAGCACTTAACTCACCGTATGCTAAAATTTCTTTAACGCCATTTACACCTAAACGTACTGGTTGTGCGAAGAATTGTGCATCTTCACCGTTACCTTCAACGTAAGCGTAATCTACAACATCTTCACCTTGTAGGCCTTTTACTAAAGACATACAAAAACGTGCCGCTGCAGCGCCCATAGATAATGTTGCAGAGCCGCCACCAGCTTTGGCTTCAACAACTTCAGTACCGGCATTTTGGATACGAGGCGTAAGCGTAGCAACTTCTTCATCTGAGAAAGTAGTGCCTTCAACTTGTGAAAGTAATGGTAAAATAGTTGTGCCTGAGTGACCACCAATTACTGGTACTTTAACGGTAGCAACATCTAAGCCTTTAAGTTCAGCCACAAATGCTTCAGAACGGATAACATCTAATGTAGTCACACCGAAAAGACGAGCTGCATCATAAGTACCCGCTTTTTTGAATACTTCAGCAACAATTGGCACAGTGCCGTTAACTGGGTTAGTGATTACACCTACTAGCGCTTTAGGACAATTTTCAGCAATGCCTTCTGCCAATACTTTAATAATTCCAGCATTTACGTTGAATAAATCTGCACGGTCCATGCCTGGCTTACGTGGCATACCTGCTGGAATCAAAACAATATCAGCACCTGTTAACGCACTGCTTAGGTCATCACGACCAAAACCTGCAACTTTAACATCTGTTGGGATGTGTGATAAATCTACGGCAACACCCGGAACAACAGGGGCAACATCATATAAAGATAACTCAGAACCTGCTGGTAATTGAGTTTTTAATAATAATGATAATGCTTGACCAATACCGCCTGCGGCGCCTAAAACAGCTACTTTCATGTGATTTCTCCGAAATTAAGTGAGGTTTATTTCTTGTACAATGATTTATTAAAATATTATTCGAGTAAATACGTTAATTTTTTGCTGGGCAAAAGATATAGTATAAGCAACTAAAAAACAATTGATATAACCTTATACTCGATATTAACTTCCAGTATGATGATACGATAACGTATAATAGCGTTAAACATATTGATTACAAACGCCACTTTAGTCTACTACAGGGTTACTTACGCATGATGAGCGCTTTACAAAAACAAGAAGCACTAGTACAAGCATTTAAAGGTTTATTAAAACAAGAACAGTTTGGCTCTCAAGGGGAAATCGTTGATGCATTAAAAGCCAATGGTTTTGAAAATATCAGTCAATCAAAAATCTCTCGCATGCTAAGTAAATATGGCGCAGTTAGAACTCGTAATGCTCGCCAAGAAATGGTTTATTGTTTACCCGCAGAATTAGGCGTACCCACAGCACAAAGCCCGCTCAAACAATTGGTATTAGAAATAGAACACAATGAAGTAATGATCATTGTGCAAACTAGTCCTGGCGCAGCCCAGTTAATCGCTCGCCTGTTAGATAGTTTAAGTAAAAGTGATGGTGTACTTGGTACTATTGCCGGCGATGATACTATTTTTATTGCTCCGACAGATGTGAGTAAAATAAACGATACCATCAAAAAATTAGAGCAACTATTCTCTAAGAATTTAAGCTAAAATCTTAAACATAAATTCAGTCGAGCAAGTTAAGTCTCAACTTCACTTAGAACTTGCTTTATGCAAGAAAGCAAAGCTTGCCCAGTAACAGGTTTAGGCATATGTAAGTTCATACCCGCGGATAGACTCTGTTGCTTATCTTCTTCTCTAGCATGAGCTGTCATGGCTACAATAGGTAAAGATTTATAACGGCTTTGCGCTCTAATCTGTTTAGCTGCAGTAAGTCCATCCATAATTGGCATTTGAATATCCATCAATACCACATCAAAATGATGCTCTGCTAAGATATCTAAAGCCCGCTGACCGTTATCTGCAATAGTTACTGTAGCATGCATCTTCAACAACAACTCTTTAGCGACTAATTGATTAACCAAGTTATCTTCCACTAATAAAACGGATACGCCTTGTAAGCTTTGCTCAGCCGTTATCATTGATGACTTTTGGTTATTTGTTTTTTTGGGTTTATCAATTGAATTTTCTTGGCTGCCTTCACCTATTTTAGCAATGCTATTATCCCAAATTGTTGAAGAGTTGACTCCTGAGCTTAACGCTTGTGAAATTTGGTCAAGAGAATAACGAAATAAAGGCATATCAACTAATAAATAAGATAACGTTAATTGATCTAAGTAAACACAAGTTTCGTTGTTCAACTTCGTTAATGCAGGTTGACATAAACAGAGTAACCTAAGGCCGGCTAGAGGCTCGATAAATACTTGTCGACTATGCAGGAGAACAAATTCGGCCTCACCAATAAGTAAGATACTATTATCGATAATGTTCAGCAGCTCTAGATCATCAACATTGCTCACTTCATGTAAAAACCAATTCATCTGAGCAACATTTTCATGAAAACTCGCTGAAAGATTTTGATTTACTGCATAAATGGTAATACCCGTTATTAACGGCTGCGTTAACTCTGCGGGTAGGCTAGCTACAACCACTTCAGTAACACTTTTACTTTCAGTGGATAATGCCTCGGCTTTCATTTCAGCCATCACTTCAAACTGAACTCGTTGCAGGGGTAAAACAAAACTTAGCTCAGAGCCTTGACCCAATTCACTAGTAAGTTTGATCTCCCCGCCGAGTAATTTAATAATTTGCTGACAAATTGATAAACCTAAACCTGAGCCGCCATATTTACGTGTCATGGACTCATCGGCCTGACTAAAGGCGTTAAATAAGTGACTTTGATTATCGCTGGCAATACCTATACCAGTATCAATAACTCGAAAGCGGATTTGCACCGTTTGTTCAGTTGACGATAACGTATCAATAATTAACTTAATTTGCCCTTGCTCAGTAAATTTGATGGCATTATTAAATAAGTTAGCCAGCACTTGCACTAGACGCATTTCATCGCTAATAACATTGCTAGGTACTTTAGCTGCCATCTCGACAATAACTTCAACACGGGTATGATCGATATTGCCAAGGTTAAGTTTTAAGGCTTTATCTATAATAGTAGGTAAGTTGACTACATCTTGGCTAACAATCATTTTTCCTGCTTCAATTTTGGATAAATCGAGTAGCTCATCAACAAGGTGAAGCAAGGTTGATGAAGCGCCTTGTGCGTTAATCAAATAATGTTGCTGACGGGTATCCAGTGAAGTGTGCGCTAACAAGTCCATCATGCCATGCATCGCATTTATCGGAGTCCTAACTTCATGACTCATATTAGCAAGAAACTGAATCTTCACTCGGTTAGCATACTCAGCTTGGTCTTTTGCTTTTTCCAAAGCAGACTGTGTTGCTTGCTGTAAAGTAACATCATGAAAAATACTTATCGAGCCAAGGATATTACCTTGTTCATCGGTAAATTGATTACAAAAACCTTGGTAAATATAGTCTCCAGCCTTGATCAAAGCTTGTTGCGGGAAGGTGTCATTACAAGTAGCGTTTAAATGATTAACCTCTTGTGCTAAAGCAAATGGCATGAAGGTTGATGATTTTATCCCTAACATTTGCTCAACTGAGTGGTTGGTCAAACGCTCAAACGCTTTATTGCAACCCATCAATAAACCTTCAGGATCATTAAAAACAATTAATTCTGGAATAGCATTCATTACAGAACGTAATAACGCATAATCACGCTGATGCTTGGCACTTGTTTCCTGTAAGGCTTTAGTTTTTTCTATAACTCGACTATCCAATACATCATTTTGTTCAGTAAGCTGTAATAAAAGGCTCCGGTTTTGTACAAAAATATCTTCCACCACTTGAAACCAGTGTAACCAATCTGCCGAGGGAGTCACCTTACCAGGATCTCCTTCAGCACAATATTGAATATGACTAATAAACTCAGTAGTTGGCCTAATAAAGGTACGTTTTGTCATGGTATTAACTAACATAAGGAATGCTAATAAACCGATAAAAAGCATGGCAAAAACAAAGACAAAGTCACTATACTGAGGGGCAGCAAAATCCTCATAACGCTGATATTTTAGTAGGGTCCAGCCATTTATTGCCAGCGTTTGCTTTTCTATAAGCCAATCACCAAAACGCTCCGCATCACCAATACTAGCTAACTTCTCCGCGTTTAAGCCGTGCAATGTTTTCGGCAATAAGTCCTGCCAAGATGCACGATAACTTAACGACTCTTTACCCAACCGCTTAGCGAGTAAGATATCATTCTTTTGATTGTATAAAATAAGGCCCTGATCACCTGACTCTAATTCAGTCAAACTCGCATGTAAACGAGATAAATTAACATCAATAACGACTGCACCTAACAACTTGTCATGATGGAAAACACCGGTCCCTAAGGAGGCGTTCATACCGCCACCTGCCGCATCAAGATATGGCGACGACCAAAGCACACTATTATTGCTCGAAGTTAATACTGACATTGCTTGGTTATGGGGAGTTGTTAATGTTTTTTTACTAAACTGCCAAATTTCACGGTCAACCCAAGGATAGATATTCACAAAATCGCTAAAAGAAATATAATAAAACCAAGTTGACTCTTCAATGATGTTTTGTGCGGCAATAAAAGCAGGAGTTAAAGCATTAGCCATACCCACTTCTTGCTTTTTCAGCTCATCAAATTGGCTCACCTGCCCCACGCCGGTAATATTACTACTTAGGCGCTTACCTTGTTTGATGACATCATGAAGGGGTTTGTTTAAATAAAAAACATCACCTTGCTGAGATAAAGAAGGCATAGGCAGGTGTATTTCATCGGGATGTTTTAGGATGTACTCGGCATATTGTTGTATGCCAACAACCGCTTGTACATTTTGCTCTAACAAAATATTTAACTGTTGGGTTTCTTGCTTTAGTTCAAGTAAGCTCTGATTTTTATGTTGCGCTATTTGATTGAAATATCGAATAGAAGCGACAGAAAATGCTACAAGGATAATAACAATAAAGGCAACAACAACTGTGATGTTATAACGCCTAAAAACTGTATTTATGCCCGTTTGGTAATACACTAAAATGCCTTAACTTTTTGTTTAGATAATCCGATAACTTGATAAGTTAAAGCAGTCATCCAATTTAAACAAGAGTTAAACAAGAGTTAAACAAGAGTTAAACAAGGAAAAGTAGTGTATTTACTCCGCTACTTCTCCAAGCTTTCTCACGTAACGTCAAACGTTTAACACTGCTATAAATTCTCCTCAGCAAAAGAAGCAAGTCGACTACGCACCACGCCATTTAAATTAATCGTCGCCGAGCCTGGGAAGTCTTTAAAACGTTCAACTATATAAGTTAATCCTGAAGTAACTGCAGTTAGATAATTACTATCAATTTGCGCCAAGTTACCTGAACAAACTAACTTAGTACCTTCACCGCAGCGCGTAATGATTGTTTTTAGCTGCGCTGCAGTCAAGTTCTGACACTCGTCAAGTAGTACTAGTGCATTTTGAATACTACGTCCACGCATGAAATTAACCGACTTAAATTGAATATTGGCTTTATCCATAATGTAATTCAAACTGCCATGCATACTTTCATCTTGTTGGTGTAATACTTCCAACGAATCAGTTATGGCAGCTAACCATGGCGCCATTTTTTCTTCTTCTGTGCCAGGTAAAAAACCGATAGATTCGGCAATTTCAGGGGTACTGCGGGTAACAATAATTTTATCATACAGACCTCGTTCTATCACTTGCTCCAAAGCAGTTGCTAAGGCAAGCAGAGTTTTACCACAACCCGCTGGCCCTGTAAGAATGACCAAATCAATATTAGGATCAAGTAAAGCATCCATCGCCATGCCTTGGTAAACATTTTTAGGATGAATACCCCAAGCGGTTTTTGCTAATAAACGCTCGCGGCCTAAATCAAGTATTGCCACCTTTTCATCGTCAAAACCTGTCACTTTGCCGGCAAAAGAGTCACCTTCATCGAGTAAGTATTCATTAATATAGCTTAACGGTACGGTTTCTTTATCAACATAATGGGTGGTATTCCTCCCCTCTACTTCACTATCTACCGATTGAATCTGTTGCCAAAAATCCCCTTCAAATTGATGATAACCTTTAGTAAGAAATTGAATATCATCAATAAGTTGATCTGTCCTATAATCTTCAACATGTGCCAGCCCTGCTCCTTTAGCTTTCAAACGCATATTGATATCTTTGGTCACTAAAACAATTTTTTTATGAGGCATTTTCTTTTGGATATGCAAGGCTGCATTTATAATACGATTATCATTTTCATTAAAAGATAATGTATGCGCTGTTTGTTCTAAAGCATAATCATTAATAATGGCCAGACAACCGCTGGGATGCAGATCATCATTTTGAGGTAACTTAACGCCTGCAAGAACTTGCTCTGGACTAGCATCTCTCAAGGTATCTTCGAGAGCTCGAATAGCAACCCTTGCATCACGGCTGACATCTTTTCGCCGATCTTTAATAGAGTCGAGTTCTTCCAGCACTGTCATTGGCACAACCACATCGTGTTCTTTAAACGATAAAAAAGCGAATGGTTCATGCAAAAGGATATTGGTATCTAAAATGTAGACAATTTGTTGACTTTCAGTTTCTTGATTTTTAGGCGGATGGGCTAATTTCTCACTTAACATATTCTCATTATTCATATTCTCTTTAGTCATGGGCAATCTCCGTGAGTCACTGACAAAACAAATATAAAAGAGCAATACAGCACTTAAAGTATAGCTTATACCAAATCTGTTAAGTTATTTCCCACTCAGCGAGAGTTAAAAGGCTTAGAGGCAAGGCATTGATTGAAGGCAATGCTTTATCCTTGTAAAAATCAATAACGCTGCAAATTAGCCTTTTAAACTCGCCCTTCCGGAGCTCATTAGCAAACTGATAACATATCAAGAGTAATGAAATATAGATTGACTATATTTAACCAATTTTGCTTGTTATAAGCACGTTAATGTAGCTCTGAGCTGGTAATAAATTTAATAGAATTGGTAATATCCACAGTAATATCTTAATTATCCTGAAGCAAGCATAATTTTTTAATGATTCCGTCTATGATTAGGGGTACTATAGCGCCCTTTTTTCCCCCCTAGTTTTAATGCTTAGTCTCATATTAATAAAATATATAGTAATAACTAAGCAATCGTTGGAGAAGTAAGTTTATGCCATTTCAGGTAGGTCAGCGTTGGATCAGTGACAGTGAATCAGATCAAGGATTGGGTACAGTAACAGGGGTTGAACACCGCTTTGTTAATATTGTTTTCACCGCGACAGGCGAATCGCGAAAATATGCTAAAGAGAATGCCCCTTTAACACGTGTCATATTTAATCAAGGTGACCTTATTCCTAGCCACGAAGGCTGGTTGTTAAAAGTAGAATCACAGAGTGTGGCTCATGGCATCATCAGCTATGAAGGCATACGCCAAGATACTAAAGAACAGGTCATTCTAAAAGAAGTGATGATTGATCATTTTATTAAATTCAATAAACCTCATGACCGTCTACTCAATAGCCAAGTTGACCGCTTAGACTGGTTCCGCTTGCGTAAAGACTGCTTACAACATCAATATCAGCAACAACAATCAGACTTAACAGGTTTGACCGGTGGTCGAGTTAGCTTAATCCCCCACCAACTATACATCGCTGATGAAGTCGGAAATCGCTTTGCTCCTAGGGTTTTACTCGCCGATGAAGTGGGTTTAGGTAAAACTATTGAAGCTGGTTTAATCATTCATCAACAACTGGTTACTGGCCGTGCTAAAAGAATCCTGATCATAGTACCAGAGTCTTTAATGCATCAATGGTTGGTTGAAATGCTACGCCGCTTTAACCTTAACTTCAGTATTTTTGATAATGAGCGTTGTGTTGAAACTAGCCAAGATAATTATGTTGACGGTAAAAAGGCTAATCCTTTTAGCTCTGAGCAACTAGTATTGGTTAACCTAGGTTTTATTACTAACAATCCAGAATGGTATGACGCTCTTATCAGTGAGGACTGGGACTTAATGGTCGTCGATGAGGCGCATCACTTAAATTGGCAACAAGACAAACCAAGTATTGAGTACCAGTGTATTGAGCAACTCGCACAAGTTATTCCTGGGGTTTTATTGTTAACGGCAACGCCAGATCAATTGGGACATGAAAGTCACTTTGCCCGTTTGCGTTTGCTTGATGCTGACCGATTTTATGATTATCAAAAATTTACCGAAGAAGAGTCGCACTACAGCGAAGTTGCGGATGCCGCCAATGCCCTAGTTGAAGGTAATAAACTTTCTGATGAGCAAGAAACAACGCTAACTGATTTATTGAAAGAGTCTGATATCAGCTCACAGCTAATTGATTTAAACCAAGCAGATTTAGCAATATCAGCAAAAGTACGACAAGAATTATTAAAGCAATTATTAGACAGGCATGGTACTGGTCGTATTTTATTCAGAAATTCACGAAATACTATTAAAGGTTTTCCTGCCCGCCAAGTGGTACCAACAGCACTAGATATGCCTGAGCAATATCAAGAAAACATCAATGAATTCATGCTAAGTGACTGCCCTGAAAATTTAGCTAAATCAAAACAAGCAAAATATATTTTTACCCCAGAAATGCTGCATGGTTTAGATCAAAGTAATGATACTTGGACTGATTTTGATCCTAGAGTTGATTATTTAATTGAACTGTTACAATCACTTAAAAAAGAGAAAGTATTAGTTATTTGTGCTCATGCGCAAACTGCGATTGATTTAGAAGCGGCACTTCGTATTAAAGAAGGTATTCGTGCCGCAGTTTTCCATGAAGGTTTATCAATATTTGAACGTGATAAGGCCGCTGCATATTTTGCTCAAGACGAAGATAGTGCGCAACTATTACTTTGCTCGGAAATAGGTAGTGAAGGACGTAACTTCCAATTCGCTCATCACCTAGTGCTTTTTGATTTACCAGGTAATCCTGATTTATTAGAGCAACGTATTGGCCGTTTAGACCGGATTGGTCAAACAGAGATAATTCGTATTCATGTGCCTTACTTTGCCGATTCCGCACAGCAATTATTATTTGATTGGTACCAGCAAGGTATGCAAGCCTTTGAGCATACCTGTATTACTGGCCGAATTATCTTTGAGAGCTTCGGTGAACAGTTACTGTCACTGGCATTAACTAGCCAACAACAATCAGCAGAGGCTGAATCACTTATTAGTGATAGTTGGCAAAAGCATTTGACCATTAAAGCAGAACTTGAGTCTGGTCGAGATAAGTTATTAGAACTGAACTCTTCTGGTCAAGGGCGAGCTCATGAGCTCGTTGAAAAAATTCAACAAGCTGATAATGATATAGGTTTGCCGCAGTTTATGTTTCAAGCACTTGATGTGTTTGGCGTACAACAAGACGATAAAGCTGATAATGCCATCGCTTTAAACCAAAGTGAGCACATGCTTAATAGCAACTTCCCTTGTTTACCTGAAGATGGTACCACAGTCACTTTTGATAGAGAGACAGCTTTAGTTAATGAGAACTACCAATTATTAACTTGGGATCACCCTATGGTTCGTGGTGTCATGGACTTAGTATTAAGTGATGAAATTGGCAATGCTAGTATTGGTCTGTTAAAAAATGAGGCGCTACCGGTTGGTACCTTCTTCCTTGAATGTCTATTTACCGTTGAAGCTACCGCACCGGCGCATTTACAACTCGGACGTTACTTACCTACGACGCCTATTCGAATTTTAGTAGACAAAAATGGCAATAATTTAGCCGACAAAGTCAGTGAAAAAGTACTGGATAAACAACTATCGCCTGTTAAAAAACAAATGGCCTTACAACTTATCAAGGCACTTAAATCGCAAATTGGCCCGTTAGTGACTAAAGCCGAAGCCCACGGAGCAAAGAGTATTGTTGCTATTCAGCAAAAATCTTTAGCTGCCATGCAAATCAAGCTCTCATCAGAACAACAAAGGTTAACAGCATTAAAAGCAATTAACCCAAGTGTTCGCCAAGAAGAGATTGATTTTATTAGTCAACAACAAGATGAATTGAGCCATTATATTGATAAAGCTCAATTGACCTTTGAAGCCATTCGCATGATAGTGGTTACCCACTAACTGGTTACATTTCGAATAACGTGGCGAAACGCTAATAGTTAAGAGGGCTATGTTCAACTGAACATGGCCCTCAATCATTAAAACTGAGAAAGTAATGAGCGCAAACCCTGACTTCATCTATCTACCGCCGATGTCACCTTATCTTGATATTATTTATCAAGATAAGGATATCGTGGTACTGAACAAAGCGAGTGGCATTTTAAGTGTGCCTGGGCGCTTGGCAGAACATCAAGATTGTTTGCAAAATAGAGTACAAAGAGTATTGCCAACAGCAACGATTGTGCATCGACTAGATATGGCCACGTCTGGTTTAATGATTATGGCATTGAACAAACCAGCACATGTAGCCATCAGTCGACAATTTGAACAAAGAAAAACCCAAAAAAGTTATCTTGCCCGAGTATTAGGTTTAGTAAAGCTAGAGCAAGGCAGTGTTGATTTGCCTTTGATATGTGACTGGCCAAATAGGCCTAAGCAAAAAGTTGATCATGAAAATGGTAAAAAGTCCTTAACACATTATCATGTGCTTAGCCGTAATGATTCAGGTGAAGAACAAGCAAGCACTTTACTTGAGTTAACACCTGTAACGGGGCGTTCTCACCAGCTTAGAGTGCATATGTTAGCCTTAGGGCACCCTATTTTAGGTGATAGACTTTATGCACCTAAAGAAGCAATAGCCATGAGAAATAGATTACAGTTACATGCTTTAAAGTTAAGCTTATTTCATCCTAGTACTGAACTAGCGATTAGCTTTAATGCGCCATGTCCATTTATTTAACGCGTTAATTAACACTGTTTTTTTCACGCCTTTTATTCTATTGTCGATACTAAGCATTGGTTCTAAAGCGAGTTAAGGAAAAAAATTGCTGAAAATAAACCCATCTAACATAAGTCGAAGTAGCTCAATATTTTCGGCTCTCTATATCTGCTCGCTTATTTATATTTGCACTCCTGCTATTTCCGTCGCTGAAGAAGAAAAAACAACTACGACCCAAGAAAAAACTAAAAATACAACGATTATAAAAAAGCCTATAACATTAACCAAGCAACACAAAGAAGATCTTGAACATTATTTAGCCGGTGATCAAGTAAAACCCTTATTAGCTGGTCCTGATGAATATTTAACTTTAGTGAAAAAATACACGAGTACTAATAGCAAAGGGGTTGTAATTTTAATACCTGAGTGGCAACAGGGGGCTACCAATCCTAAAGCGATTAATTATTTACGTAATGCCCTGCCGGCAGAGGGCTGGAGCACTATTGCGATACAGCCCAGTAGCAAGCCAGAAAACTATCCTTCTACAGCAATAACAGTAAGTGAGCAAAAAAAGGAAAATCAATTAATACTCAACGAATATAAAAATAAGCTGGCTAGTATGCTTAATGCTATTATGAATACTGCGAAAGAATACCCAGGTATTGTACTAGTGATCGCTCAAGGAAATAATGCCGCCTTCTTGGTAGATTTATATAACCAAGAGGATAACCAACTGCCAAACGCGCTGATATTATTAAGTAGTTATCGGCAAACTAGTCAAGAGCTTACTAATAGCGTCAATGAAGACTTTGCTCGTCAATTGGCTTTCACTGAATTACCTATACTGGATCTGTACCTAAAATACGATAACCCCCTAGTATTAGCAAAAGCAGCACAACGCAAGTCCTTTGCTAAACAAGAAATGAAAGTGTATTACCGACAACGCCAGCTAAACAATACCATTACCGGCTATTACCCAGAAAAAGAGTTATTGAGCCAGGTCAATAGCTGGCTAAAAGCAATCGGCTGGTAAAGTTAATAATCAGCAATTTTAAGCCAAAAAACCTAGATTAGGGAACTTCAACTAACCAGGTTTCTTCATCAAGAAAATTAAGTAAAAAACTAGGTAATAGAGCAATACCTTTTAAATTCCGGCTTTAATTACAATCACTTTTTATCTTTAACAATCATGTCATATGCGGCTTGAATATCTTGGGTTTTTTGCTTGGCAATTTCCATCATTTCTGGCGGTAAACCCTTAGCGATTAACTTATCGGGATGATGCTGAGACATTAATTTTTTATAAGCTTTTTTGATTGCAGGCATCGCGCTACTTTTCTCAATACCGAGTACTTTATAAGCATTGTTAAGTTGTTGCCCACTGACAGGCACTCGGCCTTGCTGACGGTAACCGCTGCTTCCTTGTTGCTGAAAGTTAGCACCAGCAATAATCATTTCCAGTAAATTATCAAGCTCACCTGCTGAGTAACCTAAAAATTTAGCTATGGTATGTAGAACAGAACGTTCAGCACTATCCAGATCACCATCACTAAAGGCTACTTGAATTTGAATTTCTAAAAACATCAATAATAAATCGTGTCTATTGCCCATCAAACGTTTGAATTTAACTAGGCGATCTTTAAGCGGAAATGCTGATGACTTACCTTCCCGAAAAGCATCTTGCGCTTGTTGACGCAATTCTTCATTCAGCCCTAACTTATTCATATAAGCACTGGCAAAAGCAATTTCATGACTAGTTACTTGCCCTTTAGCTTTAGCCACATTGCCCATTACCGAAAAAGTGGCGTAGAAAAAAGCCGCTTGTCTAGAGACCTCATCTTCTTTACCACCAGACAAGCCATTAAAATTAAAACCTCGGCCACGATCAAATATATGGCCAAGCCAAAGGCCGAGTAAAGCACCAAATATGGTTTTACTGAGCATAAAGCCAAACAGAAAGCCTAAAATCTTACCCCAAATATGCATATCTATGAGTATCCCTTAAATTTTACCCATTAAATTAATGAACTCATCACTTAGCGAGAATTAAATAAAGAATACTATTTTTAAGCATTTTTTTTTGCTCGAAGCTCGCTAATCCAGTTATAAGTTGAGTAATTCACTATTTCAATTGGTATTATATAGAATCTTCAGGTGAACTTAGCCATAAGAATTTAGTCCAACTGAAAAAATTGCTATATCATAAAGCAATTAGTCGTTAAAATACTTGATTCATCGCTATAAAATCAATTTATAAAATTTTTCACCTTTTTCCGGACAATAAATGTTTTTTTCTCGTTCATTTAATTTTACCTTAGTTGCGCTTTTAGCATGCTGCTCAAAGATAGCCCAAGCAAACGCAGAAATAAAAAAACCTGCATCCGAAGCTGAAGTTATGATTTGTTCATTACCTGTCTTTGATGATATTGCCATAGGCATTCCTGAAGTCATAAATGATAACATTCGCATCTCATCACGCCACGCCAGTATTCAACAAGATCAAATTGCTCAATTTAGTGGTTCGGTTATTATGGTCGATAAGAGTCAAAAAATAATAGCTGATCAACTAGCTTTCAACCGTTTAAAGATGCAAATAGAAGCAGTAGGTAATATTCATTACCAAGGTAAACAGATTAATATTTTTGCAGATACGCTCAATGCAAGTAAAATAGATAAGTCTACCCAAATGACTTCGGCTTCTTATCAACTAGATGGTAACCCTGGTCATGGAACTGCACAAACCCTGTCCATTAATGGTGATGGCACATTAAGTTTAGTGGACTCTACTTTTACTACCTGCTTACAAGATGTGCCTGATTGGCAAATAAAAGCTTCTGAAATAAATTTATCTGCCAGTGGTAATTTTGGCGAAGCTTACCATGCGCAATTTAGAGTATTAGATGTACCAATATTCTACGTTCCCTACTTTTCATTTCCAATTTCAAAAGATCGTTTGAGCGGTTTTTTGTATCCTGAGTTAACTACTTCTACTAATTCAGGAATAGAATTTTCAGCACCTTTTTATTGGAATATAGCCGAAAACTATGATGCCACAATTACGCCACGTTACATGTCAAAACGAGGTTTGCAAGTGCAAACAGAGTTTCGGTATTTGCATGATATGCAATCGGGGAAAATTGATCTCGAGTACTTAGATAATGATAAAGCAATAAAATCAAATGACGATCCTCGTTATTTGGCACGTTTTCAACATGTAGGTACCTTTTCTGAAGATTTCCGTGCTTATGTTGATTACACCACCATCAGTGATGATAACTATTTAGTTGATATCGGCAGTAAACAATATAATTCAAATGATGCTTATCTCTATCAAACAGGTGAACTGGCCTATTTTGGTGAACAATGGCAAACCACGGTGAAGTTACAAGATTTTGAAGTCTTAGGGGATCATGAGTCGAGTTATAAAACCCTGCCACACATTGAATTTTCTGCACAACAGCCAGTAAATTTTTTATCAGGTCAATTTGAGCTTTATTCTGAAATGACAAGCTTTCAAGCTTCAGAGAAAGGTCAAGTTGAGGCAAACCGCTACCACGTTGAAGCTGGTTTTACCCTGCCGATAGTTAGACCTGCTTGGTTTTTAAACTCTGAAGTTAAATTAATGCACACTTATTATCAACAAGATAATATTGCTGCTGATAGCGCATTAGAGGAAACCGTAAATAGAACCTTGCCTAAAGTCCGTATCCATGGCGGTATTAATTTTGATCGAGAACTAGTCGCTTTTGGGCAAAGTTACCGCCATACCCTAGAACCACAATTACAATACCTTTATGTGCCAGAAACCGATCAATCAAATATCGGCCTGTACGATACTACCCTGCTTCAAGACGATTTCCACGGTATATTTCGCGATACTAGTTATAGTGGTTTAGATCGAATAGCAGCAGCAAACCAATATACTTGGGGCATTACTAGTCGATTACTCGATGAAGAAAATCTGGAGATCATTAGGTTAAGTCTTGGCCGTATTCAATACTTAGGTAATGAAAATACTGACCTTGCCAATGATGTCTTGTTAACTGATAATGGTGACATTAACAATAATCAATCATCGGTTGCGGCTGATTTATTTTACCGAATAAATCATCAGTGGCAAGTTAGTGCGGATATTCAATACAATACCTTAGAGGACTTTACCAACAAAGGTCAAGTTAACCTCGATTATCAAATTGATAAATATAATCTAATACAAGTGAACCATCGGTATACTCGTGATGTCTCAGGAGATAGCTTAGAACAAGTTTCGCTATTAACCAGTGTTGCTATTAACGAAAACTGGGCATTTGTCGGCCGTTTAACGCAAGATTTACAGCAAAACAGAAGTTTAGAGTCATACGCAGGGTTTCAGTATGAAAGTTGCTGTTGGGCAGTTCGTATTGCCTATCATCGTCATATAAACTCAAACTTAGATCCTAATAGTAGTGCCACCGAAGATCGAGAAGAATTTGATACTGGCATTAGCATCAAATTCATCATCAAAGGTCTAGATGGAAAGCAATCAACTATAGGCACACAAGAGATGTTTGATAAGAGCATATTTGGTTATAAACGCCCTTATTACTTACAGAATTAACGTACAGAATTAACGTACAGAATTAACGTACAGAATTAATTTACCAAATCAGCTGATAGATTAACGACAAAAATTAGCATTTAACGCAAAATATAAAACAAGAAATTAATAATGAAAAATACAATTAAAGTAATATTGATAGCATCTAGTCTATTCGTGACAGCTATAACACCGGCGCAAGCAAAAGAAGAATTACTAGATAGGGTAGCAGCTATTGTTAACAGTGGTGTTGTACTTGAATCTGAAGTAGATGATTTGCTTGCCAACATAAAACAGCAAGCCAAAGGTAATAACCAAGATCTGCCTTCAGATAAAGCATTACGTATTCAGGTAATGGATAAATTAATTAATGACAGTCTACTTAGCCAAATAGGCCAACGTATGGGCATTCAAATTAGTGATGCTCAACTCGATCAAACCATCAATAATATGGCCAATGAAGATAAACTTACCCTTGCTCAATTTCGCCAGAAGGTGATAAATGAAGGCAGCAGTTACGAGAAATACCGAGAAAAGGTCCGCGTAGAATTAATTGCTGGGGAAGTAAGTCGTAATAGTGTTAGCCGCCGTATCTTTGTATCACCGCAAGAGATATCAAACTTACTGAACGTGATGAAAGAACAAAGTAGTAACAATGTTGAATATCACTTAGGTCATATTTTAATTGAATTTCCAGCTGATGCTACTCAAGAGGACTTAGCTGCCGCTAAAACCCGTGCGAATAAAGTTGTTGAGTTACTCAACGAAGGTTCAGATTTTGCTAAAATTGCCATTACCTCATCAGGCGATGCTAATGCCTTAAAAGGAGGAGACTTAGGTTGGAAGAACGTTAATGAAATGCCAACACTATTTTCCGAATTAATTAACGAACAACCGAAAGATACCATTGTCGGCCCGATACGCACAGGCTTAGGTTATAGCATAGTTAAAGTACTTGATGTTCGAGGCCGAAAAATTGTTGAAGTAGAAGAAGTAAAAGCACGCCATATACTAATAAAGCCTTCAATTATCTTAAGTGATGCAAAAGCTCAAAATTTATTACAGGGCTTTTTAAATCAAATAAATGCCGGTGAAGCAACCTTTGAAGAATTAGCCAAAGAACACTCAGAAGGCCCTACTTCTGTCCGTGGTGGAGATTTAGGTTGGGCTGACCCTAAGAGCTACGACCCTGCATTTAGGGATGCCTTAGCTACCATGAAAAAAGGCGAAATGCATAAACCATTCCGCTCTTCTTTTGGTTGGCATATTATACAATTAAATGATCGACGCATGGTTGATGCTACTTCGCAATTAAATGCAAACCGCGCCAATCAAATCCTTTTCAACCGTAAATACGGTATGGAACAGGCCCGTTGGTTGAAAGAAACACGCGATGAAGCTTACATAGAAATTTTCGAACAGGATAAGAAGTAATGACACAACGTATAGCCATTACCCCTGGAGAACCTGCTGGCATTGGCCCTGACTTAATAATTACTATTGCCCAACAAGATTGGCCAGTAGAAATGGTGGTAATTGCTTCAAAAATACTATTGCAAGAAAGAGCACAGGCCCTTTCTATGCCACTTACCCTAACTGACTATGATGAAAGTGCTTTAGCAAAACCACAAAGGGCCGGAAGTTTAACTGTACTAGATGTTGAACTGGCTCAACCTTGCAAAGCAGGAACATTAGATGTAGCTAATGGCCCTTATGTAGTTGAAACCTTAAGAATTGCCAGTGAAAAGAATATATCTGGTGAGTTTGATGCCATAGTCACAGGACCTGTGCACAAAGGGTTAATTAATAAATCAGGCATTGCTTTTAGCGGGCATACCGAATATTTTGCCAATCAAGCGAATTGCCCTGACGTGGTAATGATGCTCGCGACCAAAGGTTTAAGAGTTGCCTTAGTAACAACTCATATTCCATTAGCTTATGTTGCTAAGGCAATCACCGCTGAGCGCTTACAAAAAGTTACCCGTATATTACATCAAGACTTGCAAGACAAATTTGGCATCAAATCACCTAGAATATACGCCTGCGGTATTAACCCTCACGCCGGTGAAGATGGCCATTTAGGACGAGAAGAAATAGAAGTTATGGAACCAGCACTTGCCGAACTTCGTGCTGATGGCATCGATATTATTGGCCCTTTACCTGCTGATACTATTTTCCAAGAAAAATACCTTGCTGATGCCGATGCTATATTAGCCATGTATCATGACCAAGGCTTACCCGTACTAAAGTATAAAGGTTTTGGCTCATCTGTGAATATTACCTTAGGATTACCCTTTATACGTACCTCTGTAGATCACGGCACAGCATTAGAACTTGCCGGTACGGGAACAGCGGATTCAGGTAGCTTTATTGAAGCAATGAACAATGCTATTAACTTAGCTAGTAATATATAGTTTAACGAAGAAAGAATTATGAACGATAAAAAACATTTAGGTCACCAAGCCAAAAAACGCTTTGGACAAAACTTTCTCCATAATGAAGCTGTGATCAGTGACATTGTTGATGCAATTAACCCTGAGCCAGGTGAAAACCTGATAGAAATTGGCCCTGGATTAGGTGCATTAACTGAACCAGTCATTGAGCGTGCGGGTAAGATATCTGTAGTAGAACTGGATAGAGACCTTGCCCATAGACTTCGCCACCACCCTTTTATCGCTAAAGATTTAACCATCTATGAAACAGATGCACTTAAATTTGATTTTGCCGAGCTGGCTAGCGAAGAAAAGCCATTACGCATTTTTGGTAATTTACCCTATAACATTTCTACCCCACTTATTTTTCACCTGCTTACCTTTAAAGATAAAGTGCAAGATATGCATTTTATGCTACAAAAAGAAGTGGTTGAACGTATGGCTGCAGGACCTCATTGTAAAGCTTATGGCCGTTTATCGATCATGACTCAGTATCAATGCCAAGTTTTCCCTGTCATGGAAATTGGTCCTGAAGCTTTTAAACCTGCACCTAAAGTAGACTCCGCCATTGTTCGTTTAATCCCTCACGCACATATTGCTAACCCCGTTAAAGATATAAATGCGCTGAATACCATTTGTTTAGCCGCCTTTAATCAACGTAGAAAAACCATTCGCAATACTTTTAAGAAACTCATTAGTGAGGCGCAATTAACCGCATTAAATATTGATGCAAATTTACGTCCTGAGAACTTAACGCTTGATGAGTACATAAAACTGGCCAATTTCATTGTTGATAACCCACCAGAAGTTGCACCTGTTAAAGAAAAAAGGCATATGGCAAAAAATAAAATTGCTCAACGTGCTAACAACAAAGCAGAAGAGGACTCTGCGCCCGAAGCAGAGTAATCTATGGCAATTTATTTGGTAGGGGATATTCAAGGTTGTTTTAACGAATTAACGGCTCTGCTATCTCAAGTCAATTTTGACAAAAAAAATGATACCCTCTTTCTTGCGGGCGACCTAGTCGCTCGTGGTCCAGACTCCCTCTCTACTTTACGTTTTGTCAAATCTCTTGGTGAAAGCGCTAAAGTGGTTTTAGGCAATCACGACTTACATCTATTAGCTGTTCACGCAGGTATAAAAAAAGCAAAAGCATCCGATAAATTATCCGCACTATTGGCAGCTCCAGATGTCGATGAACTTATGAACTGGTTAGCTAAACAGCCTTTATTACAAAAAATACCTGATATTGACTCAAGCTCAACGGCAATAACAAACATTAATGATAGCAGTGCCTATATGAGCCATGCGGGTATTTCTCCGCAATGGCAGCTTGAAGATGCGATAACACAAGCTAAGTTTGTGCAAACTAAACTATCAAGCAATGATAGAAAGACCTGGCTAGCCCTTATGTATGGCGAAGATCCGAACCACTGGTACCAAGCGAATACCGATATAGAAAAATTTCGTTATAGTATCAATGCCTTTACTCGCATGAGATATTGCTTTAGAGACGGCTCTTTAGAGTTTAATGAAAAAGACTCTCCTGAGCACAATACAATACCTTCTATCAAACCTTGGTATGAGTTATCTCAAACAATAAACAACACCCTTTGGGTTTTTGGTCATTGGGCTTCACTTATGGGTAAAAGCTCTCACGCTAACATATATCCATTAGATACAGGTTGTGTCTGGGGTAATCAATTGACCATGCTTCGCTGGCATGATAAAAAATATTTTAGCCAAAATGCAGAATTAAGTGTTTAACAAAGCTATTTATTGCACAAAAACATGAATATTCCATAGCGGATATATTTTCGCTGGGTATAATGTTAATCAATGCTAGAAATATAATTAAATATTTCCTTATAAGTGCCGATACAAGCTAAGCTTGATATATCATAACAAATTAACGTATTAACTAGGCAAGTAGCCGACCAACTGGGTGGATTCTATGAATTTAACTGTAGCTGTAAAAATTATTGGTGGTTTTACCATTATTTCAATTTTACTGGTAGTAATTAGCATCATATCATTATCTAACTTAGATACAGTTAGTGAGGCTACTCAACAACAAAATACCTTGGCAATTCCAACTCTTAAAGCCAGTAACAAGCTTGCTCTTGGGTTAAGCCAAATGAGTAACTTAACATTAAAAGGGTATTACCAAACAGACCTTAATCTGTTAGCGCAAGAGCTTCGAGATTATAATAAAATCAAGGTTTTATTCTCTCAACAATTATCCGAATTAAAACAAGTTGTCGCAGCAGAGCAAAATTTGTTATCGAATTTAAGCCAAGTAGATCAACTTTCTGCTAATTTTAATAATGCAGGAATTGGCTTATTTGCCAGTCATAAAACCAGCATAGAACAACTAGATAAGCTCATAACCAAGGTTGATACTTTAGAAGAAAAAGCAGACGACACTGTTATGTTACTTTTAGATTTAGCTGACCACGACCTAGCAGACACTCAACTTCAGCGTGCAATTAGTTTAAGCGAACATTTAGAGAATCAATTCAACTCTATAGTCTCCTCATCATTCGAATATCGAGATATCTTAGACGCAGGTACTGCACAATTAATTGAGAGTGAACTTGCTCGCAGCCTAGGCGAAGCAGAAAAATCTGTTGAGGATATCATCGTCGAATTAGATACTCATGACCTCAGTGATTTATCTGAGCAGGTTACCGTCGCATTCAGCGAGATTGAAGTACTCTTATCTAAAGACAATGGTATCCTTGCCCATAAATCGGCACAATTAGCTGCTAATAAAAAAGCTGCTCGTTTACTTAAACAAGAAGAGCAATCGGCTAAACAGGTTAATACTGTTTTAGAAAAACAAATAGAACTTGCCAATCAAACCACAATCAATGCAAGTCAGTTAATTGAAGACTCCGTTAGTAGCGGTAATACACAAACAACAATCATCATGTTTATTTCTATTGTTGTTGCTCTTGTTATTGCCAGGGTGACACTTATCGGTATAACTCGCCCATTAGCCCGAGTAAATGAAATGCTTAATATTGTTGCCTCAGGTGACCTTTCTATGAAACTTGATGAGAGTGGTAATGATGAATTTGCCCAGTTATCAAGAAATTGTAATTTATTAATTGATAGCTTACGTAACCTTATTGAAAGTATTGTTAATCGTTCAGCTCAGCTTGCAGCAGCAGCAGAGCAAACCTCAGCTGTAACAGCACAAAGTACTAAGGCAATTGAAGAACAACGTAATCAAGTTGAACAAGCTGCCTCTGCGACAACTGAAATGAGCAGTACAGCTCAAAGTGTACTGGCAAGTGCTAATGATGCATTAGGTGAAATTAAACATGCTGATGATGAAGCAGAACGTGTTAAACAAATCTCCGCTGTTGGTAGACAAACTATAGAACAATTAGCCGATGAAGTTGAATCGGCTGCTCAGGTTATTAATCAGCTACAGCAAGATAGCGCCTCTATTGGTGGGATTTTGGACGTCATTCGTGGTATTGCTGAACAAACCAATTTACTCGCACTAAATGCAGCTATCGAAGCAGCCCGAGCCGGTGAGCAAGGACGAGGCTTTGCAGTCGTTGCTGATGAAGTTCGTACTTTAGCGAGTAGAACTCAAGAATCAACCTCTGAAATTCAAACCATGATAGAAGCTCTACAAACTGGAGCAGGAAAAGCAGTAACAGTAATGGATGCAGGTAAAGCTAAGGCAAACGACTGTGTTAATCAAAGTGAAGAAGCTGATAAAGCGCTTGAGGTCATTACTCACGCAGTACACGAAGCATTTGATCGTAGCTCACAAATAGCAACGGCGGCAGAAGAACAAAGTGTTGTCGCTCATGAAATCAGTGAAAACCTAGAGTCTATCGTGACAATTGCCGAGCAAACAACGGCAGGCTCACAGCAAACAGCAGCATCGAGTAGTGAAGTTGCTCGTTTAGCTGAAGAGTTACAACAGTCAGTGCAAGAGTTTAAATTATAGTAATAACCATTGCTGCAAGGTCAAATTCATTTGAACTTGCAGCTTTAATGATACTTATGGTTGACATGTGCTGTGCTAACTATATAATGCACCCAGCTTGAAGTTAGTTTATTTTTTTGTACACCATTTCGATGTTATCTCATGCTTACCTTAGATAAGATATCTGTAACACGTCCTGATTTATAAGTAATAGCAACTCTTTTTAGCAAACCCGCTAATGGCTTAACTTTTTGTAAAGTTTATTGGCACAATTACTCTTAAATATTAATAGGATACACATATGTCTACTACTACTGGTACAGTAAAATGGTTTAACGAAGCTAAAGGTTTTGGTTTTATCGAGCAAGAAAACGGCCCAGACGTTTTTGCTCATTTCAACGCTATCGTTGGTGACGGTTTTAAAACTCTTGCTGAAGGTCAAAAAGTTGAATTCACAGTTACTGACGGTCAAAAAGGCCCTCAAGCTGAAAACATCGTTGCACTTTAATTTGCAATTTAAATTAGCTTATTAAAGCTAATTTAAAGATGTTATAAAGGACATACCTGAAAAGGATGTCCTTTTTTATTGTCTGTAAATATCTAATTATGATAATTAACCTGAACTTTGAATAAACAGTACTTACTCAACATCCTCCTTTATCCAATTATCAGCCTTAAAATGTCGATAAATAACCAGTTATTCATAAACGTTTTGCTTTTATAATCGAATGAATTGAAACATTGATAGAGCATATCGTTATTTAATCCGGTAAATTTAATTTTAATAACCGTAAGTTTTTATTTTTACTTAAAGACCAAGCACCCATTATCCAGAGTCCTGGCTAACGGAGTCCGTATTATTATCTTTAAAAGATCTTCCTTGACCTGATTTACCTTACAACAAACACGCATAAAAAAAGACTAGAACTGATAAAGTGCTAGTCTCTTAAAAGAATTATTCAGCAGTGTGTATACACTAACCTTAGTTGCCTAGGTAACTAGTCCACTTTAATACGGGTAATATCCGCACCTAAACCTTGCAACTTATCTTCAATACACAGGTAACCACGGTCAATATGATAAATACGATCAACTTGCGTTGGTGACTTAGCTACTAAACCAGCAATCACTAGGCTCGCAGAAGCCCGTAAATCAGTTGCCATCACCTGAGCACCATTAAGGCTAGTAACGCCTTTAACGATGGCTGTATTGCCTTCTAAAGTAATATCTGCGCCCATGCGTTGTAACTCTGGTACATGCATAAAGCGGTTTTCAAAAATAGTTTCGATTACCGTTGCAGTACCTTCAGCTAACACATTCATAGTCATAAACTGTGCTTGCATATCGGTAGGGAAAGCAGGGTGAGGCGCCGTCCTAACGTTAACTGCTTTAGCTGGGGCTGTCATCTTAAGCTCAATCCAATCATCACCTGTGGTGATGATTGCACCAGCTTCTTGTAATTTACTTAAAACAGCGTCTAAAGCGGTTGGGTCGGTATTTAAACACTTGATGTGGCCTTGAGTGACCGCAGCAGCAACCAAAAAAGTACCTGTTTCAATTCGATCAGGCATAACTGTATATTCATTACCGAAAAGTTCGCTAACACCTTCAATAGTTAATGTGTCAGTGCCAGCACCGCTGATTTTAGCGCCCATGCTGATTAAACAGTTAGCAAGATCAACAATTTCAGGTTCACGTGCTGCATTTTCAATAACCGTAACGCCTTCGGCTAGTGCCGCTGCCATCATTAAGTTTTCAGTGCCGGTTACACTAACCGTGTCCATAAAAATAGTTGCACCCGATAAACGGCCCTTGTTTTTAGCAACAATATAACCGTCTTCTACGGTAATATCTGCACCCATCAATTTTAAGCCTTGGATATGCAAGTTAACAGGTCTTGCTCCGATAGCACAGCCTCCCGGTAAAGAGACTTCAGCGTGACCCATCCGTGCAAGTAACGGCCCCAAAACTAAGATTGATGCACGCATAGTTTTAACTAAGTCATAAGGTGCGCGACAAACATCAATACTACTAGCATCAATCATTAACTTGTCTTGACCAAGCCAGTCAGTCTTAGCACCTAATTGACCTAATAACTTAACCGTAGTTAAAATATCATTTAATTGTGGCACGTTACTAAAAACAATTGGCGTTTTAGATAATAACGCCGACATTAAAATAGGAAGAGCAGCGTTTTTTGCTCCAGAAATCACGACATCGCCGCGAAGTGGTTTACCACCAATAACTTTAAATGCGTCCAAAATAACTACTACTTACTTAAAATGATTAAAAAATATCGAGCCAGTATACACAAAAATGCCCAGCATTAAAAAACTAGGCATTAAAAAAACAATTTAGTAACAACTTAACTATTAATTAAATAATTTATCGCGTTTCCACTGAGCTTTGCTAAACGTTTTGACTGTTATTGCGTGCACAGTGCCATTTTTGATGATCTCAGCTAACGGCTTCAATACCGCTTGTTGACGCTTTACTCGACTTAAGTCATCAAACATATCACTTACCGCATTAATACGACACTGAGAGCCATCGAAAGTTACATGCACTTCATCAAGGTCGATTGCATCATTTATTAATGTACTTACTAATTCTTCAATCTCACTAACGTCCAAGAGATTCTCCTTAATTTATTATTTATTATTTATTATTTATACTAATCACAAGTTGTAGGCAATAAACCGTCTACACCACTTAGGGCAATTAGTTTAGTTAATTTTTCAGGTATATTACTAAAATTTAGCTGGCAAGAATGAAGCGAAGCCTGCTCTAACAGGTAAAACAACCATGCCAGACCTGCCGTATCGGCTTTACTCACTTTGCTTAGGTCAACATTAACAGCGCCGTGTGCAAACCAACCAACGTACTCGTTCTTTTTGATTTGAGCAACACTATGACGACTTAACTCACCTGAGATAGTCAGAGTACCATGGTTTAAGGCTATATTTGCTTTGGTCACGATTTACCCTTGTTGTTCTTTTTTAGCCGCTGTACTTTTATCTTTTGCGGTACGGTTTTTAAAAACTATATCACTGGCACTTTTTCTTTTTAAAAGCTCAGTAACATACGGTAAGCCTTTCTGTCTTATGATACTACCTAACTCCGCTTGCTTTGAATCAAGTAAACTCACCCCTTCGGCTACCATATCAAATGCTTGCCACTTTTTAGTCTTTTTATCAAGTCTCACTTTAAAAGCGACATCTATGTTATCTCTACCCGGCATGATAATTCGCGTATTCACTGCTACAATTCTTTTGCCAGTAAATGACTTTTCAGGAGAGAATTTCACAGCCTGATTATCATACAAAGTAAAGACTTGTGCATAAGAGGTTACTAAGTACTCACGAAAAACCGGCACAAATGCTCTTCGCTCAGCATCGGTAGTTTTCTTTAAGTGCTTGCCAATAACTTTAAATGCAGAGTATTTATAATTGATATAAGGCATTAACTCTTCTCGAACAATGTCTTTCAATAAATTAGGGTTGACTTTAATCGCTTGTTGCTCTGCTGCAAAACGTTTGAACGTTTGCTCAGCCGCGCCTTGCACCATAATATAGGGGTTACTTTGGTCGACCGTCAGCCTTGTTGACTCTGTCGCCAGCGCTGTAGACTGGGTAGGAAGCTTAGTTGCCTCTACTTCACTATTAGCAATAGCATTGTGACTAAATATAATACCTATGATTATACTTATCATTAAACTAAGAGAAAATCTGCCCTGACGGCTATTGTTAAATAATTTACTTACACTCACTTGCTTAATCATCACCACTTCCTTGGCTAAATAAAAATTGTCCTATTAATTCTTCTAATACTAGTGCAGGTTTTGTATCTTCAATAAAATCACCAGGCTGTAGGGTATCAACCGACTCGTCAACAAAGCCGGGCTGAATACCTAAATACTGTTCACCTAACAGACCAGCGGTTAAAATTGCCACAGAGGTGGCTTCTGAAAATTCATTGTATTGAGTGTATATTTCAAGAGTAACCACAGGAGTATAGTCCTCTATATCTAAGGAAATATCACTAACACGGCCAACTACAACACCACCGACTTTAATCGGTGAGCGAACTTTTAAACCACCGATATTGTCAAATTTAGCAAATAGCTGGTAACTTTCACCACCACCGCCAATGCCTGTATCTGCTACTTTAAGCGACAACATCAATAAGGCCCCAAGGCCTAATGCCATAAACAAACCGACTAATAATTCTATTTTCTTCGACACCATGTCTTTCACCAACGCCTTGTAATAAAAAATTCAACAATATACTTCTAACGGAACCACAACTTGACTTAACAGCAAGGAGGAAGTTATTTTACGAACATTAACGCCGTTAATATGAAATCTAAAAATAATACTAATAATGAGGATTGTACCACGGTTGAAGTAGTCGCCCGACTAATACCTTCAGAGGTTGGCTCACAATCATAGCCCTTGTATACAGCTATCCACATAACGACAAAAGCAAAAACAATGCTTTTTATAATGCCGTTAAGGATATCTTTTTCAAAATCGACTTGATCTTGCATCACCGACCAAAATGTACCGCCATCTACCCCTAACCAGTCAACACCAACAATATGAGCGCCAAGTATGCCAACCATAGAGAAAATAGCGGCTAATAAAGGGAGACTGATAAAACCAGCCCAAAACCGTGGCGCTATTATTCGTCTTAGCGGGTCAATGGCCATCATCTCTAGGCTCGACAACTGTTCAGTTGCTTTCATCAAACCTATTTCAGCTGTTAATGCAGAGCCAGCTCGGCCTGCAAATAATAACGCAGCAACTACAGGACCAAGCTCTCTTAAAAGCGATAAGGCAACCATAGGGCCCAAACTCGCTTCTGCACCATAACCGACAAGAATTGTATAGCCTTGTAAAGCTAGTACCATACCAATAAAGGTGCCTGATACTATTATTATTAATAACGATAAAACACCGACACTGTATAACTGTTGCATCAGTAAAGGAGTGCCTTTATGTACGTTAGGAACATGTACCAAAGCAGATATTAATAAAATTACTGCCCTGCCTAAACCGCTGATCATGCTAAGGGTTGTTTTGCCCAAAAAGTGTAACTGCTGCACTAACTAATGCCTCTCGTTTTAATACATCGAATAAGGATCATTTATCTCACTCTTCTTGAGGTTGCTTTGATAAGTTCATCTGCATAAGGAGGGGCATCATAATGAAAAGGTACAGCGCCATCGGCCTCCCCTTTAACAAATTGTTGCACCAAGGGCGAGGTATCTTGGCGAATTTGTTCAGGCGTACCATGACCAATAACTTTCTTTTCGGCAACAATATAAATATAATCGGCAATACTCATCACTTCTGGTACGTCATGTGATACCACCACAGAAGTTAACCCTAATGCATCACTTAATGAACGTATCAAACGAACAATAACGCCCATTGAAATAGGGTCTTGACCGGCAAAAGGCTCATCATACAAAATCAATTCAGGATCTAAGGCTATCGCTCGAGCCAACGCGACCCTACGGGCCATACCACCAGAAAGCTCACTGGGTTGTAAATGTCTTGCCCCACGTAAACCAACAGCTTCGAGCTTCATCAAGACTATTTTTTCAATGATAGCTTCTGATAATTGTGTATGCTCTCTAATAGGAAAAGCGATATTGTCAAAAACACTCATTTCAGTAAATAATGCACCACTTTGAAAAAGCATGCTCATATGTTTGCGCGCTTCATACAACTTTGCACGGGATAATAAAGGAATATTTTTTCCATCGAAAAGTATATTACCGCTTTCAGGCTTTATTTGACCGCCAATTAAACGTAGTAATGTCGTTTTCCCAATACCACTTGGCCCCATAATTGCTGTAACTTTTCCTTTAGGAATAGACAAGCTGATATCATCATAAATGACACGCTCACCTCGTTTAAAGGTCAAGTTTTCAATTTCAACCAAATTTACTGTTGTTGCGGAGTTTGCCATTGTTCAACGTCACTGTTTTTTTAATCGCTTAAGTCAGCAATATAAATTCTATTAATAGCGTTGATTTTACCTGAGCGGAGACAATTCTTCATTAGAAATAAACAAAATACGGCGTAATAAATGTAAGAATGCTTAGTTGATTTGTAAGAAACTGTTCAAATATGCTCAAAAGTAAGGCAAAAGAATATTATTTTCCTTTTGGTAGCAAAATTTACTTCTTTTTTGCTCAACAACCAGCGACAATTTACCCTTAATACCAATTCGATTAAGTTAGCTCCCAACTCAGCCGACTTGGTATCACCATGGAGTCATTAATGCTTGAACAAATTTTTATATTACTTATTGCCCTTGTTGTTTTAGTTTGGAGCGCAGATAAATTTGTCTTTGGCGCTTCATCGTTAGCAAGAAATTTAGGTATTTCACCAATGATAATTGGTTTAACCATTGTCGCCATGGGCTCTTCAGCACCTGAAATGATGGTAGCTGCAACAGCATCACTACAAGGCAACCCTGATACCGCCATTGGTAATGCCATTGGCTCAAACATTACCAATATAGCTTTGGTACTTGGTATCACCGCATTATTACAACCTTTAACGGTTTCATCACAAACTATAAAACGAGAAATCCCACTTATTTTAGCGGTGACCGCTCTAGGTTATTGGCTACTTATTGATAACCACTTCAGTTTTATTGAAGGTCTTATTTTAATTTCAGGCTTTGCTATTTACATCATCACCTTACTTGTTATTACGCTAAATAAAACCCAGGGTAAACCTAGTAACGACCCACTTATTATAGAAGCTGAACAAGATGTCGCAGCGGCAGTAAGTATGAAATTATCTTTACTGTGGTTAGGTGTTGGTATCATTTTATTACCATTAAGTGCTAGTTTTTTAGTGGATTCTTCGGTATTTATTGCTAAAGCATATGGTATTAGTGACTTAGTTATTGGTTTAACTATTATTGCCATAGGTACTAGTTTGCCAGAGCTTGCTGCCAGCATTATGAGCATTATCAAAAAAGAAGATGATTTGGCCTTAGGTAATATTATTGGCTCAAATATCTTTAATATTTTAGCCGTTTTACCTATAGCTGGCCTGATTGCTCCGGGCAATATTGATGCCTTGGCCGCCAGTAGAGATGCACCTTATATGTTAGGTGTTACTTTATTGTTATTTATTTTATGTTTTAGCCGCCGATTAGGAGCATTTAGAATTACTCGTGCCAAAGGTGCATTATTACTGTTAAGCTTTATCGCTTATCAAGCATTACTTTTTAGTCAATTGTCCTAATAAAAGTTGATACATATAAATAATTATGAAAGATTTCAAAGAATTAGCAAAAAATGTAATTGAGATTGAGCAGCAAGCTATTGCTGAACTAGTGCAATATATTGATGATAGCTTTGAGTTAGCCTGCCAACTAATGTTTCATTGTAAAGGTCGCGTCATCGTTATTGGTATGGGTAAGTCCGGCCATATTGGCGGTAAAATTGCTGCTACGCTTGCCAGTACTGGTACACCCGCATTTTTTGTCCACCCAGGTGAAGCCAGTCATGGCGACTTAGGCATGATTACCAGTAATGATGTAGTTTTAACCATATCTAATTCAGGTGAAACCAGTGAAGTACTCGCCATCATCCCTGTCATTAAACGCATTGGCGCTAAATTGATTTCAATGACTGGTAATACTGAGTCAACGTTAGCAAAATTAGCCGACACTCATATTTGTATCAAAGTTTCGGCTGAGGCTTGCCCACTTGGTTTAGCACCTACGTCAAGCACAACCGCCACTTTAGTAATGGGCGATGCCTTGGCTGTCGCCTTATTAAATGCCCGTGATTTTACTGCTGATGATTTCGCCTTATCTCACCCTGGAGGTAGTTTAGGTAAACGGCTATTACTGCGCCTAAACGATATTATGCATCAAGGTGAACGTGTTCCAGTAGTTTATGAACATGCACTTATTAAAGATGCCTTGGTTGAAATGTCACTAAAGGGTTTAGGCATGACTGCAATAATTAATAAGCAACAACAACTCGTCGGCTTATTCACTGATGGCGACCTTAGGCGGGTATTAGATAATAGAATAGATATACACAGTGATAGTATCAGCACCGTAATGACGCACAACCCTAGTGTAGCGCAAAGTGATATGCTTGCTGCACAAGCTCTGAAGATAATGGAAGATAAAAAGATTAATGGCCTTATTATTGTTGATGACAACAATACCCCAGTTGGCGCAATGAATATGCATGACCTATTAAGTTCAGGAGTACTTTAATGAATACTTTATATGGCGATGTCCACGGCAATATTTTAGCTAAAGCGGAACAAATAAAGTTGCTAGTCTGTGACGTAGATGGTGTATTTTCTGATGGTAGGATATATTTAGGTAATGATGGTGAAGAGCTAAAAGCTTTTCATACTAAGGATGGCTTTGGTATCAAAGCTTTAGGCGCAAGTGGCGTTGCTGTCGCAATTATTACTGGCAGAAATTCTGCTATTGTAGAGAATCGCATGAAAGCTTTACATGTAGCGCATATTATCCAAGGTCAAGAAGATAAGTTACCGGCATTAATCGAGTTAACTCAACAATTAGGTCTTGAACTTAATCAAGCTGCTTACATAGGTGATGACGTACCTGATTTAGCTTGTATTGAAGCTGTTGGCCTCGGTATTAGTGTTTCAGATGCACATCCCTTAGTACTTCGTAGTGCAGATTATATAACCTTTACCCGCGGTGGTTTTGGCGCTGTTCGGGAAACTTGTGATTTAATCATGCAAAGCCAGGGTAGTTTAACCAGTGCTACAGGCGCGAGTATATGAATAGATTAAATAGCCTAGCGCTATTTGTCTTACTGCTTAGCTCGTTAATATATGGCATTATTGAATGGCGAACTGCTTCAATAGAGCAAGACACCTTAATAGTTGACGAACAACGACCTGACTTTATTGCAGAGCAATTACAAAGTAAAATTTATAGTGACTCGGGGCTATTATCGCATACTATTGAAGCCGACCGCATGGAACACTATGCTGATTTAGAGGTCAGCTTCTTTGAGTCACCAAATTATACCCTGTATCCGCAAAAACAAGGTCAACCCTGGAAAATCAGTGCGCAGGAAGCAACACTGTATAAAGACAACCGAGTCGAACTGAAAAATCAAGTACAGATTAAAGCGACTGAAGTAGACAGTTTAATAAAAGAGATTCATTGTAAAACGATCGCATTAGATTTAAAAACCAACATAATTAGTTCAGAGCAAGCTGTAGTCGTGATCGGCAAAGACTTCACCATGTACGGCTCAGGCTTAATTATCGATTTAAACACTAAACAAATGACCCTAACTCAGCATGAACGCACTATTTATAAAAAAAATGATTAAAACTAATTTAAGCCGTATTGCCTTCAAGGGTAATATCTTCACACATAATACTTTCAAAGTATTAGCACTAGCTTGTAGCCTGGTAATTTTTAATCCCGCTCAAGCGGCTAAAAAAGATTTAGAGCAAGAAATTACCATTAAATCGCAACGACAATCTGCCGACCTTAAAAATAAAATCGCTAGTTACTTAGATAATGTCAGTATTCGTCAAGGTTCTATCTCAATTACCGCAGATATAGTAAAAGTTTTTAGTCTTGTCGATAAGGAAAGTGGTGAAAAAAATGATACCTACTTAGCCAAGGGTAAGCCGGCAATATTTCAACAGCAGCTAGAAGACGGTAGCTTAATTAAATTACAAGCCAATGAAATAACTTATATTCCAAATTCGAATACCATTAAGATATCAGGCAATGCCTTAGTCAAACAAGCAGGCAGTGAGGTCAGTGGCAATGAAATTACTTACAATACTTTAAGCGAAAGATTAGAAGCTCAAAGCGCCGACAACCAGTCTGTTACTACCGTTTTACAACCAACGATTCTAAAAAAACAAAAAGAAACTCACGAAAAATCTAAAGAAGAAAAAGTAATAGAAAAAGAAACTGAACAAAAGGGTAATGGCAGTGGTAACTAATATGGATACCCCCCCCCCAGTAAACACATTAACTGCTGAGGGTTTATCAAAGTCTTATAAAAGTAGACAAGTAGTAAAAAATGTTAGTTTACAAGTAAATGCAGGACAAATAGTTGGTTTATTAGGACCAAATGGCGCCGGTAAAACAACGTCCTTTTATATGATTGTTGGCTTGGTACCTAATGACAATGGTTCGATTAAGCTTAATGGCCAAGATTTAACACTAGCCCCTATGCATGAAAGAGCTCGCAGCGGTATAGGATACTTGCCGCAAGAGGCTTCCATTTTCAGAAAGCTTACAGTTACCGACAATATCATGGCGATATTGCAAACCCGTAAAGAACTTAATGAAGCACAGCGTGCTGAAAAGCTTGAACATCTGCTAGAAGAGTTTAATATTTGTCATATCAAAGATAATACTGGTATGAGCTTATCTGGTGGCGAAAGGCGGCGGGTAGAAATTGCCCGAGCATTAGCAGCAGATCCGCAATTTATTTTATTAGATGAACCTTTTGCCGGTGTAGATCCTATTTCGGTTGGCGACATTAAAAAAATCATCTTACAATTAAAGCAACGCGGCATAGGTATATTAATCACTGATCATAATGTAAGAGAAACGTTAGACGTCTGTGAGCATGCTTACATCGTTAGTCACGGTGAAATTATTGCTCAAGGTAACGCAGATCAAATTCTTGCTAATCAAAAAGTCAGAGACGTATACCTAGGTGAACAATTCACGCTATAGTTACTCTATAAGTTTAGGTGTAAGTTAAGCTATAACTTAATAAGCTTAGTCAGAACAATTTAATAGTGAAGTAGTTACTCAATATGTTAACAGTGACTTCAAAGAATAATAAATAGGATACCATATACTCTAGATGCGCCCTACACTACAGCTCCGTATTGGACAACACTTAACCATGACTCCGCAGTTGCAGCAAGCGATTAAATTGCTGCAATTATCCACGTTAGAGCTACAACAAGAAATTCAAGAAGTATTAGAGAGCAACCCATTACTTGAGTTGGATGAAAAAGCACAAGATGAAACTAGCAACGAACAAAATAACCTAGAGGAAGCTTTTTCAGCCAGTGTCACTGACACAACAGCTGATCAGCCTGTTACTGATGGCAGTGAAGAACAAAAAGCGAGTATTGATGAAATCAGTACTACTGAGGCCATGGAAAAAAGTGATATTCCTGAAGAGCTTAATATAGATACCACTTGGGAAGATAGTTACAGTGCTGGCGTTTCCAATACTGGCGCAGTAAGTAGCCCAGCAGATGATTATACCTATCAAGGTGAAACTACAGACTCTATCCAAGGACATTTATTATGGCAAATGGAATTAACCCCCTTTAGCGATACCGATAAAACCATCGCCATTGCTATTATTGAAGCGGTTGATGATGCTGGATATTTAACAGTATCTCCAGAAGATATTTTAGAAAGTGTTGGCACTGATGGCCTCGAACTTGATGAAGTAGAAGCTGTTTTAAAACGTATTAATATGTTTGATCCTATTGGTGTTGCCGCCCGCTCAATTCCCGACTGCTTACTTATTCAGTTGAATCAATTTAGTCTCGACACCCCTTATTTAAAAGAAAGTAAATTAATTATCAGTGAACATATTGATTTACTAGGTAACCGAGATTATCGTCAGTTAATGCGTAAAACTAAACTAAAAGAAGATCAGCTTCGTGAAGTAATGCGCTTAATTCAAAGTTTAAACCCACGCCCTGGTGATGCAGTGGTCAAAGGTGATGATCAGTACGTCATTCCCGATGTTACTGTAGAAAAGAAAAATGGTCGCTGGGTGGTTGAACTAAATTCTGATACGGCACCAAAATTGTCGATAAACCAGCAATACGCGGCAATGTCTAAAACAATGAAATCTTCAACTAACGATGGTCAATTTATTAGAGCCAATTTGCAAGAGGCTAAATGGTTTATTAAAAGTTTAGATTCTCGCAATGACACCCTATTGAAAGTATCCAACTGTATTGTACAGCGTCAACAAGGCTTTTTAGAGCATGGCGCTGAAGCAATGCGACCTATGGTATTGAACGACATTGCCGAAGCCGTTGATATGCATGAGTCGACCATATCGCGGGTTACCACGCAAAAGTATATGCACACCCCCAGAGGAATCTTCGAATTGAAGTACTTCTTCTCTAGCCATGTCAGTACAGAAAATGGTGGTGAGTGTTCGTCTACGGCAATTCGCTCATTAATTAAAAAGCTTATCTTGGCGGAAACTCCTGCTAAACCGTTAAGTGATAGTAAAATGGCTGATTTACTAGCCGAGCAGGGAATTAAAGTGGCAAGACGGACAATTGCTAAATACCGAGAGTCATTAGCAATACCACCGTCAAACCAACGTAAGAGTTTACTTTAAAACACTACAATAAAAGGATCGTGCTTATGCAAATTAATCTTTCTGGTCACCATGTAGAAGTAACAAGTTCATTACGCGAATATGTTGATAGCAAATTTTCAAAGCTAGAGCGACATTTTGATCACATTAATAACGTTCATGTAGTCTTAACTGTTGAAAAACTCAACCAAAAAGCAGAAGCGAATGTGCACGTGAAGGGTGGTGAAGTATTTGCCTCGGCAATCAACGCCGACATGTATGCCTCTATTGATACCTTAGTTGACAAGCTTGACCGACAAATCCTTAAACACAAAGCTAAAGTTTCTCATCATTAAATTGAGTTACTTTCTGTAAACACTTTAAAGTAATTAAAGTCGATAACATCTGGCGCCCTGAGCTACATGACTTAGCAATACGGCGCCTAATAACCATTAACAGTATTATGCAATTATCAGAAATATTAACAACAAACTGTACCAGTTGTGATGTAGCAGTAAGCAGTAAAAAGCGTATCCTAGAAAAAATTTGTCAACTTGCTGCCACCCATGTCGGTGATATAGAGCAAGATGACCTTTTAGATAGCTTACTGGATAGAGAGAAAATGGGCAGTACTGGCATAGGTAACGGCATTGCTATTCCTCATGGACGATTGCCCAATACAAATAAAGCAGTTGCGGTATTAATCACCACAAAACATGCAATTGATTTTGATGCCATAGATAATAGAGATGTAGATATTTTTATTGCCTTATTTGTCCCAGAAAATAGTTGCCAAGAACATTTAAATACACTGCAAAGTATTGCTAAATTGTTCAGTGACAAGAAAATGATCAAGCAGGTTCGTAAATGCACTGATAATCAGGCACTCTATAACTTAATTCAGCAAGCAAACTAGTAATACATAGTCGCCTGTTAGCAAAGCATCCGGAATATAATAAATGAAACTAATCATAGTCAGTGGCCGCTCAGGCTCGGGCAAGTCAGTTGCGCTACGCGTATTAGAAGATCTTGGCTATTACTGTGTAGATAATATTCCCATTAACCTCTTACCGGCGTTAACGCATACTGTCATTAATGATTACGAAAACGTTGCAGTAAGTCTAGATGTTCGAAATTTACCTGAAGATCCTCAGGATATTCCAGAAATTATTGCGTATTTGCCTAAAGCGGTAGACGTTAATACTTTATTTCTTGATGCTGATGATAATGATTTAATCAGGCGTTTTAGCGAAACTCGTCGCTTACATCCGCTGATTAAAAAGAATATGGCCCTTGAACAAGCAATTGCGCTAGAGAAGTCGTTATTAGAACCCATATCAACTAACGCTGATTTGTATATCAATACCAGTCAGCTTACTCCTCATCAACTGGCCGATTTAGTTAGGGAGCGAATTTTAGGTAAGAAAACTGGTGCTATGGTATTAGTATTTGAATCATTTGGCTTTAAACATGGTATCCCTGTTGATGCCGATTATGTTTTTGATGCAAGGTTTTTGCCTAACCCTTTTTGGGAAAAATCCCTGAAGGGTAAAACTGGCGTCGATCAAGAAGTAAGAGACTTCTTAGCGAGCCAAGCTATTGTTACTAAGTTTATTTGGCAAATTAACAGCTTTATGATGACATGGTTACCCCATTTAGAGCGAAATAATCGCAGTTATGTCACCATAGCTATAGGTTGTACCGGTGGTAAACATAGATCGGTCTATATCGCTGAAATGTTGGCAAAAAATTTCCGCAAAGAACGTGAAGATATTCAAACACATCATAGAGATATCAATGTTAAATCAACTTAGTAAACGAACACAATAATGACTGTCGTAACTCAACAAGTGACCATTTGTAATAAGCTAGGCTTGCACGCCCGTGCAGCGACTAAACTAGCGCAACTCAGCCAGAAATTTTCGGCAAAAATCATGCTTGAATTAGCAGGTAAAGAAGCCGATGCAAGTAGTATTATGGCACTAATGTTATTAGCCGGTGGTCAGGGAAAAACAGTTAATATCACCGCACAAGGCCAAGATGCTCAATTGGCTTTAACAGAAATATGCCAACTGATTTCTGATAAGTTTGATGAAGCGGAATAACTAGCCCAACCTGACTTATTTATTAACCGCTTAGCAAGCATTAATCTGTTTGTCATAAGTACTGTATAAAAGCTCTGCCATAAGATAAAAAAGCTGCTAAAACAACTAAGTTACGATAAACTTATACTGACTTTCAGCTGTTTTTTATGAAAGCTGTTTTTCTTTTTATCATTTATTAGCCCTCCGTTTCGCCATTCTCCCAGCGATGCATTCTTTAGAGGGTTTTCTGTGTAATAAACACTAAAGAAGCAGAGTCGCTATGCCAGAATTATCAGAGCAAGAATATAACCAACAAAGGTTACAACAAGTCAACGAAGCGCTTGGCAGTGGTATGTTCGTCTATGTACGAAAATTACTACAGCATATGCCTGCTTATGATTTAGCCTTAATTTTAGAGTCTTCAACGTCAAAGAGTCGTCCTGTATTGTGGCAACTCATTGATCCTGACTTTCATGGTGAGGTGCTTGAAGAGCTTAATGAAGAAGTCCGCAAAGGCATTATTAAAAGCATGCGGCCTGAAAAGCTCGCGGCTGTTGCTGAAGGCATGGACATTGATGATTTAGCTGAAGTTTTACGTGCCCTACCTGATAGTATTTTTAACCAAGTACTCAACTCGATGGACTCACAAGACCGTAGTCGAGTTGAAGCAGCATTATCTTATGAGGAAGATACTGCTGGTGGCATAATGAATACCGATACCATCACCTTACGACCTGACGTAAGTGTTGATGTGGTTTTACGCTATTTACGTCTCAAGGGTGATCTTCCTGATGCTACTGACTCCTTTTATGTGGTTGACCGTAATAATAAATTTATTGGTGCAGTGTCACTTGCTGCCATAGTTACTGCTAAAACTGAAGTTATCGTTTCTAGTTTAATTAATGCCGAAGTTGAAGCGGTGCAAGCAGATATGGACGAGCAAGATGTTGCGCAACTCTTTGAGCGTCATGATTGGTTCTCAGCCCCCGTTGTCGATGACGCTGGTCATTTACTTGGCCGTATTACTATTGATGATGTTATTGATATTATCCGTGAGAATGCCGAACATTCCATGATGAGTATGGCGGGCTTAGATGATGAGGCAGATACCTTTGCTCCGGTAATTAAAAGTACCAAACAACGCTCATTATGGCTTGGGGTTAATCTTATCACTGCATTAATGGCTGTTGCTGTCACCAGTATGTTTGAAGGGGTCTTTCAACAATTAGCCATTTTAGCTGTACTAAATTCTTTAGTACCAAGTATGGGTGGTGTTGCTGGTAATCAAACCTTAACACTGGTAATTCGTGGTATGGCGTTAGGCCATGTCGGTGACAGTAACGCTCGTGCACTGTTGAGTAAGGAAGTAGCAATAGGCTTTTTAAATGGTATTATTTGGGCGACATTGATTGCTACAGTAGTCGCTATTTGGAAACAAGACTTGATGCTCGGCGGTGTAATTGCCTTTGCTATGTTAATGAATATGACTGCCGCAGGGCTTGCGGGGGTAAGTATTCCATTGCTATTAAAACGTCTTAATATTGACCCTGCGCTGGCGGGTAGCGTGATTATCACTACAGTGACTGATGTAGTGGGCATATTTGCTTTCCTCGGAACCGCAACCCTACTTTTAACATAGTTAACCTGAACCCTGCATAATGAGCACTTGATATTTAAGTAAAAACAAATACTTAGCTTGTTAGCAACAAGATTAAGTAGCGATATACTCTATCAATGTTTCAATTTATTCGACTATCAAGGCAAAATGTTTATGAATAACAGGTTCTTTCTCTACGTTTTAACGCTGAGAATCGGATAAAGGGGAATATTGAGCAAGTGCTGCTTATCCAGAGTTCAGGTTAGTTAGAGCATTACAAAAAAGCGCTACCAATGAAACCATTTATAGCGCTTTTTTGTATGTAGTTTATCTAACCGACTTACTTTCTAGTGCCCGGCAACTTGCATCTCATCAATCAAAATAGAGCCAGTACGGATACTACCGCGCATATCTACATCAGAGCCAACGGCAACAATGCCTTTAAACATTTTGTCTAAATTTCCAGCTATGGTTATTTCACTTACAGGGTAGGCAATTTCACCATTTTCGACCCAAAATCCTGCCGCACCGCGAGAGTAATCGCCATTGAGCACATTAACTCCTTGACCCATGAGTTCAGTGACAAGCAAACCCGTGCCTAAGGTCTTTAACATAGCATCAAAACTGCCATCATGACCTTGTGCATCTACCAACCAGTTATGAATACCACCAGCATGGCCTGTAGTAGTAAGACCTAGTTTACGTGCTGAGTAACTGGTCAATAGATAAGTCTGCAAAACACCTTCGGTAATAATTTCACGATCTTTTGTTAAAACGCCTTCGCTATCAAAAGCGCTACTGGCTAATGCTTTTGCAATATGGGGTCTTTCACTAATATTTAAAAACTTAGGAAAAACATCATTACCAATTGCATCAAGTAAAAAAGATGATTTACGATATAAATTACCACCGCTAATCGCAGCAATAAAATGTCCCCAAATTGTATTAGCAATATCAGCTCTAAATAATACTGGTACTTTACCTGTAGGTATTGTTTGTGGTTTTAAACGAGATAACACCTCTTTAGAGGCTTGTAGACCAATATCTTTAGCGCTATCGAGCAAAGAAAACTCTCTACTAACTGTATATGCATAATCACGCTCCATTTGCTCATCTTCACTGGCGATCATCACACAGCTTAAACTATGACGAGTGCTTGGATAGCCTACTAACTGGCCATGACTATTTCCATAGACTTTAAAACCAGAGAAGGTATCGAAATTAGCACCATCTGAATTGCTAATACGTGGGTCAACCCCTAATGCACTTTCTTCACATTCTTTTGCTAGTTCAATCGCTTGCTCAGTACTTATTGCTTGAGGGTGGTATAAGTCTAAATCAAGTGGTTGCATGGCCAACAGTGACTTATCAGCTAGGCCAGAGCAATCATCTACTGAGGTATATTTAGCAATATTAACCGCTGCCGTTACTGTTTTAGTCAGTGCTTGCTCTGATAAGTCAGCCGTTGAAGCACTGCCTTTTCGGCCTTCACGGTAAACCGTAATACCTAAAGCACCATCATTGGTAAACTCAACATTTTCTACTTCACCCATGCGAGTACCGACACTTAAACCTTGTTGACGGCTCATTGCCACTTCAGCGCCATCTGCACCAAGAGATTTGGCTAGTTCGAGTACAGTGGCAACACGCGCTTTAACTTCGCTGAGTTGAATATTCATTGGGTCATGCGATTTAGAGGCTAGGGTCATATTGGTTTCTACTTTCTCTTTTCTTTTTAAGGAGTAACAGAGCTTAAACAGCAACTTAGTATTAAGGTGCTATTGAACTATTGAGGTTATTTTATTGTAGTTGCATAGCATAACTAAGCTACACAACGCTTACCGCGAATAATGCATCTTGCCTCGAACAAAACTTGACCGCGAAAGATCCACAGCGTCAATTAATTTAGTGATATAATAAGGCTAATTATTATTTATTTTAACATGGTATTAGACATTATTATGCCCCAGTCAGCCAAAGATATCGACGAATCATCAGAAGAATTGGAAGAAGAATTAAAAAGTAAAACTGAAATAAAGCGTGAAATGCATGATCTACAAGATTTTGCCCAAAGCTTAATAGAAATGTCTAAACATCAACGTAGTCGTTTACCCTTAAGTGATGACTTAAAAGATGCCATGATTTTAGCTGATAAGATCACTAACAAACACGAAGCTTTACGTCGCCACATTCGTCATACAGCTAAGATTCTATTAGAGACTGACCTTGAGCCAATTAATCACGCTATTGAAGTAATGGCCAATAAACATCAGCAAGAAACAGCAAAATTTGTTCGCTTAGAAAGTATTAGAGATGAATTAATCGAGCAGGGTAAAGATGCAGTGGAAGCATTAATTAGTGAGTTTCCACAAATCGAACGTCAGAAAATTAAACAGTTAATTCGCCATGCTGCGAAAGAGAAAAAGGCCGAGAAATTAGGCAAACATTATAAAAATCTATTCAACTACCTTAAAGAAAATGCTTAACGAATACACTTGAAAGTACGGATAAACGAAGTAGTTAAAAAAGTATAAGACTAACAAGCACTAAAAATTTTAGTGCTTGTTAGTCTAGCAAAGCTAAATTATTAATATTCGCTACTGAGTACCACCAATAGTCATCTCATCAACTTTCAGTGTTGGTTGACCTACACCTACCGGTATACTTTGACCATCTTTGCCACAAACACCAACGCCAGCATCTAGTTTCAAGTCATTACCCACCATACTGATTCGTTTCATTGCTTCAGGTCCATTACCTATTAAGGTTGCGCCTTTAACCGGTGACGTTATTTCACCATTTTCAATTAAATATGCCTCTGAGCTGGTGAAAACAAACTTACCAGATGTGATATCTACCTGACCACCGGCAAAGTTTGGTGCATAAATGCCTTTTTTCACTGACTTAATAATATCTTCAGGACTAGACTCTCCTGCTAACATATAAGTATTAGTCATTCGTGGCATAGGCAAATGAGCGTAAGATTCACGTCTACCATTACCTGTAGGGTTTACACCCATTAAACCGGCATTATGCTTATCTTGCATATAACCTTTTAAAATACCTTTTTCGATTAATACATTATATTGACCAGGAGTACCTTCATCATCAATTGATATCGAACCTCGACGATTAGGTAATGTACCATCATCAACAATAGTACAAAGCTCAGACGTAACTTGCTGACCAACTTTACCAGAAAAAGCTGAAGAGCCTTTACGGTTAAAGTCACCCTCTAAACCATGTCCTACAGCTTCATGTAATAATACACCCGGCCAACCGGCTCCTAATACTACAGGAAACGTGCCTGCTGGCGCTTCAATGGCAACTAAGTTGACTAACGCTTGTCGCACCGACTCTTCTGCATAAGCTAAATAGCGCGCTTTATCAGCCCCAGGTTCAACTTCAAAGAAGTAACTATAATCAGTACGGGCTCCACCGCCAGCGCTTGCGCGTTCACGCTTACCATTTTCTTCCACTAATACCGAACAGTTTAATCGCACTAATGGACGAATATCAGTGCCATAAGTACCATCGCTGGCACTGACTAAAATAGTTTCATATACACCTGATAAACTGGCTATAACCTGTTTAACCCGACTATCAACTTGACGCGCATGTGCTTCAACCTGATGCAACAAATCAATTTTTTGCTCTTGCGTTAAACTGCCAAGTGGTTCAACCGATTGATAAACCTGAATAGGTGATTGACGACTAAAGGCTTTAACTGTTGCACCTGTGCCACTAGCGGCAATACCTTTTGCCGCATCTGCAGCTTGTTGCAGCGCTTCAGGAGAAATTTCGTCAGAATAAGCAAAGCCAGTTTTTTCGCCTGATATTGCCCTTACGCCAACGCCACGCTCAATGTTATAAGAGCCTTCTTTAACAATACCATCTTCTAGAACCCAGCTCTCATGCTGACTTGCTTGGAAATATAAATCAGCGTAATCAACTTGTCGCCCCATCATACTTTTTAGGGTTTTTGATAATAGTTCATCATCAATATGACTATCACTTAATAAGGATTTTTCAACACTATTCATTGGGTATGAGCTCTACTTCTATGTTCTTTAATTATAATTGCTGTAATTAATTACTCAGCGGCGAGTGCAAAGGCATGCTTTGACGTATGCGTGTTACGGCTTGTTTTTGATAATCAACACTAATATAGCCTTCACCAATTTCTATACTTTTTTCGATTTCACCCCACGGATTGATGATCATTGAGTGGCCCCAAGTTTCACGGCCATTTTCATGAACACCTTCTTGCCCTGCGGCAATAATATACACTTGATTTTCAATAGCTCTGGCTTGTAATAACGTTTGCCAATGTGCTTTGCCTGTTACTTTAGTAAAAGCACTTGGTACGGTAATTATCTCTGCACCCAATGTTGTCAATTGTTGAAATAAATTGGGAAAACGTAAATCAAAACACACCGATAAACCTATGTTAGCAAATGCAGTATTAACAACCGCTATATTTTCACCTGCTTGGGTATAATGTGACTCACAATAACTGTTAGTACTATCATTGACATTAACATCAAATAAATGAATTTTATCATATTGCCCTATTAACTCACCATTTGGATTAAAAATACAGCTACTGTTAGTAAATTTTTCACCTGACGGGGTTAAAATGGGGATAGTACCAGCAACTAAATATACTTTAAATTTTTTGGCTAAATTTGCAAGAGCCTGACAAAGCGCATTAGTCTTAGCTGATTTTTTTGCCAAACTCAGTTGTTCGCTATCTTTACCGCCAAAATATAAGCAACACTCTGGCAATACCACTAAGTGCTGGGGTTTCTTTGTGGTAGCCGCTATTTTATCTTCTGTAATTTTAGTAAGTAATTCAGCTATTTTTGCAAGATTAGTCTCGACACTTGCCGCTGATGATAATTGGATCGCAGTCAATTTAACCATCAATTACCTCATTATTTTTAACTACTGGTAGTTTATCTAACTTTGACTCATCTTGTTTTGCACCTTCAGTCGGTACCGCACTTTCTATACTAATACTCTTACTTTTACGCTCAACTTCTTTGAAGACAGGTTCATCGACCGTGCCAGTTAACTCAAATTTAAACTCAGAAACCACTTGCGACCTAACGACTTGGTCTATGGCAACTCCAGCAAGAAACGTTACTGGGTTCAAAGAGGTAGCAATCCAAGCTAAGACAGGCAAACTTGAAGTTAGATCTGGCTTGTAAGACATGTCATAGGCAAGCTCACCAGTGACTAAGTTGGTGTGCCCCGTCATAAACAAATTACCTGCGGTACCGTTCATTTCGGTATTATCAGTAGTCAAAAGACCCTGGGTTAGTTGATAATCGCCTTTGATACTACTGTAAAACATACCATCGCTAAAAATGTCACGAAAATCAAGGGTTAACTTACGCACTAAGGATTGCAAACTCAGTATAGAAAAAATACGTGCTGTATCACTTACATCCGCTAAATAGCCATCATCAAGACGACCAGTAATAGTGCCGTTAGTATTGCTTAGATCAAAATCATGTAGTCCTCCAGCCCAGTTGAGGTTTACATCAACTTTAGCGCCACTGTCTCTAATGATTGAGTCATAACCTGCAGCCTTCAATTCAGTTTCAACATCATCCACAGACAAGTTGCCCGTTAGTGAGGTTATTGATTCTTGCTCATTATGAAGCCACTCACCTGCTAGCGTTAATTGTGTTTTCCCGCGCTTGGCAGTGAAATTGCTAAATTCTATTGTTTGATCATCAGCACGCTTAATATTTACATCAACCACACCAAGCGCTAATGTGTCAAAAGTACAACTATCACAATGAAATTTTAACGGCGGTATATTAGCAAAAATGATATCGTTTTCGGCTTTATCTGGCTGCTTGTTTGGTGGCGGAACTGTCGAAAGTAATCCAGTTCCATCTTCGGTTTTACCTTCAACACTAGCCAATCTTAAAAACTCAGCATTAATCTCTAAGCCTTGAGCTAACCAATCTGGAAAAATCTTTATTTGACTGCGTGTTTCTGCCGCATTAAGTTGTAATAACCACCAATTTGGTTTATCTAACAAGTTAAAAGAAACATTATTAAGTTGCTGGCCTAATATTTGTAACTGACCAATCGAGCCTCTAATTCGTTTCGGCTTAGCTAAAAAAGGCGTTGGTTTTTCTAACTCATCACTTGCCTTTATACTTGTGTTGGGTTGATTAACGCTATCTAAAATATCACTGATTAATGGCTGCCACATAGAAAAATCAGCATATTCAAGTTTAGTGGTGATATGAAAGCCGTCACTTGGCAATGCCATAGTTCCCTTACCAAGCATTAAGTTGGCGCGACTAAATGCAGTACTATCGTGCTCTAATACCCCAGTGAATTGCATCTCATCGCCATAGTTGAGCGTTATTCTTGACTGCTTCAACTGACCATTTACTTGTACAGATAATTGCTGCTGCTCTTGGAATTTATTAAAATAGGGTGCAGGTAAGTTAAGCTGAGCACTCACTAAATCTGAAGAGAAATTAGCATTATATGAAAAGCCACCTTGGTGGTGCTGATGCAAAGATAACTCCCCTTGCCAAGATAATTCACCTTGAGTATAACGTCGTAATTGTTTCGGCACGTGATGCAACCAATCAAATTCTTGCCAAAGGCCAGAAAGTTTAATATCTGTATCGTAATAATCGTCTTTATCCATGCCGCTGATATCAAGGGACATAGGTAATCCTTGCCAAATTAGCGATAAATCTTTAGTTGTAATTTTATCATTACTAAAACTTAACTGACCTTGTACCTCACTAAAATTCATTTTAGGTGTTTGCAAGGCAACTTGGTTATTATCAAACTCGATAATGCCACTAGCCAATGCTTGCTCATTATTATTCAGTGGCAAGTTTAAATGAAATTCTCCGCTCACCTCACCTCTGATACCTAGTTGTTCCAAAACACTACCGACACTATCTTGGAAGGGACTTTGGTTCATCAAGTCTCCAATATATTGAGGATCTGTAGCTTTTATCTCAGCATCAACTGTTAAAATTTGCCCATTAGCTAAGTCGGCAATACCGGCGCGCACCCCGGTGACATCTAACCCGGTTAAATCACCACCTCTACCAGTAATCATCATGGCGTTATTAGTGAAATTCAGATTAGCAATAAAATCAGTGATGGCAGGCCAATTTTCCACAAATTTAAACTCAGATTTACTTAGTTCCGCATCAACAACAAAAATCCCACTGCCATCAGTAAAAGGGAAACGACTAATTGGGCCGTTTATAAGTACCTGCGCATTTTCAACTCGACCTGTTACCACTGCAGCATTTAAATACTCAACTAAATTTTCACTCATAATAGGCAAGGGTAAATACCGCCCTACTAGGCCGGCATTACCATTAGAGACATGAGCTAACAAGGCTAGATTTACTTCGCCATCAAGTGGTGCTTCGACCCTAACTTGTGCTGATAAGTTGATTTCTTGAGAAAGGAAATCTAACTCTTCAACCGTTAATTCCCAACCTTGGTCATTAAAGCCAACATTAAACTGACCTGATAGACTTTGATAAGGAAAGGCTTGCACAAACAACTTGTCAAAATCTAACTCGCCCTGTTCCGCGTTAAAGTTCACTGATAAGTAGTTATCGACAAAACTCAAGTCTCCTGAGACATTTTCTAGACCAGGAATGCCGTGACTAAAGCTGTTATTAAAGTGGGAAAAACCGGTAACAATTTGCAGCTCACTATTAACGTTACGAATGTACAGGTTTTCAATTTTTCCAGTTAAGGTCATTTCAGCAAGTAAATTACGTGTTTCTTTTTTTGCTACAATTAACGGGGCCAGTTGCGCTAACATTGGCACATCAATTTCAGACAAGTGTAAAGAAAAGTCATTCGCTTGGTTAGCTAACATTACGGTAAATTGTTGCGAAGGTTGCTCGTTGAACTGTAAAGATAGCGGTGTGCTAAACAGTTTAAAACTGCTCTCTGACTTACCCTTTACCAGTAGAACCTGCCCTTTCCCTAAGGCAAGTTTTTGTTTTTTAGTTTCGTTGTCAAATGACCAGCTCATACTGCTTTGTGACAAATCTATTTGTAAGCGGTTAACTTCACTATCATTAACACGCAACCAGGCAGAAAAGTTGATATCTGTTTTAGTTTTATCATCATCGAGGACCAAGACATTATCTAACCAGGGCGTTATATCTATATGGTTTGCTTGTAAATACACTTGCCCGGTAAGTGTGCTACCTCGCTGCCCTTGTAAGTCTAATTTCAACTGTAAATTATTAGAACTTAAACCATTAAGTACTACGCTGCCTTGTGCTTGATGACGCTCACCGGTATTTAACCAGCGTAATTGATTCAACTTAATACTTCGAGTAATCGCTTTATTGCGGACAATAATTTTACTATCGCGAATAGAGAAGCGTTCGATACGATTTAAAAAAAGATCACTAATAATTTCAATATCATTAGTTTCACTATCCTCTACTGGTACCACTACAGTCGTTTTATCTTCTCTACCTAGCCACAGTTTTTCTGAAACATTGACAGTTGCTCCTGACAGTATCAAGTTTTTCGAGATAAGGTTTTGAGTTGAAATACTTGCCCAAAAATCAACTTGAAGTTCAAGTTGCTTAATAAACACGGCAGCGCTTTTAGTCTCAAGTACTTGTACATCACCAATAAGTAAAACAGGACCTGACCTTTGCCACGTCATGCTTAAGCTACCAATAGAAATATTCGCTTGAGACTTTTCGTTCAAATAGTTTTGTAGGGGAAGTTTATAATGGTGAACAAAGGGTAGAAATAAGCGAAAAGCACTAATTAATACCGCAAACAGCACCAACAAAATGGCCACTGTTTTATAAAGGCGATTAAGCCAACGGTTGGAAATGCTTACAATGCTCATTAAAACTTAGAATATCCTATATATATTATGAAGAAATCGTTCAAATACGATCACATCATAACAACGTCAAATTGTTCCTGATTATACATGGGTTCGGCTTGTACTTTAATCAACTTACCAATAAAAACTTCAACTTCAGCTAAGTTATGGTATTCATCATTAACAAGGGACTCACTAACAGCGCTTGCAGCGTAAACAGTGAACTTATCGGCATCATGGGCACGATTCACTCGTACAATTTCTCTAAGTATTTCAAAACAAACTGTTTCTACTGTTTTTAAATGACCACGACCAGTACAAAGAGGGCATTCTCCACATAAAATATGCTCTAAGCTTTCACGGGTACGTTGACGTGTCATTTCAACTAAGCCAAGGGCAGAAAAGCCATGTAAACTATATTTCACCTTGTCTTTACTCATCGCCATATCCAAGCTGTGTAATACACGGCGTTTATGATCCTCATTATGCATATCAATAAAGTCAACGATAATAATACCACCTAGATTCCTGAGTCTAAGTTGCCTAGCAATAACTTGTGTAGCTTCGATATTAGTACTAAAAATGGTATCAGCTAAATTCCGGTGGCCAACAAAAGCACCCGTATTAATATCTATAGTAGTCATGGCCTCAGTTTGATCAATGATCAAGTAACCGCCTGATTTAAGCTCTATTTTACGGTGTAGTGCGCGCTGAATTTCATTTTCCACGGAAAATAAATCAAAAATAGGTCGTTCACCCGGGTAACACTCTAATAAAGGTGTTAGTTCAGGCACAAACTCTTGGGTAAAAACAGCTAGATCATCATAGGTCAGTTTAGAGTCAACACGAATTCGCTCGAGATCTATGCCAACAAAGTCTCGTAAAACCCTAAATGATAGTGATAAATCTTGATAAAGCGGTAAATTGGTTTGTTTTCGTTGTTTACGTGTTAACACTTTTTGCCATACACGACGTAAAAATTCCGCATCATGTTGTAATTCAATTTCGCCAGCGCCTTCGCCCGCAGTACGGACAATAAAGCCTTGATGTTCATCACAATAAGGACTGACTATGTTCTTTAATCGCTCTCGTTCATTTTCATCTTCAATACGTAAAGAAATACCCGCATGTTGCGAATTAGGCATGAGTACTAAATAACGAGAGGCAACGGTAATATCTGTAGTTAACCGTGCCCCTTTCGAGCCAAGCGGGTCTTTTACCACTTGTACCATTATGTGCTGACCTTCATGGACTAAGGAGCGAATATCAGGTACTTGCTCTGTTTCTTCTTTTAATATCAGCTTGCTATTTATATCAGAGGCATGCAAAAAAGCGGCTTTATCTAAATTGATGTCGACAAAAGCGGCTTGCATACCAGGCAAGACACGAATGACTTTACCTAGATAAACATTACCAACAATGCCACGCTTGGCTTGTCGTTCAATATGTACTTCTTGCAATGAACCATTTTCGATCAAAGCAACACGTGTTTCGCTAGGAGTAACATTGATTAATAATTCTGCACTCATAAATAGCCCTTACTTCAAATAATTATTTTGCATGGATGCTGCCAGTAAAGCCGGCATTAGCCAGTAATTCGGTTGTTTCATATAGTGGTAAACCAACCACAGCAGAATAACTGCCATTAATAGTTTTCACAAATTGTCCGGCAATGCCTTGAATACCGTAACTACCGGCTTTGTCTTGTGGCTCGCCGGATAACCAATAGCTTGAAATTTCTTCTATTGTCAGTGCTTTAAAAGACACTTCTGTACTTATAACTTGACCTACTACACCTGAAATACTTGCCAGAGCAATAGCCGTTAATACCTGATGTTGATTATTGGACAACAAAGTTAATGTTTTAATGCAATCAGCTTCATTATCAGGCTTTCCTAAAATATTCCCATCAAAAACCACGCTGGTATCTGAGCCTAAGACATGACTATGTTTTTGTTCAGCTTGGGATAGTAAAGAAAACACATGTTGTGCTTTCTGTTTTGCTAGGCGTAATACGTAGTCATGGGCAACTTCATCTTTAGTTACTGTTTCATCTATATCACTGGGTTGAACAGAAAATTGATAACCTAGTTGTGCTAATAACTCGCTGCGTCTTGGAGACTGCGAGGCTAATATTAGCTTTTGACTTGTGTTTATTGAGTTAGCTATTGGGTTGGTCATAAAAAACAAATACAGCTAAAATAGCTAGCCCTTAGAGTGAGTAGAATGATTGAATGCAGGATTACTTAATACGGAAGTGGCGACGTACGCGACGTAACAATAAAAATACCCAAGGCCAAAGTACTATAGTGGTAATCACTGGATATAAATAATTAGGCAGGAAGACAACATCACTTAAAAAGCGCTGTAACCAAAATACTACCAGATGATATTGTGCGGAAAGTACACCGATGATTAATGCTTGCTGCCAAACGGAGAAGTTTCGAATTTTTTGAAAGTTAACCACGATAATATAAACCGATAATGCCATAGCACAAGCATGCACCCCTAATACAGAACCAAGTAAGACATCAAGAATAAAACCCATTACCCAAGCCGTAATAATATTTACTTTATTCGGTAAAGCTAGGCACCAATAAACCAATACAATTAAGACCCAATCGGGGCGAAACGCATCAACACTCAGTGGCATAGGAGTAATACTGGCCATTATAGCTATGAGCAAGGTCAACAAAATCACGATGCCATTATTGCTAAACATTATGACTTACCTGCTTTGCTAGAGTTTTTTAACGAGCCAGAGTTTGTCTTTGATGCCTCTGCAGAGGGTTCTTTTGTCGTTTCTTTAGAAAGTAATAACATATACCGTAACCTATCAATTTGCGCTACCGGCTGGCTGTAAATAGTCGCAAACTCACGGGATTCATCAGTACGTACTAACACAACACGAGAAACAGGGTAGCCCTCTGGATATTTGCCACCTAAACCTGAGGTGACTAACAGATCACCTTCTTTGACATCGGCACTGTGTGCGACAAAATTATGTATAAGTCGGTCTATCTGACCGCTGCCTGAAGCAATAAGCCTTAAGCCATTACGCTGAATACGTACCGGGATTGCATGTGATATATCACTTATTAGAATAACTCTCGAACTACTGGCACCTACATGTAATATTTGTCCAACAATGCCTTTTTCATCAAGTACTGGCTGGCCTTCATAAACGCCATCATTTGTACCGCGATTAATCACTACTTGATGCGAATAGGGATCGCTATCAACAGATAATATTTCGGCAAACATTTTTTTAATTTCACCACGAACGGGTGACGACAGCAACGAACGTAAGCGTTCATTTTCTTGGCGAACAATATCGAGTTGCATTGCTTGTTCATGAAAAAACAGCTCATTTTCACGGAAATGTTGATTTTCTTTCATTAATTGCTGACGAATAACAATATTTTCTGATGCCCAAGTCATCATTTGTTTAGGCGCATTGGCCATATATTGCAGAGGGCTAACCAGTGACTGTAAATAACCACGGGCAGTTTCAAAGCTCGCCATTTTATGATCGAAAAAAATCAAGGCTGCAGAACAAAGCAGTACCAAAGTAAGCCGCTGCGCTGGTGATGTGCCTTGATTAAAAATTGGGTTCATAAAAAGTCAGTTATGAAGAGTGTTGTGCAAAGACACAACTGATAAAAATAAAGCTGAGATGTTTTTGCAGCTAATGACTCCAAGTACAAAGCAATAGCACGGAGTTGACGCTAGTCAATGAGTACTTTTTCTGAAGTCATTGGAGTCATTAGCAATAAAAACTTCCAGCGGCTATTCGTATGAGAACAGATCACCACCATGCATATCAATCATCTCTAGGGCCTTACCGCCGCCACGAGCAACACATGTTAATGGATCATCAGCAACAACTACTGGAATGCCTGTTTCTTCCATTAACAAACGGTCAAGATCTTTTAATAATGCCCCGCCGCCAGTTAACACCATACCGCGCTCTGAAATATCAGAAGCTAACTCTGGTGGTGACTGCTCTAAAGCAACCATAATGGCACTAACAATACCAGTTAATGGCTCTTGTAATGCTTCTAAAATTTCATTGCTGTTTAACGTGAAACTGCGCGGTACACCTTCAGCAAGGTTACGACCACGTACTTCAATTTCAATTAACTCTTCACCAGGGTAAGCTGAACCAATTTCATGCTTAATTCGCTCAGCCGTGGCTTCACCAATTAAACTACCAAAATTACGACGCACATAGTTGATAATAGCTTCGTCAAATTTATCGCCACCAATACGTACTGATGATGAATAAACCACACCGTTTAGTGAAATAATGCCAACTTCGGTAGTACCACCACCTATATCAACCACCATAGAACCCGTCGCTTCAGATACCGGCATACCTGCACCAATAGCCGCAGCCATTGGTTCATCGATGAGATAAACTTCACGAGCGCCAGCGCCCATTGCAGATTCACGTATGGCACGACGTTCAACTTGTGTTGAACCACAAGGAACACACACTAAAACTCTTGGACTTGGGCGTAAGAAGTTGTTGCTATGCACTTGTTTAATGAAGTGCTGGAGCATTTTTTCGGTAACAAAAAAATTGGCAATTACACCATCTTTCATCGGACGTATAGCTTCAATATTACCCGGTGTTCTACCTAACATAGCTTTAGCGGCAACACCAACGGCAGCAACACTTTTAGAGCCACCTGAGCGGTCTTGACGAATAGCAACTACAGAAGGTTCGTTTAATACAATACCTTGGTCTTTTACATAAATAAGTGTATTGGCGGTACCAAGATCAATGGAAAGATCGTTAGAAAACATGCCGCGTATTTTTTTAAACATAAGCTCAAAATGTCCTGTAGAGTGCTAATTAAGAAGACGCTGTTAAGTTGCGAATAACAGATCGGATAATCATACCTTAGTATTTGTCTAATGTGTTGCTTTTTTAAAAGAAAGCACTAAAGAAAAGTCAAAAAAATGAGACACAAGTCTCATTTTCATATCTAGTAGTATTTGCTTACTTTATTTATCTATCTCGCGCTGATAAATAATACGGTCGTTACCACGAAAAAGACCGAATGTTAATTTTGCTGTCGGGTTATTATCAAAATCACTGTCATTATTCCAATCATACTGCAACCAAGGTGGCACTTGGTATTCAACTTCAAGTGAACCAATCTTACCCGCCCCTGGCGCAGAAAAAAGTAACCATTGATATAAGCCACTGACAAAACTTTTATTTAGATCGGCAAAACTTGCATCTGTATCCGTAGGTACCAGGTTATCAAAACCATCTAAGTCAGCTAAACGGTAATTCCACAGAGGCATCCCTCCATCACCTATATTGCCGGTAAGATCTTTAACACCGACAGAAGGAACTAAGCAGTTTTCTTCATCGTTTGTTATAAAATTAGTACCGTCAAAGTGCTGAATAAACATGGTTACCGGTAAGTTTGACGTTTCAGGGCCATAGCTATTTTCAAGTAACCACCTACCAAAATGTACTTCAACTCCGGTAGTAATGACTTTCTCTGTAGCGATAATATTTGTATCACTGCCGCTATAGAGTTTTACCTCGTCACCATCTTCGACACTTGTAACAAGAAAAGGGATATTAACTGAAAAAGGTTGCAGTTTTGAGTGTTTGTTATGTTCATAAATAAAGTGGTCTTGCTGATTAAATGTGTATGAAACAAAGTCATTTGTACCAATTGCATCAGGCTCATCACCTGCACTCATATTTGCGCTAAGCTGAACCTTTTCCAAAGGTACTGTTGGAAAAAGACGAGGCATTGAATTATCAGCTGTTGGTGCAGGTATTGTGATGCCTGATGAAGTCAACTTCATATAGCCATCTTCTGTGTAGTTTTTCGTGATATTACCACTTCGATTAAATGCCGTTATGTGTATGGTAGGTGATAAGAAATCCGCATATGAAATAGCACCAACGGTATTGCCACTATTATCTCTAGTTTGTCCTGCATATGCCCAATCATCGGTCTCTGGATAGGTAATAAGATCACAGGTCGAATAGTGATAAGCGCTCAGTTCTCCGTGAACTCCAACAGTCTGAGTAAAATATGCAGGTATAAACCTACCAACATCGGCACTACTTTCAGCTTTATATACACCGGATCCATAATTGTTGTCTCGGATATAGAGCTTAGTTAATCCTACCTCGCTATAGGTTGCAGTATTAAACTCATACTTACCATTTAAATCAAATACCACCTCTGCTGCGTCAGAGTAACCTAAAGACCCATCATTAAGCTGACTAGAAATACTCTCGCTATTACTATATTTCAAGGTGCCTTCAGCACCTCCAGATGTAGGTCCTGTCCGCTCAAGTTGTAATTGAGCTTGTTGCGCAATGTAGTTAGTTGTTGCATTGTTGTCAGCATTCTCGGCAGTGAACGATATGGTAAAATCATCTCCTGCAACCTGTTTTTTAGTTGTCGGAGAAGTAGTGGTTGTATTATCTAAAATTATACTGCCATTTTCTGCAACAACAGAAAAGTGATGTGGACTGACCCAAAAATCATTCGATGAACCTTCAATGGTAAAACTAGGGTTACCACCACTAGCGGGTTCAACATAACGTGCATATAATTTTACTTGCCCTGCATCGTTATATTTATTGGTCCCCAAATCAGCAATAGAATTAGCAACAAAATTTAGCGATATTGGTGTGTAATCATTTACAGTGCCGGCAAGATTTTTATCAATCTCAGTGCCTGATATAAAATATTTATTTGCCGTACTTCTACTAGGCGCAATATATTCCATCGCCATATCGACCGTTTTAGATCCTGACAATAAGTCAGTACATACACCATTTATATCTTTGACCGCTTGAATATTAATACCTGAAAAATCTACACCTGCAACTTGATCATCTATAGTTGAAAATACAAAACCAGCATCTAGAAAGGTTACATCGCAATCAGTTGGATAACCGTTTATACACTCATAAGTTTGATCTAAGCTTAAAGAAACCACTTCTACCTTGGTATGAACATAATTAACATCTATCTCACCGCCAACCACAATAACATTTTTTGTTAGCACGATATTATTAACTGGATCAGTTACAGACAAAACTACATCTATAGCGTCAGTATTTAAGGTATTACAAGATGCATCAGCACAAGCTTTAATTGTAATTAAATCTGCTTCACAGGTTAAGCCCTGACCATTTTGGCTATTTATTTCAAAGTGATCGATCACTGAACAACCGTTGTTATCATTCATATCAATTTGAATTTCGCTCTGGGTCAGAACTTTTTTATATATTCTAACTTCATCATAATTACCACGTGATGAGTAAGGTGAGGCAACAGGGGAGTTCCCTGTTTGAGTATAGTCTGATGAATTATCGCCAAACACTATCTGGTCCAGTTCCCCCATAGCACCATTGGTATTTTTGGTTTGTTGAATTTGCAGTGCTCCATCAACATAAATAGCGAAGTCATTAGCAAGATAATCCCATGTTACTGTTAAGTAATACCAAGTATCTGCCTGACGATTATTAGTTGATGATTCAATTAAAGAAAAATCAGCATCAACTGAATCTTCAAAGGCAAATTTTAGTCGGCCATCCTGCTGTATTTCAAAAACAAAGTATTTATCCGTTGCATTACTTCCGGAACTGGCATCAAACAAGACTCTTTCAAAGTCAGTATTCCAATTTATTGTGCTGTTAAACCAAAAACTAATGGTGCCACGTAAACCAACACCTTCATCGAGATCTAGTTCAGAACGAAAGGCAGTCCCAGTATAATCAAAACGATTATAACTCACACTATCAAAGCCTCGGCAATATTTACCATCTGCCATAGATGCTCCTATAAATGGAACATCTGCATGATTATCTAAACCACTAGTATCATTAATTTGGACAGAGATATCAGTTTGTTCAAATTGATAAAATGCTAATAATCCTGAACAGGAAACTGAAGCACGAGTACTACCGTCATAGTCATTAGCAGCTAATTGGTTGTCATAGATGGTTAATACCTCTGAGGCGTCAAGGGCTACATCATAAACAAGGAACTCATCCAAAGGCGATCTGAATCCCTGAGGGTTACTGCCATTTATCTCATCAAGCGAAGTGCCTATATATTTTAATGTACCAGATGGTGCCCTATTAATTGTATCTTCAAGCACGCCATCAATATAAAGCTGAGTGTTCCCCGCAGAATAGACTAAGGTTAAATGATGCCAATTATCATCCAAATTGGAGAAAGAGAACTGACCATTACTCGCACTACCGCCATCCCAAACACCCCAGCGCCAACTATTATTTCGATCAATATATAATAAGTCACCACCCGATTGCATCGCTCCCAAGATAAAATAACGGTTACCAGTAATTGAAGTAGGTTTCTTAAACCAAGTTGATACAGTGAAATCTGTAGGTAAAGGAATCGAAGTTTCAATGTGATGGCTTGCATTGGAGATATCAATAAAGCGCTCTATTTGACCATTTTCGCTAGTATTTACGCTAGAAAAAGCAGTCGCGTGATAACTGCCTATTTGATCTAATACTTCAGAAGTAGCACCAGTATAAGCACACTCATCAAATTGGTAATTTGCAATAGGTATTACGGGCGCCGCTGGAACAGGGTCACAATAGCCATGAGGATTAAAATCATCTAAATCGCCTAGATTGTAAGTTAACTCTACGCGCTCTTCAACGGTAAGCTTATCGGTAATTACCGTAAAGGCACCATTAATAGTTACGTCTTCATTTATCTTAACTTCTTCATCTGCAACAATATAAATAAAGGCGTTTAAAATTGAATTTTTACCGATCTCAACTTTTTTATCAGTTTTAATGACCAATAACACTTCTGCAGGAGTATTAGTGGCATTACCTGTAACATTTAAGCGGGTATTTTCAGGCAACATAATATCATTGCCATTACTTTCTATATATATGACGGCAGTACCAGAGCTATCATCAAAAGTAACTGAGGTACGACTAGACTTCCAACTACTATATAAATTATATTCCTCGTCAGATAAAGAGCCACGATTAAACTCTCCTAAATTAGAGCCCCCTGCAGGAATAGTCGGTAAACGCTCCTGAGTAACATTTTCGATGCTGCAGTTACCCGGATTACACTGAACGCTGCCTTTTATTTCAATTGTACCAATGTTACCAAAACTTGCTAGCGGACCACTACCCGGAAATAAGACATCACAACTTAACGGTGGAGTCGGTGCTCCAGTGTTACCACACATACCATTAAAATCCGCACTGTCAATTGCGCTTTGATCATAATTAATATTTACTGCTGGATTAGTACTAAGTCCAACTTCAGATGCTATCGCACCATTTATTTCAACATTACCCGTAACACTTACGTCACCATAAGCATAAATGATGGCATTAATTTCAGTATTACCACCTGTGATATCTAACGAGCCACTTACTATAATAATAAGGTCTTCTGGATTACCACCAACATTGATTTTTGCATTACTCCAAGCGACACTTCCCGAAAGGTATAACCTTGCAGAAGTTTCGGTTATTGGGGTTGATGTGACGAATATCTCTTGCTCCTGCGCATTAATTTGATGCTGGCTATCGCCTAATGAAAGAGATTGTGGATTTATTAAAAAGCCATCCACAGGCGAGAAAATTGGTACATTGATAAAGCCTAACCCTTGTGCTGCTACGTTTTCATTAGTAGCACTTGGAAAAATATCTAGGCACTGCGCAGCATAAACTGCAGGAGTATAAATGACGGTGAACCAGAGGATTAATATAAGGCGAATTGACATTACAAACTCCTCGCTTCAACTTGAATAGTGCGACTGCCCAACACTTCTTGCGATACAGTTTTACTGCTGGTGAAAATAATGCATATTAAAATGCTAGCGAATAAGGTCAGTATAATAACAAATAAGGAAAGCACCATAGAGCTACCGTGCTGTGTAGAGATAGTAAGTAAATTAGTGTGTACTTTATTTTCAGGCAATTGCTGATAACGAATAGACATATTGGCGTTAAGGCTTCAATTCATATGGCAGAAGTTAATACAAAGGTAACGCTAAGCACCTATTTTTGCAATAAAAAGCATAAAAAAAGCCCCATGATACGGGGCTTTGGATAAAGGTTTTTTATTACTTAATAAACTTATTTATAGCTATAACATAACTCTAAAGAATAATTTAAGCTGACTTGTTTTTTAATTTACTTTGCAAAATGATAAAGGCAACTGCAAAAAGAAGAATACTTAAAGGCTCTGGAATTGGTGATGGAGCAACACCCGTAGTCAAAGCTTCTCTTACATAGAAAGTTTCGAACCCTTGCAGTAAATCAGCCAAAAAATGATTAGGATCAGTCAATTCACTACTTAAGGCATCTGGACGGAAGTTATCACTGTCTACATGTTCATATTCAGAGTTAAAAAATTTCGCTGCCTGTATTATATCGCCATTATCCGCAGTAAAATCAGCTATTGTAAGCTCCGTTTTTAAAATAGTAAGTAAGGTCTTATCAGCAAATATCCAGTTTTTTTGTAAATCTGGGTTGTATAACGTATTTCCGCCAAAAGATTCAATGTTTACAGGAGAAACCCACGCCCAATCATAACCTTTATAATTGATATAATTGATATCCAATAACCCACCGACAAGGTGATCTTCTGCATTACTAAAATCACCAGAATCTAACTCAGCTTGAGTTAAGTTTGTGATTAAGGTCGCTTGCGAAATCGACGAAAAAACAAAAAAAACAAAAAACAGTAACCCATTTACAACAAACTTATTCATTTTACTACTCCAGGACGGGAAAGATAACACTCAACAGCATAGAGAATGCATATTCTAGGCCAAAACATAAAAATAGTTTTGTTACAGTAAGTTAATGGTTTTATCGATTGAACATCAGATAGGATTGTAAAAAAAAATGACACTAAATTCGCAATGTAATAATCATTGTAAACGTCGCGCTTTTATTTCAATTGTTCTAGAAGTAAATACACCGGCTACATCACATTGGCCGGTACTAGTTACAGTATAGTAGGTGATTTCATCCACTGTAGGGCCCTCTACGCAATCAACAACGGAGGCTTTACAATTTTCTAGGCCTTCTATGGCAGAGTAATCCCAAATGCTACCAGCAGTACAATTGCCAGTGCCGGGTAATAGAGGGAACACTTCACTTAGCTTTCTTTGTGCGCCAGCTTGAGCTGCTTGATACGCTCTAGTACCTAAGACTTCATAAACGATGGTTTCTGAGCTAGAGCTGATCATTCTAACCAGAGCTGCGCCTAATAAAGTAACAATAACCATAATAAAGAGTGCAAGTACCATTGCACTGCCACTTTGTTTGTTGGTTATTCCTAGTTTCATCGGTAAATTAAGGAACATTTAGCACCTGTATTTCATTATTAAAGCTCACTTGCTCATTATTTTTTTCTAATAATAAATTTATTTGCACCATGGCATTTCGTTGTAGCGTAGCGGGAGTAATTTCAAAAGGCAGATTAACATTATGAATATCTTGCGCTATTGGCACGTTATTTCTTGTCAGTATCTCCCCCACTAAACAATAGCTAACCGTGTCATTGGCATTAATAAAGTAGATCCTTTGGGTGGGCGAGTCTTCTGAAAATTGCACACTACTATCTAATGTGACAACCCGTATATCTCCTGGAGAGCTAATACTACTCACATCGAAGACTTTATTATTGCTACCGTATACATCATCAAAGTTTAGCGGATAAACAACAACACTCCAGTTGCTATTTAGTGCCCATATAAATGTATCATCGAATTCAATTACATCAATAGTATTACTCGTATCTTCAGGTGCTACAGGGATATCGATATAGGTTGTACTTGCGAGTATTGGCGACATCTCTAGACATAGATTTGCATTTGTTAGCCTTAAACTATTTGGCAGTGCGTTTCTAACATCTCTATTTAAACGCTCAATTGCAAAACGTGTCGAAGATATTAATTGCTCTCTCGTAGTCGCTTCGATATAAATTTGAGTGGCAAACTTAATATAACTACTAACCGCCGCAGCAAGTACACCGAGAATGATAATCACAGTTATCATTTCAATCAAGGTAAAACCAGATGATCCTTTACCTGTTAGTTGCTTCATCAGAAATTTGCTCGGTAAGTTGAAAAGCTCATTGAAAAATCTGTCGGTGTGGTAATTGTGACCGTAATTAACTTAGCTGTTTTATTATCTCCAGAACAAGTGCCATCATAATTAGCATCATTACAAACAGTTATAATCATCTTATAACCAAGGTATAAATCTAATTTATCACCTTGTGAATTCTCTATCTCATCTGAGTCATAAGTTAAGCCATTATAATCATCAACATCATCGTATAAATCCCGAGTGTATTCATTATTATCATCGCGTCCATCACTTCCATCTTCAGGTCCTAAAAGTGAAGATGGGGTGCAAGAAGTTGAGTTTTCTCCACAACGAACTATGCCTCCGGCCATATCTGATTTCTCATCAAAGGCTTTATTTTGAATTTCATTCAGTACTGATTGCCCTAATTCAGCGGCTTTTACTTGATGTAATTGATCTGCACTTTGCTGGGCAACAGGATGTATCAATGTGGTTAATACAGAAAAAGAAATAGCTAAAATAACAATACCCACTATTGTTTCTATTAAGGTAAAACCCTTATGATTGCCTAATTGAGGATTACGGGATTGCATGAATAAAGCCTTCGGTATTAATCTCAATTTTTACAGAGCTTTCCCCGGCAATAGTTATCTCAACCTTGCAAGGATCTTCTACAATACAACCCTCTGGTTTACCCAAATGAGAAAAATTGAAACTAGTTAAACCTTCAGAAATAGCAAAACTAACATTATGTTTGGGGTCAACAATAATTGTGGTGGTATCACCAGCGTAGCAGACTGTATTGCTGTTGTTAGTGTCTGTATAACAAAATTTTGGTGGCGGAGCTGGGTTAGTTATTCGACACTTATCAACAGCAATAGGATCAGTATCCTGCAAGCCGATGATATTTGGGTTTAGTGATGATTGCATTTGAATTTGATGACAAACTGTATCTGTAGTTTGCTGCATAGAGCGTAGTTGAATTGCTCTTAACTTGGTAATTAACTCATCTCGGTATGTGTATTCTTCAAAGCCATTTGAGCTAAAGAATTTAGGCAACACTGTTACCGCCATTATTGATATCATAATGATAACAACAAGCAACTCTATTAGAGTAAAGCCAAAGTCATAATGGCAGTTAATGCTATTTGACTTGAATGCTTTCATTAAACACAATCATTGACTTTAAAAGTTGGGCTTAGGCCAACATCATCTGCTGAAGTATAAACGACAATGCAATCATCATTTATACTCGTTGGCACAACATCTTTTCTGAAATTAATGACAAAAGTCGTAAAATTTGTCCCTATCGTTGTATACCTATAAGTTGAGTCATCACCTACAGAGTCAAGCTCTAATAAACGCTGAAATTGCGAGAAAACTCCAATCGGGTAGCCGTACACTACTAATAATTCCCCACCGCCTATAGTGTCACCAATATTAACAGTGTTGTCTAAGCTAAATGGTTCTTTGTGATTACCTTTCACTATAGATTTGCCATAAACAAGCGCTGAAGAACTTTGCATTGCAGCCTGTATTCCCTGTAAAGTTGAGGTTTGTGCTTCTGCTTTTAGGTTTATGAATTTAGGCACAGCTGTCACAGCTAATATGCCTAAAATGACAATCACCACAACCAATTCAATTAATGTAAAACCTTTATTCTTCATTATCTCTCTCTATTGAGCCCGGTCTACTTATTTGTATAAATAGCGACCTAAGATTAGAAAATTTGGCCGATAGTATTTACAACAAAATATTATTAATATCTTACAACAATTTGACGATAAATTGTATACTCAATCATCGTATTCCCCCACAAGAAGTTATTTTGACTTTACTCCCCTATTTTAAGTTTTTTCTGGTTCTTTATTTTCTTGTTGGCATGCACGTTATCTTAGATACCCCTGGCGGTGTTGGTTTATATTTTTCATACAATATTATAGCCTGGTTAATAACCTCAGTACTTATCGGACTAGGACTGTGGCAAATCAGCCTAAATAAGAGAGTCTATTATAGCAAAATGCTGCTATGGCTCACGTTGGGCTGTGCTTGTTTGATTATACCTATTTTTTATCATTTTGAATTTACCGATCATGCCATCCCTCGAGTTTTAGCCTTAGTCGGTGGGTTACTATTTCTATTTTCGCTTTATCAATTTAACCTTTCAAAACACGATGCACTTCATTTGCTTGCCGTAATCCTTATTGCGGTAGTTATTGAAGCTATTTTTGGTCTAGTGCAGTTTTTTATCTTTGCCGAGGGTGACTGGGGAGGTTATATCGTTGGTAGTAGTCGACCGCATGGCGTATTTTTACAACCTAATGTTATGGCAAGTTTTATGGCAACGGGTTTTGCTATTGCAAGTTTTCTCTCAGTAAAGGTAAAACTATTTACTAGAAAAAATAAGACAAAATACGCATTTAACCTACTAATAATGCTTAGTTTGTTTGTGACCAGCTTTTTATTAGTACTACTGCAATCGCGTACCGGTTTTGTCGCTGCAATCGCAGTTTTATTACTTACCTGCCCGTACTTATATAAAAAACACAAAAAGCAGTTATTCACTAATTTAATCGTTATCTCAATTGCGGTGCTAACTGCCAGCATTAGCCTTGAAAGCTCAACAACACCAACCCGCGGTCAACAAGTCTATGAAAACGTTGGTGTACGTGATGTTATATTTATTGTCAGTGCTGACATGATTAAAGAAAAACCACTACTTGGTTACGGTTACGGTGGTTTTGAGCGGGGCTTTATTGATCACTTTAATAAGTATGCTGATACACACCCCGACATAGGTAATACCATTACTCGCCTATCGCATCCTCATAACGAGGTGCTTTTTTGGGTAGTTGAGGGTGGAGTTATTGCCTTACTCGCCTTTGTATTTTTTACCATCGGCTTTATATGTACTTGGCGTAAAATCCCCTTAGACAAGGGGTTGCTACTGCTCGCCTTGGTAATACCAATACTGTTACACAGCCAGTTAGAGTTTCCTTTTTATAGCTCAGTCGCTCATTGGTTGATATTTTTGATCCTGCTTTGGTTGGTTGACAGGTATGCTTTAGCTGAAAGTGAAGAGCATAAGTTTGTCAATTGTCCACAAACTTTTTTAATACGGTTTTTTGCGATCTTAATTCCGACTATTTTCATTCCTTTTTTAGTCACCACCATACAAACGGCAAACATATTAGTAGAACATGAAAAACATGCCACTGACCCGCGGGCATTAGAGCGGTTAAACGAAATAATTAACCCCATTGCCTGGAAAAGTCGTTTAGATGCCGCTGTTTATGCCCATATTTTAATTAGTGGTGTACGTGACAAAGATGTAGTTAAACTTAAAAGCTACTTAGATTGGGCATTAAAACGTATTAGACATAAACCTAGAGCAGTGCTTTATGTTAATACCTTATTAGTATTGAAGGCACTTAATCAAACACAAGCCTACCAGCTATTGCTTAAAGAGGCGAGACGTACTTACCCTCAAAAAGTTGATTGGCAAGATAGTATATTAGAAGCTAAGAAGTCTAAAGGATAATAGGTAACTTAGCTTTGACATAACTTGGCTTTAGTTATTACATTTTGAGTAGAATTAATTTTTGAGGAAATTTTGTCCTGAGTATAATTAATTTATCGGCAGAGTTCAGTTCTTAGCATAGTTAAATGTGAAATGAGTACTACTGTCTGGCACACAATATTGTGAAGTGAGCTCAACACCTTACCCAATCAATATGAGAGTATGATTACACTGACTCCTGCCTCAAGGGCAACAAAACAATATATATTATAACTATATACCCCGGCGCTTCCCATAGCCTTATAACATTTACAACATTTCATCGACAACTGAAGTACTCTACTTTCGATTATTTGTAAGAAGAATACTAAACTAATAGGCACAAAAAAGCCGAGCGTTACTCGGCTTTTATTTACTAATTCCCTTGAAGGGTTGGCAAATAATTAACAGTCTGTTGTAACACTCTTGATTACAGGTTTAACATTTTTATCTGTTGTTGGAGTATAATATGCGTAACATTCAGCAGCAGTAGCAGCTTTAGCATGAGTATAAGTTGCCGCAGTACCAGAGGTACCCAGAATAAAGTCACCAACACTCAACTCTGTATCAATATCCATCAATAAATCAATTGATGTAGCATTTGGATATGTATCTTCAAACGTAATAGATTGACCAGCGATACTAATAGTTCCATCAACTGTTCCATCAACCAATGCTTTAGCATGCGCCATATCCGCAGCTGAATTTAATGCACCTTCAACAGCTTGTACAACTGATGATTTCGCATCGCTGGTTAAATCAATAAACTTTGGTGCTGCTGTTACCGCTAAAATGCCTAAAATAACAATAACTACCACTAATTCAATTAAGGTAAAACCTTGTTGACCTGTTTTTACATTGATACTACTTTTCATGTTTTTTCCTCAATTTACGAACAAAATTAATTTAAAGTGTTTACGCTTTATCATTTATATAAATAATAACTGAACTATTAGCTGGTTGGTAGCTAAAACTATTACCGATAGTTATTAAATCTGAAGGGGCAAGGTAAGCACCATCACTATCACGTTGTAAGGTTTCTTTTAAGTGATAATGACATAAAGTATTGGCTCCGCTACTCGAAACATTGGCTAAATACCTAAAGCTGCCATCATTATTAATATCGGTAACACTACTGGCAAGTAATGGTGGTTGTTGTAATAAACTATCCCATACCGAAATGCAGTCAGCAATTTCCATAGTTTTTCCATTAATACCAGCACCACTGTTGGTGCCAACTATATAACCTGGGCTAATAGTCGGTGAAGTACTGTCATCAGAACTTGTTAAATAAACCACAGTACCATCATAATTAACCATATTTACACCAGCAGTATCTTTTGGTCTAGCTTCTGCTTCCCATTGTGAACGAGCAAGTGATACACCCGTGGCAAAGCCACCGGCCATGCCTTCAATATTAGCTTGTTTAGCTTGTTCTGTTAAATCGACAAACTTGGGAATAGCTGTTGCTGCTAAAAAACCCAGAATAACTACGACAATAACTAATTCAATTAAAGTAAAACCTGTTTGAGCAGTGGGACGAATAGCTGCTTGAAGTTGACTTTTATTGATAGTGTCGTTATGGGTAATGCTATTTATCATTGAAATAACCTTTTCATATTAGATAACGCTATGAGTAGTGATTCATAAACATTAGCTCAAAATTTTTATCTAAAACATTTAAGAATTTTAATATTAACATTATGGACAGTGACAGACCACTTTTCAATAGCCAATAGCTGTAATTACTTGTGACTGCTAAATAAATTGTCATAGAATTAAGTTACAGTGATCATCTACTCATTAACAACTTAATTAACCTGACGTACTTTACCTGTATCACTACGATAATCAAAAGACTGGCCATTAGCAATACTATAACGGCATAAGCGGCCGCTTTTCAAAGAATTATTTTGTATTTCAATGGCGACCACTGCTGATTTAACAACTTGTAACGGCATTGTTAAGGTTTGTTGCCATATTTTATGACAAGCTAAACTTAAATGATTATTATCAACCCAACCTAATTTATTTACCTGAACATATTGTTTCTCTTTACTATTCATACGGCTTAATACCACTGTATTAGGCTGTTTGTCCATCAGCCATTGGCCATGAATAACATTTATTTTACTAGTAAAGCTTTGCGCCAAACCAACAAAAGCAGTATTGGTTATTTGTTCTTGTTGACTAAAAAAAAGATCCAGTAAGAATTTCATCATTACCACAATAATAACCACAACAATAATAAACTCAACGACTGAACGCTGCCTTTTATCAGCATAACTAGGTGGTTTCGCCATGATATTCACAACTAACCTTGCATAGCCGAAGCCATGTCCCACATTGGAGTAAATATACCTAACGCTAAGATGAGTACCATTACGGCAACAACAACCAATAGTAACGGTTCAATTCTTGCCGTTAATGTGGCTAAGTCATAATCAACTTCACGTTCATAATAATCACCTACTTCGGCGAGTAATTCATCAACGCGACCTGTTTCTTCGCCAACGGCAACCATTTGTAAGACCAAAGGGGTAAATAAATTACTTGCGACAGAGGATCTTAATAAGCTTTCGCCACTTTCTATGCTTTGACGCATCGCGCTAATTTTATCTTGCATGTAGGTATTATCAACTGCTTCTGCCACCAGTGTTAATCCTGTTGTCATCGGCACACCTGCCTTTAACACTATTGCAAAACTGTGAGAAAATCTCGCTAAAATAGAGCGCTCGATTATGCTACCAATAATTGGAATTTTAATTTTCCTTCTATCCCATTGATACCGCCCTTGCTTGCTTTTAAGAGATTGGTTTATCATCAAGAAGATTAAAACTACGCCAAGTAACATATAGTGCCAGTAGTTAATAAATAAATTTGAGCTAGCAATAATAAACTGTGTTGGCAGTGGCAATTCAGCCCCCAAGCGAGAAAACATATTGGCAAAGGTTGGAATAACAAAAATATTTAGAATAACCATGGCTGCAATTAACGCAATAACCACCATACTTGGGTAACGCAACGCCGCTTTAATACGTTTTCTAGTATCTAATTCACGCTCAAGGTAAGAGGTTAATTTCAAAAAAGACAGATCAATTTGACCGGTATTTTCACCTACGTGAACTAAAGAAACAAACAGGTGGTCAAAAATCTTGGGATGATGATTTAATGCTGAGGAAAATGTATAACCCCCTTCAAGTTGTTTACCAATATCTGTCAGTGCTTTTTTTAAAGTTGCAGAGTTTGCCGATTCAACCATGCCATTTATTGCTCGTAAAATAGGCACGCCTGAGCGCATTAACGCGTACATCTGTCGACAAAAGATAATTAACTCTTCTAATGAAACTCGACCGTTGTTAAATAACTCAAAGATATCAGTACTGCCAACACTAGTGTCACCGCTTTTATCAGCGACAATAGAAATAGGGGTAATGCCTTTTTTAAATATTTTTTCAGCCGCAGTATCTATGTTAGCTGCTTCAATACTGTCTTTTACTTGACTACCGTTGGCATTTCGCCCGGTATAATTAAATGAGGCCATAAAACTCTCTATGTTTTAACGTATGTTATTTTTCAACTAATCAACACTCAATTAATTACTTACCCGGAAATAAACTACCTGTAAATAAACTGATTAATTAATATCAATGGTTTCAACTAAACGTAATACTTCTTCCACGGTTGTAACCCCTTGTACCGCATAATCAAATGCTGCTTTTGCCAGTGGCGTAAAGCTAGGGCTCTCCTTAGCTAGCTTACCAAATAATTCACTATCATTGCGCTTTAAAGCCGACATCATGCCTTCATTCATTTCAAGCAGTTCAAATACCCCTATACGACCTTTATAGCCAGTATATTGACACGTTTGACAGCCCTTCCCATGCATAAACTGAGCATTTCTCGCGACCTCTCCCGCTAAGTTATTTAGCCAAAAGAGTTCTTGTTCATCCGCATGATATTGTGTTGAGCAAGAATCACACACTCTTCGTACCAATCGCTGAGCAACGATAGCGCGCAGGGCACTACCTACTAAGAATCCTGCTGCGCCCATATCAATTAAACGTAAGGCGCTAGTAATGGCATCATTGGTATGTAACGTTGATAATACTAAGTGACCTGTTATCGCACCTCGAAGTCCGATCTCTACAGTTTCTTGGTCTCGCATTTCACCCACCATCATAATATCGGGATCTTGACGAAGCGCAGTTCGTAAAACACTGGAAAAGGTTAAATCAATCTTCGTATTTACCTGTACTTGGTTGATACGAGGTAAACGGTATTCCACCGGGTCTTCCACGGTAATAATTTTTTTGCTGGCTTCATTGAGTTCACTTAAAGCGGCATAAAGGGTAGTTGTTTTACCACTACCTGTTGGCCCTGTGACCAATACCATGCCATGTGGACGATGGATTTGCATGCGAACACGTTTAACAATATCGGCTGGCATACCCGTTTGTTCGAGTGATAATAAACCAGCTGATTGATCTAATAATCGCATTACTACCGACTCGCCATATTGCACTGGCATAGTCGACATACGCACATCAATATTATGACCACTGATATCTAAATTAAAGCGTCCATCTTGTGGTATCCGCTTTTCGGATATATCTAAACCAGACATCAACTTAAGACGTAACACCATGGCCGAGGCAATTTTATTCTCTTTAAGTATTTTCTCTTGCAAGACACCATCAATACGCTGACGAATACGCAATTGGTTTTCTTCTGGTTCAATATGTATATCTGATGCACGCATTTGCACCGCATCTTCAAACACTGATTGCAGTAGTTTACCAACGGTAGCATCACCACCTTCATCAAGAAAAGTGGTGGCTAAATCAAAACTCGATGACTCTTCGTATTCTTCTTCTAACTGACTAGCAAATGATTCAATTTCCGCTGTACGTCGGTACAAGCTATCAAAAGCATCAAACATTTGTGATTCCATCACCACTGCAAGTTCAATACGTTTAGGCGCTAACATGCGCTCTAACTGATCTAGCCCGCTTAAATCAGCAGGATCACTCATACCTAATAAAATAGAATTACCACGGTCTTCAATGATTAGCGCTCTTAAACGCCTGGCATGAACTTCTGGTAATAGACTGGCGACATTAGCTGCAATTTTATGCTGGCTAATATCAAGAAACGGTACATTTAATTGCTGGGCTAAAAACTGCAATAATTGCCTTTCGGATAAATAATTAAGCTCAATTAAAGTATCACCGAGTTTTCTACCCGATTGCTTTTGACTCGACAAGGCTTGCATGAGTTGCTCATTGGAAATGATATTTTCATGTACCAATAAGTCACCTAAACGCATCTTTAATTTGGGTGCTGCCATAATTTGTCCTACTGTCCTATTGCTTGTAAACGTTGCTCAACAAATTGTTCTGAAGAAACGGATAAATCATTTTTTGTCAGTGCCTTTTTATAAGCCACAGTTGCCAAATAAAATTGGCTATTTTTGTCGTACAATACGGCTAAACCGAGATACCAACGACCCTTATCAGGTTGCATTGCTATCAATACTTCATATGCCTGAACCGCAACTTCATTTTGCTCGGCCTGCTGAGCGGTATTCGCTAACATGATTTGATATTGCTCATTTTTCAACTGAGCTAAAGGTTTTAACGAATCAAGCGCTGCCGTAAACAACCCTTGTTTTAAATAAATACGGGCTTTCATCTCTCGTAAGCCGCTATCTTTGCTATTTAACGATATACCTTGTGATAATAAGTTAACTGCATCTTGGTAGGCTTGACGACCAAACCATAAAGCGGCTAGTTTTTTACGGGTTTGACTATCACCTGGTTTGATAATTATTGCATCTTCAAGCAGTTTTTCGGCTTTTGATATTTGATTAGCTGCAAGCGCCTTTTCAGCTAGGACCAGTTTTTGTTTAGCCAACTCATCCGCCGATAATTGTCGACGTGATACCGACATCCTGTTAGCCGTAGCTTTAACTTTTTCAGTGCTGGTAATATCATGACTGTGGCTTGTTACTGAGCCAGAATGCTTGTGGTCATCGCTAATAACTTGTGCTTTTTTGGTAGGGGTTACTCTACTGATATTATTTTTTTTTATTTGCTTGGGCGGAACTTGTGGCTCAGTAATTTTAACAGCATGATTTTTACTTTGTCTTAATACTGTGGCTGGTGCAAACTCTACGGCTTGTTTTAACTTAGCAGTTACAACCTTATTTGTGTTTATCTTGGCATATACTGGCGCTGGAATATTTTCACTTACGCTTTGAGCATGACTTACATTCTGTGCAACTTTAACCTGAGAGGACTGCTGTGCCGAATTTAATTCGCTTGTTTTTTGCCCCGCTCGCAAGACCTTATTTTCAGTGATTAACTGCCAGACATAAAAACTAGCAAAACATATAATCAACATCAAAAAAGCCGTTATGCCGACAATTTTTATTGGTGAATGGGGTAAATTAGTATTCGCTGGCTGTACAGCAAGGCCATTTGACTCAGGACTTCTCTGCTCCAAATCCTTTAACATTTGATTGATAACACTCATAATTTTCCCACCACGGTATAATAAATAAAGAACAAAACACTTAGTAGGCCTAACAATGAAAAAAACAACACACTGCGTTTGCTGTTTTGTTCGATACTTTCAGTATCTTTTACCGCTGCTTTGAGTAACTTGACCGTCATTTTATAGTGCCCTTGACCATAACCAAGCATTAACATTTTATGAGATAAAATATTAACCAAGCGTGGTACACCTTTACTTACGCGAGTAATATCTTTACAAAGTCGGGCAGAAAAGAGTTCTGCCCCTTTATAACCCGCTACCTGTAATCTGTGATGAATATATTGTTGCACCTCACTGGCGTTCATTTCTCTTAATTTATAAGCAAAAGTGATGCGCTGCCTCAATTGACGAAACTCCGTTTTGGCTAGCCGTTGGTCAAGTTCAGGTTGAGCAAATAAAACCACTTGCAACAACTTGCGTGTTTCTGTTTCTAAATTAGTAAATAACCTCAATGCTTCTAAACTATCTTCCGGTAATGCTTGCGCTTCATCAAGTATTAGTACTACAGAATGCCCTTGCCCATGTAACTCTAACAAACGAGTTTGAATACGTTGAGTCAGTAATTGCACCGACATACGTTGTGCTTGTTTAACACCAAGTTCAACAGCAACAGCACGTCTTAATTCATCTGGATTTAAGTAAGGGTTAGGAATATATGCGGTGACAAAGTGTTCCGGTATTTCATTGAGCAACTTTCGACATAATAGTGTTTTACCTGTACCTACTTCACCAACAACTTTAATAAAACCCTCACCAGTTTTCAGTGCGGTAAAAAGTACCGCCAATGCTTCATTGTGCGGCGCTAATGGCAAATAAAAGTTGGTATTAGGCGTTAGCGTAAAGGGTAACTCGGCTAAACCGAAGTGATACAAATACATATTATTTCGCTAACACAACTAAGTTAAACAAATAAGCACTTAGGCTTATTCGTTGCTCTTAGCTGAATTTTCTTTAACTGCTTGGCAAACTTCATTTTTTTGAGCATAGTCAGCTACAGCACATTGCTCTTGGCACTCCGGCGTTAGTTTACCTTCATCCGATAATTCACATTCTTCAATTTCTTCTGGGAACCACTTAGTTAGCAGACTTCGCGCATCTTGAAGTTGATTTTTCCAAGTATCTTGACCAACAACAATGGGTTTCAGCATGATCACCAACTCTCGTTTTTGTGAGCTTTGTGATTTGTTTTTAAATAACTCGCCAAGGTAAGGTATATCACCTAGTATCGGCGTTTTAGATTCAATATCAACCTTATAAGTCTCAATTAAACCGCCAATTATCACAACTTCTCCCGATTGAGCACGGATAATTGTATCGGACTCTCGAACACTACTTTGTGCCAATGGTAATACTAATCTTTCACTACCAATTTCAATTACTTTTGTTTGCTCTTCGGTAATGGTTACCGACGGATGAACATGTAAAATAACACTGCCATCTTTACTAATTTGCGGGGTAACATCGAGGGCAATACCAGAGAAAAACGGTGTTAATTCCACCTCAGGTGTGGTGCTGGTTGAAGTACCTGTCGTGGTGGTACTAGATACTTCAGTAACAAAGTATTCATCTTCACCTACTTTAATAACTGCTTTTTGGTTATTAGTAGCAGTAATACGTGGGCTTGAAAGCACCTGTACATTACCTTGCGTTTGTAATAACTCAATGACACCAGAAAACTCACTGCCATTGGTTTTTTTGCTAAATGCCATAGTATTAACACCGCCTATGGTGTTAGAGATAACATTACCAACAACATTGCCCGTAGTTGAGTAGACTATTTCAGCACTACCCACTTGATCGAGCACTTTTTCCCACTTAATACCCTGCTGGTAATCATCATTAAGGGTAACTTCCATAATTTTCGCTTCGATAATCACTTGGCGATGTAAGTGGCTTTCGGTATCTTTAATGAACTTTTTCACAGCAGTAATTTCTTGCGGTAAGGCACGTACCGTCACTAAGCCGGCCTGAGGGGATACTATGACAGAGCGACCTTCACCCGTACCAACAAAGGCTGTTAATGATTCTTTCAGTTCAGTCCAAAAATCAGATTCATTTTCAGTATATAAATTGATGCCACTATTTTGATTATTAGAGCCACTGTTACCGCCCCTATTATTGCCACTACTATCATTACCGCTACTATTATTGCCGCTGTTATTGCTACTATTGTTGCCACTATTAGGATCATTTTCTGAGACTCCACCGGAATTGATAGTGGTACTCGATGAGCCAAAACGTTTTAGAAATAAATAATTTAAAGCAATAGTTTCAGTGCGTATGCCCGGAGGAAAAACTTTTACTATATTTCCCATTCTAACTATTTCATAACCATAGACGTCTTCAACAACGACCAAGACCTCTGATAGCGTGACATTATTCAAACTCAATGAAATTTGTCCAACAACATCAGGGTGAATAACCACGTTATAACGAGACCCTCTGACAATTGCTTGAAAAAAATCTTTAGCTGCAACTTCTGTTGCCGAAACCTCCAACCGTTTTTCAGCCAACATACCTTGTTTTGCCTGGTTCATACTGTCTAACATCAATTCTTGCTGAACCGAATTTGGCACTTGTGTTAACGGTTTTGGTCCATTAAATCTTTTGCTTTCTTCAATAGTCTTATCAAGATCTGCTTTTATTTCAACCGGATCATTGGGTACAGATTGACAGCCAACTAGTGCAAAGAATAACGCTGACAAAGCTATTTTAATTTTTAATTTATTCATAGGGGGGCTTGTTTTTATCATTAGTTAGCTACCGTGTTTTCTATTACGTTACTTTTAAAACCTTTCTGTTTAAAAATATTAATTTTTAAACGTTTCGATTTACTGCGCAAGATCACGCTATGACTATTAATTGCCGTGATGCGGTACTCTCCAATATAGTCAAACATTTTGTAAATTTTGCCATTGATAACAGCTGTGTGAATACCATCACCGTGGATAATTGAGCTTAAGACAAAACCACCATCACGTTTTAGTGCATTATTATCACCTGTACCACTGACGCCAAAAGGTCTAGTTGGATCAGTATCCGCAGCTTGGCAAATAGATGAAGGTAGTAGTGTTATCACCACAATGATACTTGAAGCTAAAAACAAATTATTATGAGCTTTAAACACCAATAAACTCCTTGTTTAATCCTAAACTGTATATAGTTATTTCTACTTCACTGTTTGGGTACTCTTTGACTTCAAATTGAAAATCTTGCCAAAAAAACTTCCACGATAACTGCTCTAACTGGCTAAGGTAATTTCGCAATTGAAAATACTTTCCTGACAAGGTGATTTTAATACCATGTTTATATAGATTTAAGCCATGTAGTTCTGATGTAGTCCTGGTATTTCCAGCAGTCGAGTTCTTTTGGTTTTTAGATAAATCTAATAGCGGTTTTGCCCCAATCAGCTCAAAAGATAATAGTGATACGCCCGGCTCTAATTTCAGTAGTTTAAGTAGCGCTTCTCGCATTTCACTAGGGCTGATTAAATCAGTGGTTAAACTCACTAATTGTTCATCTATTTTGGCAAGCTTCACCTCAAGGTGAGCAATTTGTTTAACAACATCTTGATCTGGGTCTTTTTTCAGTGCTCTTTCATATTCAGCTATAGAAAAACCAAGTGCCTGATTGCCTGACGTCATCGCGCGGCTTTGCTTATCATACGTTGTTATCTTGGCCATTTTATCATCAATAAAAACATATGAAATAATAAAAAATATTGCCACTAGACCTGTGAACAACAGTAAATATTGCTCTCGAATGGTTAGTTGTAGAAATTTATCACTATATTCTTGCCATTGTTGCTTCATTAACTTTCACCTTCTGTCGGTGCTGAGCTGACGACGAACTCGGTAATATTTTGCTCATTTTTAACAAGCTTAAAATGCACAAAAGCTTTACCTGATAATAAGCGTGAATTTTTAAAACCGGCCAACCATGCTGGCACAGCTTGAGGAGTTCGAGCTAATCCGGTAAAACTCATCTCTTTAGCGTTAATGCGAATAGTTTGTAATCGAATATCCTTGTGATGCATTGCTGACAAATCATTCATCGCCATGACAAAACCACCAGCAAAAGTCTCATTTGAATCGGTTAACTTATTAAGCAATGCATCCTTATGTTGCATCACTAGTTTGATAGTATTGAGATTTTTCTTTAAAGCAGGCGATATCTTTCTGGTCTGCAATTGTGATTCTAATTGCTTAGCGAGTATAGATTTTTGTTGCTGTTGTTTTAATAAACCATTATGTTTTTCTGCTGACTGCTTGAAATTCATCTCAGTGAAGGCAGTCCAAATCCCCATAAAAGCCAACAGTACAAGCCAAGCTGTTGCAACGCTTGTTAATGTTAATAGTTGCTTTTCTGGATAAAGTTCAGCGTGTAATAAATTAACACTATGTTTAGCTGTCATAAGGGACTCCTGCTAACACTTCGGCTTCTTTGGTGTCGGCAATATCCTCTAAACTAGCGCCGATTGCTGCGCCAAATTCTCGATGTTGATGATACGGACTGGGTATTTCAAGCAAACTAACCGGCACAGCAGAATTTTCTGCCAATTTTTCTATAAATACATTTTCAAGTTTTATCGGCAAGAGTACTTTAATCTCTTTGATCGGAGCTTGTTTGAGTTGACGTTCAAAATAATCAGTAGACCGTTGAATTTCTAGGCTGATATCATCAATTATCGAGAATGATAACTCTTCCGCTGTTTTACTGCCTATTTGAGCAAAACCACGCAAACGGCGCTGAAAGTAAATCTTTTTTTGTTTAACTATTAATAAAGTGATTTCTTCATTTGGTTGCTGACAGACCAATAAATTGGCTTCATTTTTGGCTACTAATAAATTAGCAAAAGCAAACTCTTGTGTAGTAATTTTGCTAATTTTCACCGAGCCTTGCTCTGTCGCTGCGACAAGTATTCTTAATTCATCTTTTGGTGCACAAACCACATTAATTTTTTTCTTACCACCCGCAAGTACTGGTGCATCATAATAATCTAACACCATATTATCAGGTGGAATAGTGACTAAATCTTTAATTTTCCACTTTAAAGCACTGTTTATTTCATTTTCGGGTAAGTTTGGCTTGTCTACTTGTACCACCTGCGATTGTGCTTCGCTTAGCACTATATTAGCATCTCCGCTAAGCTCAAAATCGTCATGTAACTTTTGAATAGTTTTTGAAAAATTTGCTGAGCTGGTCTTTTCATGCTGAAAGAGCACTTTAGCGCTGATATTATCGCCAGCAGTAACATCGCTTGCTTGTACAGGGACCGAGCATAAGGAGACACCCTGCTGCTGAAAAGCAATACCAAGACGTTGACTCGATTTATTTTTTGCAAACATTTGACTTATTTTCGTTAAAAATGACATTTATCGGCAATATCGCATGATAGCTAAAATTGTTTGTAATCTTACCCCTTGTTACGCTCACAGAGCAAGCATTACTGTGAAGTATTAACTAAGTTTATTAGTGATTTAAGTTAATAAAAGCATTATTATTCTTTAACTATTTTCATATAAAAATTATTTATTAGTAACAATAAATACAAGTAAAAAAAGTTACGACAATCAGTTACCTTACTTTTTTTAGTCACAAAGTTGTTATTAATCAGTATCAAAACAGTCATATTATGTTCAAACCTTTGTCAATAACACACAAAATACATCACCCGATTTTTGATAAATATAAAGTTGATGTACAAGTTAAAAGAGATGATTTACTGCATAATATAATCTCTGGTAATAAATGGCGAAAATTAAAGTATAACCTAAAGCAACTAAAAGATAAGCACTGCCAAGGCGCGTTAACTTTTGGCGGTAGTTACTCAAACCATATCCACGCTTTTGCCTATGCCTGCAAACAAGCAAACATTCCCTGTATTGGCATCATTCGAGGGGAAGAACGCTATCAAAACAACTTCACTTTATCTTGGGCTAGGCACTGGGGTATGCAGTGTCATTTTGTTGATAGAAAAACCTATCGTCGCCGTTTTGAGACTGAGTTTTATACTGAGCTTAATGAGCTTTACCCTCGACACTTTATTATACCCGAGGGCGGCAGCAACAGCCTTGCTATCCCAGGTGTAGCGGAGATATTAACAGAATTAAATAGCCAAACTGATTTCGATACATTGATGACTCCAGTAGGTAGTGGCGGTACTTTAGCGGGCCTGATTTCAGGAGATAGTGTCGCCAATAGTCAACACCACCAAATTTTAGGGGTAGCTGTTTTAAAACAAGCGGATTATTTAATAGAGGAAATTAAGCAGTTACTTACAGTTCAAGGCAAAAAACATGATAACTGGCAATTATTAACAAATTTTCACCGTGGTGGTTATGGAAAATTTAGTGAAAATGACAGCAATCGCATCATTGAATTTAATCAGCAAACCGGCGTGACCTTCGAGCCGGTATATTCTGGTAAGATGATTTTAGCTTTGCTTGATTTATTAGAGCAAGGTTATTTTAAACAAGGTGAGAGGATAATATTATTACATACCGGTGGACTACAAGGGTTAGGTGGCATGATTGAACAAGGTCGACTTAACGCTGAAGATTGGCCTGTTCCTCCAAGGGCGCCCTTGTATTAGATGCTAGACCTAATTTTATGCAGCTAAAACTTTAGTGGATAACGACCTTGCCCATCAGGGCGGCCAAGCAACGACAAGGCTGATTTTAACTGGGCGGGAAATTTAGCGCCAGGCTTTAAATAACCTTGTCCAGAGGCTTTTTGTTGGGCTAAAGATAATCGTGTGGTAAAGCTCAAACCAAGGTTGTTTTTCGGTAATACCTTAGCCATTAAGTCACCTTGCTCACAATAGATATCAGCTTTAACACTACCAATTTTAATGTTGTAGTCTAAGGCAACGATACCCGAGCGCAACCAAGTAACTTGGCCTTGTGCTTGCTCACAAGTTAACTTATCAGCAATGTTTAGACTTAGTTCAGTAAACGCTAATTCAACATTGCCCTGCGCCGTAACAGGAATAGGCAGAGGCAATTGTTTGGCAATATCATTGGCTGACAAAAATAACTCAACGTCATTGAGTAACAGTTGTTGGGAAGAAAGCGTTAAAATGAATCTCCCTTCAGGGCCTGCTAACACAGGATCACCAAAACTAACGGCTACTGTCGGTGAAAAGGTTAACAATGACCAAAAGCTAAGCTGAGTTTTAATTATCCTAACTTGATTGTTGTTTACGGTGAACTGAGCAATCTCACCTTGCCATATTGAGCCGGAGACACCGTCTACTTTAATATTTTTAGGCAGTTCAATAGTATTTATCACTAAGGCTAGTGGTACTTTTACCACTAAAAACACTAAATAACTACTCAAAAAAATTGCTGTAAAAGCAAACCACTTCTTCATCTAATCTCTCTATCTTCTTTAATTCAACAGCGCTTCAATTAATATTAGCTAATTGCAATATTTATAATCTAGCAAGATGTAAGCGACGTACCTTTACTTCGCCAGTATTGTCACCCTGACTTAGATCAATAGCCTTTACTTTTAAGCCTTCATTGTTTGCTAGATGCTCTAGCCAAAACAGTAACTGAGTAAAAGGAGTACTGTCTATCCATACTTGTAAATCATCGCCCTGAGGCTGCATACGGGTAATAGTTAGTTTATAATTTTTGGCACTACGGTTAGCCACACTTGATATGCTACCGCTAAGGTTTAGCTTACCGCTTGACCGTTTTGCTTGCTGATATAATGCAGTATTTTCTTGTACCCAAGATAATAATTGTTGCTGTCTAACTAACTTACTATTCGCTTCAGTTAAACTATTATTTAATGGTTGCCAGATCGCGCTATAAAAAATAAAAACCATAAAAGCAAGTCCCATTGCCGCGACAAGACGCTGCTCTCGACTATTTAATTGTTGCCACCATGCTTTCATTATGATGTTTCCTTATTATTTTTATTACTACGCTGCTTAGCGGTACCTTTTCTTTTACTTTTTGTTTTATTAGTTGTCTTATTAGCTGTTTTGTTCGATATGCTAAAAGAGCCTGTCACCAGATCACCTTGATTATTTTGTGAACCTTGCTTTACGGTCAAATTCGCTGTAGCGAGTGCCACATTAAACAGCTCGAAGGCTTGATAATCTTTTGCTGTGGCTTGAATCCGTAGCTCTTGGCGTTTGCCATCAAACTTTAACGTCTCTGGTTTTAACGCAGGCACCTTAGCGAAGGCTGGTTGTACTCTAGCTAACATTGCTAAAAAGCCTTGTTGATCACTTACTCCACCCAATAAAGCTAATTCTCGATTTAATTGCGACTTGATAGTGGAAACACGCACTCTTTTCGTTTTGGGAAAAGCTTTTTTATATTCGCTAATAATACTTTGCTGTACTTTATCCTGCTCAGCATTAAGCTGCCAAAGTTGTGCACCCTTATGACTTAAATTAAGCAATAAGGCGAATAAAGCAACGCCTGCCACCCATAACCATTGTTTTGAGACATTATTACGGGATTCTTTAATTTTGTACTGCCCTTGCAGTAAATTAAATCGATTTAATTGACTGCCATAGTTTTTAGCCATTAGCGCTAAAGGCAACTCCTCTGGCATTTGTGTTACCGTCAGTGAATCACTATGAGCTAATTGGGAATATGCTTCTATTGCTACGCTTTTATATGGCTGCTCGCCATCCTTTTGTTCATCCGCTGTTTGTTCAGCATTAAAAGCCTGCCATTGCAGTTGCCATATATTGGTATCTAAAACAAATCCCTGCCAATTATGTTGACGAACAATAACTTGCTCTGTGCAAGTATCTCCTATAGCTATTGCGCTCCAGCCTCCGTCCATGAATGGCATAGCCAAAACATCAGGTAAGATGAACAAGGTTTCAATGCCAGCTTCTGCTAACCATAACAGCCATTGTTGCATCTGCTTATGAGCCACAATGGCGGTAAAGCAATTATTACCCTGAATATCACTCTTTAAATCAGCATAAGCAAAAAATAGCTGCTCAACTTCTTCAGCTAAGTTATCCTCTAACATATAGGGTACTGCTAGGCGCATCGCCCGTGAAGATTTTGCCGGTACATTTAATGACTTTAGCAGTACATCGCAACCGGGTACCAAGACCTTCACCTGTCTACGTTCTGCTTTGTCAGTAAGTTCACTTAACTGCTCAGCACCTTTTAGCTCTCCGCTAGCAATAATTTCTTGTTCATTGCTGTTAATCTCAGACACTACCAACCAATGAATGATATCGTGTGCTTGACTTCCCAGACGGATAAATAATGTTTCTGTCACTAGTTACGTCCTATAGTACGACTAATTACTTGAATTTGTTGGGTCTCATTAACTTTCATTATTGAGCTCATAGCAAAGTAGCTATTGTTGAAACGCGCGCTCGCTTTTAGCTTAAAATATTCGCTATCGATCACAAACTGCGCCTTTTGCCATTTTTCCATTTTAACCTTACTTAATTCAGGCAATTGGTAAAAATCATCTAGTTTTTCATAACCTGAGCTATCCCTTGCACTCAATACTTCCTGCGCATCACTGAGACTTGAATCAAGCAAAGCTTGTAGTAACTCAGGTTTTTCAGCGTCTAAAGTATTGATATTAATTAGATGCTGAGCATTTTGAGGCAATACACATACATAAGGTGTTAACGCCAAAATTACTGCTGGAGTAAAGTGCTCAATTAACCTTAACTCGTTAACACTGCCCAAATAACTATTGGCAGCAAGATAAGGGAATTCTCGTGAGGCGTAGTCATTATCTTCAGCGCCTCCAGCCCCCGTTATCATATCATTACTATCAAGCCAGTCCGTTAACGCATTAACCATGGCTTCTGCTTCAAAATTGCCAATGCCTTCTACATTTAAGTTAACAATCAGTGCTTCTAATACCGTTGCTGCGGGTAATTGTTTATCGCTACCCGATTTACTCGATGGCGCGGTCGGAGCCGTTTTACTGTCATCTTTACTGTCATCTTTTGACGAATTAGAAGATTTTCCAGAGTCACTATCACCAGCCTGGTCTTTTGTTTTTGCCTTAGGGTGTAGGGCATTAAGATTCAAACAACTTTGTAAATCTGATATTTCGCCACTTATTTCACCAAAGTCGACGGGATAAGTACTGCCTTCTTCGGCCCAAACTTGCTCAAGATGGGTAACTTTGGGCTCATCCTTAAAAGCTTTAATTAGTACTCTTTTAGTAAATGCTTCAGCGCCCAAAGCATACCAGTATGCTTGTTGATTAAAACTGATATTTGTACTGCGTTGCATTTGTGTTTGTAAACGTGTGGTCATCTGCGCGGCAATAATTGAACATAATGCGACAATCAACATCACGGTAATTAATGCGACACCTCGCTGACTTGCTCTATCATACTTGGCTGAGATGAGTTTAATAGTCATAAGCTAGGTCTTAGTCTTATCATCAGCTGAAAGGTCACCAGCCACCAAGAATTGACGACGGATCAGACCATAATCTTCGGTTTCAATTTCAATGGCTATAGCTTGCGGTAAAGTACTTCCTGACCATTTTTTCTGCCAATTCTTACCATCATAATACTCAAAGGCTAAACTCTTCACTTGCGTTATTAACGGCCTAATTTTTGGCTCTTGACCAACAACAGCATCAACAAAGTTATAATGCAATCGTTGTAGGGTTTCATCCTCGATTCGGTAGGCGACATTTTGCATATCACTTCGTGGTAACAACAAACCTGGATTAGTCCAACCATTACGTACAAAGGCGATGGCTTGTTCATCTTCTAAAAAACTATCATCTGCAGTTTGTAGAAAGCTATTACTCGGCGCCTCACCGTTAACCCGCATGCTGCGCTTCGCTATTTGGGTGAAATCTCGCTCCATCAATAAAAAAGCACGCTGTAATTCATTCTGTCTATCACTACGTAATTTTGAATTTTCATCACCACGCAACACTGTATCAAAAATGGTAAAGCTAGCTAAGCTGACCACTGAAAATATAGCAATGGCGATTAGCACTTCAAGTAGGGTAAAGCCATACTGGCTAGTTTTAGCTCTAGCATTAGCTTGGCAAGTATTTAATTTCATCAGGGTTTATCCTGAGCAAGGTAAGTCATCAAGCTAGCACTTACTAACTCGTCATCCTCGCTTAATCGTACTTCCATCACTAAGGAACGCAATTCCTTATCGGTGGTTTTAATCACTTTTTGTTGCCAATACCAAGTCCTACCCGCCATTTCGACTTTACCTTTACGATTATTTTTTGGTGGCCAAGTTTTATCTAAGCTTACTTCGACTAATTGATTGGAGGCGACCCAATTAGCGAACATTTGTTCCTCTAGATGACTAATGTGACGATAATTATTATCGGCAACACCGAGCAGTGCCACCCCAGCAATAGCAAAAACAGCCATAGCTAACATGACTTCAAGTAGGGTAAAACCACTTTGCTTGAGCTGTTTAGCTTTTCTAGCTAGGTTAACTTTAATCATCATCAAGCACCGGCCCCTCAATGGTTAATGGGATGCTATATATACCAGTAACCCTATAGGCTAAGTCTTCAATGCCTTCGACATAAGCTAACTCTTCATTTAACCGAAAAGTGACACTAAAAGGTGTTAGGTCACCACCAGAGAGAATATAAACTTGTGGAATTATTTTTTCTTCTTGCTCTTCTTTTGACGATAAGGTGAAGTCATCTTCATCTTTTTCTTTAAAAGTATCTGAGTCAAAAAGCATGGGTTCATCAATGGGTAGGTCATCAAGCTCTAAACTCAATTCGATGTCTTCTGGAACCGTCACATTGGCTTGCCAATCTTGCTCAGGAATTTCTGTCCATTGAGTACCGTCGTATCCAAGAAATTGATAACTATCTTTTTTAACGATTAAGCCCAATTCAATATTGTTGAGCATGCCATAATCCGCAGCCACTTCAAAAATTGCAGCAAACCTCGCACTTTCATACTTCAACTTATCTTCAGGATTATTCCCAGAAAAATTGAATTGCACCAAACTAGCCATCAGACCGATCAGCACCACAACGACCATCACCTCAATTAAGGTAAAGCCATGTTGTTTAATTGTTAATGCCGATAGTTTTTTCATAAGGTCACCTGTAATGATTGAGCTTGAAGCTGTAAAATTAAATTTAAAGGCTATTGCACGGAGTTGACGCTAGTCACTAAGTACCTTTGACGCCTTAATTTAGTTTTACAGCAATAAGGTCAGCTATTACCTATTGGAAGTCGCCTAAATTCCAGTTACCTATGTCATCTTCTGTGCCAGCTTCACCATCTGGTCCCACTGAAAACACATCCATTCTACTCTGCTCACCTGGATTTAATAAGACGTACTCATTGCCCCAAGGATCTTTTGGTAAACGTTTAATATATCCATCTTCAGGAAAACGGCGTGGCTCTGGCTCAATATCCGTTTGCTCAACTAAAGCCTCTAAACCTTGTTCTGTAGTTGGATAATCATAGTTATCCATTTTATATAAACTCAGAGATGTCTCTAGTGCCGTGACATCTGATATCGCTTTTTGCATGTTAGCGCGCTCTTGGCTGCCCATTAAATTAGGCACCACCATGCTAGCGAGAATACCTAGAATAACGATAACCACCATAACTTCTAATAAAGTAAAACCTTGTGCTTTTTTCATATTCATATTACTTTCCTAACGTCTGATAAATTGAGGTTTCAACAGCAGGTTTACCACTATACACCTATGAAATTTCAAATAACTCTTAACCGCCGACCATACTATTAAGCTGCAAAATTGGTTGTAGAATTGCCATAACAATAAAAAGTACCACGCCTGCCATTGCTACCATAAGCGCAGGTTCAAACGCTTTTAATGAAATACTCACTAAAGCTTCAAACTCTCTATCTTGGTTGTCAGCAGCACGACCTAACATATGCTCTAATTGACCACTTTTTTCACCACTGGCAATCATATGCAACATCATAGGCGGAAACAATTTTGTTTGTTCCAATGACACACGTAAACTAGCCCCTTCACGAACCCTATCGGTAGAAGCTGTTACTTGTTTTTTTATATATAAATTATCGAGAACTTGACCAGAGATACGCATACTTTCCAGTAACGGCACAGCGCTGGCTGTCAGGATACTTAAGGTGCGAGCAAAACGTGCGGTATTAATACCTCGAGCTACTTTACCAACGCCAGGTATGCGCAACAAATATTTATGAAAAGCCATTTCAAAATCAGGCTTTTTCAATAGCTGTGAAAACAACAACATGAGTGCGGCAACCAGTATCACTAGCACTAAACCATAGTCACGCAGAAAATCACTACTGGCAATTAAAAATTGTGTGGTTCCAGGTAAATTCTCACCCATGTGTTCAAACTGGCCAACAATTTTTGGAACTACCGCGGTTAATAAAATAGCAATTACACCGACCGCAACTACCGTCATAATAATAGGGTAAACCAACGCTTGAATAAGCTGCGAGCGCATCTGTTGACGTTGTTCAGTATAATCAGCTAAACGATTAAGTACCTTATCAAGGTGCCCTGACTTTTCACCTGCAGCAACCATAGCCCGATATAAACGGTTAAATACTTTAGGGTATTCCGCCATACTTTCTGATAAGCCATAACCTTCGGTAACTTTGGTACGCACACCCATGATCATACTTTTAATGCGGTTCTTTTCACATTGCTCACCAACGGCCATTAAAGACTCTTCTAAAGGTAAACCAGATTCTACTAAGGTTGCTAGCTGGCGAGTGATAAGTGCTAACTCTGCTGCCGATACTTTACCACCAGCACTTTGACCAAAGCTTGCACTAAAGCCTGCTTTCTCACTTGCCGAGTTACCTTTGCCTGAGGTAGCGTTAACCTCAATTGGCATTAAACCTTGGTCACGTAATAAACCACGCACTTGTCTTGGCGTATCTCCTTCGATAACGCCTTTTTTAGTTTTACCACGGTTATCTACCGCTTGGTATTCAAATGCTGCCATGATTAATTATCAAATCTATAGTTATTGAATCTATGTTTATTAAATCGAAAATTGTCGAAGTTATAATTCGCTGAATTGTTATATGTTTTCATAAAGTACAATTACGTATCGATGAGTTAATCTTCACGAGTAACACGTAACACCTCCTCTAAGGTGGTTTGTCCAAGCATTACTTTATCAAAACCATCTTGGCGGATACTTGCATTAGCTTTACGTGCGTACTTTTCAATCGCTTGTTCACCGTGACCATTGTGAATGATTTCTCGAATTTTCTCATCTACAGGTAACAATTCATGAATACCCATTCGACCACGATAACCTTTAAAACCACACTCTTTACAACCAACGGCGCGATGAATTATTTTGCTATTATCATCAGCTAACCCTAATAAATGACGTTCTTCACCATCAGGCAGGTGACTTTCTTTACAGTGTCGACAGAGGGTTCTCACAAGACGCTGTGCTAATACGCCTAATAGACTTGAAGACAGCAAAAATGGCTCTACGCCCATATCTTCCATACGGGTGATAGCACCTGCGGCGGTATTAGTATGTAAAGTAGATAAAACTAAATGACCAGTTAAACTGGCTTGCACAGCAATTTGTGCTGTTTCTAAATCACGAATTTCGCCGACCATAACAACATCAGGATCTTGACGTAAAATGGCGCGCAACCCACGAGCAAAAGTCATATCAACCTTAGTATTAACTTGGGTTTGACCTATGCCTTCAATAGAATATTCAATCGGGTCTTCACAGGTTAAGATATTACGTTCTTTGGCATCAATTTGCATCAAACCCGCATAGAGCGTGGTACTTTTACCCGAGCCTGTCGGCCCGGTAACTAATATGATACCGTGCGGTTTTTCAATCAGGGTTGAGAAGTTAGTACGGTTTGTATCTGTCATGCCGAGATCTTTTAAATCTAGACGAGCAGCATTTTTATCTAATAAGCGTAATACCACACGTTCGCCATAACCCGTTGGCATAGTTGAAACACGTACATCAACGGCTCTACCACCAATACGCAATGAAATACGACCATCTTGTGGAATACGCTTTTCGGCAATATCGAGTTTTGCCATGACTTTAATTCGAGAGACTAATAACGAGGCGAGTTTTCGATTCGGTTTAAGTACCTCTCGTAACACACCATCAACGCGAAAGCGTATTTGCAGGGTATTTTCAAAGGTTTCAATATGAATATCTGAAGCACTTTCTTTAATGGCTTCGCTGAGCATGGCATTGATTAATTTAATAATCGGCGCATCATCTTCATTTTCTAGCAAATCTTCACTTTCAGTAAACTCATCGGCAAGTGAGTACAAATCGACTTCATTACCAATATCTTCCATCATTTGCTGCGCTTCTGATGAGTCTCTTTGATATGCTTTTGTTAGCAATAATTCAAACGCTGAGGTCTCTGAAATCTCCAATTCAAAGGGTGCTTTGAGTATGCGGCGTACTTCTAAGATCACCTCAAAATTAACATCCGCTAAACAATGCAGAATATAATCGCCACTTTGCTCATCTGTAGAGATTAAAACGTTGTGTCTATTTGCAAATGCGAATGGTAATAACCAATTACTGCTCTGCTGCTCTTGTTCAGCCTCTTCGATGGCAGTTACTTCTGCTTCATCTGCCATTAGTCTTTTTCTTCTGAAACTGTTGGCGGCTTAGGTAGACCGATATTTTTTTCTTCAAGCTTATTTTGATAGTCTTCAAAAGATGGTGGTAAGGTCAACTTGTCTTGCCATTGCGGTAAGATAGGCATATTTTCATTACTCATCAACGATAAACCTTCTTCATGTTTGCGAATTTGATCAGCGCGAATAAAGTTATATTTACTTTCACTGATTTCAGCCATCAAACCTGCATCGCGCACTATAGTGGCCCGTAAAAACACCATTAAATTACGTTTACGAGTGGTATTGGTGGTGGATTTAAATAAGTGACCAATAAATGGAATATCACCCAGAATCGGTACCTTTTGCACGCTTTCTTGTACATCTTCATCAATCAAACCACCTAAAACGACGGTAGCGCCACTATCAGCCATAACCGTGGTTTTTATTTCTCTTTTATTAATAGAAATATCAACACCGGTATTACCGCTGACCGAAGAAGTCTCTTGCTCAATGGTAAGTTGTACTGCATTACCTTCATTCACTTGTGGGGTAACACGAAGCTTGATACCTACTTCTTGACGATCTACAGTTTGAAATGGGTTCGAATTATTACTGCTGCTGGTGGAACCGGTAATAATAGGTACTTCTTGACCGACAATAAAATAAGCTTCTTCGTTATCTAAGGTGGTAATACTCGGTGTAGCCAAAACATTTGAGTTGGTATTACTACTTACCGCTTGTACGATAGCAGCCCAATCATTTTTTGCGATACCAAACATCATGCCACTAACATTACCCAATACTTGAGCAAGAATGCTGTAATCACCTTTAGTATCATTCTGATAAAAGCCTTCTTTTATCAATACATTATCACTATTGTATTCCGCAGGGACATAATCTCCTTTGGTTGGCGCTGCTGCCTCAGCACCCGCAGCAACCGAAGAAATACTGGCTGGGCCATTGGTAAACTGGGTAAAACCACCGGCTTCGTTATACCACTGCACCCCTAAGCTAACACCATCAGTTTCATAAACTTCAACAATAATGGCTTCAATCAAAACCTGTGCACGACGCACATCTAGTTGGCGGATTACCGCTTCAAGTGAGCGTAACATATCCGGTTGTGCAGTAATGATTAGCGAATTAGTTGACTCGTGCGCATCAATACTAACATCACGTTTCTTACTGCTGCGTGCTTTACTTTTAGTACCCTTACTTTCTGAGGAAATAGAGTCACTAACGCCTTGTAAGACTTTAACTAAATCTTCGGATTTTGAATATTTAAGACGATAAACACGGGTATTACCACTGCTTTCTAACTCGCTGTCTAAACGTTTAACTAAACGTGTTACCCGCTCACGCGCCTTAACTTCGCCACTAACAATAACGCTGTTTGATCTATCATCAGCAACAATTTTAGGAATTAAAAAAGTGGGTTGACCGGCTTTGCCGCTACTTGGTTTATTCATCGCTTCAATAATGCGCACCATTTCACCGGCAGAAGCATATTTAAGCTTGATAATTTCAACAGCTTGGTCGCCTGCTCTATCAACGCGCTCGATAATTTTAACAAGTCTGTTAACCGTTGATGCGGTACCCGTCAACATAATGACATTTGCTGGGTCGTAATTAACTACGTTACCACCACCGGCTTGATCAGATAATTGTCGTAATAACGGTACTAGTTCACGAACAGTAACGTTTTTTACTTCGACAACGCGGGTAACCATTTCATCACCCAAGATATTACTGTTATCACCGATAACAGGAATGGCTGCGGTTTTGGCATCTTTATTACGAATGATTTTAACAATATTGTTGTCTTTAGTTACGGCGGCATAGCCGTATACTTCAAGCACACTGAGAAAAAACTGATAATATTGTTCTTCGGTTAACATATCATAACTGCGGACATTAATTTTGCCGCGCACATTAGGATCGATAATCATAGTTTTCTTCAAGTTTTTACCAACAATAGTAACAAACTCGACTATTTCAGTGCCCTTAAAATTAGGGGAATATTGTGCAGCACTGGCTTGGCCAACGAAACACAAATAATTAAATGCCATCGCTGTCGTTAAAACTAATAAAAACTTCTTCATCATTATGTTTATCTCTGCTTTATTACCTTTAAATCGAAAATCTTTAATAGAAAGTCTTTCTAGATAATTTTATAGCTTTATTGTTACGTTAATTATTCTGCTAACTTAGTTATTTAATCTAAGCTAATTAATATCTCAGTGAGGCTACCTTGGCGGTTTACTAATAAGGAAATATCACGTGCCTTTTTCATCTCAACCATGGCTTGCATTGCCTGTGCTGGCGCTATTAAGTCATAGCCATTCATCTCTATTGCAACGTCACCGGATTTTAGTCCTGATTGTTTAAAGAACTCAGGTTTTTTTCCAGGACGAAGAGAGTAGCCGATTATCTTGCCGTCTTTACGCTTAGGCGAAATACGCAAATAATCACCAATTTTTGCTGGGTCTTGAGAGAGCTCAGTACGTAGACTTTTAGCGGTCGTCGTTAATTCTTTATCATTTCGTTTATCTACAATACCTGAACGCGATGAATGTGGACCAACTTTTGTTTGAGATCTTTTAGCTGCAGGTTTGTTTTTTACGTTTTGCGCTGGCTGGCTATAATCAAAACCATCTAACATTAAGGTTTCAAGTCGACCTGACTGTTTAATTAGCACCCTATCCATCAGTACTTTTTCGAGGTTGGCGCGCGTACCGGTAATAATATCGCCAATACCGTAGGTTTCTTGTTTACCTTGATTTTCAATAATTGCCGCTGCGATTGATTTATCATCGCTGGCCACTAAGCCAGACAGGGTTAAATTTAACTTGGTTTCAGGTACATTAGACATTTCAACTTCAGCTTCAACAATATCATTTTCGTTATATAAACCAAAAAGATTGAGGGATTGTATCTTGGCAACATCTACCGATTTTGTATTAGCCGTGTTAGTAGCACGAGTGTTTGTGACATAAGCAGTGTTCTGATTAGACTGCGCCTGAGGTACTACAGACCAAGTGATGGTTGCACCAACATAAGCAATGTATGCCAACAATGCCGCCATCACTAATTGCGCAACTCGTTTGTGCCCGAGTTGGGAAAGTAAAGATGTAAGTTCTGTCATGTTAGTGGGAAGTATCATATCTACTTATATTATTGTTATTATTAAATAATTCTAAAAAACTTAGTAAGTACTAGTTGTTAGATTTATGTTACATATGCATGGATGATACTTGACCGCAAGCCAAGCAACAAGTCATTGCGAGGGTTTTTGGGCTAATTCGACAAATAAAATCGTAACAAAAAAGCTACTACTCGCGAATTAGCAACTGTTATAATCATTTTAAGACATTACCAACTTATAAAAGTTCCACCTGCTAGGTTTATTATGAGCACAAATAAAACACCTGAAAATAGTTCTACTCGGTTGGATAAATGGCTTTGGGCTGCAAGGTTTTACCGAACCCGTGCAATTGCCAAACAGATGATCGATGGCGGTAAAGTCTTTTACAATGGCCAACGGACTAAGTCGGGTAAAGCCGTATCAATCGGTGATATAATAAAAATTCGTCAAGGGTTTGAAGAAAAGGCAGTTACTGTTATCGCCTTAGCTGATAAACGTCAAGATGCGACTTTTGCGCAAAGCTTGTACCAAGAAAGCAAACAAAGCATTGATAGCCGAGAAAGAAATGCCCTCGCACGTAAACAAGGTATTTTATTATCTCCAGCGAGCGATACTAAGCCCGATAAAAAACAACGCAGAAAACTGCGTGAATTTAAGGAAAGGATCTAACAACCATGAGCCAATTCAATGTATTAAACCGCTACCTATTTACCGATGCCCATGCCCGTGGTGAGCTAGTACAATTAAGTAGTAGCTTTAAGAGTATTGTTAAGAATCATAATTACCCTGCTGGTGTAGAAAAATTATTAGGTGAATTACTTAGCGCGACCTGTCTTTTAACTGCTACCTTAAAATTTGAAGGTGATATCACCGTGCAGCTGCAAGGTGATGGCCCAATTGGTTATATGTCTGTTAGCGGTAATAATAACCAACAAATGCGCGGTATTGCCAAAATAGCTGATGCTGAAGAAGCTAGTGAAGCAAATGGCCTTAAAGCTTTAATTGGCAAAGGCACCATGATTATCACCATACGCCCTAAGGCTGGCGAAGCCTATCAGGGGGTGGTTGCTTTAGATGCAGATGATCTGGCTGGTTGCTTAGCTCATTACTTTGACGTGTCAGAACAAATTCCAACTAAAGTTTGGTTGTTTAATGATGAACACAGCAAGCAAGTTGCTGGCGCCCTAGTACAATTGTTGCCTGATGGTGACGGTAGTACTGACAATAAAGCTAAGCAAGAGAGTGACTTTGAACATTTGTGCCAGCTGACCAATACCATCAAAAGTGAAGAGATTTTTTCACTTGAAGCCGAAGCGTTACTTTATCGTTTATACCATCAAGAGAAAGTTAATATTTTTGAACCACAAGCTGTAAGTTATCTTTGTGGTTGTTCTGCTGACAAATGTTTATCAGCAATATCACAAATAGAACCAAGTGAGATAAAGGCAATTTTAGCTGAACAAGGTAAAATTTCGATGACCTGTGACTATTGCATTACTACTTACGACTTTGATGAACTGAGCTTACAAAGTTTCATTTCGAAAGTTAATCATTAATTAAAATAGATTTTTTTCAGTAATATTTAGTTAAAAACCCCGACATTAATTATCACTTATTCCACATAGTGGTAGTTAATGTCTAGACAAAACTCCTACATACCCCCTTACCC
>NZ_JQEC01000034.1 GCF_000764185.1 Colwellia psychrerythraea
CCAAATTAATCGGTTTTTTATCTTTTTCTCTCTATATCTTTAATACGATATTTTGGCTAATGCCAATTTTAGTTTTTTCATTATTTAAGGCCTTAATTCCACTACGCCTCTCTAAAAAAATATTTAGTTATTTACTTGATTTAATGGCAAGTAATTGGGTTGCTACCAATACTATTATCCAGAAAATATTTACCAAAACTACTATCGTGGTCACCGGATTAGATACACTTAAAATAGATGACTGGTATTTAGTGTTAGCAAACCATCAAAGCTGGGTTGATATTGTTGTTTTACAACGGGCTTTACATGGCAATATTCCATTTTTAAAATTTTTCTTAAAAAGAGAATTGATATATGTACCACTATTGGGTTTAGCCTGGTGGGCACTCGACTTTCCATTTATGAAACGGTATAGCCAAGCTTTTTTAAGAAAGAATCCACACTTGCGTGGTAAAGATTTAGAGACAACCAAAAAAGCCTGCGCCAAATTTAAGCACAAGCCGGTTAGTGTGATGAACTTTATTGAAGGTACACGTTTTACTGAAAAAAAACATGATAAGCAAGGTTCACCTTTTCAGCATTTATTAAAACCAAAAGCAGGTGGTATGTCTTTTGTGCTTGACGCTATGGGTGAGCATTTAACCAAAATTGTTGATGTTACTATTCATTATCCTGATGGTATCCCAAATTTTAGTGATTTTGTTTGTGGACATGTAGAAAGAGTGCATATTGAAGTTCATACCTTAGATATTGCAAGCGAATTAGGGCATATTAATTTTTCAGAGCGAAATGATAAGATTATTTTTCAAAAATGGTTAACACAATTTTGGCATGATAAAGATGCCCGCCTTGAAAAAACTAGGCAGCAGTATAACGCTTAAAGTTTAAAACAGCAGCTAGGGTTTACTGCCTACAACCTTACCCAAGGTCGATAGGAAAACTGGAGATATGTATGAATGAACTGATCAGTATTTGGTTAAGTGAACAAGGACTTAACTCCAATTATATACCCAGCGCTGCAATTGCTGTTGGCATAAGTTTGATATTTGTAATTGCCAGCTTGAGTTATTACTTGGCTAAACATCAAGTTTTAAGCTTGGTACATAAGCTCATTATTAATACTAAAAACACCTGGGATGATGCGTTAATTGAACATAACGTACTTGCTCGAATGACCTTGCTGGTACCGTTAGTGTTAATACTGTTTTTAACACCGCTTATTTTAGAAGCCGATACGGTAACGAGTAATTTAACCCTATTATTAAGCAAAGTATTGCTCACCTTCCAGATATCTCGCTGTATTAGCGCCATGCTAAATGTCGGCAGGAGTATTTCCCAAGAAAGTGCCAAACAGCGATTCTTACCACTTAACGCTATTATTCAAATGATAAAGTTAGCGCTGTATCTAGTCGCTAGTATCGTTATTGTTTCACTCATTATTAACCGTTCACCTGTCTATTTGTTGAGTGGCTTAGGTGCATTAACTGCAGTATTATTATTGATTTTTCAGGATACTATTAAAGGTTTAGTTGCCAGTATTCAAATTTCAGCGAACCGAATGGTTGTTGCGGGTGACTGGATTGAACTGCCAAAATATGGTGCTGATGGCGATGTTTTGGAGATAGGTTTAAGTACAGTAAAAATAGAAAATTTCGATAAAACTATTACTACAGTACCCACCTATGCTTTGATTAGTGACTCTTTTAAAAATTGGCGCAATATGTACCATACCGGAGCACGACGTATTAAACGTACGGTTATTATTGACATTGCTAGTATTGATTTTTATAGCGCCGAGCAAATAAATCAGCTAACTAATGCGCACTTATTGCAAGGTTATCTCAGTGATAAAAAGCAGGAACTTGCGCAAAATGGCGATAATTCAAACAGTGATGAAATAGCCCAGTCAATTCAGCCGCTAAATAGTCGGCAACTGACTAATATTGGTACCTTTCGTGCCTATATCACCAAATATTTGCAAGAAAACAGCCATATTCGTAGCGACCTAACTTGTATGGTTAGGCAGCTCACTGCAACGCAAACAGGTCTTCCGTTAGAAATATATTGTTTTGCTAATACCACGAATTGGCTAGATTATGAGGCGATTCAAGCTGATATTTTTGATCATCTGTTTGCTATCGCTCCACAGTTTGATTTACGTGTTTTTCAACACCCCAGTGGCCATGATTGGCAAAATAACCACCAGTAAAGTAACCAACAGCAGAATAATAATTAAGAGTGTTCATATGAAATCAATTGAAGAGCAGTTAGCACGTTATAAAAGCGTGCACTTAAATCAAAAAAATATTAATACCCACTTTGTTGGCGTCCCTTTGATTATTTTTGCAGTAACTCTACTGCTTAGCACACTAAAGTTTGAAATAATCATGGATGATTTTTTTGGAGATGAATTTACCTTACGTTTTACCCTAGCTATGGTCATTTTTGCTGTTATAGCTATTTATTATTTTGCTCTGCACCGTTTATTAGGTTTGGGCATGCTGGTTTATATACTGGTAAACTTATTTATTGCGCACTTGTTTAGTGGCATGGATAACATTTTTTATATTGCTATAGCTGTGTTTGTTATTGGTTGGATTATTCAATTTATGGGTCATCATTATGAAAAAGCCAAACCGGCTTTTATTGATGATTTAAGCCAGCTTGTTATTGGGCCGTTATTTTTGGTGGCTGAAGTTTATTTTATGTCGGGATTAGAAGCAGAACTTAAGAGAAATGTCACTTCACTAGCGGTTGAGAAACGCAAAGCGTTAGAAGAACAAAAGCGTTAATGATGTAATACCAATCGGACTAATTAAATAATCACTTAGCGAGAATTAAAAGGCTTAGAGGCGAGGCATTGATTGAAGAGAATGGTCATTCAGGAAAATATGCTCCTGCATTCTCTAATAGGCCACATCCATGTAGCGTCCTTATCAAAATCAATAACGCGGCTTATATGCCTTTCAGGATTTAGTCATACAGCCTTTTTTATTAGTTGATGAACTAACGTTGTCTAATGACACCTTCTTGCATAGTTGAAGCAACTAATTCACCTTGACGATTATAAATTTGTCCTCGAACAAGTCCTCGGCCATTACTAGCGGACGGACTATCCATACAATAGAGTAACCAATCATCAAAACGAAATGGACGATGAAACCACATGGCGTGATCTATGGTGGCAATTTGAAAGTTTGCTTGCCAATGGCTGGCGCCATGCGGCAATAATGCAGTTGGTAAAAAATGAAAATCTGAAGTATAAGCTAACATATAGGTATGTATGCCTAGATCATCAGGTAAATCACCGTTGGCCTTTATCCACATTTGGCTGGCAGAATTGGTGGGCTTTGGTTGCAACCAGTTATATTGCTGTACAGGACGAACATCGATAGGTTTTTCAGCTAAAAATTTTTCGCGTAGTGACTTCGGTATATTATCTTTATTTGCTTTTATATAATCTGTAAACGAGGGTAAATCTTCAGGAGCAACGACATCGGGCATGGTATCTTGATGGTCAAAGCCGACTTCTGCATGTTGAAAAGAGGCAGTCATATAAAAGATGGCTTTGCCATTCTGCACTGCTTGTACACGACGAGTACTAAAGCTTGAACCATCACGAATTACCTCTACTTCATAGACCACAGGCTTACTTGCATCACCAGGGCGCAAAAAATAAGAATGTAATGAATGAACAAAGCGGTTAGCGGCAATTGTTTCTTGAGCTGCAGAAAGGGCTTGTCCCATAACTTGGCCGCCAAAAAGAGCCTTGTAACCTAGATCCTGGCTTTGGCCACGATAGATGCCTTGCTCAATAATTTCTAATTTTAATAGCTTAGATAACTCATCTAGTACTCGTGTCATTATTTACCCTATATTTCAACTTTACTTGGCTATACGTCAACTAATTCAAGGAAGTTAGTTTAATCGCTATTGATGTTATATGCAAAGTAGGTTAGATTTTGTCCACAATAATAATAATATAAATTAACAACAAAAATATAACATTTAAATAAATCATAATTGGACTGGGAAGGGAGATTATGGCTATAGCAATGCAAAGAGAAGATCTATTAGAGCGGCGAGAACCGTTGATGGGCGACTTTGATGATTTATGGGAAGAGTTAACTTTGGCGCAGAAGTTTGCTGCCAGCAGCTTAACTCAATTTGGTTACAAGCTTAACTTTATTCGAGATTCTCATGATAGTCATCTTGCCGTATTAACGTGTAATGACAATGTGGCAGTTATTTCTAAAGTGGGGGAAATTAATACTCACCCAAATATTCAAATTCGTCTTTGAGTCGATTAAATACAAAAAAGCGCCGCTAGGCGCTTTTTTTGTGTCTTATTTCTGCTTTTTAAGGTTTTTCGGCCATTAATAACGTAAAATAGCTGTCATTATCAGTAAAAAAGTAATCGTATTTATGTCTCGTTCAAAAAAATCAAGAAAACCAGGTGGAGCACCCACAGCTAAGCCTAAGTTAAGTAAGCAAGAATTAGCTAGTGTTGAAAAACGTATCCGCAAATCAACGGGTAAAGTAGCGGGTAATCGCCAAAAAGAAGCAACACAAGAAAATACAGGTAACAACCAGTCAGGGGTTAAACAAGATCCACGACTAGGTAATAAAACACCGATTGCTCTAGGTAAAATTGTTGCAAAAGTAGAAAAATCTAAACAAGTGCAAGCAAAAGAAAATAACCAAACAACAGCGTCAATTGCGAGTATTCGTATTGTTGAAGATGTCGTTGTTAACAATGCAGCGATTGAAAGCAAAGCTATTCAGTTGACAGCAGAACAAGAAATCGATGCTATTGAGCAAGATGAGTTATTACAATCGCTTTTAGCTAAACAAGAAGATGATATTGCTCTGACAGAGCAAGAAGTTGATTATTACAACGAGAAAATGGAACGTCACCAAGAATTATCAGCTGAGTTGGGTCTCGAAGATGAAGAGCAAATAAGTGAAAGTGATGAAACTACTCGTAGTGATAGCGAAGATGACTTATGGGATAAGTTAGATCGCCCAGACTTTTCAGATTTTGAAGAGAAAGAGTAGTCTCAATGAGTGATTTTTGGCTTTATGCGCTTTTAATAGCGGTTGTTATTATCATTGCCTTAGCTTTTTATGCCGGCAAACTGTTAAGACAACTAGCACAACAAAAAGAGCAACAAGCACAAATTTTATTAGCTCAGCAAGAAGCTTTAAATACCCATGATAAAAAAGTCTTTGACAGTGTGTTATTAATTACTCGTGCGATGCAGCAAGAGCAATGTGAATTTGATGAAGGCTGCTGGCGCTTATCTGTGTTGTTATCTTCACTGAAAACATTGACGGAAATGCCAGTGAAGTTTCCTGGTATTTTTGGCTTATACGATGCTATTAAAGATCTCGCCATACGTGATGCACGTAAAACGCTGACAAAAAAAGAACGAATGCGTGAAGATTATCAGCGCATGATAGCGTTAGATAAAAGGCATGATGAGGTGGTGAATGATTTAGGTGAACTTTATCAATTCACTACAGAGCAACTTAACCGTTTAACGCCCTAGTTATATAATATCCAGAACTTAGTTAATAAGTAATAACCCTACTGTGCCTTACTTATTAGCTCTATTATTGCGCTCGATCAATACCCATAAATTCTAAAAGGTTATAATATTTTCGTCCACTAAATAAAATGGTACGAAAACATGAAAGTAAGTCAATTCTTCGATAATGCGCTATTAAATAAATATAACACCAGCGGACCGAGATATACCTCATATCCAACGGCATTAGAATTTCATGATGGCTTCAAACATAATGACTTTATTAAAGCGATAGAAGACTCGCAAAACCGCGAATTGTCACTTTACGTGCATATCCCATTTTGTCACACGCTTTGTTATTACTGTGGTTGTAATAAAGTGATTACTCGTCACCGTGACAAAGCGGATACTTACCTTGAATATTTAGCTAAAGAAATTTCATTACAGGCACCCCTGTTTAAAGAATATACAGTTAAACAATTACATTGGGGTGGTGGTACGCCAAGCTTTTTAACCCATCCACAAATAACTAAGCTGGTCATGCTATTAAAGGAGAAATTTAACTTCTCCGATGAATTAGAGATGAGTATTGAAATTGATCCACGTGAAATTGAGATGGATTTAGCAGAACATTTATATTCATTAGGCTTCAATCGCTTAAGTCTAGGTGTACAAGATCTTGATTTAAAAGTGCAACAGGCAATTAATCGTGTTCAGTCAACTGAATTTATCGGGGATTTTATTAAACATGCTAAAGCCGTTGGTTTCAAATCAATTAATATTGATTTGATTTATGGCTTACCACATCAAACTCTTGAGAACTTTACTAAAACTTTAGTGAAAGCAAATGAGTGGGATGTTGATCGTATCTCTCTATTTAGTTACGCCCATATACCGAATCGTTTTGCCGCACAACGTAAGTTACGTGATGAATGGTTACCTAATACCGAAGAGAAATTCGCCTTAATGAAGTTGGCTATAGAAACGCTTTGTGACTTTGGTTACGACTTTATTGGTATGGATCATTTTGCTAAACCTAATGATGAGCTTGCTGTAGCGCAAAGTGATGGCACTTTACATCGTAATTTCCAAGGTTACACCACTAAAGGTGGTTGTGACCTATTGGGACTAGGGGTGTCATCAATTAGCTCTATTGGTAATAGCTTTAGTCAGAATATAAAAGATCTGAAAGAATATTATCAAGCCATTACTGAAAGGCAACATGCACAAATAAAAGGCGTAAGTTTATCTCAAGACGATATTTTACGTGGTGACGTTATTCAAGAATTAATGTGTAATTTGTATCTAGATAAGCAAATGATTAGTGACAAGTATAATATTATTTTTGATGAATATTTTGCTGAAGACTTACCACTATTGAATAGCTTTATTAATGATGGTTTAGTAGATAATAATGCTAATCATATTAAAGTAGAGCAAAAAGCGCGTTTGTTAATTCGTATTATTTGCATGAGCTTTGATGCTTATATGAAAAAGCATATAAATCAACAGCGCTTCTCACGCGTCATTTAAGGATGATTTGTTCAAGATATGTATCCCCGAATATTCAAGTTCGGGGATAAGAACTAGCATATTGTTTTATTATACTTTTAGCGAAATAACCCCATATTTCTGTCACTAATGGCTTCTCGCCATCCCCCTAACCACTGCGACTTTACGTCAATATTTTGATAAGGGCACTGTTCTTTTGTTTTGCCGCCGAGACCAGCCTGGTAACCGTTAGAATGTGCTCTACCTAATTTATCCCTTTTTTGTCTTTTCATTTACTACACCTCATAAACACCTCGTAATTATCTTATAAACTAATAGATAAAAAATTTAGAAAGCTTCTTTGTTGAGACTTTCTCATTACTAAATACTACTGAGTGGTCGATACTTGAACTTTGCATTAAATTTTATGGTATGAATTTTCATCAATCGACAAGCTATTTAAGAGGATTTATTGAGAGGATGCAAGCTGAAAAATATAAAAAGTAGCTTGATAAAATAGACTTAAAGTAAAAAAAATAATTGGCTTTTTTGAGCAATAAAGTTTGTCTTGGTAAAACAGATTGTTAGCAGGTTTTAATAATAATCGTTATTACTTGGAATATCATTTTATCTTCTTTTTAGATAAATTTACTCTAAAAAAAATACTACTTTCTGTTTAGCAAGTCTTGCTGAGTGATGAAGTTATCCATTGGCTATGACTCTAATAAAGGTTGCAGCATAGCTTCCAAACCATTGAGCTTTACTTCATACATTAACGCTAATTGTTGCCCTAATTTCCCTTCTGGAAAGCCTTTGCTATGGAACCAAACCAAATATGGTTCAGGCAGTTGCAATAGCTTTCTACCCGCATATTTACCAAAAGGCATGATTTGATTAATTGCTTGCTTCAGTGCTTGCTGGTCGTTTAACAAAATGCTGCCTTACTATTTGATTGTCATATTTGTGACATCTTTATGTCACAAAACCTTCATTAGTGCTCATTATACTGCTCCCATCTTAAAAGGTAACCGCTTGAATAAAATTAGGGATGAATATGTCAATTATTAGAAAACGGAGTGCAGCTCATAAAGCTTATTTACCAGGTAATGTGCGTGATAATCAATATATTTTAGCTGAATTTAGGCTGACTGATGAGTTGCTGCAGCAGTTATCAGGAAAATACAGTGATTTAAAACCGCAGCCATATTATGATTTTTATCAGCAGCTAGCGACACTATTTTTTGAGCTTACCGAGGAAGTCGAGCTCGATAATTGTCAGTTTATCGCTAACGATAAATTAGCAAGAGTTCGCTATAGTCAAGAAATGCACCAATGGCAAACCAATCAACAGATTTTATTTTATTATGATCCGATGAATCATCACCTTAAAAAATCATTTTTTGATGGTAATAAAAGAGCAAAGAAAATTTGTTTACTTTTTTTAGCTACCGGTAATGATATTCGACTAAATGCCGCTAGTTTTCATAGTAGGGTGAGTCAAGTAGTACAAAGGTTCTGTCAGAAAATACAATTAGATAAAAGTGATGTACGCCTTAGAGATCATCAGCACCTTACCTATGATCTATTTGCTAAAAATAAAGGCTGTAATACTTCTCAAACACATAAGTTACGTGAAATTAATAAGCGTTACGCTAGCCAAGAAGTGCAATTACCAGAGTTTTATAGCGCTATGAATTATGCTGTAGTTACCTTGAATATTAGTAATGAACTTTTACAGCAAGTAGAAATTGATAGTCATTCTCAAGATCCTTACAACCCATTGTATACTTACCTAACTGATGTTTTTACCATGGCAGCAAAACGTTATAACTTAAACAACGGTGCATTGATAGCCAACGGTTTAGTGCCGATCGTTAGATATAGTATTCATGAGATCGTTTCTCGTGTTGGCGAACTGCAAATGCTCGGCTACAACCCTGAGCAAAGTCCATGCGGTATTGTTAGTAAATGGAGTGCCGGAGAATTAACTGACAGCGTGCAATTAGTTTTTGTTGCGACACCTGAGAATAATAGTGACCATGGCTTTGGTCGGTTTTTAAATCAAATTGAACAGGCTATGCAACTAATGGCGGTTGAACTTGAAATTGAACCAACAAAAGAAGAGTTAATGGTCAGGTTTCATCAGCACCTTGCCTATAATTATTAAGCTAGTGACAAAGACTAAGCGGATTGAGGACGTTTTTGTAACTTACGTTGTAGCGTTCGCCTGTGCATGGAGAGCTGTCTAGCAGTAGCTGAAATATTGCCTTGATTAGCCTTCAATACTTGCTGAATATGTTGCCATTCTACTTGTTCGGCAGATAAAATTTTTTCGTTTTGATTATTATCTGCTATAGGTGCTACTTTGTTGCCTTTAAGTGTGGCGAGTAAGGTTTGGCTATCGACTGGTTTAGACAAGTAGTCATCTGCGCCTAGTTTGATAGCGTCAACAGCAGTAGCAATACTAGCAAAACCGGTCAGCAAGATAATGCGGCTTTGTGGTCGTAACTGACGCAACGGTTTGATAATAGATAAGGTGTTTTCTTGTGCTAATTTCATATCCAATAAAATATAATCAGGGCTGTGTCGATGACAGGAAAGTAACGCATCATTGTTATTGTCAACTTGTACACAATCAAAGCCATGTTTAGTCAAGCGCCGGTTGAGGGTATTGGCAAATATAACATCATCTTCAACGATTAATAATTTGGGTATCGTGCTAGCTGTTATTGAGCTTTTCATATGAATTCTCTTGTTGTTAAGGCCTGGATGTTTGTTGTAATGAAATGGGTAAACTCAAAGTGACTAGTGCGCCACCATCTTGATGGTTTGTTAAGGCTAACTTGCCGCCTAGACTTTCTAAGCTAGCATGACTTAAAAAAACGGCCATGCCAAAACCTTGTTCACTACTCACGGGTTTAACGCCTAACTCATTGAGCTTTTTAAGGGTAAAACCTTTACCATAATCACGAATAGTAAACTGCCAATTATCATCAATCACCTGACTGGAAAGACTCATAGACAAATTATCATTTGCTTTACTGGCTCTGATCGCGTTATTAATTAGATTGAGAATGGCTGGTAAAAGTGCTGCATCTGCCTTTACCGATACACTTTTCGCTGAGTGATGATTGAAATCTTCACGCAAGCTTAATGTTATTTCGGGATTGTTGAAACGGACGTTATCGGTTATCTCTTCAAATAAATCTTGGCAATTTATAGACTTAATGACTTGTTCTTTTATATCAAAAACCATAGTGCGAAAATCACTTAAACTATCTCTACAGCGGATAAGTTGGCTTTGCATATCTATAACAATATCATTGTCTGGAAAATCTTCACTTAATTCATCAGCAAGTAATTGTACTGTCGCTATTGGCGTTGCTAATTGATGAGTGACTTGTGCGGAAGCAACACCTAATGAAGTGACCTTCTCTTGTTTTAATAAATTCTCACGATAGGCGGCAATGGCAAGGTCTTGTTGATTTATACTGCGAGCCATTTTACCAACGACAATGGCAACCACCATGGTAGAAAATAAAAAATTGATGCCCATACCAATAAAGTGACCTTGCATATTACCGTGCATAACACTCATGGGTAATGACCATAATAAAGTGCTATAAGAGCTTATGGCGAGCACGGTGACTACCGCAAGTAATAATGGTGTTAAAGTCACTGCTGCTATAGCGATAGGAATTAGTAATAATGAAACAAATGCATTGGTTGCACCGCCACTAAAATAGAGCAACAGTGACAAAAAAATAATATCAGCACATATTTGTACTAAAATTGCCTTTTGGCTGGCTTTATTTTCACTTAAATGATTCAGACGATAATAGCTATAGCTGGCTAAGGTAAATAATACCTCTAAGCCGATAACACTTATCAATGGCATCCATGGTAGTTGGTAAGCTAGGCCAAGGTTAACAAAAAATATTAATAATAATTGAATGGCAATCGCGATGCAGCGTAAAGCAATAATTACCTGAATTTGGCTCGTTCTTTTGAAAAATAATGGCATAGGGTTTTTTAGGTAAAAAAAGAGTTAAATTAGTATAATAAAATTGACGATGACATCTTAGCCTATTTATTCATATAAAAGACTGAGGTAAATCATAATAAACTAATGAAGAAGGTAGTGGGTAAGATGACAGAGAAGACTAACGAAAAATCAATACAAACGACGACTCTGGCTGGTGGCTGCTTTTGGTGTATTGAAAGTGCATTTAACTGTGTTAAAGGCATTATTAGTGCAACTTCTGGCTATATGGGTGGTGACAGTACAGAGCCAACGTATAAAGAGATTTGTACTGGTAATAGCGGCCATGCCGAAGTAGTGCAGTTGCAGTTTGATAGTCAGGTGATTAGTTACCGTGAAATACTGGAAATATTCTTCAGTTTACATAATCCAACACAGTTAAACCGCCAAGGTAATGATATTGGTAGCCAATATCGTTCTGAGATTTTTACGCATGATGCTCAACAACAAGAAATAGCGACAGTTATGCTTGAAGAAATAACACAAGAGCAGTTATTTGATGATCCTATTGTCACTCAAGTGAGTTCAGCAGTGACTTTTTATTGTGGCGAAGATTATCATCAGGAATACTTTAAAAATAATCCAGAAAATCAATATTGCCAAGCGGTGGTTTCACCAAAGTTAGCCAAGTTTAGGAAAACCTTTGTTGCTAAATTGAAATAATACCAATTCCATTATTTTTACCAGCTCAGAGCTATCTTTGTAAGATAAGAACAAATAAAATTTATGATGGTTTAGTCATTCTAAATCAAATAAATTTGTGCCGTTGTTATTAAGAAAAAAAGCTTCCGAAGGTGAGTTTAAAAGGCGTTTATGCTTTGTTATTGATAAGGACGCTACATGGATGTGGCCTATTAGAGGATACAGGAGCATATTCTCCTGAATAACCATTCTCTGCAATCAAAGCATTGCCTAAAAGCCTTTTAACTCTCACTGAGCGGTAATAAATTTAGTGGACTTGGAATAAGCTCCAACTTTTTCAGCGTAATATCTTCTACCGACTAAAATGATTTCCACTATACTTTTTATATAAGTGGGAGCATTTTTTCGGTGGTGTTGTTATGCAAAAGAAAAAATTAATATTATCTACTTTCGCTCTGGTTGCTGTACTTGTATGGCTTTACCCCTCGGAACAGCCTTATAAATTTCGTCAAGTTAAACGGCTAGCAATAGCAGAAGAAAACTATTTACTGCCAATTTCACCACATATCAGTCAAGTAATTCGACCAAAAGAGATCTTTGATTTTCCAATCAAATTAGGTGCTGTTGGCCCCAGTAACTCTTTATATTCAGGGCCAAAGCAATACCCTTTTTATTGCATGACCATAGATTCACATATAGGTCAGCCCTTAGTTGATAATCAAGAAGGTTATGGCGTTCCTATTTATGAAAACTTAGTGACGCGCAATGACATTATCGGCTATTCAAAAGATTGTTTATTTGAAAGTCACTTACAGTTCTATTATTTAAATCTCGATGACAACTTGGTTAAGCTTGCTGTTGAACAGTTCTCTCAGTTAACAACATTAAGAGATGCCAAACACCCTTTGCAGTTGTTTCGTGCCGAGCAGGGCAGTATTAATCGTTTCATCTATACGATTGCCATGGCAATAACGCCTGAAGAGTTAGGTACACGTATGGCCAGCTCTTTGTGGAATAAAAAGTTAATCTATCAATTTAATGGTGGCTCTGGCATAGGTTTTCGACAGGGACGACAAAAAGCCGCTAGAACTATTACTCGCCGTTTAATTGAAGTGCAAAAAGGTTATGCAATTATCAGTTCAAGCGGTAATCGAACAAGTTATACCTATAATATGTTATTGGCAGAAGATACTGCTCGTCGGGTTAAGCTACATTTTGTCAGCTTATTTGGCGAACCTTTGTACACGGTTGGTATTGGTGGCTCAGGCGGCGGTTTAGCGCAATATCTTATTGGTCAAAATAGCCATGGCATTCTTGATGGCTTAATTCCTCAATACTCTTACCCCGATATGGTAAGCCAAACTATTTATACCTTAGATTGCGATTTGTTTAATAATTATTTTACCTTTCGAGCCAAAGATAATAACCGCTGGCAGCAATGGGATCAGCGACAATTACTTGAAGGCATGAATAGCTTACAAGACTACCCTCAAAAAATAGCCTTTTTACAGCCGGTAGCGCAATTAATGGCGGGTATGGTGCCTAGTTTTCCACAAGGAAATAGTGAATGTATAAACGGTTATTTCGGCTTGTCGACTTTTATTCATAATCCAAGACAGGGCTTCTTGCGACACTTTTATAGCGATGATGTTGTTGAAAATACCAATTGGAATTACTGGGAAGATATGGCTTGGTTATTCAAGCGTGATCAGCATGGTTTAGTGGAAAGTACCTGGGATAATGATGGTGTGCAATATGGTTTACATGCCTTAAAACAAAAACAAATAACTTTGGCTGAATTTGTTCATATCAATAAAAATATAGGTAGTTGGAAAGAGCAATACCAAATGAAAGCTGAGAAAATCATTACCCCGTTTGGCCGAAAAATGCCTTTTTGGGTATCTTTGTGGGGCAGTGAAAATATCACCGAGGTCATTGATAACAAGGTTGCGCCGAGGCGCAGTGCGCCACTGCATGCAATTGAAATGGCTTATCGAGGCGGACAGGTTTTCATTGGTAAACTTGAACTGCCTATAATTGATGTTCGCCATTATTTAGAAGAAAAGTTAGATATGCATCATATGTCGGCATCTTTTAGTACTCGAATACGTTTACAACAAGCTAATGGTCATTTTAATAACCAAATTATTTGGGTTGCTAAGCGTGATTTTGATCCAACAGATCAAGCTTTTGATTTAATGGATTTATGGCTACTAAAACGTAACCAATTTCCCGAACTGAGTGCAGCTCAAAGTAAACCCGTGCAACTACAAGACACTTGTTTTGATGATAAGGGGCAAGTGTTAGCGCAAGGGCAAGGAGTCTGGAATGGTAATTGGAATGCAGTAGCCAATGGACTCAAAGTATTAAAGCGAGGCGCCTGTGCAAAGCATTATGCGATTTTCTCTAATAGCCGTATTCAAGCCGAAGGGCCTTGGCAGGGTAGCATTTTTAAATGTCACAAAATTCCACTGGCGCTGGCAATTAAACAAGGTATGTATGGGGATATAAAGCTAGCTGAACAATTGACGGCTTTACAGGACATTTTTTCTCATGGGGTATGTGATTATGCTCAAGGAGATGTTGGTCGTCCTAAAGATATCTAGAGATTATTAACAGACCCTTAAGGTGATTTAAAAAAAGGTGACAAAGAAAATTATTTGTCACCTTTTTATTTTAATAGTCGAAAGTATTTAAAATACCATCAATTTTAAGTACTAACGTTTAAAAAACAGAGCGGAATGATGAGCGACCACTGCGTCTTGATGAGCGACGGCTTCTCATACGGCTATGCAGTTCATGACGTTTAGACTCTAACCATTCTTCTCGAGTAATAGCCTCTTCACCATGGCGGCCTTCTTCACGTTCACGATAAGCACAAAACTCTTCAAATGCTTCAACATCATCTTTAAATTCTTCAGCTACTAGTTCAATCATGATAGCGTCATCTAAAAAGCCTAATACCGGAATATGGTCTGGCACTAAGTCTTCAGGATCACTAAAGTAAGCTAAGGCACTTAATACTTCGGTTCGCTCTTCACTTGGAATCTGCCATTCACTATCTTCAATCATGGCAACAAAGGTTTCTAGTTTTTGAATTCGCTCACGGACAAATTCAGGTACATTAGTTTTAATGCTTTTACTGAGCTCTTTAGCGTTTGCTAAGATATCTTGCTCACTAAGTTTTTTTGCACCTGCTTGTGACTTGCGCATAACATCGCGAAAATGCTCTAGGTCTGAATCGGTTAATTCAAATTTAACTTCAAACGCCATTATATTTCTCCTGATTTTGGCTTTATTTTCAATGTACCTTATGGGTAATTATGCCGAGGCATACTTGGCAAATTTATAGAGCCAGTTGAAGTACATTGATTTTATACCAAGCCCATTAAGCTAGCTCCCAAAGGGCGAGTTTAAAAGCATTACATGCTGCGTTATTGATTTTAAGAAGGGGTTAACCATTCTCAACAATCAATGCCTTGCCTTTAAGCCTGTTAACTCTCGCTGAGTGGGAAGAAACTTATTGGAATTGGTATTATCTATTTACTCGATATTAATTTAGCAGAATAACTTACTAACGACACCTTATTTACTAGAGTTTTTAACAAGCTGTAACTTTTATGTTCTATAGTGTTATGCTTTTATGGTCTATTGCTATTCAATAATTATTCATTATGTCTACTACCGAATTAACAAAAACAGAGTCAACAACCGAATTGACAGAAATAGTGGCTACCACACAAGTGGACAATTCAGCTGAAGAAGTCGTTAAAAACTGTGAAAACTGTCACTTACCGCTGAATGGTCCTTATTGCGCAAATTGTGGTCAAGAAGCTGACTCAAAGTTAAAGTATTTCTGGGTTGTTATTATGCACTTGCTCGATGACATTTTTAGCTTTGATTCTCGTGCTAGTCGAACGCTTTGGCCTTTAATTTTCAGACCTGCTTTTTTGACCAATGAATATTTTGCTGGTCGTCGAGTACATTATGTCCCGCCAATCCGATTATATTTGTTCATTAGTATTGTTTTCTTTATCACCTTAAAATATTTTGTTGGTGGAGATAATAACAATGTGCTTAATATTAATGATAAAAAAGCGCTTATTACCGAAGTGAAGGACCATATAAAAACATTAAAAGTCGATCAGGCTGAATTAGAAAATTCGCCTGAAGATATTGCTGAAGGTCAGAGTAAAACAGCGAAGTTAACGGCAGAAATAGCAAAGTTTGATAGCTACCTTAATGATTTAAATAGTGACTATAGCGAAGGTAATAACAAGCAAATTATAAAACTTACCCGAAAACTGGTCGAATTAGAATTTGATAAGGTAAAAGAAGATTTACCAGAAGATGAACAAGCTCGATTTGATGCACTGATTGCTAGTTTGCTTAAAGAGAAAAGTGGTGAAAGTAACACCAAAAATAAAAAGGATTTAACTATTGGTAATAATGAAGATGGCACTATGTCTTTTGATTTTTTATCGGATGAAAGTAATAATAAACTCAATAATTTTACCGAAGAGCTAGCTGAAAAAGGAGAGAAAGCCTTTAACACAGATACTGGACCGTTAATTGAGCAAGTAATCGGTAAACTGCCGCAATTAATGTTTATCTTATTACCATTGTTTGCAGTATTACTAAAAATAATGTTTATTTTTTCTAAGCGATTATATATGGAGCATTTGACTGTAGCCTTACATAGTCACAGCTTCATTTTTATCGCCGTGCTACTTTCAGAAATGCTGGACTTATTAGAGGGTTACCTAGAGGCTACAAGCCCTGGTTTAGCTAATTTTACTGGTGTTATTGCCGGTGGTTTGTTGATCTGGATACCGGTTTATTTATTCTTAATGCAGAAAAAAGTTTATAAACAAGGCTACTTCTTCACCTTAGTGAAATTCGGAATCATTGGCACCATATATAGCATGATGTTAACGATAACGGCGGTAATTGCTATGATCTGGGGAATAATGGGCACGTAGGTTGGTTTGAGTTTTCAGCTGGGTCTTAACTAGAAAGAAATTTCTAAGATAATTTTTAGAGACAAAAAAAGCGCTAAGTAAAGATCCTTGGCGCTTTTTAGTGTTTGCACGTTGCGTTATTTAAAACGCATCGATAAATCAATGGCATTAACATGTTTGGTTAATGCACCACTTGAGATGTAATCAACCCCAGCTTTGGCGTATTCTTGTAAAATCTCAATGGTCATATTACCAGAAACTTCTAATTTAGCTTTGCCGCGCGTTGCTGTTACCGCTTGTTCTATCATCGCCGGGCTGAAGTTATCTAACATGATAATGTCAGCACCCGCATTAAGTGCTTGTTCAAGTTCATCAAGAGATTCTACTTCTACCTCAACGGTTTTATCACTGTGATTACTTTTAGCAGTAGCGACTGCTTGGCTAATACCGCCACAAGCGGCGATATGATTCTCTTTTATTAAGAAAGCATCAAATAAACCAATTCTATGATTTACTCCGCCACCACAAAGTACCGCATATTTTTGCGCGCTACGTAAACCAGGGAGGGTTTTACGGGTATCAAGTAGCTTAGTATTGCTGCCAGCCAATTCTTTTACATATTTGCTCGTTAAGGTGGCTGTACCAGATAAAGTTTGTAAAAAATTTAATGCAACACGCTCGCCAGTTAATAAAGTTCTCGCGTCACCTTCTAATTCAAATAAAGTGCTGTTAGCGGCAACTGATTCACCGTCATTGACAAACCAGGTAATTCTTGTAGGTAAAGCGTTAGTTGCTTGCTCATCGGTGCAACTTAATGAAGCATCAAGTTGTTTGAATACTTCATTTACCCAAGCAACACCACAAACTATACAATCTTCACGAGTAATTACAGTAGCAACCGCTTGTTCATTCTCAGGAATGAGCATGGCGGTAATATCTTGGCTTGCTTGAGGTGTAGCATTACCGACAGCACCTAAATCTTCACAAAGGGCCCAAGAGATGGTTTTGCTGATATCTTGCTGTAATTTTTCTAATTGTGCATTAAGCATGGTTTGCTTCCTGTTACAGGGGTTCTCGTAAGATTAATTGCTTACCCGTTTGATGAAAATCGACCTGTTTCAAGGCACTCATGCCTAACAGTATTTCATCTGTTTTCATCGCAGGGTTAATGTGCGCGGCTACATTATATAAGAAAATACTACCTAAGCTCAATTGCGCAATTTCAGTTTTATAAACAGTGACACTGCCATTGGCTGTTTGTACCCGATAACTTCCTTGAGCAACCAAGCCTAGTTGCTCAGCAATATGTGCAGGAATGGATACTTGGGTAGCTCCTGTATCGAGTAAAAAAGTGACAGGTGTATCATTTATTGTGCCGCGGGCAACATAATGACCCTGCCTGTTTTGATCTAAAATGACTTCTGCTTGACCACTGGCAGTTAAGCGCATTTCGGGGCGACTATTCGGATTGTACTGCTCATCGAGTACGTCTTGAAATAAAAACATTAATAACGCTAGCGCTACTATCCAAGCCAGCCAGACAAAAATTTTTGCCATTTTGTTTGTTGGGTCAACTTCAGTCATACTATTGCTACTGAAAAAATAAGGTATTCTATTGTATGTTTTCTCGCGTAAGCAAGAAAGTATAAAATGTAACCTTATACTCGTTTCATTGGGTTTGTGATCTTGTTGTGCCAGGAGAAAATAAATCAAGGTAAGACGTTTGATTGAGTAATAGCTGGCTATTGGCATTGAGAGTAACGCAGGCTTGAAATGTTTTAGCCTACACAGTGGGCAACAATTTAATGAAATTAGTATTCGTTGTATACACAGTCTTCGTCACATTATAAATGAGTAAAACATGTTTTCTATTTCTTCTGGCTGGTTAGACAAGGTTCAACATTTACCATCACCCTATTTTTCGCCACGTGAACTGGGTGAAAATATTAGTTTGTTGGTTGTGCATAATATTTCACTACCGGCAGGGCAGTTTAGTGGCAATTGTATTAGTGATTTATTTCTCGGTCAGCTCGATTGTAGTGCCCATGTCAGTTTTAATGATTTATTAGGCGTTAAAGTGTCAGCACACTGTTTAATTCGCCGTGATGGTAGCATTATTCAATATGTTTCTTTTGATGATAAAGCTTGGCATGCCGGAGTCTCATCATTTCAACAAAGAGACCGTTGTAATGATTACTCCATCGGTATTGAGTTAGAGGGAACAGATGAGATCCCTTATACCGCAGAGCAATATCAGCAACTGGTGTCGTTAACACTTTGTTTGCAAAATCAATTTCCTGCCATTATCATGGACAATATTGTTGGTCATTGTGATATCGCGCCTGGAAGGAAAACCGATCCAGGGCTGGCATTTGATTGGCAATATCTTCGTCAGTGTCTAACCGAAAAATCGACAAGGAATAACAGCTAAAATGAGTTTATTAAGTTTATTAATTGCATTAGCAGCAGAGCGTGCTTTATCTGCAAAAGTGTGGCGATTTAATTTTTATTATCAACATTATTTAGATTTTTTTAGTAAAAACTTTACTGCTAAGCAGGGCACGGCTGCGAGTACTGCATTTATTATCGTGCCTGTTACGGCGACATTTATAATGCTTGAGTTAATTGATAGTAGTTTTTTACAATTACTTATTTCCACCTTAGTACTCATTGTTTGTTTTGGCTGTACCACCACGAGAAATAGTTATAAAGCTTATTTACATTCAGCTTTTCGTGGCGAAGAAACCACCACAGAAATGCATCATCAACAATTACTGTCAGACAAAAATTTACCTGATATGGGGTTTGGCCAAGCACTCATTTGGTTAAATTACCGTTATTACATTGCGATTATGTTGTACTTTATCGTATTTGGTGCTGCTGGCGCGTTATTTTATCGACTATTGACCACCGTCATTGAACATAAAAAAGCCAAATGCATGGCAGCGGCTAATAAAGTGGAACAAGCTAGCGCTGAAGAAAATATCACTGATGAAGTTCACGAAAGTAATGTAACACCTGACTTTTCTAAAGGTTGTCAAAATCACCATGATGTACTTTTTTGGTTAGATTGGTTGCCTGTACGTATTGCTTCTTTTGGCTATATGTTTGTTGGTCATTTCTCTAAAGCGCTACCTGTTTGGTTAGAGAGCCTTTTTGATGGTAAAAAACCGACTCATCAGGTATTAATTGATGTAGCAGAAAAGTCAGAGGATATTATGGTTAACGAAGATGACTGCACCGCAGAGCCTTGTTTATTAGTCAGGCTGGCTAAACGTAATGTATTACTTGTACTTGCTGTTATTTCAATACTGACATTAGCAGGCTTGCTAAACTAACATTAAATAGCCATTCTTACTTAATGGTCAGACCAATCAATGCTCTCACTCTAATGCGCTAAAAACAAACATAAATTTACAATTTTAGCGCATGAATACCTTGCTTAAATACTAATCATCAACTAAATTTACTTGTCAAAAGTAGCGATATTTGCTATTTTATCGCCTGAAAAGTCATTGGTCTTACCAATTTACCAATGATTTTTTGAATGTTCAATGATTTCATTACTCTCATATTATTATGGAAATAGAGAGTAATTTACTTTTATCAATACCAAGGTAACGACAAATAAATCAATGCAAGCATCAAAAAGCACTGGGCGTGTAAAGCCACAGAAGTTAGCCGATATTATTCTAGCTCAGCTTGAAGCTATGATAATTGAAGGCAGTTTAAAGCCGGGTGAGAAGTTATTACCTGAACGTGAACTTGCTGTGCAATTTGAAGTCTCAAGACCATCATTACGCGAAGCCATTCAAAAGTTAGAAGCAAAAGGTCTAGTCACACGTAAGCAAGGCGGTGGTACCTTTGTTTGTGATAATTTACTCAATGGTTTTTCAGACCCATTGTTCGAATTAATGTCGAATAACAATGAATCACAATTTGATTTATTAGAGTTTCGTCACGGTATTGAAGGAATGGCCTCGTATTATGCTGCCATGCGTGGTACACCAGCAGATTTTGAACAAATTCAAGCTAAACATGATGAAATAGGCAATAACCAATTAGAAGATGATTTTCGCTCAGAAGCGGAAGCGGTTGTTGAGTTCCACTTAGCTATTTGTGCGGCATCGCATAATGCGGTGATATTGCAACTTGCGCGCAGCATGTCGGCATTATTAGCGGATAACATTGCACAAAATTTAACAATATTAGCAAAACGGCCTGATATCTTTACTAAGATTACCGATTACAGGAAACGTTTGCTTAATGCAATTATTAGTGGCGAACCTCAAAAAGCATGGGGAGCAAGTCATAGGCATTTAGCCTTTATTGAAGAAATACTTTTAAAATCGACACAAGAAAACAGCCGCATGGAACGTTCAATGCGCAGAATGTAGTTTACTAAGAAAGAATTTTGCGATGAAAGCGCACAGCATAAAAGAAAGATTTAGGTATTAGTACAACGAAGAATTAGAACATGTAATTTTAAACATCTATCAAAAAGTTTATTAAACTTTTTATTAAATAAGAAAGTATTGGAGACTAAACAGTATGTCAGATCTACCAAATATCGATATTGATTCAGCAGAAACCCAAGAGTGGTTAGAATCAATGGAATCAGTATTAGAAAATGAAGGGCCAGAACGTGCTCATCAATTATTAGAAGCATTAATTGACCGTGCGCGTCGTGGTGGTACTCACTTACCATTTGACGCTAAAACAGCTTATGTAAATACTATTCCGCCAGGGCAAGAACCTCATATGCCTGCGGATCAAACCATTGAATCACGCATTCGCGCGGCAATTCGTTGGAATGCTCTAGTATTAGTATTACGTGCTTCTAAAAAAGATTTAGAGCTTGGTGGCCACATTGGTAGTTTCGCTTCTTCATCTACTTTATACGATGTAGGCTTTAACCACTTCTTTAAAGCGGCATCAGAGAAAGACGGCGGTGATTTCATTTTCGCTCAAGGTCATATTTCTCCTGGTATTTATGCCCGTGCTTTCATGGAAGGCCGTTTAACTGAAGAGCAAATGAACAACTTCCGTCAAGAATGTGATGGCAAAGGTTTATCTTCATACCCGCACCCTCATTTAATGAAAGATTTTTGGCAGTTCCCTACAGTTTCTATGGGTCTAGGTCCATTACAAGCGATTTACACTGCACGTTTCTTAAAGTATTTAACAGACCGCGGCATTAAAGATTGCTCTGGCCAACGTGTTTATGCCTTCCTAGGTGATGGTGAGTGTGATGAGCCTGAATCATTAGGTGCTATCGGTTTAGCTTCTCGTGAAGGTTTAGATAACTTAACGTTTGTTATTAACTGTAACCTTCAACGTTTAGATGGTCCGGTACGTGGTAACGGTAAAATTATTCAAGAACTTGAAGGTACCTTCCGTGGCGCTGGCTGGGAAGTTAACAAAGTTATTTGGGGTTCATACTGGGATGCACTTATTGCCCGTGATACATCAGGTAAATTATTACAATTAATGAATGAAACGGTTGATGGTGAATACCAGAACTGTAAAGCGAAAGGTGGCAAGTACACTCGCGAAAACTTCTTTAACAAGTACCCAGAAACAGCTGCATTGGTTGCTAATATGTCAGATGCTGATATCTGGCGTTTAAACCGTGGTGGTCATGACCCAGTTAAAGTTTACGCTGCTTATGATAAAGCAATGAAAACAAAAGGTCGTCCAACGGTTATTTTAGCTAAAACAGTGAAAGGTTTTGGTTTAGGCGCCTCAGGTGAAGCATTAAACATTGCTCATAACGTTAAGAAAATGGACGTTGAGTCAATTAAACATTACCGTGATCGTTTCAACATCCCTGTAAAAGATGAAGATATTGCTGACCTACCTTTCTATAAGTTTCCAGAAGATAGCGAAGAATACAAGTACATGAAAGCACGTCGCGAAGCACTTGGTGGTTCATTACCAGCACGTCGCGTACAAGCAGAAGAGCAACTTGAAATTCCAGCTCTTAAAATCTTTGATCCTATCTTAAAAGGCTCAGGCGAGCGTGAAGTATCATCAACAATGACCTTTGTTCGTGTACTTAACAGCTTATTAAAAGACAAGAAAATTGGTAAACGTATTGTGCCAATTATTCCTGATGAAGCACGTACCTTTGGTATGGAAGGTTTATTCCGCCAAGTTGGTATTTATGCTAATGAAGGACAAAAATACATTCCTCAAGATGCTGACCAAGTTGCTTATTATCGTGAAGATAAAAAAGGCCAAGTATTACAAGAAGGTATTAACGAATTAGGCGCTATGGCATCTTGGGTTGCTGCAGGTACTTCTTACTCAACGTGTAACTCGGTAACTATTCCGTTCTACATTTACTACTCAATGTTTGGTTTCCAACGCGTTGGTGATTTAGCATGGGCGGCTGGCGATAGCCAAGCACGTGGTTTCTTATTAGGTGCTACAGCAGGTCGTACAACACTAAATGGTGAAGGTCTTCAACATCAAGATGGTCATTCACATGTGCAAGCGGGCTTAATCCCTAACTGTGTAACATATGATCCAACTTACGGTTATGAAATTGCTGTTATTGTTCGTGAAGGTTTACGCCGCATGTACGAAGAAAATGAAAACATCTTCTTCTACTTAACGTTAATGAATGAAAACTATCAACATCCTGCTTTCCCTGAAAGAAAAGGTGTAGAAGAAGAAATCATTAAAGGTATTTACCAACTTGAACAAGCGGCACCTGCTAAAGGTAAAGCAATTGCTAATGTGCAGTTATTAGGCTCAGGTACTATCTTAGAAAAAGTACGTGAAGCAGCACAAATTCTTAGCAATGATTACAACATCTCAAGTGATGTTTACTCAGTAACTTCATTTAATGAACTTACTCGTGACGGTCAAGATGTAACACGTTGGAACATGCTTCACCCTGAAAGTACACCACGTGTACCTTATATTAGCCAAGTTATTACTAAAGCCGCAGGTCCTGCAATTGCGGCTACGGATTACATTAAGAACTACTCAGAGCAAGTACGTGCGTACATTGATACTGAATACCGTTGTTTAGGTACTGATGGTTTTGGTCGTAGTGATAGCCGTGAAAATTTACGTACTCACTTCGAAGTAAGTGCAGCATACGTTGTAGTAGCTTCATTGTTTGAATTAGCGAACCGTGGTGAAATTGAGCGTTCAGTAGTAACTAAAGCAATTAAACGCTTTGAGATTAACACTGAAAAACTTAACCCACTTTACGCTTAAGACTAGAGAAGGAAAAGATTATGTCTATTGAAAAAATTCTAGTCCCTGATGTGGGTGGCGATGAAGTTGAAATTATCGAAATTTGTTTTGCTGTTGGCGATACATTAGAAGCTGATGAAGGAATTCTTACCGTTGAAACTGATAAAGCTTCAATGGATATTCCTGCACCATTTGCGGGTGAGCTAGTGAGCTTAACTGTGAGTGTTGGCGACAAAATCAAAGAAGGCGATCTTATTGCTGAAATGAAATCTGCAGGTGCTTCAGTACCTGCAGAAGAAGCACCAGTTGCACCCGTAGTTGAAGCTCCGGCACCAGCTCCTGTTGCTGCTGTAGTTGAAGCTGCGCTAGTGGCTGCTGCTCCTACTGCTTCAGAAATTATCGATATCGCTATACCAGATATTGGTGAAGATGGTGAAGTGGAAGCTATCGAAGTATTAGTTAGCGTTGGTGATGTTATTGAAGAAGAAGATGGCTTAATCACCCTAGAAACTGATAAAGCTACGATGGACGTACCATCGACACATGCTGGAACGGTTATCGAAGTATTTGTTAATACAGGTGATAAAGTTAAAGAAGGCTCTTTAGTTATTAAACTTGAGACTTCTGGCGGCGCAGCACCTGCAGCAGTAACGACTCCAGTTGCCGTTGTTGCTCCAGTAGCTGCACCAGCTCCTACTGTTGCTGCAACAACTAAGCCTACAGCTTCACCTGTACCACATCACCCACAAGCAGGTACTGTCAGTAAAGGCAGTATTTATACTTCACCTTCAATTCGTCGCCTTGCACGTGAATTTGGTGTCGATTTAACGGTAGTGAAGGGAACGGGTCGTAAAGGTCGCATCTTAAAAGAGGATGTTCAATCATACGTTAAATATGAATTGTCTCGTCCAAAAGCCAATGCTGGTAGCTCAGTTTCATCTGGTGAAGGTGGTTTACAAGTTGTTAGTGCTAGAGCGATAGATTTCTCTAAATTTGGCGAAATTGAAACAAAAGCATTATCACGTATTCAAAAGATTTCAGGACCATTTTTACATCGCAACTGGGTAACTATTCCACATGTTACGCAATTTGATGAAGCTGATATCACTAACGTTGAAGCCTTCCGTAAAGAGCAAAACGTTGTTTGTGAAAAGCAGAAGCTTGGTTTTAAAATTACGCCATTGGTATTTGTTTTAAAAGCAGCGGCAGATGCATTACGCGCCTTCCCAACGTTTAACTCAAGCTTGAGTGAAGATGGTGAAAGCTTAATTTTGAAAAAATACATCCATATTGGTGTTGCCGTTGATACACCAAACGGTTTAGTTGTACCGGTAGTGCGCGATGTTGATCAAAAAGGTATTCACCAGTTATCGCGTGAATTACTTGAAATCAGTATTAAAGCACGTGATGGAAAACTAAAAGCGACTGATATGCAAGGCGGTTGTTTTACTATCTCTAGTCTTGGTGGTATTGGCGGTACGGCATTTACGCCAATTGTTAACGCACCAGAAGTGGCTATTTTAGGTGTTTCTAAATCAGAAATGAAACCTAAGTGGAATGGTAAAGATTTTGAACCTAAGTTAATGTTGCCTTTATCTATGTCATATGATCACCGTGTTATTGATGGTGCCTTAGCAGCACGTTTTACTGTGCATTTAGCTGGCGTAATGTCTGATATTCGTAAATTGATACTTTAGTCGAAATTGATTAATTAAAGTTGGCGAAATTCAACACATAAGAGTAGAATTTCGCCCATAAAATTTAAAACCAATAAATATAAATATTCAAGAATATTTCAAGACAAAGTGACTTTGTACGATAGCAAGAAAAATGCACGGAGTTGACGTTAGTCAATGAGTACTTTCGCCGTAGCAATTGGACAAAAGAACAACGTATTGAATTTTTCTTAGCTAATAGTGAGGAAAATTATGAGTAACGATATCAAAACTCAAGTAGTAGTATTAGGTGCAGGCCCTGGCGGCTATTCTGCAGCATTTCGTGCAGCAGATTTAGGTTTAGACGTAGTATTAGTCGAGAGCCGTGAAACATTAGGTGGCGTTTGTTTAAACGTTGGTTGTATCCCTTCTAAAGCATTACTTCACGTAGCTAAAGTAATTGATGACGCAGCAGCAATGGCGTCTCACGGTGTTACTTTTGGTAAGCCTGAAATCGATTTAGATAAAATTCGCAGCTGGAAAGACAGTGTAACTGCACAGCTTACCGGTGGTTTATCAGGTATGGCAAAAAGCCGTAAAGTAACCACAGTTTACGGCTACGGTAAATTTACTTCGGATAAAACTATTGTTGTTGAAGGCAACGATGGCGAAACAACCACTATCAGTTTTGAGAATGCTATTATTGCGGCAGGTTCATCAGTGGTTAACTTACCTTTCATTCCAACCGATGACCCACGTGTTATTGATTCAACAGGCGCGTTAGAGCTTAAAGACGTTCCAGAAGAATTGTTAGTATTGGGTGGCGGTATCATTGGCCTAGAAATGGGAACTGTATACTCAGCATTAGGTTCTAATGTATCTGTGGTTGAATTTGCTGATCAATTAGTACCAGCTGCTGATAAAGATATTGTTAGGGTATATAACAACTACAACAAGAAAAAATTCAATATCATGTTGTCTACTAAAGTTGTTGCTGTTGAAGCAAAAGATGACGGTTTATACGTTACTTTTGAAGGCAAAAAAGCCCCAACTGAACAAGTTCGTTATGACAAAATTTTAGTTGCTGTTGGTCGTAAGCCTAACGGTCACTTAGTTGCTGCTGATAAAGCTGGCGTAAATGTTGATGAACGTGGTTTCATTAACGTATCTAAAGAGTTACGTACTAACGTACCTCATATCTTCGCCATCGGTGATGTTGTTGGTCAACCTATGCTTGCTCATAAAGCTGTTCATGAAGCACATTGTGCAGCAGAAGTTATTTCTGGTAAGAAACATGAGTTTGACCCACGTTGTATCCCTTCAATTGCTTATACTGATCCAGAAATGGCTTGGGTTGGCGTTACTGAAGCAGAAGCAAAAGCTGAAGGTTTAAACATTGAAGTTGCTAACTTCCCATGGGCTGCTTCTGGTCGTGCTATCGCTTCTGCACGTACTGAAGGTAAAACTAAGATGATCTTTGAAAAAGAAACAGGTCGTGTTCTTGGTGGTGCTATTGTCGGTATCAATGCTGGCGAAATGCTTGGTGAAATCTGTTTAGCCGTTGAAATGGGCGCTGATGCTGAAGATCTTGCATTAACGATTCATGCTCACCCAACGTTAAATGAGTCAATTGGCTTAGCAGCAGAAATATTTGAAGGGTCAATCACTGATTTACCAAATGCTAAAGCAGTAAAGAAAAAGAAGTAAATCGCTAGGGCTTCATGAACGTGGAGTAAGCTAGCATATCAAAAAAGCCTGTTGCTACTAGTAAATTCTAGGAGGAACGGGCTTTTTGTTTTAATAGACCTCTGTAACTGGCTTGTTCAATTACAGAGCTTATGGACAAGGGGATACAGCCTTGCTTTATATATGACAATGTCTATGAGCAGTAATTTTCGTGATAGATGAATCATATTTACTTAGCTTGAAGGCTCAAAGTTATATTTAAGCTGTTAAAATAAATATATAAGTAATTAGGATATTATAATTATGCCTAGTAAGCTCTAGAATGTTGATGGAACAATTAAATACGTTTAATGTAATCGCCAAGGAGAGGATATGAACAATAAAGGTTTTACATTAATCGAATTAATTGTAGTAGTGGTCTTATTGGCTATTTTAGCAATAACAGCAGCACCTAAATTTATCAACCTTCAGGATGATGCCAATGATGCAGTAATGTTAGCAATGAAAGGAGCACTTAAATCGGCTGAAACATTGATTGCATTGAAAATACGACTAAATCCAGAGGATTTAAATGCTAACCAAAACCGCTTCACTCTTGATGGTGGTCAAAATATACGTGTTAGAGGTAAACTAGCGGATGGCCGCTGGAATAACACTTTTGTGTACCTTGTCGACTTTGCAGATATAGGCCAAGTTTCATCAAATAATTGTACTGATGAATCACTTAAATGGTGTGTACGGCAGCGGGGACAGAATTGGTTTATTAGTCGAGGCTTTGCAACTATTGGTACGGGGCGAGGCTTTGTTATTTTTCCGCTTGGAAAAAACGTTAATCAAGATAGTTGTTATATATATTATATGAATCAAAACGATACTGCTATTCCTGCCATTGCTCAACCATCAATTATAGGTATAGATCTTAGTGATTGTTAATCTATTGCTAATTAATCTTCTGGTGGTTGAGCCAGTGGTTTAATTATTGTGAGTGATCGCTTGGCAGAGTAATTTTAAAACAAGCACCTGGTAACTGACCTTCAATCAGGTTAATAGTACCGTGATGTTTGTTAACAATAGATAATACGATAGCAAGTCCTAGTCCACAGCCGCCAGAGTCTCTTGATCGGCTCGCATCTAAACGCGTAAAGGGTTCAAATATTCTTGAGGATTTACCTGGTGGAATACCCATTCCGTCATCTTCTAAAGTAATGACAATACCGTCATTTGTTACAACAAGGGCAACATTGCATTGTTCGTTGGCAAAACGGCCGGCATTCCTCAGCAAGTTTATCAACAGTCGCTTAAGCAGTTTAGTATTACCTTTAAGATAGGCCGCTTCATTTGTTGTTAGTTTAAATACAACTTCAGGGTAAAAGTCTTTAACTTCGTCAATGGCAGCCATACAAGTATCAAACAGATTAACGTTTTCTAAGGAAATAATGGCTTCACTATCTTTTAATTTAGCGTAGTAAAGTAGCTCCTTTACTAATTTATCCAGATCTTCCAGCGCGGTATGCATGCTACGTCTTAAACGGTCATGCTCATGTTCAGGTGTTTCTTCGAGCATCTCTAAGGCAAATTGAATTCTTGCCATAGGGCTTCGAAATTCATGGGCGACACCATGAAGTAAATCTCGTTGTAAAATTAATCGTTCGGAATTTTCTTGCTGAGCTTTAAGCATTACCTTATTGAGATCTTTAATGTTTTCATAAATGCTTTGTGTGTCATTACTGACGTTAAAAGGCAAATTTTGTAACATAGCAGAAACGTTCTCTTTATGTTTTTCTATAGTGGTCAAGTACCAATATATTATCGGCAAATTGATAATAAGTGCACAGAGCCAGCTAAACCAATCAAGTAAGAATGTTTGCCAGTTTGTGAAGGCGATGGGTCCTATTTCAGCAACATAATACTTATCAAGGGGGTAATAAATTACTGAGCTATTAATATCGATAAGGCCAGATTGTGCTTGTTTTAATTGTAATAATTTAAAGTTCTCAGCAGAGAAATTTTCAGCTGTTCTATCAATGAGTAAACATTCTGTATCAAAGATTTGTCCTAGTTTAATTGCTTGTCTTTGCCATTGATTATTTGGAACATCACTAAAGGTTTTATGCATTTTCTCTTTGACTTGTAATAAGTAATTTTCATATTGCTTATAAACAAAAGTTTCCAGAGAGTAATAAACATGAGTATTTAATAAACTGGCGATAGTAATATTAAAGAGCAAAAGGGCTAGAACAAGTGTGCTTGGCTTTGCATTGCTAATTTGCAAGTAGATAACCCTTATTACGAATAGTTTTAATTATTTTTGGCTCTTTGGGATCATCACCTAGTTTTTTTCTTAATCTTGAGATTCTAAGGTCGATAGAACGGTCAAAACCATCATAATCTAATTTAAAAATTTCTTTATGTAACTGATCTCTAGAAATAATACTTCCAGCATTCATTGCTAGGACCCAAAGTAGGTCGAATTCAGCACTTGATAAGGTGATATCACTTTCATTATAGCGGACAATACGTTTTCTAATATCAATGGTGAGAGCGCCATTGCTGACCTGTTTTATATCCTGTAAAGATAGATTTTTAAAGTGTGATTGTCTTCTTAATTGAGCCCTGATGTGAGCCAATAAAACCCGCGGCTTTATTGGCTTACATAAGTAATCATCAGCGCCCACTTCTAACCCGGTAACCTCATCGATATCATCATCTAACGCAGTCAACATAATGATAGGATTAATGAAATCAGGCTTTAATTGGCGGCAAATAGTTAAACCGTCTACGCCAGGTAACATAAGATCCAAAACAATGAGGTCTGGTTGAATATGTGCGACAGTTGTTAGCGCATTGGCACCATTATGTTCCACACTTACCTGATAACCATTCATGGTTAAAAACTGACTAATGAGTGAGGTGAGCTCAGCATCATCATCGATAATTAAAATGGTTTCACTGCTTTGCATGTCTGTTTTCATATGTATTATTTATGCTCTATTTTTTGGCAAAGATCATAGATGTTAGTATTATACTCTTTAGCAAACTGATACTTCACTCGGCGCTCTTGTTTATCACTTGGGCTTTTTATGACATCACCGGTGCCGTGTATGGGTTTTATACCACATTGTTTTTTAAGTGCAGTAAAGTTGTTGGTTTCAAAACCAGGTATTACCGGATTTCTGCCAAGCGTGTACATTAATCTATGGTCCTTATTCTCCTTAGCTACATTGATTGCTTGAGCAACATTAGCAGGCAACTCGACCAGTTGTGACTGTGCACTCTGACTTATATCACTGCCGCAAGCCGTTAAGATGAGTAGATTTAACCAAAGTAAATTTTTCATTTGTATACCCCTTTAAAAGCTCTATTTCTTAACGCTATTACTGTTAGCAATAATAGATAGTACATACTACCACCGGAAGATTTTTTTGTCGGTTTAACAACAGCAACATTCGCTGTGACGGTAATCGTTAATGCCGCTGATGCGAGGTCGCCACTGCTGTCTGATAAGGTATAAGTTAACTGCTCAGTACCAACAAAGCCTTGAGCTGGTGTATAGGTCAGTTTATTGTCATTGATGGTGACGTTACCTGTACCTGTATAGTTAACACTCTTTAATTGTAAGCTCTGACCATCGGTATTGATGTCATTACTTAACACATCGATTGTTGTTACTTTATCTTGCTCTAGTGTTATTTGATCATCAACCGCAGTAGGTTTGCTATTGGTACTACCTTGATTATTAATCTGAAAATCTTGGTTATTGATAGCAAAGAAAATATTATTATCACAGGTTAATTTTAATCGTGCTTTTTCGGTTGTTATCTCGGGTAAATTGATCTCTTCACTACCATCATTAGCTGTTTTACTTGCCAATGTTTGACTGAAGGTTAAACCAGAATCAACAGAAAGTAATAAGTTAACTTGGGTACATGAAATGGGCGCTTGTTCGGTGGCTGCCGTATGCCAAGTGACTAATTGCTTGCTACTATTCCAATTACTAGGTTGGCTAATGCTGAAACCTTGTTGGTTAGTGATAACACTAAGCTTTGTCGCATCATCACTGACATTACCTTGATTATCTCTAACAACTAGTCTGAAATTTAGTGCTCGGGTAGTTGTGGGTAATGTTTCTCCAAACACTTGTTTATTGGCTAAAATGTCTGCCATGGCAGGAAGAGTACGGCTTGTATCTGCTGATGGCGATAGTGTTTTAAATAATGGTCTACTGCCATCATCTGTTTGGTCTTCAGCTTTGTTACTCGTTGCACCACCTAAGTCAAATTGTTCCCAGCTATGGGTTAAGGTGTTACCTTCTACATCAGTTGCAGAGCCTGTTAGGGTGAAAGGTGTACGAGCAGGAATGGTATAGTCACTCCCCGCATTTACTGTTGGTGCAGTATTATTTAGCTGTGTTTTAACGCCACAGGATGAACTGATTTGTCGATTAAACTCACTAATTTGATCAATTGAATGAATATGAAAATATGGGTTGGAAGCATTTTGTAAATCTTGGCCATCACAAATTCCGGCATAACCCATAATAGAAGAAGCACTACCGGGCTCATATGCACTGTTTGCTTCTCTGTTGTCTTGACAAGAACCTTGACTGCCATTAAAGGTATGTTCAGCACCAAACTGATGACCAATTTCATGGGCAACATAATCAATATAAAAGGCATCGGCTGTTGGGCTATCACTTCCTGTTAGGCCTTCCGCTTTTTCAGCAGAACAAACAACAGCAAAGCCAGCTAACCCACCACCACCGGTGCCAAGTAAATGGCCAATATCATAATTACTGACACCGATTGCGCCATTAATTACTTGGCTTATTAAATCAATATCTTCATCGGTATTTTTAAAGGGGTCGGTAGAGGCATCTAAATAAATAATGGCGTCATTATTGGCCACTAATTCAAATTGTATTGCTAAGTCTCTACTGTAAACTTCATTTACTCGATTGAGCAAAGTTACTATGGCGGCTAAAGACTTCTCTTTAGTGCCACCATGAAAACTACTGTACTCAGCAGTCGCCGCTATCGCTATTTTATAAGTGATTAAATCATTTGTTGTTTTTTTAATTGTTTTTCTAGCTACATTTCTAAGCGATAATAGCGACATTGAATTTTTTCTAGGCGCTAATCTTCGTCCTTGAGCATCTTTAGTTAACGGTAGTGCATCTTTTTTAAAGTAGCTTTGATACTGGTGATTGTTTGTCCGGCTAATTGGTTCTATATAGACCTTTTCTTTTTCATAATTAAATACGCCATGGAAACCATGGGGGGTAATATCAAACCGGCCCGAATGCTCAGGGTTATTAACTTGGTAGCCAGTAAAGGTTTTAATTGATGGGTATTTTTCAGCTAACTCGCTACTCATTATCGTTGAAGAGCTAAGCTTAAACTGGACAAACTCTCCATCAGGCAAAGGTAAATCAATAAGCAGGGATTTATTATTCCTAGTCAATTGCTCTAATTCAGCGATATTTATATCGAAAGTTTTTTTGTCAGAGGCTTTGCCATTAATAAGTCTATTCTTATGCTCATTTGTTAACTTGGTGGTATGCCACTGTTCATTTGAGAAGAGTGCACTATTTTGCGCGTTGGCATTAGTTACCATGCATAGCAAGCTGGCAAGCAGGATTGATGTTTTCATAAAACCTCGAATATATTAGCCGTTAAAGATGAAGATAATGTACCTTGTTAATAATAGTCTCAGCGTACCCATTTGTTTAACATTTGTATCAAAAGTGATACAAATGTTAAACAAGGTTTAAATACCTAAGTGGTAAAACACTTGAAGAAGTTTTGGTATGTTGAGGCTTTTTCATGTGCTGAAGTACAGCTTAGGCACACTTTTAATAATGAACTGCTGGTGTTCTGACTAGAGGGATTGTTAGTCTAAATCTGTGTTTAATAGTTGTATAAATTTTTTTATTAACTGAAAAGTTGAGAATAAACCACCGTTTTAGTAAACGCTAAAATAGATAAATAAGTCAGTTACTTATCTCTGTAACTGGCTTATTTATCTATTTGAATGGTGATTTATTTATCTTATTAAAAGCTATCTTCCTTGTAATACAAACTAACAGGTATAGCTAAACAGTTCGCCAGAAATGCTTCTGCATATTGCTCGCCTTTGCCTTGGTACTTCCAACCTAGCGTTAGCGCTATTTGTGCGGGTCTAAAGTTGGCATTATTAGCTTCTTGATCTGTAAAAGGATACTTAACACCATTGCCTGTCATTAGTTTATCTTTTGTCAGAGGATTATTTTCTAGTGTTGACAAGTCGTGTGCTCTTTTAGCAAAATCGACAAAAAAAGATACTGATGCTTGGCAGTAATCAAAACGCTTCTTTTTAGCGGAAACTATACTTTCGTCATGAGTCATTAAACGACGGCGCTTACCTGTAATAGCTTCTTTTTTCAGTTTTTTTCTGATTGTTTTGTAAAATGTAGCATAAGGGTTATCCATTAAGGCTAATTTAGTATGCATCTTTGGCCAAGTTTGTAAGTCTAGCTGTTTGTTATATTCACTGGTAACTTCAGGGCTCATTTCAGCCGTTATTGTCATTGCGTTTGCCATGAAGCTAAAAAATGCTACTAGGCATACTCCAGTGAAAGTTAAAGCGCGAATATACGACCAGTAAATTTTGTTATTCTTGTGCATATTATTATTCTTCTTATTGTTTGATTTACCACCAACAGTTTACCATTGGATAGATGAAAGTCTATTTGTAATATCAGCAGCGAAATTCAGTAAGAAAGGTACTGCAATTGTTCTATCTTTTATTATCGTATGTTAACAAAACATTAACAATTACAATGCTGTTAAGGCAACATTGTAAGAAGTTTTTCTATAAAAGTACAAAATAATAATTTATTTTGACTGAATTTTCTATGGATTATAGAAACTAAATTTTTCGAGCCTTTTAACAAATGTTGTTTTTTGCTTTTAATAGACCTGAACTTTGCACTCTGCTAAAGTTTTGCTGACTTCAACGGAATAAAAAGAATAAAAAGGAATTACTCATGTTTCATAAGCTATTTGTCGCAACCCTCTCCATTTCTGTAGCTTTTGGTGTTAACTCTAATGTTAATGCTGCTGATATCTCTCAACACCTTTCAACTATTATCGTACCTGAGCCAATCAAAAGAGTTAGCCCTAAATACCCTGTTTCAGCTGCTAGGCAAAGCAGAGAAGGTTGGACAGTACTTAGCTTTGTTATCGATGAAAAAGGTGAGGTATCTAATGTCCTTGTTAAAGAGTCATCTGGTAGTGCCGATTTTGATAAGGCTTCATTAAAAGCAGTATCTCAATGGAAGTATCAACCAGCCTTTGAAAATGGTAAACCGATACAGCAGTGTATTAATGACATACAGATGAACTTTAAAATGGGAAACAAAAATGGCGTAAAAGGAGTTACCCGACGCTTTCATCGGAAATATAATATTGCTACTCAAGCAATAAAAGATAAAGACTATAAAATAGTTGAAGAGCAATTGGCTCAAATGAAAAAAGTTAAATATATGCACTTGATTGAAAATAACTATATGCATATCCTTGCTGCAAATTATGCCAAAGAAATTGGTGACACAGTAACTGAGCTATATCATCTTAATCGTGTATATCTTGACACTGGGGCAAGCAGTGAACAGTTAGCATTTTCAGTGCTCTCTCAACGGTTTTATTTAGAAGTAACACTCAATCAATTTCAGAATGCTTTTAGTACCTATGAAGAGCTCATTAAGTTAGACGCGGCACAACCACATCAGGAAAAATATGAGAAAATAATAGCTGATGTTAACGTACTTATTAGTAGCAATCAGGATATTGTTATTAATGGAGAGATTAAAGCGGATTATTGGTTCGAAAATCTGGTTAGGAATGAGTTTTCATTAACCGATGTTGAGGGCTCATTACATACTCTAGATGTTCGTTGTGCTAATAAACGCCACGTATATACAGTTGAAAAAGATAATACTTGGAAATTACCTAGCAGCTGGGAAAACTGTAGTATCTATGTCTATGGTGAGCCAAAAACTAGCTTTAAGTTAATTGAACACCCATTAAAAAGCTAGCTAGGTTAATTTTTCACGTGGTAATCTAAAATATTTAATGGGTTTGGTAGTATCGACCAGTCCAATTAAGTTTTATTAATACGCTCTAATGCAGCAATTCTTTCATTTACCAATGATATGGTTAACTTGGTAGTTTTAGCTGCGGTATCAAAGGCACCTTGCTCATCGCCTGCTTTGATGCAGTTAAAAATATCAACATGTTCTTGGTATTCCTTTTCACTCACTGCATCAGCACGTTTAGTAAAGTGTAAATTTACTTTTAAAGCCGTTTCGACAAAAGTTTGTAATTGAATAAAGAACGGATTATTACTGGCAAATAAAATGCTTTTATGAAAATCAATGTCTGCTTGATGGGTATCATCATAACCAGAGCCTTCGAATTTCAATTTCGATAAACTGGTTTCAATTTTTATGATTTCATCATCAGAAGCATATCTCGCTGCTAATGAGGCCGCTGCGGGTTCAATAGCTAAGCGTACATCTAAAAAGTGCCTTAACATGTATAAATCAGGTTTGCCTAAGAGCACCCACCTCAGAACATCACTATCAAACAAGTTCCAGTGTTTTATATCTTGTACTTTAATGCCCTGCCTAGGTCTTGAGCTAATTAAGCCCTTGGCGGTCAGCATTTTAATGGCTTCACGAGTTGCGGTTCTGCTTATATCGTATTCTTTGGCAATATCAGCTTCAGAAGGTAATTTATTCTCACTGTATTTTCCTTGTAGTATTGCTTTACCTAACTCATGGACTAGTTGCTGAGTTAGATTACGGTGGGAAATTTCCATGGTATTTGCCTAATTTGAATGGGTAATAAGTATGCTTTAAGCTAGGTTGGTCGTAATAAGTATAAATAAAGTTAAAGGGTACTCAGCCTTGCTGTATTTGACTCGAGTACTAAAACTTAGAGTAAAACACTTGAACAAGCTGGGTCTTATTTGTATTATTAATACTATTGTATACAATTCGGTGTTTATCTATGAAAGCTAGTGTAGTATTTTTTACTCTTGTCGTCACTTTATTTGCGGGGAGTAGCTTTGCCGAGCAATCAAGACCGCCGTGGCAAGATCACCAAGTATTCGCGATTAATAAGCTAGAGCCCCATGCCAGCTTATTTCCTTTTGCCTCAAAAAAAGCAGCACTAGTTGATAATAAACAGCAAAGTCGACGTTTTATATTACTTAATGGTTTATGGCAATTTGATTGGCAAAGATCACCTAAAGATAAACCTCAAGGTTTTGAGCAGTTCAACTTTGATGATTCAAATTGGTCACAAATACCTGTACCTGGTAATTGGGAAGTAGAAGGTTTTGGCTATCCTATCTATTTAGATGAGCGTTTTCCGTTTAGCACTACTTGGCCTGATGCACCAACAGATTATAACCCTATTGGCTCTTATCGTAAGAAGTTTACTTTGCCTAGTCATTGGCAGAACAAACGAGTATACCTTCATGTAGGGGCGGCAAAATCATCGCTTGATGTTTGGCTAAATGGTAAAAAGGTCGGTTTTAGTCAAGGATCAAAAACACCGGCAGAATTTGACCTAACGCCATACATTAACAGTGATGAAAACCTACTTGCCTTTCAAATTCGTCGTTGGACCGACGCTAGTTACCTAGAAAGCCAAGATATGTTACGTATCTCCGGTATTGAACGCGATGTTTATCTTTTTGCCCGCGACAAACAACAAATATTTGATTTTCATGCCAAGCCAAAACTAAGTAAGGATTTCAGCCAGGCTAACTTTAGCGTTGAAATTGATGTAAATAACAAAGCTAAACAAGCTGCTAAAAATCTTAAATTAACTTACCAGCTGTTAGACCCACTTAATCATTATAAAGTTATCTTATCAGGGGAAAAATCAATCTCGGTTGGCGTAAATAAAAGTGCTCAAATTGAATTTAACGGTAACTTTAACCAGCCAAGGTTATGGAGCGCTGAAATACCTAATTTATATACTTTGGTAATGACATTATCAGACAGTAATGGGCAAGTTTTAGAAGTGGTAAAAGACGAGATAGGATTCAGGCATATTGAAGTAGTAAATAGCCAGTTAACTGTCAACGGGAAAGCTATTTATATTCGCGGTGTTGATAGACATGAAACTTCGCCTTTGCATGGTCATGTGGTGAGTAAAGCGTTAATGGAACAAGATATTAAGCTAATGAAGCAATTTAATATCAATGCCGTGCGTTCAAGCCATTACCCAAATGATCCCTATTGGTATGACCTTACTGATAAATATGGCCTTTATGTTATAGATGAAGCCAATATTGAATCACATCCATTAGCCATTGATGAAAAAACGCAGTTGGGTAATGAAATGAGTTGGTTACCGGCCCATCTAGATCGTACTAAACGTATGTTTGAGCGTGATAAAAACCATCCGTCTATTATTATTTGGTCTTTGGGTAATGAAGCGGGAGAGGGTAAAGTTTTTGAAGCGACCTACGCTTGGCTAAAAGAAAATGATGATAGTCGACTTGTGCAATATGAACCAGCAGGTGAAGAACACTATACTGATATTTTTGCGCCTATGTACCCTTCCATTGAACGTCTTGAAAAGTATGCTAAGTCTAATCCACATCGCCCAAGTATTATGATTGAATACGCTCATGCTATGGGAAATTCAGTAGGTAACTTACAAGACTATTGGAATGTTATTGAAAAGTATGACGTATTACAAGGTGGCTTTATTTGGGATTGGGTTGACCAGTCTTTAGAGTATACCAATAGTAATGGGGTGAAATACTGGGCTTATGGTAAAGATTTCCATCCTGATTTACCCAGTGATGGTAACTTCTTAAATAATGGCTTGGTTAATCCAAGCCGTGAACCTCATCCACACCTGTTTGAAGTTAAAAAAGTTTATCAACCAGTAAAATTTCAAGCGATAGGTTTAGCGAAAGCAAAATTTTCGATTACAAATAAATTTACTTTTAGTAATTTAAATTCTTATGACTTGCAATGGCAATTAACTGCAGATGGCGAAGCTGTCGCTCAAGGTCATCAAGGCATGCCTGATATTGCTGCGGGAGATACTAAATTGGTAACCTTAAATGAAGTCTTGCCTCATTTGCCTAAACATAGCGATAAAGAATATTTTATTACCTTGAAAATGGTGGTTAATGAACCTAAGCCGTTATTAGATAAAGAACATGAAGTGGCATTTGAGCAGTTTAAATTACCCGTTAAAGAAAGTTCGAGTACCAGCCAGAATAAGCAACTAGCTAAAGTAGGTACAGCGTTAAAGCTAACTCAAGGCAAAGAAAGTATTACCATCAGCAATGATAAAATACTGATTGCTTTTGACCAGCAATCAGGTTGGTTGAAACATTTTGATTATCAAGGGAAATCGTTAATCTCTACTTTAGTTAAGCAGCCGTTTAAAGTTAATTTTTGGCGGGCACCAACAGATAATGATTTAGGTAATGGTCTGCAAAAAAGGGCACAAATTTGGCAACAAGCAGCTAATAGTTTACAACTTTCCAAGCTTTCAAGCCAGCGAGTCAGTTTGCCTTCTGTAAACAAAGAACAAGCAGATATAGTTGTTAAAGCGGTTTACCGTAGCAAACTGTTTAAAGGTGATTATCAAGTTAGCTATCAAGTTTCTATTAATGGCAATATTCATGTAAGCAGTTCATTGAATTTGGCGGATAATCAAGAGTTACCTGATATACCTCGAATTGGTATGCAACTTATTATGCCTGGTGATTATCAATTTATTCGCTGGTTTGGTCGTGGACCCCATGAAAATTATGCTGATAGAAAAACTTCCGCAGCTATTGGTATTTATCAACTACCGATAAAACAGCAGATACACCATTACTCAAGACCGCAAGAAAATGGCAATAAAACAGGTGTTCGTTGGCTCGCAATTACTGCTCCGTCAGGTGCAGGATTACTCAGTGTTGGTGATGAAGAATTAAGTGTCAGTGCATGGCCATATTTACAGCGGGATATAGATTTTATTGCTGGTAAAGATGGTAGTGCTTCTGCTTCAGGTCTGGTGCCTGTTACCACTAAACACGGCGCAGAATTAATTATGCGTGATTTAGTGACAGTCAATATAGATCACAAACAAATGGGGGTTGGTGGCGATACTTCTTGGGGTCGATTAGTGCATGCCCAATATCGATTACCTGCTAAAAGTTATCAGTATGGCTTTACCTTGATCCCATTTATCGATAAAACTGCTATAGCTACCCTTGCACACTCAGTGGAGAATAAATAATGCTTCAAGAACATCAATCAGAACAAGAAATTACTACACCAGGCTTTTCTGAGGCTGAATTGTTGAAATTATTAGCAGACAATTATCAACTATCTGGCACATTAAAGCCGTTAGCTGGTTATTGTGATCAAAACCTATTATTGAGCACAGATACTGGTAAACGTTTTATTGTTAAGGTAGCAAACTCAGCTGAGAAACCGTTAGAACTAGCGATGCAAAATGCGGCCATGGCTCACTTAACTAATAAAGAGTTGGCTGTGCCACATGCTTTAGCTAACCAACAGCAAAAGCAAATGACGCGAATAACAGATGGTAGTGGCATTAATTTTAATTTAAGGGTACTGAGTTATTTAACTGGCGATTTTTATGCAGATATCAACACTAAGACACAGACAAGTGAGTTGTGGCAGTCCCTTGGTCAGTTTATCGCAGAAATTAATAACGGTTTAAGTGACTTTTCTCATCCGGGTGCCTATCGTTTTTTTGAATGGGATTTAGCTCATGGGTTCGGCATTTGCCAAACCAAGAAAGATTTGCTCAGCTCAGCAGAGCAAGTATTGGTTGAGCACTTCTTAGATATTTATCAAACACAAACCATGGCATTGCTTTCGCAGTGCCGCCAAGGTGTGATTCATAATGATGCGAATGACTATAACTTAATTGTTAACAGTACTGAATGTGCCACTAGCATAACTGGCTTGATTGATTTTGGCGATATGGTCTTTAGCCATGTGATCAATGAATTAGCGATCACTTGCGCTTATGCATTAATGAAACAAGCAGATCCTATTAATGCTTTAGTGACAATTGTTGCTAGCTATCATCAGCATAATCAATTAACAGCAACCGAGCTTGAAGTCTTATTATCTCTTATCGCTTTACGTTTGTGTGTGAGTGTCTGTAATTCAGCACAAGCTATAAAAGCGCAGCCAGATAATGACTATTTATTAATCTCAGCAAAACCCGCATGGCAATTATTAACACAGCTGAAAAAGCAGAATGCTTACTCGGTATTGTGTCAACTTCGTTTAGCTTGTGGCTTTGAAACTGATAGCGGTAAAAGCAAAACCGATATAACCAGCTTTCGTAAAAAGCATCTAGGTAAAACCCTAAGCTTGAGTTATCAACAGCCACTTAAAATTGTCCGTGGTCAAGGCGCTTATCTTTTTGATGAACAAGGGCGACGTTATTTAGATATGGTCAATAATGTTTGTCATGTTGGTCACTGTCACCCTAAAGTTGTCTCTGCAGGACAAGAGCAGTTAGGCAAGCTCAATACTAATACGCGTTATTTACACGATAACATTGTTAATTATGCCGAGAAACTATTGGCAACCATGCCTGATGAATTATCTGTCTGTATGTTAGTTAACTCGGGTAGTGAAGCCAATGAACTGGCTTTTCGATTGGCAAAAAATTACAGCAAAGGCACAGAGTTATTGGTAGTTGACGGCGCGTATCATGGCAATACCAATGCTTGTATTGAAGCCAGCCCTTATAAATTTGATGGTCCAGGTGGAGCTGGCGCTGCTGAATATGTGCATATTGTTGATTTGCCTGACCCTTATCGTGGCACCCATCTTGGTAATAGCCCTGAAACTACAAACGCTTATGCCGACAGTGTTAACAAGGTATTGAGTAACATTGCCGAGCAAAAGAAAAAACCGAGTGCCTTTATTTGTGAATCACTGCAAGGAGTCGCCGGACAAATTATTATGCCCGATGGCTATTTATCTGCAGTTTATGAAAAAGTAAGAGCTGCTGGTGGTGTTTGTATTGCCGATGAAGTACAAGTAGGTTTTGGCCGTGTTGGCACTCATATGTGGGCTTTTGAAACCCAAGGTGTTACGCCTGACATAGTTACCTTAGGAAAACCTATTGGTAATGGCCATCCTATGGCGGCCGTTATTACTACACAAGCCATTGCTGATGCTTTTGTTAACGGCATGGAGTACTTCAACACCTTTGGTGGTAATCCGGTGTCATGCGCCATTGGTAGCGCTGTGTTAGATGTTATTCATGATGAAAACTTACAGCAGCATGCATTGCAGTTAGGTGCTTATTTCATGGCGCAATTAGAACAAGTTCAACAAGACTTTGCCTTAATTGGTGATGTACGTGGTTTAGGTTTGTTTATTGGTGTTGAACTCGTTGAAGATAGAGTAACGAAAGAGCCAGCTACCGATAAAACCGGGCTGTTGGTTGAATTCTTTAAAGAACACAATATATTATTAAGTACTGAAGGGCGCTATTACAATATCTTGAAGATCAAACCACCTTTGGCATTTAGCAAAACTGATGCCGATGAATTTATTAGTGTGCTGAGGTTGGGCTTGGCAAAGTTTAGTTAATGGTTATTAGGTAACCTGAACTCTTGATAATCAAATACATTGAAACATTGATAGGATTTATCGCTACTTAATCTTGTAAATTTTATTGTTAACAACCTAAATTATTGTTTTTACTTAATACCAAGCACTCATTATCCAGAGTTCAGGTAAGGCATTAAATAGTTTAACTCACAAAAAAGCCTGCTTAGTCGCAGGCTTTTTATTGGGCATAAAATCAGTGTTTATGTCTTTTGCAGTGTGATCTCTTCACCTAATTCAGCAAGTTTTTCCATCCACTTAGCTACTTCGATAGCTTGATGTGGGGCTGCACTTACGCCAGATTTTGCGGTACCATCTATTACCGATTCAATAGCAAAACTTACTGGAATAGAAACAAGACGAGCCATAGCTTGACCTTTTTCATTGCCACAAGAGTCAAGTAAGTAACTTTGTTGCCACACGTTTTCATCGGCTTTTTTAGCGACTAACTCAACATGCAAGACCACACGGTCCGGTTCATTTTCAGCGTAGCTGTATTTGCGTTCTAGCTCTTCACTAATGGTTTTTAATTCTTGCTCTGCTGTTTCAGCAGAAGCAGATGATGTCAGCGTCGCAACTTTATCAAATAAACCAGCCCATGCGTCTGACCAACCAGCTAAACGTAATGTACCACGGACAAATTGTTGAACATTTTCATTTTCAAGCTGGTATTGCGCCATGAAAGGCAATGAATCTCTGTTGGGGTAACATTGAAACGTTTCACGACCATTTGCTAAATCAATGCTGTAATCGGCTAAGGCTTCCCAAGGGGCATTCGATGTGCCGACGTTACCATTCTCTAGCCATTTTGCCGGAGATTTTAACGCTTTTAGTACACCTAGTGGTGACCAACTAAATTTGTATTTAAAATCATTAGCAACTTTTGGAAAGCCACCACAGTAAGAGCGGAAATATAATTCGTTATCGCTATTATATTGCTCACTACTTTTGTAATTATCAACTAAGGCATGGGCTAATAAATGGTCTAAACCAGGATCTAAACCAACTTCATTGACGAAGCATAATGATGACTCTTTAGCTTTTTCATCTAATGCCTGCATTTCAGGGGAAATATAACTACTTGAAACAAAGTGAGCTTTTTTAGCCAAACACAACTCTGCAACTTGTATATGCATAGTTGCTGGTAACATGGATATTAGAATATCACCGGCTACTACAGTATCGTTTAACGATGCCCAATCGAGTGTTTTTATTTCGATTTTATCGATGATACTTTTAAGTGCAGTTTGAGCTTTACCTAAGCTTCTATTCCATACGATTACCTTGCGATTATCGTGCGCTAACTTTTCGATGCCTGGAATAGATGAGAGACCGGCGCCAAGCCAATGAATGGTTGCTGACATAAGTGTTCCTTATTATTTATAAAAGCGGCAGTTGTTTTAAAGTGCGGCTGTTTTGTTGTTAAATAAATCTAATGCTTTAGGCCAAACACCTTGGCTTTGATCATTTAGAGTTAATAGGTGTGTAACTAATTGTTGGCCATAATCTTCACTGCTTTCTTTTGGCAATAACGAAGGTAAATGATCAATGGCAATTAGGTTTAAAGGTTTTTCCCCGGCAATTATTGAAATACAGGGTGATTTGAAAGTAGTGCATTGATGATAAATAGGTAGCGGATTGTAACTACCATAAGGGTCACAGCTAACATCAGCAATAATTGCTAATGAACGATTGTCATCATCTAATAACTCTTTAGTGATAAAGGGCGGTAAATCTTCATTAATAAATACACAATTAACTAAAATATCCATAGTGAGTATCTCTAAAAATGGACCACCTTTTTTAGTTTCTTTGATATCCCATTCTATTGTTTCTAGGTCAAGCGCTTTAGCTAGAGCGACAGCGCCAGAGCCACTTCGACCTTTAGCGCCAATGACTAATACCTTAGGTTTTTTATTACTTTTAGCCAGAGAATCAGATAATTCTTTTAATAAAATCTGCTGACTGGCATATGAATTTATATCAGCCAATGGTGGGGTTACCTTTGCTTGTTGATTTACCCAAGCCATAACAGCTAAAGCGGCACCAGCAAAGCCAGCCCAATAACCAAAAGCGGCTATGCGTCGATTATTGTTATCAACTAAGTATTCAAGATCTAATAATTTCCCTTGCCCTTGAGTAAAACGATTTAGCAGTGCTTGCCAGCCTTCCTGCTCTTTATAGGCGTGAGCAAAATAAATATGCTGATGAGATAGCGGAAACTTATCTTCAGGCAGTTCCTTTAACGCTAAAATAATGGCATTACTTGGTGCATTGACCCAGCTACCCTCTGCGGCGATTTCAACACCTGAGCTTTGGTACTCATCTAGAGAAAAAATACTTTGCCTTGATGATTCTATAGTTACTTTAAAACCTGCTTCAAGTAGCTGTTTGGCACTTTGCGGTGTTAATGCAGTACGTTGTTCTTGAGGTTTACTTTCGGCTCTTAACCACAGATGAGTTTGTGTCATAGCTCTGTTCTCTAATTTATCGGTTTATTTGTAGTATAAATACTATGGTATACTGTATTTCAATTTGACGATATAGTTTTATTAATAACAGTGGGCTTTAAACAAGTGTTCATCAGTGACACTTTGACTGAGGGTATAATAGGTTTTTATTACTAAAAAGTGCCAAGCATTGGGTGAGCTACCTTATCTGATGCACACCAGCTTTCAATTTATGGCAAGTTATTATTTACAGTGGTTATAACAATGCGATGATGTGCAGCCATTAAAGCTAAAGCGCTTTTAAAAACTAAGCAATAAATAACCACATAGAAGATAAAATTAACAAAACGCCTAATATTTTACTGAATAACACACCGTTAGGTACCAGCTTTTCAATGAACACTATAAACGTTAAGGCAATAATCCATAGTAAATTCATTACACCAAAAACGAGTAGTAATGCCATTAATATCCAACAACAGCCTAGACAGTATTGGCCATGGCTAACGCCCATTTTAAATGTGCCAATAGCACCTTCTTGCCATGAAGAAGTAATAAATCCTAATGGTGATCGACAATGATTTAAACAACGTTGTTTGATGGGCAGCCATTGGTATACCCCAGCTAATAATAGTATTAAACAAGTAAATTCAAGCTGAGCGCTTTTCATCATGGGTGTTAACAAGGCTAAGTGATGAAACCACCATTGCAGCAAGGTAATAGCGAAGCTATAGCAAAGCCAAGCAAGTAAGTAGCCTAAAATAAAATAAATACTTGAGCTATACGCTGCATTACGTGCCTCACGCTGGTGGTTTATTTTCTCTATCAGGTGAAATATTGGTAGGGCAGAAGGTAGCATCATAGCCGCCATCATGATTGCCCACATGATAAATAACAAAATAACATCTACATAGTCCCATTGAGCTACAGGCGACATATTCATTTTCATGATAAAAAATATGTAATACCAAGCCACGCTGATAATGGCGAATGCAACAAACATTGGCCAATGCTTTACTAGATGGCTTGCTCTGATCATGTAGGAGTAATCCTTATCGTCATGTGTTTAGTTAGACCAATTAACTTCGGCTTTAGCAGCAAAATGACCGACATGATTAAACGACATCATATTATGTTTTATCGACATACTTTTAGTTGTACCTATGATGCCATCATTCCAAAAAAAGCCACCATCAGGATAAGTAATATGCACATTTTGATCTTCGCCATTCATTGGGTTTATTAAGGGTGTATGCTCAACTTCAATTACATCAGGAATACTAAAACTGGACTTTTTATCATCCGTTTCCATTTGAATTTCAGTAACTATCGGCCCTTCGAGTTCAGAAAATGTTCCTGCCAAAGCTTCGAATGGCATGCCGCCAAATTGGCCGGTGAATATGCTGGCGATAGCAGCCACTTGCTCAAGAGAGGCTGCAGAGTCTATGAATAATATCGCTTTTCCGTCACCTTGATGAATGGCCTTTGGCCACGCGGCAGCAAGAATAACTTTAATGTTAGCTAAATCAAGTGTATTCAAATGCCCCGACTTTATATAGAAACCTATCAATGCTTCACAGCTGCCTGATTCACTATCAGGAAAACCGGAGAACTGACAACCACAGCCATGACTGCAATTACAGCATTCGATTTGATGCATTGATAACGACCAAGTGTTTTTATTAGATTCTTCATTGGACATGAGAACCTCCACAAAAATTATAAAACAAGTTATCAGTATAGGTCGTTTTTTATACAGGTAAATGGATTTACGGTAATTGAGGGAGAAAATAATTAACATTATGAGCTAAGTTGAAAAGAAGAAATTGCCTTACAATTAGCTATACTTAACGGATGTCTAACATATTTATTTAGTGCAGTTATGTTGAACTTATAACTCACTGATAAAGAGGTAAGTTATGAAAAAGATATTTTTTCTATTAATGGCAACTTATTTATTATCAGCATCAGCGTTTGCTGACCATGCTTGGTCGTCTTATCACTGGGCAAGAACAACGGCTTCTTTTGATTTAATTATTATCAATAGCACTACCACAGACTGGCATGGCTATGTCGGGCAAGCCGTTAATGATTGGTCAGTAAGTGGGAAAGTCGACTTAATTGAAGATGGTGAGGGATCAACCAATAAAAAAGTACGGCGTCAATGTAAAGCACCTGATGGCAAAGTACGTATATGCAATTTAGCCTATGGTCAAACCGGTTGGTTAGGCATTGCCGGCATATCTCTGGATGCTGAAGGACACATCACTCGTGGTTATACCAAACTCAATGATACTTACTTTTCTCGGAATGATTATAACAGTGTCGATTGGAAGCAAAGTGTTACTTGTCAAGAGTTAGGGCATAATTTGGGTTTAGGTCATCAAGATGAAGATTTTGATTTAGCCTCTTCTACCTCGTGTATGGAATATCAAGATCCACCTTTCTTGAGCCCGGACTCACATGACTATGAGGAGTTGGTAGCTATATATGATAATGTTGATAGTTATAATTCATATTCAGGTGGAGCGAGTACAGGTGGTAACTCAACTGATGGTAATTCGTGTAATGCACCCAAAGGTAAGGGCTGTAATAAATCAGATAAACCATCGAGCAATAGTGAAATAGGTTGGGGTATGTCATTAGGACGCCGAAGTAATAAAGAAGTCTTCATTCGAATTGATCGCCATGGGATCAAACACTTAACTTATGTTACTTGGGCGAAAGATCATTAGCCTACAAGACTAATTTGAAGTGTGTATTCGTTTGTTTATTTGTTAAGCTTTATCATTTAAGGTATGACAACGTTATAAGGAAAATAACGATGAAAAGGTTAACAGCTAAGCTCGCACATAATTATATACTTCCGCCTCTATGTGCGTTGTTTTTAGGCGCTTGTGCTGGTCCCAGTACCGCTGTTCTAGGCCAAGCGCAATCCGAGTGGGACTTTGACCACCAGCTACAATTTAAAAAGACAATATTTGATGCAGATCATTATCAGCTAGAAGTCATAGCCAACAATAAGGTTAGCTTTGAGCGTTTATCTGCTTTTTTACTGCGCCGTAGTTATTTAATTTGTGGTCAGTATGGCTACAAACTTGAATTAATTAAAGGGGTTGAGAGTTTTGATTTTCCCCGTGCCTCACCCAATTTAATCATGCCCAACTTAACCGCTAAGCTTGAGTGTGCAATACATAAATAATTTAGAATTTAATCTTGTACAGAAGTGATTGATTCGAGGCCTATGAATACTTTTTGAATATCAAAGTGAAAATATAAGTTTGAGTCAAAAAATGTATATAAAGCAAATCAAAAATGGGGGCTACTTATAAAAGTAGCCCCCATTTTGTATTCAGTTATTAAAATAGAGCATCTAGCTAGCTCTTAATTAGCTCCTAGTTAGGAACTAGACTACTTTAATTGGTACTGCTTGAGCAGTGTATTTAGTAGTCATCTCATGTGTAGGTGGGGCAAATCGAGTTAAATCGATACCTTCTACTGCTGATTTGTACTCTTCAATTGTTGGGAAACGACCCAGCATAGTTGATAGCACAACTAATGGTGTAGAGCCAAGTAACGATTCGCCTTTTTTCTCAGCAGTGTCGGCAACAACACGGCCTTGGAACAAACGTGTAGAAGTAGCAATTACCGTATCACCTGGTTCAGCTTTTTCTTGGTTACCCATACATAAGTTACAGCCTGGACGTTCAAGATACATGATGTTTTCGTATTTGGTACGAGCAGCACCTTTCGGGTGTGCATCATCAAATTCAAAACCTGAGTATTTTTGTAAAATATCCCAATCGCCTTCAGCTTTAAGCTCATCAACAATATTGTAAGTTGGTGGAGCAACAACTAATGGTGCTTTAAATGCTATTTTGTTACCTTGTGCTTCAATATTACGGAACATTTGCGCGATGATTTGCATATCACCTTTGTGAACCATACAAGAGCCAACAAAGCCTAAATCAACTGATTTATCAGCGTAGAATGAAACAGGGCGAATAACATCGTGGGTGTAACGTTTAGAAGCATCTGCGTTGTTTACATCTGGATCAGCAATCATTGGCTGGTCGATAACATCTAAGTCAATCACAACTTCTGCGTAGTATTTAGCCGCATCATCTGGTGCTAATGCAGGCGTTTCACCTGATTTAATACCTTCGATGCGTTTGTCAGCTAAAGCAATTAAACCGTTAAGTGTTTTAGCTTCGTTTTCCATACCCTTGTTGATCATAATTTGGATACGGCTCTTAGCAAGCTCAAGTGATTGAACTAAAGTGTCATCTTCAGAGATACAAATAGAAGCTTTTGCTTTCATCTCTGCAGACCAATCAGTAAAGGTGAATGCTTGGTCAGCTAATAACGTACCAATATGTACTTCAATGATGCGACCCTGGAATACGTTCTCACCACCAAATTGCTTAAGCATTTGTGCTTGAGTAGCATGAACTACATCACGGAAATCCATGTGGTCTTGCATGTTACCTTTAAAAGTAACTTTTACAGACTCTGGGATTGGCATTGCAGACTCACCAGTCGCTAGTGCGATTGCTACTGTGCCTGAGTCAGCACCAAAGGCGACACCTTTAGACATACGAGTATGCGAGTCACCACCAATGATGATGGCGCGATCGTCTACGGTGATATCATTCAATACTTTATGGATAACATCAGTCATTGCAGGATATTGACCCTTAGGATCACGCGCGGTGATAAGGCCAAATTTGTTCATGAAACTCATTAGTTTAGGAATGTTTGCTTTAGCTTTACTGTCCCAAACTGAAGCTGTGTGACAACCTGACTGATAAGCACCGTCAACAAGTGGAGAAATAGTAGAAGCAGCCATCGCTTCTAACTCTTGGCAAGTCATTGGACCGGTAGTATCTTGAGAGCCAACAATGTTCACTTTTACACGAACATCTGAGCCTGCATGTAATGGTGTTGCAGACGTTACACCAACAGCGTTGTTATTAAATATTTTTTCAACGGCGGTTAAACCTTGGCCTTCATGTGAAATTTCTTTTGAAGTTGCATATACAGGTGTAGTTACTACGCCTAGTGTTTCTGCCGCGAACGTTTGTAATTTCTTACCAAATGTTACCGCGTAAGAACCACCTGCTTTCATGAATTCGACTTTCTGTGGGGTGAAAGCAGAAGATACGTCAGCTAACTCTTTATCGCCGTTGTATAACTTCATCGCTTTAGTATCGATAGTTAATAGTGTGCCAGTAGCTACTGAGTAAGCTTCTTCTAAAACTGTATCACCATTTTCGTCCACAACTGTATTGCCATTAGCATCGACTTTCTTAACCCAGTTTTTAAGGTCAAGACCAATACCGCCAGTTACATCAACAGTAGTAAGGAAGATAGGAGAAATACCGTTAGTACCTGCAACTACAGGCGCAATGTTAATGAATGGTACGTATGGACTTGCTTGCTTACCTGCTAATAGTGCAACGTTATTAACACCAGACATACGAGATGAACCAACACCCATAGTGCCTTTTTCAGCAATCAACATAACTTTAGCGTTAGGATGTTTAACTTGTAATGCTTTTATTTCAGCTTGAGCCTCTGGTGTGCTCATGCAGTGGCCATGTAATTCACGGTCAGCACGTGAGTGAGCTTGATGGCCTGGAGATAATAAATCAGTAGAGATATCGCCTTCACCAGCGATATAAGTAACGATTTCAACTTTTTCTTCTACTTCAGGAAGCTTAGTGAAAAACTCAGCTTGTGCGTAGCTTTCAAGAATGTCTTTAGCAATTGCGTTGCCAGCTTTAAAAGCGGATTCAAGACGAGCAGTATCTGCATCGTATAGGAACACTTGTGTTTTTAATACGTTTGAGGCTTGGGTAGCTAACGCTGCGTCATTACCTAATGCAAGGTCAAGCAATACTTCAATTGAAGGGCCGCCTTTCATGTGTGAAAGTAATTCAAAAGCAAATGTTGGCGTAATTTCAGCAACAACAAATTCACCTAAAATAATTTCTTTTAAGAATTTTGCTTTTTCACCAGCAGCGCTAGTTGTACCAGGTAAGGTATTATAGATGAAGAAGTTAAGAGAATCTTCACGGTGCGCATTGGCTTGATCTTTAATTTGAGTAATGATTTCTGCTAATAAATCAGCAGCATCAATTGGCTTAGGCGCTAAGCCAAGATCATTTTTACGACTTTCAATTTCTTTGATATATTCTAAATAAAGACTCATTTAATACTCTCTTTTAGCTTTTAATATTCTAATAACATTTGCTGATTTGTAGTAATCAGCAATCAGGACAAATTTTTCTCTATTTTACCTGATTTTCTAAGCACTACGTAATCATTTGCTTAAATAAGCACTATTCATATTGGTTATAGTTGGTAGTGGATATAGTTATAGTGGTTATACCACTTTGCTAGTAAAGCTTTCTTCACAATAAGTGTTAACTATCAGTTTTTTGATACCTATGCCTGATCATTATCGTCTATATTTGGTGATATAGTGATTTATAGTCATAATTCTTGCTGTTCGTTAACTTTTAACTACGTATCAGCAAGGTATCGATAATTTTTAATCGTGGATACTTAAAAACTTTGTCCTAATCTTGATGTATAAATCATCGAGTTCAATCAAAAGAAGTATTAAGTATCCCCTAGCAAAAGGTGAGAGTCGTGCTTCAAGAATATCGTAACCACATAGCGGAACGTGCAGCTGAAGGTATCGTACCTAAAGCTTTAGACGCTGAGAAAACAGCAGCATTAGTTGAATTAATTAAAAACCCACCAGTAGGTGAAGAAGCTTTTTTAATTGATTTATTAAGTAATCGTGTGCCAGCAGGTGTTGATGATGCAGCTTACATTAAAGCAGGTTTTTTAGCCGCTGTTACTAAAGGTGAAGTCATTTCACCGATCTTAAGTGCTGAAAAAGCCACACAATTATTAGGCACCATGTTAGGTGGTTACAACATTCAGCCGATGATCGATCTACTGGAATGTGAAAAATTATCAGCGACAGCAGCTAAGGGTTTATCAAACACCTTATTAATGTTTGATGCTTTTCATGACGTGCAAGAAAAAGCTGCAGCGGGAAATGCTGCAGCTAAGCAGGTTATGCAATCTTGGGCTGATGCAGAGTGGTTCACCTCAAAAAACAAAGTAGCGACAAAAATTACAGTTAAAGTATTTAAAGTTACCGGTGAAACTAACACTGATGATTTATCACCAGCACCAGATGCTTGGTCTCGTCCTGATATTCCTCTGCACGCCAAAGCAATGCTTAAAATAGCACGTCAAGGTATCACCCCTGATAAGGACGGCAGCGTCGGACCAATCGCTCAGCTTAAAGAAATGCAAAAAGATGGCATCCCACTCGCTTATGTGGGTGATGTTGTTGGTACGGGATCTTCTCGTAAATCAGCCACTAACTCGGTTTTATGGTTTATGGGTGATGATATTCCTTATATCCCTAACAAACGTGGTGGCGGTGTTTGTCTCGGCGGTAAAATTGCACCTATTTTTTATAACACCATGGAAGATTCAGGCGCATTGCCGATTGAATTAGACGTACAAAAAATGCACATGGGTGATGTTATTGATATTTACCCTTATCAAGGCATTGTTAAAAACGCCGCTGGCGAGGTGATTTCTGAATTTAAACTTAGCTCGGTATTGTTAGATGAAGTTCGTGCTGGTGGCCGTATTCCATTAATCATTGGCCGTGGTTTAACAGGACGTGCTCGTGAAGCATTAGGTCTTGAGGTAACCGATTTATTTGCTGTACCGGTTGACCCAGCAGCTTCTACAAAAGGTTTTACTTTAGCGCAGAAAATGGTTGGTAAAGCGTGTGATGTAGCCGGTGTTCGTCCCGGCCAATACTGTGAGCCTAAAATGACTACAGTAGGATCGCAAGATACAACCGGCCCAATGACCCGTGATGAATTGAAAGATTTAGCCTGTTTAGGTTTCTCCGCTGATTTAACTATGCAATCTTTCTGTCATACCTCAGCTTATCCTAAACCTGTTGATGTTATCACTCATCACACTCTGCCTGATTTCATGATGAACCGTGGCGGTGTTTCACTTCGCCCTGGCGATGGGGTCATACACTCGTGGTTAAACCGCATGTTATTACCCGATACAGTAGGTACTGGAGGGGATTCTCATACACGTTTCCCATTAGGTATTTCTTTCCCTGCAGGCTCTGGTTTAGTTGCTTTTGCGGCGGCAACAGGTGTTATGCCGCTTGATATGCCAGAATCAATTTTGGTGCGCTTTAAAGGTGAAATGCAACCCGGTATCACCTTACGTGATCTTGTGCATGCAATTCCTTACTACGGTATCAAGAAAGGTTTATTAACTGTTGAAAAAGCGGGTAAAATCAATGAATTCTCAGGTCGAGTACTAGAAATAGAGGGCCTGAAAGGTTTATCAGTTGAGCAAGCATTTGAATTATCCGATGCCTCAGCAGAGCGCAGCGCTGCTGGTTGTTCAATTAAACTTGAAGAAGACTCAGTGAGTGAGTACTTAAACTCTAACATTGTTATGCTTAAGTGGATGATTAGCGAGGGTTATGGTGATGTTCGTACCATTACTCGTCGTATTAAAGGTATGCAAGCATGGTTAGCTAGCCCTTCATTAATGACTGCTGATGCAGATGCTGAATATGCGCACATTATAGAAATTGATTTAGCTGATATCAAAGAGCCTATCGTTTGTTGCCCTAATGATCCGGATGATGCGAAACTTCTTTCAGATGTCGCTGGTGTTGAAGTAGATGAAGTATTTATTGGTTCATGTATGACAAATATTGGCCACTTCCGCGCCGCAGGTAAATTGATTGAAACCTTCCTTGAAAAGAGTGGCGGTTCACTGCCAACACGTATGTGGGTTACACCGCCAACAAAAATGGATAGTGCACAGCTTAAAGATGAAGGTTACTTTAACATTTATGGTAAAGCTGGTGCTCGTGTAGAAACTCCGGGTTGTTCCTTATGTATGGGTAACCAAGCACGTGTAGGTGATAATACTACAGTATTGTCTACTTCAACACGTAACTTCCCTAACCGTTTAGGTAATGGCGCCAATGTTTACCTAACTTCAGCTGAACTTGCCGGTGTTGGCGCAATCTTAGGTAAATTGCCTACACCGGCAGAGTATATGGAATATGCTTCACAAATTGATGCAACGGCTGCGGATACTTATCGTTATTTGAACTTCGATAAGATGGAAGAGTACACCAAGAAAGCCGATACAGTAATCTTACAAGTCGAAGCCTAATTTGAAGTTTTCTTCTTACTAAGCATTGCTCTTTCGTTGTCGACTGTACTCACCTAGTAAACTAGGCTCCGTGCACTCTCCTAGAAACAGCTTCACTTAGATTGAAGAAAATCTTCAAATGAATTTATCTATATAAAATGCCATCTTGTTAACACAAGGTGGCGTTTTTATTTGTATCGATTAAATATCAAGACCCACAATTCGACTAAGCACTGAATTCTTATTCGTTATGATCACTGCCAATCTCGAAATCGAAATTACTACTAAAGTAACTCGTCTCGATATCGAGATTACCTGTATGTATTTGTAACTACAATGTAACTAAGTACCTGTATTTAACGACTAAGTTATAGTTGGTATAACGATTGCTCTAACAAGACCATGAATTAATCATTGGTCTCTTTATGGATATTGTTCGCTCGAAGCAGAAGAAAAAAATTAATATTAAACGCTGGTTTTCTATTGCTGCTATCACGATTATTGCGTTTACCTTAATAATTAACCTTTCAGGTAATTCAGCAACATATCAGGTAGATAAATCAGAATTACTGCTTGCTCAAGTACAACGTGGCCAACTTAATATTAGTGTTCGTGGTGTTGGTGTGCTTGTACCTAAAGATATTCGCTGGGTAGCAACCAATGTTGACGGGCGAGTTGAACGTATTTTAATAAAAGCCGGCGCGAAGGTAAAAAAAGGCGATTTATTACTTGAATTATCTAACCCACAATTAATTCAGCAATTAGAAGAAACCAAGTGGCAATTAGAAGAAATGGTCGCTGAAACCAATGCACTAAACGTTTCGTTAGCTTCAGAGTTATTAGACCAAGAAGCCGCGGTCATTAATGAAAAACTGAATCATCAACGAGCATTACTGACCTTTAACGCCCAGAAAAAATTGTTAGACCAAGGCACAGTCGCGGTATCGCATATAGCCCATGAAGAAGTAAAAATAGATGTTGCGCAATACAAAGAGCGCTGGCAACTAGAAGTGAAACGTTTAAATAAAAAGCAAGAGAGTTTAACGGCACAAGCCAAGGCTTATCAAGCCAGACTTAATCGCATGCATAAAATTTATCAAAGAGCGCAGCAACAAGTTGAGTCTTTAAAAGTGCATGCCAGCATGGACAGTATTGTACAAGCTATGCCGATGGAGCTTGGCCAACGGGTCTTAATGGGTAGTAATCTTGCTCGATTAGCACGCAGTGGAGAGTTCATTGCTGAGCTACGTGTACCGGAAAAACAAATTAAAGATGTCGCGCTTGGTCAATCAGTAGTTGTTGATACCCGTAATAGTAAAATTGTTGGCATTGTGCAACGCATAGATCCCATTGTAAATAATGGCTCTGTGCAAGTAGACATTGAACTTATTGGTGATATGCCAAAAGATGCCCGTCCAGATCTCACCGTCAATGGTGTAATCGCCATTGCCAATATAGCAGATACTCTTTTTGTCAAACGACCAATGTTTGCTAGTGAACATAGTGAAGCTTTTGCTTACCTACTGGCGGAAGATGGTAGCCAAGCAGATAAAGTAAGCATTCACTTTGGGCAAACATCTACTCAATATATTCAAATAACCTCAGGCTTAGTCGCAGGAAATAATATTATTATTTCAGATATCTCAGCTTGGGAAAAACAACAAACCATTAACGTAAATTAGGAGGACGTGATGAAAAATAACAATATTACAAATACAATTAAAACAAATCATACGGACAATAACGGACAGGCATTAGTATTACTTAAAGACATCAAAAAAGTATTTTTTACTGATGATGTCGAGACCCATGCAATCAATGATATTAACCTCATCATTAATAAAGGTGAATACCTGTCTATTACCGGTCCATCAGGGTGTGGAAAGTCTACCTTGTTATCATTATTGGGTTTATTAGATACTTCCAGCAGTGGTAGTTATACCTTAGCTGGCCATGATGTTTCTGATTTAAATCGAGATGAACGCTCTGCAATTAGAAATAAAGAAATAGGTTTTATCTTTCAAGCTTTTAACTTAATTAGTGATTTAACTGTGGCCGAAAATGTCGAGTTACCGCTAACTTATCGTAGTGATATTAATAGCGAACAGCGGGCAAAAATGGTGAAATCAGCGTTAGAAAAAGTAGATATGTTACATCGAGCTCATCATTTCCCTTCACAACTTTCTGGTGGTCAGCAGCAACGTGTAGCCGTAGCGCGCGCTATCTCAGCAAAGCCAGCCATCATCTTGGCGGATGAACCGACCGGTAATTTAGACTCAAAAAATGCGCAAATCGTTATGGCGTTATTGGATCAATTACATCAAGAAGGCGCAACTATTTGTATGGTGACTCATGATCCTCGTTCGGCTGCACGGGCTGAACGTATGATAGAGGTATTTGATGGCAAGATAGTTGCTGATCAACGCACCGAAACACCTACAGCCATTGCTGTGTAATGACCTAGCGCTAGTCATAACGCTATAATTTAGAATGAGGATTTTCAGGTGTCTATAACTCTTGATATAAAATATGCAGCTAGACTGCTCCATAAAAAACCAGTTTTTACTGCCCTTACCATTTTTATTGTTGCCATTGGTTTGGGACTAACTCTTTACACCTATTCATTATTGAGTAACTTGGTGTTTAAGCCTTTATTATTGAATAAAGATACACCGATAATTTCCATCGAAGCTGAATTTAATCAAAGTCATTTGTTTAGAATTGGTATTGATCCTCATGATCTATTAACCATAAGAAATGAGATGGATTCAATTGATGAACTCGGTGTTTATCAGGAAAGAACATCACTCATTGGCAATACACAGAATAACTCAGTGACTCGTAAATATAATTCGGTAAATATTGAATGGAATGTATTCGACTTTGCCGGTGTGAAACCTATTATGGGACGAGGCCTAAAAGCTGAAGATCATTTTGAAGGTGCTGAACCCGTGATTGTTTTGGGCTATGATATTTGGCAACATTACTTTATGGCAGAAGAGGATATTGTTGGTTCTGTTGTCTTAGCTGACGCCATACCGACACGTGTCGTAGGCATCATGCCACAAGGTTTTGCTTTTCCAATGACTGCGCAAGCCTGGTTACCGATAAAGCAAGAATTGTTATCACCCACCGATTGGTCGCGTGATGGATTATTTGCTTACGCAAGATTGAAAAAAGAAGTGCCATTTGAGGTGTTTCAACAAGAGTTAGCATTACTCAATAAAAAAGTAGTCAAAAGTTTACCTGATAATGTGCGCTGGCGTATGGATGACTTCGAGGGCTACTTAAGAGCGGTTCCTTATAAAAAAGCCAATATTACTCAGTTTTATTCTATTTTTATCACCATGGCGGTAGTGGTGTTGCTTATTTTATTACTCGCTTGTATTAATGTTGGTAATTTATTATTGGCGCGAGTGAATGAAAGGTTTAAAGAAGTTGCCATACGTGTCGCTTTGGGTGTACCGCGTAATCGATTGATATTACAAATGTTGCTTGAGAGTATTTTTATCTGCACAGTTGGCGGTTTCTTGTCCGTACTCATTGCAGGTTGGGGCTTAGAGTTAAGTAATACCGTTTTTGAACAAATGTATATGGCTACTGAGCAGAAACCGTTTTGGTGGCAGGTGAGCTTAGACGCAGATGCTATTCTTTTATTGATTGCTTCTGTTATAGCGATGATTGCTATTACTGGGTTTATTCCAGCATGGCGGGCATTATCAGGTGATTTTAATGCGGTATTGAGAGATGGCACTCGTGGCTCGCAGGGTAAAAAAGCTGCTCGAGCTAGCCAAATTTTGGTAATCAGTGAAATATTATTATCGTGTGTGGTTCTTGTTATCGCCACCATTTTGTTATCGACCAGTTATTCTGCAGGGCAAGCTGACTACGGTGTTGATACCAACAACAGAATCACCGCAACAATAGAGTTGCCTGTAGTTGATTATCCCATTCGAGAAGAGGGAGAGTTTGAATTAGCAGATACCCTTAAAAGAACCGCATTTTATTATCAATTAAAAGATAGCTTAGAGCAGATGCCAAATATTGAGGGTGTGGCTTTTATGAGCCAATTACCTGGTACTGGTGCAGGGGCTAGTTACTTTGAAATCGAAGGGCGCGTTGCTGCAGTTTATAACGAAAACCCTTATTCCAATAATGAAGTGGTTTCTCGCGATGCTTGGCAAGCCATAGGTATGAGAGTTATTCAGGGGCGAGACTTCAGCCTTGATGATATCAGCGCAGAAGTTGATACCATTATCATAAATGAATCAATATCTAATGACTTCTTTCCTGATGGTGACGCCATTGGCCAACGTGTTCGTCGTGCTTTTAGAAATCCTGATCCAGATAGAGAGGGCGGTTGGCAGACTATCGTTGGGGTTGTTTCTGATACCTATCATGGTTCAGCAATGCGTACTTCCAGTGAGCAATATAGCTCTTACTTTATGTTAGATCATATTGGTTATAGCAGCATTGATGTAGCGATTCACTATAATGGCTCACAAGCTGAGGCTGAAAAATCATTACAACACGCGATTAATCAAGTGAACAATAATGCTACCGTATATAACATTCAAAGTTATGATGAATTAATCTCACAGCCGATGATTTTAGTGTCAGCCATTTCAAAAGTGTTTTTATTATGTGGTGTTATTGCGGTATTTTTAGCCGCTAGTGGCATTTATGCTGTGGCAGCTAATAGTATTAGTCAGCGTACCCAAGAAATTGGTGTACGCAGAGCACTGGGTGCTAGCGATAGTAAAGTCATGCAATTATTTATGAAAAAGGCACTTTGGCAATTAATTATTGGCTTGAGTATCGGCATTACTTTATCACTTTGGGTGGTCAATCAAATGACAGATACCATGGTGATAAACCAAGCAAGTTATCTTGTAGGTTTAATTGCGATACCTTTGTTAATCATCATTATAGTGCTTGTTGCTACCTATGTGCCGACCCGAAAAGTGGTATTAATGGAGCCAAGTGATGCTCTGCATCATGATTAGCTAACCCTAGTTAACATTGAGTTAGAGTTAACTAAAACTCATTTTTAGCAGAATAGCAGGTAATACTTTGATAATATTACCTGCTATTTGAGCCTTTACCTCACGCGACTGAAATGGATAACATGACCTCAGCTATTGCTTCACCTACTCTTTCAAGTAAATCTTCACCTTCAATTCTGATTGCTGATGATGATCCGCGTATTCTCACCACGTTAAAGCTGTTATTAAAGTCACAAAATTACCAAGTAGTCGCGGTTAGTTCACCGGCTGAATTGTTAACTGTATTGGCAAGACGTAGCTTTTGTGTGGCATTAATTGATTTAAATTATCAAGATGATACCACCTCGGGCAAAGAAGGCTTGGCACTAGTCGCGAAAATACGAGAGCTTGATGAATACATGCCTATTGTGGTTATGACAGGTTACAGCAGTGTTGATATTGCTGTGGAAGCGATGAAGCAAGGTGCCGCAGATTTTGTGCAAAAACCGTGGAAAAATGAGCGACTATTAAATATTTTACAGGCTCAAGTACATATTCAGGCAATGGCTAAAAAAGGCCAGAAACTCACCCAAGAAAATGCCTTGCTCAAAGCACAAAATAGCCATGATAGCGAAAATATTGTCGCAGAATCGATCGTTATGCAACAACTGCTGGCGCAATTAGCAAAGCTAGCAAAGAGTGATATGAACATTTTATTTACGGGTGAAAATGGGACCGGTAAAAGTATGTTTGCTGGCTACCTACACCAATGCTCGCAGCGTCATCAACAGAGTTTAATTTCAGTGAATATGGGAGCTATAACCGATAATCTTTTTGAAAGTGAGATGTTTGGTCATGTTAAAGGTGCTTTCACTGATGCCAAAGAAACTCGTATCGGACGTTTTGAATTGGCAGAGGGCGGCACCATTTTCCTTGATGAGATAGCCAATATACCCTTGTCCCAACAGGCAAAGCTACTTAGGGTTTTGGAAGAAAAGCAATTTGAGAAAGTGGGTAGCGCTAAAACCCAGCAAGTAGACGTGCGCTTAGTTTCAGCTACCAATGCTTCATTAGCGGAACTGATCAGCCAAGGAAAATTTAGGCAAGATTTACTTTATCGCATAAATACTATTGAAATTCATATTCCAGCACTACGAGATCGTGTTGCCGATATACTGCCTTTAGCTGAGTATTTCTTAATACAGTTTGCCAGTAAGTATGGCTTGGCAAGTCCGCAACTTTGCCCACAGGCCTCAACTGTTTTGCAGAATTATCAGTGGCCGGGTAATATTCGAGAATTAAGCCATATGATGGAGCGGGCCATTTTTCTCAGTCAGGAGCAAGTAATTACCGCTGCAGACCTTGGTCTTACACCAGAAGTAACAGTTGATGGCACTAGTTTTGTTAATAATGGTATTGATAGTGACACCGATACCTTAGAGAAAATAGAAAGGCAAATTATAGTTGATAGATTGGCACGCTTTGATAATAACGGTCATGAGACCGCAGAATCTTTAGGTTTAAGCCGCAGTTCTTATTATCGACGTTTAGAAAAACATAAACTGTAAACAAGGACATTTCGGATCATTATTATGCTGATAACTAATGCGGGAATACGTAAGGTGAAGAGAGCTAAGTTGCTGGGCACTTATGATGAATTTTAATAAAATGCCAAGTAAAATGTCATTCGAAAACCAATTGTTACGTATCGCTTTATTTGTTGGTCTATTACCAACAACGTTTTTATTTTATGCTTTGTATAGCCATGAATTATCGATATTTTTAAAAATCATATTGATGTTCTTACTCTTGGTCGCTGTCATCCATGGTGCATTTTTAATTCGCCAAAAAGTAGTCTCTCAATTAAGAACTTCGACTAACTTAATCACAGCTATGCAAGCGGGTGATCACTCTATCAGAGCAAACCACTTTGAAGGTGAGGGGGCATTAAAAGAATTCAATATTGTCTTTAATGATTTATCTACATCGCTAGCGACACAAGAATTGGTTAGTAAAGAACAACAAGTTTTATTAGATATAGTGATTAAACAAATAGATGTCGCTATAGTCGCGGTGAATAAAAGCAGTAAGATTATTTTGATGAACCCTGCGGCTGAAAAACTATTCTCCTGTCGGTTTGATGAAGTTGCTGGTTGGCCGATTAGCACCTTAGGTTTACAAGATGTTTTAACGCATGAGAGCCGTCAAGTTATTGAGTTTGAAATAGAAAATCATAAGAAAAAAGTGTTTATTCACACCGATGAATATTTTGAGCAGGGTAATAGACACAAATTGATCTTCATAACCGATATTCAAAAATTATTACATGAAGAAGAGCGGCAAGCTTGGCAGAAGTTATTACGGGTACTGAGTCACGAAATAAATAACTCTTTAACGCCTATTGCTTCGTTAAGCGATACTCTTATTCGTTTGATAGTAAATCATAAAAAAACCTTAACCGAGCAAGTAGCATTAGTTCAAGCAGTAACAAAGCAAAGCAGCTCAGCAAACAATACCTTTGTAAATAACACCTCTATAAACAACACCGAGCTGTTTGACGATTTAGAGGAAGGTTTAGCGGTTATCGCTGAGCGAGCGCAATCACTTAATGAGTTCCTCTTACGCTATCAGGAGTTTAGTTGCCTACCTAAACCTGAAAAAACTCTTTTTAAATTAGCTGATTTGTTAAAATCGATGTTGTTACTGTTTGATGATTTTAATATTCGCCTTTCAGGTCAATCCTTGATTATTTACGGTGATGAAAAACAACTACAACAAGTGCTGGTTAACTTAATAAAAAATGCTCAACAAGCCATGTTGAATAACAAAAAGGGCATTATTAATATTGATTGGCAGCAAAAAGATGGCATGGTAGAAATTAATATCAGCGATCAAGGTACAGGTATCAATAACAGCGATAATATTTTTGTGCCTTTTTATACCACTAAAACTGATGGCTGTGGCATAGGTTTGGTGTTTAGCCGGCAAATTATAGTGAACCATGGTGGCAACTTAACTTTAAGTAACAGAGATGATTGCCAAGGTGCAGTGGCCAGCATTATTTTACCCATGCATGACAATATTTAATGTTACTAATCAGCACAAGCAACACCCACAAGGCACTACTTTCTAATGTATTGAATTTATGAGATATTAAATTTTATCAATAATGGTTGTTGAGTGACTTTTGTTAAAAATTCACATGAATGACCATCAAATCAATGTTAAATTTTCAGATCACAATGGGAAAATTCATGCTTAAAAAAACTATTCACTTATTTTTGCTAATCATTTTACTTACAGCGCAAGGCAGCTTAGCAGCGGCTTTATCTATTGGCGAAAGGTTAAAAATCAATTCAACTTATTTAAATGAAGAACGTGAAATTCAAGTTTTATTACCAGAGAGCTACCACAGCAATAAAGAAGCTAATTATCCGGTTATTTACCTTTTGGATGGTGATTATAACTTTCACGGTGTATCAGGCATGTTGGATTTTTTATCAAATAAAGCACAATTAATTCCAGATGTTATTCTGGTGGGCATTGCCGATAAAGGTACAGATGTATATCGCCAATATATGACCCCTGCAGCATTAACAGCCCCTTTTAAGAAAGAAGATGCTGGTAAAGCCGAACTATTTTTAACGTTTTTAGAGAAAGAGCTGAAGCCTTATATCAATAATCATTACCGAGCAGCCAACAACTCAATACTATTTGGTGGCTCAATCGGTGGCTTATTTGTTTTAAACGCGCTGTTTGAATCACCTAATGCTTTTGAACACTTTGTCTCTAATAGTCCTTCAGTTTGGTTAAATGATCATGGGATTATGGCAAAAGCAAATAGTTTTGTTGGCGAAAGTGAGCATAAACCAACGTCATTATACCTATCATTAGGCGATGAAGAGAGGCAAGGGGTATACGGTGTTTTACAATTATTAGATGAAAAGCAACCCAAAAACATTGATTGGCAGTTTTCACATTACCCGGATGAAAATCACAACTCTGTAGGCTTAGTTGCACTGCGAGCTGATTTAAAAAAAATATTCAAGACATGGCATATTTCCGATAAAAAATTAGAGAGTTCAATAACGCCTGAACAAATTCTAGCGCATTACCAAAAACTCTCTGCAAAGTTAGCTATTAACCAACCGATACCAACATCAAGTATAAAGTCTGCAATTCGTTCTTTTTATCGACAAAAAAAGGTAGGTGATATTCCGTCATTTATGGCTAAAATGAAAAAAATTCTACCCACCTCAGAACAAGCTTTTATCATGATGCAGGCTAGTTATATTGGATATTTTGATTCACCACAATCGGCATTAAAAGTGTTGTTAGAGGCTGAGAGTCGTTTTGAATATTCAGTTGAATATATAAAAAGTATTGCTGTTATCTATATGCAGTTAAATAACACTGACATGGCGATAAATTATTATACCAAGGCATTAAAATTGGCAAAGTTGTATAACGCGAATCAATGGCAAATAAATATCATAGAAGCCAAACTATTAGAGCTCAAAGCTTAATATTAAATATATTAAATATCTGAGATGAATTTACAGGGTAACCCATAGTTCGCTTGATTAGTGAGCTATGTTCATTTTCAAATAATTCTGCTAGAATGCGCCTCCTGAAAAAAGCGTGATCAATATTACGCTTCTTCTTTATTTAAAAATTTAATCTATAGCACTGGATTTACGTTCCAGCTAGTTCAATGGAGAGACCATGAGTTCATCAGAAAAAAAAGCATCACCAATTACCTCAAAGAAATCGTCAACTAATACTATTACAATTTGCGCCTTATATAAGTTCGTACGTTTAGATATGTTTAAGACATTGCGCGAGCCATTATCAAATAAAATGGTCAGTGTAGACGTTAAAGGTACGTTATTATTAGCGGCAGAAGGTATCAATGGTACTATTGCCGGACCTCAAGCAGGTATTGATGCAGTGCTAGCTTTCCTTGGAGAACAGCCGGGTTTAGATAATATCGTTCATAAAGAGTCTTATAGCGAAGAAAACCCATTTCACCGCACTAAAGTGAAATTGAAAACAGAAATAGTTACTATGGGGGTTGAAGGTATTGACCCGAACCAAGTAGTAGGTACTTACGTAAAACCAAAAGATTGGAATGCCTTAATTTCTGATCCTGACGTCGTTTTAGTCGATACTCGCAATGATTACGAAATTGAAATTGGTACGTTTAAAAATGCTATTAATCCGAACACAGAAACATTTCGTGAATTTCCTGAATATGTCGAAAAAAACCTAGACAAAAACAAGCACAAGAAAGTAGCTATGTATTGTACCGGTGGTATTCGCTGTGAAAAATCTACGGCATACCTTAAAGAACAAGGTTTTGAAGAGGTTTATCACCTTGAAGGTGGCATCTTAAAATACCTTGAAGAAGTACCAAGTAACGAGACTATGTGGGAAGGTGAATGTTTTGTTTTTGATGGTCGTGTTGCGGTTAATCATGAATTAGAGCAGGGGCAATATGATCAATGTTTTGCTTGTCGTTTCCCATTAACTGAAGCGGAAAAAGAAAGTGAGCATTACGTTAAAGGCGTAAGTTGTCATCGTTGTCATGACAAGGTTACTGAAGCACAGCGAAATCGTTATGCGGAACGTCAACGTCAAATTTCCTTAGCGGAGCAGCGTGGAGAATCACACATAGGTGGCGACATTCAAAATATTATTGAAGAACGCCGCCAAGAAAAAAATGACAAAAAGGCCAAACAAGCGAGTAAATAAAGCAGACTGCTTTTGTTAATCTTCAGATAAAAACCATATCAGCTTGATGTTTATAAAGTACAAGCTGATGTATACCCAAGCAACCTCAAGATGCAGCTGGAATTAGAAACGCCTTTAGGCAAGGCATTAATTGAAGAGAATGGTTATTCCCTTGTCGAAATCAATAACGATGGATAAAGCGCTTCTAAACCAGCCCTTCGGGGACGCCTGAGAAAATCACGTTCATCGTTGCGTAGTTCATTAAGGGAACAAACCATTAATAAAATACACGCCTTGATCATGAATCGTTCAGGCGTCCTGAAACGAGCATCTTGAAGTAGCTTGGGTATATATCATACAAAATCTCATTTCCTCGCTTCTTGCGCTAAGAAGTTGATTGCAGTTTCTAATGCAGGATCAGCTCCCTCTTTACCCCAATCAGCAGACGTTAGTTTTATTGTCGCTTGAAAGTCTTCGCGGTACGTACCATTTACGTGAAACATACGTTCAAATGCCAGATCAACCACAGTGTTGCTGTGCTCTAAAGTTACGTTTTTAATACCACCTAATAGGTCTGCGGCTGGTGCGCCAATGATTGCTTTTGCACCCAAGACATCTAAGCCAATCATCATGCCTTCACCAATACTGCCAGTCCAGCGGCCGACCAAAACCACGAACGGTTTGCTGTAATAAGGGCTACTCGGTTCAGCGGTTGCACTTTCCATTTCAGCTTGCTGAAAATTAATGCCATTTCGCTGGCGTTGATATAATTGGTAGGTGGTTTCTTGGTCAACAAAGTGCCCAAGAATCGGCTCAGCTACACCAGTATTTCCTCCACTTGGTATATTTCTTAAATCGAGTATTAAGCCTTGAGTATTTATCAACTGCTCAATAGCATTTTCAAAAGCATCTACCGTATCGGTATTTCCTAACGAATTGTTAAAACGTATATAACCCAAGTTATCAATCTTCTTAAAGGATAACGTTGGATCACTATAGCTTCGTATTACTTCATCATAAGTAGCTGCTAGTTGGTAAGTATGTAGCTTATTATCCATGCTAACGGTAATTACTCTTGGCTGATTTCTTATGCCGCCTAAAGCAATATTCAACCCCCACACTTTTTGTTTTGTTGATAGCCCTGTACTAATACCACCAAACACTTTACTAATAGCGGCTTCAGCGGTTAAGCCATCAACAGATATTATTTCACTGTTCACTGCCATGCCGGATTTATTTGCAGCGCTAGCCGTTTTTATATCGACAATAAAGTACTTTCCATCTTTAGCTTCAACCCAGATATCAGCGCCTGTCGGTGTTACGCTATAGCCCTTTTTACTATTCGGGTAGATGCTTAAATGTGGGTCACGAAAATATCGCATAAATACTTGGACTACGTTAACGAAATCACTTTCTGTAGTCGTTAATAATGCTTTTGCTTTGTATTGAGCTATTAACGTATCAACCTCGACACCTGCAGTATCACGATAAGCATAATCTTGGTTAAAAACTTGCTCAAACTCTTGCCAGGCTAGAGTAGCATTGAAATTTTCGGGCGCACTGTTACAGGAAAATAAAGTAAAGGAGAGTAATAAGGTTAAAATAATATGCTTCATATAATGTCTTTTTTGTTGTTAGTTAGGTTAATAAATAAGATAAGTTTTATCGGTTAGGAATGAGCAGAAGATTGTTTTTCAATCTTTTATTTTACTTCTTGGTGATACTTTGGAAATTCTTTAAATAGACGTTCAGTAAGTGATTGCATACCTAGAGCAGCCTCCATTAATTTCAAAGCATCCTCTAGATCGATGCCTACCTCTTGCCACAATTTAGAATAAACTTGTTCAAAATCAATCATTATTGCGACTATACGGTCTGCTTCGGTTTTAGCTGATTCAGCAATATCGTATATGCGACGGCGAGAGTCATTATTATCAATGAGGGAAATAAAGAAACCCTCTTTGATACTTGGCTTTAAGCGGCTTTCAATGAGTTGCCTTGAAAGACCTATATGTTCAGACAGCTCGGTAGACGAAAGAGCTCCTTTAGCCTGAATAGCTAGGACAATCGAAATTCGACTAGCAGGTAAACTAATACCTAAACGTTGAAAAACTTCGCTGCCTTGGCTGCTGATAAGTTCACTGGCACGAAACAAAATGGCGCCAAATTGTGGGCTGCGTAATACTGACAAAGAACACTCCAAAACTTATAATTATTTACGAAAATATTTATGCAATACTTTGCGCAATTTTTTGCGTAATGTCAATGCCCTTTTTAACTAATCGCTTTAATTGTGATTTTCCATCTGTTAAATCCCAATAAAAATTACAACGCTTAGGTTGATTTGCTTGTATAGACCTTTTATTCTTGATGCGTTATTAAATTGTAGTTGGCAGGCATTATTGTGCTAATTACCCCACGTTAAATGAGAACGATAATGAAAAAAATATTTACCCTTGTCGCTTTATCGCTGGCGGCAACTTTATCTGCGCATGCGCAAAGCGGTAATCAGGATTTTACCGTAGAAAAGCTAAACCAATTGAATCAATTACATGATGTGAATGTCTCTCCACAGGGAGATTCAATCATTTATGGCTTAAAAAAAAATGCTAGTGATAATCACCTTTACCAACAAGACCTTAAAACCGGTAAAGTCAGCCAACTTACCAATCATAAGAAAGGTGAAAGTAATGTCGTTTGGGCTGACGATGGTCAGTCGGTATATTTCCTCTCTGCACGCACTGGTAGCAGCCAAATTTGGCAAAAGGCTTTAAACGAAAATAAAGCTAAACAAATATCTGACTTTCCAGTAGACGTTAATGCTTTCAAATTGTCTAAAAATGGCCAATTATTTTCTTTGTCGTTTACCGTAAAACCGGGTTGTGATGATTTAGCTTGTACTGTTGCTGCTAAAAAAACTGACAAAGAAAAGAAATATAATATCCGTGCTTATGACCAACTAATGGTGCGCCACTGGGATGTTTGGGCAACAGATTATAAAGAACATTTATTTGTTGGTCATCTAAGTAAAGACGGACAACTTAAAAACGTAAAAGATATTATGCCAAACTGGCAAAGTGACTTTGCTGGTATGGGGCAAGTAACAATTCACCCGAATGCCACCTCGTTAGCATTCTCAGCTAAAGACTCTTCGAGTAAAGCAGCAGCTAAAAATCATGCTTGGACAACTAACTTTGATATTTTTGAGGTTGCGATTTCTACAGGGCAAACAGCTTTTAACTTAAAAAATATTACTGAAAATAATAAAGCTTGGGATGCCAATCCCGTTTATTCTTCAAATGGCCGTTTTTTAGCGTATAAAGCGATGAAAACGCCAGGTTATGAAGCAGATAAATTTACTTTACAGTTACGTGATAACAGAACGGGAAAAACCCGAGCTGTCGCCAGTACTTGGGATCGCTCAATTAATAGCTTAGCTTTTTCTCCAGATAATAAGTCTTTGTATGTTGTTGCACAGGATGTTGGTCAAAAGAGCATTTTCTCTATTACTCCTGAGTTTGATGAAGTACGCAAAATTTATAATGTTGGTAGTAATGGTGATATTACCAGTTACGGTAATAAAATTTACTTTACTCGTCACACCCTGAATTCACCAAAAGACATCTTCACTATTGATGATCTTGGTGATCAGTTAAAACAATTAACTGCTATTAATAAAGATAAATTAGCTGGTGTTAAGTTTGCTGATTATAAACAATTTAACTTTAAAGGTTGGAATGATGAGATTGTACACGGTTATTGGTTAAAACCGGCTAACTTTCAGGAAGGCAAACAATATCCTATCGCATTTTTAGTGCACGGTGGTCCACAAGGTAGTTTTGGTAATATGTTTCATTACCGCTGGAATGCACAATTATGGGCAGCTCAGGGTTATGGCGTAGTGATGGTCGACTTCCATGGCTCTACCGGTTACGGACAAGAATTTACCCATTCAATCAGTCGTGATTGGGGTGGAAAACCACTTGAAGATTTACAAAAAGGTTTAGAATTTATCGTAAAAGATCAGCCTTGGTTAGATAGAGAAAATGCTTGTGCATTAGGTGCATCGTACGGCGGTTATATGATGAACTGGATTGCGGGCAACTGGCCAACAGGTTTTAAATGTCTGATTAATCACGCAGGTCTATATGATATGCCAAGCTTTTACCAATCAACTGAAGAGTTGTGGTTCCCAGAATACGATATGGGTGGCCCTTCTTGGGGTAAAGAAAGTGGCAACGCTAAAGGTAAGGTAAGTATTGATTATTCGAAGTTTAACCCTGCTGCTTACGTGAATAACTGGCAAACACCTATGTTAGTGATTCAAGGTGAATTAGATTACCGCGTACCGTACGCGCAAAGTTTAGGTGCCTTTACGACACTACAGCGTAAAGGTATTGATAGTCGTTTAGTGATGTTTCCAGATGAAGATCACCATATTCGTAAACCTGATAATTTAGTGGTTTGGTATGATGAAGTATTCAAATGGTTAGAAAAATATACTAAGAAATAATAGCATAATGCTCATGGCAAAAAAGGCAGATTAACCTAGGTTAATCTGCCTTTTTTTGATAACTGTTTTACCTTTTATTGATAAAATTCTGCTGTGGGTTTGAATAAAAAATAATGATGAAGGTTTATTTAACTGTAGATTTTTTAAGATATTTAGCGTGATTTTCCATCCTGATTTTTTCAATACTACCGTCAGTTATCGCTGTTGCTAAAACTTGAGACAACTCACCCGCGAAACGTTTAATTTGTGACTGTCTGGAAATAGCAATATAGCTGTTTATGGGTTTGTTATATTGATAATCAGCCATGGAAAATTTATTTTGGTACTCAGCCGATAACAAGGGTAATACTGTTTCTTCTCTCTCTAAGAAAGTGTCTATGCGGCCTTTTAGCAACATTTTAACCATTTGTTTCCTTGAGGTGAGTTCCACTTTTCTGATTGTCTGGCTTTTATCAAATAAAGGAAAATACATCGCGCCTCGTAATGTACCCACCAGTAAAGGCCTAAGATCACTAAAGCTATTTATTGATAAGTTTTTTTCTTTCAGCGTAAAAAAACGCAATGGCTGATGTTGAAGTAAATAAGGGGGTTGAAGAAAGATAAAATATTTTTCTCTTGCTGATGATTTACTTAAGCCTAAGATCATATCCGCCTGTCCTTGTCTAACCATAGTTAAACAACGTACGGGAGGACATTGGATAAAAACAGGTTTTAGGTTAATGGCGCTAGAAAGTAGGTTAATAATGTCAATGTTTTCACCCACTAATTTGTTTGCTACCAAATCAACATAAGGCGGCTCAAGAAACACTGCGACATTTAACTTCTGTGTTGTGGCAAAAGCAGAGTTAAATAAAAGAGTAATTAAAAAACTGTATAAAAAGTAATTCATATTAACTTAACGGGTAAATGAAAAAATAAGAGATAGCTATTTTATCAGTGTAGCGTATTTCATTACGGCACTGCTGTTTACATGATTTTAATGTACTTGCTACAGTAGGAAATTAGGAATTATCTTTGGCAAAAGACAGGTATTGTATTCACGACACTCTTTTTCATAACAGGCTATGATGAGCTTAAAGATCCAGTTGTAAATTGGTATACGGTAGCGAAACAATAGAGCTAAGAGAAAGTGACAGCCTAAAAGTAAAGCTATCACAATGATTAGTTAGCTTAGTCTTGCTCTGCAGCTTCTTTAAGGTAGGCAAGTCGGTCTTGCTCTTGTTCAAAGGCAGCTTGAATCTCTGCTAATACAGTTTCAACATCGGCGCTTTGGGTATCCTCGGCAAATTGTCCTGTTAACTTGCTAGTATCGGTTAACTCACCTGCTTCATAGAGTGCCCACATTTCTTCACCAAATTTTGTTAAGGCTAAATTTGGTGCGAATTGGGCGTAATAGCTAGTGATATTGTTAACATCTCGCAGTAACATTGCTTTGGCATTGTTATTCGCTGAGGCATCTACCGCTTGTGGCAAGTCAATAACAACTGGGCCGTAGGCATCAACTAAGACATTAAATTCAGATAAATCACCGTGAACTATACCAGCACATAACATACGCATAATATAAATCATCATTAAGGCATGATCTTCAATGGCTTGCTCGGCAGGCATAACAACATCGTTAAGGCGCGGCGCAACATCACCTTCTTCATCGGTGATAAGTTCCATGAGCAGCACACCATCAAAACAACCGTAGGGTTGTGGTACGCGGACATTGTGCTCGGCAAGAGTGTATAAAGCATCAACTTCGGCATTTTGCCAAGCTTCTTCTTGTTGACTCTTACCGTACTTAGAGCCTTTTTCCATCGCTCTAGCACGTCGACTACTTCGGCCTTTTCTGCCTTCTGTATACTGTGATGCTTTTTTAAAACTACGTTTCGTGGCTTCTTTATATACTTTCGCACAACGAATTTCATCGCCACAACGTACTCTGTACACTGTGGCTTCTTTTCCGCTCATTAATTGGTTGAGCACTTCATCAATTAAGCCTTCTTCAACGAGAGGCAATAGTCGCTTTGGTATTTTCATTGCGCTGTTATACCTCAGATGCGGTAAGGAAGATAGTAAAAGATGAGTTGATACTTTGCGGGTGGTAACAGGTTAGTGTGTAGGTTTACTTTTAGCTTGCTATCGATTCCATTTTAAAAATATTTAAGGCATTGTTTTTTACTAATAATCCTGGCCAATTAAATCTAAGCGCCTTGCTAAAATAATATCTTGAAAAGAAAACTCTATAAGATCGATATCAAAAAGTAAACGTTCTCCCCAAAGATTAGCAGCGCGTGGTGTTTCAAAACTTGTTAAATCAACGGTTTCTTCTACCACAAAAATCAAACCAATAGTTGAACTATCACCTAGGGCATTTTGCCAGTAGTTTTGTTGCAAATTTATCGTCTTACCTTGTAAAGAAAAAGCATAAAAGTGATAGTTATGGATAGCAGTTGCCGAGCCTAAAGTGAATTTAAAAAAATCAAAAGAGGGAATAGCTAAACCCAGTTGAGGTTCATCAATGGTGACGCTGTGATAAGCAAATATAAAGGCATCATTGAGTACGGCAATTGAATCGGGCGCACCCATTGTAGTTAATACTTGATGATAATCTTTTGGCGAGAAGGGTTTTACAGTTCCAACATGGCCATATTGACGCTTTACCATAGAACATGAAGTAAGCATCAACAGGCAAAGCAAACTCAACAAGCTCAATAGGTTTAGTTGCTTTAGCATTTTTTACTCAGTGTTATCAGCCAATTTACTGTAGGAAAAATCAATTAAAATACCTTGTTCATCAAAGATAAACATAGCGCGATCAAAAATTGAAATTTCAGTGGTGTCGTTATAAATAAGCAAGATCAAACCTTCTCGTGTCACTTGTTCTTTCAAATAGTAATATAAGGTTTGTTTTCCAATGGCCAAGACTTGTGATGGTGGCCCTAAGGCCGTTAATACTTGTTGGTTCGTGGTTGTGCCATTGGTAAATGATTGTGGCTGCCGCCAAAGGTTTTCGACCCCTGAATCACGGCTGTAATTAACACATCCTGAAAGTAAGCATAGTAATATTATAGCGACTAACGATTGATTAATTCTTTTCATAATAGTGGTAACTCATAATCTAGTAACGTGCTTAGTTAACTTAACCAGCCAAGAAAAAGTTGGATAATAAAGGCATTGGAAATATCAATAAAGAAGGCACCTATAAGCGGCACCACAATAAATGCCTGTGGTGAAGCGCCATACTTTTTAGTGACTGCGGTCATATTAGCAATAGCGGTAGGTGTAGCGCCAAGGGCTAATCCGGCATAACCCGAAGCCATAATTGCTGCATCGTAGTTTTTACCAAGTGCCCTAAATACTACAAAAATAGTAAATATTAAAACCATAATAACTTGTGCAGCAAGTAATAACAGTATTGGTAAGGCTAGGTCAATGAGTGTCCATAGTTGCAAGCTCATTAACGACATGGCCAAAAATAAGCCCAAACAAAAATCAGAAATTAATGCCAGCGTAGGTGTGCCGGATGGCCAAGGTAACTTCTGCCAAATCGCAGGTATGATGTTGGTGAGGATAATACCGCCAAAGAGACATGGCACAAAAATAGGCAGTTTTATGCCAAAACTGTCTATCAATTGATGTAAATGTAAGCCAATGCCAACAGCAATACATAAAACTAATAAGACGCTATAGACACTTTGAACTGTTATCTTCTCTTGTTCATCATCAACACCAACTGAAAGCTGCTCTTGGCTGTTTGAGCTAAGATTATGGCGCTTGATTAAATAGCTGGCTATTGGTCCGCCACAAAGGCCGCCTAGGACCAAACCAAAAGTGGCACAGGCAATACCAATTTCCATGGCATTTTCAATATTAAAATCACTAACAAAAGTTGGCGCCCAAGCAATAGCGGTACCGTGACCACCACTAAGTGCTACTGAACTGCCTAATACGCCAACAGGGGGAGATAAATTGGTTACCAAAGTAACGGCTACACCGGTAATGTTTTGTAGAAATAAATAACAGACAGCGAGGATTAGTAGGGTAACCAATGCTCTGCCACCTTGTAATAAAGTAGAGAATTTGGCAGATAAACCAATACAAGTGAAAAAAACAACCAACAATATATCTCGTTGTTTTAAAGAAAAGTCGATACTTTGGTCAAAAATAAAATAAATAGCGCTAAAAAAAATAGAGGCAATAATACCACCAGTGACTGGTTCTGGAATATTATACTTTTGTAAGAAGTTGATTTTTTTATTTAATAAACGTCCTAAAAATAGCACTAATACGGCTAGAATTAAGGTTTGTCTTGCATCAAACTCCATGCGTTACTTTGCCTCTTTATTAAACGCTTCTAACTTGTCTTCTAATACGGATAGTTTCTGATAAATCTTTTCATTTTGTTGCAAAATTTCTTCGTTCTGTTTTCTTAACTCTCGGTTTTTTATATTGGTATCAGCAAAACCAAATATTTTATTGGCAAAGACCGCGCCTACACCACCTAATATGCCAACACCTAAAAGAAACATAATAAATACTGTAATGCGTCCAACTAAAGTAATTGGATAAACATCACCAAAACCTATGGTGGTTGAAGACATTAACATTAGCCAAAAAGCATCAGCATAATTTTTAACAGGGGAGCCAACTACACTGGTTTCTGCGACAAAAGTAACATAACCTAAACTCATATTAATAACGGCGAACAATACAACCGATAACAGTCCTAATGCTCCGTAGTTATAGTTTTTCACGCCGAATTCATCAACTTTAAATAAGTTACTTTTTTCCATGGCGTTTTGCAAAATAATCATTTTTTTCTCTTGGCTATTTTCTAATAATATTTTTGATGATATTACAATCTGAGGTGATAGAGAAGTGCTATAAGTTTGCTACTTATTTAACTCGTTTGTTATTCATCAAAGGATAGACAGTAGTTAGATTACAACGACATATTATCCAGAATATTTAGCTCAGCAATTTTATGGAAATATGACTGTGATGGCATAAACTTAAATTTACTGATTTTCAGAATTTTTACGGGATCACCCATGGGCAAGTGTTACCAAAAGATAGAAATTAACGCCGAAATTGAAACAGTTTGGCAAAAAATAGCAAATTTTCATGATATGTCTTGGGCAGATGGAGTCATTACTTCTTTAGTTAAAGTAGGTCCAGCCAGTGGCACTGAAATTGGCGCTAAAAGACTGCTTAATGATGCCATTCATGAAACCTTAGTATCAGTGGACGGCGGTAATTTTACTTTCTCTTATTCTATTGATGATGGCCCCGGCCCAATTGCCAAATCGGCGGTAACTAATTACCTCGGTGTGGTGAAATTATCCGAATGCTGCGCCGGTACTCTAGTGGAGTGGAGTTCAAGTTTTACTTCTGTTAATGAAAGTGCGGTGACTGAGTTTTGTGATCCTATTTATCTTGCATTACTTGGCGCATTAAAAGGTAGCTTAGCTTTTGATGGCTGATTAATTCTATAAAGGCAAGTAGCACTGTGCTAGCTTGCCTTTTTTATTGGTTTCTTTTGAAATTTTCTTTTACCACGTTTAGGTTTGAAGGCAACTTTAGGTAAACCAGAAAAAGATTGTTGGCTGGCGCCATAAACCATATTTGTAACAGTCTCAGTTAAAGGTTGCATAAAGCTTAAGTAACTAGCATTTTTTTCACTGATTGCGGTGAGGGTTGCTTCCCACTGTGCTGTCATATCTGGCAGAGTCGCCATTTCAGGCAAGGCATTAATTAATGCAACACCAACATCTGTTGCGGTTATTGCTTTGCCTTGACGCTGTAAAAAATCACGTTTAAAGAGTAAATCAATAATGCCAGCGCGTGTTGCATCTGTTCCTAAGCCATCAGTGTCTTTAAGTACTTTTTTAATGGCCGCATCACTGACATAACGAGCTATGCCTGTCATGGCAGCTAGTAACGTTGCATCGGTAAAAGATTGTGGCGGTGAAGTATGTTTCTCAATTAACTCACCATGTTGGCAATGTAACAGCTGACCTTTCGCTAAAGGCGGTAGTGTTTGTTCTGGCTCATGTCCTTCTTTTAACTTTTCTGCCTGTTGCGATTTTTTACCTTTGGGGAATAGTACTTTCCAGCCTTGTTGTTTTTCTATTTTTGCTTGGCTGACAAAGTATCCACCTGCTATTAGCAAGGTGACTTTAGTTTGCTGATAAATGTAAGCAGGGTAAAACTGTACTAAATACTGACGAACGATCAGTAAATAGATATTCTTTTCAAAGGTATTCAAGCTAATATTTTCAGGTGATTTCTCGGTGGGAATAATGGCATGATGTGCGGTTATTTTTTTATCATTCCATGCTGTACTCACTAACGAAGTATTGGCCTCCTGTGCGGGTTTGCTACAAGGTAAAGATGATTGTGCCAGCGTATTAACAATGCCTCTTGCCTGTTTTAATTGCTCTTTAGGCAAATAACGACAATCAGAGCGCGGATAGGTAATTAATTTATGTTTTTCATACAAGGCCTGGCAAACATCAAGTACTAGTTTAGCGTTCATAGAAAATTGTTTGGCAGCGCTGATTTGTAATTGTGATAAGTTAAAAGGCAAGGGCGCAGCTTGTTGTTTTTCATTACTCTCAAGATCACTGACAGTCGCAGCTTGGTTATCAATGCGTTTAACAACATTTTCAGCTAAGCCTTTTACCAATACTCGACCTTCTTCATCACAATAAGGTCGACAAGTATCACTTGGCTGCCATTTTGAAGTAAAAACTACTGCTTCATTTGAATTAAGCGCGATATGGGCTTGTACTTGGTAAAATGGTTTACTGATAAAGGCAGCAATTTCCTGCTCACGCCTAACCACTAAACCTAATAAAGGCGTTTGTACCCGACCAACCGATAAAACCGAGTTATAGCCAGTTTTTTGTCCTTGCAAGGTATAAGCACGGGTGAGGTTAATGCCATAAAGCCAATCAGCACGAGAGCGAGCTAAGGCAGAAATAGACAGTGGCATAAAATCACTATTAGGTTTTAGTGCGTTAAGTGCACGCTTAACGGCGGGTAAATTTAAATCGCTGATCAGTAGCCGTTTAACATTCGATTTTTTAGTTTTAGATAATTTAAAGTAATCAATGACTTCATCAACCAGTAATTGTCCTTCTCGGTCAGGATCGCCAGCATGAATAATCTCAGAGGCTTGTTTTACCAGCTTACGTAAAACAGTAAGCTGCGCGCGAGTACGACTAATAGGTTTCAACTGCCATTGCTCAGGCACTATCGGTAAGTTTTCCATGCGCCATTTTTTTAATGTCGCGTCATAATCTTCAGGGTCTGCCTGCGCTAAAATATGGCCGATACACCAACTGACCACATCGCCATTGGCGAGCTCGATATGAGTTCTATGATTTTTTTGCGGTTTAGGTAAGGCTGCGGCAATGGCGCGTCCTAAACTAGGTTTTTCGGCAATGTAGAGTTTCAAGCCAGATCCAAGTGTTAGTAGTTAACAACAATGACTTAAGTATAATTTGTTTACTGGTTTTATGTACAGCATTAATGTTTCAGTTTTTAATCAATTTTAGTGAGTCATATAGTTAGTAAATTTTAGTTATAAAAAAACCGCTCAAAAGAGCGGCCTTTATTATTAGCAAAAGCTAAATAACATTGTTAAACGTTGGTTATTAAAACTCGTAACGAGCAACAAATGATACATAACGTTCTGTTTGACGGTCTGTAATACTACCATAATCAGCATTTTTAACTAAGTTACCATCACCATCTAGTGCGGTTCTTGTTTCATTGATGTTTGTAGTTGAATCGCTATCAAGTACATTGTAAACCGTCGCTTTAAATGATAAATCACCATCTAATACTTCGGTAATATAAGTTAATGATAAATCGATATTACTAGTCCAGTCTAGGTTACCTTTTGAACCACGTTTAGCTGGTTGTTCATTTTCATCGTAAAAACTTTCATGTCCGTAATAACCTTGACAAGCATCCCAAACATTACCTTCAGTACAGCTATCAACATTTAATGGATGACGACCAAGGTAACTTTGAGGACGACCAGAGCTAATGCTTGAAACAAAACCAAAGATAAAGTTTTCGGTAATGTCGTAGCTACCATTTATTTTAAATACATGAGTATGATCATTTGGTAATAATCCATAACCATGATCCATCACATCACCATAATCGTATGAAGTAGTCCAACCTGGATCTGCTTGGTTGTTATCTGTTTTAACTAGACCTTCAGTATTACCCCAGTTTTTAGAGTAAGTATATGAAGAGTTAATACGCAAGCTATCAGTAATTGAACCATCAAGAGTGAATTCCCATGCGCCATAATAACGTTCCATTTTAGGTAACATCATTTCTGCTGCTGATAACGTTACTGCTTCAACGCCATTATCAGCATTACCATCAAAGTCTTGCTCAATGGTTAAGCTTTCACCTGGGTTATGTAAGAACCAAACACCACCAACATCAGCAAAATCAAGTTCTGCTAACTTTTTATTAAGTGGCGAAGTGATATCACTATCTTCAACACCGCGACCTAGCTCACGCCAAATAACACGTGTACCAAAAGTCATAGTCTCAAATACTTCTTTTTGGTAACCGATAGTAATTTCATCAGAGTACATAGGTTTTAATGTAGTAGAAGCAATACCGCCAGCTGCTAAATTAGTACTGTCTTGACGAATATCAGTATCACGATATGCTGCACCATGACTCGGTGAACCATCAGCAAGTAATAATGGGTAACCACTACTGTCTAGTTGATCTGTGTGATAGTAATCACGGACATCAGTTGCTGAGCTACCTTGAGTGATGTTCATATTTGCAGAAACTGGCTGATAGAAACGGCCATAAGTGGCATATACTTTTGAACTACCGTCACCTGATAAGTCATATATTGCCTGTAAGCGTGGCGCAATTTGATTATCAAAATCAACGTAAGCTTCACCACTGTTCATAGTATTTTTAGATTGGGTATAACGTACACCCATATTTAATACTAGGTTGTCAGTTGCTTGCCAAGAATCATTGATGTAAAAAGCTAATGAGCTTACATCAGAATCAGTAAAGCGATTACGAACACGTTTTTCAATGTAAGTATCACCTGCTGGAGCACCTGAAATACTGCCATCGCCTGCAGTATATACAGTCCACCAAGCAGCAGCGTCACCCTCACCGTTAGGGAACTCTAAATAATCAACTGCAACATTAGTATAATCCACACCAAAACTAATAGCATGCTCTTCAAGATCTAAGCTGAAATCGACACGGGCTTGATCACGCGTATATTCTTCACTTTTCAAAGTACTGTCAGTATCACTACTTAATTTAACCCAACCATCGGTAGCATCCCAAACACTTGGATCTGATGACCCAGGAATAGTACTTACTTCTTCAACAACACGACCAATTACCGCATTTACGCTGAAATTATCGGTTAAATAACCATTGTAGTTTACACTGTACAATTGACCGCCATCTTCACCTGGAGAATCTACACCAAGTTTTTCGCCAACGGTATTTGCATTTGAGTCATATGCGTAGTTTTTCTTGGTCCATGTGCGTTTGTTGTTCATCGCCATAAAACCAAAAGAATGATTTTCATTTACAAACCAATCTGCTTTAGCAAACCAACGGTCTGATTCTCTAACACGATTTGTAGTAACGGTTTGTGTTGAATACTGCTCATCTTCTTTACGTGGTTCATATAGACCATAGAAGAATAGTGAGTCTTCTATGATTGCACCACTGACCCAAAGTCTTGCTTCGGTAAATTGGTAGCTATTTTGTGCGTTAGCACCATCACTAGAAACGTTACCATTGGCAAGAAGTACATCATCTTGTGTTGAGCGCATTGATGATGGATCAATACGAACTTGACCACCAAATTTAAAGTCATTATCACCTGATTTTGACACGGCATTAACGATACCACCTAAGGCACCACCAAATTCAGGACTTACACCACCAGTTTTAACTTGTGTTTGTGAAATAGCTTCCCATGGAAGAGATAACGCACCTAAACCAGTTTTAATATTGGTGATATTAAGGCCGTTTAAGTAATAAGCATTTTCAGCTGAAGATGAACCACCAAAACTTGAAGCGCCTTTAAAGGTGTCACCACCAGCAGCTGCAGTACCAGGCGCTAGCATTGCAATGTTTTCAAAGCCATTATCTACCGGCATTCTATCAAGTTCTTCTTGATTGAAAGTAACACCAGCGGTTGAAGAGGCTAAATCTACACGACGAATACTGCTACCAGTAATTGCGATGCGTTCAATTTCTTCTGAACTTGCTGAATCTGATAATAATTGGCTATCAAGAATGACTGGTTGGCCGATTCTTAAGTTGACATTTGATTCTTCAGCAGCGTTATAACCATCTTTACTGATAGTAATCTTATATTCACCAACGGGTACATTACGCAGAGAGTAATTACCTTTGTCATTGGTTTGAACAGTAAATACTAAACCCTTAGTTTTATGTTTTAAGGTGATAGTAGCATTGTTTAGCACAGCGCCTTCGTTACTGATGATATGGCCTTTAACCGTACCTGTATCAATAGCCATTGCGCTAGGAGCAGATAGCATTAATGCTGTACCCACAGCAATTGCAGCGAGTGTTCTACGTGCCTTTAAGCTTGATTTAATCATTTTGTTATACCTGTGTAATGTCATTTTATTGTTTTATTTTTATAATTAATCCTTTTGTTTTGTTCCTTAACCTGACGAACTCCTCTTGTACTTTTACTCGTCAGTAGCAGGTGTTTTTTTTAAATAACAACACATAAGTACAATTACACTTATATACGTTATATTGTATATTATCTACATTTATTTACACCAATAGTATTATAAATAGGATAAAGCTGATGTGATAAAATTACTTTGTATTAACAAAAATGCAGCTAAATCGGCTGCTGTGGCCTAGCGGGAAATGAATGGTATGCTGTAAAACGTACTGTAAGAATAAAATGCTCTTAGCTTAGAATTATTTAGAATATAATGCAGTAATGTTTGATTTGTACGGAATTTAATGCGGAATTTAAATGGTAAATGTATATTTTATGTTAATGGGATGTTGCAGTTTTGACGTGTTAATACGAAATAGCAAGTGTATTTTATTGCTCACTTTGGTAATAATTTACTTAATAATGAATAGCAAATGTTTTTACTATTATTGAACTTTGCTACTTATGTTTGAAAGTTAATACTAAAAGGGTGCCAAACAAAATAACAGAGGATGCGAGTACCACACGTAAAGTAATAGGCTCATTAAGCAAAATCGTACCGGCTAAAGTAACCAGTATTGGCACACTTAATTGGATGATAGCAGCTTGGGTGGCTTTGAGTTCAGGTAACACACTATACCAAATAATATAACCTATGCCAGAGGTGACAATGCCTGAGAGTAGTGCATAGATAATACCCATACTGTCGAGGTTAATAATATTGGTTGTTGAAAAAATCACAATTATCCATAGGAGTATCGCCATGGGGGTTGCTTTAATAAAGTTGCCCGTAGTCGTGGCTCCAGGATGAGTTGAACCTCGACCTTGCAATGTATATATACCCCAAGCAACACCTGAAATACACATCAACATTGCGCCTATCAATGAAGGCGCACTTATACCCGGTAACATTAAAATGACTAAGCCAATAAGCGCTAAGGCGAAACCAACTGATTGTCTTATATTAAGCCGCTCCCCTTCATGATAGCCAACAATTGTCATGGTGATTTGTACTGAGCCGAACAGTAATAAAGCACCTGTGCCAGCAGCAATTAGTCCGTAACCATAGGTAAAGCTAACAGCATAAACAAATAGCGCAAATGCCGCTAACCATGTTCCAGCTTTATGTGGCTTTTTTTTCTTTTTGAAGAGGAAGTATAACCACAAAAATAATGCGCCAGAAATAACTCTAAGCATAATGAAACTTGCTTCATCAATAGCCGTCTCTTCTAGAGCAAAGCGAGTTATCAGAGAATTAGCGGCAAAAGCTAGTAGTGATAATAACGTGATAAGGATTATTCTTAGCCGAGTCATAATTTACTTTATCTGCATAAGTATGATGGAGAGGGCTGAGTGACTCAGTATAAAATTGATCAATAGATAAAGTGAAAGCTTACCTAAATAGCAAGCCAACACATTAATAGTTAAAGTTAAACAAACAGTTATTAAACCATATCATCAAAAGGATTTTTACTTGGTAGCGTAATACTATTCTTGAATTCTGCGAATGTTAAACTGTTGGTAGTGAGCTCAATTTCAGCTTCATTGATCAGGCCTTCACCAAACTTATAAATCAAATCGAATTGCCCTTTATTCGCGTTATCACGATAAACCTGCTGGGCTTTTTCGACGCTAGTTAGCTTTTGTTGGTAAGCTTGCATAGCTTCAACTCCATAGCGTTTTTCCATCATGGTCAAGCTGACCTTAGGAGAGAACAGTGTGGCGGTAGCGTTATTACCACCAAAACCTTTGGAATTGATAAAGGCGATGTCCATATCAGGACAATGCCAATGCTCAGTGGCAATATTCAGGTGTTCGTTATGAACATCCTCAGCAACTTCATCTATGGTAGTAATTCCTGGCATAATGTTATCGCTAAATATTCCTAAGGCCACTGCCATTTGATCACCACTAGCAGCGCCTAATGTATGACCAACATACGCTTTAGGTGCAGACACCGGCCAATTTTTAATATTAAAACATTCAGCGACTTTATGATAAATCAAAGATTCGGTAACACGGTTTTGTGGAGTGCTTGAGCCATGTGCCAAAATGAAGCTACGTTGTTGTAGTGCTTCTTTACCAAGGATCTTTTCTGCCAAAGCAACAGATTTGGCCATAGTGATATAATTACCAGGGCCGGGTGCTGTAATGGATTTCTTATAACCATCAGCATTGATAAATACATCGGCAACAGAGGCAAGTACCTTCGCGCCCATTTCTAACGCTAAAGCATCATCCATCAAGACGATGAACTGCGCGCCTTCACCCATAGTAAAACCACAGTTTTTACCAAAGGGGCGGCTAGTTCTACGATGATCAGCACTGTCAGTGCCATCAAGTCTTTTCAGGCCTTCTTCATTGGCTAATGCACTCATATTACCAAAGCCTTCGATCATTTCTGGTGTGATAGCAGCTTCACTACTACCCACTACAGCTACGCGGGTACGACCGGCTGCCATATCATGTACTGCCGCACGAAGGTTATAAAGAAATGTTGCGCAAGCGCCTGAGCTAGTAAAGGTAGTACCGACATTACCGGTAACATAAGCATTGATAAAATCGGTAGACATAGTATTAAGGCCCAATGCTAATTGCTTAGTGCTAACACGAGAGCCAGTTAAGCGACTTTTAATTAAACCACCAAAACCTTCATCCTGCATTTGCCCTGCGATTGACGCTGAATAAGTACCCACTTCATCGGGACTAATTTTATCTAAAATAGCATCCCATTCTAATCCTGTAGAGCGAATTGCATCTGTTGCTGCGAATATAGTTGCTTGTAATCCACGTGGTTGATAACGGCTATTATAAAGCTTGGCTGGTTCGAAACCTGTAGGGAACTGTCCCGCGGCTTTAATGGGGTTATCACGGTATGTGTCATGTGTAATCGTCAGTTGTTCAGGAATTTTAACAGATACTCTGCCTTCACCTAAATCAGTCACTAACCATGCGCTTGGCACGGGCTTAGGTAATTCTTTAGTACGTAACTCAAAAGTAATGTATTTATCAGTAGGGCTGATATTCATTTTTTGATGCCAATGGGTAGCATCAGGATCAAAATGGTTCTTTTCTATTTTACGAATTAAAGTGCCGGTAAGAATTTGTTTACCGAATTTGGCTTCTATTTCAGCGTATTCAACAATATTACCGTCAGCATCAACCAAGGTGTCGCCTTGACTTGTTACTAGCTTCATTAAACTCGCTAAACCTAGAAAGGTCTCTTGGCGTGCTTGTTCATTCAATTTATCGATTACTATACGGCGAAAGCCTTGATGAAATGAAGTACGTCCTGCAGCATTGATACCGCCCATGCCAATAACTAAAGGTAAACGTGTCATGTAATAGCCTATTTAATAAATTTGGATAAATGCAAAATTGTAATAATGCATCAGATACTGACCATTCTAATGACTCCTAAAAATAATAATAAGCCAAAATGGCCTTGTAATGTGTAATAATGGCCAAAATATATGGATTAGAAGACTTTATGCCAAACAAGTTAATAGAATCAAAAAATCTGACTGTTAATTTATTAATTTATCCACATGTTTTAGCTACAGGCGTTACCTTACCTGTTGAAATGTTACTTGCAGGAGAAGCATTTGCTAGACGTTATGATAAATCGGTATTAAAACTAAATACTCAGTTTTTAAGTGAATCTTCTACTAGTATAAAGTCCCGTGCAGGCATAACTATGGTTGCTGATATTACCCTTGATAATAAATCAGTAATTGATTCTGGGACTCCTGATATTATTATTGTGCCTAGTTTATGGCGAAACCCACGACCCGTACTTAAAAAGCACCCCAAATTAGTTGCATGGCTAAAACTGTGCTGGCAACGAGGCAGTACCTTAATTGGTGTTGGTACCGGTGTATGTTTTTTGGCTGAGTCGGGTTTATTAAATAACCACTCTGCCACTACTCATTGGCATTATGTTGAGCAATTTAAACGTGATTACCCACAAGTAGATTTAAAACCTGATTTTTTCATCACTCAATCTGAACGTATTTATTGTGCGGCAAGCCTAAATGCTCTGGCTGATATTATTGTTCACCTTATTGCCCAACACTATGGTAAAGCAGCGGCGCAGAACGTAGAACGAAATTTTTCTCATGAAATACGTAAACCCTATGAAGAGCAGCGGTATTTGGAAGGCTCGGGTGATAGACATGCCGATGAGTTGATTGCCGAGATTCAATTTTGGTTACGTACTCATTTAAATACAGAGCTAACGTTAACAGATATTGTTGAGCAATTTGGTATGAGTCAACGATCATTTACTCGTCGATTTAAAGCGGCAACGGGGGTTAGGGCAACTCAATATTGGCAGCAGCTGCGCATTGAAAGTGCGAAGGAACTATTAGCATCAAGTAATTTAACCATTCAAGAAATAGCAGATCAGGTCGGTTATCAAGACCAAGGCCATTTAACTCGCTTGTTCAAACAAGATTTAAATCTAACACCAAAAGCCTATAGAGCCATGGTAAGGAAGAAATTGTTTAGCTAGGCAAGCTGCTACTTTATTGCTTTAAAGTTCTGAAGGGTAATATGGTTTTATGCTAAGTTTGGTAAGTAACAGTATTCTTGCCATGTGACTTCGCTTGATAAAGTAAGGTATCAACACGTTTAGCGATAGAATTGGCATCGTCGCCTTTTATTACTTCACAGATACCTAAACTAATGGTGATATTAATATCTGACAATAAAGTTATTTTGGCGACGGTTTCACGGAGTTTTTCAGCCAATATTACTACATCAGCTTGTGTCCTAGATTCAGATAAAATGACAAACTCTTCTCCACCTATTCTAAATAGGTGATCCGTTTGTCTAATATGTTTTTCAATTAGCTCACTAAATCTTTGTAATACTTTATCGCCGACATCATGACCATAGTTATCATTTATATTTTTAAAATCGTCAATGTCTATGCTGATAATGGAAAAAGGGATATTGTAACGTTCAAAACCAGCCAGTAAGCTTTTGATTTTGAGGTTGTAGGCCTTTCTATTTTTAATGCTGGTAAGCTCATCAAGAAGTGCCTGATCTTTTAATTGCTGATTTGCTTTTTCTAAAGACGTGATATCCCGGCTTATGCCAAGAATTCCAATATTACAGCCGTCATATTCAAAAGGAATTTTTTTAGTTAATAGATACACTTTTCTGCCATCGGGGTAAGTGACCCATTCCTCGTTAGTTCTGACGTGACCTTTGGCTAACATGAGTTTATCGTTATGCCTGAAAGTAGTTGCTAAGTCATGGTCGAATATTTCAAAGTCATCTTTGCCAAGCATGTCTTCAGGGGATTTATTGATAAAATTAAGAAAAGCAGTGTTACAACCAAGATATTTGAAGTCTTTATCTTTATAAAAAATTAAATCATCAATTAAATTAATAACGGAGCTAAGTAATACATTATTATTTTTTAAATATTCTACATACTCCATATACCCACCTTGTTGCTGCTTTAACTTCGTTCATCATTGAATATGGCAAATGAACAAAACTTCCTTGTACCCTGTTAATATACCCATAAATAAAGCTTACAAGCAAAACAAACAGCAAAAACTTGTCACTAGCTGCTAGCTACGGCAAAATAGTCACCAATATTTATTAATTGAGAAAAATATGAGCGAACAACTATCAACGGCACTTTCTAAAGCCCTATCTATATCAGAGAAGCAAATTAGCCAAATGTTAGTAATGCAAGATGCGATGAACAGTCGTGTTAGTGATACGTGGCGTGAAAATGGCTATGAATGGTATCGTGCTATTTGGGTAGAATGTGCGGAGATGTTAGATCATCATGGTTGGAAGTGGTGGAAGCATCAAGAAATTGATATCGCTCAAGTACAACTAGAACTGGTAGATATTTTTCATTTTGGCTTAAGCTTGCGTTTAATGTCAGGCGATAGTGCAAAATTAATTGCCGGTGACCTTGCCAAAGAGTTGCATCAAGGTACAGCGGAGAGTGATTTTAAAGTAGCACTTGAAAACCTGGCTTCTGCCGCAGTAACAAATAAAGCTTTTGATGCAAAAGCGTTAGCTGATTGCATGTCTTTAATGAATATGGATTTAGATGAGCTATTCCGTCAATATGTTGGCAAGAATACTTTAAACTTTTTCCGCCAAGATCATGGCTATAAAGATGGCAGCTATATCAAAGAATGGCACGGTGAGGAAGATAATGAAGTGTTAGCAAAGCTTGTTAGTAGCTTAGATGCTGGCGCGGAAGACTTTCAACAGCAGTTATACAAAGCGTTAGAAGAAAAGTACCCTGCTTAAACTACACTTCTACCTATTAATTATAGGTACAGTATAAAAGTAGCGTATATAGGTATAGTGTAAGGTGCGGAGTTTTGACGCTGCACCTATCTTTACAATTAACATACTTCGGTTACAAGAACGTTAAGTCATAGCCCCAGTAGTAAACTTACCTCTCAATAAAATTCTCTCATAAAAGATCGATCTCTGGCACACATTCTGCTTAATCCTAAGAAAGTAGTACGTTTATTCTCTGAAAAGGGCAAAGCGTCAAGAATTTGAATCATACCTATCAAATTCATTAGATAAACAACTTCTAGCTTACAGAAAGCAATGAGTATAAATTTTCAAGTTCAAGGCGCGGGATGAGTAATAGCTGGCTATTATGATTGAATGCGACGTAGAAATTGGAGATTTAGGCCATTTGAAGATGATTAAATAACGAATGTGATTGGCATATAGGAGAAGTATATGGAACTGATATTATTTGCCTTAATTACCTTAGTGGTAATTGTTGCCGTGTTAGCTAGTCGTTTAAATGATAATAGCTTCCCTTTTCCTTTTGATAGTAAAGAAGCACTTTTTACTCCAGCAGAAAAAAACTTTCAAAACTTAGTTGAGCAGGCACTAGGGACAAAATATAGAGTATTAAACCGCGTGCGATTGAGTGATGTGGTAACTATTCGCAATGGTGTTTCAAGTCGTGCTGGTCAAACAGCGGCCAAAAGTGCAGAAACAAAATATTTAGATTTTGTTATTTGTGATCGTAGCAGCATGAAGTTACTTGGCGCCATTGATTTAGTCGATACCCAGGGTAGGGGTTATAAAATTAAAAAAGATTGGTTTGTTAGCGGTAGCCTTGAGGCTGCTTCAATTCCACACCTTCGTATCAAAGTAAAAGCCAATTACACCCTAGAAGAAATTAGGTCTTGTATACATACTCGCTTACTAGGTAAGTCAGCTGCTAATTTTGCTCCACAACCGAAGATAAAAGGTCGTATCATCCCTGCACCTATGGTCAGAGCAAGAAATAAATCAGTAGGTGCACTAACTGCGGCAGCTGCTAGGGCAGAAGTAGAACAACAAACACCAATAATGTCACAGCTATCGGCTGGGCAATTGGGAACTATGCCAGCTTCTTCTTTATCACATTAGGTAATATAGCTTAGCGTAGATTTCATCAGCAGAAAATAACACTACTATATATAGGTAAATAACATAGAGCAGAATTTTGTAGGCAAATAATTCAATAAAAAATTAGCACGATAGAATAAAAAAACCGAGCTTACTATTCCAATCTTATTTAACGGTGGAATATAAGCTCGGATTTTTACTTTAATCAGCTACGACATTTAACCAAGTGGTTAAAGTAACCATTGCTTGAAGAAAAAATAAACAAACAAACAATAAACACGAAAAAAGTTCAAAATATTTCAATTTAGCTATTGCAAGGTGCAAAACATTACACTAGAATTCGCACCACTTAATGTAGTGCCGACTTAGCTCAGTTGGTAGAGCAACTGACTTGTAATCAGTAGGTCGCCAGTTCGATTCCGGCAGTCGGCACCATTAATACTTATTAAAGCATTGCTTTTATAAGGTACCTTTTTTTAAAGGTATAGGCTTGTAAGTGGAGGGGTTCCCGAGTGGCCAAAGGGATCAGACTGTAAATCTGACGGCTCAGCCTTCGGTGGTTCGAATCCACCTCCCTCCACCATATTTAAATTTATTCTTGTGACGTTTTGCGAAACGAGGATAGGTTAAAAGACAGAGATAGTTTTATAGAGTTAGCGGGCGTCGTATAGTGGTAATACCTTAGCCTTCCAAGCTAAAGCTGCGAGTTCGATTCTCGCCGCCCGCTCCAATCTTTGTACATGTATGCTGATATGGCTCAGTTGGTAGAGCGCACCCTTGGTAAGGGTGAGGTCGGCAGTTCGAATCTGCCTATCAGCACCATTCCTAGATTACCCTATCCCTATCTCACATTAAAAATGTAAACTTAAACAGTAAATTATTACTATACCCAGAGGTATTTCGCAATGGCTAAAGAAAAATTTGAACGTCTAAAACCGCACGTTAACGTTGGTACAATCGGACACGTTGATCACGGTAAAACAACATTAACAGCCGCTATCTCTGCGGTATTAACTAAAGTTCACGGTGGTGAAGTTAAAGATTTCGCACAAATCGATAACGCTCCTGAAGAACGTGAACGTGGTATTACAATCAATACTTCTCACATCGAGTACGATACTGAATCACGTCACTACGCTCACGTAGATTGTCCTGGCCATGCTGATTACATCAAAAACATGATCACTGGTGCTGCACAAATGGATGGCGCTATCTTAGTAGTTGCTGCTACAGATGGTCCTATGCCACAAACACGTGAGCATATCTTACTTTCTCGTCAAGTTGGTGTTCCTTACATCATCGTGTTCATGAACAAATGTGACATGGTAGATGACGAAGAGTTATTAGAATTAGTAGAAATGGAAGTTCGTGAACTTCTTTCTGAATATGATTTCCCAGGTGATGACTTACCAGTTATCCAAGGTTCAGCTTTAGGCGCACTTAACGGTGAAGAAAAATGGGAAGCGAAAGTTATTGAACTTGCTGATCATTTAGATACTTACATCCCAGAGCCAGAGCGTGCTATTGATGGTGCATTCATCATGCCTATCGAAGATGTATTTTCAATCTCAGGCCGTGGTACTGTTGTAACTGGTCGTGTTGAACGTGGTATCATCAAAGTTGGTGAAGAAGTAGAAGTTGTTGGTATCCGTGATACACAAAAATCAACTTGTACAGGTGTTGAAATGTTCCGTAAGCTTCTTGACGAAGGTCGTGCTGGCGAGAACTGTGGTGTTCTTCTACGTGGTCTTAAGCGTGAAGATGTTGAACGTGGTCAAGTACTATGTGCTCCTGGTTCAATCTTACCTCACACTAAATTCGAATCAGAAGTATACGTACTTTCTAAAGATGAAGGTGGTCGTCATACTCCATTCTTTAAAGGATACCGTCCACAGTTTTACTTCCGTACAACAGATATCACAGGTGCTGTAGAGCTTCCTGAAGGTGTTGAAATGGTAATGCCTGGCGACAACCTTAAGTTTGTTGTTGAGCTAATCAACCCAGTAGCGATGGACGAAGGTTTACGCTTCGCTATCCGTGAAGGTGGTCGTACTGTTGGTGCTGGTGTTGTTTCTAAGATTATGGA
>NZ_JQEC01000035.1 GCF_000764185.1 Colwellia psychrerythraea
GATATCTGCTAAGGTGAAATTATCGACACCTGTGCCACCGACTAAGTTAATAAAGTTAGTGAAACTTAATGTAGTGGTTTGGTCATAAATTGTGCCAGTGTTCGCTGCGGTTATGTTCCAATCGTTAGTGGTATTATCTGCACGTAAAGTGTTAGTACCTATTTGTGCGGTTAACGTCTCAATACGAGTTATATCAGTACCTAGGATAATGTCTTGTGCTGTGCTCCCAGTTATATCAACCTTATCGCTACCAGCGCCACCATCAATTAAACCAGTAACAAGCGCTACATCAGATAATGTAAAGGTATCTACCGCTGTGCCACCAATCAGGTTAATAAAATTAGTAAAGCTTAATGTTGTGGTTTGGTCATCGATAGTACCTGTATTGGCAGCAGTGATATTCCAATCGTTAGTCGCGTTTTCTCCACGTAAAGTGTTCGTACCAACTTGCGCATTTAACGTCTCAATACGCGCGATATCTGTGCCTAAGGTAATATCTTGTGCTGTATTACCGGTAATATCTATCTTATCACTACCAGCGCCACCATCGATTAACCCCGTAATGTCATCAATTGAATCAAGAGTGAAATTATCTACATTAATACCACCAATAAGGTTATCCATATCAGTAAAATTAATGATTGTTGCAGCATCATTTACATTACCACCACCCAAACCAGTGACAGTCCAAGTGTTAATAGCTGCATCTTTTACTTGTAGAGTATTTGTTCCTAGGCCGCCATTCATAGTACCGTTGAATGACCCTGTATTAGCGATAGTAAAATTATCTGTACTAGTGCCGCCGGTTAAGGTGACAAAATTAACAAATGATAATGAACCATTGCTATTACTGAAAGTTCCATCATTCAAGCCATCCGTAGTAGCACTATCGATATCAATTACTTGATCAATAAACCAGCTATTGGTCACGCCATTTTGACCTACTAAATGACTATCGGTACCATTACCAATAATGCCAGTAAAACCAAAATAGTTTTCAACATTTACGGGAGAAGAAGTACCTGAAAGATCGGCCCATTCACCACCAGCGTTACCACCAGTAAAGTTTTTAATGTTAGCGAAGTTATTAACATACAATTCAGAATTAGAAAATTGTGTTAAAGAACCACTGGTTAGGCCGGTAAACCCCCAGGTATTGACCACTCCTTGACGAGCAGTTAATGTATTATTGCCATCACTACCACCATCAATATTAGTAATAAAACCGGTAAGTCCCATCACAAAAATATCTAAATTGGCATCACTACCAATTAACGATTGAATATTGCTGAAAGCATCAACATAGGAAGTGCCAAAACCAGCACCTGCATTGTCTTGATATAAAATACCGCTATTACTGCCTGAAATATCCCATTCGTTATCGGTATCTCGACCAGTCAGTGAGTTATTACCATCACTGCCGCCATCGATACTGTCGATGCTACTGCCACTGTCTATAACAAAGTTATCTAGGTTGGCATTACTACCAATAAGGGTTTGAATATCAGTAAAGCTATCTATATAAGAGGTGCCAAAACCTGCTCCAGCGTTGTCTTGGTATAAAACACCGCTATTATC
>NZ_JQEC01000036.1 GCF_000764185.1 Colwellia psychrerythraea
CCAGTGAGAACTCATCTCAAAGCCTGCTTCCCGCTTAGATGCTTTCAGCGGTTATCAGTTCCGAACGTAGCTACCGGGCAATGCCATTGGCATGACAACCCGAACACCAGTGGTTCGTCCACTCCGGTCCTCTCGTACTAGGAGCAGCCCTCTTCAATTCTCAAACGCCCACGGCAGATAGGGACCGAACTGTCTCACGACGTTCTAAACCCAGCTCGCGTACCACTTTAAATGGCGAACAGCCATACCCTTGGGACCGACTTCAGCCCCAGGATGTGATGAGCCGACATCGAGGTGCCAAACACCGCCGTCGATATGAACTCTTGGGCGGTATCAGCCTGTTATCCCCGGAGTACCTTTTATCCGTTGAGCGATGGCCCTTCCATACAGAACCACCGGATCACTATGACCTACTTTCGTACCTGCTCGACGTGTCTGTCTCGCAGTTAAGCTGGCTTATGCCATTGCACTAACCGTACGATGTCCGACCGTACTTAGCCAACCTTCGTGCTCCTCCGTTACTCTTTGGGAGGAGACCGCCCCAGTCAAACTACCCACCAGACAGTGTCCCCAAGCCCGATAAGGGCCCTAGGTTAGAACATCACGCATACAAGGGTGGTATTTCAAGATTGGCTCCACCACATCTAGCGACATGGTTTCAAAGCCTCCCACCTATCCTACACATGTAGGAGCAATGTTCACTGTCAAGCTATAGTAAAGGTTCACGGGGTCTTTCCGTCTAGCCGCGGGTATACGGCATCTTAACCGCAAATTCAATTTCACTGAGTCTCGGGTGGAGACAGTGTGGCCATGATTACGCCATTCGTGCAGGTCGGAACTTACCCGACAAGGAATTTCGCTACCTTAGGACCGTTATAGTTACGGCCGCCGTTTACCGGGGCTTCGATCATCAGCTTCGTCCGAGGACTAACCGAATCAATTAACCTTCCGGCACCGGGCAGGCGTCACACCGTATACGTCATCTTTCGATTTTGCACAGTGCTGTGTTTTTAATAAACAGTTCCAGCCACCTGGTTACTTCGACTGCTCTGGGCTTAGGAAGCAAGTTCCATCACCCATATGCAGCGTACCTTCTCCCGAAGTTACGGTACTATTTTGCCTAGTTCCTTCACCCGAGTTCTCTCAAGCGCCTTAGTATTCTCTACCTAACCACCTGTGTCGGTTTGGGGTACGGTTCCTATATATCTGAAGCTTAGAAGCTTTTCCTGGAAGCATGGCATCAATGACTTCAATTCCGTAGAATCTCGTCTCGAGTCTCAGCATTAACAAGAACCCGGATTTACCTAAGTTCTCTGCCTACATTCTTTCACACAGACTACCAACGCTGTGCTCATTTAGCCTACTCCGTCCCTCCTTCGCAATATATAGAAGTACAGAAATATTAATCTGTTTCCCATCGACTACGCGTTTCCGCCTCGCCTTAGGGGCCGACTTACCCTGCCCTGATTAACATGGGACAGGAAACCTTGGTCTTTCGGCGGGGGAGTTTTTCACTCCCCTTATCGTTACTCATGTCAGCATTCGCACTTCTGATACCTCCAGCAAACTTCTCAATTCACCTTCAACGGCTTACAGAACGCTCCCCTACCACTCATAATAAATTATGAATCCGCAGCTTCGGTGACTAGTTTAGCCCCGTTACATCTTCCGCGCAGACCGACTCGACTAGTGAGCTATTACGCTTTCTTTAAAGGATGGCTGCTTCTAAGCCAACCTCCTAGCTGTCTATGCCTTTCCACATCGTTTCCCACTTAACTAGTACTTTGGGACCTTAGCTGGCGGTCTGGGTTGTTTCCCTCTTCACAATGGACGTTAGCACCCACAGTGTGTCTCCCGGATATCACTCATCGGTATTCGGAGTTTGCAAAGGGTTGGTAAGTCGGGATGACCCCCTAGCCTTAACAGTGCTCTACCCCCGATGGTGTTCGTCCGAGGCTCTACCTAAATAGATTTCGGGGAGAACCAGCTATCTCCCGGCTTGATTAGCCTTTCACTCCGACCCACAAGTCATCACCGCATTTTTCAACATACGTGTGTTCGGTCCTCCAGTTGATGTTACTCAACCTTCAACCTGCCCATGGGTAGATCGCCGGGTTTCGGGTCTATACCCTGCAACTAAACGCGCAGTTAACACTCGCTTTCGCTACGGCTCCCCTAATCGGTTAACCTTGCTACAGAATATAAGTCGCTGACCCATTATACAAAAGGTACGCAGTCACCCGACTAAATCGGGCTCCCACTGCTTGTACGTATGCGGTTTCAGGTTCTATTTCACTCCCCTCACAGGGGTTCTTTTCGCCTTTCCCTCACGGTACTGGTTCACTATCGGTCAGTTAGTAGTATTTAGCCTTGGAGGATGGTCCCCCCATATTCAGACAAAGTTTCACGTGCTCCGTCCTACTCGATTTCACTTAAAGGTTGCTTTTGTGTACGGGACTATCACCCTGTATCGTGGTCCTTTCCAGAACCTTCCACTAGCGCCAAATAAGCTTAAGGGCTGATTCGCGTTCGCTCGCCGCTACTAACGAAATCTCGGTTGATTTCTTTTCCTCGGGGTACTTAGATGTTTCAGTTCTCCCGGTTTGCCTCATTAACCTATGTATTCAGTTAATAATACCTAGCTTATGCTAAGTGGGTTTCCC
>NZ_JQEC01000037.1 GCF_000764185.1 Colwellia psychrerythraea
GGCGCTAGTGGAAGGTTCTGGAAAGGACCACGATACAGGGTGATAGTCCCGTACACAAAAGCAACCTTTAAGTGAAATCGAGTAGGACGGAGCACGTGAAACTTTGTCTGAATATGGGGGGACCATCCTCCAAGGCTAAATACTACTAACTGACCGATAGTGAACCAGTACCGTGAGGGAAAGGCGAAAAGAACCCCTGTGAGGGGAGTGAAATAGAACCTGAAACCGCATACGTACAAGCAGTGGGAGCCCGATTTAGTCGGGTGACTGCGTACCTTTTGTATAATGGGTCAGCGACTTATATTCTGTAGCAAGGTTAACCGATTAGGGGAGCCGTAGCGAAAGCGAGTGTTAACTGCGCGTTTAGTTGCAGGGTATAGACCCGAAACCCGGCGATCTACCCATGGGCAGGTTGAAGGTTGAGTAACATCAACTGGAGGACCGAACACACGTATGTTGAAAAATGCGGTGATGACTTGTGGGTCGGAGTGAAAGGCTAATCAAGCCGGGAGATAGCTGGTTCTCCCCGAAATCTATTTAGGTAGAGCCTCGGACGAACACCATCGGGGGTAGAGCACTGTTAAGGCTAGGGGGTCATCCCGACTTACCAACCCTTTGCAAACTCCGAATACCGATGAGTGATATCCGGGAGACACACTGTGGGTGCTAACGTCCATTGTGAAGAGGGAAACAACCCAGACCGCCAGCTAAGGTCCCAAAGTACTAGTTAAGTGGGAAACGATGTGGAAAGGCATAGACAGCTAGGAGGTTGGCTTAGAAGCAGCCATCCTTTAAAGAAAGCGTAATAGCTCACTAGTCGAGTCGGTCTGCGCGGAAGATGTAACGGGGCTAAACTAGTCACCGAAGCTGCGGATTCATAATTTATTATGAGTGGTAGGGGAGCGTTCTGTAAGCCGTTGAAGGTGAATTGAGAAGTTTGCTGGAGGTATCAGAAGTGCGAATGCTGACATGAGTAACGATAAGGGGAGTGAAAAACTCCCCCGCCGAAAGACCAAGGTTTCCTGTCCCATGTTAATCAGGGCAGGGTAAGTCGGCCCCTAAGGCGAGGCGGAAACGCGTAGTCGATGGGAAACAGATTAATATTTCTGTACTTCTATATATTGCGAAGGAGGGACGGAGTAGGCTAAATGAGCACAGCGTTGGTAGTCTGTGTGAAAGAATGTAGGCAGAGAACTTAGGTAAATCCGGGTTCTTGTTAATGCTGAGACTCGAGACGAGATTCTACGGAATTGAAGTCATTGATGCCATGCTTCCAGGAAAAGCTTCTAAGCTTCAGATATATAGGAACCGTACCCCAAACCGACACAGGTGGTTAGGTAGAGAATACTAAGGCGCTTGAGAGAACTCGGGTGAAGGAACTAGGCAAAATAGTACCGTAACTTCGGGAGAAGGTACGCTGCATATGGGTGATGGAACTTGCTTCCTAAGCCCAGAGCAGTCGAAGTAACCAGGTGGCTGGAACTGTTTATTAAAAACACAGCACTGTGCAAAATCGAAAGATGACGTATACGGTGTGACGCCTGCCCGGTGCCGGAAGGTTAATTGATTCGGTTAGTCCTCGGACGAAGCTGATGATCGAAGCCCCGGTAAACGGCGGCCGTAACTATAACGGTCCTAAGGTAGCGAAATTCCTTGTCGGGTAAGTTCCGACCTGCACGAATGGCGTAATCATGGCCACACTGTCTCCACCCGAGACTCAGTGAAATTGAATTTGCGGTTAAGATGCCGTATACCCGCGGCTAGACGGAAAGACCCCGTGAACCTTTACTATAGCTTGACAGTGAACATTGCTCCTACATGTGTAGGATAGGTGGGAGGCTTTGAAACCATGTCGCTAGATGTGGTGGAGCCAATCTTGAAATACCACCCTTGTATGCGTGATGTTCTAACCTAGGGCCCTTATCGGGCTTGGGGACACTGTCTGGTGGGTAGTTTGACTGGGGCGGTCTCCTCCCAAAGAGTAACGGAGGAGCACGAAGGTTGGCTAAGTACGGTCGGACATCGTACGGTTAGTGCAATGGCATAAGCCAGCTTAACTGCGAGACAGACACGTCGAGCAGGTACGAAAGTAGGTCATAGTGATCCGGTGGTTCTGTATGGAAGGGCCATCGCTCAACGGATAAAAGGTACTCCGGGGATAACAGGCTGATACCGCCCAAGAGTTCATATCGACGGCGGTGTTTGGCACCTCGATGTCGGCTCATCACATCCTGGGGCTGAAGTCGGTCCCAAGGGTATGGCTGTTCGCCATTTAAAGTGGTACGCGAGCTGGGTTTAGAACGTCGTGAGACAGTTCGGTCCCTATCTGCCGTGGGCGTTTGAGAATTGAAGAGGGCTGCTCCTAGTACGAGAGGACCGGAGTGGACGAACCACTGGTGTTCGGGTTGTCATGCCAATGGCATTGCCCGGTAGCTACGTTCGGAACTGATAACCGCTGAAAGCATCTAAGCGGGAAGCAGGCTTTGAGATGAGTTCTCACTGGAGCTTTAAGCTCCCTAAAGGGTCGTTGGAGACTACAACGTTGATAGGTCAGGTGTGTAAGGACTGCGAGGTCTTGAGCTAACTGATACTAATTGCCCGTGAGGCTTAACCATACAACACCCAAGTAGTTTTGAACTATAAAGTGTGTATGTAGACTGACATTATAAAATGCCGAAAGGTAAGAAAACTCACGTACTTACGTGTTACTTGAACTAAAAACGATATTTATGCTCTTCGAGCAAAGCTTTCTAAGATTGTACCTTTTTTGTTTAGCGACAATAGCGCTGTGGTCCCACCTGATCCCTTTCCGAACTCAGAAGTGAAACGCAGTTGCGCCGATGGTAGTGTGGGAGTTCCCATGTGAGAGTAGGACATTGCTAGACTTCTAATTTGTGCTTAGGCACACGAGAGGCCCGTTACATAGGTAACGGGCTTTTTAATCAGACTTTATTTATTAGATTGATTACTTAATCAGCTTAACAAATAAAGTTTTAAAATAAACACTTTTAAAGTGTTGACATTAAAACTAGGAAGCGTATTATGCGCATCCTGCTTCAGGCAAACGGCAACGTTAGCAAGGAGTAACAGGCACTTAACGAATGCGTTTAAGGTCTAATTTCTTTAACAATTAGTTATCATGCAATTTGTGTGAGCACTCACATTAATGTTGTTTTACATAGTTTTCCTTCGGGAGAACAAAAACGCTTAATGAATGATGTTCATGCAAATAAATATAGTTACTTAACTTCGGTTAGGTAGCGACTATGTAATGCGCTATTTACTTAGGTAGATAGCACGACAGAATTCATTGAGCAGTAACACATCACTTGTGATGAGGTTACACAAACGATTTTTAATTGAAGAGTTTGATCATGGCTCAGATTGAACGCTGGCGGCAGGCTTAACACATGCAAGTCGAGCGGTAACAGAGATAGCTTGCTATCTGCTGA
>NZ_JQEC01000038.1 GCF_000764185.1 Colwellia psychrerythraea
GCAGGCACAGGTGAAGATGTCATTAGTGTTGATAACATCACGCAGGTAGCTACGACGATAGATGGTGGCGCCAATGACGATATACTTAATTTAAATACTGATAATCAAATCATTACACTTGCTTCAGTAACGAGTATAGAAACAATTAATGCAACGGCGGGTACCAACACCTTACAGGGTGGTAATGCTACCAACACTTGGACCATTAATAGTGAAAATGCAGGTACGTTAAATACAACTAATTTCACAAATTTCAATAATTTGACTGGTGGTACAGGTATAGATAACTTTACCTTGTCTGATATAGACCATGTAACTGGTTTGATTGATGGCGGTGTAGGTACTGATAGTGTAGTTATTAATGCAAGTAATCAAGATGTTTATTTGGGCACAGATATAACCAACATTGAAACGTTATCAGCCCAAGCAGGCACTAACACATTATATGCCACCGATGTAGACAATACATGGGCAATCAATACTGCTGATACCGGCACACTTGCCTTTGGCGCAGACATTTTAGCCTTTACTAACTTTAGTGATTTAATCGGCGGTAGCGCTGATGATAGTTTTAGTTTAGCGACGATGAACTTAATGTCAGGTTTAATGGATGGCGCAGGTGGTATTAACGATAGCGTAACACTGACCACGGCAAGCCAAACCGTTGTGGTTGGTAGTGGTATCTCAGGCATTGAGACTTTTAACGCTGCGGTAGGTAGTAACACTTTACAAGCTAATGATATTGACAACACTTGGATCATTACGGGTAATGATGAAGGTACTGTTGCCAACATGACATTTACTCACTTCAGTGATTTGGTTGGTGGTAACCAAAAAGATACCTTCACTCTCGGTGATATCAACCAAATCTCTGGGCTCATTGACGGTGGTGGTGGAACTAATGATAGTGTTAATTTCACCGCGGGTAACCAATCAGTCAATCTCTCAACTGACATTATTCGCGTAGAAACACTTATTGGTTTTGATACCGGCAATACAATATCAATAAACGATGGTTTTAACTTCTGGACCATTGATAGTAATAACGGCGGTGATGTTGCTGGTGTTGACTTTACTAACTTCGAAAACTTGCAAGGCGGCACAGGTATCGATTTCTTTACCGTTACTGCCGCTATTACCAGCCTAAATTCAGGCGATGGTAATGATGACATTACCGTCGATAATCTTGCTTTAGTCGCAACAACTATTGATGCGGGTGCCGGCACTAATGATAAATTATCGTTAGTAGATTCGGATCAAACAATAAACCTTAATGATATTACCGGCTTTGAAGTACTTGAAGCTGCGCTTGGTAGTAATATATTACAAGGATCAAACACTGATAATACCTGGATTATAGATAATGATAATCAAGGCACAGTATTTAACGGTACTAACACCTTAAGCTTCAGTAATTTTACTGATATTGAGGGGGGAAGTTTAATTGATATCTTCACTATTACCGCCGCAATAAATAGCTTAACTGGTGGCGCTGGTGAAGATAAAATCACTGTTCGTGAGCTTAGTGATGTTGCTAACCTTATTGACGGTGGCGATGATAACGACACCGTAACGTTAACAAATGGTAGTCAAACGCTTAATATTTCTAATGCGGTTATTGGTGTTGAAACTATTATAGGTAGCGCGACCGGTAGTAATATTTTACAAGCAAACGGTGTTATTAATACCTGGCTTGTAGATGGCATAAATAAAGGTAGTGTCGATGATGGTGCTACTTTTGTTAACTTTGAAAATTTCACGGATTTAGAGGGGGGCAGCCAAACTGATAACTTTACTGTTACCGCTACGGGCTCAGTTGATTCAATTAATGCTGGTGCAGGTACCGATAGTGTCTTTTTAGATAGTGTCAGCTCTGTTAATGATGTTAACCCTCAAATTGCTCTTGATGGTGGCGCGGGAGATGACAGCTTAACTGTTAATACCAGCGGTAATATTTGGGCCTTTACCACAGATGAAGATGGTAGTGTCACTAATGGTGGTATTGGTCGTGAATTTACTGATTTTGAAACTCAAGGTAGTGCCGTAGGCAGTTCTGATACTTTTGATTACAGTGGCTACGCAGGCCCTGTTACGGTCAATTTAAATACTGCGACAGGCGTTGGTGTTGTTATTGGTAATCTTAATGATACCTCTACACTTATTGGTATTGATGGTACGAGCAATGAGTGGTTGATTAGCCTTGTAACCGGCTCTGATGGTGTTAATGATGGCTCTGTTACGGCTAGTGGTGGCGCTACTGTAATTTTCCGTGATTTCAATGTACTAACCGGTGGTAATGACGTTGATAATTTTACTATTACCGATACTGGTACCTTTGCAGGAACACTTAATGGCGCGGCAGGAACAAATACTTTAACGGGTGCAAATACAGCTAATACCTGGATAATTGATAATGATAATGCCGGTAACGTATTGTATTCAGGTATTACGACCTACTTTACTGATATTGAAAATATTATCGGTGGCTCTGCTGTAGATAACTTCAACGTAACGGCTAACTTAAACAGCCTAAATGCAGGTGCAGATAACGATGTTATTAACCTTGATATTATTAGCAGAGTTACTGAAGCCATTGACGGTGATGATGGTGATGATACGGTAAATATTAGTGGAACTGATCAAATAGTTAATCTAGCCACAAATATAACCCGTGTTGAAAACCTGACTGGCTCAGGCAGTAATACTTTACAATCAGGTAATACCAATAATACTTGGCAAGTTACTAGTAATAATACGGGTACTTTTAGTGACAATGTCACTTTGGTTAACTTTACTAATTTTAATGAATTACTCGGTGGCAGCGGTGTCGATATTGTTACCTTGACAGCAAATATTGACAGCTTAGATACCGGTGCAGGTGATGACATTATCAATGTCGATTTGCTTTCTCGTGTAACTAACTCAATTGATGGCGGATTAAATAACGACACCTTGAATATTAGCCTTGGAAATCAAACTATTGAACTTGGCAATGGATTTACCGGTATTGAAGTTCTGAATGGTACGGGCAGTAATACCTTGCAGGGAAGTAACAGCAACAATACTTGGGCTATAACCGGTTCAAATAGCGGCACGGTTAATGACGGCGTTAATCTTATTACCTTTAATAATTTTAGTACCTTAATTGGCGGTAACTTAACCGACAGCTTTACCTTGGCTGATATGAACCTTGTTGCAGGGTTAATTGATGGTGGTGTTGGCACAGATACCGTTAAGTTAACTACAATTGACCAAACGGTTGTGTTAGGTACTGATATTACTAACATAGAAAATCTAAATGCCAGTGTTGGATCCAATACCCTGCAAGCCAATGATATTGATAATACTTGGCTGATTACTGGCAATGAGCAAGGCACTGTTGCTGGTACAACATTCAGCAACTTTAGTGACCTTGTTGGCGGTAGTGCCGATGATAGTTTTACTTTAGCTTCGATAAATCAAATTTCGGGCATTATTGATGGCGGGGCAGGTAATAATACGGTCACGTTGACTACAGCCAATCAGCACATTATTTTAGATACTGATATTAAACAAATAGACAACTTAGTCGCTGCAATAGGTAGTAATACCTTGCAAGCTGCTGATGTAGCAAATACTTGGACAATTACAGACAAAAATACTGGTAGTGTCGATGGTGTCAGTTTTAGCAATATTAGTGACCTTATTGGGGGCAGTGCGGTAGATAGCTTTACCCTAAGTACAATCGATCAAATCTCTGGTGTCATAGATGGTGGCGCAGGTAGCGATAACTTAACGCTTACCACTGCAGATCAAACAGTGACTTTAAGTACCGATATTACTCAGCTTGAAAACCTAAATGCCACTGCCAGTACCTTAATTGCTCACGATGAGACAAATACTTGGACAATAGATTCAAGTGATGGTGGTACATTAACAAATAGCCAAGGAACAGTATCATTTAAAGGTTTTGCTAACTTAACTGGTGGTAGTAATGTGGACAGCTTTACTATTTCTGGGGCATCTGGTGATATCAGTGGCTTAATAAATGGCGCAGGTGGCAGTGATAGCCTTGTGCTGAGCAGTATTGATGATCAAGTGATTGAGCTAGGTAGTGATATCACGGCTAATTTAAATGTCGACCAAGTTGAAAATATTACTGCTAATAAAGATTCTACCAACTCACTTATCGCAGATAATGTAGAGAATATTTGGTTAGTTGATGGTAATGAGACTGGCGCTATTACATACAGCGGTATTACCACAACGTTTAGTAATTTTGAGCATTTAATTGGTGGCACAGATGTTGATAAATTCACCATAAGCGCAGGTGGCGTTACCTCAATTTCAATGGGCTCAGGTAATGATGTTATTACCAGCTTAGGCGGAAATACAGCCTTAGTTAGCGGTAATGATGGTGATGACACCTTCACGTTATCCGGCGGTAGTCTTGAAATCATGCACGGTGATGCAGGTAATGATTATATTGCTTATACCGAAGATAATGTTGTTGTTACCTTAGGGGATAACATTGTCGGTTTTGAAGCTGTTAGCGCTACCCAAGGTAACGGTACCATTAGCGCGCAAGAAGATGTAATCACTACTTGGACCATTGATGAAGAAAATAAAGGTAATGTGATTGATTCATCAACAGGTAGTAGCTCACTCGTATTTAGTGGTTTTTCCAATATTAATGGTGGCTCAGGCATTGATAACTTTATTGTCAATGATAACGGCGCGATTACTGGCATTATTAATGGTGGTGCTAGTAGTGATACCTTAACGGTAAATTTAGATAGTAGTACTCGTACTCAAACGGGTGCCATTAATTTTAATGGGGACACTGGTGACGATGTGATCACTATTGTTGGCAGTAATAATAAATTTGCCGAAAGTTATAACCCGAATGTGCAAATTGAAACTGAGCAATATGACCAATTAGCTTTTACTAAAAATAATAGTACAGTCAATGTTGCTATTAATTACGGCAATGTTGCAAGCGTAGATGACACAATTGAAACCACAAGTTTACAATTAAATAATGCCCTTGATTCAGATTCACTGTATATCAGTAATACTAGCTTTGGTGCAGACTCTGCCTTAGTAAACGTTACTTTCTCCGCGGCCAATAAAGGTGATATTACCGTTGTCGCCGTAGATAACAGTAATCTTATAATTACCGACAGTTTAGATGTGAACGGCGATTTAACTATTACCGCGAATGATGTGACACAAACCGCGGGTACAGTAACTACGCAACGATTAATTCTTGATGACGTAATCCTAATGGGTAGTGTAACTGATGGCATTGAAATAAATGTTGACGAATTATTAGTGCAAAATCATAGCGGTTCAATCTACCTTAATGAACAAGATGATTTAACGTTAAGTAGCCTTACCAATACTTCAGGTTTAGTAAATATTAGTAGTGAAACTGGTGCGATTACAAGCAGTAGTATTTTAACCTCTACCGGTGATTTGGCGTTAACTGCCGCAACTGAAATTAACTTACAAGCGCAAAATCAATTGACCGGTGAAATGGCATTGTCTGCAGGTGACAATGTTATTTTAAACAATGATGCAGTAACTAACATCTCGGCATTAACGGCAACTAATGCGACGATTAACTCCGCCGACTCTATCACAATATCAGGCGATATTAATGTTGTTAACGCAAGTTCAGTAGAGGATTTAACTGAAGGGGTTTTAACTTTATCTGCAACTCAAGGTGATATTAATCTTGATGGTCATACTCGCGCAGATACAGTTAACCTTAACGCAGCTAATGATATTAACTTAGCAAGCGTTACGGCAAATCGACTAGAAGCTACAGCAGTGGGGGGGAATATTACCGCGGCAGGTGCTATTGTTGTACAACAAAGTGCACCTGGACTTTCAACCACCCTAACAGCTGAAAATGGTGCAATTTCATTTGAAAATACCAGTAATGATTTTGATGGTGTTAGTTTACTGGCCAATAGTGCGGTAATTACCGATAAAAATGGCTTAACCTTAACAAGTGCAGAGCTGATAAGTAGCTTAATAGTGAATGCCAATGGTGATGTTGTTGTTGCAACTATTACCGCCGGTGAGTCGATAGCTATTGATGCAGGTGATGGTGCTATAGTTTCACAAAACTCAAATATTACCGCACCGGATCTGACATTACGTGCAAGTACTGGCATTGGTAGTGGCAATTTTTCTGATTTTAGCGACCATTTAGTAGATAACCCTTCAGCAATAACAACTAATACAGCTAATTTAAGTGCTATCAACACTGATTCTGGTCTGGTGAATATTATTAACCAACAAGAGGTGACGATCACTGATTTACGTAATAATGGTGATATTGTCTTAACCAATACCGGGGATATGAACCTAGTTATTACTCAAGTGGACGGGGCCCAAGACGGAGTCATGAAAGGGGCTGTTGACGCAAACTATGGTCAAGATATTCTAAATGATGTTTATAGTGGTAGTGTAAAACTTTTGAATGATGGTAACGGCTCTATTTATGGCGTTGGAAATAGTGTTAACTTCGCTGACATTACTGCGGAAAACCTAACCGTAAATAGTGTTGTTAACTTTGGCTCTACTTCACGAACTATTAGAGTTAGGGTTAATGATATTGTGTATTTGGGCGGGGTCCGAGCATTGATTGAATATTATGGTGCGGAGCCAAATGAGACAATAACCAGTACTGGTTTAGTACTGGAAGTTATAAGTTCAATTACTGGTTTATCAGCTCAGCAGTTAGTTGCAGTTGAATCATTAGATGATGTTGACCCAGCAATTTTTGCGGATGTAAGAAATTATAATGTTGATGATACTTCGGTATTGTTACCTAAAGATCAAAGAACTACCGATGATGAAGAACGTGAGGAAGGCGAAGAGTAATACCTTTCAGGCTTTAAAGGTAGTTAGAGGTAATTGAAGTTACTTCAATCCAGATAATAAGAAATGATACTTAAAAGCGGCTATCTGATAAGGGATACCGTTATACCGATAGGTTATAAGAATTCATCACCAAGCAGTAGATAAGTTAAGGTTATGTTTGTGCAAAATGTAGTAGATAAAAATTTAGGGAATATAGCGCTGTTTATGGTATTGGCATTACTGTGGACTCCAACGCTAGTGAAAGCCGATTTTTTAAAAATGCCAGAAATTGAGCAGTTGAGAAAGATCAAAGAAAAAACCTTGCTCAAAGATATGAATATTCCTGCAGTGCAAGACAGGTTACCTGATCCTATGGCTGGTCCACGATTAGCAGTGGCAGAATTTAGGATCCAAGGTTTAGTTGAGTTCCCAGAACTAGGTATTACCCGTGAAGTGATTAGTCAGTTGGTTGAAGGCATTCGTTTTGATTTGATGGGAGAAGGTAAATTACTGCAGTCAGGTTATACCATTGACGAATTAGGTGAATTGTCAGATTTATTAGTTGATATTGAAGAAGAAACTGTTGATCGCCATGTAACTTCACTGGAAGTTCAGCAGTTGGTCTGGCTGATACGTGCTCAGCAGGGCAAACGTGGTGTTACCATAGGTCAAATTGAAGGGGTAGCCAATAGTATTACTCAGTTTTATCGCGAACGGGGCTTTATTCTCGCTAAGGCTTACATTCCCAAGCAGCAAGTACGTGATGGCATTGTTAAATTAACTGTTTTGCTTGGTACTTTAGGTGAAGTGAAAGTACACGGTAACGACTTGTACACTGTTGATACCATTACTTCAATATTTGATGAACAAATCAATAAGCCGGTAACCAACACTACCATTGAAGAAAGTTTATTTGTTATCAATGGTTTTCCTGGGGTTAACGTTGATGGCTACTTTGAGCCCGGCAGTCAAGTGGGTGATACACGTCTCAATGTTAATGTTCGTAATGAAAGCAGCTATAACATTAATACCCGTATTGATAATCATGGTTCGGAAGAGTCGGGTTTATATCGTCTTTTTGTCGGTGCACAAGCAAATAATTTACTTGGAAATGCTGATCTTCTTAATGTCAATTTATTGCAAACGGTTGTGCCAGCAGATACCACCTTCTGGCAAACCAACTATGAAAGTAACTTTTTTAGCCCTAGGTTTAGAGCCGGAATAGACATTTCACAAAACCAGTTTTTAGTGGATCAGTCTTCAGCAGCTTCAAGCTTGGACATTAGTGGTACGGTAAGTGTCTATGCTGTTCAAAGTAGTTATATTGCTCAACGTAGTAGAAAAAAGAATAGTAATTACAAACTTCGTTATGAAAAGATACATTCCGATTTACAAATTGGCGATATTCCCGATATTGGCAATTATTTAGATGAAAAGCTTTCGCATATTTCACTTTCTTATCAATTTGATGTTCTAGATGATGTTAATAAACGTTTGCATGAATTTAGCGTCACCTATGATAATGGTCATTTTGACTTTGGCTTCTCTGAAGGGCAAAAAGAAAACTACCATATATTATCTATTGATTATACTTTACTTAGTTTTGTTAAAGTGCCATTTTTTGATACTAGTTCGCGCGTTATTTTTAGAACATATACCCAGTATTCAGGGACTAACCTTTCTTCAATCGCGAGATTCTCCTTAACAGGTCCAACAAAAGTACGTGGTTTTTCACCCAGTTATTTTACTGCGGATGATGCTGTTTACTTAGGTGCTGACTGGATCTTTAATAGCCCAAATATGTTGAATTTCTCTTTGGGTGGTGTTGATTTTAACGAAGTATTTAAACCTTTTGTTTTTGTCGACTATGCTTACGGCTACCAACACTTGTTAGATATACAAGAAGAGTACGCTACGGCTCAGCTTGCTGATGTGGGTATAGGCTTTCAAGTGTCGCACCGTAGTGGTTTTAATGGCAATATTCAACTAGCTTTTCCGGTATTAAGTGAGTTGAATGTAGCGGGTGAGGACCCAGAGTATGACTCTTTAAGGCTAACATTTGACTTTCAATATGCTTTTTAATTGTAGCTTTAAATTTTAATTGTCAATTTAAGCTGTCAATTTGATCGTAAAGTTGGAAATATTTAGTTATCTTTATGTTGAATTTTTGTAAGAAATATTTTATTTTATACAGAGTAAATCAGGATGAACACAATAATCTAATAGTGTTCTTTAACTTTTAAAATGGAAATGGAAAAATATGGCAATATATCTTGAGTTTGAAGGAATCAAAGGAAACGTTACAGCAGAAGGTTTTGAGAACCACGTATTAGTTGATTCTGTAAGTTTCGGTGTTAGCCGTGGTCTTACAATGGAATCAGGTAAAATGGCAAACCGTGAAGTAGGTAAGCCTAACGTATCAGAAGTTTCTTTAACTAAAAAAGCAGATAACTCTGTTTCTGCATTATTTAAAGAAGCGGTTTCTGGTTCTTCTGGTAAAAAAGTAACACTGAAATTTGTACGCACAGGAAGTGACAAAGTTGAAGAGTTTATGCAGTACGCTTTACAAGACTGTCTAGTAAGTAGCTACCACATTGCTGCTGACGGTGATGAAGAGCCTACTGAAAATCTTACACTTAGCTTCTCAAAGTGTGAAATCAATTATACTGACTATGATGGCAGTAATAAGAGTGGTAGCCCGCAACGCGCTGGTTATGACTTAACATCTGCAAAAGCTTTATAATTTGCACTATTAAATACAGCCCTTTGGGCTGTATTTATATCTACTTATCAAATAATCCAAAAGAATAAGATAGCTTTTTATTATAGTATTCTCAGGGAAGGGAAATAGTAAATGAGTGAATATACTCAAGACGGACGTTTTCTATCAATTGTTACACCGCTAGCAACAGATGAACTTCTTCTTACTTCGATCAATGGTATCGAAGCCATTTCGTCTCTTTTTCAATTCAGTTTAACTGCACTATCTGAAAATACAGACATTAAACCTGAAGATCTCATTCACAAATCAGTAACTTTTACTATTCACGCGGATGAACAACGTGTTTTCAATGGTTATGTTAGTCATTTCTCTTTTGGTGAAATTAAGAATAGTGGTTTACGAGAATATCATTTAACGATTGTGCCATGGACATGGTTTATCAATCAGACGGAAAACCGTCGAATATTTCAAAATAAAAATACTAAGGATATTGTTAGCCAAGTGTTTAATGACTTAGGTTATAACGATTTCGATTTTAAAGCCGAGGGTGGTAACCCACGTGAATATTGTGTGCAATACGGCGAAAGCGATTTAACCTTTGTTATGCGCCTATTAGCAGAAGAAGGTTATGCTAGCTTCTTCACTCACGATAAGAAAAAACATACCCTAGTTATTGTTGACCAAATGAGTGCTTATGCCGAAAGCGCGCAGAGCAAACTTACCTATTCAAAAGGTAATAGCCCAGATGCTGAAATCAACGCATGGCAACATAACTATGAACTGAAAAAAGGCGAGTGGATAGTCAACGACTATAACTTCAAGGAGCCTAATAAAAGTTTACTCTCACAAAGTACTTCAAAAAGTAAATTAGAGAAAAATAGCCAATTTAAACACTATAGCTACCCAAGCCAATATGATTTTGCTTTAGGTAAAAAGCTTGCTGATGCGCGAATGGACGCAGAAGAAGCAGGTGCTAATACCATTAGTGGTGGTAGTAGTTGTAGCAGTTTCAGCGCAGGACAGTTTTTTAGCTTATTAAAACATGAAGCTAAGTCTGAAATGGGTAAATATTTACTGTTAAGTGTGCATCACCAAGCAAGTGATGCGAGTTATTTTTCAAGCCAAGCTAGTGAGCAGCAATACAGTAACTCGTTTAGCTGTATGCCGTTAGAAAACATGTATAGACCGCCTATGGTTTATACACGACCAGTAATGTACGGCCCACAATCGGCACTAGTTACTGGCCCTAAAGGTGAAGAAATATATATTGATGAGTTTGGCCGCATAAAAGTACAATTTATGTGGGACCAAGTTGGCAAAAAAGACGAAAACAGCTCATGTTTTATTCGCGTAATGCAATCATTCGCCGGTAATGGCTGGGGCTCTTCATTCATCCCTCGCATTGGTCATGAAGTGATTATCAGTTTCTTAGATGGTGACCCAGACCGTCCTATTGTTACCGGTAGTGTTTATAACGGTAATAACAAACCTCCTTATGCGTCTAAAACACAAAGTGGTATTAAAACGCATTCTACTAAAGATGGTGGTGCGGATAATTATAATGAAATTCGTTTTGAAGATAAGAAGGCCAGCGAGCAGGTTTATATTCAAGCTGAAAAAGATTTAGACAGTTATGTTAAGAATAATGAAACGTTAACTGTTGATAATAACCAAGTGATTACTGTTGGAAAAGATCGTACAAAAACAGTTAAACATGATGAAACATCCAATATAAAAAATAATAAAAAGAAAATTGTTGGTAAAAATCAGTCTGAGAGTATTGGTGAAAGCAAAACTATTGAAGTAGTTAAAAATCATACTGAATCGATTGGTGAAAATGCAACGATAGATATTGGTAAAAATATTAAGATTAGCATTGCCGATGATCATACCGAAACTATCGGTAAAAACATGACACTTACTGTTGATAAAGACTTTACTGAAACAGTAAATGGCAAACATACAGAAGTGGTTAGCAAAGAATATGGTTTGCAAGCAAAAACAATTACCATGGAAGCCGATAAACAGATAACACTTAAAACAGGCTCTGCACAAATAGTATTAAAAAGTAATGGCGATATCACTATTAGTGGGAAAAATATTAATGTGAAAGGCTCTGGAAATGTAGTCTTAAAAGGAAGTAAGGTTCTAGCGAACTAATGGCTATGAATGATAAACAATTAGATGAAATTGAAATGACGAATGAAGCCCTAGCAAGTGAGTACAATATTGCCGCTGGGGAAATTATAATTGGTACATTAGTCGGGTTAGATGACAGTGGTCAAGCCTTTGTCGACTTTGCTCAAAACCCTGCTTCAACACCTCTTACAGCCATGAGTACAACTAGCGTGACTCAACAGCAGGTCTCACGCCAAGTTGCGCTGTTATTCAACCAAGGTGACTTAAAGCAACCTATTATCATGGGACTAATTCATAGTCCACTTCAGGCGATGTTAGAAAACTTTGGCGAGCATAATGACACTGAAAAAGTAGAATTAGCGGGTGAGTTAAATATTGATGACGTCAAAGTGGCAGGTAATAAAATTACCTTTGAAGCACAAGATGAAATGGTCTTTAAATGTGGCGAATCAAGTATTACTTTAACTAAGGCCGGCAAAGTCCTGATTAGAGGGAAATACCTATTAAACCGCTCAAGTGGTGTAAACCGCATTATGGGTGGCTCAGTTCAGGTGAATTGATTCACTAAAGGTTAACTATTTATGCTCCAACTTACCAATAATACTCCGTTCTCCGCCAATATTGTGACTTTCCCCAACGAACAAGGTATTGATTCCTTATTTGTTATTGTAAAAGCTACTTTTATCATGGGACAAAAATGGAGTTTAGCTGATGAACAGACCCCACCACAAAAAGCAGATGAATATTGGGGAGAACCCGGTTTATCAAGCATTAAGGCGTTGTCTGATTTTCATATTGGAAAAGTAAGTACTGATATCTTAATGTTTGGTAACGCTTGTGCACCAAATCATCAAAGTGTGTCTCAGCTTGATGTTCATCTAACCGTTGGACAAGTCCAAAAAACAGTTAGAGTCTTCGGTGATAGGCAGTGGCAAAATGGTTTGCCAAGCAGGCCTATACCTTTTCAGTCTATGCCGGTTGTTTATGAACGTGCCTTTGGTGGGCAATATCAAGTAGACGAATCCCCCCTTACAGCAGAAGAAAGAAACTTAGTAGGCACTGGTTTTGCTGGCAAGCGTTCAAAAACCGAAATGGATGGAGTCGCTCTGCCTAATGTTGAAAATCCCAACGAGTTGATCCAACATATTAATGATACACCATCACCTGCGGGTTTTTCGCCTACTTGTAGTTATTGGTCGCCTAGAAATCAATGGGCTGGAACATACGATGATATTTGGCAAGAAACACGCGCGCCTTATTTACCAAAAGATTTCGACAAGCGGTTTCTAAATGCAGCCCATCCTGATTTGATTTATCCAGCCTTCATACAGGGAGGAGAACCCATTATAATTAAAGGCATGCATCCTGCTGGAGATATTAATCTCAGCGTTCCTTACGTGAAAATAAGCTGTAATGTTAAAATAAAGGGCAAAGAGATCCCTATTAATTTGAATGTAGACACATTAGCCCTGCATCCAAACGAACAACAATTAACAATGGTTTGGTTAGCGCCATTTCAATGTGACAAAAATTTACTAAATATTAATGAAGTTGAGTTGAAATTATCTCGTTAAATCACTTGTACATAAGCTGGAGAACATAATGGCACAATCAACCTTTGCTAACTCACGAGGTATTGCTCATAAAGGCAGTGGTGGTATGAGTATTGCCTTTCCAGATGTGTGTAAAACGCAAGTAGGACCTGCTGTTGTACCTATCCCTTATCCAAATATAGGTATGGCGTCAGATACAGATAAAGGACCTAAATCAGTAAAAACTGATAAAAAAATGCCCATGGTAAAAGGCGCTATTTATAAACAGAGTACTGGTGATGAGCCCGGAATACATAAAGGTATTATTAGTGGCAAAACTAAAGGTGAATGTGAATTTATGATGTATTCCTTTGATGTAAAGTTTGAGGGTAAAAACGTTTGCCGTATGGGTGATCCTCTCTTCCATAACAAGAAAAATATAATGGGTTAGTAACTGAAGTGATAAAGACAAGAAATACCCAAAAACAAGCTAATGCCTTTCGTGACATCAACGAGCAGTTTGTTGTCGATGCTTCATTTTTGTGGATATTACGTTCTATTAGCGTAAATCAACCACACTATTATTTAAACGATCTAGCTGAACTTGAAAGACGTATAGATGCTAATTTAGATGGTTTAATGTGTGATTTTTCACAAGCTTGGGAAATATGTTTACCAGAGCTTGAACTTGAACAAGCAGGTGAAAGCTTTACTGCTGCAATTATTGCCTTTAGAAGTCGAGATGTGGATAAAATTAAGCACGTCATAACTCATGCGTTTTCAAATGATGATACGTTTAAAGGCGTAGTATCAGCCATGGCGTGGCTACCTAAAAATTTAACAAAAGAATGGGTTGAACGCTTTTTATACAGTAAAGATTTAAATCACAAATACTTAGCACTTGCTGTTTATAGCTCAATACGCAAGAGCCCTGGCGATATTTTACAAGAGTTTTTCCAACGTGAAGATTGCCTTTCACATACTAAATTACTTATCAGATTATTAAGAGTTGTTGGTGAACTGAAACTTTATACCTATGTAAATCAAGTGCAAAAATTAGCCCAACATGATGAACCTGAAATAGCCTTTTGGGCTAATTGGTCATTAGTGATGATAGGTGAGCACAAGCAAGTCATCCCACTTTTAAACTTCATTCAAGAAGAATCATCTTGGCAGCAACTTGGTATACAAACTATTTTTAAAGTCTTGCCAATTGATCAGTCTAGACAGTGGATATCTCAGTTTTCACAAAAACCAGATATGATCAGGTCGGTGATTAAAGCAACAGGCGTTTTAGGGGATCCACATGTTATACCGTGGTTAATCGACAAGATGAATACGTTTGATACCGCTAAAGTTGCTGGAGAGGCTTTTTCATTAATAACAGGTATTGATCTTGACCGTTATGAGCTCACAATTGAGCAACCTGAAGATATAACGATTGTGCCTAATGATAACAGTGATGATGATAATGTCGATTTAGATGAAGACGAAAACCTACCTTTTCCAGATGTCAGTAAAATTAACCATGCATGGTTACGATATCGAGACCGTTATACGGCAGGAAAACGTTATATTTTGGGTATTGAAGTTGCGCAGCGAAATCCTGCGACTATCGCTAAATTAAATAATGCCTTACAAAGCGTGACACAGCGACAACGTGCCAGCGTTGCATTAACGTTAGCATTGTTAGACCCACAATCACCTTATGTAAACGTTAAAGCGAGGAGCCAAGTTTGAGTCAGCTAAATAAATTATATATAGCGGCTACGGGTATGATAACGCCTGTGGGATTTAATACTCAAATGACCTTAGCAGCGTTAAGTGCTGGAATAAGTGCGTATCAAGAATCGCCATTTTATAATCGTAATTATATAAAAATGAAGACTGCCCCTATTCCTGACGATGCCATTGAAATACCTGACATTGAAAGTGACAAAGTGCTAGCAAAAGAATCACGATATAAGCGCATGTTAGGTATTGCTACTGTGGCGATATCAGAAGTATTTGAACACTATGATGACGAGCTACCTTTACCACTTTTTTTAGGTGGACCAGAATCACTACTATCCCAGCAAACGGCTATCGATAGTGATTTTATAAAGCACTTAGCGGACATTAGCGGAACGACTATTGATGTGAGTCGTAGTCGACTCTTTGCTACAGGGCAAACGTCTGTCCTTGAAGCAATAGACCTGGCATTTACCTTCATGGAACAAACCGGTGCAGTGCATGTTTTAGTGGGCGGGATAGATAGCTTTATTGACCCTTATGTATTATCAGGGCTGGAAATGCAAGAGCGCATATTAACCGCCGACAATTCAGATGGCTTTGCGCCAGGTGAAGGTGCCGCGTTTCTTTTATTATCAAGCAATAAAGCCGTGTTAAATAACACCGATAATAAAATGGCAATTATACAGCGCCCTGGCTTTGCTGATGAAGTAGGGCACAGACACAGCACTGAGCCTTACCGAGGTGATGGTTTAGCTGCAGCAGTTAAACAAACATTGTTAGGTAGTAACTCAGGAAAAATAAAAACATTGTTTACCAGCATGAATGGCGAGTCATTCGCGGCAAAAGAGTTAGGCGTAACCATGTTACGCAACTCGAAACAGTTAGACGATAACATGGCAGTAGAACATCCGGCGGATGCGTTAGGTGATACAGGTGCAGCCGTAGGCGCAATTTTAATTGCAATGGCTGCGGCGAAGGCAACTCAGCGTTCAATTATTTGCTGTTCAGCAGAACAAGCTAAACGTGCTGCCTGTACCGTAGAAACAAATTAATCATGGCTCAATAGGGTTTAATAAGGAGTAAGTTATGCAAATTGGAGAAGCAGTAGGTATCGCGATGATTACTGATGTAGAGTTTGACTGCCCGTTTGATCATGAATTAAAGAAACCGCCAGAACTTAAAAATGAATTAGTGGGTAAAGGGGCTAAACTTGCCACCAATATGAACAATGGTACCAGTACCAATAGTTATAAAAAATTTACCCCTTCTGTAGAAAGTAATAAAAAAGGTAAAATACCTCAGCAAGATACGAAACATAATTTTTACCGTAAACGTTCAGATAAAGGACGTTGCCTTGATATAGACTTTTCTCAGTTTGCAAAAGGAGGCGATGAGGTTAAACATTTTCCAGTGTCTTGTTCAGCCCATCATTTGATCCCTTCACAAGAGTCATTAAAGGATCATGATATATTAGAATATATGTGTAAAGAAGGAGCAGGGACTAAAAATAATCATGGTTTTGCAGATGGTAAAGTGTGGTCAGATATTGGTTATAATACCAATGGCAGTGAAAATGGTGTGTATTTACCCGGCAGTTACGCCGTTGGTGGTGGCAAGGGAGGCTTAAAGGTTTGGTATTCGTTGGACGATGAGCCTGACGAAGAGCATGATACGGAATACATTGATGCCGATAAGTTACCAGAAAAAGAATATAAAGATTATATGCTGGCCGGTGAAAAAGGTAAAATCAGTACCAGTAACCCCTGCTGGCATTATGTTAGTAAAGCGACCGATTTAATGGGCGGTGCGCAATTTCATGATCGTCATTTAGATTACAGTGATGATATAGTCAAAGAAGCTTTAACGGCTTTACATGCAAGAATTGAGTTATTTGATATTACTGAAAAAGCAAATGCTTGTGCAAAGTGTGAAGAAAAGCGTAAAAAAATAGATGAGGCCGGGCTACCCACTCCGTATTCATTGGTTAAACGTCTTGGCTTATTGTCAAATAAACTGAGTGGTTACTTAACGGCAACAGGTGGTAACTGGAAACCAAATGTTTATACCTCAAAGTGGATGCAAAGTTATATGAAAGAAGTTGGAAAGGCTTCAAATAAAGATACCGAAGCGGCGAAGCTCTATATTAAAAGATAAAAGGAAATAGTATGTATTATAAAATAGCTGGTGACTCAGACGAAGAGGGCATGCGTCAATCTTTTGCATTTGATGTTAGAGCAATAAAAAAAATAAAATTTGGTTATGGGCAACGGTTATATCCCGCCACTCACCCTACGGCAGGGCCTCGAGAGAAAGAACCTGTAGAAATCATAAAGCTAAACTTACAACGAGCAAAGGATAAGGCTCCATTACCTACATTTTTGCCTCAACCTGTCCCATTAATGCGTAAAGACTTATTAGATACTATGCGTGCTGCAGGTGTTAGTAACCTCGATGCCTATCCAGCAGCGCTTTATTACCCGGATGGCTCACGTGCCGAGGGTGAATACTTTATCGTTAATGTGATTGGTTTAGTTGCTGCTGCTGATTTAGCCAATTCTGAATATGATGCCGACCAACCAGAAAACATGATTTCTATGGGCTTTGATTCATTAGCCATAGATAACGAAAAAGCTAAGGGCTTTTTAATGTTCCGTCTGGCTGAGAATATCGCAGCAGTAATTGTGCATGAACAAGTGGTAAAAGCGGTTCAAGCAGCTGGTATACCGTTAGTTGAATTCTATAAAACAGAAGACATTGCTATTTTGTAAGTTATTAGTTTGCTTGAAGCCAATTTAGTAGGAACTATGCTTTTAGCCTCAAAACTAACACTTGAGGCTTTTAATTACTTGTCTACAGCGTGTACTGTAAGTTTGTATAAAAACAAAAGGGAATTTTATGTTTTACACCATTAGTTCAGGTACTGATGATGAAGGCATGATGCAAGGCTTTCAGTTTGATGTTCGTGCGATAAAAAAAATTAAATTTGATTATGGCCACCGCTTATATCCTGCTAGCCACCCTACGGCAGGTCTTCGGGAGAAAGAGCCTGTAGAAACGATTAAACTAAACTTAAAGCGCTCAAAAAGTGTTGCACCTCTTCCCACTTTTCTTCATCAACCCGTACCACTAATGCGTAAAGATTTATTAGATACATTACGTGCAGCAGGTGTTAGTAATCTCGATGCTTATCCAGCAGCGCTTTATTATCCTGATGATACACTTGCCGAGGGGGAATACTTTATTGTTAATGTGATTGGTTTAGTTGCGGCAGCTGATTTAGCCAACTCTGAATATGATGTTGACCAACCAGAAAACCTGATTTCTATGAGTTTTGATTCACTTGCGATAGATAACGAAAAAGCTAAAGGTTTTTTAATGTTTCGTCTGGCTGAAAATATAGTAGAAATCATTGTTCATGAACAAGTGGTAAAGGCTGTCGAGAAAGCAGGGATCCCATTAGTTCGATTCTTTAAAACAGAAGATATTGCTATTTTATAGATTATCACTTTGCTTGAAGTCAATTTAATAGGAACTATGCTTTTAGCCTCAAGACTAATACTGAGGCTTTTTTATTTACTTGTATACAGCGTGTACTGTAAGTTTGTATAAAAACAAAAGGGAATTTTATGTTTTACTCCATTAGTTCAGATACCGACGATGAAGGTATGATGCAAGGTTTTGCCTTTGATGTTCGAGCAGTAAAGAAAATAAAATTTGGCTATGGGCATCGGTTATATCCTGCCTCTCACCCTACGGCAGGACCTCGAGAGAAAGAACCGACAGAAATTATTAAATTGAATTTAGATGAAGGTGCTGACAGAGCACCGTTACCTTCGTTTTTAGAGCAACCCGTACCGTTAATGCGTAAAGACTTATTAGATACTTTGAGGGGGCAGGTGTCAATAATCTCGATGCCTATCCTGCGGAGCTGTATTACCCTGACGGCTCACTTGCCGAAGGGGAATACTTTATCGTTAATGTTATTGGCTTAGTTGCCGCCGCAGATTTAAATAAATCTGAATATGATGCCGACCAAGCAGATAATATGATAGCTATGGGCTTTGATTCATTAGCCATAGATAACGAAAGAGCGAAGGGCTTTTTAATGTTCCGTCTGGCTGAGAATATAGTAGAAATCATTGTTCACGAACAAGTGGTAAAGGCTGTCGAGAAAGCAGGGTTCCCATTAATTCGATTCTTTAAAACAGAAGATATCGCAATAATATAAAAATTGTGCATTGCTTGATGTTAACGTTTTACCCATAATTTCACTTATAAACCTCAATGATTTTACTAAGGTTTTTTTTATGTTCTATATACAGTGGTCTGTAAGAGTCATAATACATTTGATTGCTGAGTGTAAGTATTGTGGAGAGCCCCTTTAAATAAATCAATCAAGGCGATGGTTCAAGCTTTATAAGCAAACTTAGAAATTGGCGCACTATTAAATTAAGCTCATAAAAAAAGACCTTAACAAATCAATGTTAAGGTCTTTTGCTATTTATTTACAGTGAAGTATTTAAAGTTTACTTAAGTATAAATATTAACTTTAGAGAGCATTAAGCTTTTGTAATTACGTGAACTAATTTCCACGTGTCTTCTCTTTAAAGGTAAGCGCAGCAGACTTAGAAATTGGCGCACTATCAAATTAAGCGTATAAAAAAAGACCTTAACAAATAAGTGCTAAGGTCTTTTGGCAACTATTTAAAGTTTAATTAAGTATAAAACCTAAATTAAGCTTTTGTAATTACGTCAACTAATTTCCACGTCACTTTATGAGCAGACTTATCTATATTCCTAGGTATGTGCGCAATTTCCTAAGTTTAAATTTCACACATAAAAAAAGACCTTAACAAATAAATGTTAAGGTCTTTTGGTAACTATTTAAAGTTTAATTATAAAAATTAAGCTTTTGTAATTACGTCAACTAATTTCCAGTTTTTAGACTTAGAAATTGGCGCAACTTCAGTAATAGTTACGATATCGCCTTCATTACATACGTTATCTTCATCATGAGCTTTCAACTTAGTTGAACGCGTGATGTATTTACCGTACATAGGATGCTTAACGCGACGTTCGATCATTACAACGATAGACTTATCCATCTTGTTACTGATAACAACGCCTTGTACTGTGCGGATTTTAACTTCGCTCATTACTTACCTGCCTTTTCAGTGATGATAGTCTTAACACGTGCAATATTGCGACGTACGATTCTTAGCAAATGAGTTTGTGCTAATTGACCAGTGCTTGCTTGCATGCGGTAGTTAAACTGCTCGCGAAGAAGTTCTAGTAATTCAGCGTTAAGCTCTTCAATGCTTTTTGCTTTAAGTTCGCTTGCTTTCATTACAATGCCGTCCTAGTTACGAAGGTAGTTTTGAACGGAAGTTTAGCAGCGGCTAAAGCAAATGCTTCACGTGCGATTTCTTCAGAAACACCTTCCATTTCATAAAGAACACGACCAGGAAGAATTTGGCAAACCCAATATTCTACTGAACCCTTACCTTTACCCATACGAACCTCAAGAGGTTTTTTAGTAATTGGCTTATCAGGGAATACGCGTATCCAGATTTTACCTTGACGTTTAACATGACGAGTCATGGCACGACGAGCGGCTTCAATTTGGCGTGCAGTCATACGACCACGCTCAACCGATTTTAAGCCGAAAGTACCGAAGCTAACTGAACTACCTACGTGGGCTAGGCCACGGTTACGTAGTTTAAATTGCTTGCGGAATTTAGTACGTTTTGGTTGTAACATTACTTATTCCTCTACTTCGCTTTACGGTTGTTCTTTCTTTTAGGCTTAGCAGCTGGTTGCTCTGCTTGTAATGGCATGTTGCCAATAATTTCGCCTTTAAAGATCCAAACTTTGATACCAATAACACCATAAGTTGTGTTACCACGCGCAATTGCGTAGTCAATATCAGCACGTAAAGTATGTAAAGGTACACGACCTTCACGATACCATTCAGCACGTGCGATATCAGCGCCGCCTAAGCGACCACTAACTTGTACTTTGATGCCTTTCGCGCCTAAACGCATTGCATTTTGCACGGCACGCTTCATAGCGCGACGGAACATAACACGACGTTCAAGTTGACTAGCAATGCTGTCTGCAACAAGCTGCGCATCCATTTCTGGCTTACGTACTTCAGCGATGTTGATTTGAGCAGGAACACCAGCAATTTTAGAAACGGCTAAACGTAGTTTCTCAACATCTTCGCCTTTCTTACCGATAACAACACCCGGACGAGCCGTGTGAATTGTTACGCGGATAGATTTAGCTGGACGTTCGATTATCACTTTTGAAAGTGATGCACGCTTAAGCTTTTCTTTTAAAAATTCGCGAACCTTATGATCGCCGTCTAAGTTGCTAGCAAAATCTTTGCTGCTTGCAAACCAAGTAGACGCGAAAGGTTTCGTGATACCTAAGCGAATACCGGTAGGATTAACTTTTTGACCCATACTAATATACTCCTAAGAATCAGACACAATCACAGTGATGTGACTAGTGCGCTTGATGATGCGATCGGCTCGGCCTTTCGCACGTGGCATAATACGTTTCATTGTTGGACCATCGTCAACTAAAATAGTTTTAACGAATAATTCATCAATATCTGCACCTTCGTTGTGCTCGGCATTTGCGATTGCTGAGTTAAGTACTTTTTTAACTAACTCTGCAGCAGATTTGTTGCTGTAAGTTAGAATTTCAAGTGCTTTCTCAACATTTACGCCACGGATTTGATCCGCAACTAAACGCGCTTTCTGAGCAGAACCACGGGCAAATTTATGTATAGCTATTGCTTGCATTTAATTTCCCCTATTTCTTCGCTTTCTTATCAGCGACATGACCGCGATAAGTACGAGTTGGTGCAAATTCTCCTAATTTGTGACCGATCATTTCTTCGGTTACAAATACAGGAACGTGTTGACGGCCATTATGGACAGCGATGGTCAATCCGATCATTGTAGGAATGATCATTGAACGACGGGACCAAGTTTTAATTGGCTTTTTATTCCCGCTTTCCACCGCTTTCTCTACCTTCGTCAACAAGTGTAGGTCAATAAATGGACCTTTCTTGAGGGAACGTGGCATGGTGAATCCTTATATAATTCAAATTCATCATGTTGAACTTAGTTATAACAAAAGTTTACTAAGTTCAAACAATCAGAATATTAGTTTAATGCACTAATTACTTAGTGCGACGACGTACGATAAATTTATCAGTACGTTTGTTCGAGCGAGTCTTGTAACCCTTAGTTGGTACACCCCAAGGTGATACCGGATGACGACCGCCAGATGTTTTACCTTCACCACCACCGTGTGGATGGTCAACTGGGTTCATGGCAACACCACGAACAGTTGGGCGAACACCGCGCCAGCGTGAAGCACCAGCTTTACCCAGAGAGCGAAGCATGTGTTCAGCGTTGCCGATTTCACCTAAAGTAGCACGACAATCTGCTTCGATTTTACGCATTTCGCCAGAGCGAAGACGTAAAGTAACGTAAGCACCATCTTTCGCAACTAATTGTGCGTAAGTACCAGCAGCACGTGCAATTTGCGCGCCCTTGCCTGGTTTAAGTTCGATTGCGTGAATAACGCTACCTAAAGGTACGTTACGTAGTGGCATTGTATTACCAGCTTTGATAGGAGCATCAACACCTGACTGGATAACATCTCCAGCACTTAAGCCTTTAGGGGCTAAGATGTAACGACGTTCACCATCTGCATATAATACTAATGCGATGTTAGCGCTTCGGTTTGGATCGTATTCTAAACGTTCAACTTTGGCTGGAATGCCATCTTTAAGACGTTTAAAATCAACGATACGATAATGTTGCTTATGACCACCACCAATGTGACGAACCGTAATGCGACCATTATTGTTACGACCACCAGACTTAGACTTAGTGTCTAATAATGGTGCATAAGGCTTACCTGTATGAAGCTCTTTGTTTACCACTTTAACTAGGTGACGACGACCCGGAGAAGTAGGTTTACATTTTACTATAGCCATTTTAACTGCTCCTTATGATTCCGCGCCAACGAAGTCGATGTCACTACCTTCTGCAAGAGTAACGTAGGCTTTTTTCCAGTCGTTACGACGACCAAAACGAGCACCGGTACGTTTTACTTTACCCTTAACATTAAGTGTATTAACACCTTCAACTGTCACTTCAAAAAGTTTCTCAACTGCGGCTTTAATTTCAGCTTTAGTTGCATCTGTAGCTACTTTGAAAACAACAGTGTTGTTTGCTTCAGCAGCTGTAGTTGCTTTTTCAGAGATATTCGGTGCTAAAAGCACTTTCAACAAACGTTCTTCGTTTATCATGCTAAAATCCCCTCAATTTCTTTAATTGCATCAGCAGTGATTAAAACTTTTTCGAAACCAACCAAGCTTACAGGGTCAATTGCTGCAACGTCACGAACGTCAACTTTATATAAGTTGCGTGCTGATAAGAACAAGTTCTCGTCAACTTCTTTCGTTACAATCAATACGTCTTTAAGCTCTAAACCTTTTAACTTAGTAACTAAGTCTTTAGTTTTAGGCGTTTCTACCGAAAATTCGTTAACTACTACTAAACGGTCTTGACGAACTAGTTCAGATAGGATGCTAGCGATAGCACCACGATACATTTTACGGTTAACTTTTTGGCTGTGATCCTGAGGTTTAGCAGCGAATGTTACGCCACCTGTACGCCAGATTGGACCACGAGTAGTACCAGCACGTGCACGGCCAGTACCTTTTTGGCGCCATGGTTTTGCACCACCGCCGCTAACTTCTGAGCGAGTTTTCTGAGCACGAGTACCTTGACGAGCACCAGCTGCGTATGCAACTACTACTTGATGTACTAACGCTTCGTTAAACTCACGTCCAAAAGTTGCTTCAGATACTTCAAGAGCACCTGTTGCGTCTTTTAATGATAATTCCATTAGAAAATCTCCTGGACTAAGCTTTAACAGCTGGTTTGATGATTACGTTACCGTTGATTGCACCCGGAACTGCGCCTTTAACAAGCAACAAGTTACGTTCTGCGTCAACGCGAACCAATTCAAGGTTTTGTGTAGTACAACGCACAGAACCCATATGACCAGACATTTTTTTGCCTTTAAATACACGACCTGGTGTTTGACACTGACCTAACGAACCGTTAGATCTGTGTGATAACGAAACACCATGCGTTGCATGTTGCATAGTAAAGTTCCAGCGTTTAATACCACCTTGGAAACCTTTACCTTTCGATGTACCAGTAACGTCTACTAATTTAGTGTCATTGAATAGCGCAACAGTGATTTCACTGCCAGCTTCAATATCACTACCTTCATTTTCGTTTAAACGGAATTCCCACAAGCCGCGGCCTGCTTCGATACCTGCTTTCGCGAAATGACCAGCAGCTGGTTTAGTTACACGGCTTGCTCTACGAGTGCCAGTTGTAACTTGTAACGCTGAGTAACCATCGTTGTCTACTGTTTTAACTTGAGCAACACGGTTTGCTTCAACTTCGATAACAGTAACAGGGGTAGAAACACCATCTTCTGTGAAGACACGAGTCATACCCACTTTACGTCCTACTAGACCTATAGTCATGTTAAAACTCCCCTTAGCCCAAGCTGATTTGAACATCAACACCAGCTGCAAGATCTAAACGCATTAATGCGTCTACAGTCTTTTCAGTTGGCTCAACGATATCAATCAGACGCTTGTGAGTACGAATTTCGTACTGGTCACGTGCATCTTTGTTAACGTGTGGAGAAGTTAAGATAGTGAAACGTTCTTTGCGTGTAGGAAGTGGAATTGGACCACGAACCTGTGCGCCAGTACGTTTTGCAGTATCAACGATCTCTGCTGTAGATTGATCAATCAAACGATGATCGAACGCTTTCAAACGAATGCGAATTCTTTGATTTGACATGAAGACAAATCCCCTTTTTAAAGAACAAAAAAATACGACCCTCTACTTCCTTATGTGCTGGAAGGGGGTGTATTAACTAATAAACATTCAACTCAAAATTAGAGCTGCTGTGAAATAAACAAGAATCTAGTTCTTCTTTATTTGGTGCTACAAGCCATTACTATAAGTAAAGTCTCTAGCAAAACACACTCAATTTGGCTGAATGCGAGCGCGTATTATACAAGAAACCTTATTATGTGCAAGCTTTCTTGTTGATTATTGTTAAGTAACCTGTTTTTAATGGGGTAGGGACTTCATAAGTTGCGTGATGTTTAGCTGGGATTGCAGAATAACCTTATTATTTTAACCGAAAATAGAACACATCATCTTATTATCCCTAATAAAAGTGATGTGTCATTGATATGTTGAAAATCACTCTTGTGCTGGGCTGGTACGTTTAGTGTGCAAAAAAGTTAAAGTTGTTAACAATAACATCGCAACAACTATACCTATATGTTGGCTGTAGTCGCTTGATAGATTAAAACCTATACCAGCAGTCATGATATAGGACACTGTTACACTGGTACCAATGATTGCTGGTATGCTGACAATCCAGTGGAATGTTCCTCGGTCAAATAAGTACTTAGTTGCTAACCAGAGCACGCTGGTTGAAAGTAACATATTTGAAAAAGCAAAATATCGCCAAATCAGTGAAAAATCAATTTTAGTCATAAAGTAAGCAATTACTAAAATAGGTACGGCTAATAAAATACGATTACGCATGCTTTGCGGAATATTAAAGGCATCAACTATGGTTAAACGTAGTGACCTAAAAGCGGTGTCACCCGAAGTGATAGGGAATATAGCAACTGCAATAATTGCCATTATACCACCTAACGCACCAAGGTAACTGGTGGCAATATGATTAACAACGAGTCCAGGGCCTCCTTGATCAAGCATGGCTTTAAGTTCAGTGTAGCCCTCTGGGAATGCTGCAATACCAGCGAGCGCCCAGACACAGCCAACAATGCCTTCTGAGATCATCGCGCCATAATAAACCGGTCGAACATACTTTTCGTTAGTTAAACAGCGCGCCATAATGGGAGCTTGAGTGGAATGAAAGCCACTAATTGCGCCACAAGTGATAGTCATAAATAATAATGGCCATACGGGTAAGCCATCAGGATTAGGTTCAAGGAAGTCATGACTAAAGTGATCATGATTAAAGTAACCGAGAAAATCGCCCATCACAGGTAAATTAGGGGCATTAAATAGTAATGAAATTGCAATTAAGGTAGTCATTACTATCATCAGTAAACCAAATAGCGGGTAGAGCTTAGTGATGATTTTATCGATAGGTAATAATGTTGCTAGGAAGTAATAACCTAAAATAAGAAATACCCAAAAAGTATTGCCTTCAAGAAAAGTACCTTCAAAGTAACTTAAACTACCCAGCAAACCCGCCGGGCTCATAATGAAAACTACGCCAACAAAGAAAAGTAGCATGGCAGTAAAAATCAGCATGATGCCTTTATAGAATATATTAAAGTAATGGCCGGCTATTTCAGGTAGGCTCTTACCATCTTCTTTGATGCTCATCACGCCGGAAAAATAATCATGAACGGCGCCACCAAGAATATTACCTAATACAATCCAAACCAGAGCAATAGGGCCATACAGTGCTCCGAGTATTGGGCCAAAGATTGGGCCTACACCAGCAATATTTAAAAATTGAATGAGAAAGGCTTTTACCGGGTGAATAGCAACATAATCGACTCCTTCTTCAAAACGCACTTGCGGTGTTTTTACATTAGAGTTAATTCCAGCCTGTTTTTCAACAAAGGGGCTATAAAATTTATACCCTATAATTAACAGCGTTATACATATAAAAAAGATAATCATATTAAGTGTGTCCTATATAAGGTTAAGTAACGACTTAAGCATCAGTAGTGCAGAGCACGATGATTGTATGACAAGCATTCTATATTACTGAATTATATTGCAATCAAAATGTTAAAAAATGCTATAGCTGATTATGAGTGCTTAACAGTGATTAGCCAATATTTCACAATACGGTTTAATTTCACTTGCTTTGGTCTCACTTGTTTTACCCTCAGTTAGTTTAGACAAATAGGTTTTTACAGAAACTTACAGCTGTCATTCAATTACTAACATTCCCCCTTAGTTGATTTACATTTTAGTTACAGTTATGTAACTGAGAGTAAAATTTCTTTCAATTAAGATCTATACACCTACCCTTTATGATGACATTCAGCTAATGATTCGTTAGCTGCCACTGCTAATGAACCTTTTCCTAACTCATCTACGATTTGCTACCCGATACATATTAATCAGTTTTGTCACTACTTTCACGTTGTTAACCGTATTTATCTATTCAGCTTATCAGCCTGACAGCACTAGTTCCTTTATTTATGGATTAAGTATTCCGAGTTATTATTATCTCGTTTACTTAGTACTAACCTTGATGTTAACGCCATTGCTATATTTTAAAAGAGCTGCGTTACTGATAATTATTCCTAAAGTAATGTTAGATCTATTTTTATTAGCTGATATTTTGGTTTTTAATGTTTATCGCTTTCATATAGATATGCTTTTTATAGAGATGACACTTTTTGATTTTCAAGGAATTGGCTTATCTTGGGGCATGGTTTTACTTGCAATGGTTGTTTGTATTGGCGTTGTTAGCCTACAACTTGCTTTTTTTAGCAAAGCCAAGCAGTTAATTGCTTTGAAAACAAAAAGCATTAATATAAGCATTATTGCTATGTTTCTACTTGGGCAAGGTATGCATATTTGGGGAAACTTTACTAAGCAAGAGAGTATTTTGGCATATACCCCTTACCTGCCATATTATGCCCCGACGACTTCAACGGGAAACATGGCAAAGTTGCAAAAACGCTACCCTGAATTTGTGGTGGTTAATAAAAGCAGTAATGCGCCTATTATTGACAATCAAACTTCGTCGCAACGTTTTAATTATCCTATTAAACCACTCGTTTTTAATGAAGTTAATAACAAAGCCTCATTAAATGTCTTGCTGTTTGTTGTGGAAAGTTGGCGCGCTGATATGCTGAACAGTGATATCACTCCTTATATAGCTGAATTCGCTAAAAAGAGTCATCAGTTTGAAAATCATTACAGTGGTGGCAATGCTACAGTCCCTGGGCTATTTAGCTTAATGTATGGCTTAAACCCAAGTTATTTAGCCAGCGCACAATCAGCACCTTTTAAACATCAAACTATGCTGACAAAAAGTTTTGCACAACATGGTTATGATATTAGTTCTTACAGTGGCTCTAATTTAAATCGTTTTGCGATGAAAGCGATGTTTTTTGGTGATATTTCAGAGTCACTTTATGTTTATCCACAACAGGGTAACAGCAGCAAAAAGGATCAAGCAGTGGCTACTAAAGTGATAAATGATCTTAAGTTAGCTGATCACGATAAGCCGTGGTTTAAGTTTGTATTTTTGACCTCATCTCACCATGATTATGATTACCCTGAGCAACATAGAAAATTTGTTCCTACCCCTAAAGTAACCGCTGAATTTCTTGTAAATAAACATATTAATGCTCAGCCATTTTTAAATGATTACCAGAATTCGCTACATTACATTGACTCATTATTTGAACAAATCCACCAAACACTAGTAAATACCGGCCAAGACAAAAACACGGTGATTATTGTCACTTCAGATCATGGTGAAGAGTTTAATGATAATAAAAAAGGTTTTTGGGGTCATGGCAGTAACTTTACTAAGGCGCAAACAACAGTGCCGTTATTAATGTATATTCCTGGACAGAAAGAAGGAGTTAAAGAAATGAATCGTACTGCTCATGTTGATGTAGCACCTACATTACTAAAGTATGTGCTAAATAACACTTCACCCTTATCACATTTTAGTTCGGGTTTTGACTTATTCGATTTGCCTGAAAAACGTGGTGTCGCTATGTCGAGTTATATTGATAAGGCTTATCTAGTTGATAACACCATATACTCCAGTGGTTTGTTAACCAATAAATACCATATTGACGATTTGAATAAAAAACCTGATACGATTAACTATCAGCAATTACAAATCTTGCGACAGCAAGATAGCCACTTCCTTCAGTAGGGTTATATGAATACCGACAAAAACAAATCAACAGATACAATCAACAAGCCAAATGGTATGGGATTGTCCCGGATACTTAAAGCAACACGCTGCTCAATGTTAGGCATTCAAGCGGCCTATAAACATGAGTCTGCATTTAGACAAGAGTTATGTTTATGTTTATTGTTACTGCCTGTTAGTCTATTTATTGCTAATAGTGGCATGCAGTTAGCACTATTAATAGGCTCACTAATATTATTACTGTTAGTGGAAGTGATAAATTCTGCCATCGAAGCAGTCGTTGACCGTATTGGTCTAGAACATCATGAATTATCGGGTCGAGCAAAAGACCTTGGTTCGGCTGCGGTTTTTCTCGCTATTGTTATTGGCATGGTAATTTGGGCTGGCGTTATCTTTGATAATTATTTTAGTTAGTAGATTACTGTAGTAGGTCGCTGTCGCAAGGTCGAAGCAGCATAAAAGGGGTAAAGTATTTACGCTATAACTTAGCTAAATAACTGTTATTTTAAAAAGCCGAGCAAAGTTACGTTAAATAAACTTTGCTTGGCAAATGAAGGGACTGTACTTTAACAACTAATTAGAGAGCTCAATTTTTAACTATCCTAATGTAAAGAACTACTGCCATCATTAGGCGCATCCCTTCTTCTTTCTAGAGCCATGCTACGCCTGTTCAGATAGCTTTCTTTTTCTAGCCTTTCAGTCGCTATTTTAATAGACGGTAAATCAATACTTAAATTAAAGCTCACTAGTAGTTGTGGCTGGTAGGTTTTCTCTAGTGTTACTAATTGCTCGCCTCGTTGAATTTGCATGGAAACTGTATCACCACTTTTTAATAAAGTAAGTGATGAAATTAATTTCTCTATATTATCCGTGGTGATATCTTGACCGTTAATGTTAACGATAATATCTAAAGTTTTTAGCCCTATTTTTTCAGCGAAGCTATGTTCATTGATATTGAAAATCTTTAACCCAGTACTTTTAGGAAAAACGATCTTATCGCCAGAGAAGCCAATTTTATTATCAAATTTTTCTGCTCTACTAATCAATATAACATCTTGATTGTAATTGTTATCTTGATAATAGTGTTGAATTTCAAGTATTAATTGTTCAAGTTCCAGCCTATTAATGCCTGCGAGTGCTTGGTATTCTGTCACTATTTCCTGTGTTTTGCTTGACGGTGTTTTTTCAGCAATTTGATAGTTTATTTTTGGCACTATTACTGGCATAAAACGTTTGTTAATTTTATTTTTTTTACCATTTCGCAAGAAGGTTATTTTTATTCGTTCACCAATATATAAGTTGGCAAAGTAAGCCTTTAACTGTTTGAAGGGACTGCTATCATCTGCCTTAATTCTATCGCCACCAAGGTGAGTAATTTTGTCACCACTTCTTAATTGTAACTGCTCTGCGAGTGTATAGGGTTTTACAGACACTATTTCAATTGCATCGCCATTGTTTTGATAGTCACTACTGGTCAATACACCAATATCTGTACTTATCGAGCCGTCGAAGCTTTGCACAAGCAGGTCGAATTCATCGCTTTGATTGCTATTTTCTAGTTTTGTCATTAACTGCCTTAGGCGATATTCTAATGGAGCAGGTAATTTTATATTTTCTGGATTATTACTTTCTGTGCCATTACTCTCTTGTAACAGAGGGAAAGCTTTAAAAATTTCCTTGCCTTTTGCCTCGCATAACTTTTTAATGTCACTGTTAACTTCTATTGACTCTATTTTCTGACCACTTGATAACACCTTGAGTTGGTAATTATGATCGGCCTTTACATCTAATAATACTGTTTGATACTTGAGATTTAGCGGTAAGTATCTAATGTGAATTTTGCTATTTTCTCTTAGTTTTTTATAAACTTTTGTAGGCCATTGCTCTACTACTACGATATGTTTTCCTACGCCAAAAGAGTACTGATATTCCCCTGAAATTATGCCTGCTCTATTGTTTACTCTTTCAAGATTATTTTCGTTATGGCGTGCTATTAATGAAATATAGCCGTCATCATTTTCTGCAGCTGAAACAAAACCCACTGATGCACACTGCTGTGCATTGGCATGAGTAGAAAACCCCAAAACTAATAAAATCATTAAAATTAGTGAACCATGCTTTTTTGTCCATAAAGCAATCCGCTCGTTAAATACTGTATTCATAACCTTCTCCTTGTTGTTTTGCACGTCTGTTGGTTTCTCGCATTTGCCTGATAAGCTTTTTACGTTGTTGCAACAGGGCAAGTTTATTTTGTGGGGTTGTCATTTTCATTAACTGCAAATCAAGTAAATGTATTCTTGATAATAATTGCGTTTGCTGAAACGTTAGAATGTCATTATTGACCAATTGCATCTCTACTGCTGAAGGTACAATTAACACTTGTTCAAGTTGATTCTGGAGCGTGTAGTTACTCCACATTAACCAACACGTAGCGGTAAGAAATAAAGACGCGGCTAGTGATGTGGCGAATGCTTTCGCGCTAGTATTTTTCTGCCTTATTTTTGGTAAATTAGCCTTCATTTCATGCCAAACTTGTGTGGGTGGTGTCATCAGCTGATAATGCTCAGCTGATATTTTTAGTGACCTTAGTTTTTCATGCTCAGTTAAACAATCAGGGCAAGTATTGAGATGGTGAAGTTCTTCTTGGTTTAATTGCTGCTTCAGGGTTAAGGAGGCTAATAATCGCTCATTATTAAGATGCATTTTTTTTTACCTCATTAGAGAGTTTTATTCTTTTTAACAGGCGCGAAATCATCGACTTTGAATAACTTGGGCTTTTAGCTAACAGCTTTGCTATTTCTTCATGGGTATATTCTTCAACAATAAATAACCACAAAACTAACCTTTCAATTTTTGACGATTTAGCCAACAGGGATTCAATTAACTGGCTATCAGAAAGTTGCTTTAATAAGTTACACTCTATTTCATCTTGGTATATTTCAACTTCATCAACCAAGCGTGTTCGTTCATGTTTCTTAATAAAGTTTAAGGTGTTGTTAAAAGCAATGCGTTTCGCCCAAGCAAGAAATGATTGCTTATACGAGTAGCTATGTAGTTTCTCAAATATATCGAGAAAGGTGTCTTGTAATAACTCTTGTGAACTAGCCTCATTTCGGCAAATTCGAAAAATTACGGTAAATATGTGTGGTGAAATTAAGCGATAACATCGCTCGAAAGCTTTATGATCTCCTTGCTTCATTTCATCAACTAATTGTTCATCCCAAATGTCCAAAACAAAATTCCTTGTTGTCCTTGTACGTAACTAAACAGCTCACGTGATAAAAACGTCGCAATTATTTTAATTCATTACCGATTAATCTTGATGGTGGTGTAATCACGCTACCGTGATAGGGAAATATCCTCCCGTTTTAGTCAGCACAACATTAGCTTGGTTCAAAGGGATAATACTAGTAAATACAAACATGTAGCGATTAACGGTGCATAGCGATTTATCAGCTAATGGCTAGTTTAAGTTACACAATTGTATTAGGAGGGGAGTTAACCAAGTAGTCGACCTAGGTATTGTTCGACTGCTTGGTTAGTATTTTTTGAAAAATCACCAATTGAATTTTATTATGAAGAATAGGGCTAACTATTCATTCGCGGTGAATAAGTCATGCCACATTCATCTTTTAAATTAATGTGGCAATCATTTAATTTCTTTTAGATGTGGTTGGAATCTTAGGCTCTGCTCGTAAAGCTCGCATGTTTTGTGTCGCTGCACTAGGACTTGCCCTATCATAAGCATTTGAGTCAAAGCGAAGCTCGCCTTTTCTATGTGCTACTCTGTTAGCACTCGCTATTTCTTCTAACTTAGCATTAGCAAGCGCTAATGAATAAAGGTCTAAGGTCAAATCGAAGGCGATTAATTTTTCTGGTTGATATTGTTTTGATAGCGTTAAATTTTGCTTGTCTCTTTGAATTGTTAAAGAAAGTTTTTGACCACTGGTTAAGGAAGTTAATGACTTAACCATAGTATTGAAATTTTCATGAGAAATGCTGTTATCATTAACCTCGACAATAATATCTCCCTCGATTAAACCAATAGACTGGGCAAAGCTCTCTTCATCAACTTGTTCAAGCTCAAAACCTAACCTACCTATGCGTGCAACCTTCTTTCCGGAAAAACCAAGCTTCCTATCAAACACTTCATTTCGAGTCAGGTGAATGTTCGGTTTCTTATAATTATTGCTTTTATAAAAATCGACGACCTCAAGTAAAAGCTGGTCTAACTCAAAAGTGATTATTCCTGGCAAGGTTTTATGGGTTATTAATGCTGGTTGCTTACTCTCTTTGGTGTCTGATGTCGGTAGTTGATAACTTACCTCAGGTAAAATAACGGGTTTATATTCTCCTGTTAACTTCAGTTTTTTATTATTTCGTACCACGTTTATTTTTACTTTTTCTCCAAGGTATAAACTGCTCATATAATGGCTAAATTGCTGATCAGGTGCTCTTTCATCCGCTTTTACTTTTACACCTGATAAATGGGTTATTTTATCGCCACTCCTTAACTTAAGTTGTTGTGCAAAAGAATTTGGCAAAACGGATAAAACAAGTAATGCAGTACCATTATCGACATATTCATTGTTAATAGCAGTGCCAATGATGTCATTTAGCTTTGCATAAAATACATTAGTGTAAGTCGTTGAAACTTCAGTGTTTTGATGAAAAGTGCCAATTTTTGTCATTAATTTTCGCAAGCGGTACTCTAATGAGTCAGGTAAAGATAAGTCATTAATTGTCGTATCATTCGAATTAACTTTTTTAGCGACAAAAACCTTTTCAGCGAAAAAAATAGAGGCGTCATCAGCCGCACATACTGCCTGATACTCACTTTTTACTCGTATTTCTGCAGCTTGCTCATTGGTTTGAAAATACTCAAGTTGATAGTGCTGATTAGCTTTGACATTTAACTGAATAGTTTTAAGAAATATATCAGCAGGCTTATATTTTGACGGAATTAAGTTACTCCGATTAAATTTTTTGAAACCTCTTGCCGTCCTCCTTAATTTTTTGTAACTTCTTACCGGCCACTGCTCAACCATAATGGTGTGTTTCCCTGTGGCAAAATAATAATTATGCTCACCAGCAATAATGGCACTTTTACCTTTTGTTCTTTCAAGCCCTTCACCATTGTGCGCTACAACCACAGTGACGTATGCTTGGTTATTTTTCTCGGCTTTATTAAAGCTTATTGTTGCACATTGCTCGGCACTGACATGAAGCGATGTTAGCGCTAAAACCAGCAGACTTAGCTTTGTTACATTCATTAAGTTGAACGTCTTAGATACTAAATTCATATTCAGCTCCTTGTTTGTTATTTATCATCTTGGTCATTAATTTTTTACGTTGCTGTAATAACTGTATTTTTTCATTTTGTGTTGTTGTTTGTTGTAATTGCAATTCAAGTAACCTGACTTTTGACAGCAATTGAACTTGCCCAAAGGTAGGGCTTGGACTTAATGATAACTGTGACTCAAGCTGCTGATTGACAACTAATACTTGCTCTAACTGGCCTTGCAAATGGTAATTACTCCACGCCAACCAGCCAACTGCTAAAAAAGTCACAGACGCTGCAACGCTGATAAACCACTGTATAGGTGATGTTTGTTTTACCTTGCTTTTATTAGCCATACGCTGTTGTATTGCTAGCCAATCACTTTGTGGGGCAGGTAATAACTCGATTTGCTCTACAGAGCTATTAAGTAGAGAGATTGTCTCGTGTTCATAGCTACATTGCTGACAAGATTTTAGGTGGACTTTTTCAGCAGAAGTTAACGGCTCACCTGACGTGTTTTTATTTATATGCATACTGTTTAACCTCTGACTTATTTCTTAATTTACGCAAGCAGCGAGAAACGATGGATTTGGAATAACTTGGGCTTTGAGAAAATAGCGTTGCGATTTCTTCATGACTATATTGCTCAACAATATAAAGCCATAAAATTAGCCTGTCATTTTCGCTAACCTTCTCTAATAAATACTCTAGTAAATTAGCTTGACTGATCGACTCATCAAATGATGATTCAATGATGGGTATCCCTTTTAAATACTCTACGGCTTTGTATGCTATTTTTTCCCGCTTAATAAAGTTAAAAGTGTTGTTGAACGCTATACGTTTTAACCAAGCGATAAAAGGGTAGTGATGATTGTATTGTGCGATATTTTCAAAAGCGTCAATAAAAGTATCTTGCAACAGGTCGCTGGCATTAGCGCTGTTCTTACAGATTTTATAAATAGCGGTATAAATGGTACTGGAGAATTCTTGATAGCAAGATGCTTGTGCCTGAGCATCGCCTCGTAGTAATCCTTCAATTTTTTTATCTTTCCATTTAGGCAAAATATATCCTTATTTGTTGTTATATCTATTGTAACAATTCAAACGGTATAATCGTCGCAATTATTTTCTTACCAAGAAACAACTGGAAAAAGAACGACATTTTTAATAGACAAAAAAGAACTCTATTTTCACCGCTATAATTTTTACCTATATATAAGCAGAAAACACTTAGATATATAATATTTTATTGATTCTTATGTTTGTTTGTATTTATTAATGGTATACTCGCGCGCAAATTTTCAACAATTCTGCTTTTCATGTTTCCTATATATAGGTTCAAAAAGCGGGATAGACCTTAAACTAAGTAGAGTAATGTAATGGCAGATTTATCCAAATACAGAAACATTGGTATCTTCGCTCACGTTGATGCTGGTAAAACCACAACAACTGAACGTATCCTTAAATTAACCGGCCAGATCCATAAAACTGGTGAAGTACATGACGGTGAGTCAACAACTGATTTCATGGAACAAGAAGCTGAGCGCGGTATTACCATCCAGTCTGCAGCGGTAAGTTGTTTTTGGAACGATCACCGTTTCAACGTTATCGATACTCCTGGTCACGTTGATTTCACAGTTGAAGTTTACCGTTCATTAAAAGTACTTGATGGTGGTGTTGGTGTATTCTGTGGTTCTGGTGGTGTTGAACCACAATCAGAAACTAACTGGCGTTACGCGAACGACTCAGAAGTTGCTCGTATCATCATGGTTAACAAACTTGACCGTTTAGGTGCTGATTTCTACCGTGTTGTAGACCAAGTTAAAAATGTTTTAGGTGCTAACCCACTTATTATGACTTTGCCAATTGGTGAGGAAGATGATTTTGTTGGTGTTGTTGATCTTCTTAGCGAAAAAGCTTACATCTGGGATGACACAGGTCTTCCAGAAAACTACGAAATCACAGATATTCCTGCTGACATGGTAGAAAAAGCTGCTGAATACCGTATTAAGTTAATTGAAACTGCTTTAGAAGTTGATGAAGACATGTTGATGGAGTTCTTAGAAGGGGAAATGGTTCCTACTACAGAACAAATCAAAGCGTGTATCCGTGCTGGTACTCGTGATATGACTTTCTTCCCAACTTACGGTGCATCTGCATTTAAAAACAAAGGTATTCAATTAATTCTTGATGCTGTTGTTGATTACTTGCCTTCACCTACAGATGTTGATCCACAACCACTTACTGATGAAGAAGGTGAGCCGAATGGTGAATACGCAATCGTTTCTGCAGATGAAACATTCAAAGCGTTAGCATTCAAAATCACTGATGACCGTTTTGGTACATTAACTTTCGTACGTATCTATTCAGGTACATTGAAGAAAGGCGATACCATTCTTAATGCTGCTACAGGTAAAACTGAGCGTGTTGGCCGTATGTGTGAAATGCAAGCCGATGACCGTAACGAGCTTACTTCAGCTCAAGCCGGTGATATCATTGCAATTGTTGGTATGAAAAGTAACGTTCAAACAGGTCACACATTATGTGATCCTAAGAACCCAATCATCCTAGAAGCTATGGTATTCCCTAAGCCTGTAATTTCAATCTCTGTAACACCAAAAGATAAAGGTTCAACTGAGAAAATGGGTCTTGCTATCGGTAAAATGGTTGCAGAAGATCCTACTTTTAAAGTTGAAACTGATCAAGATTCAGGTGAAACGATTTTATCTGGTATGGGTGAGCTTCACTTAGATATCAAAGTAGATATTCTAAAACGTACTTACGGTGTTGAATTAGAAGTTGGTAAGCCACAAGTTGCATACCGTGAAACAATCACAACAGCTATTGAAGATTCTTACACACATAAGAAACAATCTGGTGGTTCTGGTCAGTTCGGTAAAATTGATTACCGTATCAAGCCCGGCGAACCTGGTTCTGGTTTCGTATTCAGCTCTGTTGTTGTTGGTGGTAATGTTCCTAAAGAATTCTTCCCAGCTATCGAGAAAGGCTTCAAAGGCATGATGGATACTGGTGTTCTTGCTGGTTTCCCTGTACTTGACGTTGAAATTGAATTATATGATGGTGGCTTCCATGCTGTCGATTCATCTGCTGTTGCATTTGAACTTGCTGCTCGTGGCGCTTTCCGTCAATCAATTCCAAAAGCTGGTGCTCAGTTAATCGAACCTATCATGAAAGTTGATGTGTTTACGCCTGATGATCACGTTGGTGATGTTATTGGTGATTTAAACCGTCGTCGTGGCATGATCGGTGGTCAAGAAGCGGGTGTTTCTGGTGTTCGTATTAAAGCTGACGTACCTCTTTCAGAAATGTTCGGTTACATCGGAACTCTACGTACAATGACATCAGGTCGTGGTCAATTCTCTATGGAATTCTCTCACTATATGCCTTGTCCTAATAACGTAGCTGAAACTGTTATTGCAGAAGTTAAAGCGGCTAAAATAGCTAAAGACGCTGCTAGAAAATAGTTAACACTTAATTGTTAATTTAAAAGCCTACTTCGGTAGGCTTTTTTGTGTCTTAAATTTGATAACTAAGCGTTTAAGGCATGAAGAAAATTCCAACTGAATTATCTCAGCTAACAATACAGGTGCCTTGTCCTAATAACGGTGCGAAACTGTTATTGCAGAAGTTAAAGCGGCTAAAATAGCTAAAGACGCTGCTAGAAAATAGTTAACACTTAATTGTTAATTTAAAAGCCTACTTCGGTAGGCTTTTTTGTGTCTTAAATTTGATAACTAAGCATTTAAGGCATGAAGAAAATTCCAACTGAATTATCTCAGCTAACAATACAGGTGCCTTGTCCTAATAACGGTGTGAAACTGTTATTGCAGAAGTTAAAGCGGCTAAAATAGCTAAAGACGCTGCTAGAAAATAGTTAACACTTAATTGTTAATTTAAAAGCCTACTTCGGTAGGCTTTTTTGTGTCTTAAATTTGATAACTAAGCGTTTAAGGCATGAAGAAAATTCCAACT
>NZ_JQEC01000039.1 GCF_000764185.1 Colwellia psychrerythraea
TTTTTTTTTTAGTAAACAAAACAAAAAGAAGCCTTCAAAACACCAATATTCCAGTTTAGTTGATAAACATAATTTGGCTCATAGCACTCAACGAAAAAAATCGACAGCGATAAGGGCAATTAACCAAGAGTTTATTGATGAAAGTACAATATTTAAAACCCCACCGCTAGATAAAGCTAATATTACTCCTGTTGTCCCCGAAGGATTTTTATCCTTTAAGGTTTTCACACCTAAAATGCTAGGTAGTAAACAGCAACAAGTTGTTTCAGATATTATTCAATCCTTTAGAAAGCCTCACCCACTCTTGTTTCCGCTAACACAAAGAACATTTGAACCAAATGAATTATTTGAGCTCATTAAAACAGACGCAGAGATAACGGCAAAAATACTAAAAGCTGTCAACTCCTCTATGTTTTCGGTGCAGAAGCCAATTACTGATATTCACCATGCCATTATATATATGGGGGTTGGGAAAGTTAAAAGTATTGCTTTGCAATGCACTATGAACAAAGGGGTGAAGTTTACTGATAAAGCTCAAAACGAAGCCTATAATAAATTATGGAAAGCGAGCTACTTAGCTAGTTCATTTTGTTTATTGTTCGCTAAAGAGACTGGGGAGAATAATCCTGCTGAATTAGCAACACATTGCTTACTTTCTTATTTAGGCGATTTAGCAATACTTTCTTACAAGCCCTCACTTGCGAGTTATTATCTTGGCAACTTTACTTTATTCGAACGCACTAAGGTCTTTCAAGCATCACTGGGAATAAATTCAGCAATAATTGGTAAATTCTTGGCCCAGCAATGGCAATTACCTTTATCTATTGAGTCTGGCATAGAGCACAGTATCTTACCCTTGACTAATTCAATGGCAAGTAGTGACATTCCTGATGATAAACTGAGACAATTACTATTGTGCTACCTTGCCTGTCGCCTTGGTGATCTAGTTGCTTTTAATGGCTTGAACGAAGTGCCGGCACTTGAAAACGTCAGCTTTGAATCCTTAGGAAAGGTTGAGTTTTATTACACTCAAAAGAATATTCAAAATACTGACTTTACAAAGATAAACTTAATTGTAGCTAAGCCTGATTTTAGGAAAAGAATTAATAAAATTATTAGTAAAATAAACTAGGTCATTCATCTTTTATTCATAATGAAATTACCTGAAAAACCGACCTAGCCTAATAAATTAAGCGCTTTATTATTAAGCTGGTATTTCAGGGCTTAAGTAGCCTAGGTTAGTTAGTTGTTTACTTTGGAAAATACCAACAACATCACCAATAACAATCAAGCTCGGTGGCTTTATATTATGTAACGCTACCAGCGCAGTTAAGTTTGCTAAGGTACCTTTTACCACTTGTTGGTCTTGGTGAGTACCTTTACGAATTAACGCTGCTGGTGTATTCACATCGCGACCAGCTTGTATAAGTTGAGCGGTAATTATTGGTAAACTTTTTATGCCCATATAAAAAACAATTGTTTGTTCTTTATCATTTAACGCCTGCCAAGGTAGGTCTAATGCACCATTATCTTGCACATTACCGGTGATGAAGGTGCAACTTCGAGCAACTTTTCGATGTGTTAACGGGATGCCAGCATAACTAGTACAGGCTGATGCCGCAGTCATTCCTGGGACAATATGACAAGCGACGCCGTTGCTTAATAAGAACTGAGCTTCTTCAGATCCTCGACCAAAGACAAAAGGATCCCCGCCTTTTAATCGAACTACTTTTTTACCCAATAAAGCGTTATCAACTAATAATTGATTAATGCCTTCTTGTGGAACTCTATGATCTGCTTGCTTTTTTCCAACATATATTTGTTGGCAATCTCTAGGCAATAACGCCATGATAGCAGCACTAACTAATCTGTCATAGATAACAACCTCAGCTTGCTTTATGAAGCGATAGGCTTGCATGGTGAGTAAATCAGGATCACCAGGGCCCGCGCCAACTAGGGCTACTTCTCCAGCGATGAAGGCTTGTTTTGTACTATTAATATTTTCCATGTGCTCTCTTAACAAAATGTACTTATGACTACCTAGTTAGCTTAAAGCAAAAAAAGCGCCACAGTGACCTTATTGTATCAAGGTTACTGTGGCGCTTAATATTATTCTGCTATTACTTAAGCAAAGCTTGACAATAATTACTTGCTAAGCGCATCACCTAAGTGAGGACGAATTTCTTTTAATACGTCTTTTAATATACGGGTATTAGCTGCAACGATATTGCCAGATTGTGTATGGTTATGGCCACCAGTAAAGTCAGTTACTAAACCACCAGCTTCAATAATCAATAGTTCACCAGCAGCAGTATTAAATGGCTTAGTACCAATTTCGAAGAAACCATCAACACGGCCGGCTGCTACATAAGCAAGATCGAGTGCGGTTGAACCTGTACGGCGCATATCAGCTGATTTTTGGAATAAGGCTGAGAACATTGCCATGTAAGCAAGGCTATGTTGTTTGTGTTTAACAGGGAAGCCGGTAGCTAATATAGTACCTGAGATTTCTTTGTTTTTATTTACACGGATTCTAAAACCGTTTAGCTGTGCACCTTTACCACGACTCGCTGAGAATAATTCGCCACGAATGGGATCAAAGATAACTGCTTGGTCTAATTTGCCTTTTACTTTTAAAGCAATGGAAACGGCAAAGTGTGGGATACCTTTGATGAAGTTGGCTGTACCATCTAGTGGATCGATAATCCATTGGTAATCGTCATCACTGCCTTTTAAAATACCAGACTCTTCACCGATAATAGTATGTTCTGGATATGATTTACGAATAGTCTCAATAATGGCTTCTTCAGCGTTAAGATCAACACTGGTGACGAAATCGTTAGTTCCTTTAGATTGTATTTCAACTTTATCAAGTTGCTCCATAGAGCGAACGATAACTTTACCTGCTGTACGCGCTGCGCGCACGGCAATATTTAGCATGGGATGCATAATAGAGTACCTATTTGTAAATAATTTTTAAAAGAACATTACATTTCCAAGCAAACATTGTCTTGAAAATCGAGCGCGCAAAGTATAGCAAATAAAAAATCATTAAGCGATAGTCTTGAACTAAAATCTGATTAATAACTGAACATATAGGTCAGGAAGTTTTTTTATAGAGAAAAAAAGACTATTAAATATCAAATTGCCATAGATAAATATGCCTATTAAGCGTGCTTTTTGTTAGCTACAGCAGTAATCTTCTATGGTAGAATACTGGCCATCTAGATGGGTTAGATATCCTAGTTAATCAAACTAGGCAATCCAATTAAACATACAAGTAGAGTAAAAGATGTCAGGTTCTCAGCAAAGCAATACCCCAGGTTCATTATTAGACCGCGTTAAAATAGTTTTAGTTAATACCTCCGATTGTCGAAATATTGGTAGTGCGGCACGCGCTATGAAAACAATGGGATTAAGCCAGCTTGTATTGGTTGACCCTATTGAAATGCCTAATGGCCAAGCACAAGCATTGGCTGCTGGTGCCACAGACGTATTAGCTAATGCTAAAGTTGTTAGTACTTTAGCTGAAGCTATTGAAGATTGTGGCTTAGTGGTTGGTACAAGTGCTCGTTCACGTACATTACCTTGGCCTATGCTTGAGCCAAGAGGTTGTGGTGAGAAAATGATTGCCGAGGCGGATGAATACCCGGTAGCACTTGTGTTTGGCCGAGAAAGCAGCGGTTTAACTAATGAAGAGTTACAACTTTGCCATTTCCATGTGCAAATACCGGCAAATCCAGATTACAGCTCGTTGAACCTTGCTATGGCGGTACAAACCTTAAGTTATGAGGTACGTACCAGTTATTTATTGGCACATGATCAAAATTACCAAGAGCGCAGTACTGGCAATGGTAAATTAGTTGCTAAAACTAAGAGCGAAGATGAAGAACTTTATCCTGTAGTTGAAGAGACAGAACGTTTTTATCAGCATTTTGAAAAGGCACTTAAAGCCACTGGTTTTATAGTAGAAAATCACCCAGGTTTAGTGATGACTAAGCTTAGACGCTTATTTAACCGTGCTAGACCTGATATTAAAGAAGTTAAGATGATGCGTGGGATTTTTGCCTCAATGGAAAGGTCTAGTAAAGATAAGTCGTAACAGTCGTAGTGATTAAAAATAATTTGTCACTTAAAAGAAAGTAGAAGGAATAATTTATGTTTAGCCGTATCAAAGAAGATATCAATAGTGTCTTTGATAGAGATCCAGCCGCTCGCACCAGTTTTGAGGTTATTCTTAATTACCCTGGCTTACATGCAATTTGGATTCATCGATTAAGTCATAGATTATGGCGAGCGGATTGGAAGCTATTAGGGCGTGTGATATCAACCTTTTCTCGTTGGTTAACAGGAATTGAGATTCATCCTGGTGCTAAGTTAGGTCGCCGAGTTTTTATCGACCATGGAATGGGAATCGTTATTGGTGAAACCGCTGAAATTGGCAATGATGTCACGCTTTATCATGGTGTTACCTTAGGTGGTACTAGTTGGAAAGCTGGCAAACGCCATCCTACCTTAGAAGATAATGTAGTTATTGGTGCTGGTGCTCAAGTACTTGGCCCTATAACTATCGGTAAGGGCGGTAAAGTAGGCTCTAACTCAGTGGTCGTTAAAGACCTACCAGCCAATGCTACAGCGGTAGGTATTCCTGGAAGAATCGTTCCGGATAAGCCTAGTAAAGGTGAAGGTCAACAACGAGAAGCAGCCGCTAAAAAATATGGCTTTGATGCCTACGCTGTTTCACATGACAATCCGGATCCGGTTGCCAAGGCTATTGGCCGTTTACTCGATCATGTGCACCTAATGGATGATAGAGTAAGTGCTCTTTGCAAAGAAATAAACGTTCTCGGTGGCAATATCTGTGATAAAAATTTACCTGAATTAAGAGTGGGTGAGTTTGTTGAAGATGAAAAGGCGGCCGCTGAACGTCGAGAAAATAAAGTGGCTAGCTTTGATCCAGAAATTTGATTCTTAGCATTTCATCGCCCCCCAAATAATAGTTGAGTAAAACAGTCAAGTATTACTTTTCGCTTGACACTTCATGGTGTACAATACTTGAGTAATTTACTAGGGTATATATTTGACTAATCCGTAGGGTTATGTAAAATGCGCTGAATTTGCAAGCGAAGGCATTTAATTAATGCGCTTTTGTCAAATAGCTTTAATTTAGTTGTCCTACTAAATTGATACATTGAATACACCAACGAAGTGTTTGAGAGCAGATTATGAAACTTACCTCTAAAGGTCGTTACGCAGTTACTGCCATGTTAGATGTTACTATTCATGCAGTGTCTGGACCTGTATCTTTGGCCGATATTTCTGAACGCCAAGGTATATCTTTGTCATATTTAGAGCAACTTTTTTCTCGTTTACGCAAACAAGGACTAGTAACTAGTGTTCGTGGTCCTGGTGGCGGATATCGATTGGGCCGGTGCTCAGCGGAAATTGCTGTCGCAGATGTTATTTGTGCAGTAAATGAAAGTGTTGATGCAACTAAGTGCTCAGGTAAAGGTAATTGCCAGGATGGCGAACAATGTTTAACTCACTCCCTTTGGGAAGGGTTAAGTCAACGAATTGAAGAATTCTTGCAAAATATCAGCTTATCAGAACTAGTCGCTAAGCGTGATGTGAAACAAGTTTCTAAACGCCAAGATGAGTTGCATATAAATGCACATAAAAGCATCGCCTTAGAAACATTAATAACCACAAAAAATGTAATGCACGACTGGTAACAACTTGTCGTGTCGTATTAAAGATTTACCATCGGAGAGAGTTAGCGAATGAAGCTTCCTATATATTTTGATTATTCAGCAACAACACCAGTAGATAAGCGTGTAGCTGAAAAAATGATGCAATACATGACTAATGACGGTCATTTTGGTAACCCTGCGTCACGTTCACATAAATTTGGTTGGCAAGCCGAAGAAGCAGTTGATATTGCTCGTAATCAAATTGCTGAATTAATTAATGCTGACCCACGTGAAATTGTTTTCACTTCAGGTGCTACCGAATCAAATAACCTTGCTATTAAAGGCGCTGCTAACTTTTATCATAAAAAAGGTAAGCACATAATTACTAGCAAAACGGAACATAAAGCCGTATTAGATACTTGTCGTGAATTAGAGCGCCAAGGTTTTGAAGTAACGTACCTTGATCCTGAAGAAAACGGCTTAATTGATTTGAACAAGCTGAGTGATGCTATGCGTGATGACACTATTTTAGTGAGTATTATGCAAGTGAACAATGAAATTGGTGTTATTCAAGATATCAGTGAAATTGGTGAGATGTGTCGTGCTCGTAAAATTGTTTTTCATGTTGATGCCGCGCAAAGTGCCGGTAAAATTAATATCGACATGCAAGTTTTGAAAGTTGATTTACTGTCAATATCAGCTCATAAGATGTACGGACCAAAAGGCATTGGCGCGTTATATGTGAGTCGTAAGCCGCGTATTCGCTTAGAAGCGCAAACACATGGTGGCGGACATGAACGTGGTATGCGTTCAGGTACTTTAGCAACCCATCAAATTGTTGGTATGGGTGAAGCATGTCGAATAGCTAAAGAAGAAATGGCACAAGATCAAGCACATGTTACGGCAATGCGCGATCGTTTATGGGCCGGCGTAAATAGCATGGAACAAGTATTTATTAACGGTGATGCGGATAAACGCTACCCGGGCAACTTAAATGTTAGTTTCAACTTTGTTGAAGGTGAGTCACTCATCATGGCATTGAAAGACTTAGCCGTATCTTCAGGTAGTGCATGTACATCAGCAAGCCTAGAGCCGTCTTATGTACTTCGTGCATTAGGTCTAAATGATGAAATGGCGCATAGCTCAATTCGTTTTAGCTTTGGCCGTTTTACTACGGAAGAAGAAATTGATTATGCAATTGACCTAATTAAAGGTGCAATTGGTCATTTACGTGACATGTCACCGCTTTGGGAAATGTTCAAAGACGGTATCGATTTAGATTCAATTGAATGGGCTGGCCACTAATCTAAACATTGCTTTATATAGAAGAATGTTTAGTAAAATAGTTCAGCACTTTAGATATTATTTAGTGTCAAATAAGTAGTAGTTAGTTAATTGTCTGGAAATTAGCTAATAACAATTTGGCACAATTTAGGAGAGTAACATGGCTTACAGCGAAAAAGTTATAGATCATTATGAGAACCCACGTAACGTAGGTTCAATGGATAAAAATGATCCATCGGTAGCAACCGGTATGGTTGGCGCACCTGCATGTGGTGACGTGATGAAGTTACAACTTAAAATTTCTGATGACGGCATCATTGAAGATGCAAAATTCAAAACTTACGGTTGTGGTTCTGCGATTGCTTCAAGTTCATTAGTAACAGAGTGGGTTAAAGGTAAATCAATTGAAGAAGCTGGCGAAATTAAGAATACCGCCATTGCTGAAGAGTTAGCTTTACCACCGGTAAAAATTCATTGCTCTATTTTAGCTGAAGATGCTATTAAAGCAGCTATTGCTGATTATAAGAACAAACAAGGTAAATAACGGAGAAAACAATGTCTGTTACCATGACACCTGCAGCAGCTGAACGAGTTCAATCTTTCATGCAAAATCGTGGCAAAGGACTTGGGCTTCGCTTAGGTATTAAAACTACCGGTTGTTCAGGTTTAGCCTACGTGCTCGAATTTGTTGATGATTTAAATGAAGATGATCAATTGTTCAATATTGATGATGTTAACATTATCATTGACGAAAAAAGCTTGGTTTACCTCGATGGCATCGAGCTAGACTTTGTTAAAGAAGGCTTGAACGAAGGTTTTAAATTCACCAATCCAAACGCCAAGGGCGAGTGTGGGTGTGGTGAAAGTTTTAATGTATAATCTCTTTGCAACTTGATTCAATTACAGCGTTGAAAGTGCTTATTGACTAACGTCAACTCCGCGCTTTTGCCTTGTACTTGAACCAAGTTCCTTCGAGTTTAAAATATTACTAAGATTAAGCTTATTATAGATAGCTTTTAGACCCTTTTTTCTAGGTATAAGCAGTGAATTACTTTCAATTATTCAACATAGAAACCTCTTTCGATGTCGATTTACAACAACTTTCATCAAATTATCAAACCTTGCAAAAGGCTGTGCATCCTGACAAGTTTGCCCATGCATCCGAGCAAGAGCAGCGAATAGCTGTACAAAAATCTGCGCACATTAACGACGCTTACCAAACACTGAAAAGCCCATTACAACGTGCCCAATATATTCTTGTGCTACGTGGTGTGGAAATGCCGAACGAACAGCATTCTTTCCAAGATATCAGCTTTTTGATGCGTCAAATGGAACTGCGTGAAATGCTGGAAGAAATTAGGCATTCGAGTGATGTTGATGCAGCATTGCTTGAAGTTCAAAGTGTGTTGTCGACAGAATACTTACAGCTTTCTAAAATGATGAGAGCACAGATAAGTGAAAATAATGCAGCATCGAATAGTGCAGCATGCGATAATTTACGTAAATTAAAGTTCTACCAAAAACTAAATGTTGAAGTAGATCGTCTTGAAGATAGCTTATTTGAAGACTAGCGTGGCTAGTAAGCACTTCAATACTTATTATTAACCTTAACTAAATCATTAAATTAACATCATGGCTTTATTACAAATTGCAGAACCCGGTCAAAGTACCGTTCCTCACGAACATAGATTAGCTGCAGGCATCGATCTTGGTACCACAAATTCCTTAATCGCAAGTGTACAAAGTGGCAACGCAACTACTTTAAGCGATGATCAAGGCCGTGATATTTTACCCTCTATTGTGAGCTATCAGGCTGATAATATTTTAGTTGGCCAAACAGCTCAAGCGTTAAGCATTGAAGATGCTCAAAATACCATTACTTCTGCAAAACGCTTAATAGGGCGTTCACTGCCTGATATTCAAGGTAAATACCCATCTTTGCCTTATGAATTTTGTGGTGATGAGAATCACCCTGAAATTATGACCAGACAAGGCGCTGTTAACCCAGTGCAAGTATCGGCAGAAATATTAAAAGCCTTAAACTTAAGAGCCCAAGCGGCATTAGGTGGTGAGCTAACTGGCGTTGTTATCACAGTGCCTGCTCATTTTGATGATGCACAAAGGCAAAGTACTAAAGATGCAGCGAAATTAGCTGGTGTAAACGTTTTGCGCTTATTAAATGAACCAACAGCAGCAGCGGTGGCTTACGGATTAGATTCAGGCCAAGAAGGTATTATCGCTGTTTATGACTTAGGTGGTGGTACATTCGATATTTCTATTTTACGGCTAAACAAAGGTGTCTTTGAGGTTTTAGCAACCGGTGGTGATTCTGCACTTGGTGGCGATGATTTTGATGTAGCTATAGTAGACTACTTTGTTGAGCAAGCGGGTTTAGTAAGACCTTTATCTCCATCGTTAGAGCGCCAACTGATGCAACAAGCATGTTTTGCTAAAGAGCAACTAACGGATAATGAACAAGTTGATATCAGCATTGCTTTAGATAATGGCAAAGATTGGGCGATAAAACTGAGTAAAACTCAGTTGAATGAGCTTATAGCCGCATTAGTTAGCAAAACCTTGCGTGCTTGTCGTCGTACGCTTAAAGATGCCAGTATCACAGTTGATGAAGTGATAGAAATTGTTATGGTTGGCGGCTCAACCCGCGTTCCATTAGTACGCAGTGAAGTTGAAAAGCACTTTAATAAAAAGCCTTTAACGTCAATTGATCCTGATAAAGTGGTTGCTATTGGTGCAGCTATTCAAGCTGATATTTTGGTGGGTAATAAGCCAGATAGTGATATGTTATTACTTGATGTAACTCCTTTATCGCTTGGTTTAGAGACTATGGGTGGCTTGGTTGAAAAAGTGATTCCTCGCAATACCACCATACCAGTCGCAAAGGCGCAAGAATTTACTACCTTTAAAGACGGTCAAACAGCTATGGCTGTACACGTATTACAAGGTGAACGTGAGCTTGTTGATGATTGCCGTTCACTAGCTCGTTTTGAACTACGCGGTATACCGGCAATGACGGCTGGTGCAGCACATATTCGTGTAACCTTTAAAGTTGATGCTGATGGTTTATTATCGGTATCTGCAATGGAAAAATCTACTGGTGTAGAATCTAGTATTGAGGTTAAACCTTCATTTGGCCTTGATGACAATCAAATTAGTCAGATGATTAAAGATTCGATGACTAATGCAGCTGATGATATGCAAGCGCGTATGCTCAAAGAGCAACAAGTAGAAGCTTCACGCGTGATAGAGTCGGTACAAGCAGCTTTAGTAGCTGACAGTAGATTACTTAATAGTGATGAAGTTCTCATGATTGAAAACGCCATTAAATTACTTGCACAAGTTAGTCAAGGTATTGAAATTAAAGCGATAGAAAATGCGCTTGATAAATTAAACGACAGCACAGCAATATTTGCTGAACGCCGTATGGATAGTTCAATTAGCCAAGCCCTTGCGGGTCAGGCAGTTGATAAAATTTAGGTTAGGCGAAAGCCTCGTAAGCAGAGAATAAATAAAATGCCAAAAATTATATTTTTACCCAATGCAGAATTATGCCCTGATGGCGCAGTAGTTGAAGCTGAAAAAGGTGAGAGCGTATTAAACGTTGCCTTGAGAAATGACATCGGCATTGAACATGCTTGTGAGAAAGTATGTGCCTGTACTACGTGTCACGTTATCATTCGTGAAGGTTTTGACTCTATCGAAGAAGGTGATGAACTAGAAGACGATATGCTTGATAAAGCATGGGGCCTAGAGCCTGAATCACGCCTAAGTTGTCAATCAATTGTTGGTGATGAAGATTTAGTAGTAGATATCCCTAAATACACAGTAAATATGGTTTCTGAGAATCATTAATTTTTAAGTAAAGCATAATTTTAGAGAGGGTAATAACGGTGATGTTATTGCCCTTTTTTATTTTGAAAGCAGATAACTTTATGTATATAAGGTTGACTGTTAAATAGATAAATATGGCTAAAAAAGCAATACTTTATTAGCAAACATTTAATGTATTTAATAATGTTCAACATTGGTGAAAAATCTATATTCAATATAGATATAGAGAAAAAAGAGTAAATCAGCTGAGGTAATCATCTTCAATTTTTACTTACTGATAATTATGTGAAGTTAACTTAGGTTTTGCGTTATTTTATTAAGCAACTCATCGAATTTAAAAGGCTTTAGCATAATATCATCCATACCAGCGTTAATACTTTGCTCACCAATTTCGCTGGAGGCACTCGCCGAAAGTGCAAAAATGAGAGTGTGTTGGTTGTTGGCTTCCAATTCTCTTATTTTTTTTGTCGCTTCAAAGCCATCCATAATAGGCATTAAACAATCCATTAGAATGATATCAACCTTATTATTAATAAATTTCTTAACCCCCTCTTCACCATTTTCGGCTTCAATAATTTTCACCTGAGATTTATCAAGTGCCATTGAGACAATTCTACGATTTATCCGGTTATCATCAACAACGAGTACTGTTTTACCTTTAATTGAAACGTGCTTAGCGGGTCTTTCTACTGTTGAAGTCACGGGGGTTGGTTGCTCGCAAATAGGCAGAGATAAGTTAAAGCTAAAAATACTACCTTCACCTATGTCGCTTTGCACATCAATTTTACTACCCATTAATTTAATCAGTTGACTACTGATGGTTAAACCTAGGCCCGTACCGCCATACTCTCTAGTCGTTGAATAGTCGTGTTGAGTAAAGGGTTTGAATAATTTGCTAATCCGCTCTTGAGAGATACCGATGCCAGTATCTATAATAGAAAAATGAAGTTCACACACTTTATCGCTTAACGAAATGGTATTTAATTCAAGCCTAACATGGCCAGTTTTAGTGAACTTAATTGCATTATTCACTAAATTAATCAGTACTTGCTTTAGGCGAATATCATCAACCAAAACATGACGCAGCTCTTGTTCAGTAAAAACTGCTTCAATAACTAAATTATCACTTGCTTCAACACTGCTTCTACAGACCGCTATTACATCTAATACTAATTTTCTAATATCGGTTTGGCTTGGGTGTAATTCTACTTTATGTGCCTCTATTTTTGAAAAATCGAGTACTTGATTTATTATTGCTAGAAGTTGATCGCCAGAGCTGCCAATAGTATCGAGTAAAAACTTTTGCTGATCGTTAAGTGGCGTTTTAGCAAATTGTTGTACCATGCCTAAAATACCGTTCATCGGTGTTCTAAGTTCATGACTCATGGAGGCAATGAACATAGTTTTAGCATTATTAGCGGCTTCAGCCTTCTTCATGGCCCGCTCTATTTCTTTTTTGTTCTTAGTTTGTAAATTACTATGATCCTTAATCATTTTAGTCATCATTAACTCAGAGCTATTAACAACTCCTTGAATTAGTAAATAATTTTTTTCGTTAATAGTAGTTGGTTTACAACTGAAATCGAGACATTCAATTCTGTGACCTACTTTTACTTCAAGCTTAAATCGATATTTACGCAGTTTTAAGGTTGCGTTATTAATTCGCTTGATCACAGCAAGTTCAAATAGCTCTGGAAGGCTAACCGCGGCAGGGATTTCATGAAACCAAGTTGCAAAAATTTGGTTATACTCAAGAATTTTTAACGAATTAATGTCACAAAGCAACAGACCGAAATCCAAATTATCGAATAATTCAGGTAATAGTTTGTTGGAAGGAGAGGAAGCCGTGTTATTCACTTGTGGCTATTTGATCCATTAAACCAGAAATTAAAGTGATGATACTACTAATATCTTCTTGTTCAACACTCGCTTCATCCAGCGATTCTTCTAATAATTCAACCACTTCATGAAAGTGTGGCACCGTTATTTTATAAGGTGCATGTACCGCTCTTAAATCAACACGGGCATACTTGTCAGGGCCGCCTAACGCCGTTGCAATAAATTGCGTTTGATGAGACATCAGCCTTTCCATATTAACTGTTTCAAAGTAGGGCGCAAGCTCTTCACTGTCTAGTATTTTTTGATAGAAATTTCCTACCACCATACTAAAGGTGTCAAAACCTCCGTACTTATCATATAAACTAATCACTTTTAATATATCTCCTGATTTGTAAAAAATTCTACAGATCTCAACTCGAACTTAGTCTTATTGATAAGCGTGGGTATAAATCTGTGATTTTGCAACCTGTTTTTTCATAAAAATTATTGAATTAGTGTGCTTTATGATGATTTTGACTAGTTAGTCTGTTTAATAACCGAGTACAGTAACATGATTTTATTGTTATGAAGGATACAACAGCTTGAAACGAGCAATGTAGATGAGGATGTTGGTTAGTAAACTGATACTTGTTTATTGTGCTTTAAATTTATTATGAGGAGTCTTAAACGAACCAGCAATTCAAAGAGTATTTAATAATTTAACGTACTCAGTGATGCTGGTTATACTTTGTGTGTGGTAGGTCTCTGAACTTATTCCAATTCACGGTGAATAGCAGTCTGTAGTCTTAACCAATAAAGTTATAAGCCATTATAGTATTGCACATTGGTTGACCCCGACACCAGCGAGTTAAGCTTGTCTTGTGCATGTAATTGCTCGTTTGACAATTGATTAGCGTAGCCAATTGATTCACTGTTATCGTATTTAAGTAACTGTTCAAACTGTTTAATCAAAAGCTGTTTATCGGGGGACTCTTTATCACCCGCGCCGATGTTAGTTAAATCAATCATGAAACCATCATATAACTGAGTTAAATCTTTGACTATTTCAGTATTTAAAAACTGGTCATCATTATAAATACTTGGGTAACCTGCTTTTTGTTTATCAATAGCAAAAGAAACACCTTTAAGGTTAGTGATACTGGTTGATTTGTCGCAAGACAGCATACAACCATTATCGATACGTGGCTTTTCACAGCCCACACTTTGCTGGAAGAAACACTGCCTGCTAGTCATTAATAAAATCGGGTGATAAACACTGTAAAACATTTTGAAATTTTCAGGGCGTGCGATAGTCTTCATTTGTTGGCGGTTGATTTCATTAGAAATGAAAGCGCCACTACAATTGAAAGATTCCTTCATCGCCAATAATGCATAGGAGTTGGTGGTGTTTAAGAACGGCCCTGCAATCCACTCAATACCTAACTCAAAGGCTCTATTAGCTATGCCGGTGTTATTGGTAACAATTAATTTAGGTTTTACTTGCTCTAAAATATTTACCGCAACATCATAATCTTTGCCAATTAATACAGAAGGAAACCAAGGGATAAGGCGAGGGTTCTCTTTGAAGAAACCAACATATTTAGTACAGCCACGTTTATAAGCGTCGGGTAGTTTAAAGTAAATATCGGCATCTGTTACATCACTAAGGTTAACGTCGCTTTCATCGCATATTAATAGGGATAATTTTGCATCTCCGTCTTTTTTAGCATGACGCACTAGTTTTGGTAGCTCTACCTCAGGTAGTACTGGAGTACCATCATTAAGTAGGGCAGCTATTTTATTCTTAAGTGCTGTAAGCTCTTTAAAGGGGATTGTGACGCTTTGTGGGATATTATTAGTGGTTAACTCGGTTAAGTTAAACTCGGCATTGTTAAAGCTTTTAAAACGTTTTTCAATGGCATTATGATCAAGGCAGTTTTTATCACTGGCGCTAAGTGAGCGTGTAGAATGCATAACATGTACTTGCTCTTGCATCACTTCTTCAGCAAAACTTTGTGTTATGATTTGGCCATGTGCTTCGTTAATTTTTATAGTAACAGTTAATGGCTGTCCTACTTCACCAGAGAATGCTAATGATAGCTTGCGCTTTTCAATACTAAGGTGTTTTATTTTATCAAATACATCAGCGTGTATTGCTTCTTTCTCATCATTTAAATTTTGTTCAACATCTTGTATTTGTACCACCGAAATCGCGTTACTTTTATCTATTGCGTGGTATTTAGAGTTATCACGTGGGTTTTCAATAAACATTGATTGGTTTAAATCGCCGCGCAAAAAGGCATTAGAAAAGTCACGGTTGAATACTTTGTAAAGGCGTTCGCCGTCTTCAAGTAATTTTCCGGTTTCTACAAAACCATCTATTTGTTTACGGAAACTATCAATAACTGTATGTACGTAACTTGCACCCTTGATACGGCCTTCTACTTTAAAGGAGTGAACACCTGCTTCTATTAGTGCAGGTAAATCAAAAAATGCTGAGTTGTCTTTAATATTTAATGGGAATTTATTACCTGATTCGGTCGGTTTATATTCTTCACGACAAGCTTGGCTACAACGGCCTCTATTACCTGAATTACCAACACTGGCAGAGGTGGAGTAACATAAACCAGAAAAAGCAACACATAATGAACCATGCACAAAGACCTCAGTAAGCACGTTTTCTTCATGTGATACTTTAGTTATAGCGCTGATTTCTTTTAAGTTTAATTCACGCGATAAGTTAACACGTGAAGCACCTAACTTTTTCAAAAAGGGAATTTGGCCAATGTTATGGGTAGTTAACTGGGTTGAGGCGTGAATATCAAGCGTAGGAAAATGCTTTTTAAGGATGTACAGCATGCCCAAATCTTGCACAATTACACCATCTAAAGTAGTGTTTGCCAATTTACTTAATAACTTAGCTAGAGTTTTGAATTCACGCTCTAGAATAATTATATTGAGCGTTAAGAATATTTGGCAGTCATATTCGTGTGCGAGTCTAATAATACCGACGAGTTCATCAAAAGAAATATTAGCAGCACGATTTCGGGCGTTAAAGGTATCTAAACCACAGTACACCGCATCTGCGCCAGCAATAATTGCCGCTTTGATCGCATCGATATCACCACCGGGGGCTAATAATTCTATTTTAGGACTCATTTCTACAACTTTAGCCAATTAAACGGCAGTTAAATTTCAAAGGGGGGATTTTACTCGTATAATGGGCCAATGAATACTGTTTAAGTCGCTTATTTATCCTGAATCTTATCAAGGTAAATAATTGCAGTGCGGAATATGGCTAGCAATGAATGAACGTTTTAATGAAAACACTAATGACACAAGTACCTTACCTATTCTTTATTCGTTAAGAAACTGTCCCTATGCCATGCGCGCCAGATTAGCTATTTTTAAAGCGAAGCAGACTGTATTATTACGAGATTTAGTATTAAGTAATAAACCTGTAGAAATGATGGCCGTTTCTCCCAAAGGTACTGTGCCAGTAGTAGTGCTAAAAAATGGTATTGTGATCGAAGAAAGTTTAGAGGTTATGCTGTGGGCATTGCACGAAACAGATCCCGCTGATTTATTGCATCGTCAGCAAGACGGTGCCTTATCAGCAATGCTTTTGCTTATAACTGAATTCGACAACGATTTTAAAAGATGTTTAGAGGCGTACAAATGTGCGAAGCGTTATCAGGAAGATAATGTTGCCCAGTGCCGAGATGCATGTGAGCTTTACATTAAAAAATTAGAGCAAGCGTTAACAAAGCACAGCTATTTGATCTCAGATAAAGAAAGTTTAGCTGACATTGCGTTAATCCCCTTTATTCGACAGTTTGCACGAATAGAACGGCAATGGTATTTGCAATCACCTTACCCAAAAGTAAGGCAATGGCTAAATAGTTACTTACAAAGTTCTGTCTTTACTAAAGTTATGGCAAAACATCCGTTATGGGTAGATCACCAGCAAGATGTCTTATTTGGTGATAACTGAGCAAATAGCTAAGCAAATAACTAGGCTGGAAATTAAGCCAGTACGGATTTGGTTAATAACTCGCTGACAATGCGCTTTAGTAAAAAGGTTTCACGTTCTATGGAGAGACCTTTCTTATCACTTTTAGCCATTGTTTCTTCGTTGTGAGCTATGGCCTGATGGATATTCATCCATATGGGATACATACCATTACTCAGCTCATGGGCTTCAAGTTCAGGCTCAAGTAATTCATCATCAATGGTGCAGGTATAACAATAAGACTGCATATGAACAATATCAAAGTTATTTTTATGCCATGGCCTGAACTCCTCATAGAGGCCAAACTCGACAATGTTTTTGACATTATGAGCGCCAGTTTCTTCTTTAAGCTCACGAACTAGACCGTCGATATTACTTTCACCTTTATCTATGCCACCGCCGGGTAAGCTATAGTCGTGATAGCGCTTGGTATAAAGTAATAAAATACTCTCACCTTTAAGTACTATGGCTCTGCTCGCTTTTCGAATGAAACATTTCGTCTCTGAGCAGTTAATACCTGAAGAGTGAACGTCAGGATGAATCGTTGATTTTAGTAAGCGCATAATAAAGGACATAATGAATTTCTACTGCTTTAGATGGGGGGCATTCGCTATTAATCAATGAAAAGCAATTAATGATAAAGAAATTTTTTAGATTGTTCTCAATGTGACAACAGCTTAAAATAACTATTATAGATTTTGATTAACCTTATCAATATTGAATTGAGATATTTTATCCTAGATGTACTTCTCTTTGGTGTACAAGTTTTGAGTGTTACCTATGCAAATGATTGAGCCATGTTTTACTCGTTTTAAATCCCCTATTGATTCTTATACTTTACCTGAACGTTTTACTTTCCCTTTTTATTATCAGCCACACCCTTTATGTTTAGTGGCAGCAAAAGAGTTACAAGATACTTTAATTAAACTGCCCTTATCGCTGTTTGATTATAACGAAAGTGGCAAGATGTTTGGTGTACTGATTGTTAAAAATAAGCAAGGGACTCTAGGTTATCTTTCTGGTTTCTCAGGAGCTTTAGCTGAAAATAATGAGCTGCGTCATTTTGTGCCATTGGTAGATGACTCAACCAAAGCCGAGTTTTTTAAAAACGAACAAAAAATGATTAATGAACTTAATAACCAGGTTATTTTGTTAGAAGCTAATCCAGACCTAGCCTTAAAAAAACAGATTTTAGCCCATCTATTATCTTCTGCTGAGCAAGCGACTTCTCAACTGCACAGTAAAAATTTACGCCAAAGGCAAGCAAGAAAAGCTCGACGTGTCTTAGCTGAAAAATCATTGTTAGATGCTGAATTTATTCAATTGAAAGAACAGCTGGCGAAAGAAAGTGTTGCGGATAAAAACGAACTAAAGTATTTGAAACTCACTTGGCAAGAAAAGACAATTAAAGCTCAACAAGCAGTAGACAGTTTATTTGATGTAATAACCTCGATAAAAAATAAAAGATCGTCAATGTCTAAAACACTGCAACAGAAGTTGTTTGCGCAATATCGTTTTTTAAACATTAATCAAGAAGTGAAGAATTTAACAGACTTATTTATTGATACAGCTTTCCATAATAAATACGGTGTACCACCAGCGGGGGCGGGGGATTGTGCAGCACCAAAATTATTACAATACGCCTTTAAAGTTGGCTTACAACCTATTGCTTTAGCCGAGTTTTGGTGGGGAAAATCACCTAAGTCTGAAGTAAGGCAACATAAAAATTTTTATACCGCTTGTATTGGTAAATGCCAACCTATATTAACGCATATGCTCAGCGGTATGATTATTGATGATAACCCGATGTTGAAAAATTTATCAAAAGATAAAAATGTAGAAATTATCTATCAAGATGATGTGATGGCTGTTATCGATAAACCTAGCGAACTTTTGTCGGTACCAGGCAAAAGTATTAGTGACTGTGTTCATAGTAGAATGAAGTTACTCTTCCCTAAAGCAACAGGACCACTTATTGTGCATCGTCTTGATATGTCGACCTCAGGCTTGATGGTTATAGCGTTAACTAAGCAAGCTCATAAAAATTTGCAGCAACAGTTTATCAAGCGCACTGTTGAAAAGAGATATGTTGCTTTATTATCTGGCTGCCCAAAACAGTTAATAGACCAGAAAGAGGGGCTAATAAATTTACCTCTAGCTGGTGACTTTGATGATAGACCTAGACAAATGGTTTGTTTCGATACCGGCAAAGAAGCTCAAACAAAATGGCAACGAGTTGGTTTTGAAGAACAAAATGGCCAAACGTTAACGAGAGTACACTTATATCCTAAAACAGGGCGAACTCATCAATTGCGAGTGCATTGTGCACATCACTTAGGGTTTAACACGCCAATTGTCGGTGATGATTTATATGGCACTACCGCAAAGCGTTTACATCTGCATGCTGAAACATTAAAACTAAAGCACCCTACAGCAGGTGAGGTTATAGAATTTTATGCCGCGGCTAAATTCTAATTCACTGGCATATAAAAAAAATGCGTTACTAAAGTATGTTACAAGATTTTATTAACGCTCTATGATTTTAATTTAATCTACAGTTAATTAATTTATACAGTTTCAACTTGATCCTGAAAAATTTCTTCAATGGTTAAGTTAAACAGCCTTGCCGCTTTAAATGCTAAGGGTAAACTGGGATCAAACTTACCCTTTTCAATGGCATTAATCGTTTGCCTTGATACTTCTAAGGCACTTGCAAGTTGAGCTTGTGTCCAGTCTCGCTCGGCACGTAATACTTTTAGACGATTTTTCATTGATACTTCCTATGGCCTGATATTACGGCCAAGCCATAGGTTATTACCATCAAGAAAACTATATGAGGCATTTCAGGCTGATACGTAATTAGCTTTATATCTTCTAACAGTTCATAGCTTAAGCCAATAACCAAGCCAACACCGAGCGCTAAAGCCATAGCTTCAAGCAAAATAGTGCGTTGCATTTCATCTAAACCACGTAAATAGTCTCTGTTGACAATTAACATTTTAAAACCTACAGCAAGGTTTATAAGCACAGCCGTAATTGTTAAAGCTGTGTTGAACTCCCAAATATATTTTGGAGCAAAAGCAGCTATTGCCATGGTGATCAGCCAAGCTGTAGTCCAGTTCCTTAAAGTGACTGTATTAGTCTTATTTTTTGTTTGGTAGCTGCTATTTTCACATTTTTGTTTTGACATAAGTAAACTCTCTTTTTTTAGATGAAATAAATATGTAAAGTTCATTTGACTTTTACTGTAGTGTTCATTGTCTTTTGAGTCAAGTGTACTTTACAAAAAGATTGGTTTACTATTCTTTTTATACTCAACGTATCAGTTTTTAAGAACTTATAGATGCACTGGTGGAAATACTATTATCTAGCGCTATAATTTATTCGTATTTCCTACATTTATATTTTATTTGTAGATGGTAATTCAACCAGAAGGACTTGATAAAATGAAAATATTAGTAGTTGATGACATGCCATCAATGCGTCAAGTGATGATGCATATGCTAATAAGTTTAGGTCATGTCGACCCAGATGAAGCAAGCTGCGGTTTGCACGCGTTGAAAATGTTGAGAACACATGATTATGATTTGCTAATAACAGACTTACATATGCCTAATTTAGATGGCGAGCAATTGTTAAGTAAAATAAGACATGATAAAAAACTATATAAATTGCCTGTGCTGATGGTTTCTTGTGAAGATGATAAGGCCAAAATAATGGCACTTATTGCTGGTGAAGTAACAGGTTTCATGGTTAAACCTTTCAATTTAAGCACTTTGAAAAAGCAGTTAGATTGGATAACCCCCAACTGCCATACTGTATTAGAGGCCACTTTATAACGCTTTAAGGAAGCTAATTACCACTCTCATGGGCTTGTTTTTCATGCAAGTCTTTCCTTATTTTAGCTAAGTCGACTTGTATCCAATGGATTAATGCTTTAGCGTCCATTGGTTTAGCAAAATAATACCCTTGTATTAAGTCTACTTTTAGTTGAAAAAGTAATTTAAAGTCATCAAAGTTTTCTACACCTTCTGCTACTGTTGTTAAGCCTAAATCTTTGGCAAGGTTGACAGTACTTTTTAAAATGGCCAACTGTTGGGGCCTAGTAGCAACATTATCGACTAATATTCTGTCTAATTTTAGTTCTGTTGCGGGTACTCTCGATAGTTGCTGGGCATTAGCAAAGCCGGTTCCATAATCGTCAATGGCAAGTTTAAAACCTTTAAGCCTTAATTTTGCTAAGGTCTCTATTGCTGTTGATATCTCACCACAGATTGCATTTTCAGTAACCTCTAAAACAATATCTTTTGGCTCTATTTGATGGAGTTCGACCTGGCTAGAAATTTTGTCAGCAAGGTCACTGTCTGCTAGAGATAAAGGGGATAAATTGAAAGCGAGATGAAAGTTTATACCGTGATCTCGCCACTGGACTTTTTGTTTGAGTGCTATATCAAATAAATAATGTGTTAATTCAGAGATAATTCCAAATTCCTCTGCCGCAGTAATAAACTCAACTGGGGAGACAAAACCTAGCTTGGGGTGGTTCCATCGAGCTAAAGCTTCAACCCCTTTGAGTAATAAGCCCTTACTTGTTAATTTTGGTTGATAATATAAAGTGATTTGTTTTTTTTGTATGCCACTTATTAAGTCATCAATTTCTAATCTATTGTATATTTTATGACTTTCATTTGTATTAGTATTACTTGCTAATCTGTTCAAGCTGTTTTCTAAATCATTAATTTGCATTGGTTTTTTAAATGTACCCAAGACAATTAAGCCATCAGATTCAGCCATTGTGCCAATACTGGAAATAAGTGAAGGGTCTTTTGAGCTTAAAATTATTACTGATTTGGCCAATTTATCTTTAGCAATTTTACGTGATAACTCAACACCGTCCATTATCGGCATCTCTAAATCTATAAAAACAAGGTCAAACTTATCTTCTGATAACTTTTCAATGGCGTCTACTCCATTAATAGCCCCTACGACATCAGCAACACCTTGTTCGAGGCACATAGTCATTACGTGGTTTCGTTGCACATCGCTGTCATCAACAACTAATATATTTAATTTATTCATATAGTCACTCATAAGTTTAATTTAACTATTAAGCTTTATTTTTATTTTTAATGCTTAATCAAATCTGCTATTTCACTTAAATCAACAATCTTTTGCGCTGCACCTAACTTTATCGCTTCTTTAGGCATGCCAAAGACCACACTGGAACTTTCATTTTGTGCCATGGTCTTGCTGCCTACATTTTTCATTTTAAGTAAGCCTTGAGCGCCATCACTACCCATTCCCGTTAAAATGATGCCCGTTGCATTCTGTTTAGCACTACTTGCTAAAGAGTTAAATAAAACATCAACAGAAGGACAGTGCCTATTAACTGCAGGGCCTTCAGAGACAATAGTTATATATTGTGCTCCTGAACGTTTCACTTGCAAATGTCTGCCGCCGGGAGCAATAAGTGCTCTACCAGGGATAATCCTATCGCCAGAGCTAGCTTCTAAAACCTCTAACTCACATAAAGAGTTTAGTCTATCAGCAAAGGCTTTGGTAAATTTTTCAGGCATATGTTGAACAATGACAATTCCGGGGCAGGTAGCGGGCAGAGCCGTTAATACCTTTTCCAAAGCAATCGTTCCGCCAGTAGATGAGCCAATAGCAATAACTCTATCAGTGGTATGACTCATGGAAACTAAATCATTTTTCTCAGCTAGGTTAGTGTGGCTTAACACCGAGTTAATAATAGATTTAGTGTTTATATTATTAATTTCAGAGGAGGGGCGGGCAGTCTCAATAGTTACTCTGCTGGCAAGCGTTTTTTGTAACCTAGCTTTGGCTGCCGCGCGGACCACTGTTTTTATATTACTGGCTGCTTCTTCGAGAAAATTTTTCAGTCCTATTTGTGGTTTGGTAATAATATCAACAGCTCCTGCAGCTAAAGCATTTAAAGATAATTCAGCTCCCTTCTCTGCAAGCGATGAGCAAATAACAACTGGTGTAGGCCGCTCAGACATAATTTTTTTTAAAAATGATATGCCATCCATACGGGGCATTTCAATGTCTAATACAATGACTTCAGGCCATTGTTTTTGCATTTTACGGTATGCAAATATGGGGTCATTGGCTACAGCATAAACTTCAATGTCTGTTGAATCATTTAGTATCTGTGATATGACTTGTCTTACAACAGCCGAGTCATCAACGATCATTACTTTAATACTCACCGAAGGCCCCTTTATTGTTATAGGTAATTAGGCTGACGTTACCTGTGCTTAAATCTAAAGTTACACTACGTCCGTTATTGCCTAAAGTATCCTGCTTAATAAATACTAGCTTATTTTTATTTGCCCAGTTTTGGGCAAATATCACATTCATTTCTCCTATTGAAGGACTAGTTAAGCTTGGGTACATATTACTGCCTCCGTAGATCGCTAGCTCATACTCATCGAGAGGGTGAAGCAATGCCATTTTTTTTAGTAAGTAATTAAGTGCTTCTTCGCCATAGCGATATTTTTGCATTATACGTGTAGCTTTCGAGTTCTTTGCTTCTTGTGTCAATAAATAGTGGCACATACCTGCGGCTTTACTCTTTGAATGCCAAATTGTTATTGCAACACAAGAACCTAAAATCGTTTTTAATTCTTTTGTTGTATTACCATCCAGTGACTGAGAAAAGTAAACTTCACCAGGTTGCAAGTTAATACAACTCTTATCTAAGGTCATCGACCCTCTCCCAATAAATAGCTTTATCTTTATTGGCTTTCTTTAACGTTAGCAACGGTAAATTGCCGGTTTTATCAATTCAAATGAATGCTCTAAGCCATGCAATGTCTCTGAGTGGCTAATGAACAGGTAGCCCCCTTCATTTAAACATTGCTGTAAGCCATTAATTATTTTTTGTCGTGTTTTATCGTCAAAATAGATCATGACATTACGAATAAATATTAGATCAAATTTTCCTAAACTTGACATACTGTCGAGTAAATTAAACGAAAAAAAATGTAATCGATTTCTTAGTTCAGGTTTTACTCGCATGTAACCTTCAAACTCATTAGTGCCTTTAACACAATAGGCTTCGCGATATTTATGTGGCAGTAATTTAGTTCTATCATCAATATAGATGCCTTTTCTCGCATGGGCTAATACTGATTTATTAACGTCAGAAGCAACAACAGACCAAGGTGCTGAGCAATGTTCATTAAGTAACATCGCTATACTGTATGGCTCTTCACCTGAAGAGCTAGCAGCGCTCCACACTTTATACTCTTTATTAGGGTTTATATTGGGTAGAATAGTCTTTGCCATATATTCAAAGTGTTTTTCTTCACGGAAGAAAAAGGTTTCGTTAGTCGTCATTAATTCTAGCGCGATCTCTAACTCATGGTCGTTATCTGGATGGCTAATAAAACGAAAATAATCGGAAAAACCATTCGCTTTAATATGCTTAACCCGTTTTAGTAAACGATGACCTAGCATCATGCGTTTTTGTTTAGCTAAATGAATGCCTAGCTTGTCATAAACTAGTTTTTGAAAAAGTGTATAAACCTCCTCTGAAGGTAATGTTTCAAAATTAGTCATTACAGTTAACCCTTGAATTCTCTACCATAGTCATGTGTGTTAATTTTACAATTCCATACTCATTACTTAATAAGCAAGGGGATGGCTGTTTAATAAATACAGAAAGTTAATAGCTTACAAATTTGTCATCATCATCATCTCTATTACTGCCACCTTTGATTAACTTACTCGCTGTTTTTTTTACTTTTGAGCTTGAACCATTATTTATAGCTGAGCTGTTACTAGATGATATTGATTTAGCTAAAGGGCTGACTTCTAAAGTGAAATAGTTTACCGACTCTTGCAACTGTAGTGCTTGCACATTCATTTCTTCAGAGGTTGCGCTAAGCTCTTCTGAAGCAGCAGCATTATGTTGCATAGTTTGATTTACTTGGGCTATGGCTTCATTAATTTGATGAACTCCTGAGGCTTGCTCAGAAGATGCAGCAGCTATTTCCTGTACCAAATCAGCGGTTTTATTAATTGAAGGTACCATTTCTTGTAGAGACTTACCGGCTAAGTCAGCGCGTTTAACACTATCCTTTGCTAACTCGCCAATTTCTTGAGCTGCGACTTGGCTGCGTTCAGCAAGTTTTCTTACTTCAGAAGCTACTACTGCAAAACCTTTACCGTGATCCCCTGCACGACCAGCTTCAATAGCAGCGTTAAGTGCCAATAGATTAGTCTGGTAAGCTATATCATCAATGACACTTATTTTTTCAGCAATTTTTTGCATAGCATCTACCGTTTTAGATACGGCTTCTCCACCAATAGTTGCTTCTTTAGACGCTTGTTGCGCCATACCATTTGTTATGCCAGCATTTTCATTGTTTTGTGAAATGGAAGCTGACATTTGTTCCATTGAAGCTGACGTTTCTTCAACACTAGCTGCTTGTACTGACGCGCCTTTAGCAATAGTTTGTGCGGTGGAATTCACTTCGGAAGAGGCGGAAGATAACGCTTCTGAAGAGGATCTAACATCGTGAATAATGGTGGCTAATTGGTTTTTCATGTTAGTGATACTAGAAAGTAAGGACGTTTTATCATTGTGTTTTAGATCTATTTCAATACTCAAATCACCATTGGCAACCTGATTACAGACATGTGCCGCGTAACGAGGATCTCCCCCCAAAGTTTTGAATAAATCATAAAAGATGAAAAGCATTAGCCCAATAATAATGACTCCTTCGATGAATGAAAACATAACTAAGGCCGATTTATTTTTTACGAACTCACCTTCCATTGATAGCTGATTATTAGAAATGACCTCTTTAAAGTCTTTATCCGCATTTTCAGCTAATTCAGTCATACCTTTACTTGCAGGTCTATCAACACCACTGACACTTTTATCGACTTTTTTCCCTGTTAAGGGATCTTTACTATCAAATTTTTTCAATGCTGCTAAATACGAAACCCTAAGGTCTGCATGGGCTTTCTTTACATTCATTATTGCTTGGGGATCAAGCGATAACTCTTTAGACTTACTAATAGCGAGAGCCAACAAAGCTTGTACTTTATCCGAACTTTTTTGAAAGCGAGCACTATATTTATCAAACTGCTTTTTGCTATTGCCACGAATTAGGACATTTTTCCATTCTTGTACTTGAGTTTTAAAAATAACATGAGCATTAGTTATATCTGTTAGTATTTTTACTTTTTGCTCAACTAAAGTGAAACTTAGTTGGGTTGAATCACGAAACCTCGACAGTTCATTGACTGCTTTCCAGCTCAATAATACCAGCGATAATGCAACCAGCAGGCCCAAAAATAGAACTTTGGCTTTTAAGCTTATTTTGTCTAACATGTTGTTGTCCTCTGCTTTCAAAATTATATTTATTTAACTGGCTTATTGCAGCTCAGCTTCAACTAAGTGGGCTAATTCTCTGGGTGATAATGTTTTTTCAGCATCTAGTAGAACAATGAATTCATCATCTTTTTTGGCGATACCTTGAATAAATTCTGCTCTTATTTTGGCCCCAAAAGCAGGGGCGTCTTCAATATTACTAGCAGATATATCGATAACTTCATTGACAGCATCTGCGAGTAAACCTAAAACACAGTGTTGTTCACTTGTGTGCAGTTCAATGACGATGACACAAGTTCTTTTATGAATAGTTATAGGTTGCCGTCCTAAGCGAACACTTAAGTCAATTACAGGAACAACTTCACCACGAAGGTTTATTACACCTGAAATAAACTGCGGCATTAACGGCACTTGCGTTATACCTGCGTATTCAATAATTTCTCTCGTTTGATGTAAGTCCATACCAAAATGCTCATTTGCAATGGTAAAGGTTAAGAACTGGCTCGATTTATCCACCATTATATTCTCCGAGTTATCATTTTCTTGCGTGTTAGTAGGCATATTTTTCATAAGTTTATTGCTTGTAATCTTTACTTATCTTTTTGGGCTCAAAGCTGAGTCTACATAGACAGCTATTTTATTGGCCATTCATACTCTCAGCTCTGGAAACTTTGCTGGCTATTTCATTGGCGATAGCTAATTCAATTAATTGTGGTACATCTAAAATAAAAGCTATTTCGCCATTGCCAAGTAAGCTGGAGCCGCCTATACCCTTAAGAGCTTTAAAGATAGGACCCAAAGGTTTTACCACCGTTTGGATTTCTCCATTAAGAGTGTCTACAGCAATGCCGGCAACATCACTACCGAATTGAACTATAACTAATTCTCTTTTAGGAGAGTGCTGTATAATATTATCGGCAAGCGTCTGTTCTCGACTCGGTGTTAGCTTGAATATCTCAGACATATTTAGATAAGGGATCATCTCACCACGTAAGTTAATACAGTGCCGACCTTTGATATCTTGGTGGTTAGCCAAATTAATACATTCAATGATTGTCGCCTGTGGAATGATAAAGTGAGTACCTTTAGCTTCTACGTGGAAACCATCAATAATAGCCAGTGTAAGTGGTAGTCTAATTTTAAATTCAGAGCCTTTACCAGCTTGTGAACTTATATCAATACTGCCTTGTAAGGCTTCTACGTTGCGTTTTACCACGTCCATACCCACCCCTCTTCCTGACAGGTTTGTCACTTCTGCAGCTGTAGAAAAACCAGGGTGGAATATAAGGTGAAAGAGTTCGTTATCGCTCAGTTTAGAATCGGTGTTTATAATACCTTTTTCGATAGCTTTTTCTCGTATGCGCTCTTTATTAATGCCATTACCATCATCACTGATGGCAATAACAATATGCCCGCCTTCATGGTAGGCAGCTAGTTTAAGTTGTCCTTTAGTGTTTTTCCCCGCAGCTTGTCGATCTTCTATTGACTCTAGGCCATGATCCATGGCATTTCTTACAATATGAGTGAGTGGGTCACCGAGTTTTTCGACCATCAAGCGATCTAGCTCAGTATCTGCACCATCAATAGTTAGTTCAACTTCCTTACCTAGCTCTTGGGCGGTATCTCTGACAAGACGTTTAAAGCGTTGAAAAGTGCCACCAATAGCTACCATTCTCAAACTTAAGGCTGCATCACGAATCTGATTAGTAAAATTTTCAAAATCATCAACCGCTTCAGTTAGCTGTGGTTTTTTTACGCCTTTAGAGAGTAATTCTATGCGTTGTTGGTTGATCACTAATTCACCAATAAGGTTAATTAGGTGATCTAAGCGGTTTGAGTCAATACGAATTTGTTTACCTTCTGATACTTGGCTTTTATTTTGTTTTTGTTTAGTTAAAGCTGCACTTACAATAGATTCTGAAACTTTATTTTGTTCGGTAAGTAGCTCACCTAATTTCGGAGTTACTGTCTGTTCACCAGTGGCGGTGATTACTGTACTTTGTGCAATTAATGCCTGCTCGAGAGAGTGTCTAGTCAGTGAGCCGCAATTCACCAAAATATCACCAAGTCTTTGGTTCTCCTCAGGTAACTTATCAATCAATAAAAGGTAATCGTCGATTTTAGCAGTAGGAGGTAAAATAGTGATGTCAGAGTCATCTTGAACAAACATAAAAGTATTTTCTATTTCTTCCAAGCTTGCATCAGACTGGAGTGCTATTTCATAAGCAAAATAAAGGCTTTCAGCATCAAAATTATCTACTTGAGGGAAGTTATCGATAATAGTTTCTATGTGTTTAATTTCTCCAAGGCTGCTGAGGAATTTGATAAAGGATAAGGGGTCCATACCATTTCTAAGGCAGTCTGTTGATAGGCGAAGCGAAATATGCCAAAGGTTTTCATTATCTCCTTCATTAGTTAGCTTATTATCAAGTTGGCTCTCTGCTGGAGTATTATTTTGTGCAACTGTTTGCTTATTCTCAGTACTTGTCCAAGGAGCTAATGCTGCAAGTAAATCACTGTCAGTTTTCTGTAGATCAGTTTGTGCGTTATATTCATCTAGGGAGACGGCAACTAAACTTTGCATATGATCGCGACACTTAAAAATAACGTCGATTAAATTTTTGTCTATGTCGATTTCATTGTCTCTAGCACGATCGAGTACGTTTTCGACTACATGAGTAAAATTAACTATATGATCTAGGCCAAAAATACCAGCTGAGCCTTTGATAGTGTGTGCGGAACGAAAAATGTCATTAAGCATTTCGTCATCACACTCACCCTCATCCATTTTCAGCAGCATATTCTCCATTGACTCTAAATGTTCTTGAGCCTCGATATAAAAAGTTTGCAATACTGCATCTAAGCTCATGACTTATCCTCTTCACTACCTGAGGTCAGTGCACTAATATCTGCAAAGTCTACAAAGTAGCGGTTAAGCTGGAATAAGTTACTGTAATCAGTGAGGGCTTCTCCTAAGCTAACCACTCGATAGCTGCTGCTTTGTTCGCTAACTATTTTCATCAACATAACGAGTAGTTGCACACCAGCAGTATCAATTTCGCTAATGTTGCCAAGCTTAAATAGTGTTTTTTCTTTTACTTTTAGCTGTTGAAAGTGTTGTTGAAAAGCTTCCATAGCACAGTAAATGGTTAATTCACCACTAATAGTTATTTCAGTGCTGTTATCCCGCTTCTGTATTACTTTTATTTCAGCCATGTTCTCTCAACCATATTTATTACTTTGTGAGCCACCTTGGCTGTAATATAAGAACGTCCTTATGCTAAGTACTTAGGTAAGCATAGTCACTGCTTGCAACATTTGCTCTGGCTTAAAGGGTTTTACCATCCAAGCTTTCGCTCCTATTGCTTTACCTTGTTGTTTCATGTCGTCAGATGCTTCAGTAGTAAGCATGATAATAGGGGTGAATTTATAAGCGGGCATTTGTTTTATCGCCTTAACCATATCTATACCGCCCATATTAGGCATATTGACATCTGAGACGATTAAATGAATTTTTTTACCATCTAATTTGCTTAAACCGTCTTTACCATCAACTGCCTCTATAACTTCATAGCCAGCGCCTTTTAGCGTAATAGATACTACTTGTCTGATACTGGCCGAATCATCAACTATTAAGATTGTTTTACTCATCATTCTTCTACCATTTATTTAAATTAGCACTGCTGAATTTACCTCTAGAAAAAGGTAATTTCATCGTTTTTATTTTCTTGAGTCTTTTTACTACCATCGTGCACAGCAACTTGTTCTAATGTGGTATAAGTCTGTTTAATGTTATTAAGCCACTTATTAATATCTACTGGTTCAATAGGCTGTCCTTGGCTAAAGTTGAACTGGCATTGTTGGTAGTTTGGGGCAAGTTTATTCATATCGTCAAACACATGACCAAGAATTTGACTCACTCTATCTTGGAATTGCAATGACACTAGGACGTCATCAATCGCTAGTTGCACTGTATTGTTTTCTTGCTCAAGTTGATTTGCACTAAGCATTATCTTCTCGCCAGCAACGCTATAATCATCAATTACTTTTTTAATTGTTTCTTCGGCATCGTTAATAATAAGCGCATCTTGTTCGGTAAATTCTTGGGTTTTGGTGAGAGTGTTTTGTAAAGTAGCATTGACTTGTTCAATCGTTTTAGTGATACGGGCGCCAGTTTCACCGGAACGAGTAGATAAAGTTCTTACCTCATCAGCCACGACAGCAAAGCCTCGTCCAGCCTCTCCAGCACGTGCTGCTTCAATGGCCGCATTGAGAGCGAGTAGATTTGTTTGTGATGCTATGCCGGCGACGTCATCGCCCATTTTTGAAAGTTCTTCGGCAATGGTCGATAAATTATTAATTTCACTTAAAATTTGATCACGACCTACCATTGCATCATGTAAAGACTGGATGATGGCATTGAGTGATTGCTCAGACTGACTAATGATGTTCGTTAGACCATTCTCACCACTCATATCGCCAGAAGTTTCTTGTGATGTTTTAATTGCCTCGGCTAATTGATCTTTAATTTGCGAGAAATTTGTTGCTAATTGATTAATATTATCATCGCCTTGCCCCCTTGCTAAAGCGGTTTGCCCAGCCCAAACCTCAATTATTTGATGTGCTAAATCTAGGTATTGCTCTACGTGAACAGTGTCTTGGTTTTGAATAGAAGATGATTTCTCTATCTGTATGAATTTTTTCTGATATTCCGAGGAAATAGCTTTTTGGAAAAAGTAACAGGAATAACCGGCTGCAATAACAACCAAACCAAGCACAATGATTACTAGTACATTTTGCCCAGTATCAATCAAGGCGACTAAGACAGAAAGAGTAAGGATGAGAAAACTAATATTAAGTTTTTTTTGTATATCGATAAGCATTATTATTCCTACGGATCATGAAGAATTATTTCATGGAAACTTTTCCTTAAAAATAAAGCTAAAAAAGTTACGCTATAAATTAGCGTAGACAATGAAATTAAATAAAACAAGGATTGTTAGTTATAAGCTAAGTGATTGTCAAAATTAACTATTTTTATTTTTTACTTTATTTTTTAAATGCTTGTAGTTAGTAAGTAAGCCATAACAAAAGTTAGCTAATTGCCAATAAAACTGGGTATAATTCGGTTACTCGTGCTTTGCCAAAGGTATATTTATTTCAACTTGTGTGGCCAAGCAATGGTATTGATATCATTTTTGTAATTATTGAAATAACCCCTTGAGGATTTCTCTTGAATAAATTTTTAATTTCACCTTTATTGTTAACTATTTTCCTTCAGGGCTGTGGGGGTAGTTCATCAAGTAGCCCTGAAGTTCCAGTTGAACCAGTTGAGTACAACTTTTCTTTAACCTCACAATTAACCAATGACTGTGGTATCCCTAGTGCTTTCACTGAAGTTGAATTATTACTTCAAGATAATACTTGGCAAACACTGAAAGTTTACCAACCCGATGAAAATGGTGTTATTAGCTTTGTTACAGAAAATGAGTTTATTAACTACACCTTGGTAGCTAAAAATCAGCAGGGCAGTAAAGCTCAAGGCTTGAATATAGAGAGCTTTTATCAAGCCAGTAGTGCAACACCATCGCATTATCAAGCGCAGTTTGATGACAGAGTCGATAATGATTCTTGTCAATGTGTCACTAAAAACCTTGAGCTGTCACATCGATCCTTTGAAACACAAAGCTCGGTAACAAGTTCTTTAGAGTTCACTAGCTCCAGTATAATAGATAAAGGCACTACTTTGTTTGAGGGCGTTAAGGTATGCGGTACCTTAGACGGTGCTTGGCCTTTCAGTTCATTTTCTATCCTAGGTACAGATAGTAATGATAAAGAAATTGGTGCGGCTGGCTTTACTGATGATTTTAATGTCAATGATGATGTCTGGAGATTATCCGTGTTCGACGTTGCAAATACCTTCCAATTAAATCAACCATACCAAGATACTAGTAATAGTCAGTTAATTAAAGGCGTTAAGCACTTTCTTACACAAGCTACTAAAGACGAACAAAGCTTACTTATTTTTGATACCCACAATTATGTTAGTGAAGCTTATTATCAGTCTCAAGCCAGTGTTACTTTTCCTCTAAATGATGGTCTTTATAAAAGCGCTATTAGTAAAAATATCCACCAAGTAATCTCAACCAATGCGAGTGACTCTTTGATATTACTGGCTGGTCAGTATGAGCCCGCTTTTGATTACCCTGATTTTGATGAGATTAAGCCTGACTATAGATACGACTATAGCGCTGTTACTGGTTATCCTATGGCAATTATTAATTTTACTTTTACTGATTTAACCATGCCGGCAAAATGGACCTTTTATGGCCCTGAAAAAGGATTGTTAGCGATAAGTGCACCATTAAAGGGGTATGAAGATATTATTAAGATTGATTCTGAACCAAAGACCATAGATGTGCACTTAATTAAAAGTAAATTGACCAATAATTACCAAGATTATATTAAACATTACCAAGGTGATAGTGCTTTGAATTTGACGGATGATTTTGTTAAAGATATAACTGCAGCTGAACTTGCCCTTAAACTTTAATTAGTTTCATTTTAATTAGCTCAGTGTTAATTAACTTATTCTAAATGATGAAAAAGCCTGCGATTGCAGGCTTTTTCATTACTAAATTGTGACTGTAATTATAAAGCTTAATCAGTATTTAGCTTACTCACTTTAGTATTAAAATTTATAGTCTAAAGTAAGGCTATATCCACGTTCTGCCCCAGGATATTCACTTGCAGTTTGATAACCTTTATCGGTAACGTTCGTTACTTTCGCGAATAAGCTGACTCTATTATTTAGACGGTAATTAACGCCTAAATCCAGTAAAGTATAAGCTTTTAGCGTTTTCTCTTCAGCGCCAGCGTTATCGTAGCTACTGCCTTGATAATTTACATCAAAAGTAAAGTCTAACTGTTCAAGGTTATAGATAAAGTTATAGTTAGCTGAAAAATTTGGACGTCTAGCTAATTGTTTCCCTGTTGTTTTATCTTCTGCGTCAACATGGCTAAATGTTAACCTGTTGCTGGTATCAGCTATATCTGCAGAAATAGTTGCTTCAGCACCTAATATTTCTGCTTGGGCAATATTATCCGGCTGCCAAGGGCTATATGGATCAGAGCTATCAACGGGTGCCCATTCGATTAAGTTATCAATATTAGTTTGGTAGACTGATACTTCGACAGAGAATATATCATTTTGATAACGCGTTAAAAACTCAGAGCTATCAGCAGTTTCTGAAATTAAGTCAAGGTTACCAGAGAAAGGGTAATATAAGTCATTAAAGCTAGGAGCTTTGAATGCAGTTCCGTGGCTTAGTGAGAAAAGCAACTGATCACTCACTTGATAACCTGTCGCTAATTGGTAGGTAGTTTCGCCATTTATGTCACCTACTTTATCGTAACGTACAGAGGCTTCAAGTTTAATCTGCTCAATGTTATGACGACCAGTGACAAATAAGGCGTTAGCATCGCGTTTTGTTTTATCATAAGCATTATTACTATCAATGCTTTCCGAATACCACTCAAAGCCTGCTGTTACTTCTGACGAGTCTGCAAAGGGTATTTGTGCTAAAGCAGTGACTTGGTCACGGGTTGTGGTGAATAAACTATTGGGATTATTAAAGCCATTTTGATCATTGTAATCACTGTAGTTATCTTCATTGCTATCTTGAGAAGTGCTTAAACCTAGTTGCAAATAAAGTTGTTCGAGCTGTAGGTGATTTCTTAATAATACATGGTAGTTTTCGTAACTGGTTTCATCACCACTGTACATGGTATTTGCATCAATTTCGGTAGTGCCTTGATCGTATTGCGTATTTAATTCAAGTGCATATTGTTTGGTAAATTGACTAGTACCTGAAAGGCCTACTGATTGGCGGTCATAGCCATCATCATCACTTTGGTCGACGGAAAACATATTGCTACCATCAGGAACAATAACATCAAAGCCATCAGATTTTTCAGCAGTAGCACTTAATGTATAACTATGTTCCTCATTACCAAATCCTAGCGCGCCATAACCTTGGTATAAGCTATTACTACCTACCTTGATTCCTGCTTGGCCTTCACCTGCATTTAAGTCCCTAGTAAAAATTTGGATAACACCACCAACAGCGTCTGAGCCCCATAATGCAGCTCTTGGTCCTCTAATTACTTCTACACGTTCTACTAATTGTACAGGAATATCTGCAATGCTTTTAACGCCAAGAGTGGCAGATCCAACACGAACACCATTGACTAGTACTAGAATATGATCTGAATTAGTACCACGAATGAATGCTGAAGATTTATGAGCAGAAGTACCTTGAGTAGTGATTGATATACCGGCTACGCGGCCAAGTAAGTCACTAACTGATAGTGGTTGAATTTGCTCGATGCTCTCACGAGTGAATACATCGACAGCAGCTAAGGTATCAAACTTATCTTGAATGCTACGGTTCGCGGTAACGACAATTGTTTCATCGGCCTTAGCTGCCTTGTCAATCATTACGGCGTTAGCTTTCTCGGCAAAAGAAAGTGATGAGTAGAATAGGCTGCTAATACTTAATGCTAATAGTGTTTTTTTCATGTTTTCCTCAGTAATAAGCACCCACCGTGCTGACAATGATAAATTAAATTTTAGGCCGGTCTCCGGACTTGAGCTAAATAAAACTGTAGCTTACACCGTTGCGGGGGCAGTATTGGTTTAACCAATTTCCCGTTTCACCCTGAGTTTTCAAATGAGATTTACTCACAAATAAACTATTGGGCACCTAAAATACTTCTAATTGGCTAGCGGTTAGGCTAGTTATTTTTTTGTTGCAAAATCGTTCTTGTTTTATCGATTGCTGCACACAAATCTTTTAATGCCGTTAAGCTGCGAATTGACATACGGTGCATGGCATCGGCATCAGGCTGAATTATTTGCTTATTGGCTACTGCTGGTATAATTGTCCAATCCTGCCAGTTAAAGCCTTCGCGCTCTTTTTGATTTATCGACAGAGGCTGAATAATAAGTTGTACTGAGGCTGGAAGTACTTGCTCAATACTAATTTGCGGGTAGGGAGTTATCACCCTTTCAAATGGATTTTTAACTTGGCAAATATTCAGGAATTGCTGTGGCCAACTGCCTTTAGCAACCGTTGTTAATGGCCTGGACCAAAGCTCATAAAAACCGGTGATTTTCGTTTTATTTTGGTAGCGCTGTTTTATTTGTGCCAACTCTTGCTCAAATTTTTTGGCTACTTGTTCACCTTGGGCGCTATGACCTGTTAGCTTAGCAAAGCTGCGAACTTCTTTGGCAATATCTTCGAATGTGTTCGGCTGAGAGTAAACAATATTAAAGCCTAATTGCTCTAATCTTGCTAGATCATCACTTGGGTTGCCGCTTTTCCAAGCGACGATTAAATCAGGTTGTAACTCTATTACTCGCTCTAGTTGTAAACGGACATAATTACCTATTCGCGGTATTTTCTTCGCCTGTTCAGGATAGTCCGCAAAGGCTGTGGTACCAATAATTTGCTCACCTGCGCCAATGTCATAAAGCATTTCTACAATATGGGGAGCAAGGGCGATGATGCTTGGTTTGCTTATGTCTTTACTTGCTTCTATCTTAGCTTCTTCATTCGATTCTTTAATAGGAATGGCATAAGCTGAACTTGAAATTAATAGTAAGGTAAAAAGCAGAGAGGTAAATTTCATTATGTTGTTTCAGTTTGATCATAAATTAAAGAGCTAGCTTAAAAAGTGCTAGCTCTGAGGTGTTTTAAAAAGGCCGAGTGATGTTTACCAATCAATACCTTTCTGCGCCTTAATGCCGCTATCAAAAGCATGCTTGATTGATTGCACTTCGCTAACCGTATCGGCAAGCTCAATAATGGCACGATGACAAGCTCGGCCAGTAATAATGACATGTTGATGCTTAGGGCGGTTGTTTAAAGTTTCAATAACCTCATCTAAATCAAGATATTTATACGACAGCATATATGTCATCTCATCAAGTAACACTAAATCAAGGTTTGGATCGCTGAGTAACTCTTTACACTTGAGCCATACCTGCTTTGCTGCGGCTATGTCCTTTTCTTTGTCTTGAGTATTCCAGGTAAATCCGGTACCCATAACACTAAATTTTACCCCCGCATTTTCAAGCAATTGTCGTTCACCACAAGCCCATGTACCTTTAATAAATTGTGCCACTGCAGCATTAAGGCCATGACCGACGGCACGGGCAACGGTGCCAAAACCAGAGGTACTCTTGCCTTTACCATTGCCTGTTATGACAATGAGTAAACCGCGCTCGTCGGTTGCACTATCAATGCGAGAATCAACTTTCTCTTTTAGCTTTTGCATTCTTTGTTTGTGCTTATCAGCAGTGTTGCTGTCAGTGATTTTTTCATCAGTCATAGGGATACCTCTACTGTGTTGATTTATTAAACATTGATTTATTAGCTAATCGCGCGAGAGCGATACATGATAAATAAGAAAAATATACTACCTAAAGCCGAGGTTATAATGCCAATGGGTATTTCGGCGTGTGGTAATGAAGAGCGGGCAATAACATCTACCCATATAAGAAATATAGCGCCAATTAGCGCACTACCAATAATTAGTTTTAGTGTCGTCACGCCAATAAGTTGTCTAACAATGTGAGGTATCATTAAGCCTACAAAGCCAATACCACCACAATAGGCAACAATAGTTGCGGTCAGCGCGGCACATATGCCTAACATAAGTAAACGTAATTTATCGACATCAACGCCTAAGCTGGCAGCACTCTCATCACCTAATAACAGTGCATCAATTTGCCTATGTAGAGCTATGACAGTGATTATTGCGACAATAAGTACACTCGAAATGACGTAAAAATTACTCATTTCTACGCGCGCTAAGCTACCCATAAGCCAAAAAATAACGCGATTAGTGGCAAAAGGTTCACCAAAATATAAAATAAATTGAGTAATCGATGCGAGCATAAATGAAACGGCAACACCGGCGAGTAATAGTTGCTCCATGCGCTGTAGAACCTTAGCGATAAATACTACAATGATGACGGAAAATAGTGCGCCTAGAAATGCTGCTAAAGGTAAGGCTATAGTGAGGTTATCGGCTAGTGAAATATTGGCGATTGTTGCCCCTAAACCAGCGCCGGAAACAATACCAAATAGATAAGGGTCAGCAAGCGGATTACGTGTAGTGTTTTGTAAAATAGCGCCAGCAATGGCCAAGCCCATCCCCGCAACGAGTGCCACTAATATTCTTGGAATACGCACTTGCCATATAATCACATTGGCTATCGGGTTTTGGCAGCTGCTCACTAAGCAGGTAATTAGCTCTGAGGAGTCGATATCCGCAGGTCCAAATGTTATTGCCGCCATAGCAGATAAAATGACTAAAACTGTTAAAGCCAACAAGGTAGTAGCAACCTTATTCATCAACTAACTCCGAATATTGATTTTGTTGTTTATCAGTATTTTTCAAGTAGAAAGATACTTGGATTGCCCCGGTCATGGCATCAATACTTTGCTGACAAGGCAAACCAAATACTTGGCTTAATTGTTTAGGTGTTAATACTTCTTCGGGACTACCATCAGAAATTAACTGACCTTGATTTAAGAGCAGTAATCGTTGGCAATACAAACTAGCTAAATTGAGATCATGAACTGTCATGATAACGGTGATATTGAGCTTGTTGACCAGTTGCAACACCTGGTGTTGATAGAATACATCTAAATGGTTAGTTGGCTCATCAAGTATTAATACTTGGCTTGCTTGCACGAGTGCCCTAGCAATTAATACCCGTTGTTGTTCGCCACCAGAGAGTTGATTAAAGTGACTTTTTAGCGCTTGCTCTAAGCCTACTTTTTTTAGCGCTAAATTGATTTGTGCTTTGTCGTGATCGCAGTCTAGTGAAAAAAGCGTTTTGTGCGGTAATAAGCCCATTTTCATTACATCTTGTACAGACAGAGCAAAGATAGTGTCATTTTTTTGCATGACTAGGGCAAAGTGTTGGGCAACTTCTTTAGCACTATACTTCGTTATGGCGCGATTTTTTAGTTGCACGCTACCTGTAACATTGGTGTTGGCGAGAATATTGTTTTGATTGGTTATACAACGTAGCAGGCTAGTTTTTCCTGCACCATTTGGCCCAATAATACCGATCACTTCACCTTTGCGTACATTGAAGTTAATGTCTTGCAAGATAGCTTTATTTGGAACCTGCCAGGTTAGCTGAGAGATATTAAGGAGTGTCGACATAAATAAACTCGTGTTTTCCCGCACGGTAAAAAATAAGTATAGTTTTTTGGGTTAGCTATCTGACTTTGAAGTAATACTTTATTTAAAAAATATCACATCATTTACAGTTGCGGGTACAGTGATGGATTCACACCATCTTCATTAACACAAAAATTCTTTAGGACGCGGATTCTATATCGATTTTTCATTATTAGCAAGTTTTAGATGTTTAGACGTCCATTTGTTGCGCGAATTACTAATTTTTGGCTGAAGTCTTACTGAATCTTAAATGAGTTTCCCATGGTAATATCAGCCATAAAGTATTAATGCAAATGCTAATAGTTTTCACTTAAAAAATAAACACTTAGTAACAGGACGTTAGTCAGTTTATTCGATAAATTCATATCTTTCTACTACGCTTTAAGGCAACGGAGTAACGGTGTTTTTTTTACTTATTATGTAGAGGTGTCAGATGAAAGGTAATACAAAAGTTATAGCGAGTCTTAATGGCTTGTTACACAATGAATTAGCAGCAATTGATCAGTATTTTACTCATTCGCGTATGTATCAAGACTGGGGCTTGGATAAACTCTATGAACAGTTAGATCATGAAATGCAAGAAGAGATCACTCATGCCGATGCCTTAATAAAGCGCATCTTGTTCCTTGAAGGTACGCCTAATTTAACTGACCGTCGAGATCTTATCATAGGTAATGATGTCCCTAGCATGCTTAAAAATGACTTAATTCTTGAGATGGAAGTGGTAGCAGCATTAAAAGCTACTATCACTTTATGTGAAAGTGAGGGGGACTTCCAAAGTAGAGAAATCTTGGAGAAATTGCTTGAAGATACCGAAGAAGATCATGTTTATTGGCTTGAGAAACAACTGGGTCTTATCGATAAAGTAGGTCTGCAAAACTATATTCAATCTCATATGGGTCAACACCTGCCAGGATAAGGGGAGTTAAAATGAAAGGTAATAAACAAGTTATTACATTGCTTAATAGTGTTTTGGCTATTGAATTAATAGCTATTAATCAATATTTTTTACATGCCCGCATGTACAAAAACTGGGGGTTGGACAAACTGAACAAAGCCGATTACAAACTTTCTATTGAGAAAATGAAGCAAGCTGATGACCTTATTGAACGGATATTGTTTTTAGAGGGCTTACCCAATTTACAAGATTTAGGCCGTTTACATATAGGTGAACATGCCGCAGAGATGTTGCAATCGAATATGGACTTAGAGTATGTCTCTCGTAAGGCTTTACAAACACTTATTGTTGAGAGTGAGAAGTTACAAGATTATATCAGTAGAGATTTAGCTGAGGACTTATTGGAAAACGTAGAAGAGCAAATCGATTGGATTGAGTCGCAACAATATATTATTGCTCATGCGGGAATAGAGAATTATTTACAGTCGATGATGGATTAGCTGTATCCGGCTGGTAATGTTGTAAAACTGTTGAAATTCATTAGCAAATTATAAGTTTAAGCAACTCTAGGTTGTGCTTCGGCAATTTGCAGTAACTTTTTATTGAGTACGCGCTTAGTACACTGACAGCATTTACCACATTGCGAGCCGACATTAAGCTCATTAGTGAGCTGCTTCATAGTTTCTGCGCCATTATCTATTGCAGCTTCTATTTGTGTATCAGTGACACCATGGCAAATACAAACGTACATACTATTCCTACGTGAAAACAACTCATAATTAATGTTGCTTATAATAACCTTAATGATAACAATTATCAATAAGATTGTTTTCTAGGTAAATTAATGAGTTAGTATGTTTGTACAAAATAAGGTATTGGCTTCGACAAAGTTTTATCAAGCAGCTAGTAAGTTTTATCGATATTACTTTTACTCTCAAGGAAGTCCTGATTAATAACGTGCCACTCTTTTACGCGATCGTTAAAAAAGCCAGACTGTAAAAATGCCTTGGATATAGCTCCGCGCTGCCTAAGTAGTCTTAAGCCTTTTTGCAAAGCGATGTAAGTCTCTTTGCCACGGGGATGTTTTTTGGAAATAACAAAATGTCTACTGTCATTTAATGCTACTTTTATACCGTTAATTGCAATAATTCTATATCCATCCCCTTGATAACTAAAAGGGTAGCTTTCAGTGAAAGGGGCTAACATAACATCAACCCATTGCATGCTCACTAGCTTGGCCATTGATAGCCACTCTTCATCGTGAATCAAGGTTTTAATATTTAGCTGCGTTAAGGTTTTCCAGTCAACATACCAATTTTTATTTGAAACAACAGAAAGGCTTTGTAAGTCTATTAAGGATTTTGTCTCCAGAGCCATTTTGTTATCTAGTGCAGTATACAAGCCAGCCCAATATTCACCTTTTCTTATAATTGCGTCAGAAATGTATACTTCTTCACTAAAGGAACTGATTTGAGAGAGCCACATAGAGTCAAAATTAATCAGTAATAAACCTGACTGAAGTAGTTTGATATTCCTTGCATCGTAATTTCCTACGGTAAAAGAAAATTCTAATTTTGAACCGCCTAAGGCTAGCGCTTGTTGAATTAATATAAACTCAACAACATCTCTTGGTAAATTAGGCCCTGAAAAGTCCTTAATATCTAACACTTCGTGTTCCGCTATTTTCTTCTGTGCAAGTTGGTAAATATCAGTTTCTATAGTTATAGGTATTTTTGCTCGCTGCTCTGCGGCTATAGGCGTAATAATCAAGCTTAATAAAAGCAATAAATAACGAGGCATAAAATAAGTAAGTGAAGGACATTTTGCCATAAGTATAGTTGTAGTTTGAATCTTGATACGTACTAAGGTTGATGATAAAAAAGAGCTTAATTTGCCAAGTTTAACATCACTTTTAAGTGATATGTGATATTCGGCTAGCTTAATCAAAGGCTAAAACAATACTCATAGAAAGTGAGTTAGATTTGCTCAGTTAATGGTATGAACACTCCTCTTATAAGGTTTTTCCATGAGGTAAAACGGCATTTGAGAAAATAATTCCGGCAACTAGAGACATGAATATTAAAAATGTTTGTGAGCCTAAATCTGGAACATTTAACATATTCTCTCCTGACACTGCACTATTTAAACCAATATATACTTTAGAGCCGGGAACGAGTACAACTAAGCCAAGTAGTCTTACAATACTTGAGGGTAGGTTCATAATCCGAGAAAATAAATTACTATATAAACCCAGTGCAAAAGCGCCAACAAACGCACCTAAAGCGACGCCTAAATATTCACTTGCCCAAATGCTGACACCAAAAGCGATATAACCCGAAATCATCCCCCATGGCGCATCTTTTAACCTTACTTTAAACAGTATAACTAAACTTGCAGAAAGAGTAGTTACTGCAAGCCATGAGGTCCATACCGGCATAGTTTCAGGAGGTAGGAATACAGCTGTGCCCCAAGTTAAACTACCTAATGCCATACCTAGTACTGCACCAAAGTAAAGTTTAAATAGCACCATAATACTGTCCATGATACGCGCCGTCCCTGACATTAAATGTCGAGCAGCAAGCTCAGATAAACCTACAGTTAGTGACAAGCCTGGAATAAAAACAATAATGCTAGATAGAATAACCATAGGGATATTGATACTAGGATCAAATATTGATATTGCTGAGGCTAATAGTGATGCTACGAGTGCTGAAATTGGCTCTAATAAATCGGACATACGTCGAGATTTTTCTGCCCACAAAACAAAAAGAAAAGTCACCCATCCTAAAATTGTCGACCAAAACACATCGTGCCAACTAGTATGCATTAACATGGCAAAAGCACCACTTGATGCGCCAAAAGCTAAGAAGGATAAAAATATTCCGTAAGGTGCAGGTTTGTTTTTTACTTCAGCTAAACGATCAATTGCTTCGTCTAGTGTGCGTTGACCATTTATTAATTCATCAACAAGCTCATCAATACGTGCTAAAGAGCCAAGATCAATATCACCAGGACTAACACGCACTAAATGATTATATTGCTGATCATCTTCGTCATCAGATAAGATAAAAGTTAACGCGGTGGGCGTTATAATAAATGAAGCGCGAATGTCGAGAAATTTAGCAATGGATAGTAGGTTGTCTTCAAGGCGATAAGCGGTAGAGCCCAACTTATGTAGAGCTTTGCCTAATTTGATGATAAAACGACGTTTTTGGTAAAAATTATCGGATTGCTGCATTGCGATATAAAATGGTAAGTTGCACTACTAGCTATGGTAATCGATTTTGCTAAAACTGGGTATAAAAAACTACTTAAAAAATAAATAAAGAGAAAAATATGACGTTAATAATTATTTTGGCTTGTGTGTTTTTAGCTGTGTTCTTGATGGTTACTTTGGGAGAGAGGTTTGGTAAACCCATGACAGATGAGCAACAGGGAAAGTACAGTAAAGTTATTCGCATATTGGTGTTCGTTGCAATAGTTGGCGCCATTATCAAAACAATGCTTTAAATGGCGTCAAACGGCTTTATTGCCTGTTAATCATCAGGTAAAATCTAGTCATAATGATTAACTCCTATACATAGAGAATTACTGTAATGCTGCAATTGCCTAAACTTGATTTAAAAAATAAAGTATCTAGCCAAGAATGGCAATTACGGGTCGATTTAGCGGCCTGTTACCGATTATTGCAAATGCATGGTTGGGATGACCTTATTCATACCCATATTTCTGTCCGTATTCCTGATACTGAACATATTTTAATTAATGCTTTTGGTTTGGCTTTTGAAGAAATTACTGCGTCAAATTTAGTCAAAATTGATATCGACGGTAATATTATCGATAAGGACTGCCCATTTGAAATAAACCCTGCTGGTTTTACTATTCACAGTGCCGTGCATGAAGTACGTCATGATGATATCTGCGCCTTGCATATACATACCAACGAAACCATTGCCGTAGCAAGTGTTGAAGGGGGGTTGTTACCACTAAGCCAATACTCTATGTTTGCCTTAGCTTCGATGAGTTACCATGATTATGAAGGCCTAGCGGTTAATGATGAAGAAAGGCTAAGATTGCAAAATGATTTAGGTGATAAAAACTTTATGTTACTACGAAATCATGGCGCCTTAACTATGGGCAAGACTATAGGTGATGCGTTTATGCATATGTATGATTTAACTCGTGCCTGTGAAATACAGTTGCAAGTAATGGCATCTGGTATGAAACCTATTTATGCCCCGCAATGCATTATCGATGGTATCAAAGCGCAAGCTAATATTGTTCATGCTGGCGAGACAGGTGGGCAAAAAGCATGGCCTGCGATGTTACGTCGAGTCTATCGCAATGACCCTAGCTTCGCACTTTAGCTCATATCCCTAGCGTTAAGATTTAGCTTGAAAGTAAGCTTATATGCAAGCCCGGTTATTAATTAGCTCATTTTAGTATTGTTACTTTTGCAAATAAGCTATTAATCTTTAACGCAACAATTGTGGCTGCTTTAGAGAGTCATTTATAAAAAAACTAGAGCGAAATACTGTATCTTCGCTAGCACATCTCACCTAAAATAATTGAGAAAAATATGAAAATAACTCATGTTGAAGTTTTTGATATCCATTGCCCCAAACGCATTGGTTGGAACCCTGTTTTTATCCGAATTCATACCGATGAAGGTATTAGCGGTGTAGGTGAAGCGGGTTTAGCATATGACTGGGGACATAGTGCTGCTGCTGCCATGATTAAAGAAATCAGTGAGGCGGCACTTATTGGTTTTAACCCGTTTAATACAGAACTGTTGTGGTCACGTATGTTACGTGAGAGTTTTTGGGGCTTAGGCGGCGGACCGGTTTTATATTCAGCCATGAGCGCTATTGATACAGCACTCTGGGATATCAAAGGCAAAGCTTTAGGTGTACCTGTTTACCAATTGCTAGGCGGTAAAGTAAATGACAAATTACGTACTTATGCTAGTCAACTTCAGTTTGATTGGGACAGTGAGATTAAGAAATTAATTGAACCGGAGCAATACGCTGAAGCTGCGTTAAAAGCCGTGGCAGAAGGCTATGATGCGGTAAAAGTTGATCCTATTGTTTATAATGGTGATGGCAGTTCCTCTTTTGATCGAACAAAATTATTTACTAAGCCGCAAATGCGTTTATTTGGTAATCGATTACGGGCTATTCGTGATGCTGTTGGTGAAGATGTTGATATTATTTTTGAATCACACTCACTAATGGGCGCGGCATCTGCTATTCAAATGGGCAGAATCGTTGAAGAAGTTGGCTGTATGATGTATGAAGAGCCGGTTAACTATTTAAATCCAGCGGTACATAAAAAGGTATCGGATAACGTTAATGTGCCGATTGCTGGTGGTGAACGTTTATATCATCGTTGGGATGTAAGACCTTATTTTGAAGATCAAAGCATTGATGTATTACAGCCTGATGTAGGTTTATGTGGTGGCTTTACCGAATCGAAAAAAGTGTGTGACTATGCAGACGTTTATGATATTCGTATCCAGGCACATGTTTGTGGCGGACCTGTGGCAACCGCAGCATCATTACACTTAGAAACGGCTATTCCAAACTTTTTAATCCATGAACATCATACATACGCGATTAAAGACTGGAACAGAGAGCTGTGTTTACAAGACCCGCAACCGGTGGATGGTTTCTTCCAAGTGACTGAAGTTCCAGGTATTGGTATCGAACTTAACGATAAAGTGGTAAAAAGATCGCCAAACGTTACTATTAAGTAATTGAGCTTTACTCTTTGGCAGTAGAAAGCTGATAAATACCAAGCGCATTGTCATACAGCAATGCGCTTTTTTCTTTTTCACTACACTGCTTTATTACTGACGATTGAAGAATATCCTGCCAATAACGGCCATAAGTCTTATTATCTGGTTTATCGGCCAGCTTATTACCTACCTCATTATCTAAGTTTCTACCTAGTAAACACAGCGGGAAGTTACTGGCTAACATCACTCGTTCAATTGAAAACGTCTCTATACAAAAGTTTGTTACCCCTGAAAACCATGACATTTCATATTGTCGGTCTGCCATCTCCCAACCAGAGCACTTAATAAATACATTGGGGAGTAGGGCAAGCTCACTGATATTTTTTCGCCATAAAAGCCATGCTTTTCCCCTGATGTCTTTCGGTGGGAAAGCAGCATGATTGATGATAAAACGAAGTTGAGCATTGTTGGTGATAGTTTCTATTAATAACGGCATAACCTGCATGGCATTCTCATCAGCCAATGGCAATTGCAGTTCAAAAATAAAGTAAGGTAGCTTATTAAGGCTAGCAAAGTTTATTTGGGCGTTTTGATTGGTTAAAATACTATAAGCTTGCTCATCAAGAATATGGCGAACACCTATCATATTAGAGTGTTGCTGTAATATATCCAGTGTCTTAATAAAGTCTAAAGGCGGTGCTAATAGGTCAATGCTAGCTACTGTTCGACACTTTGGATAAGGCACATTTTCAATGGCTAAGTTATCGAGGTATTCAAGCTCACGCCAAGGATGTACATTATCAAAGCCAGCTTCTATATGAACAAAGCCACTGAGGTTGATGTTACCTACTAGGGCAAAACTATTGGTTAAATCATCAATTGAAAAGTCTTGCTGAATGATTGATTTATCAGGCCAAAAAGGAGGGTTCTCTGATTTAAGCCAATGGTAATCACCTTGTGAGCGGTCAAATAAATGTAGATGTGGATCAATAATATTAACGGTCATAGTATTTAGGTTGTAACTGTTGAGTGCTTTATTTTCGGTTTTTTTAATTTGTAAATATTGGTTATTGCGCGGTGTAGCCCCCATCAATCACTTGTAAGCTACCAGTGATAAATTTTGCTTTATCAGACGCTAAAAATAGTACTAATTCTGCCACTTCTTCAGGTTGCCCTAATCTTTGTAAAGGCTGCAAGTTTGCTTCCTCTTGATGTACCTCAGCCTTATTCGCGCCTGACCTCTGACAATAATTATCAATCGCCTGATGATATAACGGTGTTTCAATAGTGCCGGGGCAAACTGCATTGGCACGAATGTTAAAGCTGGCGTAATCAAGAGCCGTTGTTTTAGCAATAGAGGCTAGGGCGCTTTTACTCAAGTTATAAGCAAAAGAGTTATGCTTGGCAATTAAGGCCTGATCAGAAGCCATCAACAAGATTGAACCATTGTTGTGTGCTTTCATTGAAGGTAATACTGCCTTTATTGCCGCATAAGCACCTTTAACATTGATGTTGAATACTTTGTCTAAATCAGCTTCACTGGTATTTTCAATATTGGCAGAAAAATGAATGCCGGCGTTTGATACTAAAACATCGATGGTATGCTGTTTAGCTATGTCCGTAATTATTTTGGTAACTTGATCAATGTTGGTGACGTCACATTGGCGGTACTCACTTTTGAAGTCAGCACCTAGGAGGGAAGGAGACAAATCTAAATTAAAAACTAGGTAATCATTCTCAACGAATAACTTAACTATACTCAAACCAATCCCAGAGCTACCACCAGTGATCACACATACTTTTTTCATCAAATAAATCCAATTAACGCAATTATGATAAATGATACCTGTTAGCGTATCTAAGTTCCATAAAGTTCAGCTTCATGAAGTTAATATCTATTAACTTTAATTCCTAATGAACCCCTGCACTTTGAATGATAATGGGTATATAATATTGGCAATTAGATTAAAGAGGTTTTTCCATGATAGCTTGTGGTGTAGAAATTAAAAGTAATGATGCAATAATTTGCATCATGTCAAAAGAAAATAACTTGTATGATATCCCTCATACACGTGTACAAAAAATCAGCCTTGATAATGCAGGTGATGCAGAGCAAGTACAAAAATTTCAATTTACTTTTGCCAAGTTGATGGAAGATTACCAAGTTACTCATGTACAGATTAAAGGCCGAGCTTTAAAAGGTAAATTTTCTGGTGGTCCTATTGGTTTTAAAATTGAAGCAGCTATTCAATTGATTAGCGATTTGAACGTTGAAATATTGGCAGGTAGCTTTATCAAAAAAGAATTATCGAAAAGCCAAATTGATATAGATTTTAGAGACACTGGCTTAAAGCAATATCAAGAAGAAGCATTCACTACAGTATTTGCGTACTTAGAATCTCAAAATAATGCCTATAACGTCCAGCCAGAAAGTAATAATCAAGCAGATTAAACTTTATAGTACTTAACTTTGTGCATAATTAGTTAAATTTAAAAAGCTTAGTGATGAATGTCACTAAGCTTTTTTATTGTGGAACTTGCCAATTTTGTGTTTATATTTATTACTTTAAAAGCACTTTTACTTCATATAGGATATCTATAGTTAACAGGGAATATTATTTTATTTAAGGAAAGTTATAGTGATTTTTAGAAGTTGTCTTACCACGTTTTTAGTTGTTTTTATTTCCTCTTGCTCTAGTTTTTCACAAAGCCCTCCTCCAAAGAAAGAGTTTTTTAATGTAGCACTTAACTATGATTTATTTGATGTTGTCCCCCAACAAAAAAATATTTCTGATGATATATTTTATTTAACAGCAGAGCAGAAAATAGAAGTTTTTACTCAAGTAAATAAAAGAATAGCTTTAGGTGAGCCCAAGCATGAAGCCCTGTCTAAAGTCTTGCAGTCTCGTTTAGGTAGCTTTACTTACTATGGTGAGACATATAAGGCAGAAGAAGCAGCTCGGTTAAACAAAGGTAACTGTATGAGTCTAGCAGTTCTTACGGGGGCTTTTGCAGAATTAATAGGCTTAGAGTATAGCTTTAGAGAATTAACAACACTGCCTACCTTTGATAAACAAAATAACCTGATTTTGTCATCATCTCATGTGCAAAGTATTTTATATGACGATAGGTTTTTACCCGAAGATGATGTTATATATTTTGCTAAGCCAAGTATAGTAATCGACTACTTCCCTGATAATAATGATTTAAAAGGTCGAAAGGTTTCTAAGTCTGCCTTCATTTCTATGTATTATAAGAATCTTGCTGCTGATGCATTAATTGAAAATAAACTCGATGAGGCGTTCAATCTGGCGGAAAAGTCATACCAATATGACCGATCAAATATTGCTGTACTCAATCTACTCGGCGTTATTCACCGCCGGGCAGGGGATAATCGAACCGCTGAAAATATTTATAAAGTAGGCATGAAAGTAGATTCATCTCATTTAATACTGATGAGTAATTATATAGTGCTATTAAACAGTGAACAACGGTTTGCTGAAGCCGATCAAATAGAAAAAAAGATTGATTTTCTGGACGATCCCAATCCATACCAATGGTTAGAACAAGCTTACGCGGCTAAAAATAATCGGAAAGCGGCTTTATATTTTCAAAAGGCACTGAAAAAGGCACCTTATTTACATCAAGCATATATGGGGCTTTATCAAATTCACCTAGCTGAGGGGGAAGAACTTCAGGCAAAACAAATGTTAAATAAAGCGCTAGAGTGGAGCTATGAAGTAGAAGAAAGGAAAATGTATAAATATAAGTTATATAGCCTGAGGTAGTAGTCAGAGATCAGTCATTCCATGATAGTTTTTTGTGATCGATGTCTAGATACCAACTTAGCTCACTTTTAGCTTGAATTTGATAATAGTCCGGCAGATAAAAACAATGATTTTCGAGTGCTAATGCAAAAATAAGCTCGCTATCACTATATATTTATTAGTTACAAAGGAACGAAATATGTTCCTTTTTTTACTTATACTATTTTAAATGTGTTCATAACATGATTTAATCAAACACTTGTTTGAAAGGTCTGACCTCAGACCAGTTTATTTTTGTCAAACCAAAAAGTTAACTATTGGAGAAAGTCATGCCAGAGTACAAAGCACCGATCAGAGACATTAAGTTTGTTATGCAAGAGTTGTTCGATTGCGATAGCCACTATCAAAAATTAGGTTATGAAGATGCTAGTTTAGATATGGTTGATGCAATTATTAACGAAGCGGCAAAATTTACAGAGCAAGTTATTGCTCCAATCAATCAAATTGGTGATGAACAAGGTTGTACTTGGACCGATGGTAAAGTGACGACCCCTGATGGTTTTAAAGAAGCTTATCAACAATATGTAGAGGGTGGTTGGCCAACACTAGCGCAAAATGTAGACTTTGGTGGCCAAGGTTTACCACATTCATTAAACACTGCAATAACTGAGCTTTTCTCTAGTGCTAATCATAGTTTTGCTATGTATCCAGGTTTAAGTCATGGTGCATTAGCAACCATTGAAGCACATGGCAATGAACAGCAAAAAAGTCAGTTTATACCTAAGCTAGTTGAAGGTAGTTGGACAGGAACCATGTGCTTAACTGAAGCTCATTGTGGTACCGATTTAGGCATGTTACGTACTAAAGCCGAGCTAAATGATGATGGTAGTTACTCGTTAACAGGCTCAAAAATATTTATTTCTGCAGGTGAACACGACTTATCCGATAATATTGTCCATATTGTTATTGCCAGAATTCCAGGCTCACCTGAAGGCAGCAAAGGTATTTCGCTATTTATTGTGCCTAAGTTTAATGTTACTGACGAGGGTGAAACAAGCGACCGTAATGCTGTTTCTTGTGGCTCTATTGAACATAAAATGGGCATCAACGCGAATGCAACTTGTGTCATTAACTTTGATGGTGCGAAAGGTTATTTGATTGGTGAAGTGAATCGCGGTTTGAATTGCATGTTTACCTTTATGAACGTTGCCCGCTTAGGTGTAGCCACTGAGGGGGTCGCTGCAGCAGAGGCATCATTTCAAGGTGCACTAGCTTATGCAAAAGACAGGCTACAGATGCGCTCTTTATCAGGGGTGAAGAACCCAGAAGGGCCAGCGGATGCAATCATAGTTCACCCTGACGTTCGTCGCATGTTATTAACACAGAAGTCCATTGCAGAAGGTGGTCGAGCACTGATTGCCTATTTAGCACAACTAGTTGATATCGGTCATGCTAGTAGCTGTGAAGAAGAAAAAGCAGCGGCAGAAACTAAACTGGCTTTATTAACGCCAATTGCTAAAGCTTTCCTTACCGAGCTCGGTTTAGAGTGTACAAGTCATGGTGTGCAAGTTTTTGGTGGCCACGGTTTTATCAAAGAGTGGGGCATGGAACAACTAATGCGTGATACAAAAATTAGTTGTTTATATGAAGGCACTACTGGAATTCAAGCACTAGATTTATTGGCTAGAAAAATACTCGGCTCTAAAGGCAAAATCCTTAAAGCGTTTGGTAGTGAAGTAACCAAGTTTTGCTTAGAAAATGCTGATGATGATGCCATGCAAGAGTTTATTCAGCCAATTATGAGTTTTGGTGGTGATTGGCAGAAAATGACCGAGAAACTGGGTGAAAAAGCTATGCAAAATCCAGACGAGATTGGCGCTGCTTCTGTAGATTACTTGATGTATTCAGGCTATTTAACGCTCGCTTATTTCTGGGCGAAAATGGCCAAAGTTGCACAAGATAAGCTTTCAGAAGGAAGTGAAGAGGAAGCTTTTTATCAAGCAAAAATTAAAACAGCGCGTTTCTACTTTCAGCGTATATTACCACGTGCCAAAGGTCATGCCGCTTGTGTTGAAAATGGCGGTCAATCGATGATGGCACTAGATGCAGATGATTTTTCTTTTTAGATAATACCAATCCATCTAAAGAAGTGACCACTTAGAACGGCATTGGCGATATGAGAAAAAGCAAAATATGTGTTGATATAGTTATTCTACATCAAACAAATTTTGTGTATTTATCATGATGCCAATGCGTTCCCGAAGGGCGAGTTTTAAAGGCTTATATGTTGCGTTATTGATTTAAACAATAGAATACTATTCTTGGCAATCAATACCTTGCCTCTAACCTTTAAATTCTCGCTAAGCGATCGCTTTCTTAGATGGAATGGTATAATGAAACCGCATTAGCTGCTCGTTGCTAAAATAATAAAAAAGCGCTTGTCGATTAACTCGACAAGCGCTTTTTCTATTTATATATTCTACTTCTGTTACGTAAAGTACTAATAAAGTAAATGACTAGAGTACTAAAGCCCTAATACTTGCTTACCTTGTTTGAAGACAATATCGACAGGAATACCGGCAGCTTCTAAGCGGGCTAAATCTGCGGCTAGTGTTTCACCAATAACACCACTATCTTTCACTAATTTATCAACACCTTGATAATCGCCATTACCTTGCAAGGTTAATATCAACTCAGATAAAGAGTCTATTGCGGCAGTCATCTTTTCAACATTAATGCTATATAAACCTTGCTCATTACGACTAAAAGCACCTTTTTCTTGGAAGTAATTAAAACGTACCATGTTGGCTTTACCGTGAGCTGAACTAGCACCAAAACGAATTGAACGGAAAATTCCCGCCATAAAGGTAGTGTAATAATCTTCTAGTGTGCCGTCAGTGATCGCGCCTTTATTAAGTAATTGGCGAATCATGTATAAACCAAGGATATCGGCTTTACCTTCTTCTAATGCTGAAGCATGTTCTTTTAATGCTTGGCGAACTGGCCCTTGACCGTTAAGGGTGTTCTTAATGCCTAAGCCATGAGCTACTTCATGAAACATGGTATTAGCAAAAAAACCGGTAAAAGTGACATTTTCACGCTGTTCAGGCACAATCAGCGTATCTGCGATTGGTAACATAATGGCATCAAACTTAGCACGCATCGCATTTTTTAATTGTAAGCGTCTAGTGCCTTTTTTAAGCTGAACTTCTTCATCATTAGGTAAGTTGATAGCTATAGTTTTACTACCCGCATTTGAGTGACCGGCATAATAAATAACATCATAAGCATTTAAATCTGCGTCAGAGCCAGGAACTTCAGCTTTATATTTTTTGGCTACCGGTAAACCTTTTTGCAACTCAGGTAAAAATTGAGCATATTTGGCCAGTTTTTCACTCCAAGCAAGGTCTTTAATTAAAACGTATGATTCAAAAGCGGCACGGTAACCATAAAGTTGATCTTCATAGCTCTCAATGGGCCCAATAACCACATCAATAGGGTTGTTTTTCATATCCATCCAAGCAAAGTCAGAAGCTTGATATTCATCGGTGCGTAATGCTTGAGCACGCATGGTTAGATAGTTAGCAAATTCTTTATCGTCAGCAAACTTTGCCGCTTCATCAAGAATAGCTGCAGCACGGGTCATTTTGTCATGATATATTTCAGAGTATGCAACACTAATCAACTTACCTTCGTTATCACGTCGAACAATTGAGTAAAGGCCTTTTTTATCGCTAAAGTCACTTTGCTCAAATTCCGCTTTAGTCATATCGCTAGGGTAAAATTCTGCGCCGTGTGCTTTTATCGCCGTTTGAGATAAAAACACTTTGTCGCCATCGAGACGATCCCAAGGGCCGTAGTTTACCTCAGCAAAGCGCCTGGTTTCTTCATCACTTATGCTAGCTAAAAAAGTCTTCTTATCTTGTGAGTAGGCTTGTAGCCAAAATAAGTCATCCATTATTTTAGAGGCGTCAATAAGTAAAGATAACATCTGCTTTTGATTTGCTGATAAATGACTTAAATCAGCATTTAGGGTTACTTCTTTATAGATATTTAAACGGCTTTCAAAGCCACTAAGTAATGCTGGTTGATTTGCTGAAGTACTTTTAACAGAGCTTGGTTCAGTCGTTTTAGCGGCATCGATATTTTTTTCGGTGGAATTATTACAAGCAGTTAATGTAGCGCTTGCCAGTAATACTACCGCAGCTATTTTTGTTAGTTTTAATGCTTTCATAGGAAGTCTCTATCAATAAGTTGCTAAGAGACTAAAAAAAAATGGCCGGGAGTGCAATAGCAAATAGTAATTAAACACTTTGTTTGTTGTAAAGCTAACAACTCACTTATAAATAGTACCAATTCCATTAAGTTTGTGAGCTGTTGTGCACAGGAAAAACAAATAAATGCAAGGTGCTCGATTGACCAATAGCTGGCTATTGGAATTGAGAGCAACACCGCTTTGGCATATTTTAACAAGCACAAGCGGCAATAATTTAATGGGGTTGGTATAACAGCATTCGAGGAATTCCAGGCATAAAAAAACCGACTTAAGTCGGTTTCTAAATGGAAAACACGGTGCACCATATTTTCACTTCATAAAACTATACAACTAAAGCAATAATTAAAGTGCTTTTATCGTTGCATTCAAACGGCTCTTAGAACGAGCTGCTTTGTTTTTATGAATAAGACCTTTACTTGCGTAACGATCTAAAATTGGTGTAGCAGCAGCTAATTCTTTTGTTGCTACTTCTTTGTCACCAGCTTCAATTGCTGCTAGTACTTTTTTTACTAAAGTACGCATCATTGAGCGACGACTTGCATTATGTTGACGGCGCTTTTCAGATTGTCCTGCGCGCTTCTTAGCTTGCTTTGAGTTAGCCAAGGTATTCTCCTAAAAGAGTGATTATAAGCTTAAATTTAAGGCGACGAAATATGCCTTTTTTTTTGCTGTTTGTCAAATGTTTTAATTGTTTAATTTAATCTTAACGGTAAAGTTAACCATAAAAGCAATTAAAAAGAATATGGTTGATGTTTACGACTAGATTCGTGGTCGATATAACAAAACATGTTGTGAACAGCGCTAAGTATACATTGTTTAAATAACTAAAATCATCACATAATACACATTATTTATCTTCACCATCTTTTTACAGTGTTTTCGAGTCACTTTAGTCAAAGTGTTGTGCTATTAAATCAACCAAATATAATTTTGGTTGGAGGAAATTTTTTTGAGTAAAAAGTTAATTAAATCAGGGCTGATTGTTAGTGCTATGACGTTGGTTTCTCGCATACTAGGTTTAGTTCGAGATGTAGCCATTGCTAATGTAATGGGAACTGGACTGATGGCAGATGTATTTCTATTTGCTAATAAAATCCCAAACTTTTTTCGTAGACTCTTTGCTGAAGGAGCGTTTGCCCAGGCCTTTGTACCTGTGCTAAGTGAATATAAGGTCAAGGATGAACAGCAAGGTGATCACCAGGATACAAACTTAGATGAAAAGTCAGGTGAAAAAAATAACCAAGAACAAACACGGTTATTAATTGCACAAGTATCAGGCACCCTAGGAGTCATTATCACGGGGGTAACATTGTTTGGCATGTTAGCTTCACCTTTATTTGTAATGCTTTTTGGTTTTGGTTGGTTTATTGATTGGTTTAATGATGCGCCAGGTGGAGAGAGGTTTGACCTAGCAAGTAACTTGTTAACCATAACTTTCCCCTACTTATGGTTTATTAGTCTTACTGCACTGTCAGGCGCAATACTCAATACCATGGGCCGATTTGCAGTAGCCGCTTTTACACCCGTACTGCTCAACGTTGCTATTATCGGAATGGCTATTTATGGTGCTCCTTATACCCAAAGCCCCGCTCATGCCCTCGCTTGGGGCGTTTTTTTAGGTGGTTTAATACAATTTCTATTTCAAATTCCTTTTTTGTATCAAGCCGGTATGTTAGTAAAGCCCAAATGGGCTTGGCATAGTGCAGGCGTAAAAAAAATACGAAAGTTACTGCTTCCAGCTTTATTTGGTGTGTCAGTGACACAAATCAACTTATTACTTGATACCTTAATTGCTAGCTTTTTAGTCACAGGATCAATTAGTTGGCTTTACTTTGCTAATAGGTTATTAGAGTTTCCACTGGGTTTATTTGCTATTGGTATCGCAACAGTAGTACTACCTAGCTTGGCAAGGCTGCATAGTAAAAATAATCCCACGGAGTTTAGCGCAACCCTTGATTGGGGCATTAGAGTAATCAGCTTTTTTGGCTGGCCAGCCTTAGCTGGATTGATGGTCCTGGCCCAACCCATTATTATGGTACTGTTAATGCGAGGTGAATTTAGTCAAAATGATGTTGTGCAAGTATCACTTGCACTATTTGCTTACCTATCAGGCTTATTAAGTTTTATGTTTATTAAAATATTAGCGCCTGGATATTACGCAAGACAAAATACTAAAACACCGGTGAAAATAGGTATTAAAGCCATGGTGGCGAATATGGCCTTCAATTTAATGTTAGCGCCATTTTTTGGTTATGTGGGGTTGGCCATAGCTACTTCACTTTCAGCAACACTTAATGCTTGGTTGTTATACCGTGGATTAAAAGCTCAAGGTGTTTATCAACTGTCTACTAAAACATTGACTTTTATTGGTAAATTAGTGCTTAGTGCTAGCGTTATGGCTTTAGTCGTTTATCAATTATCTAGTGACTTTGATACTTGGTTAGCGATGGACTTCTTTGAGCAAGTACAGCAACTAACTTTGTGTATTGTTGCTGGTGCTGCTAGCTATCTGGTAATGATTATTTTGTTAGGTATACGTCTGAGTGACTTTAAGGTAATAAAAGAATAAAAATAACCATAAATAAAGTGTTTGAACTGCTGATTATTCGCGCCCGCTGGTATATAATTTCCCGATTTATTTATGCGAATGTCAATGTTGAGGTTCGTCAGTGACTTTTTTGAGTCATTTAGTGTGATAGTGAAGGGCAGAATAATAGCTGATGCAGTTAGTTCGCGGTATACATAATATTCGATTACAAGATCATGGTTGTGTATTAACTATTGGTAATTTTGATGGTGTGCATTTAGGCCACCAGCAAGTAATTAAAGCCCTAGTACGTAAGGCTAAAGCATTAAATAGTGTTGCAGCTGTATTAGTTTTTGAACCACAACCACAAGAGCTATTTTCACCAGAAACTGCACCTGCTCGATTATGCCGTTTACGTGATAAATATAATTTATTAGCACAATTAGGCGTACAGCGACTTATTTGTGTCAATTTTACCTTAAAATTTGCTAATCAAAGTGCCCAGCACTTTATAGAGCATTTATTGGTTAATAAATTAGGAATAAAACACCTTATTGTTGGTGATGATTTTCATTTTGGTAAAAATCGTACGGGTAACTTCTCCATGTTATGTCAAGCAGGAGATAAGTATGGTTTCGACGTTTCAGATACCACAAGTTATAAAATGGCCGATTGCCGCATTAGTTCCACCGTTATTCGTCAAGCATTAGAGCAAGACGACCTAGTGACAGTGAAACAGATGTTAGGCAGAGAATACTCAATAATTGGTCGCGTTTTTCACGGTGATAAACGTGGTCGCCAATTGGGTTTTCCAACCGCCAATGTATTGCTTAAAAGGCGTGTTTCGCCGCTAAGTGGTGTTTTTGCTGTTTTGGTAAATACCAATATGGGACAATTTAAAGGTGTTGCTAATATTGGTGCTAGGCCGACCATTAATGGCGTTAGACAGCAACTCGAAGTACATATTTTTGATTTTGATGAAAGCTTGTATGGACAATGCATTGAAGTGATAGTTAAGAAAAAACTGCGCCCAGTGATCAAGTTTGACAGCCTTGAGGCGCTAACTGCGCAAATTCATCAAGATAGTGAACAAGCAAAACAAGTATTGGCATAAGACCTTACTTAAGTTTTACTTGATATAGTAAAAACAACATATTCAATAAACAGTTATAAATCAGGTTGATATTTATAGCGTTTCGTTAAACTTATCAGCCAACATAAACGGATAATGATTTAAATGAGTGATTACAAACAAACCCTGAATTTGCCGGCCACCTCTTTCGCTATGAAAGGTAACATGGCTAACCGTGAACCTAATATGCTCAAAGATTGGGCAGCTAAAGATCTTTATGGCAAGATTCGTGAAGCCAAAAAAGGTAAAAAGTCATTCATACTTCATGATGGCCCTCCTTATGCCAATGGTAATATTCATTTAGGTCATGCCGTTAATAAAATATTAAAAGATATTATTGTTAAATCAAAAACCTTATCTGACTTTAATTCACCTTTCGTCCCTGGTTGGGATTGTCACGGTTTACCAATTGAACTAATGGTTGAGAAGAAAGTAGGCAAACCAGGTCATAAGATCAGTGCCAGCGATTTTCGTCAAAAATGTCGTGAATATGCCGCTAAGCAAGTAAATGGTCAACGTGAAGATTTTAAACGTTTAGGTATTTTCGCTGACTGGGACAAGCCTTACTTAACTATGGATTTTGGCACTGAAGCCAATATTATCCGTTCGTTAGGTAAAATTGCTGAAAATGGCCACTTGCATCAAGGTTTTAAACCTGTTCATTGGTGTACTGATTGTGGTTCGTCTTTGGCTGAAGCTGAAGTTGAATATAAAGATAAACAATCACCAGCAATTGATGTGAAATTTGTTATTGCTGATGAAGCAGTAGCTGATAAATTTTCTCACCCAGAAGGCCATAAAGGCGAAGGTGAGATCGGCGCTGTTATTTGGACAACAACACCTTGGACACTGCCTGCTAACCGTGCAATAGCAGTAAATGCTGATGTTGAATACACCTTAGTTCAATGTGAACAGGAAGGTAAAAAGCAACGTTTAATCATAGCGTCTGATCTTGTTAGTTCATGTATGGATCGCTTTGGTTTAGATAAATACCATGCATTAGGTTTCTGTAAAGGTAGCGATTTAGAATTAGTGCAATGTCAGCATCCATTTTATGACTTTACCGTGCCGGTTATTTTAGGTGAACATGTAACTACTGATTCAGGTACTGGTTGCGTACATACTGCCCCTGGACATGGTGTAGAAGATTTTGTTGTTGGCAAATTATACGACTTAGAAGTGGCTAACCCTGTTGGCGCTAATGGCGTATACCTTGAAGATACGCCATTACTTGCCGGACAACATGTATTTAAAGCCAATGCCAGTGTGGTTGAGCTATTAAAAGAAAAAGGTGCGTTAGTGCATCATCATGCGTTAGAGCATTCTTACCCGCATTGCTGGCGTCATAAAACACCATTAATTTTCCGAGCTACGCCGCAGTGGTTTATCAGCATGGACAAAAAAGGTTTACGTCAAGATTCATTAAACGAAATCGAAAAAACACAGTGGATCCCTGACTGGGGTCAACGTCGTATTGAGTCTATGGTTGAAGGCCGTCCTGATTGGTGTATCTCACGTCAACGTACGTGGGGCGTGCCTATGGCATTATTCATTCATCAAGACAGCGGCGCCTTGCATCCACGTAGCATTGAACTCATTGAAGAAGTTGCCAAGCGTGTAGAAAAAGAAGGCATCCAAGCGTGGTTCGATTTAGAGCCAAGCGAACTCATCGGTGATGATGCGAATGAATACATTAAAGTACCTGATACTTTGGATGTGTGGTTTGACTCAGGTACCACCCATGAGTCAGTTATCAAGGCACGTGAAGAATTTGACGGTATTGCGGATTTATATCTTGAAGGCTCTGATCAACATCGTGGTTGGTTTATGTCATCAATGATTTCATCAGTAGCGATGAATGGCAAAGCGCCATATAAGCAAGTGCTTACTCACGGTTTTACAGTTGATGTTAAAGGTCACAAAATGTCTAAGTCATTAGGCAACGTGATAGAACCATCAAGTATTACTAAAACTTTAGGCGCAGATATTCTACGTTTATGGACAGCATCTGTTAACTACACACAAGAAATTACTGTTTCTGATGAGATTTTTAAACGCCAAGCTGATGCTTACCGTCGTATTCGTAATACATCACGTTTCTTATTGTCTAACTTAACCGGTTTTGAACCAGCCAACCACATGGTTGCTGTGGAAGATATGGTTGTGCTTGATCGTTGGGTAGTTGATAAAGCGGCACGTTTACAAGAAGAAATTATCAACGCGTATGATGAGTATGAATTTCATGTAGTAGTACACAAGTTAATGAATTTCTGTACTAACGAGCTTGGCGGTTTCTATCTTGATATCATCAAAGACAGACAATATACCGCTAAGAGTGATTCAAACGCACGTCGTTCATGTCAAACGGCTATGTACTTAATTGCTGAAGCAATGACGGCATGGATGGCACCAATCTTGTCATTTACAGCGCAAGAAATCTGGCAAGCATTACCGTTACCAGTTAGTGGTGAGCGTGATGAGTTTGTCTTTACTGGTGTTTGGTTTGATGGCCTTACTAAGCAAGAAGAGAACAATGAATCTTCAGATGAGCTTGGTAATGAATACTGGACAGAATTGCTGACTGTTCGTGGTGAAGTTAACCGCGCCTTAGAGCAAGCAAGAAAAGATAAGTCTGTTGGTAAGGCACTAGAAGCGCAAGTTACCCTGTTCGCTGCTGCTGATCTAGCGGCTAAGTTAGCGAAACTAGGTGATGAGTTACGCTTTGTATTGATTACCTCAAAAGTAACCATTGAAACTGTTACAGCAGCGCCAGAAAATGCGCTTGAAACTGATGTGGAAGGATTGTGGTTGAGCGTTGCACCAGCAGAAGGTACTAAATGTGAGCGTTGTTGGCATGTAACTACCGATATTGATGAAAGTGAAACACACCCAACATTATGTGGTCGTTGTATCACCAATATTGATGGTGCTGGTGAAACAAGACAGTTCGCTTAATTCGAACTGTCAATTTGAAGTGAATTTTACTTAAGTTAGCTCAGCTAAATCAATTAAAGTATTTCAATTGAAGTAAAGTTATCAAGCTATTATCCGCGAGAAGATAGGTCGTTGGTAATAGCTTCTTTCATTAAAACACTTAATTACAACACTTAATTGTGCTAAATGAGATTATCAACATTGAAAAAATTATTTAATGACACTGGATTACGCTGGTTATGGTTGACGTTATTGTGTTTAATCATCGATCAAGTAACTAAACACTGGGTCGCGGGTACTTTCGAATATGGTGAAACATTGTCTGTTTTGCCCTTTTTCAACCTCTATTATGTGCATAACACTGGAGCGGCTTTTAGCTTTTTAGCCGACCAAGGCGGTTGGCAACGTTGGTTTTTTACCGCTATTGCTAGTGTTGCCAGTATTGTTTTTCTGGTCTGGATGGCAAAAACCCCCAAACAACAACGTTTATTAAGTATTGCTTTTGCGCTGATTTTAAGTGGTGCGGTAGGTAACTTAATCGATAGAGCTTTATTTGGTTATGTTATCGACTTTCTCGATTTTTATTGGGGCGATTATCATTTTGCTGCTTTTAATATTGCCGATTCAGTTATTTTTATTGGTGCGGCCTTGATGATCTTTGAATCTTTCACCAATAAAGATGCTGCTCAGGAAGCTAACCCAGAAGCTGTTGATGAAAGTAATAACGACAAACAAAAGAAAAAAACTAATAAGATAGGTAGTTAGTAATGACCGATTCAATACAGACACAGATCCAAAAAGACTCAAATATTCTTGTTCATATTACTATGAAATTAAGTGACGGCTCTGCTGCCGATAGTACTAAAGTAAACAATAAACCAGCAAAAATAATCATGGGCGATAACAGTATTTCTCCTGCTTTTGAGGCTGAGCTAATTGGTTTGAAAAAAGGTGAGTCAAGAGAGTTCACTCTAGCAGCTAATGATGCCTTTGGTGAGACTAACCCAGATAATATTCATTATATGGGGCTTGATAAATTTTCAGCGGAAGTACCGGCAAAAATAGGTAATATTATTACTTTTACACAACCCGGTGGTGAATTACCCGGTATGATTAAAGAGATTAATGGTGATTCGGTTACTATTGATTTTAATCACCCATTAGCAGGACAAACGGTTACGTTTGTTATCGACTTAGTCGACATCCTTTAAAATATTCGATCCGTTTAAATGCCTTTTGCTCTTTATTGCGAACTTGTTTTCTAGAAATATCACATAGATAAACTATGCATCATTTCTAACGCCTCGAGCAAGAAAGCATTTAATTCGAACAAATATTATTATAAATTTTAAAGATAATAGAAAGATATAACCAACTATATCCAACTTTATATAGGTAAGTAAGTATTGTGAATTATTTGGCTCTTGATGCTTCAACGGAAGCATGTTCAGTAGCACTGCAAGTAAATGGTAAAGTCTTTTCTCGTTATGAACTTTGTCCACAGTCGCATAGCCTACATCTACTGCCAATGATAGATGCAGTGCTTAATGAGGCGAGTATTAAATTAGCAGATCTTGACGGTCTAATATTTGGTCAAGGGCCAGGCAGTTTTACTGGTGTTCGTATTGGTGTTGGCGTAGCTCAAGGGTTAGCTTTTTCAGCTAACTTACCTGTTGTTGGCGTTTCTAGTCTACAAGCTATGGCCCAAATGGCTTATATGAAACACGGACAAAAGCAAGTTATTGCCGCAATCGATGCGCGCATGTCGGAAGTTTACAATGGTTATTATACCTTGGATGAACATGATGTTATGCAAGCGCAGCAAGCTGAAGCAGTTACTCCGCCTGAACAATTAGCAGAGCAGCTATCGGCTGTTGTAACTACGCCATTCTATGCAGTGGGTACAGGTTGGGATGCGTATTCTGAAAAATTAAGTGAAAAATCAGGTGAGCAATTGTTCGCATTGCAAACTAATAATGGCAGTCCTGATATTTTATTCCCAAGCGCTGAAGCGATGTTGGTAATCGGCAAAATAAAGTTAGAATTAGGCCAGGGCGTTAGTGCAGAAGAAGCACAGCCAGTATATGTTCGCGATACAGTTTCCTGGAAAAAGCTTCCGGGTAAATAACTCAAAATTATAATGGTCTAAAACTATGACAGGTAATAATCTCAGGAAACTATCTGACGAAGTTATATCACGAAGTTATATCACGAAGTAATGGCAACAATCTATGATCGTAAAATATGGCAGTAAAGTATGACTAATAGCCCACAAAGCTCCTCCGCCAGCTTTTGGCAAAAATACCAATTGTATTTCTTGTTGGTAGCGGCCATTATCATCAGACAAATTCCGATTGTGTCTATCCCACTAAATTGGTTGGAGACATACTTTCATGAAATAAGTCATGGTATTGCTGCATTGCTTACTGGTGGCGAAATCATCAGTATTCAACTGTATGCTACAGGCGCTGGTTTATGTACTACCCAGGGTGGCTTGAGTTTTTTTATTACTGTTTTTGGTTATGCAGGAGCAACACTTTGGGGCTGGCTGATATTTAAATTAGCGAATAGTCATCAACGCACCGCACAAATTTTTTCCGGCTTAATGATTGTATTACTGCTTGCTTCAATTATATTTTGGGCAAGAGATTTGTTTACTATGATTATCATCGCAAGCTTGGCGATTATGTTTGTTATGACTATAAAAATGCGTCGTTTGCATTATCTACAATTATTACTAAAATTCTTTGGTTTGAGTATTCTGTTAAATAGTCTATTTAGTCCAACTTATTTATTTGATGGTCGAGATTTAGGTGATGGGGCTGCTTTAGCTTCAATGACAATGGTACCTGAACTCGTTTGGGTACTGTCATGGTGTCTGCTAGCACTAGGTGTTCTTTACTCCTTAATTAAAACCAACAAAAAGTCTTATTCTTAAATCAAGGGCATAACCCTTATGACTGATCCCGAAAAAAGTAATGAATGCCTAATTGATGTAAGCAAAATTGACGAGATCAGCTATAAACTAGATGATTTAACCTTAGCTGCAATAGCTTGTGGTAATAAGGATCATCAGCCAGTGTTATGTTTACATGGTTATTTGGATAATGCCGCCAGCTTTTTACCTTTAATGCAGCAAATAACACAAGAAAGAAATTTACTGGCTGATAAGTATGTCATAGCCTTGGATTGGCCTGGTCATGGTCACTCGGACCATCGTAATGTTGGTGCTCACTATCATTTCTTTGACTATGTTAGTGATTTAGTGGCTTTGTTCAAACTCAATAACTGGCCAGCAATCGATATTGTTGCTCACTCAATGGGTGCTATGGTTGCTAGTGCATTCGCCGCCGCTTTTCCTGAAAAAGTAAAATCACTGACCTTGATTGACTCATTTGGTTTCATTTGCGCACCAGTAGAAGAAACAACTAAGCAGTTACGGCATGGCGTTTTAAGTCGTATCAAGACTGTTAAGTCTAGTCGATCATTTACTGAAGATACGGCGGTTAAAGCCCGTATGAATGTGTCGGACTTACAGATTGACCATGCTAATTTAATTGTACAAAGATCATTAGTAGCGGTTAAGCCTGAGTTAAACAGAAAAACAGCAGAGGAAGGTGCTAGTACTTTATATCGTTGGCGTTCAGACTCTCGCTTGCGTACTGTTTCGCTTTATCGATTAAGTTTAGTGCAGGGGCAGCAGCTGTTTAGCGATATTAGCTGCCCTTTACAATTAATATATGGTGATAAAGGCATGGACATGGTTAACACTGGGCTGGAGCAGTATTCCTCATGTATTACTAACTTAACTATTACCAAGTTAGATGGCGGCCATCATGTACATATGGAGCAAACTCAAGAACTATCATCTTTACTCAGTGAATTTTTAAGTAAAATTAAAACAAGCGTTTAAATTGGTGGCGCAACGAGCAAAAATTTGATAAAACAGTGGTATTAAAATAAGAGTTACCCGAAAATAAAATAATTGTCAGAATGATTAATGTCTAATTACCTACTGAGGAAAGCCATTGTGGAAAAGATTTGGTTAGAAAAAAGTTACCCAAGTGACGTGCCGTTTGAAATAGATGCCGATAAATATCCATCTATTGTCGCCATGTTTACTAAATACTCTACTCAGTTTAGTGAAAAAACTGCTTTCATCAATATGGGTGCTTCAATCTCCTATGAAGAGCTTGCTATACAAGCACAAGCATTTGCTGCTTACTTACAACAAGATTTAGGTTTAGAAAAAGGTGATAAATTCGCCATCATGGTTCCTAACTGTTTACAGTATCCCATCGCATTATTCGGTGCTTTACTAGCAGGCCTTACCGTTGTTAATGTTAACCCTTTGTATACTGCCAGAGAGCTTGAACATCAGCTAAAAGACTCTGAAACGAAGGCAATGCTAATCATAGAAAACTTTGCTCAAACGCTTGAAAAAGTAATTGATAAGACGCCAGTAAAACATGTCATCATGACATCTCTAGGCGATCGCCTAGGCTTAGTTAAAGGTACCGTTGTAAATTGTGTAGTTAAGTACGTGAAAAAAATGGTACCTGCTTTTAACCTGCCAAATGCGGTACGTTTTAATAGTGCTTTAACTAAAGGCATGAAGCTTAATTTGTCCCCAGTTGAATTATGCGGAGATGATTTAGCCTTTTTACAATATACCGGTGGCACCACAGGTTTATCAAAAGGTGCAATGTTAACGCACCGTAATATGGTGGCAAATTTACAACAAGCTAAGGCTGCGATTTGCCCATTATTAGAAGAGGGTAAAGAGTTGGTGGTAACCGCTTTGCCGCTTTATCATATCTTTGCTTTAACGGCGAATTGCCTAACATTCTTCACCATGGGGGGCACTAATTTACTTATCACCAATCCAAGAGATATGCCGAACTTTGTTAAAGAGTTATCAAAGTATCCATTTACTGCTATTACTGGGGTTAACACTTTATTTAACGGTTTATTAAATACCCCAGGTTTTAATGAGCTTAACTTTAGCACATTGAAAATGTCACTTGGTGGCGGTATGGCGGTGCAACGACCTGTAGCTGAGCTTTGGCAGAAAATTACTGGTACTCGTTTGTTAGAAGGTTACGGTTTAACTGAGTGTGCACCACTAGTGACACTAAGTCCGCATAACCTTGTCGCCTATGATGGTAGTATTGGTATTCCAGCTTCTTCAACCGATGTTAAAATTATACGTGATGATGGCAGTGAAGCAGATATTGGCGAGTCAGGTGAAATGTGTGTCAAAGGGCCGCAAGTGATGCTTGGTTATTACAATTGTCCAGAAGCCACTGCTGAAGTTCTAAAAGATGGCTGGTTCGCTACTGGTGATATAGCTATGATGAATGACAAGGGTTGTTTCACTATAGTAGATCGCAAAAAAGACATGATTATTGTTTCTGGGTTTAATGTTTATCCAAATGAGATTGAAGAAGTACTGGCCATGCATGATGGGGTACTAGAGTCCGCTGCTATTGGTGTTCCACATGAGGTTTCCGGTGAGGTAGTTAAGGTATTTGTAGTAAGTAAGTCGGATGACTTGACTGAAGAATCACTGATTAAACATTGTCGCGAAAACCTTACTAACTATAAAGTCCCTAAACTGGTTGAGTTTCGTCAGGAGTTACCTAAAACCAATGTTGGTAAAATATTAAGAAGAGAACTTCGATAAACTTTCTGATTAGTCGAGAAAGTATCTCGTAAGTTATAATCAATAAAAAAGGCAAGCTCATTGAGTTTGCCTTTTTTATTGATAAATTGTCTAACGTTTTACTCTAGACAAATAAGCCTACTGGGCTTTTAACGTTTGGCCATTTACTGCGACACTATCATCAGACATTAAATAAACATATAAAGGCATAATATCTTCTGGGCTAGTAATCTCTGCTTTATCTTCTGCAGGGAAAGCACACGAGCGCATATTGGTATTTGTCGCGCCAGGATTAATTGCATTGGTACGTAAAGTTGAATCATCATATTCATCAGCAATAACTTGCATCATACCTTCAGTAGCAAATTTGGACATACTATAAGCTCCCCAATAAGCACGACCTTGATTACCAACACCAGATGAAGTGAAAACTAGAGAAGCCTTAGGTGATAATGCTAATGTTGGTATCAGTGCTTGGGCCAGCAGGTATTGCGCCGTGACATTAACTTTCATCACATCATTGAATACTTGCTCGTGAATTTGAGTAAATGGCGTAAGCTCACCTAAAATAGAAGCATTAAGTAATGCTCCATCTAAATGACCGAATTGGTCAACAATAGTTGAACACATATCAATATAATTTTGCTTAGTGGCACCTTTTAGGTCTAAAGGGATAATAGCAGGCTCCGCTAAACCAAGGGCAATAATTTCATCATAAACAGCTTCAAGCTTACTCACCGTTTTACCAAGTAAAATAACGGTAGCGCCTAATCCGGCATAAGTTAATGCAGCAGTGCGGCCGATACCGGCGCCAGCACCTGTAACTAGAATGGTTTTGTTGTTTAAGCAGGCATCTTTTATCGAATAATTAAACATATTAAGTTCTTTTAGCTGTGAGTAAGAAAATTGCCTGTCTATTCTACGCGTTGCTATTTTCATTGACGAGAAAAAAGTTTATTAACAGCACTAAACAGCGCAAAACAATACAAAGAGGTACAAAATCATACAAAAAAGTAAAAAAATACTAGCACCTTGTGACATCTTGCGGTAACTTTGACTGGTCTAACGAGTTATTCAAACGTTAGTTTGAACTTTAGTTTTATTAATAAGGTGCATACTGAAAGTAAAATAACTTTAACAACTATACATAATAAAAAATTAAGGCATTGGGGAATTCAACATGAAAAAGCTAGCTCTCAGTCTTGCGATTATTAGTGCACTAGGTTTAAGCGCCTGTGGTAGCGAGTCAATCGAAGATGTACAACAAGAAGTTAAAGATAATGGCTCAGCGGTTATGCCGTTAGCACGTATTGTTTTTGACCCTTCTAATGGCGTTTTATCAGTCCCTAATGATTTATTATTCTCGGGTTCACCTGATGGTACCTTACATATGCCTATCAAAAGGGATGATGAGGGCAATATAATTTCAGGTGAAAAGGATGAAGAGGGCAATGAGATTGAATCGCCTAATTATGCTGAACCATCAACTGCAATGGGAGCTATAGATGGTTGGTCAACGACTAATCCATTTGTACTTGCTATTGATTTTCCTGTGGGCACTTCACTTGATGGCAGCTCTGTGGTAAATCCTGCTTCAGTAAAAATATTTGAAACCTTAATGGGTGGTGATCCTGGTTGTGAAGAAGTGCCTCGTGGTGCAGCTTGTACGGTTGTTGGTGAATTAACCTTTGGTGTTGACTTTGCAGCTCAAGCATCTGGCAATAGTATTGCAATTATTCCTTTAAAGCCCCTTAAAGCGAAAACAACTTATATTTTAGCGTTAACCAATAACTTAAAAGATAGTAATGGTACCGCTATTGCGGGATCAGGTACATATGAAGCAGTTCGCCAAGACTTGACCACTAACCCGTTAGCAACAGATGACCAAAAGAGCTTGCAAGGTGTTATAAATAGCTATGAAAATGCTATTGTGGTAGCAGGAGCCGATAAAGATGCCTTAATTTACACTATGGCGCTAACTACACAATCAACCACTGACGTATTGGCTACTGCAAAAGCTTTAATGGCTAATAATGTACCTGCGATGGTTGCTAATGCAATGAAAGGTATTCCAACAATAGGTGTTCAAGATACCGGAATGTCTGTTGCTAATATTTTGGCTCCTTATCCTGAAGGGCATCCTGATTTTGACAAAAATAAAATCCCACAGTCATTAGTTCCTTTATATTCTACCGCTAACTTTATGCAAGGTAGCATTACTTTACCGTATTACTCTGGTGTGCCTAGCGTTGAAAATGGCATGGCACCTGTAAATGATTGGTGGAAGTCTTTATGTGACTCTGGCGCTATATTAGCTGGTGTAGCAGCAAAGATTGCTGCGGGGGAACTTCCTGCGGAAACAATTCCTGCTGAGCCTATAAGTGTTGATGATGGCACTTGTATGGCAATATCGGCGGCAAAAGAGTTACCTGCTCCAGGTCTTAGATCTCTAGGTTTTGATGCAAAGCGTCACTTAACCAAATTTAGCCCCGTTCCTAAAGCAAATACGAATATGCCTGTTGTTGTGCAAATGACCACGCCAGATGTCAACGTAGCGAATGCTGTTCGTCCAGGTTTAAATTTACCTGCTGATTTAGTTCAGCCAGACAGTGGTTGGCCTGTTGTTATATTGCAGCACGGTATAACATCGAAAAAAGAAGATATGTTAGCCATAACAGGTATTCTTTCAGCATATGGTTTTGCCACAGTTGCTATTAATCATCCTTTGCATGGTGATCCTGATGCCCTTGGTGGTTTACTTCCTGGTGGCAGTCGTGGTTTTGATATAACTGGTCCTGATGGTATTCCTGATGGCATTGATGATATTAATGCTTCAACAGTTTCAGCGACACATTATATGAACCTAGCTAGTTTACTAACTACTCGTGATAATTTACGTCAGTCAACATCCGATTTAGTTGGTTTACGCTTAGGTTTGAATTTCTTAGGTGGTCTTCATACTGAAGGTAATCCAATAAAAGTTGATGGTAGTAATGTACACTTCTTAGGACATTCTTTAGGTGCTATTACCGGTATAAACTTTGTTGCTCTAACAAACTCTGCACTTGATGCACAAGTAGACCCATTATTTGCCGTTAAAACTAATACGCAAGCAATGCCGGGTGTGATGATTGCTAACCTCTTGATGGAATCAGGTTCTTTTGGTAATTTGATAAAAGCCAACTTAACTTACAGCGCTTCACCTGAGTTTAAAGCTATGGTTGATGCAATGTACCCTCTAGATGCTAATGGTAGGACAACTGCAACAGAAAAAGAGATGGTTGCAGCATACTTAGCTTTTTATGCGGCATTAACTGCTGAACAACAAGCTGGCTTAAATGCTACTTTCACTCAATTTGTCTTTGCCGCGCAAACGGTAACTGATGCTGGAGACCCTGCAAACTATGCCAATATCATTAAAGTAAATGGCACACCAACACACTTAATAGAAGTCGTGGGTAATGGCGTTGATAGTGATGGCGGTGTATGTAAAGACATCTTAGCCACTGATAACTGCTCTGATCAAGTTGTACCAAATAGGGTAACTACTACACCATTTGGTGGTACTGAAGGTGCAATAACTTTACTTGGTTTGCCAATTGTTAGTAGTGATACTGAAGGCTCTGGTGCGGTACGCTTTATGTATGGCCATCATGGTTCAATATTAGATCCAGTTCCTAACAGCGTTTCAGTGCAGGATCCTCTTATTACAGGTGCCGTCACTCAAGAAATGCAAGGTCAAGTTGTCGGGTTCTTCGCTACTATGGGGCAATTGATAAAAGTGACTAATACAGAAGTTATTAAATAAATTTAATTTGTATATCTTATGATAGAAAACCCTCATTTGAGGGTTTTTTTTTGCTTGATTTTTATGTTTTTTAACATTTGTTTGCAAGCGAATAAAATAGTGTAGAATTAGCGTCATTTCTTTACACTTAAATCCTCAGGAGTTCTTTTGGAATTTTTATATGAATACGGTTTGTTTTTAGCAAAAGCCATTACCTTTGTTTTAGCTGTTATCGCTATTATTATTGCTATCGCAGGTGCAGCTGTAAAACAGCAGCACAAAAAGGGTGAATTAGATATCACCGACTTGTCTGAGCAATTTAGCGAGACAGAAGAAGACATCATTCATGCTTTATTAACTAAAGATGAATTTAAAGAAAAAGAAAAAGCAGATAAAAAGCTAGCCAAAGAAAAGGCAAAGGCTGACAAGGCAAAAGCTAAGTTAGCTAAACCTGGTGAAGAAACCGAGCCAACTAAGGCTCATGTTTTTGTTGTTGATTTTAATGGCAGTATCGACGCTAAAGAAGTTAGCTCTTTACGTGAAGAAGTAACAGCGATACTTTCTGTAGCAAAACCGACAGATGAAGTATTTGTTCGTTTAGAAAGTGGCGGCGGTATGGTACATGGTTATGGTTTAGCCTCGTCACAACTTGATCGTATTCGTCAGCATAATATTCCCTTAACAGTATCGGTTGATAAAGTAGCTGCTAGTGGCGGTTATATGATGGCGTGTGTTGCCAATAATATTATCTCAGCACCCTTTGCTATTTTGGGTTCTATTGGCGTTATTGCTCAAGTGCCAAACTTTAATAAGTTATTGAAAAAACATGATATTGACTTTGAACAATTTACTGCCGGTGAATTCAAGCGTACTGTTACCATGTTTGGTGAGAATACCGAAAAAGGTAAAGAGAAATTTATCGAAGAGTTAGAAGAGACTCATGTGTTATTTAAAAACTTCGTTAGTGAACGTAGACCGAGTTTAGATATTGTCAAAGTAGCAACGGGTGAGCATTGGTTTGGTACAACAGCGCTTGAGCTTGGTTTAGTTGATAGCATCCAAACGAGCGATGATTACTTACAAGGGAAAAGTAAAAGCCATAAAGTAGTCGCGATCAAATATGAAGTGAAAAAAGGCTTGGCTGAAAAGTTTTCTAAAGCGGCTTCGTTATCAGCAGAGAGTTTTTTAGGCAAGTTATTCCAACGTAATAATATTTTCCCTGGTTAATATTTATCATCCAGAGTTCTGGTTAATTATAGAGTTAGTATGATAAAAGAAAAGCCTTGCGGATATTACTCGGCAAGGCTTTTTTGTTTTCTACTAAGTAATTTAAACGTTAGTGTTTAGTTATCTTTTAAATGTTTAAAATCTATTTCTTCAATATTATGACCCGCTTGCGGATCAACATACATTTCGTTGTCAAATTGATCTTCACTCTTAGCTACAACAATACTCACCATGCTATCACCGGTAACATTAACTGCGGTTCGAGTCATATCAAGTAATCGATCAACACCAATGATAAGGGCAATACCTTCAACAGGTAAGCCAACTTGTTCTAACACCATAGCAAGCATGATTAAACCAACGCCAGGTACGCCAGCAGTGCCAATTGAGGCGAGGGTAGCGGTAAGTACAACAGTTAAGTAGTCAGCCAATGTTAAGTCTTGGGTAAATACTTGCGCGATAAAAACAGTTGCTACACCTTGCATTATCGCTGTGCCATCCATGTTAATGGTAGCGCCTAGCGGCACGGTAAATGAAGCAATAGAGTTTTTAACGCCCATCTTCTTTGTTGCCGTTTCTAATGTGACAGGAATGGTAGCGTTTGAGCTAGCTGTTGAGAAGGCAAAAATAGCGGCGTCACGCATTTTCTTTAAAAAGATAATTGGATTCAAACCAGTTAATAATTTTAAAATAACCGGGTATGTCACTAAAGCATGGATAACTAAGACAAAAAACACCACTAGGAAATATTCAATTAAATTACCGAAGGTGGTTAATGAAACAGTAGTAAACAGTGTCGCCAGTAAGGCAAATACACCATACGGGGCAATATTCATTAAGATAGTAACTAAGCGCATGATTACTTCACTTAAGTCTTCAAAAAATGAAGCTATGCGTTCACCGGCTTTGCCTGAAAGTGCAATGGCAATACCAAAGAGTAGGGCAAAAACAATTACCTGCAACATGTTACCTTGAGCAAAAGAAGCAAATGGATTGGTCGGAAACATTTGAATAATAACTTGTGCTAAAGAAGGGGCTTCTCTACTCGTAAAACTACTGTTAGTTACCATATTAACTCCTTCTCCAGGAGCAATGATTAGTGCGATGAAAATAGCAAAACTAATGGCGATTGCCGTAGTTGCCAAATATAAAGCTATAGCTTTACCACCAATTCGACCAAGTTTACTGGTATCTTTTAACGAGCAGACCCCACAAACCAGTGATACAAATACCAATGGCACAACCAACATGCGTAAACTGGCCATAAATATTTGGCCAATAACCTCTAACACACCATCAACCAGTAGGCCTTTTAGGGATAGATCAAATAAATAAAGGTTAATGACTTTGTCAGAGCCGTTAGGCATTAACCATTGTAAAAAGGTACCTAATAAAATACCGGCCACCATGCCAATAACAATTCGGCTAGTTAAACTGGTTTTTTTGAGCACAGTGGGGCTGGTTTGTTCTATTGTCATAGTATCTATATTACTTCGGCTAGGTTGTAAGTTATGTTGTAATTATTATACATCTATTACACATCCAATTTTCAGCGTTAAGATTAACAATAATTATCCGGATTAAGTACTATTTTATTCATTATGTTTCTAAGGGGATAAAGTTACAATTTGGTTAACGAATTAAGCAAATGTAATTTTTTTCTAATAATCAGTACCTTTTTGTTATTTATCGGTTAATATGGTTTATTAAGTATTATTAAAAAAAGAAACTGAGGATGCTTTTATGCAGTTACTTCGACGTTTAAGTTTTACCATGTTACTAATGTCAATGATGACACTTGTGGCGTGCGGTGATGGAGATGGTGACCTTACAGGTGACGGTACAACACCAACTGAAGAAATAACATTAACCATGGCAACGTCTGATGGTGAACTATCAGCAGCTAATGATATTACCATTTCTACAACGGTTGCTAATAATGGTAAGGGTGTGGGTAATAAAACAGTTACTTTTAGCTTAGCGGTTGTAGGCTCTGCTACATTTGATCCGATTGCAGGAACAGCAACAACGGACGCTAATGGTGTTGCAACAATAGTGGTAAAAGTAACCGATATGAAAGGCTCTGTAAATGTTATCGCAAGCTATGAAAGCACAGTTAATAATATTAGCTTTGATAGTGCTGGCGATGGCGAGAGTACAGGTGGTTCATCCGGTGGGGCTAAAATTAGTATTGAAAAGTCTGAGGGTGATTTATCGGCAGCTAATGATATTATTATCTCGGCTAGTATATTAGCAAATGACACTAATGAAGGAGTGGCAGGACAACTTGTTACCTTTACCCTAAATGACTCGGCCATGGCAACTCTTGACCCTGCTATAGGAACCGCGGTTACTAATGATTCAGGAATAGCTACAATTACTGTTAAAGTAACTGATGTTGCGGGCGGTGTTGAAGTAACAGCTAGCGTAGGAACTGATTCTAATCTAGCGGTTACTAGTGTTAGTTTTACCAGTGTCGGTGATGGTGTGAAAGTAGTTGAAGGTGAGCCTAAAGCTGCCTCTATTAGTTTATTTGCTAGTTCACAACAATTAGCTTCAAGTGGCTCACAATCTATTGTATTGACCGCCATTGCAAAAGACATAAATAATAACTTGCTTGAAGGCGTTACCATTAACTTTTCAACTGATTCTGGCGCGCTCGGAAAAATACTTGATGAGAATGGTGCTAGTTCGAGTAAAACAGGACCAGATGGTAAAGTTGCTATGACATTATCCACGCTGGATGAACCGAGCAATAGACTGATTACGGTAACTGTTCTTACTGGCGATATTTCCGATTCGTTAGAGATAGAAGTGGTGGGAACTACCTTGACTTTAACAGGTACAAGCTCTTTAGCACTAAATGATGAAGCAAGTTATATTATTAATGTTTTAGACTCGGATGGTAATGGGGTTGCAAAAACAGCTGTTGCTATTTCATTGTCTGGTATATCAACTGAAACCCCTGCGGGCAACGTAGCTGATATTACGCTTCCCACTACTAGTAGTGTTACTACCGATAATGAGGGTCAAGCGACCTTAAAAGTAACTGGTACTACTGGAGGGACGAACAGTCTTATTATAAAGGCATTGAATGCAACAACAATTCAAAACGTTTCAGTTCAATCAGACTCTTTCTTATTTACTCGTTTTACCAATGGTACAGACACAGTAAACCCTTCTAATACGCCAATTGTTCCAGATGTATCCTTAGCTCAAACTGCTTCGGCGACGTTAACATGGCTTAGGGATGGGGCTGTCGTTGCTGATGGCACCTCTGTTACATTTACCACAACCCGTGGTGTGTTATCCGTTAACTCTGCAACAACAATAGATGGTAAAGTGACTGCAACTTTAACATCAAATGATGCCGGTAAAGCCTTAGTTACTTTAGTTGGCACTGATATTGTTTCTGGCAAAGCTATCGAGTTAACCAACCAGCTAGAGTTCGAATTTTTTGCTAGTACTGCAGCAACGATTAAAGCACAAGCATCACCTAATTCTATTGGTCCTAATGAGCAAACGTCGACAATCTCAGTTGTAGTAAATGATGCGAACGGTAATTTAGTTAAAAATAAAAAAATTAAGTTTGTATTAGAAGATGTTAGTGGCGGTACAATTTTCCCGGCAACAGCTGTGACAGATAGTAATGGTAGTGCTTCCACTATTTATACTTCAAATAGCACATCCGCTAAAGATGCAGTGTCTATAACCGCAGTTGTAGAAGATACTCCAGCAATAACGGATACTGTTAATTTAACTGTTGCTAACCGTGAGCTATTTATAGCTATTGGTACTGGTAATGAAATTGCAGTGCTCGATAATACGGATTATATCAAAGAATACTCAATCTTTGTTACTGATGCGGAGTCTAATGCGGTTGCAAACGTTGAACTCACAGTCTCAGCCATTCCTGAAAATTATTATAAAGGTCAGTGGATACAAGTTTATGATGAAGAAGTTTTTCAAGGGTGGGCGGCAGCAGGACTGATAACACTCGGTCCAAAACCAACGACTGCGGCGGAGAACAAACAAGCGTGTAGAAATGAAGATGCCAATTTTAATGGTATTCTAGATGCCGGGGAGGATGATAATAGTGATGGCGTATTAACACCCGGTAACAAAGTTTCGATAAGTGGTACTTTTGTTACCGATAGCGATGGCCGATCAGTTATTCGTATTATTTACTCGCAAAGTTATGCGCAATGGTTAGATATTAACCTCATTGTTTCGGGTAAAGTTACAGGTAGTGAAGGCTCTGCTCAGACTATATTTACCTTACCGATTGCAGCTGAAGATACTAATCAAGAAGCAATAACACCCCCGCATCAGGGTGTTGGACCTATAGGACCATTTGGTTTCAATAAAGATTGTAGTTTAAGCGTTGCTATTGGAGGCTAATATTGCATTAGCTAAAGTAGTATTTGTTAAAAAAGGCTCCTAAGGAGCCTTTTTTGTATTTATCAACTGAGTACCTATGACTCTATGACTCTATGACTATATAAACACTCAGTGGATAGTTTTTAATAATAAATTACTTTGCCATCTCTTTCAGTAAAAATGCCGAAATTTCAGCACCCACTTTTAAGGTTTTTTCTTGTCCTGCGACGCCTTGGCCACAGCTATCAGTAAAAGGGGCTATCTCCATCATATCAGCACCTGTAATAGGGTACTTAGCTGCTAGGGCGCGTAATATATCCATAGCATCACTTGGCATTAAACCATCAGGCTCAGGTGTACCAGTAGCGCTAGCAAAGCTGTCATCTATGGCGTCAATATCAAAACTTACATACAACTCATCAATGTTTTCATCTTTAAGTTGTGCAAAGATGTTTGATATCGTTTTTTCGATACCTTGACTTTTAATATCTTTTGCCCAATGCTGCCTTACGCCAAAAGTATCTTCCCAGTGACTTTGTGGTCTACCACTAGAGCGAATACCTACTTGAATTAAATGATGCTTTTCAGGTAAGTCATCTAAAATATGGGTACACCAAGAGCCAAAACATAAATCAATACCTAAGCGCTCTACTAATAAGTCGGTATGAGCATCAAAGTGGATTATTGCGGCACGTTTACCTTGTTGTTTTTTGGCTTGTAGGTAAGCTTTGGTTAATGGATAGCTGACACTGTGATCGCCGCCAATACCAAAAATTCCTTTTTCTGGAAACGCAGCATAAAAATCATGCAATACATCTTCAGTGATACTTAATGGGCTAATCGGGTAAGCACTATGTTCATCTTGATAAAGCGCCTTTCTGCAATTGGCTATTGTTGCTTCGTTTAAATACTTGTCAGATAATAAATGTGGGATAACACGCACATCACCTAAATCAAATGCGGTTAATTCAGGGTAAGACTCTAAAAGGGTGGAGCGCAAAAATAATGGACCCCAATTAGCACCACGTAAAATTCCACCGCCACAATCTGATGCTATACCTAAAATAACAGCTTTAGATGCCTCTGGAAGTTGTTTTAATGAAGCTTTCCATAAATCTTCAATACCAACCGCTTGTCCGAAAATAGTTTGATGTAGTTGCTCTTTACGCTCTTTAGCAGTGTTTACCGTAAATACGCCATTACCCGGTGGGCATAAACAATTGCTGAGTTTGTCATAAAGTGTGGATGTTATTGTTGTCATGTAAGGTCTCAGTTAGGTTATAAACTTGGGTTATCAGTGACAGCAGATGACCCCTATACTTTTATTTTTTAAAATTATTTAACATTATGCTCTTATGTTTTATCGTAAAGTCGATTATGATTGCCGCTAATCGTAGGCAAAATGTGACTAAGCGCACAGTGATATCAAATAATGTCTATTATAGCTAAAACCACTAAGTGGGTGAATAGCATTTCCTGTGAAGTAAAATAATTACTTGTCAGTTTGCATATTTATAGATATACCTATAAATAGTTATGCAGAGAATAACTTTAAATAATATGTTTTTTTTATCGCTAGCAGTGTCGTAACAAGTACGCTCGCACTTTGTTGACTAGATTAGCGTCTGAATAAAAAGGCAAAAAATAATTTGCCTTTATCGAAGGATTATAAATTTTTATGGCAAAATCACTGGTTATTGTCGAGTCGCCAGCCAAAGCGAAAACAATTAATAAATATTTAGGCAAAGACTTTATTGTAAAGTCTAGTGTTGGTCATATACGTGATCTTCCGCACAGCAGTACGGGTAAAAAAGTTGCTGCTAAGTCTCCGGCTGAGGTGCGTAAGATGGCACCTGAAGCAAAAGCAAAATACAAAGCTAAGCGTGATAAACAAGCGCTAGTTAATAGGATGGGCATAGATCCCGAGAAAAACTGGGCAGCCAATTATCAAATACTGCCAGGTAAAGAAAAAGTTGTTAGTGAACTGCAAAAGCTGGCAGAAAAAGCTGATGTTATCTATCTCGCAACCGATTTGGATCGCGAGGGAGAGGCGATTGCTTGGCATTTAAAAGAGATTATTGGTGGCGACGATGAAAAATTCCGCCGGGTTGTTTTTAATGAAATAACTGAAAGCTCTATTCAACAAGCGTTTTCTACCCCTGGTGAACTGAGTATGCCAGGTGTTAATGCTCAGCAAGCGCGGCGTTTTCTCGATCGTGTGGTTGGCTTTATGGTCAGCCCACTATTGTGGAAAAAAGTTGCCCGCGGTTTATCTGCAGGACGAGTTCAATCTGTTGCCGTGAAGTTAGTCGTTGAAAAAGAACGTGAAATTAAAGCGTTTGATCCAAAAGAATTTTGGGACATCGCTGTTGATACTCATGCAACGACTGGTGAAGTGTTAATCCTTGATGTTACCCATGAAAATGGCAAAGCTTTTAAACCAACAACTGAAAAAGAGACTAATGCCGCTTTAGCAATATTAAACCCGGCTGATTATGCTGTCAGTAAACGTGAAGATAGACCGTCAAAAAGTACACCGTCGGCACCTTTTATTACTTCGACATTACAGCAAGCAGCCAGTACTAAATTAGGCTATGGCGTTAAACGCACTATGGGTTTAGCTCAACGTTTGTATGAAGCGGGTCATATAACTTATATGCGTACCGATTCAACCAACTTGAGTAAAGACGCTGTAGAAACGTGCCGCAAATATATTGCTGATAGTTTTGGTGAAAATTACTTACCAGAAAAAGCAAAAACATATGGCTCTAAAGCTGGTGCACAAGAGGCGCATGAAGCAATACGCCCATCAAATGTTAAACTTGAGGCTGCATTTCTTGAAGGTATTGAACCTGATGCGAAGAAGCTTTATGAGCTTATTTGGCGTCAGTTTGTTGCCTGTCAAATGACAGCAGCGCGTTATACAGTTAGTACCTTAACGATTAGCGCCGCTAACTTTGATTTAAAAGCTAAAGGACGAGTGATGCAGTTTGATGGTTGGACTAAAGTTCATCCACAGCTAAGTAAAGGTGATGATACTCACTTGCCTGATTTAAAAGTGGGGGAAAAACTCACCTTAGATAACATTGAGCCAAGCCAACACTTTACTAAACCACCAGCACGTTTTGGTGAAGCATCATTAGTAAAAGAGTTAGAAAAACGTTCAATTGGTCGACCTTCGACTTATGCTTCAATTATTTCAACGATTCAAGATCGTGGTTATGTTCGATTAGACAAAAAACGTTTCTACGCTGAAAAAATGGGTGAGATTGTTACTAACAGTTTATCTGGCAGCTTTGAAAAGTTAATGAGCTACGAATTTACTTCGAACATGGAACAAGAGCTTGATGAGATAGCAGGTGGTACTGCTGATTGGAAAGCTGTTTTAGATGAGTTTTATAAAAACTTTACCAAACAATTAGCAAAAGCAGACCAACCATCAGAAGATGGTGGTATGCAAAACAATGAGCCAGTATTAACCGATATTGATTGCCCGACCTGTAATCGTAAGATGGGTATACGAACTGCTCAAACCGGCGTGTTTTTAGGTTGCTCTGGTTATGCATTACCGCCAAAAGAACGCTGTACCAAAACCATGAATTTAACCGCCGGTGAAGAAGCCGAAAGTGTTTTAGCAGAAGATGCTGAAACCGAAGCGCTTATGGCAATGCGTCGTTGTGATAAATGTGGCACCGCGATGGACAGTTACCTGATTGACGAAACACGTAAGTTACATGTTTGTGGTAATAATCCAGTATGTGATGGCATTGAAGTTGAAAAAGGTGAATTTAAGATTAAAGGTTACGATGGTCCAATTTTAGATTGTGACCGTTGTGAATCGCCAATGGAGTTAAAATCTGGCCGTTTTGGAAAGTATTTTGATTGTACTAACGAAGAGTGTAAAAATACCCGTAAGTTATTAGCCAGTGGTGAAGCTGCGCCACCGAAAGAAGACCCGGTGCAATTGCCTGAGCTTGAGTGTGAAAAGTCCGAAGCCCACTTTGTTCTTCGTGATGGCGCGGCCGGTATTTTCTTAGCCGCAAATACCTTCCCTCGCTCAAGAGAAACTAGAGCGCCGAAAGTAGCTGAGTTACAAAGGTTTAGAGATAGAATCTCAGAAAAATTCTATTACTTGGCTGATGCACCAGCAGAAGATAATGAAGGTAATTTATCCGTAGTTCGTTACAGCCGTAAAACTAAAGAGCAGTACGTAATGACGGAGATTGCCACTGATGAGGGCAAGCCAAAAGCAACGGGTTGGACTGCAAAGTACATTGATGGTAAATGGGTAGAGGATATTCCTAAGCCGAAAAAGAAAGCAGTTAAGAAGCCTGCAGCAAAGAAGGCAAAAGTAAAGAAAAAAGCGAAAGATCCAGCTGAGTAAATTCACTCTGAGCAGGTCAAAAAAAATAGATACCCTTTGGTATCTATTTTTTTGTCTGGGGTATTATTAGGGATAGCGCTAATCTAAGTGCTCTAATCAATGCCCTCTAATGCATCTAATACCTTTCTTGCTTGGGCCAATGTACAATCTGTTTTAGCCATTAAGGCGGTGATCGTAATTCCGCTCATGGGGCTTGCTAACGCTAAAAGGCTTTCGTGACTTAAATGTTGATACTCTTTTCGGAGTAGTTTAACGAGCCAGAACCAGCTTTCTTCTTGCTCTTGTTCAATAAATTCAATTATGGCTTGTATTTGACTGAAGTTGGCTTTTAGTTGCCAGTTTCTAGAGCGACCAATACGGCTTAAACCACAACCTAATTGTTTTATATGAGCTTTCAGGGCGTATGCTTTCAATGTTCGTCTAACAAAGCTTGGTAAGTTTATGGCGTTAATTATTTCCACTGGGATTAGGGGCTTAGATAGTTATAAGAAAGCCAGAAATATTCTGGCTTTGACGAGAGGTTACCATTTTTTCTTCGGTTGGAATAATAAATCCAATTCGTCTTCTTCACTTTTAGCTTTTTTCGCGGCATCTTTCGCATTGGTATGTTTTAAAGCATCGGTAATATCTTCTAATTGCTGAGTAATATCAGCTTGTTTCGCGGTAACATAATCATTTTTGACTGGGCTATTTGCTAAACTTTGCAAGGCCTTCTCAAAGTATTGTCTGGCTGAGCCAAGCATTTCTTTATTAAATGCTTGAGTACCCCGCTTGACTAAACTTTCAATGTTGATTTTTAATTGCATAGCCGCTAATTTTTGGTCTTCAGCGGTAAAGGTTTGTGCATCTAAAGCACCTTTACTTTGCTCTGACTTAAGCACGACTCTCAATTTTTTAATACATTGTAAAATGCCAACAAGCTGTTGTTCATTATCAGGCAAGGTAAAGCTATCTTCCATACCAGATTGGCTTTCAGCCAGATCTTCTGAGGCTTTTAATCGAGACGTTAATTCTTGTACTCTTTTTTTAATGCCTTTTACTTCAGGCATCAGCTCTTGCATAGTTTTAGCTGCATTTAAACTGCGGCGGTTTAATATTTTCACAATATTAGGATTGCTAGGTAAGTTAGCTAAATTAAAAATGAGCTCTTCGCTTTCATCAATAATTGCTTTTTGCTTAGAAACTTTTACACGCTTTTCTGCTTCTAATTTTTCTTTATGTTGTTGAATAGAGCTAACAACAACAACAATGACAATTAAGGCAATAATTAAACCAACAATAATAGCGACCATCTAAGACTCTCTTGAATAAATTAACTGCTAAACAGTCTACAAAAATTGTTATGTTTAGCATAGAGCTAGTTGCACATTTGGCTTAAAAAAAGCTCGGAAAATAACAATTGTGTCTACAGTATAACTAAGTGAAAAATATTTTTACCAAATTTAATAATAAGTGGATAATTATATTTACAAAAAGTAAAAATATAATGGAATAAATGTTCAATTAAGTATATTATTTTGGCATAAGAAGGCCACAATTCGCATTTATTAATGCTACTTGAGTATTTATATGAAATTACAGCAATTGCGCTACATAGTTGAAGTGTTAAATAACAACTTGAATGTTTCTGCTACGGCAGACAGTTTATTTACCTCCCAGCCAGGCATCTCCAAACAGGTGAGAATGCTTGAAGATGAATTAGGTATTCAAATTTTTGGCCGTAGTGGTAAGCATTTAACTCATGTTACAGAGGCCGGACAAGATGTTATTGACATCGCAACCAAAATTCTTTCAAAAGTAGAAGGTATTAAGGCTGTTGCCAGAGAGCATACCCAACCTGATGAAGGTAAGTTACGCATAGCTACTACGCATACTCAAGCACGTTATGCCTTACCAGATGTAATTCAAGGTTTTATTAAAAGATACAGTAAAGTGTCTTTGCATATGTCACAAGGGACACCGGCACAAATAAGTGATGCAGCAGCTAAAGGTGATGCAGATTTTGCTATCGCCACCGAGTCATTACATTTGTACAACGACCTGGTAATGTTACCTTGTTATCACTGGAATCGAAGTATTATTGTTCGTCCAGATCACCCGTTAGCTAAAAAGCAAAGTATTACTATAGCTGATATTGCGAAGTACTCGCTAGTTACTTATGTTTTTGGTTTTACCGGTCGTTCGGAACTTGATGCGGCTTTTGATAGCGCAGGGGTAAAACCAAAAATAGCCTTCACAGCTACTGATGCGGACGTTATTAAAACTTATGTGCGTCTAGGGGTTGGGGTTGGGGTCATTGCTTCAATGGCAATTGACCCACGTATCGACAGTGACCTTGTTGTGATTGATGCAAGTCACTTATTCAAAGCAAGTACAACTAAGATAGGTTTTAGACGAGGCAGCTTTTTACGTGCCTATATGTATGATTTTATTCAAAGATTTGCTCCACACTTAACTAAAGATATTGTCACTCGAGCTATGTTATTAAAGAATAATCATGAAGTTGATGAGTTTTTGAAAGATATAGAATTACCCACTCGATAAAAACCATATAACTAGAGCAATACTTACTTTTTGCTCTAGTTATAAATACATCAAATTAGCCATGTAAGTTAATAAACTTCGTTAACAAATCATCTTCACTTTCGACATTCTCTGCATCTGGTTTTACACAGTCAATAGGACAAACACTTACACAAGTAGGCTTTTCATAGTGGCCTATACATTCTGTGCATTTATCTACGTTTATTTCATAAACTTTAGCGCCAAGGGTGATTGCTTCGTTAGGGCATTCAGGATCACACATATCACAGTTTATGCAGCTGTCTAAAATCTTTAATGCCATATTGTTAATTTCATGTACTTAATGAGATGTTATTAATCGCCGGTATAGTCATCATTATTATCATCGTTGAATTGCAATTATTTAGTTTATTTGTTCTGTGCAAAGGGATGACGCGTAGTGCCACCTTCATCTAAATAGCGCATGATAATGCCAAAATCTAGTGTTAGCTCTGTATCAAGTTCAATAGCTACTTTATGGCCAGAGCCTTTAGCATCAGTGATAACTTCACCTGTTTTACTGTTAATCATATAAGTTAAGGTAAAAGTGTGGTTTCCTGCTGGTGTCATTAGTTCAAGTTGGTCGCCGGTAAGGAACTTATTCTTAACGTCAATTTCAATCAAGCCATTTTCCTGATTTAGCCCGAGTACTTCGCCGACAAATTGCTGAGTATCACTCTTTGAATAGCCATATTCATAGTTTTGAGTATCGCCGTGGCGGTGACGCTGCAAGAATCCTTCAGTGTATCCACGATGTGCTAGGTGCTCTAAATCAGTATTTAAGCTTGGGTTAAATGCTCTATCAGCTACTGCATCGTCAATGGCTTGGCTATAAACTTGCGCGGTTCTTGCGCAGTAATAAAATGATTTAGTTCGACCTTCAATTTTTAATGAATGCACACCCATTTTAACTAAACGTTCTATATGTTCAACAGCGCGTAAATCTTTAGAATTCATGATGTAAGTGCCATGCTCATCTTCAAATGCAGGCATATACTCACCAGGGCGACCTTGCTCTTGAAGTAAAATAATATCGTCAACAGGTTTTTCTGGTGGTAGTAACATGTCCTTTTCAGGCGTATAAATATCAACATTGTCAGGCTGAATTGCGATAATATCACCGGTTTCAGTTTCTTTTGCTTGATGAGTATCATACTTCCACCGACAAGAATTTGTGCAGGTTCCTTGGTTCGGGTCTCGTTTATTGATATAACCAGAGAGCAAACAGCGGCCAGAGTAAGCCATGCAAAGTGCGCCATGAACAAACACTTCTAGTTGCGTTTCAGGACAATGAAAGCGGATATCTTCAATTTCATCTAGAGAAAGCTCTCTGGATAATATTACCCGTTCTACGCCTTGTTGCTGCCAAAACTTGACAGTGGCCCAATTGACCGCATTGGCTTGCACTGATAGGTGAATTGACGTGTCAGGAAAATTTTCTCTAACAAGCATAATTAAACCGGGATCGGACATAATTAATGCGTCTGGTTTCATGGCAATAATAGGTGCTATATCTTTAAGGAAAGTTTTTAACTTGCCATTATGTGGCGCAATGTTATTAACTAGATAGAATTTTTTACCTATTTGGTGGGCTTCATTTATTCCTATTTGAATGTTTTCTAAACTGAATTCATTATTTCTGACACGTAGAGAGTAGCGCGGTTGGCCTGCATAAACAGCATCAGCACCGTAAGCAAATGCATAACGCATGTTTTTTAAGCTGCCAGCGGGAGAAAGAAGTTCAGGTTTGATCATGGGGTACTCAAATTAATGAAGGAATGGATCGAAAAATCAGCGGCAAATTATACTCAATAGCTATTGGCTCTGCCATTTCGAATTAAGGCAAGCATGATCTAGATCAACGTTTACTCTGTACTTGCCAGAAGCGCGGTGAGGACAAGCTGCATATGATAAATAACTAATTTAGCTATTAGCTTGAAAAACATTAAGAAAACATATTACTTTTAAAAAAATGTGCTACTTTTAAAAGTAAGCACAATAAAAATAAAGGTGGATTTATGGCAACTGAAAATGCCCTGTATACTATTTTGACAGAGAAGATTAAACAAGACACTCTTGTACTCCCGACACTACCTGAGGTTGCCTTAAAAGTAAGAAGTGCTGCGGATGATCCCGATATTAACTTAAATCATATGAGTGATATTATTGCTCAAGACCCTGCTTTATCTTTAGGTATGCTAAAAGTTGCAAACAATGCTATTTTGGGACGTAGTGTGAAAGTTGAAACAGTGCCACAAGCAGTAACACGTATTGGCTTAAGACAAATTAAAAGTATTGCAACGGCAATGGCAATTGAACAAGTCTTTGTATCACATAATGATGTTGTGACTATGTACATGAACAAGGCTTGGCTTAAAACTATTGATATTGCTTCTGTAGCAATTAGCTTGATGGATTTATATCTAAAAAAGCACAAACATACATCGCTTTCTCTTGATACTATTACCTTGGCGGCGCTGGTCCATAATATTGGTGTTTTACCTATTTTAACAGAGGCAGAAAATCACCCTGATGTTTTTGCTAACCCAACATTTTTACAACAAGCCATTATTAAGTTATCAGGACGAGTAGGGGGAGCTATTACTCGTAGCTGGGGATTTTCTGAGGAGTTTACTCTATTGGCTGAAAGCTGGAGTGATTTAACAATCCTACCTACAGAGGTACACTATCTAGACTTCATTCGAGCTGGAGCTATCTATCATAATGTTTTTAAAAACGAGTCAACGAAAGAGGCACTTTTAGGCAGTTATACTAAGAAAGGTCTTTTACCTGAAATAGATTATATGGATTGTGATGAATTTAAAGAAAAATGTGATGCAGTCAGAGCTATGTTTATTTAGCTAGTAGTTCATCGCGATATTATAGACAGTTGTGAAGAAGAAAAGGGCGGAATAAAATCGCCCTTTTTATTTGATTAAATTAAAGCTATGTTAATCTTTTTCTAAGTGATCTGTTGTCTTCATAGAAAATTCAGCCAATAAATCGATAATAAATCGGTTGATCTCCCCAGCCATCAGCGCAAAATCAGCATCAAGTTTAGCAACTACATCATCACTATCAATATCGTCATTTTGTTCGTGTATAACATCAAAAAATTTAAGACGTTTTATCGCTAGATCATCACATAAAATAAATGAGAGTGATTCATCCCACTCAAGTGCTACCTTCACTACATATTTATCGGCATCAAGGTGTGACTTGATCTCATCACCAATAAGATCTTGATTCTTTACCCTAACAATAGCGCCATCATCACCTAATGCGTTAAATTCGGCCTCCATTCCTAGGGTAAACTTACCACCTAAGCTTTGATTATTTAACCAATCAGTCATTGTTTCATCAACACAAATATCTGGATCAAAACTGGTAACAGGGAGAGTGCCAAGGACTTTTCGTAATAAGGCTAATAAATCTTCAGCTTTACCACGTGAACTTGAATTGATAACAATAATATTGTTAACAGGGCTGATGTAGGCATGAGTATCGGTAATACGGGAAAAAGCACGCGGTAATAATTCAAAAGTTATATCTTCTTTGAATTGCTCTTTTTCTTTTTTAGTCGCGCCACGTCCCTGTTCTTGCTCAAGTAGATTTACTTTTTTTTCTACCATATCTTTTATAACTGATGCCGGAAGCATCTTTTCTTCTTTTCGTGCACAGATAAGAAAATTACCGTTTGCAGTATGAACACTCGTGTCACCGTGTTTTCCTAATGCGTTTATCCAGCCAAAATGAGCTATCTCTGTAGAGCCTAATGGAGTAAACAGGTGCTCTGATAAGTGTTTTTCTAAGTCTTTCTCTGACCACTCAAATGGGCGAGTGAAAGCAAAAAAGTAAAGGTTTTTAAACCACATAAGTAAATCCTAGGCTGATAAGGGAGTATTTTGCCGATTATCATACCTGAATTCTATTATTTAGGCAGTAGCTTTTAACTATACCTCATATCTGGAAAAGTCATACTGTAGCTTAAACCTTCATTCTCTTTAGAGGACGCGTCAATGGATCCATTAAGTGTATCTACAATAAGATTTTTTATAATATGAGTTCCTAAACCGGTGCCACCTTTATTTGCTTGAGTTGTATAAAAAGGGTCGAATAACTTCTCAAGCTGTTGCTCATTGACTCCCACGCCGTTATCGCTATAAAGAATTATTAACCTTTGCTGCACCATGCTTATATCGATAGTCATTTCGCCGCGGTTTATATTAGGGAAACCATGGGCGATTGAATTGATAATTAAATTAATGATAATTTGTGCTATGGCGCCAGGGTGGGTATAAATTTCAATATGGGGATCGCAATGAACCTTAATGCAGTGGGTCGTTTTTTTTAGTTTAGGGTGAATAGACTGAATGATCTCATCAAGATATTTAGCAACATTAATTAATCTAACTTTGTCATTGGTTTGATCTACCGCTACTTGTTTAAAGCTGGTAATTAATTCAGCCGCCCTTTGTAAATTATTTAGTAGTAAGTCAATACTCTGTTGTGCATTAACAATAAAGCTATCAATTGTGCGCTTTGACAGCTTTTTCTCATTTATATCTTGCTGTAATTTATTGATGACATCGGATAAATAACTTGTTGAAGTAATACTGATTCCAATTGGTGTATTGATCTCATGGGAAACCTCTGCACTAAGTTGTCCTAAAGAAGACATTTTTTCAGCTTCTAATAATCTATCCTGTGCTTTGCTTAATTCAATTATGGAACTTTTTAAATCTTTGTTTGTAGTGATAAGCGTACTTTCTGTTTTACGCCGACGACTGTTTTCAGCTTCTAATTGATGTTGTTGTTTTAACATTTCTTTTTGCTGAACCTCCATGCGCAATAAAGTACTGCTTAGTGTTGATGTTTTTTTAGCAACTTCTTGTTCTAACAATAAGTTCTGTTCATCTAATTTATCATTGGCTGAATTGGTTTCTCGTTGGGATAGCGCAAGTTTATCTTTAAATTCAATGAGTTCATCAATGAGGTTGTTGTAAGCGTCCTCAAGGATATTTAACTCATCTCTTTCATTATTCATGCTGTGAAACTTAGAGGCTTCTGGATCATGAAGATCAAGTTGCTTCATTTGGTCGGTTAGTTCTTGTAATGGTTCAGTGAGTAACTTGGTGAAAGCTAATGAGAATAGGAAGACTAAAAAAGCCGTTTTTACAATGGCATTACCAATGAGAAAATATATTCCGACCTCAATTCGACTAAATATAACATCATTACTTGACAATAAGGTCACAGTGCCAACGGTAGTTGTGCGCCCTGAAAATTCGAAGATAAGTGGGAATGAATGACCAAATAACCCTTCACTTAGAGAGCTTATACTTTGATGTTCACTATAAGCTTCTTGAGACGTTTGAGCAGGCAGAGTCAGTACTTCACCAAGCTGAGTGATAATGTCATTTGCTTCGTCAGTAACTGTTATTCCCTTAATTAGCGGAATGGCGATTAAGCCTTCTGAAATGTCGACAGCTTGTTTAGTATTTAACTCCCAAACTGCACGAGTTAGACTGCCGCTAATTGTTTTCTGTAAAGTGAGCAACTCACTATTGATGTGACTTTTGGTATTAAAATACTCAGCTATAATTTGCACGCCAGTAACACTGATCGTTAAGATGAAATAAACAGAAAGTACTCTTGTTAGCAGCTTACGCGATATGCTGGTTATTTTCATATCAGTTATCTTTTAGGTAATTTTTAGGAACTTATTGTTAATTCTAGTAAATCATTTTTAAAGTGCGCGAAAAGAACACATATGGTCTAAAATTATAGTACTTATTCTATCATTCTAACTGAAGCATTATTTTAATTAAATAAATAGTATGACCTCTATAAGTATTATTTATGAATATATCTTTACGTTTGTAACAAAACTTTAATAAAGATCTTGTAGAGTACCCACATTAGTTCAATTACTTACAATTAAAATTATTTAGGAACACTTATGAAAGACGTTAAAAGCTGTATAGTATTAGCAGTTTGTTCATTATTGACTATGCCAGCATTAGCAGCAGATAAAGAACCTAGTCAGACCCCCAAAAACAAAGAAGTTATCGATTTTTACGGGAAATTAAATATCTCATTACAAGCAACCGAAGAAAAAGGTGATTCTTTTAATGAGTTAAAGAGTAACGCTTCTCGTGTTGGCGTTAAAGGTAAGTATTATTTAGATAGCGGTTTAACGGCAATCTATAAACTTGAATGGCAAGTTAACGTTAATGATGACACTAAAGATACATTAACTGCTCGTAACCAATGGGTTGGTATAAAAGGTAACTTTGGTGAAGTCACCGTTGGACGATCAGATACTACTTTAAAAGTATCACAAGGTAAATTTGACTTGTTCAACGATTATGAGGGGGACTTAAAACATCTTTTTATTGGCGAAAACCGGGTTGCTGATTCGATTACTTATAAATCACCTGCCTATAATAACCTTCAAATACTGACCAGTTATATTATTTCTGATGACCATGATGCTAGTGATCCTTATTCAATAGGCATATTTTTTGGTGATTTAAGCTTGAAAAAAACCGACTTTTTCTTATCTGTTGCCCATGATGAAAACATGCCTGTTAAATTCAAAGGTGTTGACAGTGAAGGTGAATCAATTTCAACGACTGAACCTCTGGCTAATACACGGGTTACAGGTATGTATAAATTTGGCAAATTACGTTTAGGAGCAATGTTTGTTGATACCGAAGTTGTTACTACCGGAAAGTCCGAAACAGGGTATGCTGCCAATGTCTCTTATAAAATAGGTAAAGTTCTGGCTAAGCTTGAATACCAAGAGTTCGCTGGTGCTGATGCTATTAGTGTTGGCGCAGATTATAAATTGGGTGACAAGACTAAGTTGTATGCTTGGTACACAGATAGGGAAGGTAATGTTGTTGAAGGTAATGACGGTAATTTCTATAAATTTTCTGAAGCTGGTAAATATTTTGCTGTAGGCATGGAGCAAAAATTTTAGACCTTAGACCTTAGATATTAATATGAAACAAAGCCGCTAACTCATTATGTTTTAGCGGCTTTGTACATCTATTAACTTGCTAAATTATCAAGCTTGCTTGATAATTTTCATTTTGTCATAAAACTGTCACTTAACTTCTGCACAATAACTTATCGAGTGTAATTTTTTGTTAATATTCATTAGCAACAGTAGATTACATCAGTTAGCCATATTAATAGGATGTATACATGAGCCGTAAAATTTTAGTTGTTGAGGATGAGACCCCAATCAGGGAAATGATTAGTTTTGTATTAGATCAAAATGGTTTTAATGCCATTGAAGCTTGTGATATAGAGCAAGCCTTAGCTAAAATCCATGAACCTTATCCAGACTTGATATTACTTGATTGGATGTTACCTGGTGGCACCGGAGTTTCGTTGGCAAAAAAGCTAAAGCAAAATGAATATACCCGTAATATTCCGGTAATCATGCTTACGGCCCGTAGTGATGAAGACGACAAAGTAAAAGGCTTTGAAGCGGGTGTTGATGACTATGTCACTAAACCCTTTTCGCCTAAAGAGCTTATTGCTCGGATTAAAGCGGTAATTCGTCGAGTTTCGCCTACCTCTCTTGAAGAGGAAGTTGATTTTCATGGTTTAAAGCTTGATCCTGTTGCCCATCGTGTTGCTATTAATGGCCGAAGCTTAGAGCTAGGGCCGACAGAGTTTCGTTTATTGCACTTTTTTATGACTCATACCGAGCGAGTGTACTCAAGAGAACAATTACTTGATAATGTATGGGGCACAAATATTTATGTTGAAGACAGGACTGTTGATGTGCACATTAGACGCCTACGAAAAGCCATCTCCGGCGAAGGGCATGATGATTTTGTGCAAACAGTTCGAGGAGCAGGTTACCGCTTTTCGAGTAAATTAAAAAAAGTCAGTTCTCTATAACTATACCTCTGTTGGAAAGTAATTAGACAAGCATGCATTTCCGTTTATCTTTTAAAATCATTATATATCGTTTATTCGCCTTATTGACTGTAAGTGCATTGGTAGGCTGGCTATTTGATTATGTGTTGCTAGCCATGCTTGCTAGTAGTATTTTTTTATTAGTTTGGCATTATCATCATTTATTTAAATTAATCAATTGGTTGTGGCGCTCTAAAACACTTTCTCCGCCTCAGGCAAGTGGGGTGTGGGGCTACTTATATGATGGTTTGTATCGTCAAGTTAAGCAGCAGCGTAATAAGCAAAAGCAGTTAAATGAGAAAATTCGCCGTTTCCGTGATGGCGCTGAAGCCCTCCCTGATGCGGCATTAATGTTGTCCAAAGAGCTCACTATTGAATGGGGTAATAAAAAGGCACAACGACTTTTAGGCGTTCGCTGGCCCGATGACTTTGGTCTACGCATAGATAACTTACTTCGAGCGCCTGATTTTTCGGAGTATTTAGCCCATGAAAACTTTGAATCACCTTGTTCGCTAATTTCCCCTATGCACCCTGAAGTGCAGTTAGAAATTAGGATTATGGCTTATGGTAGTGATCATGTTTTGCTATTAGCCAGAGATATTTCTAATATTCAACGGTTAGAGGAAATGCGTCGCGATTTTGTTGCTAATGTCTCTCATGAGTTAAAAACCCCTTTAACTGTTGTACGGGGTTATGTTGAGATGATCCAGGCCTCACAAGAAACATTTGAGCCACATTGGCAAAAAGCATTTCAGACTATTGAAGGTCAGGTTTCTCGAATGGATCGTTTAGTGGAGCAGTTGCTGAATCTAGCTAAAGTGGAAAATAATAGTTATGACGAGAAGCAATCAGTCAATATGGTGCAATTAATTCGCACTTTAGTTGAAGAAATAAATTGGCTTAATCAAGATAAACAACATCAAATTACCCTAGATATCAGTACTGATATTAATATTATAGGTTTTGAAACTGAGCTAAAAAGTGCTTGCGCTAACCTTTTATCAAATGCGATAGCTTATACCCCACCCAATGGTTGTATTGACGTAAGTTGGCAACTATTAGGTAATAAAGCTATTTTTTCAGTTAAAGATAACGGTGATGGTATTAAACCTGAGCATGTGAATCGTTTAACTGAACGCTTTTATCGTATTGATAGATCTCGATCGAGAGATACAGGTGGTTCAGGTTTAGGTTTAGCAATAGTCAAACATGTCTTGCATCACCATCAAGCTGAATTAGTCATTAGTAGCCACTGGGGACAAGGCAGTGAGTTCTCCATTCACTTTGATCAAAGTACCCTGGCTGATACCTCGAGTTAACTTGTTGGTCGTCATAATTGTGTAATATAACTTACATATAATCGTCATATTCAATTCGTATAGTGTTGATAATCAAATCGTTCAAGCTCTTATCGGAGATAACCATGAGTTTAAAGAAAATTATAAGTATTATTAGTTTATCAAGTTTAGTTAGTTTCTCAGCACTGGCACTCGATGAAAATTTACCAGAGTATACTAAGGTCAGTGGTATTTCAGGAAACGTATCCTCTGTTGGCTCTGATACCTTAGCGAATATGATGACCTTTTGGGCTGAAGACTTTAAACGAACTTACCCCAACGTAAATATTCAAATTCAAGCTGCGGGCTCATCTACTGCACCACCGGCTTTGACAGAAGCAACATCGAACCTTGGCCCAATGAGCCGCAAAATGAAAATGCGTGAAATTGAAGCTTTTCAAAAACGCTATGGTTATAAACCGACTAGAGTCAGGGTTGCTATTGATGCCTTAGCTGTTTTTGTTCATAAAGATAACCCATTAAAAGGATTAACTATTGCGCAAGTTGATGCAGTATTCTCAAATAATCGTAAATGTGGGGCAGATAAAGATATTGACCGTTGGGGAGACCTAGGCTTGTCAGGAGCATGGACCGGTAAAGATGTGCAGTTATATGGACGAAACTCGGTTTCTGGAACTTACGGTTACTTTAAGAAGAAAGCTCTTTGTAAAGGTGATTTTAAAAATAGTGTTAACGAACAACCTGGTTCAGCATCAGTTGTACAATCAGTGTCAGCTTCACTTAATGGTATAGGTTATTCAGGCATTGGTTACCGTACTTCTGGAGTTCGTGCGCTACCGCTAGCTAAAAAAGGTTCAACCTTTATTGAAGCGAATATGGAAAATGCTATTTCAGGTAAATACCCACTATCGCGTTATTTATATGTATATGTTAACAAACACCCAAATAAAGCACTGCCGCCAATGGAAGCAGAGTTTTTGAAAATGATTCTTTCCAAATCAGGTCAGAAAATTGTAGAAAAAGATGGTTATATCCCTTTACCTAGCAAAGTCGTTGCTAAAGAGTTTAAGAAATTAGGGCTACTCTAGTTTTAATTTATCTTTAAGTCTAAATAAAGCGAACTCAACCCTGAGTACGCTTTCATCCTTTTCCTCTATTTACTCCTTATTACTGTCATTACCTCTAATACCAAATACCAAATACCAAAAAATTGAATTAATGTTTAGGGTTAAAAGATAGATAATTTTTATATTTCATTGATATAATGTAAGTCAGCTTTTTGTTACTGCTTATTTTGAAGGAAAGGTATGGAAATTATTTTAGCTAACCCGCGTGGCTTCTGTGCGGGTGTTGATAGAGCCATTAGTATTGTTGAACGTGCTCTCGATTTATTTGGTGCTCCTATCTATGTTCGTCATGAAGTTGTCCATAATAAGTTTGTTGTTGATGGCCTTAAGGAACGAGGGGCTATTTTTGTTGACGAACTAAATGAGATACCTGACGATAATACCGTCATTTTTAGTGCTCATGGTGTATCTAAATCCGTTCGAGAAGAAGCAAAAGCTAGAGCGTTAAAAGTATTTGATGCCACTTGCCCCTTGGTAACTAAAGTGCATATGGAAGTATCCCGTGTTAGCCGCAAGAATATTGAGTGTATTCTCATTGGTCATGCAGGTCATCCTGAAGTAGAGGGAACTATGGGACAATATAGCTCAGAGTCTGCGGGTATTTACTTAGTTGAATCACCTGAAGATGTGGCTAAATTAGTAGTTAAAGATCCAGGGAAACTATATTTTTGTAGCCAAACGACGCTATCAGTGGATGATACAATGGATGTTATCGCAGCGTTGCAAGCCAAGTTTCCGCTAATAGAAGGACCCCGAAAAGACGATATTTGTTATGCAACGCAAAATCGCCAGGACGCAGTTCGTGAAATAGCCGATAAAGTTGATCTAATGTTGGTTGTCGGCGCAAAAAATAGTTCTAACTCTAATCGTTTAAAAGAATTGGCAAGTAAAATAGGTGTTACATCTTATTTAATTGATACCGCTGAAAATATTGAAGAAGAATGGTTATCGGGTGTCAATAAAGTAGGGGTTACTGCGGGAGCATCTGCACCAGCAGTGCTAATAAAACAAGTTGTTGAAGCTTTAAAAGGTTATGGTGGTCATCAGGTTATAGAGCATCCCGGTAAAGAAGAAAGCATAGTATTTGCAGTACCTGCTGAATTGCGCTAATCTTAGTTTACTAATTGAATGTAAAAAACTTGTTATGTTGACGCTTTGTTGTGATTTTTATATGCAAAGTGTTAATGTGCAGTTGTCGGTTGATATGTATTAACATAAGCCTACTTCATATTCGTAATATATCATTTTCAGTGATTTAGGATGAATATTAATAAGACTTAAACCGTGAGTAGTCGCTGTACACATTAAAAAATAATGATTAAGTGTTAGAAACTACTCAGAATGAGTTGTGCTGCTATATACATTTTAAAGTCGTAACACGTTCTTTATGTATAGTTGGTGCAGCTAAAAAATGACCATGGAAATGGTAGGGTAGTTATAACATGCAGTTAAAATGTCAAAGAATAAAACCTCAATTTAACCTTGTCGTCAGAAATCTGCGTTGGCCCATTTCTGTTTGCACAAAAATCAGTTTACTGATCTCTTCAATTTGTTTCGTTAAAAATAACCCTCACCCTCCTTACTACCTCCTATGTTTAAACCTTTTATTAAGGAAGGATTATGAATAAATCTCTTTTGCGGTCTTTAACTAATAATACTCAAAAAGGCATGACCTTTATTGAGGTGCTTGTTGCCTTGGTAATAATGGTCACAGGGATATTAGGCGCAGTTGCGATGCAAGTTACCGCCAAACAAGGCAGCTTTGATGCGATGCAACGTTCAATAGCATCAAGTTTAGCGCAAGATATAATTGCAAGGATTAGGGCTAATGATGCTAATAATTTAGCCGCTTATGCTACAAATGGTATAGAAGATTATGGCGTTACGTTGAATCCATTGCCGGCAATAACGTGCAATGGAATTAATGCCCAGTGTACCCCTGCACAGATGGTTACTAATGATATATTTGAATGGGAGCGTGCTTTAGTTGGCGCAGATGTAACTTCAGGCGTACAGAATTCTGGTGGGCTGATTAATGGCCGAGGCTGTGTTTTACGAACCGGCAATGCATTAACTGTTGTTGTTAGTTGGCAAGGGCGAAATGAAATGACTGATAGTCAAAAAAGTGATGGTTGTGGTGCCGCAGGCAAAAAAAGGCGTCAAGTTGTTGTTCAAGCATTTATTATATGAAAATCTCTACTTGTAGGCTAAATATGAATAATCGAAAATTGTCGCGTTTCCGTCCTATCGCAAAAGGGTTTACGCTCGTAGAACTAATGATCGCGCTATCCATTGGTTTAGTACTTTTTGCAGGAGTTATGAGTGTTTTTGTTGGCATGCGTACTACTACTGTTGAAACGTCTAGTTTCGGAGAATTGCAAGAGAATGGGCGCTTTGCTATTAGTGTTTTGACAGATGACTTACTCAGACAGAATTTTTGGGGAGATCTTTCAGGAACATTCAGCCAAAGTAGCTTAACTACCATCCCTGGCGCTCCAGGTAATGATTGCGTTGGTGGAGGGGTGAATAATGCTACTTTCCCTCAGGCAATTGGTCCATTTCGTACTTTATGGGGGCAAACTATAGCTGCAGGAGCGTTAGACCCCTTAGGTTGTTTTATTATGCCAGCAAATACCCAGACAATGGTCGGCTCTGATGTTATTCAGATAAAAAGGGTTATTTCTAATCCTGTTGCTGTACCCGTTGTTGGAAATTATTACTTATCATCAAATTTATCAACCGGTGGTGTTTTTGCTGCAGGAGCCGCTGTTCCCGTCGTTAACAATGGAAGGTTGTGGCAATACCAACACCATGTTTACTATGTTAGACAAGAAACTGTTGGTAATAACCTTGTTCCAGTATTAATGCAGGGACGATTAACTAATCTAAGCATGAACTTTTCTCCAGTAATTGATGGCATTGAAATGATCCGCTTTATGTATGGTGTTGATACCACTACAGATCCTTCGCTACCAGGTTATGGCGTTGTTAATGCCTATATATCTGCAGGTGCTATGAATCAAAATTTGTGGGATAACGCTGGTGGGAGTCGAATTTTGGCTGTTAAAATGTTTGTTTTAGCGAGAGGAGCTTTACCTGATCCGCAATACAATAATACTAATACCTATCAACTTGGTGATTTAGCTTTCCCTGTAAACGATAATTTTAGACGCTTACTTTTTAGCTCTACTGTCACATTGTATAATACAAGTGTGGACTCTTGGCCATAAATAATAAACACGCAATAATGAGCGAGATAATAATGACTAAATTTCATAACAAAGCAAATCAAAAAGGTGTTGTCCTAGTAGTATCACTTGTATTTTTGGTTGCTTTGACAGCTGTCGCTGCAGCACTGATGCAAAATAGTACTACAGATATGAAAATGTCGGGTGCGAGTGAAGAGAAATCTGTTGCATTACAAGAAGTAGTTAGCGCTGTCGATGAGGTAATATTTAATCAAGTAGCCCCCGGTCAAAATAATAGTTTTAGCAGACCCGTGGCAGGTAACTTTCCAATAGTAGATCAAAATATTTTATTACCGGGTACAGCAACATATGCAACCGCCGCTGTAAATGTAGCAAATAATCAATTTAACTTAGATATTACCTGCCCACACTTGAAGTTAGCATCATCTACAGAAGTATTTAGTTGTAACATCTTAACAGTAACAGCTAACCGGAACTACGGCAGAACTGGGCAAAGTAATATTTCAGCTAATTCTGGCATAGCACAACAATTATTAAAATAAGGGAATAGAATTTAACTTCATATTCTCTTTCAACTTAAGTTAATTACATGGTGTCGTACATAGATTTTGGAGTAGTCAAAATGAACTTGTCAAAGGAAAGAAATACAGTGACAAAGGTAGTTAAAAGAAGATATAAAACATTCGTTAGCTGTATCACTACAGTATCATTATTATTAGTCTCTACTTCTGGCTTTAGCGAAGATATTGAACTTTATATAAGTGATACCATAAAGAAAACAGAAAACCGTCCAAAAGTCCTTATCATTTTCGATAACTCAGGCAGTATGTCCAATAATGGCGATTACTTCAAAAAAAAATATGATCCCAGTTTTACATATGACGCACTTCCGGGGTTATCTAAGAAGTCAGGAAAACGAATTTATTTTTCCAAAGGCGATTCATCTGTAAGCAGTGTGCCTATTCCTGATAGCCCTACAGAAACTCGCTTATTTTTAAAAAAACTTAATGGTTGTCAAATCGCACGCGATAGTCTTGATAAATATGGTTTATACACAGGAAGAGTGCGTGAATATACTTTCCAAGGTAACTCCGGAAGTTGGACAGAAATTCCCGAGAAGACAGGGGAGAATATTAAAGTTATCGATTGTGAAGATGACGTCGATGCATTAAACGCTAATAATAAAAAGATGATTAATAGTGTAGGAAGTGCACAAAGCATTCCTGATGGTTTTCCTATTGATGGTGAGGGCTCTCAAGCCGCTCCTCAACCTCACACGCCTAACGCTACTAACTCTAATGTTACTTGGTCAGGGCAATTCGTTACACTTTATACCGATAATTATCTTAGATGGAGTCAAAGCACTAAAGAGGTTATTGGTACAAAATATAAGTCTCGATTAGAAGTCGCTAAAGAGAGTGTTACCAGCTTGATAAACTCAACCCCTAACGTAGATTTTGGTTTGCAAGTCTTTAACGGTAATAGCGGCAGTGATAATGATAATGGCGGGCGTATTGTACATGGTATTCAAGAGTCGACCTTAGATTCACGGACTAAGTTGCTTGGGATAATTGATAATTTATTAGGCAACACTTGGACACCTTTGTGCGAAACGTTGTACGAAGCAACTCAGTACTTTGGCGCTAAACCAGTGTACTATGGCGATGATGATGACTTTGTCCCTAAAAGAGATCCAGACATCGAAAAAAGTGGCTCTTATATAAGCCCTTTTTCTGCATGTTCGGATAGAGTCTATGTAGTACTTATAACTGATGGTTCGCCAACTTATGATATTGATGCCGATGATGAAATATTTAAATTGCCAGCTACAGGACAAGACCCTTTTTTAGTAAGCGACAACTTTTTTGTTAATGGTTATAAAGAGTATGATGCCGAGTGGAGTTACTTAGCAGCACTTGCTGGCTGGATTAATAATAATGATTTAAATCTTAACCTTGATGGTAAGCAGACCGCAGAAACTTACACTATCGGCTTTGGTGAAGACGCTAAGAAAGACGCAGCACCGCTACTTATTGAAACCGCAAAGCGAGGAGGGGGGGAATATTTTTATGCTGAAGATAGTGCTTCGTTAACCACCGCTTTAACAAATGTTCTCGCTAACTTAGAACCAAGTAATGACTCTTTAACATCTGCATCAGTAGCCGCAAATAACTTTGATAAAACAGAGACTCTAGATGCAGTTTATTATGCGATGTTCCAACCTGATAGAGGGCCAAGGTGGCAGGGTAACCTGAAAAAATACAAAGTCTCAGACAGTATTCAAAAAGGCATCAATGGGGTTGCTGCAATAAATGAAGCAACGGGACACTTTTCTGACGACGCACAAAGCTATTGGTCCAGTACTAAAGATGGGAATAGCGTACAAGAAGGTGGTGTTGCTGAAATGTTACGCAATAAGTCTAATCGTATAATTCTCAGTGATTTAGGTGAAAATAATGCTTTGGTAGGGCTGACATACGCAGAAGCAAGCAGTAGCGAAGTGTTTGAAACACAAAGCGAATTAGCGACAGCATTAGACGTTGCGGATGATAAAGTTGCAATTGAAGCTAGTCTTAATTGGATTAATGGCAAAGACGAAGATGATGCCGATGAAGATGGTGATAAAAATGAGAATAGAGAGGATGTTTTTGGTGACCCTCTACACTCGAAGCCTGTCGTAATAAATTACGGTAACGATAATATCTATATCGCTGTTGGTACCAATCATGGGGTACTACATATGTTTAAAGACATTGATAGTACTAATACTATAGAAGAAACCTGGGCATTTATGCCAAAAGATTTCATTTCAAATATTAAAGCATTACGGGAGAACTTTACTTCCGCTGACAAGGTTTATGGTGTCGATGGACTCATAACAGCTCACATCACTGATAAAAATGGTAATGGTATTGTTGATAGCGATGATAAAGTCTGGCTGTTTTATGGTTTTCGTCGAGGTGGGAATACCTATTATGCCATGGATGTTACTGACCCTACCAATCCGTCTGTAATGTGGATCATAAAAGGCGGAGATCTAAATTTTGAAGAGCTAGGACAAACCTGGTCGCAACCAAAAATAGCATATTCACTCTTAAATGTTGTAGGTGGAAAAGCTAAACCCGTACTAATTTTTGGTGGCGGATATGATATTTCAAAAGACTCACACGGTATCGGCGGCGTAAATGGAGAAGATAACCTAGGCAAAGCTATTTATATGCTTGATGCGGAAACGGGAACATTACTATGGAGTTTATCACCTACAGGAGACACTATTTTTACTGGAACCGATAGTATCCCTTCTAGTATAGCAACTCTAGATAGCGATGGAGATGGCTTAACTGATAGATTATATGCAGGTGATACTGGCGGCAATGTTTGGCGTATAGATATGCCTGGTAGTGATACAAGTAAATTTTCAGTCTTTAAACTTGCTAGCTTAGGAAACGCAAACTATGCATTATCTGATAAAACTCTAGCTAGGGACAGGCGTTTCTTTAATGAGCCAGCTATAGTTAGAGCCTTTATAACAGAAACAATAGATTCCGGTCAGAGGGATTCCGACAATAATCCAATAATTGTTCAACAAGACATCCCTTATGATGCTGTGTTACTAGGAAGTGGAGATAGAGCCAACCCTATCGGAACAGATACTAATGATGTGTTTTTTATGATTAAAGATATCAACATTAAAACACAGCAATTTATTGGGGTAGGCACCCCTACTATTCCTGCTATTCCTACGCCTATTACCATAAATAATTTGGCCGATTATACCAATAACCCTTTTGGGGCTTCATTAACTTCGCAAGAAAAAGAGACCTTGTCACTTCAAGTCAGTTTAATGTCTGGCTGGTATATGGATTTAGAAGAAAAAGGGGAGAAAAGTACTTCATCAGCATTAGTGATTAACAATGTTGTCAATTTTACTACTTTTATACCAGCGCCACTAGGTGTTAACTCCCTTAGTTGTGATTTACCTAATGGGCAAGGTTGGTTATATGCTGTTGATTTAGCTTTGGGAGTACATAAGTACAATTGGCAAACAGAAGATCCAGATAGCGACGATAATAGAAAAACGCTTATCAGTGAACAGTTTCTGGGGTCTCCAACGCTAATAGTGACAAAAACACTCAATCCCGAGACTAATATTTTAGAGCCGGATGGTAATATTATAGTCGGTAGGGAAATAATACCCGTAGGATTTCAGTTGCAAACCTTACGAACCTACCTTTATGTAACGGAGAATTAGATTTATGTTTAGTCATCATGAAAATATAAATGGGCTTAATAGGGGGAAGTTGAAGGGGTTTACTCTTATAGAGTTAATGATTACCGTTGCCATTATTGGTATATTAGCCATGGTTGCTTATCCTTCTTATAGTGATTATGTTGTGCGCTCAAATAGAGCTGAAGCACCTCTTGAGTTAGTCCGTTTAGCTAACTTACAAGAACAGTTATTTGTTGATAGTAGGGCTTACACTACAAATATTAGTGTTTTAGGTGTAGGTACTACTGCCGTATATGAAACGCCAAATAGGCATTATTTAATTTCATCAGCTGTTGTGGCCAATAGTTTTACATTAACAGCGACAGCGCAAGGTGCACAGGCTACTAATGATGCTGCTTGTGTAACAATTACAATTACAGATACAGGTAGGAAATTGCCAATTGCCTGTTGGGGAGGATAATATGAAAAACCTGATTATATCAACTTGTTGTGTTTGTTTGTTTGTTTTGTTTTCTGCTCAAGCGGTAGTACCTGGTGAGGATAGCAATGCAAAATCCTCTGAAAAAAATAAAAAAGTAACAGCTAAGTGTCATGTCACTCTTGTTGATGGTACCGAAGCAATTATATTCAGGCTAACTCAACCTAGAAGACTTTCTGAATTAGCTCATAATATGTCAGGGAAAAGAGTCTCAACTCAAAAGTCTCTAGAAAGAATAAAAGTATACCGTTCTTATCAATGTGTATTAGAGGGCGATGAGTTTACAAGTCTGAAAGCTAAGACATTGGATAAGAAGACCCCACGTTAGCGGCTGATGCTCCTTTTTTATTGAAAAGCGATACTCCGTAAAGGGTATCGCTTTTTTACTAATAGAGCCGGGAAAATTTATTATGATTATTAATTACATACAATGTTGTTATTATTTCTATCTTGATCCTTTCCATCGCCATTATTATCGGAGCTTAGGTAAGGTCTGCCTGACAAAGACAAGTCTATACCGCGAGAATAATCAGTAAGTCCTCTAGGACAATAGGTAAATAGACCAATATTATTATTACTGAGTTGGCCACTAGGATTATAAGTTACGCTATTAAAAGCAAACTGGAGTCTATCGCCTGCTTGAATTGCCTCTCGCTCCCTTATTAAGCCATCAATTGATACCACTCCGACCCTACCAGCCCAGTTATTAATATTTTGACAAGTATCATTAGCTTGCAGTGAACATAAACTTGCATTTTGCCCTGAGTTAATAGCAGCATTACGGGTTGTTAGTAATAAACGTTGTAGTTCAGAAACCTCGTTATCAACACGCATCTTGGCAGTAAAGCTGCTTAAACTCGGTATAGCAATTGTCACCGCAATCGCTCCAATAGCAACAGTTATCATAAGCTCAATTAAAGAGAAGCCTATATTTCTTTTTTTTGAAAAAACGTGTTTTTTATAGGTAAGAACTGTGGGTATTGTAGGACAACCATGTTCGGTCTTATTTAGATTTAATGAAATGTAACGCATAATATTTAACCAACTAATACAACTTATTTAATATATATAACACTTTCCTTGAAAACTCGCTAGTACTGCATGCTGTTTAAACCCGGGCATGCAGTACTATTTAGTTATTTATGGCTAAATCTCACTACTCGGTACGCTCGTTGGACTAATATGCTCAATAGGATAGCAACCTAAAACTTTGATGAAATTAGTGTGTGGGGTCATTTCTTGAATTGCTTCTTGCAAGGCAAAACTCTTTAAATTGGATTCTACATCAATATAAAACATCTCTTCCCAAGGTCTTCCCTGAATAGGGCGCGACTCAAGTTTGCACATATTAATGCCTTTTTCTTTAAGTACTAACAAACACTCAACTAAGGCGCCTGCTTTTTGGCCCGTAGCAAGAATTATTGCCGTTTTAGCTGGGATTTGCTCAGCAACATCAACGGCTTTTCTAGCAACTAAAATAAAGCGAGAGTGGTTTTCGGTTTGATTAGCAATTGACTGCTCAAGGGCGTGTAGTTGATATAACTGGCCACCTTCCTCACTACCAATAACGGCAATGGTATCGTCTTGCAACTCTGCAACTTGTGCCATTGCATCTGCTGTACTATCACAATACTCAATACGAATACCGCTTTGCTTATCTAAAAAATTACTACATTGAGCAAAGGGTTGTCCGTGTGCATAAATAGTTTTTATTTTTGTTAAACTGGTATTTACCGCGGTTAATAAACAATGCTCTATAGGCTGAGTAATTTCACCTACTATTGATAAGCTTGTGTGCTGAAGTAAGTCATAGACCTCATTAATACTACCTGAACTGGTATTCTCAATAGGAAGCATGCCGTAATCAACTTGTCCTGATTCAACCTGTTGTAATATATCATAAAAATTTTGACAGCCTGATTCTATGATTTTTTCTGCTCGGCGTGAAAAGTAACGGTGACTTGCAAGGTAACTATATGAGCCTTTATCACCTAAAAAAGCAACACTGACTGTTGGTACTTGAATATCAGGATTCGCTAAACTTTGTAAGTATGCTTGCTGATTTAAGACAGAGTCTTCGATAATTGTTTGAAATACACTGGTAACATAGTGAGCATCTAAACCTAAACTTTTGCCATGTTTGATTAAGCGTATTAAAAGCTCTTGCTCACGCTGTTGATCTCTAATCGGGCGAATTTGTTGTACTTTACTCTTGGCTACATTCAGTGTTAATGCACGGCGTTTTGCAAACAAGGCTAATAAATCCTGATCTAAAAGCGTTATTTCTTGGCGTATTTCATTTAAATCTAACTTATCGCTCACTTGTTTACCTTTTTAATGTTGATTGTCTGATACTTTGAGTAGTTACTCTAGCTAGCTTAACCAAATAGTGTCAACTACTTCTTTAGACATTTTTTGTTAATAGATACCTTTTAGGGCATGCATTGAAAGACTATGGCAAAGCTACAGAAAGTGGCAATTGCCCATATTACTGATCTCAATAAGCCCATATTTAATAGATATAAAATATTATATAGCACTCTTGAAACAACATGAACGACAGCTAAAACTAATATTGACTGCTGAGTATTTCCCGTGGCGAGTGCTAAAATAACGGCCGGTGCAAAAAGGATTACTGACTCAAAAGCATTTTGATGTGCTGCCAGAGCACGAGCGCCAAAACCTGTTAGCTTACTTTGCTGTTCTCTCGGATGATAATTATTGTAGCCACCCAGTTTAGCCATAGAAAAAGCTACAGGTGCTTTTGCTAAAAGTGGTAAAAGTAATGCTGAAAATAAGCAAAGAATTAATATAGTCATAGTTTATCTCGTAAAATTTCTTGTATCTCTGTGTTGATATTGAAGCTGTATTAAGTGCAGTTTAATAACTTAGCAATGTCAGCTTATAGGCTGTTTTTCCGGGTAGAAATGGTGAAGCTATACCTTCTTCCCAGTCACTATGTCCTTTGCCATAGTAAGGGCTCCAGGGATGCCCAGATTGACTGGTTGGCATATGAAAGAGCCCCTCACTTTCAAAACCTGGTGAAATTACCATGCGCTCGGAGGCGCCAAAGGTTTTGCCTTGTACTCTTGGCATATAGCTGTCACCGGGTAATGCTTTATTAGGCATATCTAGCCAATAGTTTAATAGCGGCAGGGCACTACTCAGTGGGTGTTTTATCGCTGAGTTATTTTGCTGCCCCCAAGTTGCCGCTTCTAATGCTTGGTTATCTGTCATATCTGCAAGTGTTAAGTCCAGAGCCTTAGTAAATACATCTTGCCAACTGGCCTCACCTAACATCATGAAGTTTTCTGGTTGCTCATTAATTAAATGCCATAAAGGCACTTCAATTTGATTGCGAATACTTTTGAAATTAAAAGTTGTATCAATGTTTGTTAAACTATTATTCAACTCGAAAAAAACACTATTTCTCAAATTTATACGAAAGTTACGAATCAAGCGATAACTAACCGAGTCAATACTTGCTCTTAAGGCTTCAGCTTTTTCTAACAAACTCTTAACCTGTTTAAAGTTTGTATGTTGTGCGAGTACTTGTTCAGTTAACACTGATTTTAGAATGAACTCTTGCCACCGTTGTAAAAACACGGCTTCATCATCTAAGCCTATTTTCAGTAAGCTTTGTTCGTCAAATTTTTCCAGATTGAATAAATTATCTCTAATTTGTTTAGACCTAGCACCAAGGGCGTAACCACCATTGCCAAGCTTTTCCAACATCTCGCCACCTACTACCCGAGAATTGGCTGTCCATAACCTTTGATTTTCGGGATTTTTAATCTGGGGATATTGCTCGGGAGTTAAGTAGCCTTGCCAGCCATTTTTACCTGAACTCCATGATGAAGGTGTTTCTCCTATCATGCCTTTTTTATGTGGAATTGGTCCCATAATAGTCCAGCCAATATCACCGCTTTTATCCACAACCAACATATTTTGAGAGGGAATTCCTGAACGTGCGGCTATGTTAAAAGCTTGGTCAACAGTTGTTGCTCGCTCTAGTTCAGTTGCCACTAAATTCACTGCCTCTTTGTCATGGGCAACCCAGCGATAAGCGAGTAAATCACCTTGATGGTTTTTACCAATAACGGGTCCCCAGATCGTTTCTCTTACGGTGATTTCTTGTGCTTTTTGCCCTTTAACTGCTATTACTTGTTTATGAAAAGTAAAATCTAAATAGCCGGTTGGCGACAAGTATTGGTTATCGTCAGCATTACTTGTTAGGGCAATAACATCGCTGTAATCACCATAACTGTTGGTAAAACCCCAGGCAATATTGCCATTACTACCAATAACCATATTAGGGGTTCCTGGTAAAGTAGCACCCGTTACTTTAATTTGCTTAGCAATAGCGTTTGAACTATTAGCTATTTCATTTGGGTATTCAAAAGAAGCGCGAAACCAAGTATTAGGCACACGAAGTCCAAGGTGCATATCATTAGCTAATATTGCACTTCCTGTTGCGCTTAACGCGCCTGAAATCGCCCAACTGTTAGAGCCAGGTAGATGATCTCCTTGGTATTTATCTTCCTTATTACTGGCTAGTTCACTGGTTGTTCTATTTTCAATGTTAAAACTTGAAGCAGAGGGCCAAACACCTTTTGGCATAGATGCTTGGGGTAACCGACTACCATCAATTGCGGCATCCCAAATACTACCTTTGGGATCTAAAAAAGCGTAGACATCACCGGATAAAACAGCTTTCATTAAACCGAGAGTGCGCTCGCGCCTACCATCATGATACTGAAGGTCAATGTACATACTAAAAATAGTGAGGATTGAGTCTTCTTCGCTCCATTGCACAGGCTCTTGTTGAAGTAATAAGTACTCAAACGGTGAAGAGTTTAGGTATTTTAGTCCTTGATTGACACCTCGTGTATAGGCTTTAACTAAATTAAGTTGTTCTTGAGGTAACTGAGCAATTATTGCTCTTGCTCGATCGCGAAAGCGATGCCTACGAATTGACTTGTCATAATCAAGTGCAACAGCGCCAAAAAGGCTTGCCAATTCACCTGCAGAATTTCGTCTTAATAGATCCATTTGAAAAAAGCGTTCTTGAGCATGAACAAAACCCAGCGCTACAGAGATATCAGCTCTATTTTGTGCTTTTATGGTGGCAATTCCCTGCTTATCTCGCTCAATTATTGCCGTGGTTGTTAAACCAAAAACTGTTTTTTTACCATTTAACACAGGTAAGGCGCTATCTACTTTACTGTAAAGCCAAGTTAATGCTGTAGCTAATACCAACAAACTGATAAGCATGATGCCGGCGATTATTGTTTTTATCTTTTTCATGGATTAAGGATACAGCTAAATAAAATTGATAGTGCAGGGTAACGCATAATCTCTTTGGAGAATATTTTTAGTTACGTTTTTAGTCAGACTTTAACTAGGTTTATAGTTAAGTAGGGAATTTAAGCTAAGTTGGTAGGCAATAATTATAACTTAGGGGGGATATGTTTTTATTAAAGAAAACTCTTCTTCCTTGCGGGAAGAAGTAATCTAAAGCTACCATTGAGCAATAATGAGTTAAGTTTAAAACTACTCGAATCAGCTTTAACTAAAGTTGATAGAGCCATTACATTTTTCTTTCAATATATCACCTTCTGGTGATAGCTCTTGCTGTTCGCTAACCTTTACTTTAACGGGGGAGCTGAAATATGACATAAATTGATTTAGCTTGTCACTAACGGTCATAGCACTACTAAAAAATTCATTGGTATGTTTAGCAACATTTATGGCTAAGTTTGCGTTTCTAGCTGTCAAAATAGAGCGGCTTGATAGAATTAAACCAGAAGAGAAGTTGTTACTGTATTGCACAGGTAGCTTAGTTGGTACTTTTCCTATTGCTCTAATTATATTGTAATTGTTGTGTGTAGCAGTAAGCGCATTATTAAGTTGTAAATGTTGGACTTTAACTGAAGGTTTGGCAATGGCAGGCGAAATAGTCATTAATGCGACCAATGTGATAGTAAAACTAATTAACAGTAATTTAATTGATTTCATTGCCTATATCCTTTTAGCTATGCCTGTATTTGGTTAAGTGTGGAGTTGTTTCTACCACCTTGCATTTTTATCTCTTGAGCATGTTTTCTTCTACTCTAAAGTTTACTTAATTGTTACAAATGTTACTTTAAGGTATATCTGAACATTATACTAGCAAGTTGAGATAAGCTGCCTCATTCACAAGATAGATGGTAAAAGCCTCGGACTGAAGTAATGTAAAACGAAATAATTAGCTCTAGAGCAAAGCCATTATCATAGATAGAACTGGTTAAGCTAATAAACATTTCAAATTATTTAAATGAGTAACAACAAATTTAAGCAAGGTGAGTGATTGCTATCACCTAATTTGTATGTTTTTCGTTGTACATAAGGGTAAGAACTGACGCAATTACTTAATTTATAATTGCGTCAGTATTGATTTTTTCAGGGGCAGAGCTGACTGTTGATATGGTAACTACAAAAGCTACTGTAATTATAAATTAGCTTAGCTGATGTTTTTTTTCTAAACGATACTGATGTAATAAAGGCTCGGTATAACCATTCGGCTGTTTAGCGCCTGCAAAGATTAGTGCTGTAGCTGCATTAAAAGCAATACTGTTAGTAAAGTCATCGCTCATTGCTTGATAACTGGTATCACTTACATTTTGCTGATCAACAATAGCGGCCATTTTCTGTAAACTTGCTTGCACTTGTGCTTTGCTACATATGTTATGTATTAACCAGTTGGCAATGTGTTGACTAGAAATACGTAAGGTGGCTCTATCTTCCATTAAGCCAACATTATTGATATCAGGAACTTTAGAGCAACCGATACCGTCATCTATCCAGCGTACCACATAGCCTAAAATTCCTTGGCAATTATTGTCTAACTCATCACTAATTTCCTGCTCACTCCAATTAGTATTTTTAGCCAAAGGAATAGTTAAAATATCATCTATACTGGCTTGCTTACGTTTGCTAAGTTGCTTTTGTAAATCAAATACATTCACCCTGTGGTAATGCAATGCATGCAGTGTAGCTGCGGTAGGAGAGGGGACCCAAGCTGTATTTGCACCAGCTTCAACATGGTTTATCTTGGTTGCCAACATGTTTGACATTTGATCTGGAATTGGCCACATGCCTTTACCTATTTGTGCTTTTTGGCTAAAACCACAAGCCAATCCTACGTCAACATTGTTATTTTCATAGGCACCAATCCAAGGCGTTAATTTAATATCTGCTTTTCTAGCCATAGCACCTGCCATCATTGAGGTGTGTATCTCATCGCCAGTTCGGTCTAAAAATCCGGTGTTGATAAATACCACGCGATCTTTAGCAGCAAAAATGCAGTTCTTTAAATTAACACTGGTACGCCTTTCTTCATCCATAATACCCATTTTGATGGTATTTTTTGGTAATGATAACGCGGTTTCAACACGAGAAAACAGAGTATTAGCAAAAGCTACTTCTTCAGGCCCATGCATTTTGGGCTTAACAATATAAATTGATCCTTCACTACTGTTAGAAAATTCGCTATTACCTTTTAGGTCATGCAAAGCAACCAAGGAGGTAATCATTGCATCGAGTATGCCTTCGGGTATTTCATTACCTAGGTTATCAATGATGGCATTGTTGGTCATCAAATGACCAACATTACGAACGAACATTAAACTACGACCTTTAAGGGTAACAGTATCACCATTAAGTGTTTGTACACTCAGGTTATCATTCATGGTACGGGTGATGGCTTTACCCTTTTTATTAAGTGTTGCCGATAACTTTCCTGTCATCAAACCTAACCAATTTCTATAAGCGAGTACTTTGTCTTCGCCATCAACTGCCGCCACAGAGTCTTCACAATCCATGATGGTTGTTAAAGCCGACTCAAGCATAATATCACTTAAACCCGCAGCATCTTCTTGACCAATGGCGCTGTTATCATTAAACAATAAACTTAAATGCAAACCGTTATGAATTAACATCAATGATTCTGGTTTGTTAATACTACCAGTGAAGCCAATAAAAGCTTCTGGAGCTTTCAATGGGCTTTGTTGGCCGTTAACCAAACTAACTATCAGCTGTTGTTCGGTTAAATGGTAGCTAATAGCGTCGTTATGGCTACCAGATACAAGTGGCAAGGCCTGATCTAAATAATTTTTGGCAAAAGCGACAACCTTCTTACCTCGTATCGGGTTATATGTTTTACCTGACTGTGCGTCATTTTCATCACTTATTGCATCACTGCCATAAAGAGCATCATATAAACTTCCCCATCTCGCGTTCACCGCGTTTAAGGCAAAGCGTGCATTCATAATAGGTACAACAAGTTGCGGGCCAGCCATTAGTGCTAATTCATTATCAACATTACAGGTATTAATACTAAAATCGTCTACTTGCGGTACTAGATAATTAATATCAGTTAAGAATTTTTTATAGTGAGAAAAATCAAGCGGTTTATTATTTTGATGATAGTTATCAATACTGGCTTGTAGAGTATCTCGTTTTAATAAAAGTTTTTTGTTTTCAGGGCCCAGCTCACTAATGATATTAGAAAATGTTTGCCAAAAATGCGTTGAACTAATAGCGGTACCTGGTAATGCTTCATACTCAATAAAATCAAAAAGACATTGGCTTATTGTTAAATTCTCTTTTGTTACTGTCGTTGACATTGTTACTTCACCTTATTTTCAATACTTGCTATTAAACCGCCAAGAATGTTTGTATAAAAGTTTCTATTTCTAGTATCACTTTAATAATTGTTTGCCAATTATAGGTGTAGAAATAACTATTAGTGATAATCCTATGGCTTATTATCACTGCTGGCAATAGTACTTTGAGGCTATTATTTTCTATAGGAAAATAATATCTTTAGATGTGTTTGTGCTAAGTAATTGTTAAGTAATGTATAATTATTGCTTTTTATAGAGGTATTTAATGGCGATTGATATTATTGTACTTTATGATAAACACCATTCATATTGTGAATGGTGCTTGGAAAGCGGACAGTTAAATAAATTTTAACTAAATAATTGCTGTAATAATGGGATTAACCATGGGCTTATCAGTGCAGTGAGTAATGCCGATAAAATGAGTGAAACTGAACTGTATGCACCATGCTCAGCACTGACTCTAACCATAATTGCGGTACCAATAACGTGACTCGCACTTCCTATCGCTAAACCTTGAGCTTTGGCTGATTTTACCCCGATGAACTCAAGCCAAGCAGGTCCTAGCAAACCACCAAATAGACCGGCAACCATTATCGCAAATGCTGTAATAGAGCTATCACCAGATAATTGCTCTGTTAACGTAATACCAATGGGGGTGGTTACAGACTTAAGTGATAAAGCTATAGCTATTTCGGGCGCTTTAATCAATATCATTGCCATAATAAAGCTAACGCTAATTACCGCAGCAATGCCTAAAGCTAAAATAGACATAATCTCTCGCCAATGAAACTTTATTTGCCTGAGCTGTTGATAAAGTGGGAAGCCCAGTGCAACAATTGCAGGCTCTAACAATAGATTTAGCAATTGCGTGGTTTTACTGTACTCCTGATAATCAATATCTACCAAGAGTAGTAAAGGTACTAATATGGTGATGGTTATCAACATTGGGTTTAGCCATATTGACTGCCACTTTTGTTGGAGTCTAGCCGATAATTGATAGGTTGCCACCGTGATCATTGTGATGATAAAACTTGCTAAAATAGGGGAGTTAATAAGGAAGCTGTTAATCATAATTTCGCCTGATCAGATAAGCTTTCATCAGCTGGTATAGATCTAATTAAAAAACGCTCACTGAGGAAGCCTATGACAGTCAGTAAGATAAAAGTCGAGCTGAAAATGATAAAAATTAAAGCTATACCGTGGTTTTGAATTAATTGGAAGTGATTGATTATGCCAACGCCGGCGGGAACAAAACAAACACCCATATGTCTAACAAGCCACTGATTAGTTGTTGACACCTTTTTTGCACTAAACCAATTTAATTGTAAAAAAATAGCATAAATAACCATACCGTATAAGCTCGCAGGTAAACCCGCCAACAAATGATTAGCAAGTTTTCCGAGCAGTAAACTTATACTGATGGCAAAAAGGGTGTAAAGCACATTTTTCATGGTTAGTTAACTATTCTCCTGGCATTTTATTGCAGCAGCAATAACTAATTGCCTGAACCAAATATGGCTAGCATCATGGTGAAGTAAAGGGCTCCAGATCATTTTTAATTCTATATCAGGAATGTCAAATGGAGGCTTTACAATAGTATAATTACTGTCATTCTTGTGCAAAAGAGCTGCTTTTGTCGGTAAAGTGGCAATTAAGTTATCTTCATAAGCTAGTTGCATAGCAACGTGATAATTACGAGTGAAAACCTTTATGTCACGTTTCTTGCCTAATCGAGCAAGCGCTTCATCAACCCAACCTAGTTTTTGAACATCTTTGGGGTCCATACCCACACCCACACCAAAGCCTGTTTTTGAAACCCATACATGTTTGGCGCCTAAATAAGCATTTAAATTAAACTTACTAACTAAAGGACTATCTGCACTTAATAAACAAGAAAAAGAGTCACGCCAAATGGCTTTTTGATGGAAAGATTGTGGTAATTCATCAAAGCGGTTAATCGCCATATCAATCTTACCCGCTTCAACGTCATGAAAGGTTACATCACTGGGGGTCATAATATCGAGCGTAATATTAGGAGCAACTTCGTTTAATGCTTTTAATAGAGTAGGGATCAGTGTTGATGCTGCGTAATCACTGGCCATGATTCTAAAAACACGTTGACTGTTAAATTCGTTAAACTCTTCTTCCCCTTGTAAAGCCTCTTCTAATTCAAGCAAAATTTTACGAATACTTGGTGCTAACGATCGAGCTCGTTCTGTGGGAACCATGCCATCAGAAGTACGTACCAAAATAGGGTCGTTAAATAATGTTCTGAGTCGTTTTAAGCCATTGCTCATTGCTGGTTGAGTAATGTTAAGTTGGCTTGCTGCCCGAGTAACATTTTTCTCACGCAATAATACATCTAAATAAATAAGTAAATTTAAATCAATTTTAGAAATATTCATGTCGTTAATGGCTCTCTCAATAAATATAAGTCAGGTAGATATAAGCTAAATGTAGGGCTAATTCAATGAGTTTTTACCATTTAACTGATAAAACTGGTCGATAAGTGCCATAAATATGTTTGTACATTCATACTGTGAATGCTAGTTATTGTGATTATATATTTTAAAAATACCCTAGCCATGAGTTATTGTTTTTGTAGTCCGGTATGAAAGCTTACTTTTTGACATTCATTCTATGTATACGAACATCAGGGTGAGACGTTAACAGTCAATACTAATAACTATTTATAACGATAACTTTATCTACAACAAGACTTTTGGAGAATGATATGTCTAACTATCAAAGTGCAATAGAAGCGGTTAAAGCAATTAAAGAACAAGCAGGTAGCTCTTGGGATGCTATTAACCCTGAGTCTATTGCTCGTATGCGAGCACAAAACAAATTCAAAACGGGTTTAGATATTGCTCAATATACGGCAGACATTATGCGCCGCGATATGGATGCTTATGATGCAGATAGTTCTAAATATACTCAGTCTCTAGGTTGCTGGCATGGTTTTGTTGGCCAACAGAAAATGATTTCTATTAAGAAACATTTTGATGGTAAAACAGATCGTCGTTACTTGTACCTTTCAGGTTGGATGGTAGCTGCACTTCGCAGCGAGTTTGGTCCTCTTCCTGATCAATCTATGCATGAAAAAACGTCAGTGGCTTCTTTGGTTGCAGAACTTTACACTTTCCTACGTCAAGCGGATGCACGTGAATTAGGTGGTCTTTTCCGTGAGTTAGACAAAGCAAGTGAAGGCGACAAAGCCGCTATCCAGGAAAAAATTGATAATCACGTTACTCACGTTGTACCTATTATTGCCGATATCGATGCGGGTTTTGGTAATGCAGAAGCGACTTACCTAATGGCTAAACAAATGATTGAAGCGGGTGCTTGTGCGCTTCAAATTGAAAACCAAGTTGCTGATGAAAAGCAATGTGGCCATCAAGATGGGAAAGTAACGGTTCCTCATGCTGATTTTCATTCTAAGATCCGAGCATTGCGTCACGCTTTCCTAGAGCTAGGTATCGACAACGGTATTATCGTTTCTCGTACTGATTCTGAAGGTGCTGGTCTTACTAAAGAAATTGCAGTGGTTAAAGAGCCGGGCGATCAAGGTGATATTTATAACTCATTCTTAGACGTTGAAGAAATTGACGTAGCTGATATGCAAGAAGGCGATGTATGTTTCAACCGTGACGGTAAGTTAGTGCGCCCTAAGCGTCTACCTTCTGGTTTATACCAATTCCGCCAAGGTACGGGTGAAGAGCGTTGTGTCTTTGATAGTATCGAAGCAATTAAAGCCGGTGCTGATCTGCTTTGGATTGAAACGGCGACACCCAACGTTGCTGATATCACGGCAATGATGAATGAGGTACGTAAAGAAATCCCTAATGCGAAACTCGTTTACAATAACAGTCCATCATTTAACTGGACGTTAAACTTCCGACAACAAGCATTTGACGCCATGGTTGCTGAAGGAGCTGATGTATCTAGCTACGTTCGCGCTGATTTGATGAATGTAGATTATGATAATACTGAATTAGCGACTGCAGCTGATGATAAAATTCGTAGCTTCCAAGCTGATACCTCACGTGAAGCGGGTATATTCCATCATTTAATCACGTTGCCTACGTATCACACCACTGCATTATCTGTAGATAACTTAGCGAAAGAGTATTTCGGTGATGCAGCTATGCTAGGTTATGTTGAAGGAGTACAACGTAAAGAAATTCGTCAAGGTATCGCCTGTGTTAAACACCAAAATATGTCAGGCTCTGACATGGGTGATGATCACAAAGAATACTTTGCGGGTGAAAACGCACTTAAAGCAGGTGGCGAAAAAAACACCTCTAACCAGTTTTAGTTAGTTTCGATTAGTTCCCGAACCAACTGATGACAAAACCAGCCGTATGGCTGGTTTTCTATTTATATGGATAATTTTTATTGCCTAAAGCAAGGCAAAGTGATTATAGATAATAAAAAAGGCTGTCTTCATCATTGAAGAACAGCCTTTTGTGTTAATGAGCCTAACTAACCTGAACTCTGGATAAGCAGCACTTGCTCAATATCCCTTTTATCCGATTTTCAGCGTTAAAACGTCGATAAATAACCCGTTATTCATAAACGTTTTGTCTTGATTATCGAATAAATTGAATAAATCGAAACATTGATAGAGTATATCACTACTTAATCTTGTAAGTTTTGTTGCTAATAACCTAAGTTATTGTTTTTACTTAAATATAAAGTACTCATTATCCAGGATTCAGGCTAACTAAGTCAAAGCTGTTAAGCAAAAATTAGAAGCTATAAACTAGCGTCACAGAGGTTTCAGTATTAGTATTTTCAAAACCTTCCTCTACTTCAGTATCGTAATCAACACGAAAAGCGAATTTAAACTGTAATGATTCAATTAGCTTGGTTGTTAGTGAGGTTTCTGATTTGTAGACACTGTTTTTATCAGACTCAAATGCTTGCTTAGCAACAAAGTATTGTTTAAATTCAACAAAATCATTGATTTGTTTAGTATATAACGCTTGCGCTTGTACAATCGCAGCTGTTTCACTACTTTCAAGAATTGCCGCGTCTGTTGCTGTTGCTGGCATAGCGCGAATAACATCGTATTTTACACCAGGACCAATATCTGCGAAAAAGGAGCTAGTTTCAGTTTCCATCCAGTGACGACCCCAACCAAAAGAAGCTGACGTTTGGTATTCAAAACTACTGAACTTATCTTGTTCATAATAAGCACTGCCGTAAAGGTAGTTTTTACCACCTTCTTCTAATGAGTAATTAGACTGACCAAGGATATCCCACTTATTATCAGTGCTCTCAAAAGAATCTTTACCCGTATCTTCGTCTTGAGTTTCAAGCTTTTTAGCAAGGGCATTAAATGCCAATAGATTTAGCCATTGCCCACTTTCATGTTTAATATTTAGAGCTGCTTTGATATCACCACTTTTGGTGTTGCCTGTTTTAAATAAAAAGCCAAGTTCAGCTGATACAGTTAACTCAGGTTTTTCTTCTGCAGTTTCTTCAGCCAGGGCATATTGACCTGATAAAGGCAATAAAAGCAGTGCAGCAATCGCTATTTTAGATTTCATGTTCATCCTTAAAAAATGATTATTAATCGATTAAAATGTAGGGGGATTAAATTTTCCGCGATCCTATCAAATTTTGGCCATTCAGCCAACTTGTAAAGCCTTTGTTAATGCAAATAAGCTCTTAAGTTTTATGTTTTCGAAGTAGATCAGCCAATTAGCCTGCCAAAGTCACCATTATTTACATTTATGCAGATTAAACATCAGGAAAGAAAACTTAACTTAAAGCTTCATTCATCACGACAAAACTTCTCCTGCAAAACCTCTAACAAGTCTGCAATTTTAGGGTTAGCGATACGATAGAATATTGTTTGAGATTGTCGTCTAGTAGTCACTATATCGCTTTCTCTTAATTTTGCTAAGTGCTGAGAAAGTGCTGATTGTGAAAGGTCTATACGCTGGTTTAAATCACCAACGGTGAGTTCACTTTCGCTTAAACAGCAGAGGATCATTAATCGGTAGGGGTTGGAAAGTAGTTTTAAAATCCCAGCGACTTCCAAGGCATTTTCTAACAGTTTCTCTTGTTCGGAATTCATCAGCCGTCCTTGAGTATGGGGCTCTGTAGTCAGAAAATTATTTTATACTTGCTTTGTAAATTAGTAAAGGCTAATGTATGATTTTGAATATTAGAAAATTCTAATGTGTTGGTTTTAATGTACAGGTTTAGGTTTTGACTACAGATTAATAACAGCCAATGGCTATGCTGTAAAAACCTATGCATATGAATTATGAGGAAACAGCATGACCATAAACGAAGCGTTAAGACTTACCGCCGGTATTTTTATTTTATTAACACTCTATTTAGCCGTGAATTATAGTAACGATTGGCTTTGGTTTACTGCTTTCATTGCCACTAATTTAATACTTTCATCTTTCACTAAGCTTTGTTTTATGATGTCAGTGTTTAGGAAGCTGGGCTGCAAAGAGGATTAAAACCCTTTTAAATGTTTGCGTGCAGTTAATCACAGTGAATAACTGAATTTTCTTAGCGTTAACTCGTTTTTACAAACTTTAAAATGAGAATTAATATGTTGAAAACAATACCTGAACTAGTAAAGCAAGCACGTGAATCTTTGCTTGAAATAAGTATTGAAAAAGCCTTATCACTGTCTAAGCAAGAAAATAGTGTCATTATTGATGTACGAGAGCCTAACGAACATGCTCAAAATTCAGCACAGGGTACGATCAATATTCCTCGTGGTTTACTTGAAATGAAAATGTTGCAAATGTACCCCAATGAAAATCAATTTATATATTTACATTGCGCGACAAGCGTACGAGCTATTTTTTCTGCGGAGCAATTAAAGCGAGTAGGTTATCTTAACGTGGCTGTAATTACCTCAAGCTTAGATGATATTTGCAAGGCTTGCAGTTAACGCTTTGAGCTGATTTTAGTGCTAAATACGCAGTGAGAATTACCGGTAATTAGACCAATAATAAATAGGAAAGAACCATGAAAACCCCAGTGGTATTAGATTATTACAGTGATATTTTATGTGTTTGGGCATGGGTCGCACAAAGGCGCATTGAAGAACTTAATGATAAGTTATTGGGTAAAATTGAAGTGCGTTATCATTACCTTGATGTGTTTGGTGATGCTGGTAATAAAATCCCAACACAGTGGGCCGAACGAGGAGGATATTCGGGCTTTGCAAAACATGTCAATGACTCAGCTGAACCTTATCCTGATGCAATGATAAACCCTGATATTTGGCATAAAGTTCGCCCCAAAACTTCGGCTAATGCTCACTTAGTACTTAAAGCTATTGAACTCAGATATAGCAAAGAAAAAAGTATTGAAATGGCATTATTAATTCGCCAAGCGTTTTATATTGATGGACAAGATATTGGCCAATTAAACCTATTGTTTTTCTTACTTGAGGGCGCAGGTATTGATAAAGAACTTATCAAAAAGGCGCTAAATGATGGCAGTGCAATGGCTGCACTAATGGCTGATTACCAACAGGCAAAAGTTTTATCTTTGAAAGGTAGCCCATCTTATATTATTGATAATGGTAGACAGGTACTTTATGGCAATGTAGGTTATCGGGTGCTGTTAGCCAATATTGAAGAGCATTTAAAACAGCCGACGGAAGAAGCTAGTTGGTGTTAAATGCTAAAAAATAGTGTTCGGTTATCAGTCGATGAGCATAACGTGCTCATCGACTGATGGTTTCAGTAAACTTTACAACCAGCTTGGGGTAATATCTTGTTTAATAATGTCTTCATAACTAGGACGTTTTCTTACTATGGCAAACTCATTACCTTTAACCATCACTTCAGGGACTAGCAAGCGGGTATTGTAACTAGACGACATAACCGCGCCATAAGCACCGCTGCTCATAATCGCGATCAAATCCCCTGCATCAGATTGGTGTACTTCTCTGGCTTTAGCAAAAGTATCTCCGGTTTCACATACCGGGCCAACCACGTCATAAGTTTTTAAAACATTACTGCTTTTATCAACGGCAATAATCTGATGATATGCTTCATACATACTTGGTCTGATCAAATCGTTCATACCGGCATCTAGCATTAAAAATTGTCGTTCTTCACCTGTTTTTACAAACACCACACTAGAAACAAGAATACCGGCATTACCTAAAAGCGAGCGACCGGGTTCAATAATTATTTTGCAATTAAGGTGACTCAGTTGTGCTGTTACCATATCGGCGTAGGTCTGTTTACTTGGGATGATTTCATCTAGATAAGTAATACCTAGTCCACCGCCGACATCAACAACACTGATGTCATGGCCGTCAGATCTAAGGTCAATAACTAGCTCAGCAATACGTTTATAGGCTTCTGCAAAAGGTGCCAAGCTGGTTAACTGTGAACCGATATGTACATCAACACCCTGAACTTTGATACCGGGTAATGCAGCGGCTTGTTTATAAGCCAATCGAGCTTTTGAAATGGGTACACCAAACTTGTTTTCTGCGTTGCCAGTAGATATTTTTGCATGGGTTTGCGCACAAACATCAGGATTTATGCGAAAAGCAATCGCAGCCGTTTTATTTAATGATGTAGCTACTTTTGATATTAATGCTAACTCTGGTTCAGACTCAACATTAAATTGCAGAATATCTAAAGATAAGGCATAGCTGATCTCTTCAAGTGTTTTAGCAACACCGGAATAGACAATTTTATTTGCTGGAATTCCAGCAGTAATCGCTCGGCGAATTTCCCCCATAGAGACTACATCTGCACCTGAGCCCAATTTTGCTAAGGTAGCAAGCACAGCTTGATTACTATTCGCTTTAACGGCATAACAAATTAATGCATCTTGAGTGCTAAATGCCCTCTGATAATCTTGATAATTTGTTTCAATGGCAGTACTTGAATAGCAATAAAAAGGCGTTTGTATCTGTTTGGCAATATCGCTAATAGCAATACCTTCAACATACATATGGTTATTTTGGTGCGGGAAGTAGCTAACTGGTGTCATAGAATAATCGTGGGTATTGAGCAAAGATAATATTAATCAATTTATGCTAACTGGCCCCACTATTCAAGGGGCTAAATGTAATAATGGCAAGCTAAAAAGTTATAGCTCATAACTTGAATCGACTAGAACAGGTGCTTTTTTGCTATTTTTAATCGGCCAATAGATGAATCTAATAGGCTTACTATCAAGCAATTGTTTATAGGTGGAAGGTAAACCTTGTATATTTAGCCTCAAACTTAGTTGTTAGTTCAGCCATTAACTCAGTAACCGACTCAGTAATTATTGGCGGTTACTTCGCTAGGTTTAGCACTATTTTTACGCTAATTTAGCTAAGCTGTGCAAGGACAGATTGCAATTCATCCAGTATTATTGGATTAGTGATTTGTTGCTTTTCGTTGTCGAAATTATCAAAGAAACTTGGAATTGATAAACTGCCTTTTACATCCGCTGCAAAATAAGGGGCCGAACCTGTTGCCGCTGTAAGTACTGTTTTAGCGCCACCAGGTCCAGGTGAAGTGGCTAGTAAAACCATAGGTTTATTTTGGAATAACTTCATGTCGATACGAGACGTCCAATCAAATAAATTTTTATAAGCGGCAGTATATGAGCCGTTGTGCTCGGCAAATGAGATGATAATAGCATCCGCTTGGCCCAGTTTTGCGTAAAAAGCTTTGGCAGCATCAGGTTGACCTAAAACTTCTTCTCTATCTTGACTAAATAACGGCATTTCATAGTCATTAATATCTAATATTTCTACTGTGGCATTAGGTACAAGTGAGGCGGCGTAAGTGGCCAATTGTTTGTTGATGGATTTTGAACTGCTGCTTGCTGCGAAGGCTAATAATTTCATGGTGATGCTTCCTTTAACTTTTAATAAGGTTTAATTAAATATCTAGTGACTAGTAAATAAATGACTAAACACTTTGGTATGAAGCAAGTATATAACTATAATCGAACGTAATTAATACCCTTAAATGAGAAAAACTATTTCCATATGACTCATAATAACCTTAATCCAAGTAAAGATACTAAGCTTTTTGATGGCATGGTGATCTTTACCCAGGTGGTTGAGTGTGGCAGTTTTTCTGGTGCCGCAGAAGCGACGGGCCACTCAAACTCTTACATTAGTAAAACACTTAATAAACTTGAGGCACGCGTAGGTGTGCGTTTATTAAATCGTACTACCCGCTCTATTAGCCTTACTCCTGAGGGACAAGTTTATTATGAGCAATGCCAGCAGTTAGTGCTTGATGCGCATGATGCAATGTCGTTGTTAACACAAAGTCATATAGAGCCCAAAGGTGTGCTTAAAGTGAGCTGTCCGACCTCTTTTGCTGAAAGTCATTTACAGGAAGTAGTATCGACATTTATGCGACAGTACCCTGAAGTAAGCTTGGTATTAGATTTAAACGATAGGCATGTCGATTTGGTACAAGATGGATTTGATCTCGTTATTAGGGCGACTGAGCAATTGGCTGAGTCCAGTTTAGTGTGTCGTAAAATATACAGCTGTAAAGGTTATACCGTCGCATCCCATGATTATTTAAAGCGCTTTGGCGTGCCTAAAACGATAGAGCAGCTTAAGTCTCATCAGTGCATTTGTTATAGTAATTTAAAGCAAGCCAATAAGTGGTCTTATACTCATATCAATGGTACTGATAGCCAGGTCGAAGTGAAAGCTAAGTTACTATGCAACAGTGCAAGTATGGAGTTATCTATGGTACTTGCTGATCACGGGATTTGCCGCTTACCAGAGTTTGTTATGGAAAAAGCACTTAAAGAACAAAAGTTAACAATATTATTTAGTGATTATCTCATGCCTACTATTAATGTTTATGCTATTTATCCGAGCCGAAAACACTTATCCCCTAAAGTACGGTGTTTTATTGATTTACTGGTTGAGAAAATGCCTAAGAATACCGATTAACTATATATTTTATCCAGTGTTATGGTGATTTTTAGAGTACAGTTCTAAAGTACAGCTACATAAATATAACTCAGTTATATTTTTCAGAAGATCTCTTGCATTGATTGAGTAAGCTACAAAACTCATTAAGTTCGCGATCAAGGGCGGTCTCGGGGATAAATAAGTGATAGCCCAATGCTTTATGTAATACGCTAGTATGATGCATAAATGCTGCTAGAGGCCCTTTCAATACTTCACCAGAAGGTAATAGAAAGGGGCTAAAGTTGATCTGGCTTTGCTCTAGGGTAAGAAATTTTAACTTGATAGCCAAGGCTAACAGAGGCCTTTGCTCGTGTATGAGTCGATTCGCCAAGCGTGGTGATATGGTGTTGGCAAGTGTCGAAAGCTCGATCAAACGTATACCGATATAAGGCAATCGTATCTGAGTTAGCCCTAAGGTTTCATTCATTAAAGATATACGTTGGATTTGTTGCCAGTCAAGTTGCCATTGACCGTAACTATGTTGATATTTTATGCCAATAGGATTAAGGCATAAGCTGTATCTTGGTTGAAGGTATTTCGCTAAACCTGTTATGAATAACACCAATTCAGCCAAGTATAAAAAGGTGATCACTAACTGAAATTGTCGCCAATACCCTTGGCTAATGGTTAGTGTAATAATAAATAAAATAACTGCAAGCAACATTAAAAAAAGCGCATGGTGATTGCCTTGCGCTTTAATTTTTATGAGAGGTAAGCTTTTTACCATTTTTATCTCAATCAGGAACTAACTAAATTATATTCTGGTAATAAAACTAGCGACAGCTTTTCTTAATTAACTTAGTGAATTTTTTCTTTTGAGCAGTTAGTTGTTGCTCACTTTGATAAATTCGCTCACCATCTGGTGACATTAGGTAAAGCCGACCGCCTTGTTCATAAACTGCAAGTTCGCTTTTGAGTTGATTGCAATAATTTTTGTTTTTTTGAACTTGTTTAGCATCTTTCTGTTGTTGCTCTGCTTTAGCTTGTTTTGATTTGTTATAGTCTTGCTGCCATTGACTATTGTTACTGACAGAATTTGAAATGTTATTATTTTCTTTTGGTTTTATTGTGGTGACTTTTTCATCATTAATTGGTTTGTCGCTAAAGTGAACTTTGCCGTCTTTATCTGTCCAAGTATAAATCTCTGCGCTTAAGTTAAATGACACAGTACTACTTGCAACGAGTAAGATAGTGCTTATAAGTTTTAGCTTTTTCATGAAATCCCTTTTCTATTGTATTGCTTAATTTGTGATTGAAGAAGTTAACCCACCTTTATGGTGAACCATAATCATGGCTTTATTTGAATGTAACAGCTTGCTATGATTATTTTAAAGTTTTTTATAAGTTAAACAAGGATGATTTTAATGAAGGGCTTATTGTTAATATTACTTATCGGCATTACTTATTCCCACGCTGGTCAAATGTACAAATATAAAGACGTGAATGGCAACTGGGTTTTCAGTGATAAACCACCAGAAAAAAAACAAAGTTTTGAAACGTTAGAGTATAAGCAAGATAAAAAGCCGACTACTAGAGTTAAGCTCTATTATGTTAAAAATACTGAAGGTTTTACCCTGCATGCTGAAAATACATTTTTCATGCCCATTGAAATCGGTTTCATTTCACCGATCACTCAAAAATCGATAAGAAAAGTCATTCCTGCCAGAGATAGTCTTGCGTTATTTCACAGTAATAAAAAAACTGCCAAGGTAAGCTATCGTTGGGTACTAGGCGACCCCGCCAGTATTGCTGAAAACTACCAATATCATGCGCCTTTTAGTTCACCTAAGGGGCATAGGATAACTCAAGCCTTTAATGGCAAGTTTTCCCATACCAATGAATACAATAAATATGCAGTTGATATTGCAATGAATGTTGGCACTTACTTAACTGCTGTGCGTGCAGGCACGGTAGTATGGGTAAAAGATGATTACCATATGAGTGGTACTACGCGTTATTTTTTAGACAAGGCCAATGTCATTAAAGTACTGCATGATGATGGCACTTTTTCCTCTTATGCACATATTTTGATGGATACCGCACTGGTAAAAGAGGGTGACAAAGTTGCTCTTGGCGATAAGTTGGCTCGCTCAGGCTCGTCAGGATTTTCTACCGGACCTCATTTACATTTTTCTATTATTAAAAATTCTGGTCTAAAGAATATTGCTATACCTTTTAAGTTTCTCGATAATAAGGGCGTGGCATTTACCCCAAAAAGAGCAATGATAATGGTAGGTTCCAGTAAGCCTTAACTTCATGTTAACGCTCTGTATTAAAGCTTACTTTGTCGTTTAGGCTGTGTACTAAATTGCTAATCAAGAGTCTTCTTAAAACGAAGTGCAGCAACAAGTAGTCCTATACAGGTAAATGCAACCAACCAGAGCATATCAAATCCCATCTCAACCACAGTAACATCACGTAATACTACGCCCCGAATTAAGCGAATAAAGTGTGTTGCAGGCAACGCTTCGGCAATATATTGTGCGGCCTCTGGCATGCCCTCATAGGGAAACATAAAACCGGATAACAATATCGATGGCAGTAAAATAAAAACAGTCATTTGCATTGATTGTAATTGGCTCTTGGCAATGGTTGATATCACTAATCCAAGCACTAAGCTGGCGCAAATAAACAGCAAGGTAGCTAGGGCAAGTTGGGCAAAGCCGCCATTAAAGGGCACGTTAAATAGCCAGTAACCCATGCCTAAAATAATAGCAACTTGAATGATGCCAATAAAAATATAGGGCACTATTTTACCTATCATTAGTTCAAGTGAGGCTAGTGGGGTGGTAATTAACATTTCCATATTACCGTGCTCTTGCTCTCTCACGATCGCGGCAGAGGTGAACATTATCATGGTCATGGTTAATATCACTGCAACTAACCCAGGCACTATATTAACGACACTACGTTGCTCTGGATTATACAATAAAGTGACTTCAAAGGTTGGAGTATTGCGGTTAGTGGGTTTATCTAATAGCTCGGAAAGTGGCATATTACGCAAGCTTTTAATACTACTGGCTATCATAGTATCTGAGCCATCCACTAACCACTGCGCTATTGGCCGGCTAGTTTCTTCTTTACTCGATGGCGGTAAACCAAAACCGACGCTTGGGTGTCTGACTAAACGCTGACTAACATCTTTTGGAATAATCAATACCGCACGAACTTCACTAGTATCTATTGCCATTTGTGCGGCTTTTATCGAATGATAACTGTGAGTGAAAGTAATAACACCTGTGGCTGATACCGTTTGTTGTAATACTCGGCTGAGCGCAGTTTGGCTGTGATCAACAACACCGACCGGAATATCTCGAACATTGGTATTTATCGCAAAAGCGAATAACAGTAATTGAACCAGCGGGATCATGATGACCATACCAAAAGTCATTTTATCGCGACTAAGCTGTAGTAACTCTTTGATAACGATTGCTTGTATTCTTAATAAAGATGAGTTCATCGTGAGATTGCCTCCTTACCAGTACAAGTAACAAAAACATCTTCTAAGCTTGCTCTTACTAAGGTGAACTTATCCTTGTTAGTTAAGCAAGGCTGTTGCTGTAAGAAGTCTATTGGTTGTGCAACGGTTTCGTTAATTAATACTCTTAGATGAGTACCTAGTTGCGCAGCTGAAATCACCTGCGGCAACTTAGTTAAATTGTCTTTGATGTGACGCAAATCATTGGCTTGAATTTCAACAATTTTTGCTGGCAGTTTGGTTATTAATGCCTGCGGAGAATCGTCAGCTTTCTTGATGCCATCTTCTAAAATAGCGAGTTTATGACAACGTTCTGCTTCATCCATGTAATGGCTTGAAACTAGAATAGTGGTGCCTTGATCACAAAGATCAAATAATTGCTCCCAAAACTCCCGACGATTTTGCGGATCAACAGCGGAAGTCGGCTCATCTAAGAATAATAACTTAGGTTTGTGTAGCACTGCCGCGGCAAGCGCTAAGCGCTGTTTCTGTCCGCCACTCATGCTGCCTGCAAGTTGTTTGCTCAACCTTGTTAACTGATAAATACTAAGCAATTCACTTAAACGTGCCTTTTGCTCGTTCGCGGTTAAACCATAAATTCGGCTAATAAACTGCAAGTTCTCTGTAACAGTAAGGTCATCATAGAGTGAAAACTTTTGCGTCATATAACCAATTTGTAAACGCAACTTATTGGCTTCTTGCGGTAAGTTGCAGCCTAAAACACTCACTTGGCCACTGGTCGGTTTTAACAAGCCTGTCAGTAAACGAATAGCCGTGGTTTTACCTGAGCCATTTGGGCCAAGAAATCCATAAATAGTTTGTTTTTCAACAGTTAAATCTAACGCTGATACGGCTGTTAATTGACCAAAGTTTCGCGTTAATTTACTAGCACTTATGGCAAAACCATCAAAATTTTCAGTGTCCTTGCTAATACTCATGGCATTTGCACTTGCGTTGGTATGCCCATAGGTAAGTTTGCAGCACTATCAGGTAATTGTATCTCAGCTAAATACATTAAGTTGGCGCGCTCTTCTTGGTTTAAAGCAAAATAGGGGGTAAAAGCAGGCTCTGATGATATCCAACGAACTTTACCTATAATAGGATCGCTTAAGCCATCAATATGTACAGTTAACTTATCAGCAACCTTTATCTTTACTCGGTAGGGCTCAGGCACATAAACGCGTGCAAATGGTGCCTTGCCGGCTAGCACTATCGCCACAGGGCTGCCTAAGGTGACACGCTCTCCTAAATTCCACGGCAAGTTATCTAATAGACCATCACGTTTAGCGGTAATAGTTAAGTCTTTAAGCTTTTTCTTTTCGCTATCTACTACTGCAATTGTCATTGCTAAAGCAGCCTCGGCAATTTGTAGGTCTTCAATACGCGCACCATTAATAAGCTGTAATAATTTTTCTTGGGAGTTATGTAATTTTGCGGTATTTTCATCCCGCGAGGCGAGGGCTGTATCTAAGGTTGCTTGACTGGCTAATTCTTTTTCAATCAGGGCTTGAGCACGTTGATAGTTGGCTTCACTTTTCACTAATGCTGCTTTTGCGCCAGCAACTTGTGCCGATGCTGCAGCCACTTCTTCTGTCCGGGCGCCATTATGAACCTTTTCTAAATTCGCTTTTGCTTGCTGCATTTGTGCTTGTGCTTTAGCAACGAAGGCGTTTTGAATCGTATCATCGAGTTTTACTAAGACAGTACCTTTAGTTACTTGGCTCCCTGGGCTAACGGGCAAAGCGGTAATTATTTCACTAACCGTAGCTGTATGAGCAATGCGCTCTCGCTCTAATGTACCTAAGGCAAGGCCAGGTTTATTACTATCGCAAGCACTGAGTGTAACAAGTGCAAAATGTAGTAACAACAGATAGGAAAAAGTATTGAAAAATTTAGCCGGCATGATCATTCATCTCCTTGAAATATAGACTGGTTTTTAGTCTAATCTCAATCAGTTAAAAGTCAATTGATTATCTAATTAGTGGTTAGCTTACTGGTAGGTAAATCATCTAACTCACCTAGCCAAATTGCATGGAGTAGTCGGTGAGTGATTAAATGTTTTGATTAATTATTTTTTTAACTGAGGTAATAGATCGCAGAAACCCTCAGGAATTTAGCACTATAATTAATCGTACTGCTGTTCAAAGTAGCTCTCAATAATTAGTCGTGCCGATTCCGCATCAATGTTATCTTTGGAAAGGTTTTTATAACCCCCACGAGAAAAAAGCTGTTCTTTGGCATCAGCAGTGGTTAAACGCTCATCTTGAAACTCTACTTTTATACCAAAACGGCCATGCACTCGGTTACCAAATTTCTTAGCGTCTAGGGTAAGTTGTTGCTCACTTCCATCCATATTTAACGGTAAACCAACCACAATAAAATCTGGTTGCCATTCTTTCAAGTATTTAGCCACATTGTCCCAATGTGGAACACCATCATTCGCTTTAATTGAGCCAAGTGGTGTAGCACTACCCGTAATTTCTTGCCCTACGGCAACACCAATATATTTTTTACCAAAATCGAAGCCGATAACTGTACGTTGGCCAATAGGTGATTTACTTCTAATAGACATTTTTTTCCTTGGGCTGTATTTAATATGTAATCAAGATTGAATACAGCGGTGATTAAGATAAGGCAGTTGAAAGGCCAGCAATTACGCATGACCAATATCAGAAGATAAATGAGCGAGATCTATACCCAGTTTTTCAGTCGCTTTTTTCCAACGTTGCTCAATGGGAGTTTTAAAAAGAATATCACTGTCAGCTGGCGTTGTTAACCACGAGTTGGCTTGCAACTCTTGCTCAAGTTGACCAGGGCCCCAGCCGGCATAACCCAAAGTTACCATAAATTGTTCTGGCGCTTTTTCGGTACCCAAAGCCATTAAAATATCTTTTGAAGTGGTGATCATTAACTCTTTGCTTAATGCTAATGAACTGCTCCAGCCAGTTTGTGAGCTATGCAGGACAAAACCACGCTGCTGAGCAATAGGGCCACCAGACAAGACTAATTGCTCTAAGCTGTTGGTGAGATCCGTCACTCTATGCCTTTCAATGTTATCAGTTAAATTACTGTTATCATCGATATCATTGCTTGTCCGGTCACACTCATCTCTAGATTTTTCATCTTTTTCTGGTTCTATTTGTTCAAGAAGCTCCGACAAGGTGATATTTACCGGCAAATTAATGATCAGACCCATCGCGCCTTCTTCATTGTGCTCACAAATATACGTAACCGTTTTATTAAAATAAGGATCGCCCAGAGCAGGCATGGCAATTAATAATTGGTTTTCCAAACTGATCATCGCTGTAGACTTACCTGTTTTAAGTTCGCTTTTAAACTTTGCATTAAGCTCTGATATTTGTAGTTTTGCCATGCAAGATCCTCTTATTTTTTAATATTATCTTCAATAGCATCCATCAGCTTGCCGCTAATATTTATTGGGTAAGCGGCTTCAATTTCACGGATACACGTAGGGCTGGTGACGTTAATTTCAGTAATTTTATCACCGATAACATCAAGGCCAACAAAGTACAGACCACGTTTTTTCAATTCAGGTGCAATAGCATCTGCAATCGCTTTATCACTGACACTGAGCGGTCGAGCAACACCTCGTCCGCCAGCAGCCAAGTTACCACGAGTTTCACCTTTAGCAGGAATACGCGCTAAACAATATGGCATAGTTTCACCATTAACAATGAGGATACGCTTGTCACCATCGGCAATTTCAGGCATAAATTCTTGTACCATGGCATATTGCTCGCCATGGTTAGTTAAGGTTTCGATAATAACACCAACGTTAGCATCATTCTGTTTTATACGGAATATTGAAGCGCCACCCATACCATCAAGGGGCTTAATAATGACATCTTTTTCTTTTTGGTGAAATTCGCGAATCTTATCACTGCTACGGGTTACTAAGGTTTTAGGGGTAAAGTCACTAAACCAAGCGGTAAATAATTTTTCATTACAATCACGTAAGCTTTGTGGCTTATTAACAATAAGCGTACCTGCAACTTCTGCACGCTCAAGCATATAAGTGGCATAAATAAACTCAGTATCAAAGGGGGGATCTTTACGCATCAATACTGCATCTAAGTCACTTACGGCTATATCTTGTGGCTCAGACAATTCATACCAATGTTCGCTATCATCAAATACTTTAACTCTGTGCATTGTAGCGCGACACTGGCCTTGCTCAAGGTATAAATCCTTCATTTCCATATAATAAAGTTCATAACCACGTTGTTGGGCTTCAAGCATCATCGCCATTGATGAGTCTTTTGCCACTTTAACTTGGGAAATAGGATCCATTACTATGCCGAGTTTTATTACTTTACTTGTAGTCATTTTTTATCCTGCTCAATGTTGATTTTAACGCTGTAGTTGAAAGTCGCAATAAATGTTGCTTAACGTATATCTATCTTTGTTCATCTTATAATTAGCTGTTTTTAATTTGAATATGCTTAAATCAATAACAAGGGCAACCCCTAATCGATATTAATCAAGAAGGTAACTTTTAACCCAGCTGTAGTGAAAAATAATTATAAACTTAGTGTAAATCACCAAAACGACATTGTAATGCGGTAATTGCAGTTAATGCCGCTGTTTCTGTGCGTAACACTCTAGGTCCTAGCAGAACATCAACAAAATTATTATCATTGGCTTGAATGATTTCTTCATCACTTAAGCCACCTTCAGGGCCGATTAGCAAGCGAACACGAGTATTCTCCATGGGTAAACTCATAATTGAGTGTTGAGCCTTAGGATGTAAATTTATTTTTAAAGCGCTAGTTGGCTGTGTTAACCAGTCAGCTAACAACATTGGCTCAGCAACTACGGGGACACTCGTACGGCCACTTTGCTCACAAGCACTAATGACTATTTTTTGCCATTGTTGGCGTTTTTTCTCAAGACGTTCTGCATTGAGTTTTACTCCACAGCGTTCGGTAAATAGCGGCGTGATAGTATTTACGCCAAGCTCAACCGACTTTTGTAAGGTAAAGTCCATTCTATCACCGCGGGATATACCTTGGCCCAAATGGATATTAAGTGGCGACTCACTGTTATTTTCTTGTTGCGAGTTTATTTTTATATCTGCAGATTTTTTACTGACATTACATAGTGTTGCTGAATATTGAAAAGGTTCTTCGCCATTAAAGAGGGTAATGGTATCGCCGTTTTTTAGGCGTAAAACACGTACCACATGTCCAAAAGCGTCATCTGATAAAGTCACAGTTTCATTAACTGCAAATTGGCTTGCTTGATAAATTCTAGGGTTACGCATAAATAAGGCTTATAAGTAATTCATAATTATTTAACTAAAATAAGGGCGATACAGGTAAAAAACAATGTGTATGTGTATAAAAATGTGCTCTTTTATCGGTTTCATTTGACTCCCTATAAGATTACTTGTAATTTCTTAGGCAATATAAATAAAAAGGAATGACAATGAAAAAAATTATACTTACCACGCTCGCGGCGGGTGTACTTTCGTTAGGTTTAGCCGGTCAATCAGCTATTGCTGGTGAAATAATATCTGTAGATAAGAACTTTGCTAGCCCAATTATTTCATTAAGTGGTTACAATAAAGTTTATATCCAAGACTTAGACCTTTCTCATACTAAAATTATTTCACCACCTTGGATTGAAAAAGATAGTTTTCATTGGAAAGTTACAGACAGCAACAAAGCTCATTTAAAAGATCGCTTTAAAAAAGGCGTTGAAGCAGGTTTAACTGAAAATAACGGTCGTTATGAAGTTGTTGGAAAAGAAGGTAAAGGCGTATTGATTGTTGATGTTGAAATTATCAGCTTTATGCCGTATGCCCTTCAAGAAGATAAAGAAGTGACAACAAAGGGAGCCGGTGAGTTTCATTTGTCAGTTCATTTACGTGACGGCAAGAGTAGAAGCCTGATTCACATATTTGAAGGTACGGTTGCGATTGGCAGTGATTACCAACCAAATACTGAAATGGCGCGTGCTAAAGAAGCTAAAGAGTTATTTAAAGCGTGGGGCAAGAGCTTACGTAAGAAGTTAGACGCTGCTAACTAGGCTTTTCTTTAATACAGTAACAGCTAAACAGTAAACATAAAAAAACCAGCTTATCTAATAGATACGCTGGTTTTTATGTATAGGATATACAGTAGCTAGTGGAGACAGGATGTCTAGGAGCAAGCTAACTATATACCCGCAGCTTTACGTAAATCGTCAGCTTTATCGGTTTTTTCCCAGCTAAAGGCGGTGAAAGTATCATCACCAACAGTCATTTCAAATGGTTCACGACCAAAGTGACCGTATGCAGCCGTTTGCTGATACATAGGGTGTAATAAATCTAACATTTTAGTAATGCCGTATGGACGTAAGTCAAAATGCTCACGTACTAACTCTACTAACTTTTCTTCAGATACTTTGCCGGTACCAAAGCTATCGATTGAAATTGAAGTAGGCTCAGCAACACCAATAGCGTATGAAATTTGAATTTCGCAGCGTTCGGCAAGGCCAGCAGCAACAATGTTTTTAGCAACGTAACGACCAGCATAAGCGGCACTACGGTCAACCTTAGATGGATCTTTACCTGAGAAAGCACCACCACCGTGACGTGCCATACCGCCATATGTATCAACAATAATTTTACGACCCGTTAAACCACAATCACCTACCGGTCCACCAATAACAAAACGACCTGTTGGGTTGATATGATATTTAGTTTCAGGAGTAAGTAACTCAGCAGGTAATACATGCTTGATAATGTTTTCCATTACCGCATTAACTAAATCTTCTTGTTTAATATCAGGGTTATGCTGAGTAGAAAGTACAACGGTATCAATTGCTACCGGTTTGTTATCTTCATAGATAAAGGTTACTTGTGATTTTGCATCTGGGCGTAACCAAGGTAAAACTCCTGATTTGCGTGCTTCAGCCTGGCGTTCAACTAAGCGATGTGAATAGTATAATGGCGCAGGCATAAGTGTAGGTGTTTCATTAGTGGCGTAACCAAACATTAAACCTTGATCACCAGCACCTTGCTCTTCTGGTTTGCTTCGATCAACACCTTGAGCGATTTCAGGTGATTGTTGACCAATCAAATTCATGATGCCACAAGTTGCGCCATCAAAACCAACATCTGAAGAGGTATAGCCTATTTCACTAATCACATTACGGGTAAGTTTTTCTAAATCAACCCAAGCATTAGTTGATACTTCACCAGAAATAATAGCAACACCTGTTTTTACCATAGTCTCACATGCAACACGGGCATGTTTGTCTTTGGCAATAATAGCATCTAATACCGCATCAGAAATTTGATCGGCAATTTTATCAGGATGGCCTTCAGAAACAGACTCGGAAGTAAAAAAGTGTCTAGACATAAGTCCTCAGAAAATTTGAGTTATACAAAATAATGTGGAGATTCTACACCTGTTGAAATCAACTATCTAGCTTTTTTACGCCTAGACGGCTAAACGTCTCTATTTTTTTGGATTTATTGAACTAGATTAATTTGTCGGATATTACACTTTTAATTCAAGTTTTTGAATAGTAATGTATTTATCTTATAGTTGCTTTAAGGTAAGTGGTTTTTGCCAAAGTATATTAAATACATCTTCTTGTTCACTTGTCATGAGTGAACTGAAAAATTGGTGTTTTCCTTGCCTTTTACTGAATGAATTTAGGCTTTTCTCAGCTAAAATTTTAGTTAATTGTTGTGTTACCGGTGCGGCTGTTTCAATAATATTAACTTGGCTACCCGCTATAGCGCTTATTTGGTGTTGAACAAAAGGGTAATGAGTACAGCCCAAAACAAGGGTATCTATGCCTTGTTTAATTAAAGGTCTTATATATTCCCTTAATAACTCATGGCATGCAGGGCTATGTTGTTTTCCTTGTTCAATAAATTCGACTAAACCAGGGCAGGGCTGAATAAGTACTTGTGCGCCATTATGATGAAGATCAATCAAGTCTTTGAAACGTCGATTTTCACTTGTTGCTTGAGTCGCTAATATTGCCACTTTTTTACTGATGCTTTGCTTGGCGGCGGGTTTAACTGCGGGTTCAACACCAATAATAGGCACGGTTACTTGTGCTCTAAGTTGCTCAATGGCGTTAACTGTTGCGGTGTTACAGGCAATAACTATTGCTTTAACGCCTTGGGAGATAAGTAGCTTGCTAATAGTGTTAACACGCTCAATGATAAAATCGACCGACTTCTCACCGTATGGGGCATGAAGACTATCGGCAATATAGATGATGTTTTCATGGGGAAGTTGCTGAGCAATACATTTTGCGATTGAAAGTCCACCAACACCTGAATCAAATACGCCGATAGCAGCTGAGTTATCAGTGACTATATGGCTAAGTTCTTGATTATTTTTCTGAATAGGTTCTTGATTAGAGATGATCTTTGCTCAATTACATTAAATAGGTTGTTCTAGCTAAATTGTATTGCTTTTAACAGCAAAAAACCAATACAATTAGTTATATAAGGTTTTTTGTTTATAAAGTGTTGTTGTAGTTTGTACTAAGTTGTTTCAGCTTGTCTGCTGATAAAGGAAATTCATGTCAAATGTTGTCTCAGTAAAGCGCTTTAAGCAATTCCCACAGTTAATGTGGATCTTATTATTTGGTTCATTTATTACCCGTGGTAGTTATTACATGGTATGGCCATTTTTAGCGGTTATTCTCTATGAAAAATTTGCTTTGTCTGCCACCAATGTTGGTCTTATTCTTTCAAGTGCAGCGGTTATTTCAGTATTCGTAAGTTTTGTTGGTAGTGCGTTATCTGACCGGATAGGTAGGCATCAGTTAATGTATGCCAGTGGTGTTTTATATATCATTTCGTTTTCGTTATTAGCACAAGTGGACTCTATTACCGGTTATGCATTAGTGATAACTTTATGTTCAATTGCGACCGCGTTATGGCGACCATTAACCTCGGCGTTAATTGGCGATATCATTGATGATAAGACTACACGTGAGCTGGCTATGCAGTCACTGTATTTTGTAGTTAATGTTGGTTGTGCAGTTGGTCCCATGTTAGGGCTTTGGATGGGTCTAACAGGTGAACAATCAAGCTTTTATATTACCGCAGGGGCATTTGCCTTTTTATTAGCGTTGTTATGGTGTGGGTTTCATCAACACAATAAACTTGCTAATGAAAATGAACTAACAGCTAATCAAGAGCTAACCAAGCTAACTGCAGATAACAGAGAAATCGACTCTGTAGATATTCAATGCCAAGCTAAAGTAAAAGCAAAAAGCGCTGAAGGTAACCAAATTATCAATGTTTTAGTTGCTGATAAGTTATTGCAGTGTCTTATTTTTGCCAATATCCTCTGTATGTTTATTTATGCACAAATGGATAGCTCGCTTATACAATATTTAACGCGTGCTGAAGTGCCTGACTTATTGCAGCTCATTTCTTCAATGATTTTTACCAATGCCTTAGTCATTATTTCAACGCAATTTTTATTATTAAAATTAATGGCAAATTTATCATTAGTTAGTCGAATTCAAATAGGCTTAGTATTGCTGATGTGTTCACAAATTTGGTTAGCGGTGAATCCATTAACACTCTTTTGGGGCTGGATAGGCGCTATTGTGGTAATGAGCTTGGCGGAAACTATTTTATTTCCAACCATGAATGTTCATATTGACCGTTTAGCACCTGATCATTTACGTGGTGCATACTTCGGTGCTGCTTCGTTTTATGAGTTTGGTTATGCTATTGCTCCATTAGGAGGAGGCATCATTCTCGACCAACTTGGAGGCCCTTGGTTGTTTTTCATTACTGCAGCGTTAACCTTGATAGTGATGTACCTTTATAGCACTTTAGATAAGATGCCTCGACCTGATTTTACTAATGTATTAGCGGTGCAAAAAAGACTTAGTGAATAATAAAGTGGCCACTTTAAATGCCATCATCTTGACCAGCAAGGCATTGATAAAAGCGTTTATCTTTAATGCACTGAGGACAAACACCGTCGTAAAAGGCGGTAATGCACTTCTTCTCATTAGTCATAACACCCTCACTTTATACAATAATACCCCCACCTACTTACTTAAAGTTCACCGTTCCTGCTCAAGTTGATGCAGAGTATATTCTCTTAAATTCAAGGCTAATTTAGTTGATGATAAAGAGAAAAAACGTATCAAAATAAAACTAACATTAACCGTGCATACTATGATGACGCGATAGTAAAAACTATTTTTAATTCATTAAAAAATAAAAAAACCTTATAAAAAACCAAATAATTATTTTCATGTTAAAGCAAGGCTTACAACTTAACCTATTGAAAATAAATTAAACATTTCTCAGATGACTTTAAATTAGATTAAGTTATGTTGAATATCGTATGCAATAAATCACTCTGTAGTACTGTAATGAAAATCTAGCTAATAGCTAAATGATTGTGGGTGGAATATAGCAATATTAAAAATAGCTTACTCCTCGTACTACTCTTTTCTTATTTTATTCAAACGCCAGTCATTATGAAGAAGGAAAATTTATTGGTAATAATCTATTTATCTTATTCAGCGAAAAATCTAAAAAAATAAAAGCCTAAAAATATAAGTACAAAAAATAAAAGGTATAATGAAAAATGAATTTACTTAAACAAATTAAAGTAGCGACGATAGTCGTTTTCAGTGCTGTTTGTGGTCAAGCTGTGGCTGAAAATAGTTTAAGCCAAGATACACCCATAACAGGTATTTCGGCACTGACCGATAATGAAGCTTTATATTATATCGATTTGACAACAAGAAGTGATTTAGCCATTGACATTGCTGCAGATAATGGAGACGCCGATTTGTTTGTCACTCTCAATGGCGAAACTGTCTGCTGGGCAAGAAACGGCTCAACTAGTCAAGAAAGTTGTGCCATTAGTAATGCTGAACCGGGTCGTTATGAAATAACGATCAAAGCGTTTGCAGCGTTTAATAACCTCATCTTAAGCGCTGGTACACAGCTACTAACCTATCAATATAACTGTGAAGGTGCGATTGACAATATAATCATTCGTACAACCGATGATATGCTTGATGGCACAGAAGCTTGTCAACGTATTGTTGCTACTGAAGCACGGTTTCACCAGGTATTCCCTGGCAGTGACTTACCACTTGATGGTGATTTAAATGAGACTCTATATATCAATGTTTTTTCTAGCCATGAAGAATACGAGAATTTAGGTCGCGATATTTTTAATCAGAACAGTGATACAGGGGTTTACCTTGAATCAGCCCCCGAGAGCGTTAATGCTCGTGCTAACGTGATTACATTCAATGCCAGGGATGACTGGTCTGATGGTGAAAGTTTCATCTGGGCTTTTACCCATGAGTCTATCCACTACCTAGACGGCCGTTATCATAAAAAAGGACGTTTTGGCGGATACACCGGCAGTCATAGTATTGATTGGTGGACTGAAGGTTTAGCTGAATGGTTGTCAAAATATGACGAAAGCATGAATGCCAAGCTTGCTTTAAGCCCACATTCCTATACGTTATTAGACATTTTTGACTCGACCTACGATTCCGACGTTGATACATATGCTTGGGGCGCTCTAGCGGTACAGTATTTAGCAGAGCAACAAGCTGCAGGCACGAAACAACTAATCAACGCCATGCGTATTGGAGACTGGTCGACTTATGACTCCTTACTGGAAACATTTTCCAAAGATTATCAGCAAGGCTTTGAAACGTGGAAAAAAGGTCAATTGCTTGATGGTCTTCTCGTGAATGCAAAACCACTAATCTTGGGGGTAGAGCAAAATACCACCGCAGAATTTGGTCATCTTTATTATATCGACATTGATGAGACTACGAATAATTTTTCAGCCGTATTGACTGGCGGTGGTGGTAACTTTGATATGTATATAGCCAAAGATCGCTTGCCAAATATGTATGATACTGACGCTATTGATTGTTTTTCGATAAACGATGATTACAATAATGAGGAACGTTGTAATTTCGCTGCTCCTGAAACCGGTCGTTATTATATTTTATTGGATGCACCTGGATATTATATCAGTGTCAATGCCACGTTATTAGTGAGCGAACAGGTTGCCAGTGAGCACGTATTCGAACGTTGCCAATTAGAATTACCTTATTATGACCGTACTAATATTACTGCTGAATTATCTATTGCCAACAACCAAGCCGAATTAATAAAACTCTACTGGTTACGTAATAATAATAAATCAGGAAAAAGCACTTTTATAACAGATATCAATGCCGGTTCTACTTGGATTGCTGATAACTGGGTGGTCGGTGACCGCTTGATATTAGCTCATAGTGATTATAGCTGTATCGGCGTTGCCGCACTCGATGCCTTGAATAATACGTTGGTCGTTGCCGAAGATGACTCGATAGCGCAGTCGTCAAACAATAATGATGAAACTTTTTCAGGAATATGTGCTGCTGAAACAGCTTATGCCACGCCTCAAGATATCGAAGCGCATATCGCGTTAACTAATACCTTAGATCAATCTATTCGAATTTATGGCTTAAATTCAGCCAATGGTCAACGCAGTCGCAATACCTATGCCGAAATAGCCGAAGGCGAACAATGGAATAGCTCTGGTTTGAATGTTGGTGAAAAACTTGTTATCACCGATGCAAATAACAACTGTCTTGATGTATCTGAGTTAACGGGCAACGATAATCAAGTAAATATTACTGAAGCAGGCACTGATAATAACAGTCAAAATGTTCCATATGGCGCTATTTGTGTAGCTGAACAAAGTTATAAACCAACTGATTTGGCAGCGGTAATTAACATTGTTAATGAAGATGATCAGGAGCTTCGTTTGTACTGGTTAGTGCCAGAAACAGGAATGCGCTACTCTGGAAGAGAAGCGGTGCTTGCTAAAGGAGGCTCTTGGAGTGGTGGTCAGTATTGGCAAGAAGAGGGCATTAACTGGTACCAAGGTGAAAAAGTTGTTATTACCGATAAATACGATAATTGCCTGTCAGTATCAACCATGGAAAAAAGTGTTACCACAACAATCGTAACCAGTGAAGGTATCACTTCGGTATTTGAAGAGGCTGAAATTGGCGCTACTTGTGCAAACGAACAAGCCTATGATGATGTTTTCAGTTTGAACGTTGGTGTTTCAGTAACTAATGAGCTAGATGAAACCGTAACAGTGATGTGGTTAGACACCGATGGTAGTCGCGGCAGCTGGATGTCGGATCTTACTCCGGGACAAAGTTGGGATCGAGATAACTGGAAATTGGGCGATCGTCTAGTGATCACCAATCAGTACGGCAGTTGTTTAGATGCGCCTCGATTAGATGGTTTAAGCAATAACTTTACCGTCACTCCTCCTGATAACGTAGAGAAAGAAATACTAGATATCCCTACTGGCGATGTAGGTCTTACTTGTGATGCAGAGCAGGCTTATGATGATAGGACAGACATCACTGCCGCATTTTCAATGACCAATACCAGTGAGCAAGCTTTTAAAGCTTACTGGTTAAGTACAAGTGGTAACCGTAGTAGTTTTATGGGCAGTTTTGCGCCAGGGCAAACGTTCAGTGATGACCATTGGCTTGTCGGCGATCGCATGGTGATCACCGATAAATTTGATAATTGTTTAGATGTAGCAATTCTTGATGCAACCAGCAATCAATTTAAGGTGACGCTTGATAGTGTTAACAATATTGACAGTGATCATGATGGCATGGATGATGAATTTGAACTCGCTAATGGCCTAAATGTTGGTATTGATGATTCTCAACTTGATGCTGATAATGATGGTTTGAGCAATATAGAAGAATATCTTAGCGGTACTAATCCACAAAATGAAGACAGTGATGGTGATGGCGTAAATGATAAAGATGATTTTGCTCCTAATAACCCCGATGTTACTGAGGCACCAGAAGTTACTATTTTAGTCATTGATGATGACAACAATGGACCAGATGTACTTGATTTTTATACTGAAGCCCTCGATGCCCTTTATTTAGGTTATGAAACTTGGGATACAGAAAATAGTGATAATGAACCAACGGTTGAACAACTTAGCCAATATCAACAAGTAATTTGGTTTACTGGTGGTAACGATAGTGACGCTACAGGACCAAGCACAGAGTCAGAAACAGCATTAGCCAGTTATATGGACAATGGCGGTTGTTTAATGTTTAGCTCGCAAGATTATCGTTATAACCGTAAAACTACGGATTTTGCCAAAGAGTACTTCGCTATTTCCACGATTAGTGAAGTTGACGGTGCTAAAGATGAAGTTATTGCTTCAGATTTTTTATCTGGCTTGGGTAATTTTGCATTAAATCCACTGTTTAAAAATTACAGTGATGCGGTCACCCTTGATGGTGCACAAGCGATATTTGAAAATGGTGACGGTGAAGTGCTTGGTTCATATGTAAACAATGGCGTTTATCAATCGGTGTTTTTAGGTTTTGCCCTTGATGCCATTGTTGATGTTAACGAGCGTGTCGCTATTTTAGCGCCTTTAATCGCTGATTGTGCCGAAATAGGGAATAGTGAGCCAGGGAATAACGAACCAGTTATTTCAGGTACACCCGAAACATCAGTAGTGGCAGGAAACAGCTATAACTTCATACCCCTGCTCTCAAACATTGAAAATGATGGTTTACTGTTTAGCATTGAAAATAAACCTCATTGGGCAGATTTTAATAGCACAACAGGCGAGCTTAGCGGCGCACCATTATTTGCTGACATCGGCACGACTACAGATATCATCATCAGTGTTAATATCGATGAAATACCGCTTTCCTTGCCGTCATTTTCATTGACAGTTACTGAAGCAGCTGAAATTCCAACTAACTACTGCAACATTACTTCAAATAATAATAGCTATGAATGGATTGAAAGTATCAGTATTGGTGAATTCAATAATCAAACGGGCCAAAATGATGAGGGTTATGGCGATTACACTAGCAGTGCCGTAGAAATTGCAGTTGCTCAACCGGTAAACATCGAATTAGTCAGCGGTTACAGTGGCAGCATCTATCAAGAGAAATGGATAGTTTGGTTTGATTTCAATCAGAATAATGAGTTTGATGAAAGTACTGAAAAATTCTATTTAGACAGAGTGAAAAATAGCTACATTGGTGACTTAGTTATTCCTGCTCAGTATCTTGGCATAACTACTAGAATGCGGGTGGTGATGTCAGCTAACTCCGACGATATAGTTTGTGGTTCGATAGCTTATGGTGAAATTGAAGACTATACAGTGACTTTTATCGATACAGCTGCTCCACCTACTGAGCCTGAAGACGTAACAGAGCTAATCAATATTACTGCTACAACTCCACTGCGCGCTATTTATAATCGAGCAACTCGGAATATGGTTGCTTCAGCAACACTGTCATATAATAACAACTCAGCTCAAACCTTAACTCAGGCAAGAGTATATTTTAATATCATCGCAAATGGCGATGTTGATATGCCACTCGCTGATGGCGTTGATGATCAGGGGCGCTTTTATCAAGACCTGAGCATTGAGACACAAGAAATTGCGGTAGGCGAGTCTGTTGAACTACCTATTCAGTTTGTCTATGGGCGTCGTACTAGAATGAGCTATACCACGACAATAATGGCAGTAAGCCAATAAACGAGTAAAAAACAGTTAAGGGTCTCTAGGGGCCCTTTCCCTTGTTAGCTTAAAACCCAACTTTAAAAATAAATTAAAACTTAAATAAAATATAAATTAAAAATAAAGAAGTAGGAACAATTATGATTAAATTATCAAAAATATTACTTGCCGGCATGTTGTCACTTTCTGCATTAACATTGCCATCAGTGGTACAAGCCAATCTCATTGGGAATGGTGATTTTAGCAATAACCTCAATGGTTATGACAGCTGGAATGTTGAAGTTAGCGGTGAGCAAGCCATGTTAAATGATGCTGACTTTGAAGCCGAATTGTCACAGGGCGTTGCCATCGATAGTTCGATATCATATCTATTCGAGTTTGATTTTGTCAGTAATATAGCGGCACCAGATCCACAAGGGTTTTCTGACATGTTCATTACCAGCTTGTATTTTTCCGTAGACAATGTTTTAGATGTTTTCTCTGATGATTTTATCGGTCTTTTAGATATAGACGGTTATGGAATCGCTTATGATGAAAGCTTCGCTTTAGATCCATCGTCGACTTCGGCTACTTTTAGCTTTGAATTTAGTGTCGATGACTTGCTTGGCCCTAATAACATAGGTTATGTATTTATTGATTTCTTGTTGTTCGACAATGATGGAATTTGGGCTAACAGCACAGTGAGTGTAGATAATATTTCTTTAACCGCAGCAGCGACCGCTATTCCTACGCCATCAAGTATATTGTTAATGTTATTGGCGCTAGGTCTTATGGCATACCGTAAGAATAATTACAGTCGTTGAATACTGTTTGAGTTAAAATAAAGACAAAGCAAAGGCCGTATTTATGGCCTTTTTTATTTGAGTTATTCCTCTTTGTTTAAATCAGCCTGATGTTCTTTCTACAGCATGTACTTTCATAAAGACAAACTTTCACTAATGTAAGGGCAGAGTCACGCGGAAATTTAGTTGATATTGTGAGGCGGATAATAAAGAAAGTCGTCGCTTCCAAGGTGCCGCAGGGAGTTAGTTCTGAACACTGTGTGTCATTCGTTAAGGTAAAAGTAGAGTTACGCGGAAATATGATTGATATCGATTGTTGTACAAAGAATTTTTTTGAAGAAAGTCGTCGCTTCCAAGGTGCCTCAGGGAGTTAGTTCTGAACACTGTGTGTCATTCGTTAAGGTAAAAGTAGAGTTACGCGGAAATATGATTGATATTGATTGTTGTACAAATAATTTTTTGAAGAGGGTAGTCGCTTCCAAGGTGCCGCAGCTAGCTTAGTCCTGAACACCGTGTGTTCAGGGCGGAAATATCATGCTAACCGTAGGCTTCCCGATACGAGCCGGGCTTGCGCAAAAGTTAATAGTCAATATCCTAAGGTAAAACTTATCGGCTCAGGGACATAGTTCGCACACAAACACCCCAGAAGACAAAACCAGTATAGCGAAAAAAATATCATCAAATAAGCTTTTTTTTGTAATCTTTTACTGAGTGTTGAGTAATCATTCGTTATGTTTTATTTTTAAGCTTTAACTGTTGTTAAATAAGGGGGGACCCATATCTGTGAGTCATATGGATTGCTATGCCCAAAGTAGTAAGTACTGTTAAACATAAAACAGCCTGTTTTTCGTGATGCCCTTTTTGTCAAGTCCTACCTTCCCATCGAGCACATTGTAACAATACTCACGTTTTGTATAGTCATAACCTTCGAAAAGACAAACTAAGGCGTGATTCTTAGGCCTAATAGCTATGCTCAAAACAGAAGTGTTATCGTTATCGACTCCGAACCCCATAATTTTCTTGTATATCAGGTTTATCTTGGCTCCAAATGAAATGACTGTCATTAGCCTAGGTTACTGAACTATAAATAATTATCAGAATAGCTAGTAAAACCTTCATAAAAGTATCCATCCTCATTATATCATTAACCTGAGATCTGCTTAAAAAGACTCTTTTTCTAGATCGACATTAATCCAAATTCACTCGGTGATAGCTTAATACGTAGTTTTTGTTTTTTTAAGCAATAAACCGCTATGCCTGAAATGACATTCAACATAAAAGCTGCCTCACTATATAAGAAAATTTAACAGTGTGTAGCGAAAGTATCGGGGAGCTCCCGTGCTGGATAGTGTTGATTGGGCGAAGCCTAGTCGAGATTATCTAGCATTGGATTTTCAAAGCTTTGGGCTACCTTAAAACTTGGTCGCTTGCGGCCGAAATATTTATTGCTCCAGCCCATACCAGATAAGTAAGGATTTTTAACTGTGTAATGCCGTGTAATATTTTATACATTCCTTTCATGTTACATTGCCGCCCGAAATTACATCTCGTTTACAGTTTGTTTACAGTTCAGCTACATATTGTTCGTAGCTTGTATACATTGAGTTGCAGATTACACCAAGAAATGGAGGCAATATTTTAATCTATCAGCCCCCTATATTTGTTATCCGTAACTCTTTACACAACGCGCATTTTGTATAAGTGACAACGGAAGTTTTAATTCGTCCGCAGGAATAGGTTTTAACCCACCTTCTTTTGACTGTGGTTATTTTGTATAGATAGGAATATTCGTATGAAATATCAGCTGAAAAAAAACGAAATACGGTATATATACAAAAGATATTGGTTTTAAGTTGAGATTATCCGAATGGTCTAGCTTTTTAAATAACTTATGTATCTGCCTAATACTAGGATCGGTATTTACTAAGGTAAAGATATGGACATGAAATTGAGCTTTCCGCTTAAAGCTTTAAATGTAGACAGCTGTGCGGTGAAATATACACAGATTCTTGTGAAAAAACCGTCGGTTACACCTCATGATTTTGGCTGCCAAGCATGGATTGCAGACAAATTAGCGTCATTGGGTTTCAAAATTGAACATCAGAACATTAATGGTGTTTTAAACACCATTGCGATATTAAAACGTTCTGAACACAACTTCGCTTTTTGTGGTCATACTGATGTAGTACCTGTTGATGATGAAAGTCAATGGTTAGCCCCACCTTTTTCAGCTCAAATTATAAACAATAAATTAATTGGCCGTGGCGTCGCCGATATGAAAGGCGGGATTGCTGCTGCATTAAGCGCGATTGAAAAATTAATTGCTTTTCAAGGACAACCTAAACATTCTATCTGGTTTTTATTAACCAGTGATGAAGAAGGGGAAGCTAATTTTGGTACCAAAGAAATTGTTAATACGCTATTAAGGAAAGGTGTTCAATTTTCAGCAGCACTTGTTGGGGAGCCTACCTCAGACAAATTTATTGGTGATACAATTAAAATTGGTCGCCGTGGTGCCATTTCTTTTAAATTAACCGCATTCGGTAAAAGTGGTCATGTTGCTTTCCCTGAGCGAGCAAAAAATGCGGCTCATATTGCTCAACGTATAATGTCAGCTTTACTGAGCATAGACTTAAATCCACAAGCAAGTTCTTCCGGATATACATCACTACAAATCACTCATTTAAATTCTGGAAATTTTGTCGATAATATTATTCCTGCACAGTGCGAAATTAATTTTAACATTCGATATAACAATCAGTTTTCAGAATCATCTTTGACTACTTTGATCAATAAATGCATTGAAGAAGTCACTACTGATTATAAATTAACATCACACTGCGGTTGTGAACCTTACTTTAGTGACCCTACTGATTCAGCTATTTTGCAAAGTCTAGCTGAAAGTATTGGTCAAACTGTAGGCAAAAGACCCATTTTTTCAACGACAGGAGGAACATCAGATGGCCGTTTTATGGCCAATATTTGTCCTGCTGTTTTTGAATTAGGTTTAAAAAATCATAGCATCCATCAAATAAATGAGCATGCAGACATTGATGATATTCGTACTTTAGAAACTCTTTATTACAACATATTCAATCGTTTTTTATATCAAGAACAACCTACACCTATTAAAGAATTAGTAGGTGATAACCCCTCATTTGTCACTCAAACATTAAATTTATAACTAACTTAAAAGGAATTTTTATGACTTCGGAAAAAACGCCAGAGATTAACGCTCAGCTATCAGCAGAGCCAATTGCAATAATAGGAATGGGCTGTCGATTTCCAGGTAAGGCAAATAATCCTGATTTATTTTGGGATAATATCAAACACGGCGTAGATTGCTTAATTGAAACACCTCAATCCCGTTGGAATAAAGATACACATTATTCTGCCGTTAAAGCGAATAAAGGAAAAATCAACTCTAAATGGGGTGGTTACATTGAAGGGGTTGATGAATTCGATCCAAGTTTTTTTGGTATTACACCGCGTGAAGCTGAACATATGGATCCTCAGCAACGTAAGTTACTTGAAGTTGCATGGGAAGCGCTAGAAGATGGTGGTCAGCAACCGAGTAAGCTTGCAGGCACCTCTGTAGGCGTGTTTATGGGGGGATTTACTTTAGATTATAAAATAATGCAGTTTACTAACCCTGATTTCGATAACATTGATGCGCACACTGCTACAGGCGTTATGATGACTATGCTGTCTAACCGGGTGTCTCATGTGTTTGATTTTACCGGACCAAGTATGTCAATCGACACAGCCTGTAGTTCTTCGCTAGTTGCATTAGACATGGCATGTAAAAGCCTTCAATGTGGTGCTAGCTCAATGGCACTTGCTGGGGGAGTATTAATTCATTTAGCACCTCAATACACTGTATCTGAATCAAAAGGTGGATTTTTGTCACCAACGGGTTTTTCACATGCTTTTGATTCTTCTGCAAATGGGTATGTGCGAGCTGAAGGTACAGGAATTGTTGTTTTAAAACGCTTAAAAGATGCGATAGCTGATGGTGATCCAATTCATGCTGTTATTTTAGCATCGGGTGTAAATCAAGATGGTCATACTCAAGGTATTACAGTACCTAATGGTGATGCGCAACTGGCATTAATGAAGCAAACCTATAAAAATGCTGGTGTTAATCCCGGTAAAGTTCAATATATCGAAATGCACGGTACAGGTACGCCAGTAGGGGACCCAATTGAAGCTAAATCTGTTGGTCAATTACTCGCGATTGATCGTGATTCAAAAGATAAATGTTTTATTGGCTCAGTAAAAACAAATATTGGTCATACCGAAGCCGCAGCAGGTATGGCTGGTTTAATGAAGACCATTAAAGCAATGCAAAATAAGCAAATACCTCCACATTTGCATCTTAAATCAATTAACCCAAAAATTGATTATGAAAATGCAGTTTATGAAATCCCCACACGTTTAAATAGTTGGCCCAAGCATGAAGGACTTGCAGTTGCTGGCGTAAATTCGTTTGGTTTTGGTGGTACTAATTCGCACGTAGTGCTTCAAGAATATATTACTCCACCAATAAATAAAATAGCGCCTACTAATCCTGAAGCTTATAAATTATTACCTCTTTCTGCTCGAGATGAAGAAGGTGTTGTTCGTAATGCTAAAGCCTATTTATCTTTTGTTGAAGATAATAGTGAACGACTTGATGACATTGGTTATACCGCAGCAATCAAACGTGAACATCATCAATATCGCTCAGCTATATTGTACAAAAATGACATTGAGTTATCTGAAAAATTACGCCAATTTAGTCAAGATCCAGAGCTAGCCAAAAACAATACGTTGAGAACACTAAAAACTAAAGAGAATAAAATTGTTTGGGTATTCACTGGAATGGGGCCACAGTGGTGGGCAATGGGGCATGAGTTATATCAAAGTGAACCAACCTTTAAAAATGTTATTGATCAATGTGACTTACACATGGCGAAATACGCTGATTGGTCTTTAAAAGAAGAAATGTTTGCAGCAGAGTCTGCTTCAAACATGCAATATACTTGGCTTGCTCAAACTGCCAATTTTGCCGTACAAATTGCCCTTGCAGCACTATGGCGAGAAAAAGGTATTATGCCTGATGTTATTATTGGACACAGTACTGGTGAAGCCGCGGCATTTTATGAAGCTGGTGTATATTCATTAGAAGACGCTTGTAAAATCGTTGTGCACCGTAGTCGCTTGCAACATAGTTGTCGTAACACAGGAAAAATGATGGCAATTGGTTTGTCAGATATTGAAGTGAGCCAATATCTTAATGACCAAGTAGAAATAGCTGCCGTCAATAGTCCTAATTCCGTTACCTTAGCAGGTGAAGAGTCAGCCTTAAATGCCATTGCAGAACGTTTAGAAGCACAAGGTGTGTTCTGTAAATTCTTAAGAGTTGAAGTGCCTTATCATAGTAAATTCATGGAGCCGATCAAAGCCGAGTTACTTTCTTGTTTAGACGATATTACCGCGAATGAAGCACATACTCCTTTATATTCTACTGTAACGGGTAACATAGCGCAGGGGCCTGAGTTAAATGCACACTATTGGTGGTTAAATGTCCGTCAAGCCGTACGTTTTGTAGATGCAATTCGCAATTTAATTGATGACGGATTACGTACTTATTTAGAAATAGGCCCACACCCAGTACTTGGTGGCTCTATTACGGAAACTTTTGAAGAGAAAGATGTGCAAGGCAATGTGCTGTCTAGCTTGTATCGTAAAGCGGATGAGCAAACTCATTTTTACAACTCTGTAGCACAATTCTTTCAATTAGGTTTTAATATTGATTGGCAAGCCATTCATGGTATTGCTACGTATATTCATTTGCCAACCTATCAATTTAGAACAGAGCGCTATTGGACAGAGCCTGAGTATTTTAATAATTTACGACAAGGAAAAAATGTTCATAAATTATTAGGGCGAAAACGTTCTGAAGCTGAGCATGTTTGGGATTGTAATACCTCTGTCGAACGCGATACCTTTTTGAGTGATCACCAAATTCAAGGCAATACAATTTTCCCTGCTGCGGGTTATATTGAAATGGCTTATGCCGCTGCAGAAAATGTTTGGGGGCCGGGCTGTTATGCTATTGATAATTTAATAATAGATAAAGCATTATTTTTGAATAATGAAGCTGCACCTAAAGCGCAATATATTTTACATAATGATAATCCTGTATTTAGAATCATTAGTAGTGATGACCAATCAACTAATAACCAATCTATTAAGAGCCAAGTAACTCAGCATGCACGAGGTAAATTACGCCGAGTTCAATCATCAAGCTTAAGCGACAATGTTGCGTTAGAAACACTTAAAAGCACTGCCTCTGCAATGCAAAACCATGAAGAGTTTTATGCACATTTACATGAATTTGGTTACGAGTACGGTCCTTGTTTTAGAGCTATCTCTGAAATTTATCAGACCCAAGATGGCGTGCTTGCCAAAATTGAATGGCCTCAAGCGCTGAAAAAAAATGACGAATTTCATCTGCACCCATCGTTGTTAGACGCATGCTTTCAAACCTTAGTACATACAGAGCTTAATACAGCGGATGCGAATAATTTTTCTATACGTTTGCCTGTAATGCTTAGTGAAATTTGTATTACTAAAAATACCGTTAATAGTTTTTGGTGTTATACCAAAATTACTCAGCGAGATGATGATAAAACCGTGGGTGATTTATACCTGTGTGATGATAACGGCGTTACCTTTGGTTATATCAAGGGCTTTATCGCGCAAAGTGTTGATTCTGCGGCAAGTGGTATAACTACCAGAACTATTGATAGTTGGCTTTATGATATCAATTGGTTAGCGCAGCCTAAGCAAGTAAGCGAAGAAGCACTTGATGAAAATGAAACACAAGCTAAATCTGAAATAGATAGCCAGCAATGGTTGATTTTGGCTGATGATGCCGGCATTGGACAAGCCGTTGCGCAATCGCTTATCGCGTTAAAACAACCTTGTTGTTTAGTCTCAGTAGGTGAATACTTTGATTATGACGCGGAGCAAAATCATGCTTGGTTAGTACCTGATTCAAAAGATCATTTTTTACAATTGTTTGATACCTTAGGTAAAGATAATATTCGCGGAGTCGTACATTGTTGGAATTTAGACACGCCTGATCTTGATAGCTTAGACATAGGTCAAATACAACGCGCTAAACGCCTAGCTATACATTCAGCATTAAACCTCACTAAAGCAATTAATACGGCGAATGTTAAGTTTCCACTTTATTTTATTACTCGCGATGCTAGCCAAGCACCAGCAACCAACAAAGCGAATGTTTTGTCTGGCTCTCTAACCGGTTTTTGTCGCGTATTAGCACATCAAGAGCTAGTGCAAAACTTTGGTCGCTTGATTGATGTTGACGGAATAAATGATGTTGAAAATATTGTTACTGAGCTTAATGCAGATAGCACTGAACATGAAGTAGCTTATCGAGACAATGAAGCATTCGTGCCAAGACTTGAACAAGCACAAGAGTTACAAACACCATTTCCCACTGTTTTGAAGTCTGATGCAGCGTATATTATTACTGGTGCATTAGGCTCAATTGGGCAACTTGTTTGTCAGTTGTTGATTGACCGTGGTGCTAAGTCATTGATTTTAGTCGGTCGCTCTAAATTTCCGGTAAAAGAAGAGTGGGCTTCACTTACTCCAGACCATACTAGCTACGAGCGTATTTTATTTATTCGTTCACTTGAAAAACAAAATATCAACATTACGCTCTGGAATGCTGATATTACTCGCGAACGAGATTTAAAGCGTTGTTTAAATGAGTATGCTCAAAAAGACTCACCAATCATTCGTGGCTTATTCTTCTGTGCCGGAGTAGTGAAAGATACTCTGCTAGATAAAATGGACACGGCAGCATTTGATGCGGTATTTGATACGAAAGCGCTGGGCGCAGTAATGCTTCATCGTGCGCTAAGTAAAACGCAATTAGATCACTTTGTGTTGTTCTCATCAGTAGCTGCACAAGTTACCACTGCCGGACAAACTAACTATGCCACTGGTAATGCGTTTTTAGACTCATTAGCTCACGCAAGACGTCAAGATGATCTACCAGCGTTGAGCATTAACTGGGGTCCTTGGGCAATAGGTATGATCAAAGAGTTGAATTTAGCAGACCATTATAAAAATCAACGAGGCATGAACTGTATTCAACCGTTTTCGGGTATGGCAGTACTAGATCGAATTATCGATTTAGACAATGCTCAGCTGATGGTGTGTGATGCAGATTGGTCGGTAGTTACCAATTGGTATGAAGGAAAACCTTCGTTGTTTTCTCATCTATCACAAAAGAAATCAGGTTCACAGAATGATAAAAAACAAGCGTTTGGACCTCTATATCAACAAACCGAAGTAGTTCAGCGCCAAGTTTTAGTTGCCGACCATTTTGCCTCGGCAGTAAGTCATGTTTTACGCTGTAAACGAGACCAAGTTGAACTCGATTTATCGTTAGGTAACTTGGGCATTGACTCAATCATGGCCACCGAGTTACGTAATAAAATCACCACGCATTTCGGTGAAACATTGACGATAGTACGCTTATTAAGTGGCGCTACAGTTAATGAGTTAAGTGCAGAATTAAACGATAAGCTTATCGAGACACATGGCAGCCATGTGTTGAGTGGAGAGGACGATGTTGTTGATGCTGAAATTAATGCAGAAGGAACTACAAGCAGTAGGTTAGTTCTCAAAACAGCTCACAGCGCTATTGAAGCTGAATTCCCTTTATCTTACGGTCAAAAAGCAATTTGGTTTATTAATCAATTAAATCCAGATAGCGCATCCTATAACATAGGTGGCGCAATGCATATTCCTGCAGAGCTTAATATTGATGCGCTTAAAAAAGCACTGAGTGAAGTTGTTAGTCGCCATCCAATGTTACGCACTAACTTTTTCTTTAAAGACTCAGAACCATACCAGCGTGTATGGCAAAGTCGTGACGATGCGTTAACCGTTATTGATGTTGAAAATAAGTCGTGGGAAGAGATACAACAACTCATTGTTACGGATAATGAACGACCATTCGATTTAGCAAATGATCCATTATTTAGACTAAATTTATATCGTCAAAATGATCAAAGCTATTATTTTGCGGTAGCAATTTATCACATCATTTCTGATGCATGGTCGAATTATATGTTTATCGACGAAATGCAGGCTTTGTACGCTCATCACGCTAAAGGAGACAGTCTTGACTTAGCTCCTGTAGCAGGTAGTTATGAGAATTTTGTTAATTGGGAAACGCGGTTAATTAACTCTGCACGTGGCGGGGCTATGTATAGATTTTGGCAGAATCATTTGCCAGAAACAGTACCTGTTCTTGATTTACCAACTGATAAAGTTCGACCACCCGTTGTAACTAATGTTGGAGCGTCTTATCAATTTGAATTAAACCCAAGGTTAACGGAACAATTGATTAGTGTAGCAAAACAAAACGGTGCTACACCTTTTATGGCGCTATTAAGTATTTATTATACTTTGATGCATAAATACACTCATCAAGACGAGATTATTATAGGTAGCCCAGTTGCGGGACGTACCAGCCCCGATTTTGCAAACGTCTATGGCTATTTTGTTAATCCATTACCACTTTGTGCTCGTTTTGATCAAGAAACAAATTTTGAAAACTTAATTGCTCAAGTCAAAGGCATCACTTTGTCGGCGCTTGATAATCAAGAGTTTCCATTTGCATTATTGGTTGACCGTTTAGGCATTGAACATGATCCAAGTCGTTCAACAGTATTCCAAGTATTATTTGTAATGCTTAATCACCGCGTTGAACAAAGTCATATGGATGAAAACAATGTAGCTTACTACAAAGGGTTTCCAATGCAATTTATGGAACTTCCTGAGGAAGAAGGGCAGTTTGATATAACGTTATCAACGTATGAAGAAAATGGTGTATTTAAAGCAACGTTTAAATACAACACCGACTTATTTGAACTTGATACGATTGAAAGAATGGCAGAACATTACTTACAGCTGGTTAGCGCCTTTGTTAGTACGCCAGCTAAACCAATTCATCAAGTTTCATTATTGAGCAATAACGAGCTAGAACATTTATCAACACAATTACCAAACTGTATTAATGATGATGTTTTAATCCATCAGTTAGTAGAACAAGCAGCAGTAAAATTCCCAACGGAATTAGCGGTAAGTTACGCCAACGAAGCAGGCTTTCTTGATTCAATAACGTATGAACAACTGAATAATCAAGCTAATCAAATCGCACAGGTTTTACACGAACATAGTGGACTGAAAGAGTTAGATAATGCTGTTATAGCATTGCAGTTTGATAAATCTGTGGCATTAATCACTATGATTTTAGCTGTATTGAAGTCGGGTCATCAATTTTTGGTGTTAGATCCTGAGCTGCCAGCAGAACGAAATAAAACTATACTCCAACAAAGTAAAACAGCGTTAGTTATTACTCAAGATCACACTGAAGTTGAAGAGGTTATATCTATTGATTGGGGCACAATTAACACGTTAGGTAAAGCTCACAGTACTGATAATTTATCTCTGTCTTTAGCTGCTGATGCTCTTGCTTATATGGTGTTTACTTCAGGTTCGACAGGTGTGCCAAAAGGGGTGCAAGTTAGCCATAATAACTGGCGTTCAATTCAAGCTGCTTGGCATCAAGAGTTTGATTTAGCTGATACAACAACGCATTTACAAATGGCTAGTCCAACATTTGATGTGTTTTGTGGTGATTTTGTTCGTGCATTATGCTCAGCGAAGCATTTAGTTTTATGTAGTAAAAGTTTAGTACTTAATATACCTGCATTATACGAACTTATTGTTAATGAACAGGTTGATTGCGCAGAGTTCGTCCCTTCAGTTGTGCGTAATGTGATCTTGTATGTACAGCAAAATAACCTATCACTTCATAGCTTTAAACGCTTAATGGTTGGCTCAGAGCAGTGGAAAGTATCTGAATATACGCAACTGAAAGGCATGCTAACAACAGATGCACGTTTATTTAATACCTACGGTACTTCAGAAACAACCATCGACAGCACATATTTTGAAGGTGAGTGCGAGGGTTTAAGTCCTGCGAGTGTTGTTCCTATTGGCAAAGCGTTTAATAACACAACAGTATTTTTGTTAGATAAACATGGTCAGCCAGTGCCACAGAATATTATTGGTGAAATAGTTATTGCTGGCGAAGGTGTTAGTCGCGGTTACATTAATAATGAAGAGCAAAATAACAGTCAATTTGTTGAGTTAACTATTCCAGGTTTTGAAGGCGTATTGGCTTATAAAACCGGTGATTTAGCGAAAAAAGATAGAGTAAATAATTTGCATATTCTTCAGCGCATTGATGACCAAGTAAAAATAAGAGGCCATCGTATAGAGCTGGGTGAAGTTGAAAGTTCGTTATCTGCTATATCAGGTGTCGTAAGGTCTTGGGTTAAGGGTGATACGATTAACGGTAAAATAGAACTGGTTGGATACTACCAATTAGAGTCAGGCTTGGCGATAGAGCAAAGCTTTATTGTTGAACAAATTGAAAATCAATTGCCAAACTATATGGTGCCAAGTTATCTAATACAGTTAGACAGCTTTCCTGAGTTATCAAACGGTAAAATAAATGCAAATAAATTACCTACTCCAGATGTTGGAACACAAGAAAAATTAGTGGTCTTACCAAGTACTATGTATGAGGTTGAGTTAGCTAAAATTTGGTCAAACATGCTGGGTACTAAAAACCTGAGTATTCATGATGAATTCTTTTTATTGGGTGGTAATTCATTATATTTGATTGAGTTGATGATACGTATACAACACACATTCAACATAAAAATGGAAGTGAGTCAGTTATTCCGTTTTACAACATTGCACGGTATGGCTAGTGCAATTGAAGATGTAGTAACGGGTAAAGAAGAAGGCGCACAACCTTATTTAGCATTTAACCCCCAGCAAAAAAATATGTTGTTTGCTTTCCCACCTGCGGGCGGTTACAGCATTGTTTATCAAGCATTGGCAACTGAGCTCAGTGATACGCAAATCGTTTCATTTAACTACTTTTCAGGTAAAGAAAAGGTAGTTGAATATACTGACAAAATTTGTGCATTACAGCCGAGTGGCAAGCTAAATTTATTTGGTTATTCACTTGGCGGCAACTTAGCATTCGAGGTAACTAAAGAACTTGAATCTAGAGGTCGTACAGTTGCTCAAGTGGTTATCTGGGATTCCTTTAGAATCACCGAAACAGTGGAAATGCGTCAGCAAGACTTTGATCAATTTGAAATTGAATTGAAATCTCATTTTAAAGATCATACTGGCTCAGATAATGTTCAACAACATACTTTAGATCAAGCCAAAGAGTATATTAATTGGTGTTATCAAACGCGTAATTTAGGTGAGATTTCAGCGCCATTACACTTTGTTATTGCTGAAACACAAGCATCAGAGTCAGACAAAAATAAAGAGTTGAAACAAAGCTGGCAGCATGCTTCTTCAACGAAAGTCTCTGTTTATCAAGGTGTAGGTCATCATGCTCAAATGCTTTCAACTGAAATGATAGCGGCAGGCAATGGTGACATTATACGTAATATTTTGAGTGTAGATACGCCAGTATTAGTGACGCAATAAAAAGGACACAAGCAAACGTGTAACCTGTAATGGTTGCGCGTTTACCTGAACAGAATAAGGAACTTCGTTGTGACAGATAAGAGACAATCTATGATCATCATTGGTGCTGGGCTTGGCGGAATGTCAACAGGCTGCTACGCACAAATGAATGGTTATAAAAGCATTATTTTAGAAATGCATGATTTGCCTGGAGGCTGCTGTACTTCATGGGATCGTAGAGATTATACCTTTGATTGGTGTATTAGCTGGCTACTTGGTAGTGGTGAAGGTAATAGCATGAATCAAATATGGCAAGAATTAGGAGGGCTTGATAATAAAAAAATAATCGACTTTGATATTTTCAACTCAGTGATTGATGAAGAGCTAGGTGAAGTGCATTTTTATGCAGATCCAGATCGCCTAGAAGCGCATTTATTAGAGATTTCTCCTGTTGATAAAAAATTAATAAAGCAATTTTGCGACGGTGTTAGAGAGTTTATGACCTTAATTGATGCATACCCTTTTCTTGTCCCCGTTGGTATATTAAATCGATGGCAACGGATGAAAATGATGTGGCCATTCATGAAACGTTTTAATTTAATACGTAAATCAATGAGCACTTTAATGTCTGATTTTGCAGATAAAATGCAAAGCCCGCTATTAAAAAAAGCCTTCAATGTTATTTTCTATGAACAGCATCCTAGCTTTCCACTTTTACCTTTCTATTTCAATTTAGCCTGTGCGGCTAAGAAAAATGCAGGTGTTCCTGAAGGAGGATCGTTAGGGTTAGCTCAATCAATTGAAAGCCGATATAAATCTTTAGGTGGTGACATTATTTATAACAGTCGTGTAGATAAAATATTAGTTGAAAATGATACTGCTATTGGTGTTGAACTCACAGATGGCCAAATAATTCATGCGGATATCGTTGTTTCTGCATGTGATGGTAATACTGTTGTAAAACATATGCTTGGTGAAAAATATCTCAGTAAAAAATTATCACATTTATATAATAAATTGCAAGATGAACCCGGACAAATGTTTCCTGGTTACACCACAATTTTTTTTGGCGTCAACAAAGATTATCGAGATTTAGCCCATTGCCGAACACATTTGCTAACAGAAGAGGAGCATGCGCAATGCCCCGGAATGACTCACCCAGGTATGAATGTACAAGTACGTAATGTTCATTACCCCCATACAGCTCCCGAAGGAAAGTCAGTTTTATATATTACTTATTTCTCTGATTATGAACCTTGGGCAGAGTTAAACAATCAAGAAGTACAAAAGAAAACCATAAAACGTCATACCAAAGTAAAACGCAGTGTTAATTATCGGATTGCTAAAAAGAAATTGGCAGAATTTACTATTGATAAGCTCAGTTCACACTTTCCTGACCTTAAAGAACATATTGAATATATCGATATTGCCACCCCGCTAACTCAAATTAGGTACACGGGTAATAGCAAAGGAACTGTATTAGCTTGGCAGCCATTCTTAGAGAGTGGTGAAAGTTTAGAAGATGAAATTAATGCGATGGGCACCACAGGCTTACCCGGCCTAAGAAACTTTTATATGGCAGGCCATTGGGTGACAACAGGAGGGTTAATTCGTGCAGCGGCAACAGGCCGACATGTTTTACATTTTATCTGTCGTGACGATGATAAGTCTTTTGATGCCTGGATAGGTGAAAGAGTAGGCTTTCAAGGTAAATCATTTCAAATTAAACAAGGCGATGTGGCTTAAGCCTGAGCATAAGCTTCGTTTTTAACTTACAAATTTAAGGAAAAATAATGAGTATGAAAATTGGTCTTTTTTATGGCAGCACTACTGGAAATACAGAAGCAGCAGCCGAGTTAATTCAACAAAAATTATCCATGCATGAGGTTGAGTTACATGACATTTCAGATGCCAGTGTTGAGGACTTTAGTCGATATGAGTTCTTAATTCTTGGCATTTCTACTTGGGAATACGGTGGCTTGCAAGATGATTGGCAAGCGTTTTGGGAGCAACTCGATAAAGTAGATATGGAAGGGAAAATTGTAGCTGTTTTTGGTCAAGGAGATCAAGTTGGCTATGACGAATGGTTTCAAGATGGCATTGGTATTTTACACGATAAAGTAGTTGAACGCGGTGCGGTAGCTATTGGTTATTGCCCAAATAAAAATTACAACTTTGTTGCATCTTTAGCGCTTAATGAAAATAAAACAGAATTTTTGGGCTTAGCGCTTGATGATGATAATCAACCCGAACTGACAGAAGAAAGAGTAGATAACTGGTGTGTAGAGTTGAATGTTATGTTCACCGATATTGCGGTAGCTATGGCATAACTTCCCCACGGTATTTTTGAACTTTCTATAATACTTCTGAAGCTATTAGCTAAATACTAACTATTCATTAATTAAGTGTTAACTAACTAATAGCTTCATCTTAAAAAATTTAAAGAAGAGTGAGTGATGTCAGAACAACAAAAATCTATCATTGTTATTGGCGCAGGAATGTCAGGTATGGCGACAGCTGCATATGCACAAATGAATGGTTATCAAAGTACTATTTTTGAATTACACGAAACGCCCGGTGGTTGCTGTACAGCATGGTATCGTAAAGACTTTACCTTTGATTGGTGCATTAGCTGGTTAAATGGCTCAGGTACTAACAATGAAATGGCGACTATTTGGGATGAGTTAGGCTGTTTGAAAGGTGTGGCAATTAATCACGCCGATGTTTTTAATACAGTTATAGATACCCAAGGTAATAAAATTGAGTTTCATGTTGAACCCGATAAGTTAGAGGCCTCTTTAATTGCATTATCTCCTGAAGATGAACCCTTAATTAAGGAGTTTTGTGATTATGTTAGAAAACTCAGAGGATGCATGAAGCATTACCCCTTTTTGAAAAGTCAGGGGCTGATGACTCGTTGGGACAAAGCTAAAATGATGTGGCATTTTTTGCCGTATATGCGCACATTTATGAAAACCTTAGCTTTGACGATGGAGACGTTTTCATCAAAATTTAAGAACCCTCAGATCGCAGAAGCCATGAACTGGATTTTTTACGACAGGCACGATCATTTCTCTTTAATGCCCTTTGCTTTTAACCTTGCTTGTGCAGCTGAACGTAATTCAGGTGTACCAGAAATAGGATCGTTAGGTTTATCGTTTAAACTCGCGGATAAAGTCACTTCATTGGGCGGAGAAATTCGTTATCAGAGTAAAGTTGAGGAGATTTTAGTTGAAAACGATGTCGCTGTAGGGATCCGTTTATCTGATGGTACAGAGCATTTTGCCGACCATGTTATTGCCGCATCAGATAGTTACAGCATGACAAAAATGTTATTGAAAGACCGTTATCCACATCCAATACTCGAACGTATGTATGATGAAATGAAGCATAAAGCTGATGGCATGATTTTTCCTGGCTGTGTGACTATTTTTATTGCCGTAGATCATGATTATAGTGATCACCCTGCTTACAATACCTTCTTACTTCCTGATAATGTGAAAAGTAACTTCCCCGGTATGCTCCATAACGGTATACATGTACAGGTAAGAAATAAACTTTATCCTAACCAAGCACCTGAAGGTAAATCTGTCTTATATATTACTTATTTGTCCGATTATGAACCGTGGAATAACCTGAACCCAGAATCCATTAATACTCAAGGTAAAAATAAAACACGTAATCGCCATACCCGTCGTCGTCGCAGTGTTGAATATAAAACAACCAAAAAAGAAATAGGCCAGCATGTAGTTAAGTTCTTAGCGCAGCATTTTGACAAAATTGAAGAAAAAGTAGAGTACATAGATGTATCTTCACCATTAACATCAGAGCGTTACACCGAGAATTACCAAGGGACCATTTTTGCTTGGGAGCCCTTTATGCCTGTCACTGAAGAACTTGAAAAATACCAAGATAAACATGGCCCAACCTTACCAAATTTAGCTAACCTTTATTATACAGGGCAATGGAGTGCTCATGGTGGTGTGACACGTTCTGCCTCGAGTGGTCGTCATATTGCTCAGCATTTATGTATTGATGACGGTAAAAAATTTAAAGTGTTGATACCAGAGCTAGAAACTGAAAATTTACCAAAAAACATATTAGAAAGCGACAATAAATATGCTTAGCTATACAACAAATTATTTAACTTCCAAATTTAACTTATACCTTGTCTTTTCGAAATTATGTTATCCAGTTATTGCCTTCATTGTTGGTTGGATAGGTTATAGCAGTTTAATAACTGGCGCTGATTTGGGCTTGAGTTCTTTTATCACCGTATTTGTGGTAATGGCTTACTTTATCGTTATGGAACGAATTATCCCTTTTAATAAATCATGGCTGCAAACCAAAAAAGAATGGAGTAGAGACAGTATTTGTTTTGTTTTGGTTATTATCTATGGTGCATTGAGTGAAGGTATTGTTAGGTTAATTGCTCTGTCATTGGCAGTTGATGAAAACAACCTGTCACTTTGGCAAAATGCTGGTTTGGGTATTCTATTAAGTTCTTTCATTGGTTATTGGCTTCACCGATTAGAGCATAGGCATTTATGGCTATGGGCTATCCACGGTATTCATCATGTACCTAACACCGTTAGTTTAACTAATAATAGCGTGGTGCATGTGTTTGAAGTTCTGCTTAGTGCTGTTGTTACTCAATCGGTATTATTGCTGTGTGGAATTTCTGGGGAAGGAATGTTTATTGCTGGCTTATTTACCATATTACAGGGGTATTTTATCCATGCTAATGTTTCTGTACAACTTGGTTTTTTAAATCATGTAATTGCTACGCCTGAACTGCATCGTTTTCATCACAGTACTTCGTTAACACAAGCAGGTAACTTTGGCTCAGATCTGAGTATTTGGGATAAATTATTTTCAACGTTTTATTATCGAAAAGGGGATGCACCAGAAACTGTAGGGGTGGTTAAGCCATATTTATTTCCCTCTTCTTTTCAAATCCATAAAGGGATTTTTCATCCATTTAAATGGTATATGAGTAAACGTGGTTACAGACCAAGGTATATAAACGGTAAGGAGAAAAATAATGACATTAACTGAACCATCACTCGCTCCTTGGTTTATAAATCATAACTCCAAAAAGAACAGCCTAGCACGTTTATTTTGTTTTCCTTTTGCTGGGGGAGACGCTCAGCTATTTGCGAGTTGGCAAAAATATTTGCCTGACTCTATTGATGTAGTTGCCCTACAAACACCGGGGAGGAGAGAGCGTTTACTGGAAAATCCTATTGCTAACTTAACACAATTGGTGTCAGAAATACTTGATCATATAGGGCCATTCACGGATAAACCATTTTACTTTTATGGTCATAGTAATGGGGCGCTGGTGGCATTTGAACTTGCCCGCCAATTAGAGCTAAAAGGGCATGGTAACTTGCGGCATCTATTCATTGCAGCACGAAAGCCGCCTTTGTTATTGAATCGTGCTAATCCGTACCATTTATTATCGGATAAAGATTTTATACTGGCTGTTAATGCTATAGGCAGCATGCCAAGTGCAATGCTAGTCGACAAAGAGTTACAACAATTATTATTACCAACGTTAAAAGCAGACTTTTGTTTAGGTGAAACCTATCTATATGAAGATAATCAATATCAAAGCCAGAAATTAACTGTCGGGACAACGTTATTTTATGGCACTCGGGATAAGTCGGCGACCTATGAACAAATGTTAAATTGGCAATCGTTATTAAGCGATAACTTTCAATTAAAAGCGATTCCAGGAAAACATTTTTTCATGCAAGAGCAAGAAGATATTTTACTGAGAGAAATAAATACTGTGATTAGTGATGACTTGATTAGCGGAACTCAATCAAATTAATCCTAAAAAAGGAATGTAAGTAATGAAGGATCTGACTCAAGGGTCAATATTAAAACACCTAGTCACCATGGCACTGCCTATGACTATTGGCATGTGTATTCAAACGTTATATGTTTTAACTGATTTATACTTTGTTGGTGAGTTAGGGGGAGCTGCGATTGCAGGTTTAAGCTTAGCGGGTAACATCATGTTTTTTATCTTCGCACTAAGCCAAATTTTTAATATTGGTACTGCTACTACAATGGCTCATGCTGTAGGTGAAAAGAATCAATTAATTGCTAATCGTATTTTTAATCAAGCAGTTATGAGTGCGGTTGTCGCTACATTTATTGTATTATCCTTTGGCGTTTTTTTCTCCCAATGGTATTTAGTCAATAGCACACCTGATATTGAGACCATTAAGGCAGGCCTTAGTTATCTTTATTGGTTTTTACCTTGCATGGCACTACAGTTTTTAATGGTGACGTTTGGGGCCGCGCTTCGTAGTTGTGGCCTAGTGAAACCTATGATGATAGCTCAAGCAAGTTCGTTAATTATAAATATTATTTTATCTCCCATTTTAATCACTGGAATAGGTACTGGCTTTGCTATGGGCATTGCTGGAGCTGGGCTTGCAAGCTCTATTTCTGTGGTCGTTGCTGTTGTATATTTATGGTTTTATATCGCTAAAAAACAGCAATATATCACTTTGAACCTCAAGCAATGGTTACCTGATAAAGCCATTATTCTAAGAATTGTTAATATAGGTTTTCCTGCAGGTGCTGAATTTTTGTTAATGTTTGTTTATATGACGGTGACTTACTGGGCAATTCAAGGATTTGGACCTGATGCACAGGCGGGTTTTGGCTTAGGTTCAAAAATAATTCAAGCACTCTTTTTACCTGTAATGGCATTAGCCTTTACTTTACCAGCAGTTGCTGGGCAGAATTATGGAGCTAAAAAATATAAACGAGTAAAAAGTGCATTTTATTGGACTGTGTTACTAACCATCATATTTATGTTAATGGTGAGTTTAGTAAGCTACTTTCAGCCTTATTTATTAGTACGTTACTTTTCAAATGAACCTGAAGTTATCAAACAAAGTACAATTTTTTTACAAATTGTTTGTTTCAATTATTTAGCCACAGGGTTTATTTTTGCCTGTTCAGGCTTTTTTCAAGCGATAGGTAATACGTGGCCTGCATTTTTTAGTACTTCAACACGATTAGTTAGTTTTGTACTTCCTGTTGTTTACATGACTGAAAATGGGGGGTATTCGTTAGCAGATTTTTGGTACCTATCGGTATATGCCGTTATTATTCAAGCCGTAATCAGTGTTTTTTTACTCATTATAATATGGAATAGATTAGGTAAAAAAAGGGGCTTAGTACCTATTAACAATAATACAGTAGCTAATTCATTCGAAGGTTAATAATGATCGGTGTAAGCGTCATCTGCTTAAACCTTGGATATACCATTTAGAAAGATTTGGTTATTTAGTTAGCAAGATCTTCAGTTATAGGAAATAAAGTGATTATCTAGCTAGCAGTCATAAATTGAAATATTGATAGAGTATATCGTTACTTCAGCGTGTAAATTTTGTTTTTAACAACCGTAAGTTGTTGTTTTCATTTAAACATCAAACACTCATTATCCAGAGTTCAGGTTAGTTATCATAACCTTTGTCAACGATAACAAAATCACGTTGAGGCAATAATTCAATCAGGGCATGGCAATCTCGTTATGTTTTTTTGACGAAGTGAATTATACGAGATTACCATTTACGTATAAAATTCAAAAAAAGATCAATAACCCCTAATCATCTCAGATATTTTTAATTCAAATTTCCATAGTTCCACTTAAAATACTAGTTTCAAGATAATGAGGGAATGGACAAAAAAACCTGATAAGCTAACGATAATACAGGTTAAGGGAGGGGGAGATAAAAGGTTAAGCGATTAATGACTAGGCAATTTTTTTCTTTAGAGGTGATAGGGCTAGTTCAATAGTTGATTGCAATAAGGCAATTTTTTCTTGATTATCTTGCTGTTCAATTTTTAGTTGCTGCTGAGTTTTTAATAAATCATTAGCCAAATTTAACGCGGTCATTAATAATGTCTGCTCTGGTGTACTGATTGCCTTGCTCGCCCCTGCTTTTTCTAAACGGTCACTTAACTCTTGCGCCGCAGATAATAAGGCGGTTTCTTGCCCTATTGGACAAGCGATTTTCAGCTTGCGATCAACTATGTTGATTTCTACGGTTCGTTGCGCCATTTACAAAATTTCCAAGTATTATTAATAATATAGCTATTTTTTTAGCCTATTATTTCAATGATAACGATGCTAAGCCCCCTATGCAAGTAAATAGCGTGCTTTATCGCCATTTTTTGTTATTTTCCTTTTCTGTTATTTTGCTCAATGATACCATTACTTACTTAACTCCCCGCAATCATAGAAAGTAAATCATGACTGAAGCAAACTCAAACAACGATGCCAACAATAACTTGATGGACTTTGCTTCTATGCAAGCCATTTTGACTAGCGAAGATGTAAAGTTTCATGCCAGTGAATTACATGGTGTATTAACAGGGTTAGTTTGTGCAGGTTTTGAATTTGAAGACCAAGGTTATATGGTAATGCTAAGTGACTTATTTAATGACGGTGATGGTTTTCCACCAGCAGTAAAAAAAGCGTTCAAACAAATGTACAGTGAATTGTGGTCCAACATATTAGATGACAACTATAGCTTTAACCTTTTATTGCCCGATGATGATGACAGTATGGCCGAACGTGGTCACGCTTTAAGTGTTTGGGTACAAGGTTTTAATTTAGGTTACGGTTTACAGCAAAAAGACAGCCCTGTAGTTTCAGACGAAGTTAAAGAAGTACTTACCGACTTTGGTGAAATTGCCAATTTATCTGATGAAATGGAAGAAGATGAAGATACTGAACAAGCGTATTTTGAAATCAGTGAATATGTTCGGATTTCAGCATTGTTGTGTTTTAGTGAACTAGCGACACCACCAAATAGTGAGAGTCTTAGCTCAGATAAAAAAATACTTCACTAATTTTATAGCTGAAAATAACGGTTAGCAAAAAATTAACTCCACTATATAGGCGCGTAAATCAACATGACCACAGTTTCTTCAAATACAGTACCTTCAACTAAAGCACCTCTGAGCCAGTTACCCTTAAGTGATTTTGGCAAACATCGTGCTGCATTAATGGCAAAAATGCCAACCAACAGTGTTGCTTTATTTCCTGCGGCCAGTGAACTTACCCGAAGTAATGATACTGAATATGCGTTTTGTCAAAATAAAAACTTTTTCTACTTAACCGGTTTTAATGAGCCAGATGCATTATTAGTATTGCTTAAAGGTGAACAGGGGCAAACCGAGTCTATTTTATTTTCATTGCCTAAAGATGCCTTACATGAAATTTGGCAGGGCCGACGTATTGGTCAAATAAAAGCGGTACAAGATTATGGTGTTGATGCAAGCTACCCTATTGCTGAAATTGAAAGCTTAATAGCTGATTACCTTGAAGGTAAAAGCCAAGTGTATTTTGGTTTTAGCGATCATGGTTTTGCAGCGCAAATATTTTCTTGGTTAAAACACGTAAATAGAAATATTCGCCAAGGGGCGAAAACGCCACAACATTTAACCGATGTTGACCCTATGGTCGCAGAGTTACGTTTAATCAAAACTGAAAATGAATTGGCCTTGATGCGCCAAGCTAATCATATTTCAGGCTTAGCCCACCAACGCGCCATGCAAAAGTGCCAAGTGGGTAAATTTGAATATCAAATTGAAGCCGAAATTTTGCATGAATTCGCGCGACATGGCGCTAGACATCCTGCCTACGCCAGTATTGTTGCTGGCGGTGATAATGCCAACATTCTTCATTATACCGCTAATAGCGATGTCTTAAATAACAATGAACTTTTGCTGATAGATGCTGGCGCAGAGTTAGCGGGTTATGCTGCTGATATTACTCGTACCTTCCCAGTTAATGGACAATTTACCGCAGCGCAAAAAGCTATTTATCAATTGGTACTCGATGCTAAAAATCTCGCTATTGACGCCATTAAACCTGGTATGTCTTTTGCCAAATTAAATGTGCTAACTAATGCCTTTTTAACAAAAGGTCTCGTTGATTTAGGTATTTTGACTGGTGATCTAACTGAACTTATTAGTGATAAAAAAGTGAAAGAATACTTTATTCATGGTCTAGGTCATTGGTTAGGTTTAGATGTACATGATGTTGGTGATTATCATATCAGCAGCGATAGAGAACAGCTTCGTGCTTTTGAAGAGGGCATGGTGATGACTATTGAGCCAGGTATTTATATTCCGCTAACCGATTTAACTGTTGAAGAAAAGTGGCGTGGTATTGGAGTCCGCATTGAAGATAATATTGCGGTAACTGAAACGGGTTTTGAGAACTTTACCGTTAACTCACCTCAAACCATTGCAGATATTGAAGGCTTGATGGCAGAAAATGCAAAAAGCATAACTTAATGATAGCTAAATCAAGAAAAGTCTAAGCGCAGTTAAGTAAACTCAGCACAAGTTAAATAAACATAAAAAGCTAAAATGAGCGTAATGGAAAATTTTAAGCAAAACTTTAAGCAAAATACGAGTCAACATTTTGATGTTATTATCTCAGGTGGTGGTTTATCGGGTAGCTTAATGGCGTTAAGCTTAAGTAAGTTAACTAAAGCCGATGGTAGCTTATTATCCATTGCCATAATTGAAACGTTAGCTTTTAAAGAAAACAGTCCAGCAAATGACAATGCTTTATTTGATGCCCGCGTTTTAGCGCTATCTCACGGTAGTGCTAAATACTTGGCAAAACTTGGCGCTTGGCAATACTTAAAAGATGAAACCTGCGCAATTACAGATATTGATATTTCTGATCGCGGTCACTTTGCTAAAGCGAGATTAACAGCCAAAGAATATGGCGTTAATGCGCTAGGTTATGTCATCGATATGGCACTTATTGGCAAAGCGCAATTAAAAGCCTTAGCTCAAAATACTAAAAGCAATCACAATTCAAACAGCAGTTCTGCAAAAAACATCCACTGGTTTAGCCCAGACTCAATAGCTGATATTACTTGGCAAGATAGTCAGCAAGAAGGTTGTCAGTCACAAGACAAAGCAATTGAAGAAAAAGCTAATCAAGATAAACAGCAAGTCAGTGTAACGCTAAATTCAGGTAAAGTATTATCTGCACAACTGCTACTCGGCTGTGATGGTGTGCAATCACCGGTGAGAAAACTAGCTAAAATAGCGGTCAGTTGTGATGATTATCAACAGGTGGCTTTAATTGCCAATGTTACCACCAGCAAAGCTCATTATAATAAAGCCTTTGAACGTTTTACCGAATTTGGCCCTATTGCCATGTTACCGCTGAACTCAGTAAACTCGAGCTCATCAACGGATGGAAAGTCACGATGTTCACTGGTGTGGACAATGACACCAGAGCAAGCCCAAGAAATTCAAAAACTCGATGATGATGCTTTTAAAATCGAGTTAGAACGTGCATTTGGCAGTTATCTTGGCGCAATAACTCATGTAGGGACACGTGATACTTACCCGTTAGTATTACTGCAAGCTCAACAGCAAACCTATCATCGCATGGCACTTATTGGTAATGCTTCACACACTATTCACCCTATTGCTGGCCAAGGCTTTAACCTAGGTTTGCGCGATGTTCAGGTGATGACTGAGTTAGTGGCTAAAGCACTAGTGACAAACAAAGATATCGGTAACTTTGCCTTATTGCATAATTACCAAGTAAACAGGGCAAAAGATCAACGTGAAGTTATTCAGTTAACTGACTCACTAGTGACCTTATTTGCTAATGATCTACCGCCACTGGTCGTAGGCCGTAATATCGGTTTACAGGCACTTAATATTATTTCGCCACTTAAGAGTGCTTTAGTTAAGAAAACTATGGGCTATTAGTAGCGCGGAAATCGATAGTGTCTTATAAGAATTTAACAAGAGAAAAACATGCAAAAATTTGATGTGTTAATTGTCGGTGCTGGCATGGTGGGCTTAACACTGGCACTAGCGTTACGTAAATCAAGCCAATTAAAAATTGCTCTGGTAGATACCTCAGTGGTAACTGAGCTTGATCAAAATATTGACGTTCGGGTTAGCGCTATTAATGTTGCCAGCAAAAACATCTTTGCCAACTTAGGCATTTGGTCTGCTATTGAAAATAGCCGGGCGCAAGATTATCAACATATGCATGTTTGGGATAAAGCCGGTGTGGGTAAACTAGATTTCTCTGCAAAAGATAGTAACAGTTTCCCGCCTGAAAATAACTTAGGTTGGATCATTGAAAACAAAGTGATTCGCCATGCATTATGGCAAGAAGCGCAGCTTGATGAAGGTATTCACTTTTTCACTGACAATAAACTCGCCAGCATTAGTCATGGTGATAGTGAAGTGTTTGCTACTTTTGCACATGATGCCTCTTCTCAAAGCTTCTCGAACAGCGCTCCAGCACAACCTATTATCGCTAAACTGGTAGTTGGCGCCGATGGCGCTAATTCTTGGGTACGTCAACAAATGGATATGGCGATGATCTTTAAAGATTACGACCACCACGCTATTGTTGCTACCGTTGCTTGCCCACAAGGCCATAAAAATACTGCTTGGCAGGTGTTTTTGCCTACAGGGCCACTGGCTTTTTTACCTCTTAAGCAAGCCAACGGCGAAGATTCAGCGAGTGACTTATGTTCTATTGTTTATTCAACCTCTCCTGATGATGCCCAGCGCTTAACAGCCCTTGGCCCAATTGAATTCGCCAAAGAGTTAACTGCAGCCAGTGACGGTAAGTTAGGTGATATTGAACTCAAAAGTGAATGTTTTACTTACCCACTAACTATGCGCTTAGCACAAGATTTTGTAAAAGAGCGTGTCGTACTTATTGGCGATGCTGCTCACACTATTCACCCGTTAGCGGGGCAGGGCGTTAACTTAGGTTTACTTGATGCTGCCGCATTAGCACAAACCTTAACGGCTAAACTCGATAAACATGAAGAAATAACTACCGAGTTAGTGAATACAACCGAGCTTAAAGCCTTTTCACGCTGGCGTAAAAGTGAGGCCACTGAAATGATCGCTGCCATGGCTGGTATTAAGCAAGCTTTCACGCCGCAATCAGCACCGATTCAATTACTGCGCGGTGTCGGCATGAATATTCTTAATAATTTCGGCCCAGCTAAAAATCGTTTAATTGCACAAGCGCTAGGCGCCAAGGCAGATCTACCTGAACTTGCCTATCAAAAAGATAAGCTGTAATGCAGCTTATGAACTAGTCATAACTGCTGCTTTTTAACGAGCATTACCAACAAGTCTCTCTACGAACAAAATAAAAGCCAAAAATCTTATTGGCTTTTATTTGTTCTGTACCTCAATCATCAAGATATTGATGTGAATAATTTCAAAAAAATGTAACTTTGCAAATATAATTCTGTTATTCCATGGAACACGGGTTTATATTTTTAAATTGTAAGTTTTGTTGTTGAATCAACGGTACGTGACGGTTATAATTAGCCAACTTTGATAATTCCTTTTGATAACTCTTAGGTACACACATGACGAATAAAACAGTATTACATGCCAAGCACTTAGCTTCAGGCGCAAAAATGGTTGATTTTTATGGCTGGGAAATGCCAATTAACTATGGCTCTCAAATTGAAGAGCACCATGCAGTAAGAACTGATGCGGGTATGTTTGATGTATCACATATGACTATTGTTGATGTGCAAGGTACTGACGCCAAAGTGTTTTTACGTCGTTTAGTGATTAATGACGTTGCTAAATTAACCGTACCAGGTAAAGCGTTATACACAGGTATGTTAAACGAAGCAGGCGGCGTGATTGATGATTTGATCATCTACTTTTTCTCAGACACTAACTACCGTTTAGTCGTTAACTCTGCAACACGTGAAAAAGATCTTGCTTGGATGACTAAGCAAGCTGCTGGTTTTGATATTACCATTACTGAGCGTCCTGAGTATGGCATGATTGCCGTACAAGGCCCAGAAGCTATCGCTAAAGTTGGCACTTTACTTTCTGCTGAAGAGCGTGCTGCTGTTGAAGGCATGAAGCCCTTCTTTGGTGTACAAATTGGCGATTTATTTATCGCAACTACCGGTTACACCGGTGAAAATGGCTACGAAATTATCGTTCCAGAAACTGCGGCAGAAGATTTCTGGCAAAAATTACTAGACGCAGGCGTAGCGCCATGTGGTTTAGGTGCTCGTGATACTTTACGTTTAGAAGCCGGCATGAACCTTTATGGTTTAGATATGGACGAAACAGTTTCGCCAATCGCGGCTAACATGGCATGGACCATTAGTTGGGAACCTACAGACCGTGATTTTATCGGCCGTGATGTATTAACTGCCCAAAAAGCTGCTGGCGACCAACCTAAATTAGTTGGTCTAGTATTGGAAGAGAAAGGCGTACTTCGTTCACATCAAGTGGTTGTTACTGAATTTGGTAATGGTGAAATCACTTCTGGTACTTTCTCACCAACATTAGGTCACAGTGTTGCTTTAGCACGTGTACCACGTAGCGTAAAAGTGGGTGATGTAGTAGAAGTTGAAATGCGTAAGAAATTAGTTAAAGTTACTGTAACTAAGCCTAGCTTTGTACGTAACGGCAAAAAAGTATTCTAATTCGTCATACTTGGAATTAAAGCGGCATCGTCATTCGTCCTATTACTTAGCAAACTTATATTAGTTAAGTTCAAGGGCTCACAACTCGACGGCTTTGTTGTAATTCCAATTATTTAGAATTTATATTATTATCTAGCGGCTTTTGTGCTATATAAATTACAGAAATTTAATCTATTGATCTAATCAAGTAATTGATCAATTAACTAATCAACTTACTAATAAAGTAAGAATAGGAAAAATAAAAATGAGCAACATTCCTTCAGAATTAAAATATGCAACATCTCACGAGTGGGTTCGCCTTGAAAGTGACGGTACTGCAACTATCGGTATTACTGAACATGCACAAGGCCTTTTAGGTGACATGGTATTTGTTGAATTACCAGATGTTGATGATTCAGTAAGTGTTGGCGATGATGTAGCTGTTGCAGAATCTGTAAAAGCGGCTTCAGATATCTACGCACCTGTTTCAGGTACTGTGGTTGAAATCAACGAAGAACTTGAAGATACACCAGAGTTAGTTAACTCAGATGCTTTTGGTGGCGGTTGGTTATTTAAAGTGAAACTTGACGATGCAAGTGAGTTAGAAAACTTACTTGATGCTGCAGGTTACGCTTCTTCTATCGACGAAGACTAATTTTCAGTCACATTCAGCATTTATGCTGCGTTGCCTTTGTTATTCGTTTCCATCGCTTAGTGTACTAAGCTCAGTAAACTCATAACTTCAGCGCCTTGCCTAAAAGCCGACTGTTTATGAAAATGATTATTTAGCTTTACTGTTCAGTGTTAGACAAAACTGCCTAAACATTGATTAGCATAGCTAAAATAGTTATCTAATATTAAGCCTCTTTCTTCTATTAAGAACATGAGGCTTTCTTTTATTTTGTATTTAGTAAATTTTATTTAAGTGAAACTGTTATGACTTCAAAAGTAATTGTTAACTCATTAACTGAGTTAGAGCAAACGCAAGACTTCATCCGTCGCCACATTGGCCCTAATGAATCACAAACTCAAGCTATGTTAAATGACATAGGTGCAGAGTCGGTTGATGCCTTAATTGATGAAATCGTGCCGAGTGATATTCGCCTTGCTGATTTGCCAAACATCGAAGAAAGTAAAACAGAAGTTCAAGCATTAGCTGATTTAAAAGCCGTTGCCAGCTTAAATAAAGTGAACGATACTTACATTGGTTTAGGTTACTACGGTACCTTAACGCCAAACGTTATTTTACGTAACGTGTTAGAAAATCCAGGTTGGTATACAGCGTATACGCCGTATCAACCAGAAATTGCCCAAGGTCGTTTAGAGTCATTATTAAACTTCCAACAAATGTGTATCGACCTTACTGGTCTAGAGCTAGCTTCAGCGTCATTATTAGATGAATCTACAGCTGCAGCAGAAGCCATGGCATTAGCCAAACGTGTTTCTAAAAACAAAAAATCAAACTTATTCTTTATCTCAGATGATGTTTTCCCACAAACAATTGACGTTGTTAAGCAACGTGCACAAATGTTTAATTTTGACATTATCGTTGCTCCTGCGGCAGAGGCAGCAGATCACGATGTTTTCGGCGCCCTTATCCAATACCCTGGTGCAAGCGGTGAAGTCACTGATATCAGCGACTTAATTGCTAAACTTCATGAGAAAAAAGCTATCGTTGCGGTTGCTGCTGACATCATGAGCTTAGTATTATTAAAGTCTCCGGGTGAATTAGGCGCAGATGCAGTTATTGGTTCAACACAACGTTTTGGTGTACCAATGGGATACGGCGGTCCACACGCGGCATTCTTCACCACATCTGAAAAGTACAAACGCTCATTACCAGGTCGTATTATCGGTGTTTCAAAAGATACACGTGATAACAACGCACTACGTATGGCTATGCAAACACGTGAGCAACATATACGTCGTGAAAAAGCCAACTCAAACATTTGTACAGCGCAAGTATTACTAGCCAACATGGCAGCGTTCTACGCGGTGTACCACGGTCCTCAAGGTTTAAAAACTATTGCTAACCGTATTCATCGTTTAACTGACATTTTATGTTTAGGTACAGCAAGCAAAGGCTTAATTGCTAAGCATGCTAACTACTTCGATACACTTACATTCAAGTTAGCTAACAAAGATGAAGTGGTAGCACGTGCATTAACTGCTGGTGTTAACTTCCGCACTGATGTTGCTGGTCAAATCTCTATCTCGTTAGATGAAACCACTACCCGTGACAACGTAGCACAACTTTTCGATATCTTATTAGGTGAAGGTCACGGTCTGGTTGTTAGTGATTTAGATGATGTTGTGATTGCATTAGATCATTCTTCAATTCCAGCGTCTTTAGTACGTGAGTCAGCAATATTAACTCACCCAGTATTTAACTCGTACCACAGCGAAACAGAAATGCTTCGTTATATCAAAAAACTTGAGAACAAAGATTTAGCATTGAACCATTCAATGATTTCTCTTGGCTCTTGTACCATGAAGTTAAATGCAACCGCGCAGATGATCCCAGTATCATGGCCTGAATTTGCAAACATGCATCCATTCGCGCCTGTTGATCAAGCACTTGGTTACAAGAAAATGATTGATGAACTAGCCGACTGGTTAGTAGAATTAACGGGTTACGACAAAATGTCTATGCAGCCTAACTCTGGTGCTCAAGGTGAGTACGCAGGTTTAATCGCAATTAACAAGTATCACGAAAGCCGTGGTGATTCACATCGTAACATTTGTTTAATCCCATCTTCAGCACATGGTACTAACCCAGCAACAGCGCAAATGGTTGGTTTTAAAGTTGTTGTAGTAGATTGTGACAAAGAAGGTAACGTTGACATGGCCGACTTAACAGCGAAAGCTGAAGAGTTAGCAGACAACCTTGCTTGTATCATGATCACTTACCCGTCTACGCACGGTGTATATGAAACAACAATTGCAGAAATTTGTAACATCATTCATAACAACGGTGGTCAAGTTTACCTTGATGGCGCGAACATGAATGCGCAAGTAGGTTTAACATCACCTGGCCATATCGGCGCAGATGTTTCTCACCTTAACTTGCACAAAACTTTCGCTATTCCACACGGTGGTGGCGGTCCAGGTATGGGGCCTATCGGCGTTAAAGCACATTTAGCACCATTTTTACCAGACCATGCGTTAATTAACGTTGGTGAAGAAACTAAAGGTAATGGCGCAGTATCAGCAGCTCCATACGGTAGTGCCGGTATTTTATGTATCTCTTACCTTTACGTTGCTCTTTTAGGTAAAAAAGGTGTTACTGATGCAAGTAAGTATGCAATCACTAACGCTAACTACATGGCAACTAAACTAAGCCAAAGCTACCCGTTGTTATACACAGGTAAAAATGGTCGTGTTGCGCACGAATGTATTATCGATTTACGTCCACTTAAAGTAACCTCAGGTATTACTGAAGTTGATATCGCAAAACGTTTAATTGATTACGGTTTCCATGCACCTACTATGTCGTTCCCTGTAGCGGGCACGTTCATGATTGAACCAACGGAATCAGAGTCTAAAGTTGAGCTTGACCGTTTCATCGAAGCAATGACCTGTATTCGTGATGAAGTACGTAAAGTTGAGTCAGGTGAATGGGCATTAAACGATAACCCATTACAGAATGCTCCACATACGCTTGCTGATATTACTGATACTTGGGATCGTGGTTACACAATTCAAGAAGCAGTATTCCCAGTACCGGCAGCAGCAGCTAACAAATTCTGGCCAACGGTTAACCGTATTGATGATGTATACGGGGATCGTAATTTGGTTTGTAGTTGTCCTCCAATTGAAAGTTATATGGACTAGTAACTGGTTGATATAGAATAATAAAAAGCGAGCTTAGGCTCGCTTTTTTGTTTTCTAAAGGTTATGTTTGTTATATCTAAACAGTAGAGTGAATGAGGGCAATGGAATGGTCAGGGTTAACAATCAAATTGAGTTAGCAGACGTTTTAAGAGAGTTTGAAACGAATAGATTAACTTTTTCAACAGACATGGTTTCTGAGCGAACTAGTTATCCTAAGAATACTATAAGTAAATACTTTAATGAAAAGTTGATTGGTAAATGCATATTTAAAGATACGGGAAGAAATAAATATATAGCAGAAGGTGTACTTGAGTTATCAAATGAACAATTTATAGATATGTTAAGGCAATCAGTAAAACCTAAGTTAATCACCCCAGAAAAAAGGCTACACGATAAACTCATAGAGAGAAGCCTTGACGGTTTTATTTTGGCTTTAGAGGTATATAACCGACCAAGCCTGAAGAATCGAGTTGAAGCCTTTACCATTATGATGGTTAATGCATGGGAGTTACTGTTAAAGGCTGAGTTACTTATCAGTAATGGTTATTCAGCTATTTTTTATAGTGAAGACAGAAGTATTTCTTTAAATGATGCTCTAAAGAAGCGGTTACAAGAAAATGATCCTGTTAGAAAGAATATAGAGAAGCTAATAGAACTTCGCGATCAAGCTATTCATCTTCTTATCCCTGAACTTCAGCCCCAGTTGTCGCGGTTATTTCAAGCGACAGTGATAAATTATCAAACACGCTATCGAAATGAAATGGGGAATGCTCCTCTTTCTGGACAAAGTGTAGGTATGTTGAGTTTGGTGATTGATGGTCCGGAAACTGAAATAGCTGTTATTCAAAAACAATACGGAGAGCTTACTGCGGAGGTTGTTGATAGGTTTATTAAATCTTTCACTGCATCATCAAAAGAATGTGATTCTAATGAGTTTTCAATTCCCATTGATTACAGGCTCGCATTAGTTAAACGGAAAGATAAAAGTGATGTGTCACTGACAGTTGGAGAGGAAGGAGATAAAGCAGTTATTATTCATAAAACTGTAGATTTAGATATATCCCATCCTTATCACACCAAGGAAGCTATAATTTTAATTAACGAAAATCAAAATATTGTTAATATTAAAACTGGCGCGTTTCAGGCTGTACTGCATAAGTATAAAGTGAAAGTGAGTAAGAAGTCTGACTTACACTATGATATAGATGGCAGACCTCGCTACTCGCAAAAATTTATAGATTGGTTTATTAAAAGCCTTAGCCAGCCTAATTGGTTAAAGCTTTCCAAAGCTAGTTATAAAGAGTTTTTGGGAACTACGAGGGAAAGTAAAAAAGCTGTTATTAGTTAGTTTAAATGATTTGTCGCGGTGGCGACGGCACCCAAGGGGCGTTACACGCCAAAAGCCCCTTGGAACCCCATGGCGCTGCTACATCAAACGTAATTCTACTTTCAGCATAATATCTTCGACGTAACAGCAATGAAGACACATCCATGTGCCACATTGCTTTTGCCATCATCCATGATGGCAATACGTGAATATTGTGCCTCACTTCGGCGTTTGAAGAAGCAGACAGGGCGCTTGTTGATCTTGTGTCATTTCTAACGAGTTAAAAATTTTATGCTCATTATTATCGTGGGTGATTACCAAACATTCCAAATCCCACCTCAGCAATTCAATCACCAACGAGCAAAGGTAGACCTCGACCCGAGACAGCAATAAAGGGGTCAGGTACACTTTAAATGACTTGTCGCGGTGGCGACGACACCCAAAGGGGGCTAAACGCCGAGACCCCTTTGGAAACCCCCGGCGCTGCTGCATCAAACGTAATCCTACATTCAGTACAATATCTTCGACGTAACAGCAATGAAGGCACATCCATGTGCCACATTGCTTTTGCCATCATCCATGATGGCAATACGTGAATATTGTGCTTCACTCCGGCGTTTGAACAAGCAGACTTAGCGCTTGCTGAGCTTGTATTTTAACTAATCAAAAGCTCTACTATTAGTTTGATGAAGCAGAGCATCCAAAATCTTCCAATCCCATCTCAGCGTTGAAAGTTTAATTTTGATCAGCAGTTAATCGATGACGGCCATGGATGGCCGGAACTGACGTCGCGCAGGGACGAGCATTCGTCAGGAATCGATAACGGCAAAAAATTTAACTTTCAGTTTTAGCTGAGCGGGCGCCACGGGGATTCCAAAGGGGCTTTTGGCGTGTAACGCCCCTTTGGGTGCAGTCGCCACCGCGACGTCAAACAGGGAATTAAACTCAAGCTAAAGTTGGATGTATCAAACAGAGTAAAACATTGGAGTTCGCCCATTGGGTGTGGTCGCCACCGCGACGTCAAGCAGGGAATTAAACTCAAGCTAAAGTTGGATGCATCAAACAGAGTAAAATATTGGAGTTCGCCCCTTTAGGTGTGGTCGCCATCGCGACGACAAACAGAGAAATAAACGCCAAGCCGTTCAATTAATCACATGAAAGATAAATAGTGTGCGATCTGGGGATTGAGAAGGGGAGCGGTGATCCCTATACGTTTACGTATGAACCTAAAAATCAACGACTTAATAAAAAACGTTAATTAGTCAAATAGACCGACAATTAGTTATTTTAACAAAAAGGTTAAAAGCAATAAAGTTTAACTTCATAAAAAACATAGAGTTAAATAGTTGGTTTTGTTTTTGCTTATAAGTAACTAGTCACAAAAAAATGAAGTTAATCAGAGGTATATAATGCGAGATATTAATTCTACAGAAACAAAAAATTGGAAAAGTACCAGCGTATGGATTCGAGGACTCTTTATGATACTTTTCGGTTTTATCGGTGGTTTCGCCCGTTTTATGGTTACCTTAATTGCAGTATTTCAATTTTTCTCGTTATTAATAACAGGTAACCCCAATGCAGCTTTAAAACTATTTGGTCAAAGTTTAAATAACTATATTTACCAAATTAATGATTTTTTAACGGTAAACTCAGATAGATACCCTTTCCCGTTAAGCGGTTGGCCTGATGATAAGTCAGCTTATAAATACTCTTCAAGAGATTTATAACAGGAATGTCATTAAATGGGGTCAGTGCCGATTTATAATTAGAATAAATCGGTCGTGTACACAGTGAGAATAAAGTGTAACTGCCTCTAATTATTTACTCATTATTTCAAGACTGAATTAGGATTGCTCAGTGGTAAAAATGCCTACTAGATCAATCTTTAAACAGTTTCAATGTCGGATAGCTTCCGTCAGAGGAAATTATCCTAACTCAAAGGTAGTGATACCAAAGATTTTTTCATTACAAATATCAGGTAGGCCTTTTTGGTACATTCTTGCAGTGGCAAAGATAACAGTCATACCGATCGATTCGGCAAGGTTAACAGCATCATTATTGTTTTCAGGTACATCTAGCAAGACACTCTCCCCAGAAATATCATTTTGTAGAGCAGTTAGTAATTGCTTGGCTATATCAATATTATCCGCAAATAAAGGGCCTATTTTGTAGCCTTCACTACATTGACGCCTGACAGCAAAACCTTGAATTTTACCGTTAGATTTAAATAATACTGACTTGCCGTTCGCTTGAGTTACCCAAGCCTTAATAAAGTTATCTCTTGGAGCAGGAAAACATTGTCTGTCATAAGTGAGGAGCTGAGGCATATCATCAGCAGTTATGCTGCTAATACTTGTTGAGTCGTAGACTGTAGCAGAGGCAGTAAACTGATAGCGCTTATTTTGATAAAAGGGTAAATAACCAATACGCTGATATATTTCAACGTTCTCTAATACGCCATCAATGCCTATATTACGGTTTGCACAATAGTTAAGCCGATGCTTGGTAAGCTCAAGTCCATAACCTTTGCCACGATGTTCAGGGGCAACAATATAGAGGCCACAAAAAGCAAAGCTGTTGTCATACACAACCGCACTGCCCACAGCTACTAGCTTACCCTCAACTTCTCCAGCAAAAAAGCCGTTAGGATCTGCTTGGTAAAATAGTTCAGCGTCATTGATACCAGGGTTCCAGCCTTCTTGTTTTGCCCACTCAAGGGCAATAGCAACTTCATCTTGGCGCATAGTGCGAATGTTTAGCTTTGAACTTGGCATTTGTTATCCCTTAGTGCTTTTTACAGTATACTAAACAATAAGTTATAGTAAGGCAATACAGCTTGTTGCGTCGGTAAAAGGGGGAAGTGATAGATAAAAAGTAATAAATAGGGGCAGAGCAGATAGGGGAGAGCAGAATTAGAATAAATCGGTCGGGTACGCATTAAGTATAAAGTGTATCTGACCCTAATTATTTTCCTTTGGGCGTAGTCGCCACCGCGATGCCAAGCAGGGAACCAAATTCCCTGCTCAATTATGAAAGGTTATTTTACTGTAATACAAGCAGAAAAATTGAAGGTGTTTTCAGTTTCTGTTTCTAAATTATCAGCAAAATAAATCCTATACTTCCCCGTTTTCTTAAAAATAGTTTGTTCTGTTTTCACACCATCCAACCAAGTAAACCCAGTTGTATTGATTATAGGTAAACTTAGTAAATTAATTTGCATAAAATCTTTCTGTGGCATCATCAATATATTTGATTCAGCGTTTTGAATGATAAACCACTGTTCGTTAGGGTCTACAATAGCTAGATTTTTAGATCTAATTGTTGGCAAGTTAATTTTGATTACATCTTTTTGTGTTAACTCTTTTGGACTAGCAACAAAAATTTCTGTTGTACTATTCTCGCCTAATGCTGTCGCATTTATTCTGATAGTGTGTGCGGATAATACTGAAGAGTTTTTTTGTCAATAAATTTTACACGGAATATTGAATTTTATAAAAAGACAATTAAAACTTAATTAAGTTACTGTAATTAAAGGGGTTAAGTTACTTGGTGTAAAATGTGCAATGATCCCGTTTTTGTATTCAATAATGGAATAATGTAATGCTAAAAACGAATAAAATAAAGTTGTTATCTTATAAAGGGTTGTTCACTATAGCCGCAACGTGTGTAATGAGCTTTTCAGTACAAGCAAACTTAATGACTGGCTATCTAACACTTGTTGATACTACAACTGCCGAATGTTCTTCTTATTGTACCAATTATAGCTCTACTTTTGATGGCGGTGAAATGCAAGCCTCAGCCGAGTCTACAATTAATGGAAGTGGTTCATCAGCTAGTGCATTGTCAGACTTAACTGGTAGCACCTATTTGCCAAATTTAAAAGTCAAGTCAACTGCTTCTGCTAATTATTCAGGAGTAGCTAATGCTTATGCTGTACAAAGGTATAAATATACAGGACCTAGCTATAAAACCATTAGCATAAATCTTAATTTACATGGTTCAAGTATGGAAAATACAGCTAATGATGAAACTTATATTAGCTCTAATACCGGCATAGTTATGGGCGCAGAGCTTGATTATTACCCAAATTTTGACCTCCTATATGAATTAGGTACTGAGTTTGCTGCTGTTGCAAGTATGAGAATTAGAAATGGCATTGATGTAAATGAAGCTGGTGTATTAAATTTTGATGTTAACCCAGGTGATATTTTTTTTGTAATTTCAGATATGAAGGCAACTGCACAAGATGGTTATTCTGATGCATGGAATACTTTAACTATGAATTTTACAGACCCAACTAATTTAGTTGCTGCTAGCGCCCCTACAGGTCCTGTACCAAGCATTCCAGAACCCAAAATAATTTTATTATTTGTTTTTGCTCTATTTAGTTTAAATATGCGTCGCCTTAACAAGGCTAAGTGACTTATCATTATGGTTAAGTTTGATAAGGAGTCTTTATTGTGACTGGTATAGTAAAAATCGCTGCAGTCAACAAATTCTAACCAACGGTTAACCCTATTGATGATGTATACGGGGATCGTAATTTGGTTTGTAATTGTCCTTCAATTGAAAGTTATATGGACTAATTTTTTGATGATCACTAGTTGATATAAACTAATAAAAAGCGAGCTTAGGCTCGTTTTTTTTGTTTTAGTTTATCCTCGTGACTTTATTGTAGATATCCCCTGTTTTAATTTGTCATAAAGTTTACAAACATCTGGTAAGAGAAATACTTATAGGGTAACTTTGGCTTGCCAATTTGGCTTTTTATAAAGGATTATAAAATGAAAAATATACTTAAACTTTCACTTTGTGCATTGTTAACAAGCAGTGCGCTTTATGCTCAAGCAGCCGATACACTTTACGGGAGTGAGTTTTTAACTAGCACACCAAGCTCGTTCTCTTTTCCTACCTTAGATTTATCTCAGCCGACATACGCGAGTATGCATGTTACAGATATCGTAACCGGCAGTATGGGTAATCAAAAAATAATTGAAAAACTCACATTGCAATTTAACAATGCTAGTACCCTTGATGTAACTAATTTTAGAAACGTTAACGGTTATTATATTGCAGTAGTTGAAGATGCATGGGTTTTTAGAAAATTATTGGTGATTGTTGAAAACGTAAATTTCGACCAGCCCGACAATTTTACCGTCAGATTAAAAGTTGTTGAATATACTTCAAATATTGATGAATTAACATTTGCAGGAGGAACAGAACTGGCGGTAATCCATGGGAATCTAATAGATAAAACACCAAAAAAGCTTGTGGATAAAGCAACTTTAAACGTTAACGGAAAAGAACTGATTCTCTCCTTAAAAGATAGAATAGGTCATTACAGCCCTGATCCTCTAAATATGCCTATTCCGGGCTATGAACATGGTTTTGAAATTGAAGCGACTTGGATGGGACATGGTACAAAAACATTCTTTTTGCCACTACCCAATAATGGTAGTCAAACTAATAATATAACTCCTATCAGGCTTAATATTGAAGAAATCAATGATCCGAATGGAACAATAATAATTCTGTCTGTTGAATATAAAGATTCATATGGTGGCTCTTTTAGCTCATCTCAGCATTTATTGAATGATATTTTAGTACAAGTATTTTAATATCACTAATCACATTTTAATTTAATAACCCCCGCTTTAACACAAAAGCCAGTTAGTGTTTTTACTGGCTTTTTACATGCGAATTTTAACAAGTAATCGCTATATTAACCTTAACAAGTTATTAGGCCATCCTAATAACTTGTTCTTAAAAAATAGAGCTTTAAACAAAAAAGCGAAGAAGAAGAGGTTCGATTTTTTGTGGCTGTAATGATCACTTTGTGCGCATTGCCGACATTAGCTTCAAGTGTTTTTGCAATATAATTTCTAATGTTTTTATGATACTACTGGGAATTCTCAGTAATATCCATCGAGCACTCAATTAATCACGTTAAGTTGTTAAAACAACTAAAAAAACAGAACTAATCCCTTGAGGTTAAGAGGGGGTGGTATACTTCAAAGAAATCGAGTAGATGGGAGTTTCTGAGCCGTCTACATAATATACTGTTTTATTTATACATAAGGATAAATATGAAAATCAAAATATACTCTGGAGTTATACTCCTTTTGTTGATCATCTCGAGTTACTCATTGCATGCTAGAAATTGGACTTCTGGTTACACAATTACAAAAGTATATGATCAAAGGCCTTATAAAGCACAACTTGACATTGATATATCTCCTAAGCTACATGAATGTACCACTCTATCATTTGTTATAGGAGAAGGCGGACTCACTGATGACCACCTAAATAGAATACTTAGTGTGTCATTAGTAGCACTTACTACAGGTAAACAAGTAGGCGGACTTTGGGCTGATGTAGCAGACAAATGCATCGCAACTAATATACATATTTCCAAATAAATATAACAAGTAATTCTACAGAATACGCAAATGTTAGCCATCGCTTCGCGATTATTGTCAACGTTAATTAGGATTATCGATACAAAACCTAATCCAAATATACTATTTCATATAAATGGCTAATGTCAGCAATGTGGTAGAAGTGAGCCTTAGCTTTTACCCAATGGATAGTTAAAAATACTTCAGTGAAATAAATAGGTGTAGAGTAAATTTAAATGACTTTTCGCGGTGGCGACGACACGCAAAAGAGAAGGGGCCTTCACGCGCTACACCTAAGTTAAGTCTTTTGGAATTCCTCGGCGCTGCTAAATCAAACGTAATCTCACATTCAGCATAATATCTTCGTCGTACAGCAGTGAAGGCACATCAGGAGCATATTGTCCTGACGTCGAGGGCTGCCGTTGTTCAGGGATGACTTATATTATGAGCTTAGCGGCAGGAGTTATGGTTTACGCTAGTTGAAATTGAAAGCTGAATGTTCTGCTGAGTTGGGCGCTCTGAGGATTAAAAAGGGGGGAAGCGGAGCGGTCGTTCCTCTTTTCGTGCCGTCGCCACCGAGACGCCATAGTGGCGATACCCTTATTAACATTTTGTAATGGTCAATTAAAACTGGAGATCTTAAGACACTCATTTTCAATGCATTATATTTCTGGTGTGGTACCTAGCAAAACCTAGGAAGGCCAAACATCTAAAATCGTTACATTCTTCTCATCTTTTAAAATCCATTGTATTCATTAATACCTATATAGCTTGTTACGTTATGTTACAAGTAGTTACCTTTAGTTGTTTGACAGTTTATCTTATATGTGTTGAAAGTTTATTGTGGCTATGTTAAAAGATTAGTTAGTCGATTGTTTTTTAAGCACACTATAACAAAACCAAAATATGGGAAAATGCATAATGAATAAATCACCGTTAATAAAAGCCATACTACTTGTTACAATTTTTATTTTTATCTCTGTATCTCCTGTAAGAGCAAATGATTGTACTCTTGCAGTAGAATCAATAAATCAACTTATTATTAAAGCAAATTTTGCCCTTGACTCAAATGATTTTGACCAAGTCAGTGATATTGCTAGTGACCTAAAATATAATGCTCAATCTATTTTGAATGCTGCTGATAGCTGTGATTGTGATGATGCTTATTATACGGCTGAAGTTATATTAGAAAATGCTCAATCGGCTTATCTAGCTGATGATCTGAAGGAGTCGGTTGTCTTTATTCATTTACTGAAAAAAGGAGCAAATGCTGCAATGACACATGCTAAAAGTTGTGGAACGTTGGTCACTAAGGTAAATAATTAGAAAATAAATGGGCTCAGAGTCAATTTAAATGTTTTGTTGCAGTGGCAACTATATCTAGAAGCCAGAGTGAGACTACCTCCACTCTGGCTTCCTCCCTTTGGAATCCCTCGGCGCTGTTAACAAACGTATTCTTCAATTCACTCAAGTGTTATCGAAGTTCTTTCAAGTAAAGGCACTGATGGCACATCAGGACTATATGCTCCTGCATTGTCTTATAAGGTACATTCTGTCGTCATGTGCCGACAACGCTTTGTTCATCATCCATGATGAACATACGTGAACACTTTCTTTCATTTCAGGGTTTGTTTAAGCAGATCTGTTACTTTTAACTAATCAAAAACTTTACTATTAGTTTAATAAAACAGAGCATCCAAAATCTTCCAATCCCATCACAGCGTTGAAAGTTTAATTTTGATCAGCAGTTAATCGATGACAGCCATGGATGGCTGGAACTGACGTTGCGCATGGATGAGCATTCGTCAGGAATCGATAACTGCAAGAATTTAACTTTCAGTTTTAGCTGAGTGGGCGCCACGGGGATTCCAAAGGGGCTTTTGGCGTGTAACGCCCCTTTGGGTGTGGTCGCCACCGCGACGTCAAGCGGGGAATTAAACTCAAGCTAAAGTTGCATGCATCAAACAGAGTAAAACATTGGAGTTCGCCCCTTTGAATGGAGTCGCCACTGCGACATTAAGTAATGTTAAACTTTTTGATAATATTTAAGTTCTTTAGTTTTATACCGATACAGAGAAATAGTAAATAATCTTATTAGGGATAGAACAAAAATGGAATTACGTACAGAACAACTGCAAGCTACTATTGCGCCAGCATATCAGGAAAAAATTTCAGCTTCCGAACCGGCACCTATGAAGGTTTCCGCTGAAATAAATACATCCTCCTCAGAGCACTTAAAAACGGATCAAGTCACCATTTCAGAAGAAGCGCGTGAAAAAAGTACTAATGATAAAAATCAAGCAGCAATGAGAAAAATACTAGGGCAAGAAGAGGTTAGCGGGACTAATGGTGAAAAACAAAAGACAGTAGATGAAAAAATTGCTGAGTTGCAAGAAAAGATCGCCGAATTAATCGCAGAAATAGCTCAAGAGCGCAGAAATGGTGATGAAGAAAGGACGAAGAGCATGGAAGCCGAATTAGCTATGTTAAATGCGCAGCTACTACAATTAATTGAGAAAAAAATGGGATAGACTCTGTAACAAAATCTGTTACAGGCTCGATTTCAATATAATAAATGGGATAATAGTCAATTTAAATGTTTTGTTGCAGTGGCGACGATATCTATAAGCCAGAGTAAGACTACCTCCACTCTTTTTTCCTCTGGAATCTCCCAGCGCTGCTAACAAACGACTTCTTCAATTCACTAAAGTGTTATCGAAGCTCTTTAAAGTCAAGACGCTGATGACATATCTGGACAATATGCACCTGCATTGTCTAATAAGCTGCACCCATACAGAGTCATGATAAACATACGTGAACACTTTCATTCTTTTAGTGTTTGTTAAAGCAGACTTAGAGATTGTTGATGCTGTGGTTATCTTAACAAGCAAAGAGCTTTTGGTTGTTAGGCGGCTACTTGTTACCAAGTACTCCAAATCCCATCTCAGTGAATAAACCTCAATTTTGTAAAGTGTCAGTCAAGCTAAACCATGGATGGCGAAGACTGCCGCTTTTCATGGACGAATATCGGCAGGTATTGACTGTAAACACAAAACTGATGATTTATGCTTTCACTGAGTAGGGCGCTTTGGGGATTGAAAAGGAGAGCGGAGCGGTCGTTCCCCTTTTCGTATGGTCGCCACCGCGATGCCAAGCAGAGAATCAGACTCAATCAGAATTATAAAAAATGAAAGAGGCAGTTTCATACATTTCAACGTTTATTCAAGCAGGCTTGGTGCAGTTCTACCTGAGTTAAACGCATAAGTCTGTCAATATTTAGGAAACTTGTTACAATGCTGTTTTTTGATTTTAGGTAGACTATGAATAACAGTAATGATCCCCTACACGGCGTGAAACTTGAACAGATCCTCACCGAACTGGAGAAGAAAGTTGGTTGGGAGAAGATGGGGGAGTTACTTAATATTCGTTGTTTCATCAATAACCCGCGTCTTAAATCAAGTTTGAAATTTCTGCGTACAACCCCTTGGGCACGTAGTAGAGTTGAAATTTTATACCTAAAAACTTTTTGTAGTAAACATAAAGAAACGGGGAAATTAATCAGGGCGATACTCGCCCAGAGTAAAGCTGAAGCAGAAAAGACTTCCACCAAGCCAACTCCCTTTGTTTGGCCAACATCTAAAAATAAATAGACTTATGCCTCACTGAAGACATTAGTATTTGAAAAATTTTGTATGTTTTGATCTACATCGGACATGGCTTAACAATCACATTCCTATAGCAGGTTCCCGATAGCTGACGTTCCCCTTTTTGTGTAGTCGCCACCGCGACGCCAAGCAGGAGAAGAAAACTCCAAACTTATAAGTTAATCACTAACAAAAGTAACAATGATAGCTAGTTTCAAAGGACAATTGATGCTTGTCCTTATTTCCTCTTTGTTCTTGTTCTATTTGGTTTCTTACCTGTTTTTTTTACCTGTTTCTTTTTCTTGTCTTGTATAGGTGCTTTTGAGAATTCTTTATGGAAAGGCTGTTCTGTAACAACAGGAATAACTTGCCCTATGCTATTTTCAATATTGGTTAATTGCCTTATATCATTTTCTACAGCAAATGAAATGGCCATGCCACTTTTCCCAGCACGAGCTGTTCGTCCTATACGGTGTATGTAGTTTCTTGGATCTTCAGGAAGGTTATAGTTAATGACTAAGGTAATATTATTAACATCAATGCCACGAGCTGCAACATCTGTTGCAACTAATACTCTTAAAGTAGAGTTTTTAAAGTTTTGTAACGCTTCCTCTCTAACTGCCTGTGTTTTACCACTGTGAAGGCTAGCAGCAGTTATTGATGCATCTTCTAGTGCTTTAACAATAATGTCGGCGCCATACTTTGTTTTGCAAAAGATAAGCACTTTTTCATAGTCAGGTTTTGCTAGTATGTTAAATAGCGCAGCTACTTTATTAGATTTATCAAGCTGGTATACACTTTGATTAACTAAGTCGATAGTAACCATTTGTGCAGCAATTTGAATTTTTGTTGGCTCTGTTAATATGGCTGTCGCTAGTATCTCTATTTCAGCAGGCATAGTCGCTGAAAATAATAGTGTTTGTCGCTTCTTTGGCAGTTTAGATATGATGTTTTGCACATCGTTAAAGAAGCCCATATCAAGCATGGTATCTGCTTCATCTAATACAAATACTTCTAACGCCGCAAAATTTATATCGCCGGTTTCAATTAAATCCAATAACCTACCAGGGGTGGCCACTAAAATATCAAGTCCAAGTGCGATAGCGTCAACTTGAGCTTGTCTTCCTACACCACCATAAACAACCTTAGTTTTAAGCCCTAAACCATCAGAGTAGTCATCAATGTTTTGCATTATTTGCGAGGCAAGCTCACGTGTGGGCGTTAGTATGAGTGAACGTGTGCTCTTAACTTTGATATCAATTTTATTTCGGCCAAAATTATTGATAATAGGTAATGAAAAGGCCGCCGTTTTTCCTGTTCCCGTTTGCGCTATACCAAGAAGGTCATTGCCCTTAATAAGAACTGGGATACATTCTTTTTGGATTGGTGTGGGCTGTGTATAGCCTTTCAGACTAACTCGGTCAATAATTGACTCTAAAAGTGAAAATGCTTTAAATTCTGACATGCGGTCTCGGTATTCTTTAATCAATAGGCGGTTATTCTAACAGAATGCTTTAACATGTTTAAGGCGTATTCAAGATGGCTCTGTGTAAACTGAAATGTTTTGTCCTGATGGTGAAGATACCGAGAATAAAGATGGAAATTGCCTCCTCTATTGCTTATCCCTTTGGTGTCCGTAGGCGCTGCTAACAGACGATTTATTCAATGCACTCATGTGTTTTGAAGCTCTTTAAAGTCAAGGCGGTGATGGCACATCAGGACAATGTGTTCAGGAGAATGTGTTCAAGATAATATGCTCCTGCATTATCTAATAAGGTACTTCCTGTACGTACCGTCTGCATTCTTTAATAAGTCACATCCATGTGACGTTTGCATTGTCTAATAAGCTGCATCCATGCAGCGTTATGTGCCGATAGTGTTTTTTTACCATCATAATTAACTTTGCATTGACCACAAACATCTGTTTCACAACCAGTATTAATTATGAAAAAATTGTTTCGCAGGGCATACCTACGTTGTCCTAGTCTTTAATTGGTAACGTTAGCGTATTTTGTTGATCACCTTGATAGTTGATGTCTATATGATAAAAAGATGAGGATGGTTGGCTATAAAGTAAATCTACGGTATCAATGACTAGAGCAATATAATGTCCCGCAGGTACATCGTAGGCGGTAGCTCCTAGCTCTATATCAATCGCTATTTTTGAATGGGCAGATGCATCCACTAAAGTATAAGGTGCATGAGTGATAAGCCTTGCTGTGCCAGTAAAATCAACGTCATAAAGATATGCGACTAGCATTACGTCACTAGCACTTGGTGTAAGGTTAATGTGAATTTTAGGTATACCACGTAATGAAGTTTTCTCAGTTAACCAATCAGACTCCCATCGTATGGCATGAATGGTACTGATAAAATTCATATTGGATATAATGGGCAAATCAAGAAAATCTTCTGTGATATAAGAGAGTATTGGAATTCCTGAGGTGGCAAGAGTATCTAAACTACCATAAAAACGGTCTATTTTTGGCCACCATGGATGGTATGGTGAGGTTTTTATATCACCGTCACCGTCTAATTCTTTTTCATGTAAGTACCATGTGTTATCACTAACATTTGTTGACGGCCAATTTTCAAAAGTATCATAATCAGCAAACTTTACTTCCATTTCTACTTGCGGTTTGTCGATGACACCGTTATCTATATCTTTAAGCCAATAGTCGAACCAGTCATGAACATTACTCCATACATGATGCTCCGTATTACCCATTGCTAATACTTCTGCGATAGCATGTGTGCCTTGATTAAGGTCTAAATGTTTAGGCACAGACAGCGCATTAAAAAGTGATAAAACACTATTAGCTTGAAAAAGGTTATCACCAAAATTATTTGAAATATATATTGGCACCTGTCTTTGATTAAGCTGTTCAACATAAGTTAAAGGTGAACGTATATCGGCCCATTCGGTTATTTCATCAATACGTTCTTGCTTAAGTAATCCCAGATAATTTTGCGCAATTTCATCACTAGGGTTACCCGTTAAATACCCTAAACCCGTGAGTAAACCTCCCCAAATTAAGCGAGGTGTTTGTTGACCATATAGTGACTCGGTTAAGCTTCCCCATGTACTCATTGCTGCAACAGCTGCTATTCGGCTTTCACTAGCCGCACTGAGTAAACTAATGCCTGAGCCGTAAGAAATCCCAGCAATACCTATTCGTTCACTGTCAACATTGGTATTTGCTTCTAAGTAATCAATAACGGCTGAAACGTCATCAAGATCTTCAGGTCCAGCTGTTGATATTTGCCCCTCTGAATGACCAAAACCTCGTGTTTCATAGCTTAGTACGATGTAACCATTTTCAGCAAAAACTGCCGCTTCAGTAAGATATTCATATTCATTCATGCCCCAGCTATTAATAAAGATAATGGCTGGGTAATGTGCTTCTCCGGTAGTTGGTTGAAAAATATTGGCCTGCAATCTTATATTGTCATAGGCCGTGATGACAACGTCATCATCAGTGGTATAAAGATCTGACTTTTTAAATATTGGTTGGCCGACAATACCAGATAATAAGCCTGCCAAGTCAGTGGCATTTGATATAGCTGTTGTTAGTATCAGTAGTATAAATAGCAGCAGCTTTGTTATTTTTCTTGGGGGGGTAATCGTAATCATCAATAAATTCCTTGTTTTTTTTATAATATTAGGGAAGTAATGCACTATTTTATTGAGTGCTTTTTAAACATAGTAAAATTATTGATGATCAATATTTATCTTCTTTATCCTTATTATTTCCGCAATTGATAAGGTGTTTACCCCGTTATGGATATGCTTAAAATAAATAGGGGCGAGCCGTTTTATACTAAAAACAATGTTATTAGGGAAAACTTATAGCACGAGCTTAGCGGCAGGAATTGCGGTTTACGCTAGTTGACATTGCAAGCTGAATGTTCTGCTGCGTAGGACGCTTTGGGGATTTAAAAGTGGGAGCGGAGCGATCGTTGCTCTTTTTGTGTAGTCGTCACCGCGACGCCAAGCAATTTAGATAATCACTGAAAAATAATGAGTCTACTTAACAGTGATATGTGCAGAAAAATTAAAGGTGTTTTCTGGTTCTGTCTCTAAGTTATCCGCGAAGTAAACTTTATATTTACCTGCTTTTTCAAAAATAACTTGTTCACTCTTTTGACCATTTATCCAAATTGTACCTTTGGTATTTTTTATAGGGATCTCTAATACTTTCATCAATGAAAATTCTTCTTCGGGCATCATTAAAACACCAGCTTCAACACTTTGTATTATAAAAAACTGACCGTTAGAATCGACAATGGCTAAGTTTTTAGGTCTTAGCTTTGGTAAATTAATTGTTAGATCATCATTAATTGTTAACTCTGTGGGAGTAACAAAAAATTGGGTTGTATTATTATTTTCTAATGTTTCAGGTTGTGTAGTGCTACAGCTTATAGAAAGAAGTACCAAGAAGGATAATATGAGTTTTTTAAGTTTGATAGGACGTTTAGTATTTGATTGTTCTTTCATTGTAATCCATTATATTCAGCTATCCATACTGTCTTCATAGTAAAATAAAATCATGATGTTAGCTATGAAGTCACTTAGAATAGAAGTACCCACATTATTACTAGAAAAAAAATCGAATGTTGATGGTGTCCCTACAGATCTATGGGTGCTTTACAGAGCCCATTAATCCGTAATTTCGGTAGCGGCAATGAGTCGGGACTAGTGTAAGTTTTTTGTATAAACTTAATGGTGAATATCTTAGATGATTTCTATATTCTACTACTGATAGTGGCTTCAGGATAAAGAATATTAGCGTCGTTTTTTTTGCGAGAATATTAATCATATATAAGCTCAATGTTTTATAAGCGGGCTCTACCATCTTCTGAGATCCTCATTCATTCAGTGCTAATACCAATACACAAATTAAGTGATCATTTCTACTTGTTAAAATTAATAACTATTACGTTATTTATTTAGTAAGTAAAACAAATTATTAGTTACATAAATGCTTTGTTCTTATCATTTCTTCTACGTATAAAATAGATCACTTAATTAATGTAACTGGTATAAAGTAGGAAAACTAAAATTATTTGGATGGGCATTATGTGGAGATTGGTTTTTGTATTAATTTTATTTACTTCTGTTAGCTTAAATGTTTATTTTTTTATGAAATTAAATGTTCATGCTATTGAAAATACATTTCTACAGAGTAGCTTTCATCAAGAAAATGTTATTAAAACAACAAGAGTTTCAAAAAGAAATGTTGTTAATAATGCCGCTGAATTACAGGGATATAAACAAAATTTACTTGATAAAATTAAACAAGCACTCATTCAACAAGATTATTATTTAGCTAGTTTTTTAATTAATGGTTTAACCGATACAAATGAATTAGAGCAGTTAATAGTAATATGGTTACAAAATTCTACGGCGTTATTAGCTGCTCAGCAGTTTGTACCCCTTGATCATTCAATAAGTGCCTATTTAGAGTTTAAAGCGGATGATCAACGTTTTCTCTATTTACAAGTGGAGTCTGAACTAGCGCAAGGGCACTTATTAGTAGCTATAAAACATGCGTATGATATTCAACATCATGTGTTCACTGAAGCGAAAAAAGTGAATGTTATTAATGCTGCTAGAGAGCTAGTGCAAGAAGCTATAGCGCCGCTAATTAAGAATAACTTGTGGTTAGAGCTGAAAGAGTTAGTTGTAGAGATTAGTTTATATGACCAAGAATACCTTTACTTACAATGGGTGTTTGCCCAAGCACAATATCAGCTAGGTGAGCTTGAACTTGCACTTAATTCGCTTGAACCTTTATTGATGGAGCCTAATTTCCAAGTAAAAGCGCAAGCCTTGTATAACAAGATTGAATTATCATTACAAAAAACAGAAAGTATTGCTTTAAGTCGTCAAGGTGCGCATTTTATTGTGCAGGCGACCATTAACAATAACTTTAATGTTGCTTTAATGTTAGATACGGGGGCAAGCATCTCTTTATTATCTGAACAGGCCTTTGAACAATTAAACCAGTATTCAGAAGTCGTGTATGTTAAAGACTTAAGACTAAATACTGCTGGTGGCCAAGTGACAGCAAGCCTTTATCAAGTGGCAGAATTTGATTTGCAAGGCTATGTTTTACGACCGTTTGTTTTTGCCGTAAGCCCTTTTATGAGTGAAGGAAGTGATGGTTTGTTAGGTATGAACTATTTGTCTTCTTTTGATTTTCATATTGATCAAACGAATAATTTACTGATCTTAAAAAATAAATAATCAGCAGGCATTTAATTCACTTTGCTAACTTATACTGATTCCATTAAGTGGGTGATCTTTTTGTACGCAGGAAAAATAATTCAAGGGTAGGTGTTTGATTGCATCGATTCTCTTCCTGCCTTTGGAACCTATCGGAGCTGTTACATCAAACGTAATGATACCTTCAACACAATATCTTCGACGTTGCAGCAATGAAGGAAGATCAGGAGCATATGCATCCGGCATTCTCTAATCAGTCATATTCATGTGACGTCTGCATTGTCTAATAATGTACATTCAGGTATTACCATCATCCATGATGATAATACCTGAATGTTGAGCCTCACTACGGCGTTTGAATAAGCAAGCTTAGTGCTTGTTGATATTGTGGTTTTTTATTACCATAAGAGCATTTTAAAAAGGTTATCTTAGTTGCTCAAAGGACAATTGAATGAATAAATATGTATATATCGGCATAATTGTACCTGTCATATTATCATTTGTTTTTGTAGCTCAAAGATGGAGGTCGATTGTTCCCTTGCCTAAAAAATTTTCTGAGTATAATTTTCTTTCAGAAGGAGACGTGGCATCTGAAAGTTATGAGGTCGTTAAATTATTTGATACTTGGAAAGGACCTACTATTGTCGATGGCATTATTCACTTAGATGCTGTTATTTATGATTCAGAAAAGGAAATCGTGTTGTTTGAAACACACGTTATAGATTATGACAAAATTGATGATGAAGTAGAGGAAAAACTCCCGTACAGAGTATTCTTGAAAATTAGTAAAGATGGGATATTCAGTGACTCTATTACATTAGATTATTCTTCTTCATTGCATAATTCTGGAATCATTTATTATAACGATTGTTATATTGATTGGGCGAACAGCGGGGATAAGACTAAAAAGGACTATACCGACATTATCAGTGATGAAAATCTCACACTTCAACAATTAGACAACTTAATAAAAGGTGCTAGTGCATTTGATTTAGCCATTGACTATGATAATGACTTGACCAACCTTTACCTAAGGCATGAATCAGGTATAAAACTTATACAATCTAAAAAATTGTATAAAAATACAGAAGGGAGTTTTGGTCCAATAAGAATGCCTACCTTAAAGCCATACAAAGTCAGTTATACACCACGCTTTGAAGAAATACATTATGCTTATGAAAAGCCAAAAAACGGAGTGATGACAGACCTAACTTATTCTATTGACACTGAATATTTTATAAAGAATGAAAAGCACTCAAGCTCCTTAGGTGACTATAACAATACAAGGCGTGTAGGCTGGGACGGCATTGGTTATTTTAATTTGGAGCACAATTCAGAATTTATTAAGTTTAAGGGTTATGCCTTTAAAGAAAAACTTGATCGCCATTTGGTCTATTACCCCATTGGAAAAGATAAAAGCTTGGCCATTATTTATCTAAATAAAACCGCTTATGATCTTAGACCGTTCGAAAATACCGGAGTATATGTTATTCGACCTAAACAGGGACAGAATAACATTAATTGATTTTTCGCGGTGGCAACGATACCTAGAAGGAAGAGTGAGACTAACCCCACTCTTTCTTCCTCTGGAATCCCTTGGAACTGTTAACAACCGTACTCCTCAATTCCTTCAATCAACTCACTAAACATAATAATCGAGGGGGCAGAACCCTGATTTACTGTGTCTGAAAAAACAACAGATTTCACACTGACAACCTTAAAACGTACTAAATAAGCAATTATTTGCAAGATAATTGCAAAAATACGTTCGAATAGGCCCATTTAAACGACAACACACCTAAATTGGGGCATTTTTCATATCAAAACCTAGCACTTAAAGCTTAAAAATTAAAAAGAGGAATGTTATGACCAATACATTATCTAATGTGAAAACCAATTATACCTATGTGGCAGGGATAACCTATGTGCTCATTATTGTACTGGCCCTGATCCCTAGTGCTATTTTTGATCTGGGGTCGATATTAAAAGCAAAAAATGCAGCCGATAACATTATAGGGCATGAGGGTATTATCAGAATTGGTATTGCGATCGAGTTGTTAATGTTTATCTTGGTTATGGTACTTTCTTGGGCGCTTTATATTATTTTAAAGCCCGTGAATAAAAACCTCGCATTATTCGGGTTAATCTTTAGGTTCTCAGAAGCCGTTTTAGGCTGCGTTGTTATTATGTTTTATTTAACGATATTGATGCTGTTAAGCGGCGCTGAATATTTACAAGTGTTTCAACCAGAACAATTACAGGCGTTAGCGAGATTTTTTGGCAAATTAGGTGGCGTTGGTTATTACATCCTGTTGATCACAATGGGTATTGGCGGTGTTGCTTATTGCTACTTGTTTTATATTTCGAGTTATATTCCGCGAGTTTTATCCGCTTGGGGAGTGATTACCTATTCAACGATGGTGGTGTATGGCTTCGTCAATATCATTTTACATAATCCTCCAGCAGAATTGGCTTACGCTATGGCTCCAGGGGCATTATTTGAGGTAACAATTGGCCTTTGGTTAGCTTTTAAGGGCATATCAGAAAACCAGAACCAAACGGCCTCAATAGAGTAGGCTGAACTCAATCCAGTCAAACCCAAGCCAGTATATGAATAATGAACAACCATTAGATAGGGAAGTTAAAGGGAAGATTTAATAATGCGCATACGTAACTTTAGCCGATGGGATTCTCGTTTTTTCATTATTGCAGGGTGTTTTATGTTGATAAACACTGCACTTTTGTGGATTCGTTATGACTCAAATTATCAGCTATCCATTTTATGGACTGCAATACCTGCGATTATTGGCTTAGCGTCGGCTGTGTTTGGATTAATTAAGCTTTATCCACGAGCCTCAGCTAACGCTCCGCTGGTGGCCAAAAGTGGCGCTGGTTTTGCGTTATTGGCAGCTACTTCACTGAGCTTAGCTGCGATATGGATTTTTGCTGTTGCCGTGTTTGATGAGGGAATACCAGATCCTGCTCCTCAAGGGCTTCTTGGGTTAATAGCAATATTTATGATAGCGATGGTACTGGCGTTTTTTAGCAATGCTATTGCGTTTTTTCGACATAGTGGCCAACGACAAGTTGGTTACTTGTTAACTGTGCCTCTAGCCATGTGGGTTATGATGTTGGCGGTAGGAGCAATAAAAGGGTTGGAGGTAGGTCTATCACTTGACTATTACGCTAACGGGCTTATTGCCGCTGCCTTTTTAGCGTTAGGGTTTACCCTTAGAATAAGCAGAAGTGCGGATAGTTAAGTGTTTATTTATGCAACCCCTGCTTTATGTAGATCTTAAATATGCATATCTTACGGTTTGTGGATTCAGGTGACATTTAACTTTATAATTACTGAATGGCATAATAATCTTTTTCTCTGGTAGCAAAATGGTCAACCTTTTACCCACAGTTTTATATTCCTGTATGTTGGGAATGACAATATCTGCTTTATTCGATGTTTTTAAAAGACCAAAGCAAAGACAAAACGTTTTCCTTAAAGGTCTATTGTTGTTATTGCTAATACATTTGTCGGGTGAGCTTTTTATCTATTCAGGGGCATATGTCTATGCGCCAGCCCTAGCTGGTGCACAACTTCCTTTTAGAGTTTTGCTTGGCCCAGCCCTCTATTTCTATGCTCATGCAACTATGTCGCCAGACAAAAAAATAGATAAACGGATATGGGCATTGGCTTTATCCGGACCTATTCTAGTTTTGTTGGTTATGCTGCCTTTTATTTTTATGATTAGTCCCGCGGAGAAACTGGCTCTAGCTAACCCACTAACTAGAGACCCAGAGCTATGGAAAATAGCCGTGTTTACTTGTTTATCCGCGACCTTTGTATTTATTTTATTCACCGTTTTATTCTTAGTAATGGCCTTAAAACTCCATAACTCCCACCGTCAGCAACTCATGGAACGCTTTTCTGAAATAGAGCAACGTTCATTAGGTTGGTTTAGAACGGTATTGGTCATTTGGGGAGTTGTTTGGTTAATGTATGCAGTCGAGTTTTCCCTGGGTGCATTGGGTTGGTTTTGGTTTGGCTCAGGAGTATTGCTGCCAATTCTAGAGGTTTTTGCGCTGGCTATTTTTATACAGCAGGCATTAAGTCAAAAAGTGCTTAATGAATCTGAGAAAGGTTTGCCTCGTTCCAGTCAGACTAGAGCTGCTTTACTTAGTGCTGATAAAATGCAATTGATTGCAGTAAAGCTGGAACGTGCAATGATCGACGATAAGTTATTCTTGCAAGATAACTTATCGCTAAACAAGCTATCTGAATCTATCTCTGAAACTGAAAACCACATTTCAGAAACACTCTCTCAATTTTTACACACCAAATTTTTTCAGTTTGTTAATAGCTTTCGAGTCGAAGAAGCGAAGAAGGCTTTACAGGATAGCGACAAGTTAATCACTAGTATTGCCTTTGACGTTGGTTTCAATTCTAAATCGACATTCAATACAGCGTTTAAAAAAATAGTTGGTTATAGCCCTACAGCATACCGAAATTCACTACTCGACAATAAATAACCTGAACTATGCCGGTTGATTACCCCTTCTTTTAGTGTCGGCTTACTTAACACTTCTATCCGTTATAATTGTTAATACCGTAACAAGTAATTGTTTTAGTTGATTTATGCTTAATTGGTTCGATAATTGCTTATGGCCAGCCATAAGCACTTTAGTCAAGTTGATGCTAAATACTGTGACAGTTGTGCATTACTAGAAAACAATTTTAGATCGAATAGGAAAGATAATGGGAATTTTTACCAAGGCTATCGTGATAGCAGGTTTTAGTGCGATGGCTTCTTTGGTTTCGGCAACGCCGATTGATTTGGGCGCGGCGGGTAGTTACACCTTACTGAGCGCGGGTGAGCAGTTTCCCGTCGGCGGCACTATGGTACTGGGCTCTGAAGCTCAAATTTGGGGTGATGTCGGTGCGCGTAATTACTTGAGTACTGCCCCAGGCGTGAAAATACACGGTAATCTGCATGGTGGTTATATAAATGCATCGCCGGGGCTGGTTGTAGATGGCGAGACGCGAGAACTAAGTGATCCCGAGTGGGATGTGATTTTTGCAGATCTTGAAGCTGCGGTTTTTAGTGCAGCTAGTCTCGGTGGTAGCCTTCTTTCCTCTGTGAATAGCACTCAGGTACTGACTGCGTCTGGCTCCGGGCTGGATGCCTTTATCATTGATGGAGATATCCATTTGGCTGGCGGCGACACCCTTACTTTAAGTGGCTCTGCTACTGATGAGTTTGTAATTAATATCACCGGTAACTTTTTTCTGGGTGGCGGATCTGCAATTCAGCTAGATGGTGTGTTGTCATCTAATGTATTATTCAACTTCCTCGATGTAGGCTGTACCGCCAATGTGGCTGCGGGCTCTTTTGTCGGGACGTACATTTCTTCTGGGTGTAATTGGATTCTTGGTGACGGTTTAATCTTAGCGGAAACCCAAATCCTGGTTGGTAATATCCCAACGGCTAACTTGCAAGATGTTATTGGTGTGCCAGTAACTGTTTCTGTTCCTGAACCCTCATCCATCTTGCTGATGCTATTGTCTCTATTTGGTATGGCTCTGGTTCGTAAGAATACCGCGTAACAAAGTATTATGAGTTAGCTCTAGCGCTTGTTTCTTCTATGGCGCTATTTAACTAACCAAAAGTAATTTGATGATTTATGTTTTCACTGAGTAGGGCACTTAGGGGATTGAAAAAGGGATTGAAGCTGTCGTTCCCTTTTTCGTGTGGTCGTCCTTTATTCAGACAACCACATTGATAGTCGTCTCAATTAGCTTGTTATTTTGGGTAAAAACCATGGAAACAGCTTTGGCTTGTTTAGCTGACATCCTGCGATAAAGACCGTCAGCACTGTTATTTTTATCACCGGCAATATAAAACTGTGTGGTTAACAGCTCACGCTCGCCATTAAGTACTTTGACGTGAATATGAGGAGCACGTCCCGGATATACCGTTGGCTTGATGGTTTTAAAACGGTAGTTACCATTTTTGTCCGTTATATCATGCCCGAATCCTTGAAAGCCATTGTCGTAGACAACATCCTGTGCATCACCAGAGTGTAAATACTTGCCATTAACATCGCATTGCCAAATCTCTATTCGGTGACCAGCCAGAGGTTTACCTTGCTTAGACATCACCTTACCTTTGAGCTGTATAATTTCACCGCCAGCCTTTTTAACCGCTCCGGAGACTTTAATAAGGTCGTTATCAACATCAGCAAAACGCATTGATGGGCTGGGATAAAAAGGCCCTTCAGTTGTCCGTGGAGTCAATACTTCGGACATTGCATTCCGTGAATAGACAGATAAGCCAGCTAAGGTAATAAAGCCTTTTAATAAACCTCTACGTGTTAGTAATTTCATTTAATAGTCCCTTGGTAAATAATTAGTTTATGGTTGTTATTAGTTTATTGCCGTTTAATTAATCGATAGACTTTCAGGTTTCATATGCACAGCAGTTACTTATCAAAGGAAAGCTTAGTGGAAGAAAGCTTAGAAAAAGCAAACTTAGCCCAAGTAGCGCTATCGGTTTCTACTGCTTTTTCAGGGTAATAGAATGCTGTAGAGCCCTCATTTTGATTAATACCACTTACGCCAATCATCATCTTCCAAGTATCACCAGGAAACTTCTTACGAAGAATTTGCATTTCTCGATGAGAACCCTTCAAAAACTTGGGTTTCAAGCCATCCTCTGCTTCTACTCTGCCCGCATAAGGTACCCAAAAGCCACTCCAATGCTTTAGATTCCAGCGGTCAGGTTTACTCCATTCTTTGCCGTTGAATATTCGTTCTCCTAATTGAGCAGAGGCATGAAGTCTATGCAGGTAACCCGTGTTAGCGTGCTCTACATAGATATCAATGACAGCGTAATCTTCGGCTTTGCCTTTGGCGCATACGTATAATGAGTGGTTATCATGCATGAGATAAACGGCAGATTGTGCTGGCAGTTCGAATTTTATTGCTGACTGCCATTCGTCTTTGTCACAACGACCATCGAATAGCGGCGCTTTATTGGTCGCGTTTATGGTGATAACTTCGGACGCGTTAGCTTGTGTAGCAACGAGTGATAAAGCGATGGTGGATATAGCAATGGCCGATAAAACAATACCTGATATAAAAGTTTTGGACAGTTTATGCAGCATGTTTTCTTTTCCCTTTTCCCTTTTCCTTGGAACTTGGCGGTTGTTATTTAATCAGATAATAAAGGGAATCGGTGGGGTTCCAATGGATTATCGGTGAGTGGTGCTTTATTTACGTTCAAGTGCAAATTCAGCGTCTCCACTATGAAGACTAATTCTTTATTAACAGAACTATCTGACTTTAGCTGTGTTCATATCAATAATTGTTTGTTATTTTAACGTAAGATATCATCAGATTGCTTTACTTGATTATGTCGCTAAGCAACTAAAAAACAAATTAAATTGGGAGAGATAAACAATGGTAAACATGTTAATTGCATATCAACTTAATGACGGTGATGTTATTGAAATTAATCATCCAGAAGAGTTTGAATTTAGAGATTTAGATGGCAATAGTTTAGGTAATGCTGAAATTATTAAGCGTCATAATAATGATTTAATATTGGCTGAAGCTGCATTTGTAATCTCAGCCGAACATGAGAAAGTTATAATACCAAGCGATGCAGCATTCATGGAATCAGAGGCAGGAGTAAAACAACCATTTGATTTTAATGGTCTGGTAAAACTCTGTGGTTTTTCTTCTGTTAAATATAAATTTGATAGGCAAGGTGATGAGAGTACTGATTGGGTTATCGCTTATCCTCAGGACTAATCACCTGATGTAGTTGAAAATTTAAGTAACCAGAACTCTGGATAAGCAGCACTTGCTCAATATTCCCCTTTATCCGATTCTCAGCGTTAAAACGTAGATAAATAACCCGTTATTCATAAACGTTTTGCCTTGATAATCGAATAAATTGAAACATTGACAGAGTCTATCGCTACTTAATTTTGTTGTTAACAACCTAAGTTGTTGTTTTTACTTAAACATCAAATACTCATTATCCAGAGTTCAGGTTAATTAGCTTAAATTATATACATTGCAACATCTTGCTCTAGTGATTGTTCCGGGGAAACTTGAACCTCATAGATATTAAGTATAAAATTCTCCAGCTTTAGATTTTTACGTTTTCGTAAAATTTTCAAACCCGACGACTAATCGGGTTTTTTTGTGTCTTTAATTCATATTCCAAAGCAGTAGTCACAATAACCTCATACAGTAATTTATTAATAGCCATCGCTTCTTTGAAGTCGTTATAAGGCTAATACAGGAAACTCCTCATGAAAAAAATAATCACTATCGCTTCAGCCGTATTGTTGTTACAAGCTTGTACAACATTTGACCCTTACACAGGTGAAAGTAAAACCTCCAAAACGGCTATAGGAGCAGCTACGGGGGCCAGCTTAGCTGCCGTTGTTGCTTATATTGCTAATAAAGATGAAGACAGCAATACTCGCAATAAACGTATTTTGGCTGCAGGGGCAGGTGGTGCAGCTATTGGTGGTGGTATTGGTTTTTATATGGACGCTCAAGAAGCTAAATTACGTAAGAAACTACGAGATAGTGGTGTAAGTATTCAGCGAGAGGGTGACAAGATAAACCTGATAATGCCGGGCAATATTATCTTTGCTACGAATAGCGCTAACATTAACAGTAACTTTACTGATGTGTTAAGTTCTGTTGCTTTAGTACTTGAAGAATATAATCAAACACTTATTGTAGTTTCTGGTCATACCGATTCTATCGGCTCTGCTCAACACAACCAAAAATTATCTGAAGAACGCGCTGGCGGCGTCGTTCAATACCTACGTGGACAAAAAATTCTTAGTGATCGTTTCGAGATAGTAGGCTTTGGCGAAGAGCAACCTGTAGCAAACAATAATACAGCTGGTGGGCGCGAGCTTAACCGCCGTGTTGAAATTACACTATTACCTGTTCTTGAGTCATAAAAGTAAACTAACTATCCAGAGTTCAGGTTAACTAAGATACCCACAGCTGACATGTAACAGTTAACTGTGGGTAATGACGTTTGTTCGAATTTTAATAAGTATTTTTGGTGGTATGACATCCAAAAAACTAGTCAGACTGCCGCTTTCATGGACGACACTATTAGATCAAAATTTCGATACTAACTAGATAATACAACTCAAGTCTAATTGCCATAGCTAGCATAATTTAAACCCGAAAAAATACTTTTAAATAGTCATTTAGGTGGGTATATTAAAAGATCAGATGGATGATGTATTCTATTCAGAGCTGACGACTATAATTAGCTGAATAGTTTTAAAAAAAGAGTGATGAATATGCCAAGTATTAGCGCCGTGGTGAAACAAGTCTTCATCGTTTGGTTGCTTTTACCATTTATTTTAACTGCTTTTAGCGTTCATGCCGTCGACTCAATAAAAGTAAATACCTACACCGACTATCCGCCATACCTCTATTACCAAGCAGGACAACAAACTGGTTTGTACATGGGTATTGTTGATCTTACTTTTAAAGCTATAAATCAACCTTACTCAGTAAAAATATTGCCTTTTAAGCGTGGGATTTACCAGGCTGAGCTAGGCGATGGGATTATGATCGCGGTATTAAAAACAGCTCAACGTATGCAAACTCTGGATTTTTCCGAGCCATATTATCAGGAAAGAATATCTGTATATTCCAATCAACAAAAACAGCCTCTGATAAAGACTGTAGATAAATTATCGGGGTTAAATATTGGTACATTGTTAGGGTGGAGTTACGGCGCTAAATTTGATCAAGCTAAGGCCAATAACCGGTTTTTTACTCATGATAGTAAACTTGAAACCAACTTTTATTTGTTAGCGAAAGGCAGGTTAGACGCGGTGATTCATTCTGAGTTGTCCGCAGCTTATGTGCTAGATAAACTTGGACTTAAAGATAAAATATTTCTAGTCTCTAAACCTTTGGCACTAGGTAATATTCATCTAGCAGTAAAAAAAGGCACTCATAAAGAGTTACTTGTTAGGATTAATAAAAAGTTAAGTGAGCCAGAGCACATCAAAGCAATAAACCTGCTTATTAAAAACTACCAAGAATAGTTAAGCCTGGAGTAAATTTTCTCCCCGAAAATTAGAGTGATTTGTCGCGGTATTACCTAGCCTTTTGTGTATGCTGCTACGCCAAACAACGCACAGCATTGATATTGTTCACAGTGAATAGTTAAACCCTCCCTATTTGTAACGTTTTATTTCAATGTTACATTTCGTCGCAAAATAAATGTATCTTATCTACTTTTTCTTAAATCTCGGTATTTTTATGTTAATAATGCTGTAGATTTTACAATTAATTATTATACCAATTACACTAATAAATTGATCAACTTAGAGTTACATTAGCGAGCTTAGAACAAGAAAAATTACTTAAACATAGTTATTCTATATTTCTTTAATTTTTAGCCGTTATTGGCTCGCTAATAAACTCCCGAAGGGCGAGTTTAAAAGGCTTACATGTGTCGTTATTGATTTCGATAAGGGAATAACCATTCTCTTCAATCAATGCCTTACCTTTAAGCCTTTTAATTATCGCTAAGTGGTTAATTAATTAATGTATTTGGTATTATTTGGATGGAAATGAACTTAACCCGTGCCGCTTTAAAAAATCCCGCAGCTGTTATTGTCATTGTTGTGTTAGTGATGGTGTTTGGTTTAATGAGTGTTTTTAAACTACCGATTCAATTGACACCTGATATTGAACAGCCACAAATTAATATTTCTACCGGTTGGCCAAGTGCAGCCCCTTCAGAAATGGAATCGGTAATCATAGAGCCGATTGAAAATGTGGTTAAAAATACCCAAGGTGTAACTAAGGTTACTACCAATATTCAACGGGGCTTTGGCAATATAACACTCACCTTTGATGTGGGTGCGGATATGCAAAAAGCCATGCTTGATGTGATTAATAATCTTAATCAAGCGCCCCCCATTCCCCTTGATGCTATGGATCCTATCGTGTCTGCTGGTGGTGGTAGAGGTGGCCCAAATACCGCTTCTCTAATGATTAAAACATTACCAAGTAATCCAGCACAAGACTTAGGGCAATATCAAAAACTCATTGAGGATGTTGTTCGTCCTAGATTTTCTCGTATTCCAGGTATGGGACAAGTTAATTTACAAAGTCATCGCCCTAGAGAGTTAAGAATAACTTTTGATCCACTGCGCACAGCCTCATTAGGTTTATCACTGTCAGATATCAGCTCAACTATTTCACGAGCCAATGATGTTTCTGCAGGTGTTGCTAATGTGGGTAGACGACAGTACACAGTGCGATTTTCAGGGCAGTACGATATCACTAACCTAACTGAAATGATTATCGGCTACAGCGGTGATCGTCCTATCTACTTAAAAGATGTCGCTACGGTTGAAAACACCTTGGTGGATCGCTTTGGTTTTAATATGCGCAACGGGCAACCGTCGTATTATTTCACCTTGAAACGCCAAAACGATGCCAATACGGTAGCGCTACTTGATGAAATTAATGTTGCCATTAAAGAGCTTAATGATGGACCAATGAAAGAGGCTGGTTTAGTTATTGAACTCAGCTTTGATGCTTCAGTGCATATTCGTAATGCCTTGAAACTAGTACAGAATAATCTTGGTTTAGGCATAGTATTAGCGTTAATCATTCTTTGGTTATTTCTACGGGGTTGGAAAAGTATTTTCATCATTGCGGTAACCATTCCAATCTCGTTAATGGTGGCTTTTGTTGCCCTTGGCATATTTGATCGCAGTTTAAATGTTATTTCATTAGCAGGATTGGCTTTTTCAGTTGGTTTAGTGTTAGATGCCGCTATCATAGTGCAAGAAAATATAGTTCGGCTACGTGGTTTGGGCATGGATGGAAAAAAAGCCGTTATGCGTGGTGCTTTGCAAGTTACTGGTGCCTTATTTGCCTCTACCGCCACCAGTGTTGCCATATTTTTACCTATTTTATTTATGGCGGGTATCGAAGGTCAGTTATTTTCTGATTTAGCCCTGACACTATCTATCGCAGTAATCGCCTCACTGGTTACGGCGATTACTATTTTGCCTATCGCCAGTCAGTATTGGCTTAAATCCCAAAATGATGTTGATCCCTTCGCACATTATTGGGAAAAATTAACCCGTTTAGTTATGCGTCTAACCAATAATCAAACTAAACGAATTAGTTGGATTTCTTTGTTATTGGGCGGTTCTCTTTTAGTTATCACGCTATTGATACCCAAAACTGACTTTATGCCCCGTGCACCGATCGATGGCTTCTTTTTCAGTTTAAATATGCCACCAGGGGGTAATGTTGATTTTATTGAAAAAGAAATGGCATCGTTAGTTAAAGAAAGGTTAGCTCCTTATCTGTCCGGAGAGAAGTTACCGAAAATAAAAAGTTATAACTTTTACTCTTTTGGCTCAGGAGCCACAGGCGGATTTATTTATTCAGCCGACCCCACACGTGTTGAAGAATTGATGGACGTTATTCGAACTGATGTTTTAGGCGGACTACCTGATACCCAAGCTTTCTTGTTTAGAGGCTCAATGATTAACGTATCAGGCGGTGGCAATGGTCGAACTGTAGAGTTGAACGTACAAGGCCCTGATATTGAAAGCTTAATGTCAGTGGCACAAGTAGGCATTGATGCGATTAATGAAGCAATGCCGGGTACTACGGCATTTCCAAATCCGGGATTAAGTTTATCTGAGCCTGAATTAAAGCTCGTACCTAATGATCAACGTATAACCCAAGCGGGTTTAACACGTCATGATGTAGCTAATGCCATTCGTGCCTATACCAGTGGTTTATTTATTGGCGAATATTTTGATGGTAATGACAGAGTCAATGTTATTTTACGCGGTGAGCAATGGCATACACCAGATGAACTAGCGGCTTTGCCTATCCATTCTCCTCTAGCCGGTATTCAAACCATAGGGGAATTAACATCTATTTCAAGAACAGCAGGGCCAACAAGCTTAAGGCGTGTTGACGGTAAAAGAACCATCAGTATTCAAATTTCTCCACCAGCTACCATGTCGTTGGAAGAGGCGTTAGCTTTAATTAATGAAAAAGTTATTCCTAAAATGAATGCGCAATTACCTCTTGCAGCATCCATTCAACTGAGCGGTAATGCCAATAAAATGTCCGCGGCAATTAACGATATGATCAAAAACTTTGCCTTGGCATTAGTTATTCTCTTTTTGTTAATGACGGCACTATTTAAATCACCTAAAGACAGTTTATTGGTACTACTGGTGATGCCATTAGCGGTTGCTGGCGGTGTTGTTGGTTTAAATTTATTGAATTTAGTTACTTATCAGTCGTTAGATTTATTAACCATGATTGGTTTTATTATTTTACTTGGTTTAGTGGTAAACAATGCCATTTTAATTGTTGATCAAACGAGACAGGCTGAAAGGGAAGGTTTATCAAGAAGTGATGCAGTCGCTCAAGCTATTCGTATTCGCGCCAGACCTGTTTATATGAGCACATTAACGAGTTTGTTTGGCATGTTGCCATTAATGGTAATGCCTGGTGTTGGTAGTGAAATATACCGAGGCCTTGCTACGGTAATTGTTGGCGGCATGTTCATCAGTGCCATTTTCACCTTAGTGTTATTTCCAAGCCTATTAAGGTTGGGTGAAAAAACACTGAATGATAAAAAGAATAACGATAAAAGCACTCAAAGCACAGAAAAGACCAACGTTGAAGATTTACACGTTGCAGCACAAGCAAAGCCATCATTACCAGCCAAAATTGGCTGAAGGGTGGTTAGGAGAAAACTATGTTAAAGACAATTATGTTTAAAAATAATATGTTGAAAAAAATCACTTTGAAAAATACCTTTAAAAATATTTATAAAAAGAGTGTAATCACTTCAGTTGCCTGCGCACTTTTGGCAAGTCAGCTATCTTATGCAGCCGATGCGCCGCCAAGCCCTGTGGAAATAGATACGGTGACTGAAATGTCGCTAGCCGCTACTGCCGATTTAATGGGCACAGTGCATAGTCGCTCCTATGTGAATATTACCGCCAGTGTTAATGGTCGATTAGAATGGTTGCAAGAGCCTGGTGTGATGGTCGCAAAAGGTGATGTGTTGGCTAAAATGGATTTATTGCCATTACAGTTAAAGCAAGCGGAGCAAAAAGCACAGATTAAACGCGCAAGCATTAACTCACAGTATTTCAATAACGAATTAAAGCGTTTACAGAAACTAAAAAAAACCAATTCAACTTCGCAGTTTCAATTAGACCAAACTAAATCACAGTTTGAATTAGCACAAGCTGATAGTGAGATAGCGAATTTAAAATTACAACAAATTGAAGATCAATTACAAAGAGCAACTGTAAAAGCGCCTTTTGATGGCGTAGTAACCGAGCGTGTTGTGCGTGCAGGTACGGATATTAGTCGTAGTGATGTTTTATTAAAACTGCTCGATACAGAGCATTTAGAAGTACGCTTATATGTTCCAGTGAAATATTTAGCTTATGTTCGTAAAGGTCTTGAGCTGAATTTACAAGCTATAGGGCAAAAAATATCTACCAAAGTGACTACTGTGATCCCTAGCACAGACCCTCGCTCTCAAACATTTGAAGTAAGAATACAGATACCTGAACATTTAAATGAGTTTTGGACCGCAGGTCAATTAGTAAAAGTTACTTTGCCAATTCAAGGTGCACATCCTAGTTTAACTATTCACCGAGATGCGTTAATTTTACGTAAAGATGGCACTTTTGTTGTTAAAATTGATGATGAAAATAAAGCACACCGCTTGTTAGTAAAAGTAGGTAAAGGCACCGTTGATAGAGTAACTATCCAAGGTGAACTGAAAAATGGTGACAAAGTTGCTATTCGTGGCGCTGAAAGATTGAAAGAGGGGCAAAGTGTTATTGTTCAATAAGGCTAATATTCATTTTTATCAAGCCACCTATATAATCTGTGGTGGTTAGTCATTGTCATGGATGGTATTTAGAATTAAGTATCGTTAAACTACGAAGTTGTTAGTACAAAGTTCTTGTCTATTTTATAAACGAATGTTATAAAAACAGCATCAATAAAAATGTATTAATAAACAATAGGTTTGATAATGGACTATCGAGAGTCGACAGTGAGTTTAGGCATAACGGACAAATTACTTTGCCCTTGCTGCGGTAGCCAACAACATCGTGTTAATTCAGTAATTACTTATAGTTTTTACTTTTTTGAATACTTGCCTATTTTTCCAGTAAAGCGGGATACAAAAGTACAATGTTTACAATGCCAAAACCTTGCCGAGGTTACTAATAACAACTCGGATCGAAAACTCGTTTTCTCTGATTTCAGTTTGGCATTTTTCAACAAGCTACGTTTGCTTAGTACTTTTACTGGCAGCATTATCATCATCCTGCTGCTAAGTTATTACTTTTCAGAAGAACAAGAAAAACACCGTCAGAGCCAAGCATATATCGAAGCACCTAAAGTTAACGATTTTTATTATCTAGACTATCGAGCAGCTTCAGGGGACCGACGTCCAAACCACAAATATCGTATTGCTAAAATTGTAGATATTACCGGTGGCACTGTATCTCTTACTTATGGTAATTACTTCTATCCATTAAAAAGGTCTTTGAGCGATGGCGTTCGATTTGGCCACAGTAGAAATTTTGATTATTTCGAAAAGCAACGGCAGAATTTTTCGCTTGAGGAATTAGATAACTTGTTTGAACAAGGTTTTATCTACCGAGTAATGCGGCCAGAACTTTTTTCAATTGGTAGAAATAAAGCGGTTTATATGATTGATGGCAATGCTGTGACTAACACTACCTTACTGAAAGAAAAATGGTTTTATATTCCCGGCAAGCGCGAAAATACCCAAGGGGTGGCTTTCCTTAAAGCAAGTCATATTGAAAATAGCTTTGAGCAGGCTTTTACATTATTGAAACAATCGGCAGAATTAGGTTATGCACCAGGACAAACCAACTTGGCTGAACTGTATTTAACCTTCAAAGATATTGAAGGAGATGGAGATGTTGAAAATGCCGCTCATTGGTTATTTCAGGCTGCTTTGCAAGGTTATCAGCCAGCAATAGAAAAATACCGTGTGATCTGTCAATTAGAAGAAGCCTGCGATATTGAAGACTTTTATCGAGCGTTAAATGACGCTGGTACTAATCTTCGGATTAAATAAAAATAGTCTTTGCTAAGCTCAAACAATAAAGAGGGTGGGTGACAGCTAGCAATTATAGTGCTTTGTCACTCACCTCATTATTCTTATTTAAAAACAATATTTATAAGTAATCTTTTATATAGGTTTTGGTCGCTTTTCTCACTTTTGAGGAGAGCAATAACGTTGATATCATCGTTGGTATTGCCATTAGAGCGTACATGAAGGTGATGAAATTAATCACCATAGACAAGGATGCTACAGCCCCTACGATAATAAGTATCAGGTAAAATTGCTTGTAAACCTTTTCAAATGTTTGACCAAACAAAAACTCACTACACTTACTACCGTAATACCAAAAAGTTAATACAGTGCTAGTACTGAGAAAAAATACCATTACCATTAACAGGTAACTGCCTACATTGGGAAAGGTTTGCTCAAAGGCATAAACTGTCATGCCAACGCCTTGATGATCTGTTTGCCATGCACCGGTAACCAATACTGCTAAAGCAGTACATGTGCAGACAATTAACGTATCAACAATGGGGCCAAATGAGGCCACCAACCCTTCTCGAATAGGTTGATTGGTTTTCGCTGCACCATGCGCTAAAGATTCAGTGCCTATACCTGCTTCGTTAGAGAATGCACCTCGCTGAACTCCGATAATAATAACTGTACCTATAAGTCCGCCAGCAGCAGAGCCTGGATTAAATGCACCTGAAAAGATAAGCATAAATGTTTCCGGTATTTTATCGTAGTTCATTACGAGTAGCACAAATGTCATTATAAAATAACCGATGACCATGATCGGAACAACTTTAGTGGCTACCGCGGTAATTCGCGTTAATTTACCCATGACTATCCAAGAAATAATCATAAATAATGCTAGACCAACTGACAGATCGAAACTGAAATGATTGTCTGCCTCCGCAAGCCCATAGGGGATGGCAATGACATCTCTCAATATTTGCACTAATTGATTTATTTGAAAAAGAGGTAAGGCACCAAATATGCAACCAATGCAAAATAACCAAGCTAGGGGCAACCATTTTTTATCTAAGCCTTCTCTAATCACATACATTGGCCCGCCTTGTAATTTGCCACTACGGTCCTCGCCTCGATACATAACCGCTAAAGAGGCTGTATAAAATTTGGTTGCGATACCAACGATTGCTGTCACCCACATCCAAAATATTGCACCTGGCCCGCCCATGGTAATGGCTACGGCCACTCCCGCAATATTTCCAAGACCTAGGGTGCCTGATAGCGCGACAATTAACGCTTGAAAGTGACTAATATCTCCTTTGCTATTCTTTTCATTGTCATATTTACCACCAATGATACTAATAGCATGGGCAAGCCTTTTATAGGGAGTAAGCCGAGAGTGAATAACAAAATAGGCACCACCGCCGACAAGTAGAAAAACCATGGGAAGTCCCCAGGCAAAGTTAACTAAAGTAACTAATATCTCTTCCATTTTAACCTTTTTTAAATGTGACAACATATTGATAAGATAGCTAATACTATATTCTAGGTTAAAACAGATATACAGTTATTAACTCAGAAAAAATTAGCAATGGCGATTTTTGTCACGTCATTGCTCACCAAGCTGCGACAGCATATGAACGAGTTATCAATTAAGTAAAAGCTGATAATGCTAGTGTCGGATTTGAAGAAAATGGGAGTAAGGTTACTCAATTAAAATAATAGTGGGCTAGATAAGATGAATTGCTTACTTTAAAGTGATTATTTTAAAGTCATTATTTTAAGTTAATGATTTTAATATCATGACTTTATTATAATTTAGCTATAAAATCAGTTGCCTTATTAGTAGAGAGTAAAAATATGTTAATACGCACTTTGTTAGTCAGTTTTGTTTGTACCTTGATGTTTGCTTGCTCCAATTCAAACAGCTCAGGTAGCGTGTATAGCGCCAAAGAAATTAATGCTTACTGGTTGAAAAACAACCTTAAACGAGAGGGTGTGATAGCCACTGATTCTGGCTTGCAGTATAAAATTTTAGAAAAAAGTTCTGGTTGTAAACCTGATTCTGATTATAAAGTTACTGTGCACTATCAAATGTTGTCAGCTAAATCAAAAAAAATCATCGACAGTAGTTATAAACGCGGTAAGCCCAGTAAGTTTCTGCTTTCTAAAACGGTTAAAGGATGGCGTGAAGGTGTGCCTATGATGAAGGTTGGTGAAACCTGGGAGCTTTATATACCGCCCCATTTAGCGTATGGCAGCAGAGGTTCATCAGGAGTTGCGCCTAATAGCGTGCTTATCTCGAAAATCACACTTGTTAATGCACATTGTCAGGACTAATCACTTAATATAGGAGATCTTAGTTAACGGGGGCAGAGGACATCATTTGATTTGTTGCGGTGGTAACGACACCTAGTAAGAAAGAGTGAGACTGTCTCTGCTTTTTATTCTCACTTTGAAATTCCACCGAGCTGCGACATAAAACTGCGAAATCAAATTGAGAGGAGAACATGCCTTAATAACAGAGTGATAAAATCTGCAATATTGATATTATCACTCTGTATTGCAGATAAATGTAATCGTCACCGAGACGCCAAACATAGCTGCCTAAACAAGCCATCACACCAGTAGTTGTGTATTAGTCACTTTCGAGCAAAGCCGAATTTTTACCTACCTGATCAACTGGGGATGATATTTTTCTCTGCCAATCAAGACGTAAATCCCATTGGTATCTATGCTCAGCTGATAACGGCTGAATATCTTCATCTATTGTTTCTAATACATTAGTTGCTTTGCTTATCATGGCATCACGACCAAACAAATAACTTTGCTCTTTAACAATAGTTAAATAGGCTTTGTTTAGCTGTAGAGCCCGTTTAGCTGAGGGCATAATTAACTGATAAATACTATCAACAGCTTGTACCTTATCGACGTCTACCTTGCCGTCTTGTTTAAACCAACGACTTAGCATTTCAGTGTTTTGACGAAACTCATCACCACCACCAACACGTTCAAAATACGTTAAAAACTCACCTTTAGTTTCCCCTCTGTTCGGCGCGTCATGTTGACTGGCCAAGTTTTGGTAACCCCAACCGCGAACGCCATCAACTTTACGTGGAAAAGAGAAGGTTTGGTCTAACGTGCTGCCAATGGTTTTATGACAACCACTGCAAAAGGCGAGTTCTTGGTCGTACTGGTGGCGTAATTCACCTTGCTCATTTTCAATGTAACCATTTACCGTCCAGCCAAAACCGGTGTTAATGCCTTTATCGCCCAGCTGTTTAACCTGCGGTAGGTTTTCAGAGTTTTTCTCTTTTTGTTCTAAGTAGTATTCTGACGATAAGCTTTGCACTGTTTTAAAGCTATGTTTTTTCATATAGCGTACTTCCTTCATGCGTGGTGCGTTATAAATTGTGCCGTCATCGTTTATACCAAGGTAACGCACTGTATGGAGAAACTCAGTATCTTGCGGGTAAAGTGTGTGCGCTAGTTTGATCTTACTGGCATCACCAAGGTAATTTTTCTGTCTGTTGATACTACCTATACGCTGAGTTAAAACATTATCACCATCTAAATCTACACCGATGTTTTTTTCAGAAATAGGCGGTAAGGTAGTGTGTTGTGTTGCTTTCATTGCCATTTCTACTAAGGCTAAGTTGGCAAAATAAACATCCTGAGAGTACTGGCCGTTGTGCTCTCTAAACGCTTTAGGTAATCGAATCATTGCATCGGAAGTCGAGCCGTTGGTTGGCCAAAAAGTACTGGGAAATGGCTTGTAATTAAAAGCAACCCAATGACTACCGTCTTTTGCCAGTCCTTGTTGGTTAAATGCTTGCTCTGGATAAGCCAGATTTTTAATGGGCGTATATTCACCACGCCAGTTTTTATCATTTTGTTGTTTGTCGATAAAGTCAGTGTAATTATCTTGTTTGGTCCAATGCTGTATTTGTTGATCAGAGATATTTTTTATTAAGGGTCTTCTATCGACAAATAAATTTTTCCAGTGATTGGTTACGCCTAAATCTGAAAATTGATATTCACCTTGCAACGAACCATCGTTCATTCTATTAGTACGTTTTTTATCATCAGTATTGGTTTGGTGGCATGCATAACAAGGGTTATTAATACCATCTGTTTTTGTGTAACATTGCGGCGGAATAACGGTTTCATGGTTATATACTTCATTATGTTCAATGTAAGCCATTGCGGGAATATTAGTACCCTCTTGATAAGGAAACTGTTTCGTTATTGTCTCTTCAATGCTCAGTCTTTCATGCTGAGATACATTTTTTGAGATAGGTATTTCGTCGTTACAGGCGCTAATAACTAACGTTAGCGCTATCATTGCTATTGAAGATAAAGCGCTTTTGTTTGTGTGTTTTGAGTTTAATAAAGTAATCATAAGTCAGTCTTGAAGTCGTTATTTTTTGTGTTTTACAGGCAAGGCGGTAAACAAGAAAGTAACCTAGGCAGGGTCTTGCTTTGGTTACTTAACTATTCTTAAAAGTTAAATTTAGATCGCTAATTACTTAGATTTAGGATCATACATCCATAACGTATTGTTTTCTTGAAAGCCATCTTCACCAATAATGATGCGGCCATCTCTCATAACAATGACATTGTCTGGTTGAGACAGTTGATTAACATCACAACGCTCAGCGCCAGTTAAGCTTGAACGGTAAGTGCCGCCCATAATAACGGGGTCTATGCGGCTGATATTATAATTCTCTTCAAGTTTAGAACGGTAAACACCACCACAGTCTTTAACACGTGCCGATAATTGAATATCACCTTCACCGTCAATCATGGTTTTATCTATATCAGCAATGCCGTAATACATGAACGCTTGCATTACATCTTCATCAGCCACGGCTTCTTCTTTACCAACCGCTTCTAAAGCGCGGTCATGATTGATACTAATGCCTTCAAGCTTGCGCCATTCAGCGGTAGCGCCTTTCATTTTCGCCGCTTGACGTGACTCTAAAAATGCAGCACGGTCATCCATTGGTTGACCCGCCGTTACTGTGCTTCCACCATTTTCGACACTGGGGTAAGTCGTATCGCCATTGGCCCAAGCTTGTACGTCTTCAAGTGTCATGTAGCTAGATCGACCAGTATCATAATCATCGGTATCAATACCGTCATACTCTGCAATCCATGCTTCAATCGTGGTGTTATCACCTCGAGCAACTTCAACCCAAGTGACATCAAAACCTGTTGTAGCGGGATCAGAACTCATTTTATCTTGCTTTAATTTAGCGCCATAAAGTATGCCTGAACTTAAATCTTCTGGTGTATCGGCAATAAACTTAAATAAAACACCACCGGTATCATCTTGTGAGGCATAAACCGTTTTTCTGTCAGGCATTACCGTTGAGTTTTCATGTTCATAACGACCAATAGTGTAGTGTTTAACAACCACTGGCTCAGCACTTGTTGGCTCGGTAATTTCAGCGATGTAACCGTATCGATAAGGGTTAGGAAAGTCTGGTGCGGTTAACGCTTCAATTCCATCAGTGTCAGTATTTGATGGGTCATTCCAGCTAGGCGATGTGGTTGAGTCTACTGTGGTATTAACAATCCACTCTTCAGATGTTAATGGTGTACCCCAAGGAGAAACTGAGCCAAAACAGTTAGCAGCAGTACCGCCAACTTTTGAGAAATCAATCATCATTGCTTCTTTAACAGACCAGCTACCCAAATCACCTTTTTCCATTTTCATACGGCTCATACCACCAGGGTAAGATTCCCAGTTCGTGAATAAGTAACCTTCACCTTCGCCGGTAGAGACGAAACCATTAAAGTCAGGGGCATTATTTTCAATGATTTTTTCATCAGTGATAATGCCATAATGCACACCTAGACCTTTGGCTAAGCTTTTGTCGCCAAGTTCAGCAAAAGTATCGTTGGTTTGACCTAGTATTTGGTATTCACCTAATGCAGAGATAACGGTTTGGCGTTCAAAGTCACTACTAGGCACCGGCGAACTAACCACTGTTTTTGGCAGATTATTAAAGTTTACTCCGCGTAAAACACCCACCGTGCCTTTATTAAAGGCCTTACCGTTCACCTTGTCCGTTTCAATGTTAGCGTCTGACGGATGTTGTACATTAAAGAATAAGTCACCTTCATCAGTTAAAAAGGCGCCCGTTACTTCAGCGCCTGCAGGCACAGTCGCTAAGCGTGTTAATACCGGTGTTGATGGTATATCAACAATTGGCGCATCTGCGCCATTAGTTCCATCAATACCATCAACTCCAGAAGCACCATCGTCACCATCACATGCGGTTAAGGCAAGTAAAACAGACAGAGATAATAATGAGAGTTTAGTTTTATGATGTTGTTTCTTGTTAGGTACTATTGTTGACATTGCTCTTCCTAATTATTTGGACATAAAATTTTTGTATCACTGGCTAATAACCGTGATACCAAATGGCAAAAAGAGTATGAAAGTGAATTTTTACAATCAGGTGACAAAAATGTGACGCTTTAAAGTAGGATGTAAGTACTATTTAAGAACAGGTTAAAATAAAGCTTAGGAAGGGGGCGGAATTAATTCTGATGTCATTGCAGCGTCAAGCAAGGAGTGAAGCTAAAGTTGAATGCAGATGTTGAATGTAGAAAACAGAGTAGGGCGCTGGGGGGGCCCTCTCTTAGCTTTTATAAGCCTGATTATGCAGGGCGGTCTTGCCACTTGTATTAAGGTATATTGCTATTTTAGTTAACTGACTTTATATACCAAGCTATTGTGGGTAGTTTTAGGTAAATATTTAATACGGGGATTTTAAATGCTGATAATAGTTCTTCACGATTTAATAAACTCTCTAATTTGCCATCAATAAAAATAGCGATACCTGATAACCCCAGCGTTATTAAAGGCACAGCAACAATTGAGTTAACAATATCCCCTTGAACATAAATGTTTATTGCTGTTGGTATGCTTAGTATTAACACTGAGATTATTCGATAAGCCACTATGATTTTTGATTTTAACATTACGTCATCCTTGGTTTAGTCGTTAAATAATTTATTCAAAAGCACGAATAATTAACGCTATATTTGATAAAGCAATGTTAGTGATAGAACGGAAATATTACAAAAGGATAATATTCACTATATAGGTGAATTATAATCACCCATAGGTATTGTTAAATAGTTTTCAAAATAGGTAATTTCGTCAACCAGTCCAGAAAGCTGTGAATGTCTTGCCGGTTTTTATCTTCTTCGCGATATACCGCATAAAGTGCTTGGTCGAAATTAGCTGCTGTCTCGAACGGTAAGACTAATAACTTGCGTTCAATTAAGGCATATTCAATAGGCATGATGGCCAATGCTAACCCAAGGCCTTGCTCTGCAGCTTGTAAAGAAGCGTCGTAATTACTGAAGGTTAATTTATGTTTATAATGCATGTTAGGTAACTGCATCGCTTCCGCCCAGGTGCGCCAAACATTGTCCATATTGGCGAGGTCGATAAGCGGTACTTGGTTTATTTGTTCAGGTGATGTAAGTTTATGTTTTTTGGCGAAATCTGAAGTACATACTGCGTGGCCTGTAAGATTAAGTAACTTCTTAACCACTACACCCGACCAATCGCCTCTTCCTACACGTATGGCTAAATCGCAGTCGTCATAACGTAAATCTGTCACATTCATCCCCGTTTCTATACGAATATCTATATCAGGGTACTTGTCTTGAAAGTGACTTAATTGTGGAATGATTACATTGCTTGCCATCGTTGGAAACGTAGATATTTTAAGGGAAGGCGAAGAGAATTTATTTTTTACAACTTTAGTACCTTGATCAAGTTTATCGATGGCCTGTTGAACATAGTGTAAATATACTTTACCCGCGGAATTTAAGGCAACGCCACGGCTTTTTCTTTGAAATAATTCAAAGCCTAAAAAACTCTCTAGGGCCTTAATCTGGTGGCTTACCGCCGAGGGGGTGATAAATAATTCACTTGCAGCCTGTTTAAAGTTTTCATGACGAGCGGCGGCTTCAAAAATTACAAAAAGATGTAAGGCAGGCAGTTTCTTTGACATGTTTCTATTTATTAGCGGTAACTATACAGACAATGATAAGTGAAAATTTATATAATTAATAGATGAATAATATTTATTCATCTATCTGCATTTTTGATGATACTAAGCGCTAATAATTACACACTAACAATCTAATTTAACAGCAATATTTTAGCTGGCAGCGCATATCACTTGATTGAGTGTTAGTAAGCTCTCACAATCACAAAAATCATTCTTAGCGAGCTAAATGCGCGCACCTAAGTTATGGACTTTGCAATTCTAAATAGCTACTAATCAACCTATGCTGTACTTCTCTTAAGTGTGTTGAGGCTCTTTTGAGTAAATTATTACTGATTATACTTTGGCCAAATTTTATCAGCCATATTTTAAGTGTAAATGCGCAAAAATCATCAGTTTTTATTCTTCTATCAGCATTATGCTAGCTCAAGTCAGCAATCCTGTTGACAACTTTTAATATCAACTGAGTATAAATGTGAGGCAATATGTTTCATATTACTAATGGATGAACTCGCGGTGCAGAATAAGATAATGCGAAAAACTACACAACAGTCGTATATAACTCGAATGGTTAATGTCGTTAACTATATTCAAAAAAATTTAGACAATGAGCTAACTCTAGAAGAGCTTGCCCAACAAGCCAACTTCTCTAGTTATCATTTTCACCGAATATTCTCAGGCATGTTAGGTGAGTCAGTAAAAGAGTTGATTCGACGCTTACGGTTAGAACGAGCTGCAATTCAATTGAAAACCAGCCGTGCAAGTATATTATCTATCTCGCTGGCCGCAGGTTATGAAAGCGATATGGCTTTTTCAAGAGCTTTTAAAGCAAGATCAGGTGTACAGCCTTCAAAATTCAGGAAATCTGAACAGGCGAGGTTTCCATGTTTATCAAGCTCCAGTGTCCGTTATGTAACAAATGAACATATTTCCTCCTTTGAACCTTTTATTGATAAGGAATTAAATATGAACGTGATGATAAAACAAGTTGATGACATATTAGTAGCATGTGTGTCTCATCAAGGACCATATCAAGAGTGTGGTCATGCGTGGGATACGCTTTGCAGTACTCTTGCACCGGAAGGTTTATTAGGCGGTGATGCAAAAATGATTGGCGTGAGTTACGACGACCCTGATGTTGTTGCGCCAGAGTTACTTCGTTATGAAGCTTGTATCAGTGTTGAACAAGAGTTTTCTACAACCGATGATATTAAATTTAAAAGTATTACTGGTGGTAGTTATGCAGTGACTACTCATATTGGCCCCTATCAAAAATTACACGAAACATATCAAAAATTTTTTGGTCAATGGCTAAGCCAAAGCGATTATGAATCTGCCGACAAACCGTGTTTTGAAGTTTATCTTAACGATCCCGAATCTACCGAGCCTGAAGATCTTATTACCGATATTTACTTACCATTGAAGGAGCAAGAACATGGATAAAATAGATTTATTTAAATTGCATAAAGCTGATTATATCGCGCCAAAAACACCACAAACTTGCTATGTAGCTAATGCCCATTATCTTACAATTAATGGTATTGGTGGTCCTGGAGAAGATAATTTTAATGATGCTGTTGCTGCTTTATATGCCGTTGCTTATACCGTAAAAATGACTCGAAAAAAAATGGCTTTAGGTGATTATGTTATTTGTAAACTCGAAGCAAGGTATTGGTCTGAAAAGCAAAAGTGCCTTAGTGAAGTTGATAAATCTCAATGGAACTGGCAGTTAATGATCCGTACTCCGGCGACTGTTGAGGTTAGCGACATCGTTCAGGCCGCTAATGTATTAACCGACAAAGGTAAAACTAAAAGTGTTAATAAAGTTAAGTTGATTGAACATGAGTTTTCACACTGTATTCAAATGCTGCATATAGGGCCTTATGAAGAAGAGAGTCGTACAATAGAACAAATGGCAGCTTATGCAAAAGATCAGCAATTAGTTTCGATCGGTGAGCATTGCGAAATATATATTTCAGACCCTCGACGTATTCCTGCAGAAAGATTAAAAACTATTTTAAGAATGCCATTGTCTAATTCGCATGGCAGCTAATCCTTTTAGCTACTTTATAAGCTAATATCTTTAAGTCACTTCTACAGTGAACTTCTTCATTTAACCAGTGAAGCAATAACTACGGCTTAGCAAATATGATAATTCTTAATCATATTTGCTAAGCCGTAGTTAGATTGGGATAAATAATTAACAGCCTTACCTTAAAAACCGTGAGAAAATTATAGCAAAACTCATAAATAGCAAGAGAATAATCACAAGTAAGTACGTATTGGAGACGTAAGGGGTTATCTTCTGAGTGGCAGATCTTCCGACAAAATATTCATCAATTCTATGTTTGGCCGGAAAGATCGTTTGAGGTTTTATTGTGCATATCTAAACAAATCTAGCTTTGAATGCTGACGGACTTAATCCTATAATTTTAATAAAAACTTTTCGAAAACTATTTGCATCGTCATAACCAATATTCAATGCTATTTGTTCAAAACTCTGGGAAGTTGATTCTAATAATTCGCATGCTTTTTGTACCCTAACTTTTTGAATATATTGTATGGGTTTCAACATGGTAGCGCTGGTAAATTGACGTAAAAATGTTCGTTCACTCATACAGGCTAAAGCTGCCAATATTTTGATACTCAGTGTTTGGCTGTAATTCGATTGAATATAATGCTGAACTTGCAGCACTTGTTTATTTCCATGATTATACTTTGGAGTAAAGCTACCATAGTAGCGCTGCTCCCTCTTGCCGGTATCTACAATAAGATACTTTCCGAGTGCCCTCATGATATGTGGCTTTGAAAATTGAGCAACGATCTCTAATCCCAAATCAACCCATGACATTAAGCCTCCTGCACTAATTATATCTCCATCATTGATGAGTAAACTTTCAATATTTAAAGATACCTTAGGGAATTGCTCACTAAAACTATTTTCTAGCTGCCAGTGTGTTGTTACTGTTCTATTATCTAATAGCCCAGTATGAGCAAGAATAAATGCACCTGAGCAAGCTGAGCATAATATGCATCCCGCTTGATGAACCTCATTGATATATTGCAATAACTCTGGTTGAGGTTTTATATAGTAGCAACCATCTAAATTTGGTGGAAGAATAACAATATCACTTCGATTCATACTTCCTAAAACACTATCAGGTTGAAGCAATTTGATTGTGAATTGCATATCTAACTGGTTTTCTGTAATTATTTTGTTAGCTAATAGAAATAACTCTCTTAATCCATGTACTGCACTTTGAAGCGCATTAGGATAATCGATAATTACGACATGAATACTCTTTGTCATTTTCGGACTGCTTTATGGCGATTACGCCATCGGTGTTATTGAATAATGTATTGGATAATAGCTTTAACAACCCAGCTAAACAACTCAAGAGAGAGCATTATGTCTAACACAGCCTTATTACTTATTGATTTACAGAATGATTACTACCCTACCTATGATGGAGCTAAATGGCCTTTATCTGGTACAGAAATGGCCTCAAAGAATGCAGCCTCATTATTAGCTCAGTTTCGCGATAATAAAATGCCTATCATTCATGTTCGCCATGAATTTCCTTCAGATGACGCGCCATTCTTCTTACCTCACTCAGCCGGTTCGAAAATACACCCTAGTGTTGAGCCAACCGAAGGAGAGGCTGTAATTCTAAAGCATCACATAAATAGTTTTCGTAATACTGATTTACAAAAAACGCTAGAAAAATTTAAAGTAGAGAAGCTGATAATTGTTGGTGCAATGAGCCATATGTGCATTGACGCAGTGACCCGTGCAGCTGTAGATTTTGGCTATGAATGCCATGTGGCGCATGATGCTTGTGCCACATTAGACCTTGAATTCAATGGAGTTACCGTACCAGCACATCATGTACATCATGCGTTTATGGCTGCCTTAAGTTTTGGGTATTGTAAGGTTGAAAGCACGGATGAAATATTAGAATTAGTTCGCTAGACACCTTGATCCTTTAGGATATTTAAATAGGTGGGGAATTTAATTTCCTCATCTAGCTTATTTCTATATTTAAACTTTGAGAATACTATGCATAAAATGACAACATTTGAATTACAAGCAAAAGCAGGGCAATCGGAAGAGTTATTATCTTTCTTAAAGAGAATAATACCAGAAACTAGAAGATTCAAAGGCAACAAAGGGGCTGAAGCATCACGCTTATCTGAGAGTAAGTTTATTATTATTGTTTATTGGGAACATGAGGACAATTTGAGCGACTATCTCAGTTGGAGAGGGGAAAGAGGTGATTTCAAAATGTTACTTAGCTTCCTTATTCAGGCTCCTACCATAATAACTTATGAAGTACTTGAAGAAGTATAGGAATTCACTAGAGGAATTAACTAGGACAGTCGCTCAGATTTGCCCATAAGCGACAGCCTTCTTTATTCTCTATTTTTACAAAAAACAGTTCCAGTACCTACTGCAAATTAACCTACCAAAAAAAGAATTTATAATGAAGATATTTTTAGTACTATTCATATTCACGCTTAGCGGCTGCTCTGTAATTAGGCTTGAATAAACTTTAGGTTAAACATGAAGAGCTGAGACGCCTGAAAATGCAGCTTTCATTTAGGGGCGTTGATCATTTAGTTACCTTCATACCAAATATATAGGCAGAGCCAGAATTTTCGCCTTGCGTAGTTTAATGGTTTAAATCGCTTTAGCTTTTAAGGCTAAAAGCTCATGTTTAGGTATTCATTGCCCAAGTGCTTATTGATTCTTCCTCCTATCCCTTAAATATGGTAACTTATTGTAAAATTGATGTTTTTAACTACCATAAACTAACAAAGCAATCAAATTGACACGAAAAGTTGGCTGTTTTTCGTTTCTCTACATTATAGACTGCTTTATTATCTGGTTATGTAAGCGTTATCGATACAAAATCTAATACTACCTGTCCAATTAGCTGTAATAGCTTATGTTTTCTTTGTGGTACTTACCGCCCTTAACATCTCATTTAAACTCCAAATGAAGTAGTTCTTTTGTTAAGGGCCTCTTGGTACGCAAAGCGGAAACTAGCAATAATTTTTTTTCCCTATATTTGCTAATGAATGAATCATTCACATAATGTTACTAAGACGTCTTAGTAACACACAATCAATTAGAAATATGACCAATATAAATCACCTAACCAACTGAATTTAGTTTACTTTATTTGGTATATGGTAAAAGTCAGTTACTAAGACGTCTTAGTAACCTATTTAATTTTTATTATATTTAGTGTTAATTGTTTCTAATGCATTGAAAGTATGGGATATTGATGTGAATTAAATGTTACTTATGGTACGAAGGTTACTAAGACGTATCCATAATAAGCTGTTATATTTTTCATCGGTATCGGCATGACTAATCAAATTAATTCACTAGAAGATTTATTTAAACTTATCTCGATAGAAGATGATGAAGTCATCTATAGGGGGCAATCCAATGAAAATTGGTTGATGATTCCTTCGATCGGGCGGTTTGAAAACATCCCAACGGCTAAATTTGAACGCTTTTCTTGGAAATACATAGAAGAGGATATGATTCATGCTTTTCAAAAAAAAGCTATTCCTTATCTTAAATCAGAAGCTATACCTAACAATCATTTTGAGTGGTTAATTTTAGCTCAACATCATGGATTGCCAACAAGATTGCTTGATTTTACAACTAACCCTTTGAAAGCTTTGTTCTTCGCTGTAGAAGACATCGGGGTTAATGAAGATGGTGTACTCTTAAAAGCTCATTATAATAATTGGTGGAGCCGTATTACTGAGATTTTTAATAAAATTGACGATGATAAACGTTTGGCTGTATATTTTCCTGATCACACTAATCATCGTATCATTTCACAGGAGGGTTGTTTTACTATTTTCCCATTACCTGAAAATATGGAAAAATTTCATGATATTAAAAATAGTAAGATGTATAAACATGGCTTTGAATCCCTAGATAGTTTTATTATACCTTATGAGGCTAAGTCTAAAATTCGTGCGCAATTACGAAAACTTGGAATTGCTCACCATACAATTTATCCCGGTTTGGATGGGTTATGCACCGAAATAAGACGAGACTTTGAGTTTCTTTGGTAAAAAATATAACAAGTCGTTTAAAAGGACAAAAAACAGTTGGCTGTTTTCGTTCCTCAACATTTTAGCCAACAATTTTTTGCCTCTTAACGAGGCGTTAGCAATACAATCAATTTGGGATAATAATGCAGGATTTTTTAAAGAAAAATAATACGGCTATTGTTGTAGGGCTCATCACTACTGTAGTTTTTCTATATATATTACAGCCAATATTAGAATTTACTGGGTCTGCAGTATTGATAGTTAGTTCATATCTAAGCTCTGCTTACGTTGACATCTTTTTTACTCAAATAGCACACTTAGAGATTCGAGATTTTGGTTTCTTCTTTTACACTATTATGTATGGTCTATTAATTGGGCTTAGCATAGGGTTAATTTTTTCTAAGTGGAAAAGATATGAAAAATCGCAATCAAAAGAGAATGCTGAAATATCGGCTTCTGCGAAGTTAAGAAAAAAAATAACTTCAACTATAATTTTATCTTGTTTATTAATTTTTGGCTTAGTTCAAGTTTCTACTAAAACATATCAGTTATCTTTAATAAGTAGCTTTAAGCAACATTTAAGAATCATCGCTCCATACATTGATGATCAAACCGAAGAATTACTCCTGAGCGAATGGTCATTAATTAACTCTAATGAAGACTATGACTCTATTTACTTTAAAATAAATAATATTGCTAAAAAGCATAAATTAGAATTACCAGACAATTCAATATACTCTTTAACTTCATTGTAAAGTATTGCTAACAAGTCGTTTAAAAGGACAATGATCTTCCCCCGATAAAACGGACACCAAAATCTAACTAAAGATGAGGTGTCTTATGCCTAAGTACAACAATCCAAGACGAACTTGGAAGTATTCAAATGACTTCAAAGTCAACGCTATTCAATTAAGTTATGTTGTTGGCGTCACAATAAAATCAGTCGCTGAAAAACTCGACATACACCCGTTTATGCTGTCACGATGGCGAAAAGAATATCGTGAAGGGATCATTGTGGCTGATAAACGAAAAAAAGTGGCTGGCCAATCAAAAGCCAAAAAAGTACTTACCAAAGAACAACAACTAGAACGTGAAAATAAACAGCTCAAGGAGGAGCTGTATATCCTAAAAAAGTGGCAACGGTTTCTTGCCGAGGAACATCAAGCCGATATCGATTCATCGAAAAACTCAGAGCCGACATAAAGGTAACGAGATTACTGAAGTTTTTTGATGTTTCTAAAAGTGGCTATTACGATTGGTGTGAACGTCAACCAAGTGCTAGAGCGATAGAGGATGTTGAACTTAAAAAGAAAATTCAGCAAATATTCACTGAGAATAAAGGACGCTATGGTAGTCCCCGCATATTTAAAGCCTTGCAAAAGCAAGGATACAGCATAGGTAAAAAACGTGTTGAACGCTTGTATCGTGCACTTGGCTTGGTCGCTCGAGTGATGCGCGTGACGACACGCTCTGCGTTTTATAAGCGCTTCCTTACGACAGGTAAAAACTTACGACCTGATGGTGAAGTGCCATTGGTTAAAAATAAAGTATGGGTAGCAGATGTCACGTATTTGAAAGTGAAAGGTATATGGCGTTATTTATCGGTAATAATGGATTTATATTCACGGCGTATTATTAGCTGGAGTTTAGATAAAAAGAGAACGATGGAAGTCACCAAACGAACACTAAAAAATGCAATAAAGAACCGAAGACCTCAAGGTGGTTTAATGCTGCATACAGACCGAGGTGTGGAATATCGAGGTAATGTTTTTCAAACGGCTTTAAAACGAGCAGGTATTACACATAGCTTAAGCCGAGCGGGTAAATGTACTGATAATGCGCATATGGAGTCATTTTTCCATTCAATGAAGACCGAAGTTATTCGCGGTAATGTATTTAATAGTGATAAAGAACTGCGCGGAACACTTGGAAGTTACATTAACAAATACTACAATGTTTCGAGGCTGCATTCAGGGATAAATTATTGTTCGCCAATAGAATATGAAGCCCTGGCAGCGTGAAAAAAAATGTGTCCGTTTTATCGGGGGAAGATCA
>NZ_JQEC01000040.1 GCF_000764185.1 Colwellia psychrerythraea
GTGGTAGTTAATGTCTAGACAAAACTCCTACATACCCCCTTACCCAGCTGCATTATGACTTGTTTTAACTGAATAAAAATAAAATATCCTACAAGCATTCATAAAACTTATAGTGAAAACTTTCACATTAAAGCATTTTTTACTTTCGTTTTGTTCGTGATTATCCTAAAATAGCCACAATGAAGACAGCCTGAAAACTTTCAGCACGTAATTCATCACTTATATTACTTAAAATAGAAATTTGTCATACTTAGGAGTGAACTTGCTATGACCGCCCCGAAAAACTCAATTGATTTGTCACAATACGGCATCAACGATGTTAACGAAGTTGTTTATAACCCATCGTATGAGTTACTTTTTAGTGAAGAAACTAAAGCTAGCCTTGAAGGCTTTGATAAAGGCGTAGTGACTGAGCTAGGTGCTGTTAATGTAGACACTGGTATATTTACCGGTCGCTCTCCTAAAGACAAATATATTGTTCGCGATGGTGTAACCCGCGATACAGTATGGTGGTCTGATCAAGGTAAAAATGATAACAAAGCTATGACACCTGAAACATGGGATCATTTAAAAGGCTTAGTAACTACACAACTTTCTGGTCAACGTTTATTTGTTGTTGATACTTACTGTGGTGCAGATGAAGCAACACGTTTAAAAGTACGTTTCATTACGCAAGTTGCTTGGCAAGCTCACTTTGTTAAAAACATGTTCATTCGTCCAACTGACGCTGAATTAGAAACTTACGAACCAGACTTCGTAGTAATGAATGGTGCTAAAACAGTTAACGATAAATGGCAAGAGCAAGGCTTAAACTCTGAAAATTTTGTTGCTTTTAACTTAACTGAAAAAATTCAATTAATTGGTGGTACTTGGTACGGCGGCGAAATGAAAAAAGGTATGTTCTCAATGATGAACTACTACCTTCCGCTACAAGGTATTGCCTCTATGCACTGTAGTGCCAACGTAGGTAAAGATGGCGACACCGCTATTTTCTTCGGCTTATCTGGTACTGGTAAAACAACGTTATCAACAGATCCTAAACGTCAACTGATCGGTGATGATGAACACGGTTGGGATGATAATGGTGTATTTAACTTTGAAGGTGGTTGTTACGCAAAAACTATCAACCTAAGCAAAGAAAACGAACCAGATATCTACAATGCTATTCGTCGTGACGCTTTACTAGAAAACGTTACCGTTGATGCAAATGGTAAAATTGATTTTGACGATAACTCAAAAACTGAAAACACCCGTGTTTCTTACCCAATTCATCATATTGATAACATCGTAAAACCAGTTTCTCGTGCTGGCCACGCTAAGAAAGTAATTTTCTTAACCGCTGATGCATTTGGTGTATTACCACCAGTTGCAAAATTAACGCCAGAGCAAACTGAATATTACTTCCTTTCAGGTTTTACGGCTAAATTAGCAGGTACTGAGCGTGGCATTACTGAGCCGACTCCTACTTTCTCTAGTTGTTTTGGTGCTGCTTTCTTAAGCTTACACCCAACTCAATACGCTGAAGTTTTACATAAACGTATGGAAGCTGCCGGCGCCGAAGCTTACTTAGTTAACACTGGTTGGAATGGTACTGGCAAACGTATTTCTATCAAAGCAACACGTGCCATCATTGATGCAATCCTAGATGGCTCAATTGATGATGTAGAAACAGAAATAATCCCATTATTTAACTTAGAAGTGCCTAAAGTTTTAGCTGGTGTTGAAGGTGATATTCTTGACCCACGTAATACTTATGAAGATGTGAATGTTTGGAATGACAAAGCAGAAGATTTAGCAAAACGTTTTGTTAATAACTTTGAGAAGTTCACCGACACAAACAACGGTAAAGCGTTAGTTGCTGCGGGTCCTCAGCTTGAAAAAGACGAGTTAAAAGCTGTTAGTTAATCAATAAAACTAACCAATAAAAAAGCCACAAGTAAGCAATTACTTGTGGCTTTTTTAGTTAACCTGAACTCTGGATAATGAGTACTTGATGTTTAAGTAAAAATAACAACTTACGGTTATTAACAATAAAATTCAACAACTTAAATAGCGATATACGCTATCAATGTTTCAATTCATTCGATTATCAAGACAAACGTTTATCAATAACGGGTTATTTATCGACGTTTTAACGCTGAGAATTGGATACAAGGGAATATTGAGCAAATGCTGCTTATCCAGAGTTCAGGTTGGTTACTAAGTTTAGAGATAATCTTAGCCTTGCTGCCCCACCAAAATTTATAAACTAAAATCAACACTGTCAGTTAACTTTACATCTGAGTAGTGCTGAATTGATAAAAACATTCATTTAATATTAAAAACAATACTTTATATATTTGGCATTAATAGTGCTTATTAATTGTGCTTTATAAGATCTGATCGTCTGATCAGAGTTTCTCACTAATAACATATATGGATATTAAAATGAAAAAAATTGTTTGTTTACTAGTTTTTATATTTGCAAGCTCGGCAAATGCGACGTTATTATCTTTTGATGATTTAGAGAGCGCTGGTAGTGGTAATTCAAATCACTCCTCCTATAGTAACCAAGGGTTTCAGCTAACCACCACTTCAGCAGGTTTTGCATCATGGTACCAAGACAATAGTGCCTACAATGCTTCAGCTGCACTATTTAATAACCATGCTAATGGAGTAACTCGTTTGTCTGCAATAGACGGCTCTTTATTTGGACTTACTTCAATTGATTTAGATACAGTGTATGCTAACGATAATGGTCCATCTCCTGTCGAATTCCTAGGGTATGATATTAATGGCCAATTAGTTGCAACCGAAAATATTACTCTAACTAGTGATGCATGGGTAACACTAGATTTTTCATCTTCTTTCAGTAATATTGCCTATGTTGAATGGACTCAAACAACTAGTTATCATCAATTTGATAATGTATTAATAAATGGAAGTACATCTGTGCCAGAGCCATCGTCAGTAGTATTACTGGTACTTGCTCTCGCAGGTGTTGGGCTTTCAAGAAAGAGACTCTTATAAGTTAATTGATATATTACTTTTTAAAGAGCCTCGATAATCGAGGCTTTTTTATCCTTAACGAATAGTTTGCACTAGAAGCTTAATAAAACAGAACAATATGTGATAAGGCATTGGCCGGTGAGAGTGATTATTCAGCGAATAATCTCCTGCATTATCTAAAAATCAAAACCCATCTAGCGTTATGATCAAAATCATATCGGAATAATCACTTTAATGAAATAAAGATACCATTAAAATTTAAGTGGCAAACATACTTTGGCTTGCAACCCACCTTCTGGCTTATTAGATAAAACCACACTTCCGCCATGGGTATCAACTATCCTTTTGATAATCGCTAAACCTAAACCACTACCTTCTGTGCCTCGGGCAGTATCACCTTGGGTAAAGGGTTGAAATAATCGCTCAATATCTGCCTCAGGAATACCATCACCATGGTCACTGACAATGAAAAAGGCATACTCACCCTCTACACCAGTAAACACCTCTATTTCATCTGTGGTATATCGAAGAGCATTCTGTACTAAGTTAGCAAGCGCACGTCTAACAGCTACATGGCGTAATGGGATCTTAGGGCAATCACCAGCATGGAACTCAATCATCCGATCATTTGGTCTTTCAACGTTGAGTACTTCATCAACTAAGACATTTAAGTCACCTAACTCGGCTTTGTCTTTTGAATCATGGCGAATATAATCAATAAACTGATCAATTATATTATTCATATCATCAATGTCAGTTTCGATACCTTCTTTTAGAAAGGCATCTTGCTCTTGCATCATTTCACTGGCTAATCGGATACGTGTTAACGGCGTACGTAAATCATGAGAAATACCCGCCATTAATAAATTTCGGTCATCTTCAAGTTGCTTAATGCCTTTTGACATGTGATTAAAGGCTTGTGTAACCGCCATAATCTCAGAAGTCCCTCGCTCAACCAGTGGTTCAGGGAAATCTCCTCGGCCAACATCTTCTGCGGCTATTTCGAGTGACTTTAACGGTCGGTTAAGTTGTCGTACAAATACCCAGCCGCCCATAACACTTAATAAGCCAATAACTACCATGAAGAAAATAAGCGGAGAAAAGCTGCCTCTTTCCATGCCACTGAGCGGTATTTTTACCCAAAGGTGTGGTGCTTGTGGAGCCCTAATCCAAAATAAGTATTCATTACCATCAGAAATTCGCACTTCTGCAGGGCCGCCAAGTAATAGCGACATTTGCTCAGAACGATAAGGGTATAGACCTGCACTGGCAAGACCAAAATTAACCGCATCTTCTTCACGATACACGCCAATACCGGTCTCATTGTGAAACGCTTTAGCCATCTTAGGACTTAATTTGGCGTCATCAATATCAATGAAAACCACTCGTACCTGTTTAGCCAGCAACTGATTTATTTGCTGTTGGTGAGGGTCAAATACATAAATTGCAAAGGAAATGTAAGAAACGATTTGATTGATAAAAAGTAAAAAACCTATCAATAAAACCGTTTGGCCGAAGGCGCTACGAGGCAATATTTTCATACGAATATTATCAGAGATTCACTACGCAGGAGTACCATCAGGTACAAAGACATAACCTAAACCCCAAACAGTTTGCAGGTATCGTGGTTTAGCTGGGTCTATTTCTAACATACGTCGTAATCGTGATACTTGTACATCAATGCTGCGTTCTAATGCCGAGTAATCTCTCCCGCGAGCAAGATTCATCAGTTTATCGCGTGAAAGCGGCTCTCTAGGATGAGTTACTAAGGCCTTTAATACTGCAAATTCGCCACTCGTTAACGGCATGCTAACATCATCTTTTTGCATTTCACGAGTCGCTAAATTTAGTTCATAACCACCAAAACTAATAATATTCTCTTCTAAAGCAGGAGCTCCTGGGGCTTCTTGTGTACGACGACGTAATACCGCTTTAATTCGAGCTAATAACTCTCTCGGGTTAAAAGGTTTTGGCATGTAATCATCAGCACCTAACTCTAAGCCAATAATACGGTCTACTTCATCGCCTTTAGCGGTAAGCATTACAATCGGTATATTGTTGGAGTTTTGACGTAAACGACGACAAATAGATAGGCCATCTTCACCTGGTAACATTAAATCAAGCACTAACAAATGAAAGTTCTCACGTTCAAGTAAGCGATCCATTTGTTCAGAATTAGCGGCACTGCGTACAGTAAAACCTTGTTCAACTAAGTAACGCTCTAACAATGAACGTAAACGCATATCATCATCTACTACTAAAATTTTAGGTGTTTCTTGAGTCATATTGTATCTCACCTTGCTCAGTTTGCTTTTCATTATAAATCTGGAGTTAACGCTACTATAAGTGATATTGCTTACAATTAGAAAGTGACAAGCGTAAAACAAGCTAAGTATTTGTTACAATTTATGTAATTACTAAGGCTAAGTAGGCTCTGGCGATTAATGACTCAATTATTTCAAGTAATGAATGCTTTGCTCGGTAACACATTGAGTGAAACTTTTTTTGCGTTCCTCATGTGAAAGTGATGACACGGCTTGTTTTACTAATAACATCTTTTGCTCGCGTTCGGTTTTTGGCAAATGAGCAAGTTGCTGCTGAAAACAACCAAACAGGCCAAAATTAAGTGCTGTATCTGATTGCATAGCATCACCACCTAAGCAATTAGCTAGCTTTTCAGCTAGGATATTTTTATCCATCTCTGTGATTAAATGCTTTAAATTATAATCAACTTTGTCCGTTTTTCTGACTTGATTACAGCTAAAAAACATATCCGCTACTGCGACAACAGGGATTAACGCTTGGTGTTGTTTACTGAAACGTTTTTTTAGCCATTCATTATGTGCTTTATTACTTTCAGCTGGCTTTGATGGGTTAATGCTCGCGGTCGAGTTGGTTGAAGCTAACCACCAAGCGTGACTTGGCGAGGCGTAACAAACAAAGACTACCAGCAATAAATTTAACTGTTTTTTCATATCATTAGACTCGAACTATTTGTTTAAATGGTATTTATGCACACTTGGGATATTGTGCATCACAGCTAAAACTAAGTATAGTTAACTTATGTATAAAGATTGAAGGAAAAATATGCCCTATCTAGCAAAAGCGTTCTCGAATCTATTCGCTATAACTATTTTTTTAATGTTTACCTGTAATACTGCCCAGGCAAATGATCCAGCCAATGAGTTTGCACAGGCCATAGCTAACAATAAAGGTAAAGTCGTTTATGTAGATTTTTGGGCATCGTGGTGTGTACCTTGTCGTAAGTCCTTTCCATGGATGAATGCTATGCAAGAAAAATATCAAGCGCAGGGCTTGGTGGTATTAAGCATTAATCTTGATGCACAAAAAAAATTGGCTGAGCAGTTTTTACAACACACTCCGGCTAACTTTGCCGTTATTTATGATAAGCGCGGCACATTAGCAAAAAAATTCCAATTAAAAGGTATGCCCAGCAGTTACTTATTTGATCGCCAAGGTAAACTTATTAGTGCCCACAGCGGCTTTAATGGTAAGAAACAGAAAAAATATCAACAAGAAATTGAGCAAGCGCTAACCACTAAAAGGTAGAATTCAGTCATTAAGATATAAAGAGACTACAATTTGCAAACACTAAGCAGCTCTTTAATATTGTTCTATCTTATATTTAGCGTTGAGTTACCACCATTGCACGACCTGCTCGTTGTTTGTCTAAGGTACGAGCCCTAACTTCCAATTGCCCTTTAACCATTACTGGCTCTCGATAAGCCAGCCATTGCCCACCTTTAATTTGGTATTCAATAGGTAAACCTTTAATTGCTATATTTAGCGATAATACACCAGAGTCAATGTTTGCACCTACCGTAGGTACGCGATAAAACACCCCTGCAAGATCTAATTTTGCCAGTTCTTTTTCACCAATTGTAATGGAAAATTCTAACCATTGTTTATCGCGGTTTTGGCGAAGTTTTTCTGAAAATACATTAGTATTTTTATCGTATTTAGCACCATGTTCATTATAAGGCACCTGCCAACTCGCTTGATGCCAAGCACGTTCTGCTAACGCCAATAATCTTGGATAAAGCATGTATTGTGCTTGTGCATCACTGCGTACAGTTTCGCTCCACAGCTGGCCCTGAATACCACTAATAGAAAATCCCTTAGGTAAAGGTTGATGGGTTACCTTACCCGACTTATCTCGCTGTTTTTCATCATTAGCTAGGTAACTTTGACCTAAAGTATCAAAGCGAAACTCGGCATGAACAGGTAAGTTATCTGGCATAAAATTGAATAAAGAACGCGTGGTTACACGTCTTGATGCCCAGTGGTAGCCACGCTCTTTTGGATCTATTTGATAAGGAAAATCAAAATATAAAACATCCGGGGTTGATAAAATTATATTCCAATTACGATGGGCTTGCTCACTGAGCTGTTTATGCGCCCCCCAAGGTAGTGCATCCCAAACATACGAATAAACTTGCCCAGGCATTTTTGTGACATCAGTTTCTTTTAAACCATCATTCCAACCGCCAACAGCAATACCTTTACTAGCCACCATGTGCGCAACACGTTCGATAAAATGTGCGCCTAGATGTTTAGCGTCTCCAAAGTTATTAGTTGTATCGGCAATTAAGGCCTGACAAACAGGCGATTCAAGCCATGCACCTGCCGTTTCATCTGCACCAATATGATAAAGCCCCAACGGGTGTTCTGCTAGTTGATGTAAGGCTTTTAAATCGTCTAAAACCCGATCAACAAAAGTATAAGTAGACTCCATGCAAATATTTAAGGTGTTGTCGTTATAATTTTGAATTGAACTATATTGGGTTTTATCAGTAAAATCGGTCAATAAGTAGCGCTTGGCTTCTGTCTCATTTTCCTGATTCATATAATAGTGATATCTGGCTTCCATCGCTTTAATCGCCGCCCTTGAATGTCCCGGCATATCTAGTGATGGGATCACTTGAATATGGTGTTTACTGGCCATACGTAATATTTCTTGATAGTCATCCACACTATAATAGCCATCCCTGTCGTTAGCCCCACCGCCAAGTTGCGGCTGTAAACACTGCGTATCTGATAAGTCCAAACAACGTTTACTGCCAATTTGAGTTAATTCTGGCAGGCTAGGAAGCTCTAGGCGCCAGCCTTCATCTTCAGCTAAGTGAAGATGTAATTTATTTAGTTTATATGCTGCCATCTGTTTGATCAGTGAAAACATAAAAGCTTTACTGTGAAAATTTCTCGCCACATCAACATGCTGACCACGGTAATCATAATGAGGTTGGTCTTCAACATCCACAAGAGGTACGAGTGTAGACCTTACCGTAATTAGGCTTGCTAAGCTTTGCAATGCATAGAAAGCGCCACTGCTATCTTGCGCCTTTATAATGATAGCGCTGTCACTTATAACTAATTGATAATGCCCTAAGCGCCAATCGGCATGTTTGTGATCATTTAATTCAATATTTACGGCAATACCTATACTGGTTTCTTTTATACCTAAAGTAGCTAAACGCTCAAAAGCAGCCACTACCTCTGGGTATTGAATACCACCACTTAAATTTACCTTTATGCCATTGGCCAAATCTAATCGCGCGTTTTTATCTGCAATTACAATCGATTTAGGTGTGGGTATTATTGCAAAAGCAACATGGCTATTATCTGTGGATCCTTTGGGTTCATTATCATAAAGCCACTGAGTTGAGGCATACTGGTTAATATCATCAGGCGAAGATTTTATTTGTTTAGGTAAATTAGTAAAAGGTATTACCCAAGGTTGAATTTCTAAACCAGTATCTTTATCAACTTGGCTGAGCGTGCTATCAACAATAGCAGCGGTTAAGCCTTCTTTTGCCAACCAGTAATTGGGCATTAATTCAGATTCAGTTATCAGCGTACTTTTCACCCATAACTTTACTTTATGAGTTTGCCCTGCTTTAAAACCGGTAAAGTTGGCTTTTGGACTGACTTGGTGAATATCACCGTTCAGGTGTGACAAATTCAGTTGTTCACTGCTACTGACATAACTTGGATACACTTGTGAGTAATTTAATTGCCATGATTGTTTATCGGTAAAATAAGATCGGCTAAGCTCTGGCAAACTCAAAATAATTTCAGCACTATAACAATGCTGAACAGGTTTACCTTTTAAGTCTGGGCAATCAGTTTCAACATTACTAAAAAATTTATATTTGACCTGCAAATTTTTAGCCAGTGCATCAAGCTGCTGCTGTGCGGTTAGTGTCTCTATTAATTTCGGCTCTGAAGCTTCATTAATCTCAACGATCTGCTTCTGACAGGCAGATAGCAGTAAACTAGTGGCGACTACTGAAAGGTAACAAAGGTTTTTAATCATAGCTTTGACTCGGTAATTAATGCAGTTGTATTTCAACTTATTTTGTTGAGGTGTTTATCCTGCTTATTTATTCGGTAAGATACTCACTCTAATCAATAAACTAAAGCAGCACAGGAAACCACCAATAAGAATACCTGTAAATAAACCAAGATTCTCTATTAATGTATTATATATCAAATAAAAGCAGTCTCTGCCAAACTAAAAAAACCCATTTCAGCGAGCTGAAATGGGTTTTAAAATAAGTGCTAATACCTTACTACAAAAGTTTAACCAATCTGTGTTTGGTGCACATGAACATCACGCTGAGGATAAGGAATACTGATGCCAGCTTTATCAAATTCAACTTTAACCTTTTCCATCATGTCAAAGTATACAGCCCAATAATCTTCAGCTGTGGTCCAAGGTCGTACAAATAGGTTTATTGAGCTTTCACCATGCTCGCCAACCCAAATGTCAATGGCTTTATCTTTAAGTACACGCTCATCAGCTTCAAGCATTGTCCGTAACAATGTTTTGGCTTTAGTGATGTCATCGTCATAACCAATACCAAAAACCATATCAACACGACGCGTACCGTTAATATTAATGTTGGTTACACAACCGTTAGATAACAAACCATTAGGAATGATTATACGCTGATTATCAAAGGTTTTTAGTATGGTATTAAAGATTTGAATTTCTTCTACAGTACCAACATAACCCTGTGCTTTGATAGCATCACCATTTTTAAATGGACGGAATAATAAAATTAATACACCGCCTGCGAAGTTAGCCAAACTCCCCTGCAAGGCTAAACCTATTGCTAAACCAGCCGCACCTAATACAGCGATCAGCGAAGCTGTTTGAATGCCTATCATGGAAGCAAAGACGATAATTTGAATGGCTTTTAATAATGTACCTAAGATGCTTAATAAAAAGCTATGTAAAGTTGCTTCAACTTCTTTCTTCTTTAGCGCTAATTCAACTAAGCCAAGCACTCTTTTAATGATGAAGTTACCAGCTAAATAAACAACAACCGCTAATAAAAACTGTACTCCAAACTGCAGTCCCATTTCACCGAGCATTTGTACATAATGTTCGATTTTCTCTATATTGATTTCCATGAAAATGATATCCTAGACCGTGTTAAATTATAGTTAATAGTAACATTAACCTTTAATTTACAATTGTATGCTCTTTACAAAATAGTGTAAATTAAATTCCGCGTTATTTGAGCCTATCAAGCACGTATGTAAACACCCTATAGACCTTAATACTTAACAAGGAATGTCCTTTATTATGGCCAGCTTGCTGTCTTTTTTCACTCACAAATTTTTCAAAGTTGTAATAACTGTATATATCGGCTTATTCATGCTTATTTGGCTAGTGTCTTCACCGGTAGCAAAGCACTTTATCAGCCCGATTTTAGCAGAAAAACAGTTACAATTATCTGATAATGCTAGTATCAGCTTTAATCCTTTCTTAATGAGGTTAACGTTAAGTGACATTACCTTAACCAGTACCAAGTATGAAAAACCTGAAGATGTTTTTTCACTCGCCGAATTAAAAATTCAAGTCACATTATGGCAACTGGCTTTTGATAAAATAGTTATAAGCAAGTTTACCCTTGGGCAAGGCAACTTAAAAATTACTCAGCATGATGGTCATTTAGTGATTGCCGGTATTGAAATAGCCAATGAAACACAAAGCCAAGAACAAAAAAGTAATCAAGGCACAGAAGTAACTAACACTGATTTTCCTTACCAATTAATACTACCAAAACTAGTGCTTACTCAATTTGATTTTGAAATAGAAAGAAAGAGTAATCAACAAAAAAATAAAACCCATCACATCACCATTGAACAATTGATCTTAAGCCAGTTAAAAGCAACTCAAAAACAACAAGAAGTCCACTTAACACTCAGCGCTCTAGTTGATGAAACGCAATTAACGCTGACCGTCAATACTCAGTTAACCTCAGGTGAAGGTGACATTCGTAGTAATATCCGTATCGATAATTACCCTATTAAGAAACTAGCTCGTTATGTTGAACAACTCTCCGAGCTCAATGGCCAACTATCATTTGCTAGCCAGCAAACTATAACGCTAGCGGAGCAAAGCACCAATATTCGCGTAGCTAAAGCGGCAATAAAGCTGCAGGCACTTAATTTAGCCGTAGCAGAACATAGCTTAACTCTACAAGACTTACAGCATGATTTTTCCAATGTTGAAGTTGACTTACAAGATAATAAAATTACTCACCTTGCCGGCGATAGCAGCATAAAATTAACCGGTGCTGAGCTAAAGAAAAAATCGAGTAATGCAATTATTGCCGCCTTTAAAGCACTTAACTTAGCCGATATAGACTTTCTTTTAGATGATGAGCCTAGCATTGATATTGCTAATGTAGTGCTTGATGGCTTTATTTTCTCTAAAAAAGCGACATTAACCGATGTTATTGCCCAAAAGGTTATCGATAGAATTAATAAACGTTCACAGGAAGAGGGCCTTGATATTGCTGCAGAAGCCATTGTGAAACTACCACCTGTTATGCAATTAAAACAATTAACTGTAAATAACCTTCATATCCATGAAAAAAGCATCGCCATAAACAGTATTATTATTGATAGCTTAACCGGTGAAATTATTGTTAAAGAAAATAAAGAACTTGCTAACTTAATTGCTTTAGCGGAAAAACCAGCCGAAAAAAGCATTGAAGTAGCTAAGCAACCTATTGCCATAGAAAAAGAATTACTACTTGCTGAAACTGAAGTGAAAGATGATAGTTTTGTTTTTAGCTTCAACGAATTACGTTTTATTAATGATAATTCTTTCGACTTTACTGATTTCAGTGTTGATCCTATTTACCAACGAACTTTATTTATTGATACACTTACCGTTGGTGCGCTAAGCAACAACAAAGAAAAACAAAAAGAGCAAACACCATTTGCCCTCAAAGGTCGTAGTAATAAATATGCAAACTTCCAATTAGCTGGTTATCTACAACCTTTTTCTGACATTGCCAGCTATCATCTAAAAGGCGATTTCAAAGAGTTTTCATTACCTGCAATATCATCTTATTTGAAAGAATCGACCGGTCTTGAAGTTAAAACGGGGCGACTTAATACCAACTTAGATATTACTTTAATAGGTGATGAATTAGATGGTAACGTTATTGTTTTATTAGAAGCGCTTGAAACAAGTTTAGTTGATAGTGAAGAAGCAGGTAACTTGATTAACCAAGGGGCTTTGCCACTAAATATGGCCATGGGCATGCTAAAAGATAGTGACGGTAACGTAGAGCTTGACGTACCTTTAAGTGGCTCAACCGCAGACCCACAATTTGGTTTAAGCAGCATTGTTACCCTAATAACAAAAAAAGCCATTATGTCTGCTACACAAGATTACTTACTGACAACTTTTGTGCCGTACGCAAACATAGTATCTATTGCCATAACTGCCGGTGAATTCGCCTTAAAATTACGTTTTGATGATTTAGAGTATCAAGTGCAGCAAGTCGAACCCGGTGAACATCAAAAGGCCTATCTAAAAGACTTTATCGCGTTAATGCAAGAAAAAGACGATACTCGTGTCACGTTTTGTGCCATCAGTACGCCAGCAGATATTGGTGTTAAAGCAGGGAGTACCATCACCGATAAAATCCAGATAAAGCGTTTACTCGACCTAGGAGAGCAACGTGAACATGCCTTAAAAGATCACTTAATTGAACAAGGTAAAATAGAATCATCTCGTATTTTATTCTGTAAACCCCAAATAGACAGTGATGAAGGCGCATTACCGCGTATTGCAATATCGGTATAATAAGATAACCTATTCACATTACACTAAAACTCGAGAAACGCTTTGAAAACAATGACTCGCCAAGATAATTTTATTTATCTCACTTTCTCTTTAATTTTATTATTACTGGGCACGTCATTAGCGCAACAGTTTTTTGATGATTCAGTGCCCCGTTTGGTGCAATCGGCCATTATAGTGACTTTGTTAGTGGCTGTGTGGGGAGTAGACTCTAAAGATTTCGTCTTACGTAAAACCTTTATTTTCCCGTTAGCCATTTTATTCTTCTCGTTTTTTGGTGCTTGGCTTGATGATGCTGGTTTTGACCAAGTCTATTTACTGCTCTTACTGAGCTTTCTTATCTCCAGCGCCTTGCGCACCGCTAAACAAGTGCTTTTTACTGGTGAGATTGATGGCAATAAAATTTTAGGTGCCATTTGCTTGTATTTATTAATGGGCCTTATCTGGGCTGTACTGTACACCCTAGTACAACTAACTTTTCCTGGCTCTTTTACTAATATCAGCACTGACAGTGCTTGGTTTACTCTATTTCCTGATTTTATCTATTTCTCTTTTGTAACTATCACTACCTTAGGTTTTGGCGATATTTCACCGCTTTTGCCTATTTCAAGGTTCTTAGTCTATTCAGAGGCCATAGTTGGTCAATTTTACATGGCCATTTTAGTAGCGAGTTTAGTCGGTTCCCATATGAGTAACTTTGGTGCTAACAATAAATTACCTAAAAACATTCCAATAAAAAGTGAGACTGCGGATAAAGTCACACATAAACAAGCAAAACAATAAGCAATTAACGAAAGGGACAAACAATGAAAAATTCGCCAGAATTAACAAGTGATCAAGAGTTTAACCGTAGGGTTATTGATGTAGCGATCAAGCTAGGCGCCATGGCAATGATTATTTTGTGGTGTTTTGCTATTGTGAACCCCTTCATATTAATCACCGTATGGGCAGCTATTTTAGCTGTTGCGTTATTTCCATTACACGTAAAACTAAGTACGTTGCTTAAAGGTAATAAAAAAATTGCTTCCATCATTATTGCGCTTGTCGGGATTTCAATTATCGCCATTCCATCAATTAATCTTTCATCCTCTGCCATAGATTCTGCCCAGCATGTTTATACTGGCATTGAAGAAGGCACGCTAAAAATCCCTGCGGCAGATGAAAGCGTTAAAGAATGGCCGTTAGTGGGAGAATGGTTGTATAAACTTTGGCAAGATGCCTCACAAGATATTCAAAAAGTGGCAGGGCAATACCCTGCACAAATTAAATCACTTTCCAGTACCTTATTATCAGCGGTAGCCGGAATTGGTGGCGGTGTTTTACAATTTATCGTTTCATTAATTATTGCCGTGGTGTTTATGGCCAAATCTACACCACTACATCGAGGCGTTAGCAAACTAATGCGCCGTTTGATGAATGAAAATGGCGATAGAACCATTAACACAACTATTGCTACTATTCGTAGTGTCGCAACGGGTGTTTTAGGCGTTGCCGTTATTCAATCACTATTATCTGGTGTTGGGTTAATGATTGCTGATATACCTGGCGCTGGTATTTGGGCAATTGCCGTGCTCATCTTAGCCATAGCGCAATTACCGCCAATTTTAATATTAGGTCCGATTGCTGCTTATTATTTCTCGGTAGCAGATACCACACCAGCAATAGCATTTTTAATCTTTAGTATTATTGTTAGTGCTAGTGACGCCTTCTTAAAGCCATTATTTTTAGGCCGAGGTATGAGCATTCCGATGTTGGTTATCTTACTAGGTGCCATTGGCGGTATGTTATTGTCTGGCATTATCGGTTTATTTGTTGGCGCGGTAGTATTAGCCTTAGGTTATGAATTAATGATGGATTGGTTAAGTCAAACCCCTGATGATGCAGACAAAGCCATTGAGACTAAAGACAGCTAGTATCAACTGCTTATTTTGTTAATAAAGTTAAGCCAAAAATAACAGCATAAAAAGCCGCATCCCCTTTGGAGTATACGGCTTTTTTATCTAAGGCTTCAGGCTAATTTTTTATAGCCAAGTTACAGTGAACAACAATAACAAATAAAAGTAATGGCTTATTTTTTCAAAGTCACCGGTAGCTGACCTTGCTCTTTTACTTCATTAACAATAACCGCCATACTGGCATTAAAACCAGGGCTAACAGCCTGCTGGTTAATATCGAGATAAACTCTATCATCAAAATTTAGTAGTACTGTATCCGCTAATTCACTATATTCGTTTATCAAAAAAGGTGAACCTTTAGCAATAAGTATTGCTGGTGTTTTTATCTTATTAGCGACAATAAGTACTTGTTTCAATAATGTTGCATAGCTTAGCTTTTGTTGCTGCTGTGCGGCACTACCATAACTTGGTTTTAAATCATCCATACCACCTAAATCCACTAAGCTTGCGGTTTTAATGTCAACTGTGGCAATTACCACGTCACTCTGGGCAAGCAAACTCTCTGCCTGAGCATCAAACTGGTTAGTCTCGGCAACAAAAGTACTGACTTTCACAGCCGCTAACTCACTTTTAGATAATTTCTTTGCTAAAGCATTCGCTGTCGCATAATTAAGTGCCTCTAATTCTCGCTGATTGGCAACAACCAAGTGTATATGTTTAATTGTTGTCGCATTAAGCGGCAAGCGCTGATTATCTTTCAATACAGTAACTGCTGCATCAGCAAGGGCTTGCTCTGTATCAAGGTGGTGGTCATTGGCAATAATGCTTTTAGCCGTTAATATTTGCTGCGCTAATGAAAGATCGCTCACATCGACATATTGCTCCTTATATTTATTAAGCCTAGCAACTGATTCTTTGAATTCTTCAGCGTGATAATTACCTTGCTCAATTCGCTGCCTTAATGATTTAGCAACAGCTTTAATAAAGTCATTAAATGCCACAATATCCGCTGGAGTTCTCACTTTAAAAGGCATCACCGCAAGATCAGCGCCGGCGATAAAAGTTTCTACCACAGCTTCAACTTCGCTAAAAAAATGGCTAACACCGGCCATATCTAAAGCATCAGTAGCAATAATGCCCTCAAAAGCCATATCTTCTCTTAATAAGTTAGTTAAAATTTTACGGGACATGGTCGCTGGACGAATTAGTTTTTCACCATTTTTACTGACAAAAACACTGTCATCAAGTGTTGGGTATTGAATATGAGCCGTCATGATCATCGCAGGATCACTGTGCTTAATCGCCCAGGCAAAAGGAGCCAGGTCAACTTTATCTATGGTCGTCCTATCATGGTCAACACGTGGTAAACCTAAGTGACTATCAACATGTGTATCACCATGACCAGGAAAGTGTTTAAGTGTTGCCATCACGCCTTGTGCCTGAATGGCGTTAACAGCACTAGCGCCTAGTTCTGCCACCTGCTCAGGGGACTCACCAAATGAGCGCGTATTAATCACTGGGTTATCAACATTGGTATTTACATCAACCACAGGGGCATAGTTATTATTAATACCTAAGGCTTTTAGCTCTTTTGCTATAACCCCATTAACTTGACTAGCAAAATGAGTTCCGTGTTGTTGGTAACTCGCGCCAATAGCCATATTACCAGCAAAAGTAGTCATTTTAGTAAAGCGAGCAACACGTCCACCTTCTTGATCCATAGAAATAATTAATGGTTTAGCTTGCGGTGATTGCAACGCGGCTTGCTGAATATCATGGTTTAGTTTAACCACTTGCGCTATTTCTTGAACATTCTCAGCAAATAAGACAATACCGCCAACATTTGTGCTGCGAATCAATTGCGCAAGTTCATTTGGCAGTACTGTAACTGCTTGTCGACAATGCTTTGACGTTGGCACACTTGGCTTACCATTAATATCCGCACAAAAGTAACGTATATCTAGCGACATTCTTTGTGCAATTTGCTGCTCAAACTCGGTAAATACCAAGTGATTAGATTTAGTGGTCATATTTTTTTCAATTGCCTGACTTTGACAAGCGCCGAGCGCCAATGAGATTATTATAATTAGCGTACGCACAATTAAGTGAATAGGAGTTTTTATCAAAAGGGTAACGGATGGCTTATTCATCTAAAACAACACCTACTTGCAAAACGCCAGCACATATTTTACTAGTTTATTAATACCCATGGCCGCTTCACTAATCGAATCTGCCAACATATACGCAGGTGTACTTACAACTTTATGCGCTTCATCAACTACGACATTACCGACGCCACATTCAATATGAGTCAAGCCCTTAGCACTGATCAATTCTGCGGTAGCATTATCTTTGCCAATGGTTCCTTTTACTCCTGCAGGGTAAACAAGGGGCAATAAAGCCGGCGCAATGCACATATAACCGGCTGGTTTTTCAACCTTAACAAAGGCTTTAGCGGCAATAAGTACTTGCTGATTGACGCTATAGTTATCATTATCTAAGGCAAAACTGCTTAAGTTTTTAGCAGCACCAAACCCGCCAACAAAGATGATGGCATCAAAGTCTTGTTCACGTAATTCCATAAGGTCTTCAACATCGCCACGGTTAATGCGTGCCGCTTCAACCAACACATTACGGCTTTCATCTTTGCTCACCTCACCGTTAAGATGATTAATAACATGGTGCTGCTTTATATTAGGCGCGAAACAACTATATGTGGCACCTTGTTGTTCTATAGCCAGTAATGTTAAAACAGCTTCATGAACTTCACTGCCGTCGTAAACACCACAACCACTTAAGATAACTGCTATATTTTTCATTGCTGAACTTTTCCTTTAAGAATATTTTTATTCTTTTCATTGCTAAACCAAACTATTAGCTGACAGCATAACACTACCATCACAGCGAAGAACATTAACAAAGTAAACGGTTTTGCGCTGCCATCATAAAAGTAAGCCAATATTGGTCCTGCTAGCGCGCCAATGCCCCAACGCAATGTACCAATTACTGCAGTAACTGTACCTGAATGGCTAGGGAATTTAGTCAATATGAGTGCATCACTATTTACCGCGATCATCGAAATACTGCCCATCAATGGGAAAATAGCCACCACGGTATAAGTTAACGGCAATTGTAAGATATTCACTAAGGCTAATGCTGTAGCAGCTATTATTGCTACCGTTAAACCACACCGTAACATCATTCTAGAGCCTTTACGTACTACAAAACGTGTATTGGTAAAGTGTGCCATCATCAAGGCAACAATATTCAAAGCGAATAACAAACTAAAAGTGTACTCAGAGACAGCAAACACCTTTAAATACACATAAGGAATAGCGGTAATATAGGCAAAGAAGGCCAGTGATATCATCATTGAAGTAATAATATCCAACCTTGCCTCTACATTACTCAAGACAATTTTATACCGCTGTATAAAGCTCAATGGTAGGTTTACTTTAGTTGACTTATTGTCTTCTTCTGCACTAACAATATTGGCTGCATCAGGTAAGTATTTCATCACTAACAACAAGACAATAAAGCTATATGCCGCTAAGACATAAAAAATGAGCTGCCAACTATGGCTTAACAATAAAACACTACCAATGCTGGGCGCTACCATTGGTGCTAACATCATGATCATACTGACATAAGAAAGCCCTTTAGCGGTATCTTTTCCGTAATATTCACGTACGGCGCCCGGTACCACTACAGTTGCCGCACTACTAATAAAGGCCTGCATAAATCTAACAGTTAGAAATTGTTCAATGTTGTTAACAATTGGCAGTAGCAAACTGCAAATAACAAAACCTCCAATGCCCAGGATAACTAATTTTCGACGAGAGTATTTATCCGCCATAGGGCCAAATAAAATTAAACCCAAGGCATAACCTAGTAGGTAAACACTCAAGCTATTTTGTACCATGCTCATTGGTGTATTTAAGTGCTCAGCTAAGGTCGGCATTGCCGGTAAATACATATCCACAGCGAGTGGCGAGACCGCTAAAATAGCAGCCAGCAATGGTAATAATAATTTTAAAGACACTTTAAGTTCTGTTGTCATAATTTATCCACCAACTTACCTATTTGATTACTTTGGTGATTTATCATTTTTTCATTATTCATTTTATGGCTTTCTAACACAGTTTTTTGCTGGCAGGTGTACTCAAAAACCAATTCACCTAATGTTCTAATCGCCTTTTCAACATCCTCTCCCCACTGCACGCCATAACTGACTCGCATATAGTTCTGATATTTTCCTGAAGGAGAAAATACCGCACCTGGGGCAAAACTTACCCCTTGGGTCAACGCTTGTTGAAAAAATTCAGCGGTATTAACATGAGATTGACAACGCAACCAAAGCACACTGCCTCCTTGAGGTTTTGAGATACACACTTCTTTAGGAAAATGCTCTGCAACTAACGCCCGCATGCGTTCACAGTTATAAGCTAAGGTCTTTCTCAATACACAAAGGTGACGGTCATAATCACCACTGAGTAGGTACTCATTTAAAGTCCATTGTTGCAGCATAGGCGTCGAAGCCGACTGAGCACGTTTAATTCGCTTGGCCTGCTCTTCAAATTTACCTGGCAATAACCAGCCAATACGATAGCCAGGCGCTGCTGTTTTTGAAAAAGATGAACAGGTCATTACCAAACCTTTTTCAGAATACAACTGTGCTGGTTTCGGTTTTTTGTCGGTGAAATATATTTCGCTATAAACTTCATCTTCAATTAAAGGGATATCGTGCAACTCTAACAGCGTTACCATCGCCTGGCGTTGCTCATCAGTTTTCATTGAACCAAGGGGATTGTTAATCGCCGTAGAAAACAAACAAGCGGTAATATTATGTTGTTCAATCGCCTGTGATAATTCCTCTAAACCAACGCCATCTTCTGTACAGGTATATACTTCTAAAGCTTTCATGCCCAATGTTTCTATAAGCTCGATAATGCCAAAAAAACACGGTGATTCAATAGCAATTATGTCACCACGTTTAGCGACACATTGCAGCGCAATAGAGAGCGCTTCTTGGGCACCATTGGTAATAACGATGTCATCTGGGTTTACCTCAACACCTTGGTCTTGATATCTAAATGCCAGTTGCATGCGTAATTTAGCATCGCCGGTTACTGGCCCATAACTTACCGCTTTTTCTGATACTTTGCTTAATACCGAGCGCATTAATCTAGCAAGCGCTTTATCTGGCGGATGGGCTTGAATAGGGTTAGAAATACCTAAGGCAACCGTATCAGGTAAATGTACCGCCGCATGAACTTGCTCAATCATGCTGCGCCCTTGTACTTCAGCTGGTTTACATTGTGCCCATTTTGCTGGCCTGGGTTTTAAAGTCCGCGCTTGGGCAGCTTGTAAGTAATAACCCGATTGAGGTCTGGCACTTACCCGCCCTTGTCGCTCTAATTCGATATAAGCTTGCTTTACAGTTGGCACACTAATTTCAAACTGGCGGCTCAGTTTTCGTAAACTGGGCAATTTATCACCGGGCTGTAAAGCACCAATTTCTTGTTGATGCTCTATAAAATCAATTACTTGCTGATACAAATATGCCGAAGAACTTTTATCTAATAATTTCATCTTTTTCTCATCGCACGCGTTTAGATCACACACCAAACTGTATAGGTTACATTTTCATATTTCTGTACATGTTATTAAATCAAACTATCATTACAATGTCATCTTTCCTGAGACATTTCTTTATAGGGTGGTAGATTTAATGAGCAACAGTTTTTTATATGTCGTAACGGTACTTATTTGGGGTTCAACTTGGATTGCCATTAATTATCAATTAGGTGATGTAGCCCCAGAAGTATCGATTGTCTACCGCTTTGGTCTAGCCGCGTTAATTATGTTTGTTTATTGTCGCTTTAAGCAATTACCGCTGTGCTTTTCAGCCAAGCAACATGTGCAACTGTTCGCTTTTGGTTTGACTCTATTTGGCTGTAACTATTACTTACTATATAACGCGCAAGCGCATATTAACTCGGCCTTAACTAGTATTGCTTTTTCCACCTTGATGATAGTCAATATAGTTAATGCTCGCCTTTGGTTTAAAACCCGTATATCGAGTCAAATTTATATTGGTGGTGCACTGGGGTTAGTTGGTATTGTCACTTTATTCTGGCCACAAATAAGCAATGTAGAATATGCAGATAGCACCTTATTGGGCCTAGGTTTTTGCATGGTTGGTGTGCTGTTCGCTTCGACCGGCAATATGATTTCCATTAAAAATCAGCATAATAATATGCCAGTATTACCTGCCACTGCTTGGGGCATGTTATACGGCTCGTTGTTTATGCTGGTGCTGGCACTCGTTCAAGGGCAAACCTTTAATTTTGCCTTCACCTTGCCTTATATTAGCTCGTTATTGTATTTATCAATATTTGGCTCAGTGATCGCTTTTGGTTGTTATTTAACATTATTGGCACGTATCGGCGCCCATAAAGCTTCATATGCAACCATCATGTTTCCCGCGGTAGCTGTGGTGATTTCAAGTTTTGTTGAAGGGTTTACCTGGGATATATACACCTTTACCGGTTTAGCATTAATGTTAGCGGGTAATTTAGTGGTGTTGGCTAAGCCAAAAAGAAACAAAAAGGTAGAGCAAGCAACACCTTTAACAGAAGCACTGGAAAGTTGAGTTTGAGTAACTAGGGTCTGTTGACCTTTCAGGATTAAAGTTTATTCAATTTAAAGAGGGCTTATTCGCGGCGCGAGGTTTGTGTCATAGTTATTCTATTAAAAAAGCGAGCAACAAGGAGTAAGATCGCTTTAAATGAACCCCAAAGGGCAGCAGACCCTAGGGGGAGTATAAATATTTAATGAGCATCAAAAATGATGCTCATTAAATATTGCAGCCGCTAATTTTAATTAGTCTAAATAATCAGTAGTAGAAAATAACTACTTAACAGTTTAGACCGCGGCGGCCTTTAAACACATTAACGCTTAAAAGTTATAAGTTGCTTTTACGTAGTAGAAACCGCCGCTGTAATCAAATGGCCCACTTTCGTAATAGACACCGCTTACAACGCCATAAGCACCTTGACCATCACCAGGAACAACATCTTTTTGTAACTCTTGTGCTTTTGTATCAAGAATGTTGTTAGCACCTACAGATAATATCCAGCTCTCATTAACATAATAGCTAACTTCTGCATCTAAGGTAAACGATGCGCCAGCCGTTTCTGACCAACCATAAGAGCTATTAACATCTGGCTCATCTGCATGGGTTGCAAACCATTCACCAAAGTAGTTAGCACGAACAAACATGCTTACACTTTCCCAGGTCTGTGCCATTGTTAATGTACCACGATGTTCAGGAATACCTTCCTCTAAACGACGAATTTTAAAGTCAGAAGTAAATAAACCAGCATCCTCAACCTCAGTTGAATTGTAGTTATACGCAAGACTAAACTTAGTATCACCCTGCATTAAGTCCATACCGTAGTTCATCACTACATCAACACCTGTTGTTTGGGTATCGAAATCGTTAGCAAAGAAAGTAACTGAGCCGCCTAATAATAACTCTGGGCTTGGGTACTGACCTTGTAGCGCATCAACATCTGCTTGAGTGATAAATATCTTATCAGTTTGAGCTACACGGTCGGTTACTTCAATACTATAAGCATCAACCGTCATAAAGAAGTCACCGCTTTGGTATACTGCACCCATTGCAAAGCTTTGTGATTCTTCTGGCTCAAGCTCAACACCACCCAACTGTGCAGAGACAACGTGGGTAGGCGGATAGGTTGCCGATTGAATTAATTCGCCATTAACAAGTGATGTTTGCGTATTAACGACATTTGCTTGACCAACAGTTGGCGCGCGGAAGCCCGTTGAATGAGATCCGCGTAGGGCAAGTTCATCAGTTATTTGATATTGTGCGGTTAATTTATAGTTCGTGGTATTACCAAAAGAAGAAAAATCTTCGTAGCGAACTGCGGCACCCAATAAGAAGTCTTCAGTAAGGTATGCTTCCACATCAACGTAGACGGCAATACTTTGACGAGAATTGATACCTTGAGATTCAGGTGAGAAACCAGCAAAACCATGAGAACCAACACTAAAACCTTGATCAGCTAGAGGACCCTGTTCCCATGACGCTTGTTCACCCGAGATTATTTCAAAGCTCTCTTGACGCCATTCAAAACCCGTTGCAAAGTTCATCATATCGTCTAAGCCAACATCTATACCTTTGACTAGATCAGCATTAAAAGATTTTTCTAACTGAATATAAGAACCCGCTTCAAATGCATTATTAGGTTGGCTAGCGTTTAATGCCCCCAAAGATGGGTTTACGGTATTGACTAGGGTATAAGTTGACTTGTTTCTACCTACTGAGCCACTGATGTCATAATAAGCGTCCTCTAAGAACCCCTCTTGAATGTCACCTCTAGTACCCATAGTTAAAGAAACATCATTAATAACACCAGTAAATTGTGGTGTATAACCACCAGGCATAAGTTCATTAAATGTCCAACAATCATCATTATTCTGAATTCCAGAAATATAAGCAGGATCATTTAGAACATTGGCTTGTGATGCATCAATAATAGGGCAATTACCAGACATATTACCCGTTGAATCACCGACTAACAATGGATTATCAATGCCATCATAAGCCAGAGGGTCCATGGCTAAAATAGCAGGGTTTACACCAGTAAATACACCACCACGATTTTGTGGATTACGATAGTAATAACCACCTGTCGCAGTACGATCAGAATAGTTACCAAACATATAAAATTCGTTATCATTACCTAAATCAAGACCGACATTACCAAATAGTGTAATATCATCTTCAATATCGGGATTACCCCAAACCATTGCTGGGCTGGCTACAGCTGTGTTACCTGCATCTATTAATCCCTGAGCATCTGGACGTTGCACACTTCGGCTAGTGGCTTCAGCAGTTTTATACTGAAAGCTTAAGTTAGCAAAACCATCATCCGTAAACGGCATACCAATATTACCATCGACGACCAATAAGCCACCGTCACCTTCATAATATTCGCCTGCTTTTACCGACATGGAGCCACCGTCAGCACTATCTTTTAAGACAAAGTTCAAAACACCAGCAATGGCATCTGAGCCATATTGTGCAGCAGCACCATCACGAAGTACTTCTACTTGTTTTATCGCAACACTAGGAATTACTGAAATATCAGGACCTTGGGCACCATCATTTACGCCACCACCTTGAAAGGCAATAACAGAAGCCCTATGACGTCGTTTGCCATTTAGTAAAACTAACGTACTGTCTGATGATAAACCACGTAAGTTAACCGGACGAATAAAAGAGGCAGCATCTGATATTGGCTGCTGGCGAACATTTAATGAAGGAATTGCTCCTTGCAGCATATCAAGCATATCACTTGAAGCATTTTTACCGAGTTCATCGCCACCAACAATATCAATTGGTACTGGTGAATCAGCAACAGATCTAGGAGCAGATCTTGTACCAACAACAGCGATTCGTTCTACATCTTTTTCTACTTTGCTAGTACTATCTTCTGCAGCATTTGCAGATACAGTACCTAACGCCATGCTAATTGCTAGCGCTAGAGTACCCGTACGGAATTTATTAGACATATTATTTCTTCCCTATATTGGACTATTGTTATAATTATTCACTTTTTCATTATTTTTATTATTTTTATTATTTTATTTGATTGTTTATTACTATGTTTACAAAACAAACCAGACAATTATTTATAAAACAGCGGTACATTGATTTCAATAGGAAAAAAAAATAATTCCCTACAGTATTTTTAATAATACTTAAATAGCCCGTACATATTGATACATTTTCAACCGGTGCCAATGCCGAGAGAGTGAGAATACACCTAGCTTTAATGTAATTTTATATACAAGAAAACTTCGATCTTTTTCGTGTAAATATTTTCAAATATAAAAACCAAATAAAACTATTTTTTGAAATAAAACCTGATGCAGATCAAATTACCGGCAAACAAACGATTAAATTAACACCTAATTAACACAACGATAACATGATATACAATATAATCTACATTTATCGTATAATTGAAAAGGTATATTCATACCTGGTAGAACATATAAAACACTACAGGAACGTATAAAAATAGATTTAATTTGAATATATATTCACAGAAAGACTTATTCTATAAAAGTTTGTCTAGATCTAGATACCACTTGTCATTAATAGGCAGGCCAATACTTAGGAGAAAAATGCTAGGGGACGCAGAAATATCTCCATAAATAGCATGCTATTTATTTAACCTGAATTCTGGACAATGAGCGCTTGATGTTTAAGTAAAAACAACAACTTATGGCTATTTAAAATAAAATTTACCGGATTAAATAGCAATATACGCTATCAATGTTTCAATTTATTCGATTATCAAGGCAAAAGGTTTATAAATAACCGGTTATTTATCGACGTTTTAACGCTGATAATTAGATGAAGGGGAATATTGAGCAAATGCTGCTTATCCAGAGTTCAGGTTATTTAAGCAAAAGAGTCGCTTATTTATAGAAAATAGCCAACAGGAATGTTCACCTATATTTTGATTATTTATACAGCGGAAAGACTACGAGTTATAAAGCTTAAACGTATTAATTACACACTAACCTGCATTTTCGTTTAGACAAAATCCCCCCTTCATTGGTATGAATTAGAGGCTGTTGATCTTTCAGGGTTAAATTTTGTTCGAGAGTGTTCAACAGCCCCTAATCAATACATACAAATAAATAAAAATCGTCACGACGATTTAACTCCGTGACGATTTTAAACTATTTAACAGCAACTATTAGTAATTTAGCTACCAATAGGAGAGCCTGGAGGCATTGTTATTTTACTAGCCGGTACCGCGAGTTTATTTTGCTTTAAGCTAAATTTAATCTGCTGTTCGAGTAAAATAAACTGCGTAGATAATGCAGCATAACGTCGACTATCATTGTTATCATCAAGCCACTCAATTAACCCCCCTAAGCTAACATAAATTTCACTGCGCACTTCAGTAACTAAATCCTTTTTATGCCATAGGGTCAGCAGTTGCTCAACCACTTGTTGATTCACCCTTTGCTGCACTAACAAAGCCAAACCGGTTTCTGGGCTCTTTTTAATCGTATTCTTAACTAATTGGGTAATGACTTGCTGTACTGAAAAAATGGCATTAACTTGTTGGCCACGAGCATTACTTTGCTGGTATCGCGCCGCTTGTTGTTGCAAACGCGCTAAACGTTCATTATTTAATAATAACGCTATGGTATGTTTGGCACTTGCCTGCGCGGCACTAATCGCATCAAAGGTAATGCCGGTTTGTGAAGCAAAACTTTCTCTGGTACGTGTATAACCATAAGCTTTAGGAGGGATAAGGCTGATAATATCTTCAGATAAAGTTAAGAAGTCACTATCTAAGGTTGATAAAAGCGCTGTTAAGGCCTGCTGTTGCATAGCCGCTGAAACAGCTTGCACACGCTGCTGGTCTGCTTCTATCTCACGGGCAGCATCGATTACATCTGCAGAGCTTATTTCTTCTGAGCTTTCCATATCCCCCGTCGTATTGCTCGTTGTTTCGCTATGGGTACTCTTCACTTCATAAGCGTAATCAACACCAGCAATTAGTTTCGCCGTTGCTTCAACTTGATAGCGGTGAAAGTTATAGATAGGTACCAACGCCTGTTCCAACTCTGAAAGTGGTGTATTAGGCGCAATTGAATTCAAACCAAAGTTTTCTAATGCTTTAGCGCGCACTTTCATTACTCGGCTTAACTCTTGCGCGGCATTGCTACCGTTATCCCATAAATGTCCGGTATTATGTGCACCAGAGGCAGGACGGGCATCGGGATCTGAAACATATAACAGACCTTGTGCTTGTGTTTTTTTAACAAGTTTTGTCAGTTGCTGCGCTTCATCACTATTTTCTATTTTTGCATAATCTCCATAACCATAAGCAATAACATATTTATCCCATAGGCCAATATTTTCTTTATAAGCTTGAGATAAATCTATTTCCCCCTGCTCATCTAAGGTAATAAAAGGATGTGGATAATCCATTACCGAAGCACGGTCATTAACACTAGCAGCAAAGTTGTGAGCAATCCCTAAAGTATGACCTACCTCATGAGCTGATAACTGACGAATACGTGCTAATGCCATTGCTTGCATCTTGCTAGTGTCTGTAGTTTTACCCGTTTCATTATTAGAGAACGGAGACGTTAAACCAAGCGCAATTAAGTAATCTTGTCTAACCCGTAATGAGCCTAAAGTAACATGACCTTTGATGATCTCTCCTGTACGAGGGTCAATAACAGAGCTGCCATAAGACCAACCTCTTGTAGCCCTATGTACCCATTGAATAACGTTATAACGTACATCCATTGGATCTACATCTTCTGGTAATATTTTTACTTGAAAAGCATCTTGATAACCAATATCACTAAAAGCTTGCTGCCACCACATGGCGCCTTCAATTAATGCACTGCGAATTGGGTCAGGTACACCCGCATCAAGGTAATAAACAATAGGTTCAACTGCTGCACTGCTCAATGCCGAAGGATCTTTCTTTGTTAAACGATGACGAGGTATTAAACGTTTGATCAACGGCTCATCAATAGCACTAGCGTAATCTGCGTAATCTATCGACCAGTAACCACTGTAAGGATGAAACTGACGAGTTTGATAATTATCATCGGGCAGTTTTATTAATGAATGATGTAAATTTACAGTTACCGCACTAGCATCTGGCGTTACTGCTTTTAAGTACTTACCCGCATCAGTACCTTTAAAAGTTACCGTAGCTTCTAACTCAGTATTATCAGGAAAAGCTTTTGTGCGCTTGCTATACAAACCACTGCGACTTTCATCTATTTTAAAGTTGCCTTGCTTAGCTTTTTTTAAGGTTTGAGTAATATTATGAATGTCTGACAGTAAAAAAGGGGTGTAATCGATTAAAACTTTATTAGTGCTTTTACTTTTCTTATTGCTTTTATTACTAGCAACCACCTTAAAGCCCCAAATAATGGAGCTGGCAAAAGCTTCATCAACCGCCTGTTGCTCTAATGAGTTGTTAGAGTTTGCTCGGTAATAAGGATTCAACTGCCTTAAAAACACTTTATTGCCAACTCGTTCGAATTGCACTAAACGGGTATCACCAAGCTGACCTCGGTCTAAACCAATATCATTAGAGCCTATACCGTGGGGTAAACTTGACTGAAATAAAAACTGTTGCTCAAATTGCTCTATCTGCAAATAAACCTTGCCTTCATCTTCATCATGATAAAAAGAAAAATAGCCCTGTTGTAAGGTTTTATCTTTTATAAAATTAGTAAAATTTGTTTTATTAACATCAGCAGCACTAGCGGTAAAAGCCAAGCAAATAGATAAAAACATCAAGCTACGAACAAAATTCATATTTTTTCCTTTTAAATAGGGAGCATTACAGAGTATGCAATATAGTCATTACCAATTACTTACTTTATTTGGTAACCACTATAAATGATAACCTCACTAGATTTATCAATAAACAGCAACTAAATATCAAGGAAAGGCTACTAAGATCAGCTATAAGCTTGCTATAATTATCGTCAATATCATTTTGAATAGTTTCATGAAAACTTTCAGCTGTAATGATAAAATTTCTGACTGCCATTATCATTGGCAAATTTTATAAAGTATACAATTAACTTTAAAGTAATTTAGGTAACCTAATGCAACGACTAGCCCCAGCTTTACGTCAAGACAATGTACCTCTTGATTTAATTTCATTAATAAAAACTATTTTAGCTGCCACCAAAGAAATCTCATTCCGTGTTAGCCAAGGTCACTTAGGTGATGTCATGGGCTCAACCCTGGATGAAAATATTCAAGGCGAAGTTCAGAAACAATTAGATGTCGTTGCCAATGAATTATTCAAAGATATTTTACTTGAGTCTGGTTTTGTTAAAGCGATTTCATCAGAAGAAGAAGATCATTCTGTTGCGGGTGATGAAAATGGCAAATACATTGTTTCTTTTGATCCCCTTGATGGTAGCTCGAACATCGACATCAACTCATTAATTGGTACTATTTTCTCAATTCATGAAGCGCCAACAGATATTAAAGCTGGCGATGATGATATGTTCAAACAAGCAGGTAACACGCAAGTTTGTGCCGGTTATGTACTTTACGGCCCATCAACCATGTTAGTAATGACTACAGGCAGTGGCACCCATTTTTATGTATTAGACAGAACCCATGGTGGTTTCTTATTAGTAGAGCGTAATGTTCAAGTACCTACTGATACACAAGAGTTTGCTATAAACATGTCAAACCAACGTTTTTGGCAAAAACCAATGCAAAGCTACATCGATGATCTACTTGCTGGTGATACTGGTCCTCGTGGTAAAAACTTCAATATGCGCTGGATTGCAGCCATGGTAGGTGATATTCATCGTGTGTTATGTCGCGGTGGCATTTTCACTTACCCTGCTGATAGCAGAAAACCAGAGCAACCATACAAACTACGTTTAATGTATGAAGCGAACCCAATGGCATTTTTACTTGAACAAGCTGGCGGTTTAGCCATGACTAGCCAAGGCCGTATTATGGATATTGAACCTGATAGCATTCACCAACGTGTTGAAGTTATTATGGGTTCTAAAAATGAAGTAGAAAAATGTTTAAGCTACTACAAGTAAACCAAAGTAAGTAACCTGAAATCTGCTGCTAAAATTACATTAAAAAAGGCTTATTGTTTAAAACAATAAGCCTTTTTTGTCTCTCTAATTTACTCTTATACTGGCTCAGTGATTAACCCTAAGCTCAAAGGCTAAAGCCTATAACTGAAATGCTTTACCATTAATTGTTAATTGGCTTTGTACATATTTCGCTTCAAAGCTAACTTCATCATCTTGCTTGGTTAAGTAACCTTGCGTGACAAAATTATCAACCATTGGAGCCACGCCTAATTTAGCCAGAAAAGCCATTGGAGCCTTCCCTTTTGCATCGGCTTCTAATGCCATAATCATGGCCATAGAATTTATATTATTTACATCAAATAAATCTTTATTGATGTTTAAGTTAAATTCACTGGCAATTTTCCCTTGTTCAGTAACCACACTTAAATCAGTCACTTTCAAAGTAGGATCTTTCGCTAAAACTTTTTCAGCTACTGCTGATAAAGCAGCCAATAATTCCGCCGAGTCATCTTGTCCTGCCACTCCTGTTGATAAGCTTGCCATCGTATCATTTAGTTCTTGTAAAGCATTAACATCAACATTGGCTATTACCACTTCTAAATTAGGCTGTTCAAAACTCTGGCCTGATGCACTAATTTCTTTTGCATGATATTTTATTGCTAGTGCTAATAAATCATTATCTAATGAAACTACACTGCTTAGCCCAGCATCCGTTAATGAGAAAATATGATTTTTCTGCTCATACATATCTATTTTTTCAACATTGAATGTCGCATCACCAGTTAAAATTGCAGTACCTTGTAAATAATCACCACTGACAACTTTTTGCACTGTTGACATAGCCACATTACCGATAACAAAGCGTTGATTTTTATCTTTAAGTTCCAATCCACCCCAAGAGAAATCACCACTAATGTGTTCATTATTTATTAGGGTGAATTGTGCAGTAGCAGGAGCAGAGACTATGGCACCTTCGCCATCTTCATAACTCATTTCTTCAGCATTAATAAAAGTGGTTACATCTTTATTAAAACTAAGTAAAACGCCTAGATGAAGCTTTTCATTAATAAGCTTAATGATTTTTTCATCAACATCTGCAGCTGAAAAGTTAAATGTCATCGCTGAATAACCTAAACCTAGATGCCAAGCTTGTTCAGTAATGATTATTGGGCCAAAAGAAAGGTTTTCTTTTAACTGCAAGGTTATATCAGCTAAACCATCGTCTTCAAGGTCGACAGTCAACTCTGAACTTACTGTTGCACCAAACCAACCATTATTATATGTACTAGTGGTTAAGCTAATTCCGTCAGTTTCATTCAATTCTGCAAGCACTTTTTCTCGTTCGCTCTCAACGACAGAGCCAATAAATTTTGGCGCAATAAGTAAAACTGCGAAGATCAAAGTCAAAGCAATAGATATTTTTTTCATGGGTAAACTTTCCTTTTTAGTATAGATTCTAATGAGTCCATCATCAGATTGAACGTTGACGTACCATTTCAAACAAGCAAATGCCTGTAGCCACTGATACATTTAAACTAGAAACTGTGCCTGCCATAGGTAACTTAACGAGTTGGTCACAATTTTCTCGGGTTAACCGGCGCATACCTTTACCTTCAGCGCCCATTACAAGTGCTAGAGATCCAGATAGCTTAACATCATATAAACAAGTGTCAGTTTCGCCTGCTGTACCTATAATCCAAACACCTTGTTTTTGAAGTTGTTTCATTGTTCTTGATAAATTAGTTACTTGTACCAAAGGTACACTTTCAACTGCGCCAACGGCAACTTTACGTACAGTTGGCGTAATTTGAGCAGCATTGTCTTTTGGTACTATGATAGCTTGTACGCCGGCAGCATCGGCATTACGTAAACAAGCACCTAAGTTATGTGGGTCAGTGACACCATCTAAAATGAGAAAGAATGGTGGCACACCTTTTTTCTCAGCAGCGAGTAAAATGTCATCTAAATCATTTTCGGTATAGGCTTTACCAGGTCTAACACGGGCAATTACGCCTTGGTGCTGCTCACCTTCGCTTTTTTCATCAAGCACTTTACGACTGACCAATTGAGTACCGATACCGTATTTACGAGTTAAATTAATGATTGACATCATGCGCTCATCTTCACGACCTTTTAATAGCCATATTTCAATAAAACGCTCCGGTGCTACGTTAATTAAGGCATTAACTGCGTGAATACCAAAAACTAACTCTTCATTTTTTGCCATGTTCTTTCTCTGTCTTTAAGTTAACAACCTAAGTGATAAGGGTTTATTTTACTCTTTTGTCGATTTACTGTTAGTATTCTTTCGAGCATTTTTACCTGGACGTTTTTTACGAGCACTACGCTTTTTCACTTTACTTTTTTCTTTCGCTTTTACTTTAGGAGAATCTTTAGATGCGCCTTTAGAGCCACTTTTAGACTTGCTTTTTTTAGCTGTCACTTTATTGCCAGTAGATTGATTTTCCTCAGCGATTTTCCCTGAACGTCTACCACCTTTGCTCTTAGACTTACCCTTAGTTTTGCTCTTCGATTGACCTTGAAAGTCACTGTCATTATCAACACCTTCAAGACGTAGATCTATTTTCTTTTCATCAAGATTAACCGCGGCAACTTGTACACGAATCTCATCACCAACTCGGAACTTATTACCGCTATGCTCGCCAGTTAGACACATACGAACATCATCAAAGTGGTAGAAATCACGACCAAGGGAGGTGATATGAACCAAACCTTCAATATGTAAATCTTTTAAACGAACAAACATACCAAAGTTAGTCACTGTAGAAATTACGCCAGTGAAGTTATCACCAACATGATCTTGCATAAACTCACATTTAAGCCAATCAGCAACATCACGGGTTGCTTCATCAGCGCGTCTTTCTGTCATCGAGCAATGTTCACCTAACTCAATCACTTCCTCTAATGTGTAATCATAACTGCCTTCATTAGCTTCACTTTTTGAAGCTTTTTCTAAGATGGCCTTAATCACCCTGTGTACCACTAAATCAGGGTAACGACGAATAGGCGAAGTAAAATGGCTATATGAAGGTAACGCTAAACCAAAATGACCTTCATTGTCACTTTGATAAACCGCTTGGCGCATTGAGCGCAATAACATAGTCTGAATCAGCTCTTGATCAGGGCGTCCAGCAACTTTAGCTAAAATATCACCATAATCTCTAGGCTCTGGCGCTTCTTTGGACGGTAACGATAAACCAAGCTCATTTAAATAAGTAACGAAGTTTCGGTACTTATCTTCACTTGGTTTGTCATGTACGCGGAATAAGCCGGGTTTTTCATGCTTTTCGATAAATTTAGCCGTGGCGACGTTCGCCAAAATCATACACTCTTCAATAATTTTATGTGCATCATTGCGAATTAATGGCACAACACTGGCAATTTTTTTATCTTCATTAAAAAGAAATATCGACTCTTGTGTTTCAAAAGCGATAGCACCACGTTTAAGACGAGCATCAGTTAACGCCAGATACATTTGCTCAAGATTTTGTAAATCAGGAACCAGTGGTGCATATTCTTGGCAAAGCGCTTCATCACCATCAAGAATGGCTGCCACTTTAGTGTAAGTAAAACGGGCATGAGAATTCATTACTGCCGGATAAAACTTGCTGCCAGATAGTTTACCACTAGCACTAACCGTCATTTCACAAACCATACATAAACGGTCAACATCAGGGTTTAGTGAACATAAACCATTAGATAGTTTCTCTGGCAACATAGGAATAACTTGGCTAGGGAAATACACCGAATTACCACGTGAAATAGCTTCATCATCTAAGGCGGTGCCATGCTGCACATAATAACTAACATCTGCGATAGCAACCCACAAGCGCCAACCACCTGATTTTTTCGGTTGACAATAGACCGCATCATCAAAATCTCGTGCATCTTCACCATCTATAGTTACTAGCGGTAAATCACGTAAATCTGTGCGTGGTAACTTAGCCGACTCTTCAACCTCATCAGCAATATTAGCGGTTTCAGCTTGCACCATATGCGAAAATTGGTGCGGTAAATCATGGGCGCGTAAAGCTATCTCTATTTCCATACCTGGGGCAAGATGATCACCCAATACTTCAATAACATTACCAATAGCATGGGAGCGTTTAGTTGGCCTTTGCACTAATTCAACCACCACCATTTGCCCGTGCCTTGCACCCATTCTATGTTCTGGGTCGATAAGGACTTCTTGTTTTATTTTGCTGTCTTCAGCAACTACAGAACAAATATGATGGTCAACATGTAATCGTCCAACTATTGGCGCTTTTCGCGGCTCAATAACTTCAATAATTTTGACTTCTTTACGGCCTTTACGATCAGTTCGGTCAACTAAAATTGCTTGCACAATATCACCATGAAAAACACGTTGCATTTCATGAGAAGAGATATAAAAGTCTTTACCTTTTTTATCGGTAATGGATGAGTCATCAGGGGAAAAGAAACCAAAACCGTCGCGGTGGCCAATAACTTTACCGATCACTAGGCTATTTTTTTCCGGCACAGCATATTGCTTAAATTTATTAAAAATTAACTGACCACTATTTTCCATAGCGCGTAAACGACGTTTCACACCAATAAGTTGGTATTCTTCATCGTACTTTAACGTTTTAATTAAGCTATTAAAGGTTGGCGGCGGCGAGCATTTTTCAATGATTGATAACAATAGTTCGCGTGAGGCGACTGGCTTTTCATATTTTTTAGCTTCGCGTTTAGCGTGTGGATCGTTATAGGTCACTATAAGAGGTCAGTATTTAAGGATAATGCTGCCAGTATATCATAAACTTTAAATTACTCGCTTACTCAGCAATGCTTAATTTACAAGATAATAACTACACAAACTAAGTGCTCATTGTAAAAGGCCTTAAATGCCTATAACTTCGTTACTTTCAATGCCAATAGTTCGCTGTTCTCAAGCAAGCGCCTTACTATTGAAACTTATTCACATTGAAAGCTACCCCTCATTTAATTGGTATAGCTAGTTCTTTTAGCTTCATCGACTACTTTACTTGGCATTTTACTGGCAAGAGTTGCTAATAACTGACTGATTTTTTTATGAGTTACTTTGTCATCTGTTAAAGAATGATGTAATTGGGAATACAGCGCAGGGTAATCTAATGGACTACCATAATCCTGTTGGTATAACTCGGCTAAACGTATTTGCGCGGCTAAATTATCTAAACTGGCTGCTGTTTTTAAGTAAACAAGGGCACGTTCAATATCAACCTGCATAAACTTACCAATATGATAATAACGCCCTAATTGCTCTAAACCTTCCGCTAACCCCTGATCCGCGGCTAAATGCATATAATGCAATCCCAGTGGAATATCTTTTTTGACACAGACACCATAGGCCAACATATCCCCCCATAAGAATTGGTAGGAAGGCATATTAGCTTTATTAGCACGCGCTTCAATGTCTTGCACTAATTGGCATTCATCCAAGACAACTTGGCTCAAGTGCTTGTTATCCTTTATTAGATCAAGCAATTGATTATCTGTATAGATTTGCACTGCCTGCATATTTTTAGTTACGGCAAGTGCTGTAGAAGAGGTAAATAAAAGAATAAAAAACAAAAATAAAATACGCATAAAAATCCTAACTAGGCTGAATCAGCTTATTGCTCTGTATCGGCAATAAAGCGGCAAGTATAAATTTATTTCAATATAATAAATTTTTGAAGCAATTTTAGCGCCAAGATAAAAGCTAAAAATGACAATTAAATTGAATAAGCTGTGATCTATCGCTAGTATTATTAAGCATATAATAAATTGTCTCGCTAGAAATATTAATTTTCCTATGATTTTTTTTAAAGACCTTAATCAAGTACTTTAAAATAAAGCTCCTGACATAATGGCGCCTGAACATGCTTATTGAAAAAGAACTTTCCGAGTTAATCATTGGTCATTATGTGGTCAAAATAATTAATCAAGCAGATAATTTTTCATTAACAGCTTCTGGCCATATAAAAAGTAATTCGGTAATAAAACACCTTAGAAGTAAAAAAGTTTACCGAGTTCTGATTGATGATAGTAAAACAATAAATATACCTTCACCAATAACAGAGTTGGATACAAACAACTCTCCCAGGCTCAATAGAGAATCCTTACAACAAGCAAAAGCCATTTTTAACCAGTCAAAATCGATTCAAAAAAACTTATTTAATGCCGCCCTCAGTGGTAGCTGCCTTGACCTATCGCCAGTTATTGAAGTAACTAATAAATCTATTGATGCAATATTTAACAGCCCTGACTCCCTTGCATGTATGTTGAATATTCGTGATAAAGATGAATACTTACTTGAACATTCTGTCGCCGTATCTGTGTATATCACCCTTTTTTCACGGTATTTAAATCTAGATCGAGATATAATTGAACAACTTTCTATTGGTGCATTTCTCCATGATATCGGCAAGATTAAAATACCCAACGACATATTAAATAAACCGGGTAAATTAACCGATGAAGAATTTACCATAATGAAAACCCATGCTAACCACTCCATAGATATAATTAAGGCAACGCCTGGGGTGAGCGAGCTAAGTCTTGAAGTTGCTGCGCTGCACCATGAAAAGCTTGATGGTAAAGGTTATCCTTTTCAAGTGGCAGGCGACGATATTAGTCAATTCGGCCGCATGATCAGCATTTGCGATATTTTTGACGCGTTAACGGCAACACGTGTTTATAAAGAAGGTTTTGCCCATGGCAAAGCCTTTGCTATTTTACGTGAGCTAGCTAAGCAGGGTCAGTTAGATAACCAATTGGTTGATCACTTCATCAAGTGTGTTGGTGTATTCCCTATCGGCACTTTAGTTCAGCTGGAGTCAAATAAATTAGCCTTAGTAAAAGCACGTAATGATGCCAGCCCAACCAAACCACAAGTACAGTCATTTTATAGCGTTAAACTAAAACACTTCCTCAATAAGCAAGAAATTGATTTATCGGATAGTGAAGACTTCATTGTTAAAGGTGTTAGAGCAGAAGAGTTTGATCTAGATATGCAGCAAATTATCGATATGTTACTGATGGAAGGTTAAGCTTTTTCAATATGTTAAAGCACGAAGATCTAATGGAAATGCCCATTAGGTCTTCGCATATTCAAGCTTATAAAATACCGCTAGTTACGGTGAAGATTAAGCAGCGTTACTGACCTCATTAACCTGATTACTTAGCTTAGCTTCTTGTTGCAACATGATGGTTGCCGTTGCCTGTTTGTCTTCTTTACGTTTATCTCTTAACACTAATAAACATGGTGTTAATACTAAAGTCAGTACTGTAGCGAAAGCTAAACCACCAGCAATAGCTGTTGCCAGTTGTGTCCACCACTGTGTTGATGGCGCGCCAAATACAATCGTGCGTTGAAAAAAGTCTAAATTCATTTGTAATACCATAGGCAACAAACCCAAGATAGTGGTTATTGTAGTTAACATAACAGGCCTTAAACGTTGTGCTCCGGTGCGCAGAATGGCATCAACCACCCGGTAGCCTTCTTTACGTAGAACATTATAGGTATCAATCAGCACAATATTGTTATTCACCACAATACCCGCTAACGAGATAACACCAATACCGCCCATAACAATGCCAAACGGTTTTTGCACTAATAATAAAGCTAAAAACACCCCTACGGTTGAGAATATTACCGCACTTAAAATCAATAACGCCTGATAAAAGCTATTAAATTGTGTCACTAAAATCATTGCCATAACAAATAACGCAATAGCAAAAGCATTCACTAAAAACACTTGTGACTCTTGTTGATCTTCATTCTGCCCTTTAACGGCAATATCAACCGATGGGTGTAAACCCAAGGTAGGTAACTGTGCTTGCAAAATGGGTAACTCATGCAATAACTGCGCGCCGGCAATTAAGTTTGCTTGTACCGTAACAACTCGTTTAGCATCAACACGGCGAATGGTATCAACTTTAGGTGCAGCTTTACGTTCTACAAAACTACTAACTGGTACTAAACCCATAGGGGTTTTCAATCGCAATGAATCTAATCGGCTAATGTTACGTTTCTCTTCTGGAAAGCGAACACGGATATCCAGTTCATCATCAACATCATCTGGGCGATATTCACCAAGTTTTAAACCGTTGGTAACCATTTGCACACTTGCGCCCACCAAAGCAGCATCGGCGCCATAAGTAGCGGCTTTATTTCGATCTATGATCAGCTGCCATTCTATTCCTGGTTTAGCGCCAGTATCTTCAATATCGGTAAATTTTCCCGAAGCGGTTAATGCATCACGAATTATTTTTACCGACTTATCCAGCTGTTCAGGAAAACGTGAGCTTAATTCCAACTTGAGATCCTTACCACTTTGCGGACCGTTTTCATTTTTTCTGACTTCAATTTCAACACCAGCCAAATCATCTGTTAACTGATGAATGTTAGCAACGATTTCATCCGCTGAGCGCCTTAATTGCCAATCAACAAAGTTTAATTTAAAAGTACCTATTTGGTTATTGCCACCCGTGCGAGTGTATAAGGTTTCTATTTCTTCTAACGGTAATATACGCTCTTCTATAGAGCGCATAATAACGTCTTTTTCTTTTACCGATAAATCGCCATGAGAGCGAACTATCATTGTGGCACTTTGCGGCTCAACCTCAGGAAAAAAGCTTACGCCAAGGCCAGATAAACTGTAAAGCCACATAACGACAAAGGATGTGGCCAAGGTGCCTGCAACAATTTTCCAAGGGTGTTTAATTGCCGTTGTGAGTACTCGAATATAACCGCCAGTAAAACCAGAGAGTTTACTGAAATCTCCTGCTTCAGCGTACTCAATTTGCTGTTGCTCTTTACTGCTGACAACACGGGTTTTACCTAAAACTGTACCTAAGGTCGGCACAAAGATTAACGCCATCGCTAAAGAAGCCGTTAATACCGCAATCAAGGTAAAAGGGAGATATTTCATGAATTCACCCATGATTCCGGGCCAAAACATCAGGGGTGCAAAGGCTGCTAATGTGGTTGCCGTTGAGGCAATGATTGGCCATGCCATACGACGAGCCGCTAAACCATAAGCGACTGTTTTACTATGTCCTTCATTCATTTGTCTGTCAGCAAACTCAGTGACGACAATGGCGCCATCAACCAACATGCCAACAGACATGATCAGACCAAAAAGTACCACGATATTTACCGTCATTCCAGCTAAAGCTATGACTAATATTCCGGTTAAAAAGGCGCCAGGAATGGCTAAGCCGACCAATAAAGCTGTGCGTCCACCTAGGGCAGCAATAATAACAATAACCACCAACAATACCGCTGAAAAAACGTTATTTTGTAAATCGGTTAGGGTATTTTTTATTTCTATTGATTGGTCACCAACATAATCTACTTGCACTTGTTGTGGCCATTTAATCCGACTTTCTTCAACAATGACTTTGACTTTATCAACTGTTTCAATGAGGTTCTCACCGGAGCGCTTTTTAACTTCTATTGATATAGAACGATGACCATCTAATCGGGCAAAACTGGTAGGATCTTTATAAGCACGACGTACAGTTGATACATCTTGAAAGGTGATCACACGATCGCCATCAACTTTAATTGGCAGCTCAAGTAAGTCTTGAATATCTTCAAAAACCGAAGGCACCTTAATAGCAAATCGCCCTTTTCCGGTATCCATGGTACCTGCGGGTACTAAACGATTATTACGCTCAACTAGATTATAAATATCAGCTTGGTCAAGGCCATAACTTTCCATTAATAGCGGATCGACAATGATCTCAACCATATCTTCACGATCACCACCAATATCAACTTCCAGTACTTCTTGCATGCCTTCAATTTTATCTTTGAGGTGACGCGCTATAGTTATCAAACCTCGTTCTGTGACAGCTCCTGATAAAACGACAGTGAGTGCAGCTTCTTGATTAGCCATAGTCACTTCATGTACTACTGGCTCTTCAGTATCATTGGGCAGCTTAGCTTTAGCTAAGGTCACTTTATCACGCACGTCGGCCAACGCTTCTTTGGGGTCAAGTCCTGCAATAAATTCTAAGGTCACTGAAGCGTGCCCCTCACCCGCATTACTGCGCATTTCTTTAATGCCCGCGATAGATTTTAACTCATTTTCCATTGGCCTGACGAGCATGCGCTCGGCATCTTCTGGTGAGATTCCATCATGAATCATAGAAACATAAATAATAGGAATGGTGATATCGGGGTTGGCTTCTTTTGCAATATTATTATAAGTAACGGCGCCAGAAATAAGCAGTAATACAAATAACATCAGTACCGAGCGAGTACGAGTTAAGGCGGCTTCAATAAGCGATAACATAATAACTCCTAGTCTTGTCTAACTGTAGTGGCAGGTATTTTCTCATCAGCACTCACTGCACTATCGACCGATTTATCGTCTGCTTTGTCATCTACTTGCTCAAATATAGCCTCTACTTTGTCCCCTGCTCGGACAAAACCTTGTCCCAAAACAATAATATCTGCTTGCTCGCCTAGGCCTGTTAACCAGATACCGTCACTAGCACTCTTAATGATCTCAATCGGAGTGAATTCTACAACAGCTTCTTTCACTGATTTAACACCAATATTACCCTGTTCATCTAAAGCGAGCAGTGCCGGTGATATTTTTATTGCCGACATTTTGGCTAAATCTATGGTCAGTTCGCTACTTAAGCCCGCTAACAATTGCACGTTTTCATTATCAATTGCCACTTCAATTTTAAAGGTATTAGTCGCATCATTGCCGACACTGGCAATATAACGCAATTCGCCTTTTGCCTGTTTGCCATTCAATAAACTCACTTGCGCAAATTGACCAACGAACAACTGGCTGACTTGTAACTCGGTTACATGTGCTCGAACAATCAGGGGGTCTAAATCGGCAATCATGGCAATATCGTCACCCGAAGCAACGTAATCCCCCACTTCGACGTAACGGGTATTTAGAATACCTGTAAATGGCGCCTTGATAATGGTATTGGCAATGTCTAATTCTAATCGCATTATATCGGCTTTAACTGACTCCAGTGCCGCAAACGCCTGCGCTAACTGCACTTTACCTTGGTAACCTTGTTTATTCAGCTTTAAGGCACCTTGGTACTCAACTTCACGTTGCGTTAATAGCGCTTTGCTACGAGTCAATTGTGCAGGTAAATCATTTAGCGCAATTTTTGCAATGACTTGTCCTTTAGTAACTTTAGAGCCTCTTTTGGCTAAAACGTCGACTATTTTACCGCGTATTTCGGCTTTTAACGTAGTAACACGATTCGGCTCAGTACGACCATAAAGTTCAATGGTTTTATGAATCTCTTGTCCAAGTCGAGTTTCAACTTTAACTTTTGCTATCACTAGTTTTTCATCATGACTAGGAATTTTTGCCTGTAAAGCCGACTTTTGCTCTGCAGTACTAGGGCCAGAGGCCATCCATAACACCAGAAAAAGGGTAATTAATGCGGCAATAAGGTAAGGGCGTTGTGCTAACCAACTAGAATTAAGGGTAAATTTCATCATAATATCTCCATATTTATGGCGGATATAATAACGTGTTTTCTATGGATGAGAAAAACTAACTTGCAACAAATTGTATATAACTTTGTCAGTTAATGTGAGTATTTGTAACTTAAGTAAATTGAAGTAAAGCCGTCACTCGTTGAGCAATAGGAAAATATTTTAGTTAAAGACGAAACAACCTTTACCGTTCGCTTTTGCTTGATAGAGAGCTTGATCGGCTTGCTCTAATAGTTTCTGGGTATCAATAGTAGCTTGCTTAGATTGTGACAAGCCAATACTAAGCCCGACAGAGACCTCCTGTTCTTGATAACTTATATCACTAGAAATCACAGTTATAACTCGGTGCAATAGCCCTTTTAAATCCTCAAGTAATATTTGGTTATTTAGTAATACCACAAATTCGTCACCGCCATAACGGGCAATAATATCATGCTGGCGAAAGCATTTTTTTAGTCGTTGAGCCGTTATTTGCAAAACATGATCACCACAAGCATGCCCATTCTCATCATTTATTTTCTTAAAGCCATCTAGATCTAGGAAAGCAATAATGACATGGGTTTCTTCGCGGTGACTTTTTGATGTCAGCAATTTCATTTGATCAAGAAAGTATTGACGATTATAAAGGTTGGTTAAGTTGTCATGAAAAGCAATGAATTTTAATTTTTGTTCTAACTTTTTTCCTTTAGCCATTTCTTTTTGTAAATCATTAAGTGCCTGCTCTAACTTATAAGTTCGTTCATGAATCTTTTCTTCGAGCCTGTCTTTATGCAATTGTATTTCATTTAGAGTATCGCTTATTTGCGAGTTTCGTTTGAATAAAAAGAGTGCGGCTGCGATAACGTGACTAATAAGTATCAATATATCGATATCATGTTGACTATATTCATTTTGACTACGATAAGACTGTACAACAAAATCGCCGAGAAAAGCCCCTTGATGATGTAGCGGAAAGCACAACCATTGCTCAGGCATGGTACCTAAAACATCAACTTCTCCGGCTAGTGCCAAGGCTTCTATTTCGGGTCGCGTCAAGCAGACCACTTTTTTCTTTTGGATTGCATAAGAAGTTAAAGTTTTAACAAGTTGATCAATTGACACTAAATTGAGTTCATCAATAGAAATGTTATCCATAACATCACGATAATAAGGGAAAGTAACAAAGCGTTGTGCGCCCGTCATTAAGACAACGTAAAAGTTTTCTGCATACAAAACGGTTTGCAAGCTTTGATGAATAGAGTTAAGTAAATTAAAAGTGCTTTTGCTGCTACCTAAATAGGCAAAAATCTCTCGCATAAATGCGATAGTGGAAGATTGAGACTCATCAACCATATTTTCCCTTGGCCTTTCAAGCAACTTTAAAGTAGCTTTTACTATAGCACAAGCATGTTAAAACCGAGTGGTGCAGAAATAGCAATGCCGACATTATCTAGGGACTATGTCGGCATTACTTATATATGGGAGTTGCTTATCATCACAACAAAGCTGGAACTTTATTTAACCTTTATTTAGTTAATAACTAGATAGAGAACGATGAACCACAGCCGCAAGTTGTCGTTGCATTAGGGTTATTAACCACAAAACGACTACCTTCAAGACTTTCTAGATAATCAACTTCACCATCAACAAGGTATTGTAAGCTCATAGGGTCGATCACCATAGCAACGCCTTGCTTTTCAATAGTCATATCACCATCATTTACTTTTTCATCAAAGGTGAAGCCGTATTGAAAACCGGAACAGCCACCACCAGTTACATAAACACGTAACTTGAGCGCAGGATTTTCTTCCTCGGTGATTAACGAAAGAACTTTATTCGCCGCAGCATCGGTAAATTTAATAGGTAACTCAGGGTTTGACATGGTGCTCTACTTAGTACAACAAAGTACGAAAAAAAATATACAATAAAACGATGGATTGAAACAAAGCTAATTATCTTAAACCTGACTAATTTAATCAAGTATTATTCTTTACCACCACTTTAAGGCTGTTGGCTTACTAACCACGGGAAGGTTCTTTCTTTTTTGGCATACTTTTGCCACCTAGACTTAGTCAATATTGCTGAGACTAAAACTTTTTCAGGCGTAAAACTCTTAGGTAGTGAAAATTCACCACTAATTATCTGAAAATATTGAAAACTGAATTTAAGGTCTTTTTTATTCAAGTTAGAGATCTGATCAAGCTTAATTTTCAACGGTTTGTCTTCTTGTTGACCGTCAAGAATTAATTCAATATAACCTTTACTATAACGGCGCTTTAATCGCTGCTGCACTAAAACAACTTGAAAATGGTATGTATTAGGGCTATTACTCGCTGTTATTTTTACATCTTCAACTAATAGGCCTTCGGCATCTTTTTCTGGTGCCATTATTTTTTCATAAAATGCCAACTGTTTTTTCACTTCGAACTGTCGTTCTGCCGCTTCTTTAAGTAAGTTTTGCGCTTTGTTATTGGCAAGTTGTTCTACAGTTAACTCAACCTCTAAACTATGAATTCGAGCAATACTTTGTTCTTGCTGGTGATACAGCTGATCTAATCTAAGCTTTTGTTGCTCAAGATTGGTGACTTGAAAATGATGATAATAATTTCCGAGACGATAACCACTAAAGAGGCAAAGACCAATAACTGTGAATAAAAATAAAGCCGATTTAAAGGAGCCTAAACGCTCAACTACTACGCGAAGATTTATTTTTGCTAACCATTTCATTTTTAAAGTATTATAATCCTATAATGATAATATCTATTGCCGCAATAAGAAAACATCTTGCTTTGCCAAAAACATCTTGGCAAATATGCTTACTTGCCATTATTGGTGGCTGCGCGTCGGCATTACTAGTTGTGCTATTTACCCTCACAATTGAGGAAATTCAGCAGTTTTACCTGATAAAGCGAGATAACTATAACAGTTTAGATGAGGTAAGTCGTTTTGATTTACCTATCATTGGCGCACTTATCATCTTACTGTTTGGTTGGATTACTGGCTATAAATACCTACGAACAGGTATTCCTTTTGTGCTACACCAATTAAAAGTAGCGCATGGTGTCATCCCTTTTAAAAATACCCTTAACCAATTCTGGGGCAGCGCAGTAGCGCTAGCATCAGGATTCTCTGTAGGTCGTGAAGGGCCAGCAGTTCACCTTGGTGCAGCCTGTAGTAGTTACTTGGGCAGTGTTTTAAAATTACCTTATAATAGTGTCCGTACACTATGTGCATGTGGCATAGCTGCGGGGATAGCTGCAACATTTAATACTCCTATTGCTGCGGTGATTTTTGTCATGGAAGTTATCATGCGTGAATACAAGGTTCATATCTTTGTGCCTGTCATGCTTGCTGCAATTGTTGGTTCCTTAATCACCCGTAGTGTCTTTGGTAGTAGTCATAATTTTCAGTACTTTCAGACTATAGCGCTCGAACAACACCATTACTTTTCACTAGTACTCTTGGCCATAGGTTTAGGCTTATTAGCCGCAGCATTTAATAAGTACCTAGTATTAATTATTAAACACAGTGTTAAATACCACATAGTGCCACGCCTAATGCTGGCTGCACTTATTACCGGTTCGTTAGGTTACTTAGTACCAAGCGCAATGGGAACCGGTACCAGTGCCATCGATATTTCTTTTACAAATAATTTACAGCTCGGTTTATTGTTTAGCTTACTTATCGCTAAACTATTAATGACTATGTTTGCCCTAGGCCTAGGCATACCCGGAGGTATTATTGGTCCAACACTCGGCATAGGCGCGATAGCGGGAGCTTGTGCTGGAGCATTAGTCACACAAATAATACCTGGCGTGAACTTAGGCAGCGACTTTATCCTAATGGGCATGGCCGGTTTTATGGCGGCTAGTTTAAATGCCCCCCTAGCGGCATTACTTGCTGTTGTGGAGCTTTCAGGACAATTAGAGCTGGTAGTACCGGCAATGATTGTTATCAGTATCGCCAGCATAGTTTCGAGACAGTTTTGTAACAACCAGTCTATTTTCACCATGCAGCTAGATGCGCAAAACTTACTTTATAGCAAACCTCCTATTGAAGAGTCATTGCAAAATATTGGCGCCTTGGCCGTGATGAAAGATGATTTATTGATTTTAGAGCAAGCAACTACTCGCTCGATAACAGGAGCACTACTCGAACGCTCTGAAACTCAAATTGTTATTAATAAAGAGCCTGTTCACGCTAGTAGTACTAATCATTACTATTGGGCACAACTAGATACAGAAATCCCGGACGATGAAGGTGAAGATGTAGAGCATAATCTAGCTAAAAAACTGATATTACATAAGCTAATTCCACTTAATCACCAAGCTACTTTAGCAGAAGCTTATTTGGCATTAGTCGAACAACGTTCAGGAGCAGTGTACATTTATCATAAGAATATTGACGACTGTATTGGCATAGTCACTTTTGAACAACTTAGAATTTATTTAGTGGAAGGAACACTTATTTAATGGACACTTTTTTAATCAACAATATCCTCTGGCTTAAAGCATTCCATGTCATATTCATGGTCGCTTGGTTTGCCGGTATATTTTATTTACCACGATTATTTGTTAATCATGCAGAAACTAAATCAATAGAAGTTGCTGAGCAACTGAAAGGCATGGAAAAACGCTTACTTTATTTTGTTACTCCCTTTGCCATTTTTACGCTGCTACTTGGTTTAGCAATAATCTATGCCTATGGACGTGATTGGTTTGTTGCGGCTAAATGGCTACACATTAAATTAAGCTTAGTTATCATTCTTTTTGCTTATCATGGTTATTGCTTCAAATTAGTTAAAACCTTTGCCTTAGATAAAAATACCCGAACAGGCCGTTTTTATCGGATTTTTAATGAAGTTCCGGTACTTATATTGTTTGCCATCATTATTTTAGCTTACGTTAAACCAATGTGAGATCAACCAAACAAACTGCCTATTTTCACTACGACTAATGAGGGGTATTTATTCCTGTAATTGGGTTATTTATTTGCAAAGAGCATAGGTGCCCAAGCTTATGTCAGTAAAATCAGTTTATTTACCGCTGGAGTCGTTATTACCTTGATAATTGAAACATAGATAGAGCATATATCTACTTAAACTTGCAAATTTTGTTCTTAACAACCGTAAATTGTTGCCTTACTTAAACATCAATTACTCATGTTCTAGAGTTTAGGTTAACTAAAAAACAGCATGGTATTGGCACCCTAATAGTCTTTTTATTATTTTCACTTATTGCTTACCTACCTTTGAAGAAAAAAACCAAGTCAATTATTAACCTAACAATTCAACCTTGGTTATCGCTTCATTTTTCATACATTGCGGTTATACTCAAGATGAGATAACTTAGCCGCCTGTTAACACACCGTTAACCCCTTTAAATTACCTAGATTAGGGAACATTTAATGAAGTATTTTTTTTCCGTCTGCTTAGCGCTAACAGCACTCACAGCTACAGCAAGCGTAACTAGCCAATCAACGTCGCCCATAATACAGCCTAAAATTGTTGGTGGTGAGCTAGCAGACAAAGGCGATTGGCCTTGGATGGCAGCCTTGGTATTTACTCATAATGAAGTAATTACCTCGTTAGATGTAGCTGGAATTTCTTACCAAAGCACCCCCTTTTCAAATTCTCCAACGGGTCAAGTGAGCGCTAACTTAATTGATTGTGGTATTGGCGATGGTCAATGTGATTCAGCTACAGACAAAGTATGCTTGATTTCCCGCGGCGAAATAGACTTTTCAGTTAAAGTTGATAATTGTCAATCAAGTGGCGGGGTAGGCGCTATTATTTTTAATAATGCTGCCGGTGATATTAATGGCACCTTAGGTGAAAATTTCTCTGGCAATATTCCTGTGGTTGCTATTAGCCAGGATGATGGCGCTACACTATTGAATATGATTGGTAGCCTTGCCAATATCAATATTAACCCTCAACAACAAATTGCTCAAAGCGCTAACTGTGGTGCTAGCTTTATTGGTGAAAAATGGGTTCTCACCGCCGCTCATTGTGTCGACGATGCCAACATAAATTTGCTAAAAGTTAATGTAGGTGAGTACGATTTAAGTGACGGCGCCAATAATGCAAAAGCCATTAAACGTATTTATATGCACCCTGAATACAACGAGGGTAGTGCTTTTAATAATGATATCGCTTTAATTGAACTAGAAGAAACCGTTGACCACCCAGCTATATCACTTGTCGACCTTGATACAACTAATCAGTTAGCATTAGCTAATAGTATGGTAACCGTTATAGGTTGGGGTAATCAAACAGCTTACGGTCCTAATGAAGCTACCCCTGCCAATACCCAGCCAGATAAATTACACCAAGTTGAACTTTCCCTGTTAAGTAATACGCAATGTAAAGATAAATTAGTTCAAGCTTATAGTGACTTAGATGGCATTAACTATACTACCCAACAAGTCGGCATTACTGACAGCATGATTTGTGCAGAATTTATAGGTGGTGGTAAAGGATCATGCCAGGGAGATAGCGGCGGTCCATTATTAGTAAATACCAATCAAGGTTGGCAACAAATAGGTATAGTTAGTTATGGTATTGGCTGCGCGGATGCTGCATTTCCAGATGTATATGCCCGTACTGGAAAGTTTACTGATTGGGTAAATGAAATTACTACAGGGATAGCAATTGAGCCTAGTTATGACTTTGCTATTACGCCAGAAAATTCTGCACAAAGCCATCAGTTAACAGTCAGTAATAACAGCAGTCATACAGCTAATTTAACATTCACTCTTATACCAGACAAAATAGGCAGTACTGGTTTTACTCTAAATACTGATGATTGTAGTTCACTGGCTGCAAAACAAAGCTGTCAAATCGAAGTTAGCTTTGCTGCTAGCACTATTGGTCAACATAGAATGCGCATTTTAGTTAACAGCAATGATGAAAACATTCCAACCAATCAAGCTTATATCAGCGCACAGGCAATTGCTGCCAATAGTGACATCAATACTCAATTATCCAACGGCTCCTCTGAGCTCCTTTGGTTTAGTGGCGGAGATAAACCTTGGTCAATTGATAATGTTGAAGCAGCGATTATTAGTGGTGATATAGAGGGCGGTCAGCAAAGCTCTGTTATGATGACTTTTACTGGCGCGGGCAACTTATCATTCCAGTGGAAAGTTTCCTCTGAAGAGAATACTGATGACCCCGAACTGCCTTATGATGCCTTGTATTTATTTGTTGATGGTGAACAAGTCGACTTTATCTCTGGCGAAGTAGCGTACACCAAGGTAAACATTCCGAACTTAGCCGAAGGTGAACATCAAATAATTTGGCTTTACCTCAAAGATGAAAATACTGACGCAGGTAAAGATCAAGGCTCTTTGAGAAACGTACAATTTATTCCTGATGCACTACCAGCAATTTCTACCCCTCCAGTTCAAGCTGAAAGTAAATCAAGTGGTGGTAGCGTCTATTATATATTGCTACTACTCGGTTTATTAAAACTTATCCGTAGACGTATTTAATCTGTAGTGTTCGATAGTAAAAAGGCAGTTTACTCTGCCTTTTTTAATTTTTATCTACCCCTGACAGGCCGTTAAAATCTTGTTTAACATTCGCAAATGGGCCGTTTTATGCTATATTCTTGGCAAATTTTCTCCCTTTCAATGTAACAAATCCAGATGATGAAATTTCAAGGTAACCATATTCTATCGGTATCACAATTTGACCGTGAAGCTATCGCAAAAATATTACAAGTTTCTGCGCAAATGACGCCTTATGCATCACGCCAAAAACGTTGTCATGTGCTAGAAGGTGCCATTTTAAGCAACTTATTTTTTGAACCCAGTACTCGTACTAGAGTAAGTTTTGGTACTGCTTTTAATTTATTAGGCGGTTTTGTCCGTGAAACTGTTGGTCAAGAGAACTCATCACTTAGTAAAGGTGAATCTTTATTTGATACTGCGCAAGTGATCAGTGGTTACTCTGATGTAATTGCCATGCGTCATCCGCAAATGCACTCGGTAGATCAGTTTGCACAGGGTAGTTCTGTTCCTGTTATCAATGGCGGGGACGGCGCTAATGAACACCCTACCCAAGCTTTACTTGACCTTTTTACTATTCAATCAGAAATGATGCACTTTAATAAAGGCCTAGATGAGTTAAATATAGTTTTGATGGGTGACTTAAAACATGGTCGCACAGTGCATTCATTATCAAAACTACTCAGCCTTTATGACAATGTAAAAGTGACTATGGTAGCGCCAAAAGCCTTACAAATGCCTGACAGTGTTGTTTCGACCTTAAGTGATGCCGGCCATGAAGTCACTCAAACTGAAACGATGGCGGGTAATTTATCTGCTGATGTTATTTATCAAACCAGAATTCAACAAGAACGCTTTGCTAGCAAAGATGAAGCAGAGTTATACCGCGGACATTTCAGCTTGAATAAAAGTGTTTATCAGAAATATTGTCGGGAAAACACCGTAATAATGCATCCTTTACCGCGCGATTCTCGTCCCGAAGCTAATGAATTAGATACTGATCTCAATGATTTAGATAATCTTGCTATATTTAGACAAGCACAAAATGGTGTTTTAGTGCGTATGGCCTTATTCGCCTTAACCTTAGGTGTTGAAGATCAACTTACAAATTACGAAAAACCGGTAAACTGGTTCACAAATAAAAACGCCTAATGCCAAGGCCCTTATCAGCATGGACTTTTAGAAGACAAATATTATGAATAAATCAGAACAGTTATTTGAACAAGCTCAAAAGATTATCCCTGGTGGCGTAAACTCTCCAGTTCGTGCCTTTAATGGCGTTGGCGGTAGTCCTTGCTTTATAAAACGTGCGCAAGGTGCGTATATTTATGATGCTGATGATAAAGCTTACATTGACTATGTTGGCTCTTGGGGACCAATGATTTTAGGTCATAACCACCCAGCTATACTTGATGCCGTTATTAACACCGCCAAAAATGGCTTAAGTTTTGGCGCGCCAACTGAACTTGAAATTACCATGGCTGAAAAGGTACGTGAGTTAGTACCATCGATGCAGTCGTTGCGTATGGTTAGTTCCGGTACTGAAGCCACCATGAGCGCTATTCGTTTAGCGCGTGGCTTTACTGGTCGTGACAAAATATTAAAATTTGAAGGTTGTTACCATGGTCACGCCGACTCACTGTTAGTAAAAGCCGGCTCTGGAGCACTAACCATGGGCATACCAAACTCACCTGGTATCCCTGCCGACTTTGCTAAACACACACTGACTGTTAGCTACAATAATATCGATGAAGTAAAAGATATTTTTGCAAAATACGCTGATGAAATAGCCTGTATTATTGTTGAACCCGTTGCCGGTAACATGAATTGTATTCCTCCTATCGAAGGCTTCCTTGAAGGGTTACGTGAGGTATGTGACCAATACGCTAGTGTATTAATTTTTGATGAAGTAATGACAGGCTTTCGTGTCGCATTAGGTGGCGCACAAGCGCATTACAATATTAAGCCGGACCTTACCACTTTAGGTAAAGTTATTGGTGGTGGTATGCCTGTTGGCGCATTTGGTGGCAAACAGGAAATAATGGACTATATTGCTCCCGTAGGACCAGTTTATCAAGCCGGTACTTTGTCGGGTAACCCTATCGCCATGGCTGCTGGTTTAGCTTCATTAACTGAATTAGCTAAAGGTGATAAACATCAGCAATTAAGTGCTGCCACTGAGAAACTAGCCATGGGCATTAAAGCTGCGGCTGAACGCAACGGCATTAACTTAAGTGTTAATTATGTCGGCGCCATGTTTGGTTTCTTCTTTACTGAAGATAAAGAGACGATAACAACGTATGAGCAAGCAACACAATGTGATGGTGAAATGTTCAAGCGCTTCTTCCATTTAATGTTGGCTGAAGGCGTTTACCTAGCACCATCAGCGTATGAAACTGGCTTTTTATCAACCGCACATAACGATGAGATAATTGAAAAAACACTCGTTGCTGTTGATAAGTGTTTCGCTCAATTATAAGAAACGAGTACTAATTCAAATAAATTTCTGAGTAGGAACACTCTGACTTGGTTTGGTTTGGTTTGGTTTGGTTTGGTTTGGTTTGTTAATGTATAAAAAAACGCTGCCAGTATAACTACTGGCAGCGTTTTTTATATTTTTTGATGCATCTAGCTCTTCAGTTCATCATGCAGCCAATCTAAACCTTGCTGCCAACCTAAATTTAAGCCATCAAATACTTTTAAGTTCCAGCCATCAAGTTTACGCATCTCAGCAACTTCACCTACAGACTTTTTACTTTCATTATCATACGTAACTACCGCAATTGCCGTTAGGTTCTCATGGGAAGCCACACTTAATTTAGCTTCAAATGAAAAGTCATACTTATTAATTTTATTTACCAATAGGGCAAAGTTATTCGAAAATATTTCAGCCAAAACTCTGTCATATTCTTCAGACATCTCTAAAGAAATAACAACACCTTGGTCAACAATAACTTCAGCAATATGCTCATTCAATACATTAATTCTAGCAAAGCTTAATTGATGTTTCATAATGGCCCCTTAAACTGTATATTTTATACCTTATAGTAAACCTGCTACATTTTCCAATAATAGGCTGTTTTATTGAAAATCACGAATAACTTTTCCTCTAAAAATAAACTATAAAAATTGATCAAATAATTGCACGTTAACCATTTCGCCAGCTTTGACTCTGCCTTGCTCACTTGGCAGTACAATAAAACAATTAGCCTTTACTAAGCTAGATAAAATACCTGATCCTTGTGCACCCGTTGAAGAAACGACATTTTCACCCGCTTCGTTTACAGCTAAAATACCGCGTTGAAAATCCATACGACCTGGTGACTTGCGTAAATCTGCACTGCATTTCACTATTAAATGTGTACGCTTTAAAGGCTGTGCATTTTGCATCTTAGTTAGTGCTACTAATGCTAATTGATGGAAAGTCACTAAAGCTGAGACAGGGTTACCTGGCAAACCAAAAAAGACACTATTAGCTAATTTACCAAAAGCAAAGGGCTTACCTGGCTTCATTGCTATTTTCCAAAAGCCTATCTCACCTAATTCATCTAAAACAGTTTTGGTGTAATCAGCATCACCAACAGATACGCCGCCAGAAGAGATTACCGCATCGGCCTGTTCATCGGCACTAATAAAGGCCGCTTTTATCGCTTCGAAGTCATCTTCAATGATACCAAAATCAATAACATCGACATTCAATTTGCTTAGCATTACCGCTAAAACAAAGCTATTTGACTCATAGATATCACCAACTCGTAACGCTTGTCCTGGAGATTTCAATTCATCACCGGTAGCAATCAACGCTACCTTTAATTTACGATAGACCTTAACTTCAGCCACGCCCAATGAAGCTAATACACCAATATCAACCGCCGCTAACCTATGCCCAGATTGCAACACCTGCTGACCGATGTTGATATCTTCACCGGCATTACGGACATGCGAGCCAAAGCTTTTTTCTTGTAAAAAGGTAATTTGTTCATCATTAGCAGTGACATTTTCTTGCATCTCAACCGAATCACAACAGTCAGGTATTTTAGCTCCCGTCATAATACGGATGCACTCTCCAGCTTGGCACACACCTTGAAAAGGAGCCCCAGCCATAGAGCGTCCCACAAGTGTTAGCGTTTTATCTGACATTAAACTATCAAGAGCAAAAGCATAACCATCCATTGCTGAGTTGTCATGCGGTGGCACATTTAATGGGCTAGCAATATCTTGCGCTAAAACATAGTGCTGCGCATCACCGATAGCCAAACTTATTGTTTCAGTGATAGGTGATACTTGCGTTAGCATATTTGCTAGCGCTTGTTCAAAAGGTAAAAGCCCTGGAGCTGAGCAACAGTCAGACATAAAAACTCACTTAAATATTTATACTCAATAAGATACGATAATTTTCACTCTAAACTAACTCAACTTGCAAGCCTATTGAGGAATTACAGGTTAAATTAGTATAGGGTAACCTATAGCAACAGTATCGCTTAAGTACCCATAATAATAATAGTGTTATAACCACAACTTTATTGATTTTGATCAATAAACTGCTTTGCAATAAAAACTACTATCTCGCCATCAAAGTTCTATATGACCGTATTCCCTGAACTTGCATCTTCAAGCAGGCCGGGTATATACTAAATATTGAACAGAATTTTATTTATAACACCGAGCTATCATCACTACCGTGGCGTTATTTTTAGGCACTCTTAAGCCTATTTATTATCAACCATCATGTTGTGATATGCCGTAACTAAAGCAATGTATTTATTGCATTTTTAGTTGCCAGGGTTAACAAGGAAACGCGTTAGCCTCCCTACATTTGGAAAGGTGACATGTTAACAGACAACTATGGCCGTAGGTTTTCTTACCTGCGCTTATCGATTACTGACGTGTGCAATTTTAGTTGCACTTACTGCTTACCTGATGGTTATCAGTGCGATCAGCCACGTGATTTCTTATCACTATGTGAAATCAAACGTTTAAGCAAAGCTTTCGCAGAGCTAGGCACAGAGAAGATCCGCATTACCGGTGGTGAACCTGCACTGCGTAAAGACTTACCTGAAATCATTCATATTTGTAAAGAAACACCTGGCATCAAAACAGTTGCGATAACCAGCAATGGTTTTAAATTGCCGGAGCACTTACCTCAATGGTTGGATGCCGGCATTGATGCCATTAATATCAGTATAGATAGCTTAGATCCTCGCCAATTTCATGCCATAACAGGCCACGATAAGCTCAAGACTATTCTAGATGGTATTGATCTGGGCTTAGCCGATGGTCGCGCAACCATTAAAGTGAATACGGTATTAATGCGCGAATACAGTGGCAAAGATATTCAAAGCTACCTGGATTGGATTAAAGATACCCCTATTACCTTGCGTTTTATTGAGTTAATGCAAACAGGAGATAACCAAAAGTTCTTTAATGCCCAGCATGTGCAAGGCTCTCGGATCAGACAAAACTTAATCCTTGATGGCTGGCTTCCTGTTATTCAACATAAATCAGCAGGTCCTGCTCAAGAGTTTTACCATCCTGATTATCAAGGTAAAGTCGGCCTGATCATGCCCTACTCCAAAGATTTTTGTAATAGCTGTAACCGCTTAAGAATTAGTTCAAGCGGTAAGTTGCATTTATGTCTATTTGGTGATGAAGGTTTGTCCTTGCGTGAGCAATTACAAAGTGATGATATCGCGCCATTACAACAGCAGATAGTATCATTACTCGGTGACAAAAAAGCGACCCATTTTTTACATGAAAAGCTGACTGGTGCAACTAAACACCTTGCCATGCTTGGAGGTTAGCTATGAGTCATCAAATTATTGATTGTTTAGGTGTAGTACTCGCTGGTGGTTTATCTTCTCGCATGGGACAAGATAAAGCACAATTATCACGCCTGACTAATGCCAATAACCCAGCAACAAAATCTGCCACTAGTATGTTAGATTTTTCTAAACAGTTGCTTAGTGATGCTGGTATAAAAAACATAGTAGTTAGTGGTAACAACCACCAAATCCCTGACAGAGTTCCGCAATCAGGTCCTGTAGGTGGAATATATAGTGTTTTAGCCCATTACCCTGAACAGTTACAACCAAAATCCCTATTAATTTTGCCTGTTGATTTACCCTTAATGACGGCAGAGGATTTAGCTAAACTACGGCTAAAAGGTGAACTGAGTCACAAAGCGACTTTTTTCAGTGATCGCCAAAAACAAGCGCATCATATTCCGTTATACTTACCCAACAATGCTTTTTTGCAACTGTTTCTAGCTCAGGCTTTCCAACGGGAAAATTTTATCGCTAGCGGTAAAAATAAGAATAAAAATGGTCCTTCAGTTCGAGCCATGTTAGCGCAAGTGCCTCACCAAGCCATTACTAGCCCAAATAATCAGGTGCTATTCAATACCAATACGCCACAGCAGTGGCAACAAGCACAAACACAGTTTTAGCCTAAACATATTGGGTAGCAGTACACTGCAATATTAGTAGCAAAAATATTAATTTAATTTAAAAAAATTTAGTAAAGGATAAATATATGTCAGCACATGGCGGCAACACTTTTGTTCCCTTAAACATCGCCGTTTTAACGGTATCAGATACACGCACTGAAGTGAACGATACTTCAGGACAAGCTCTGGTTGAGCGTTTAACCCAATCAGGTCACAACTTAGCTGATAAAGCGATTGTCATTGATGACGTTTATCAGTTACGCGCACAAGTATCAAAGTGGATTGCCGATGATACTATCCATGCCATTATCTCAACCGGTGGTACTGGTTTTACTGAGCGTGATAATACTCCTGAAGCGTTAACGCCATTATTTGATAAGGCTGTAGAAGGCTTTGGTGAGGTATTTCGTCATGTTTCATTAATCGAAATAGGTACCTCTACCATTCAATCCCGTGCATTTGGCGGTATCGCCAATAAAACTGTAGTTTTGTGTGTGCCCGGCTCAACCAATGCTTGTAAAACCGCTTGGGATAAAGTGATCAAAGAACAGCTAGACGCTAGTCATCGTCCTTGTAACTTTGTCCCGCATTTAAATATCAGTGCACAGCAATGTGAGACTCGTAACTAATGACAACAAATACTATTAACACAGATGACGCACAAGAGCCTACACCTGAGTTAAGCCACCTAAACCAGCAAGGTGAAGCAAACATGGTCGATGTCACAGAAAAAGCGATGACATCACGTAGCGCAACGGCGCAAGGTTTTATCAAAATGAACCGAGCGACTTTTGAGTTAATTAGCACAGGTAAACACAAGAAGGGTGATGTTTTTGCAGTTGCTCGAATTGCCGGTATTCAAGCCGCTAAAAAGTGCAGCGATTTAATTCCTTTATGTCACCCATTGATGCTCAGTAAGGTACAAGTAGATTTCAGCCTTGATGTTGAAAATTGTCAAGTTAAAGTGAATAGCTTATGTCGCTTAACAGGACAAACCGGCGTGGAAATGGAGGCATTAACTGCTGTATCTATCGCGTGTTTAACCTTATTTGATATGTGTAAAGCTGCGGATCCTGCCATGCGAATTCATAGTATAGAAGTGTTAACAAAAGAAGGTGGTAAGTCTGGTCATTGGAAAACGCCAAATTAAGTGCTAAGTCCGGTTATTGGTAAACGCCAAAGTAACTGCTCTCGGTCCCACTGGCAGACACCATAGGTTTAATTTAGAAAGAAAAAAGAGATAAAAGTTATGATTAAAATTGTTTTTTTTGCTGCTCTTCGAGAGCAGCTTGATTGTGCTGAACTGTCTCTATCGGCAGATAAAGCTAAAACAGTAAATGACATTAAGCTGTTATTAAGTGATAAAAGTGCTCAGTGGCAACAGATCTTTAGCAATGCATCACTTTTAGCCGCAGTAAATCATGACATGGTTGCTGGTGATCACTTGGTAAAATCAGGTGATGAAGTTGCCTTTTTCCCTCCAGTAACCGGCGGATAAGCTATGTCTAAAGTTATTACTACAAAGAAGCGCACCTCAAAACCCGCCATATTAGATGAATATACTAATCAAGAAATTTCCATTCAAGCTGAAGATTTTAGCTTGGCTGATGAGGTTACTTTACTTGAGAAAGACAATTTAACTGATGGTGCCGTGGTAACTTTCACCGGCAGGGTTAGAAATAACAATAATGGTAATAACGTTACTAGCTTAACTCTAGAACATTACCCAGGCATGACAGAGAAATCGTTAGCTAAAATAATTAACCAAGCTAAGAAACAATGGCAGATTGGTCGAGTCAAAGTCATTCATCGCATTGGCGAGCTACACATAGGTGATCAAATTGTTTTTGTTGGCGTTACTAGTAAACATCGACAAGATGCTTTTTCTGCGAATGAATTCATCATGGATTATTTGAAAGTTAAAGCACCTTTTTGGAAAAAAGAGCAGATAGTTGATGCAGGGAAAACCTCAGAAAACTGGTTGGATGCTAAATCCAGTGATACTGACAAAGCCGATCTTTGGAGCTAGTGTGTTACGTTTTATATTCGTCATAACCTTTGTATTTAGTTTACTGTGTGCAGCCATTAGCCAAGCAAAAGAAATTAATGTTAATGAAAGTAATAGTGATGACAACAGCAAACCACTTCGCATTGCTGTTGCTGCTAATTTCTCTCCCGTTTTAAAAGTATTGCTTACAGACTTCCGTAATAAAACGGGTATCAATAGCCAAATTATTAGCGGCGCAAGTGGCGCAATGTTCCTGCAAATTAAACACGGCGCGCCTTATGATATTTTTCTCAGTGCCGACAGGCTACGTCCAACTCAACTTGAGCAAGCAGGTTATGCCATAAAAAATAGTCGTAAAACCTATGCCATTGGCCAGCTAGCGTTCTATTCTTCCAGCAAATCTTTACATTCTACTGAGCAATTATCTATTGCTCAGTTATCTAATAGCCTGTTAAACAATCCACCAAAACGTTTTGCCATTGCCAACCCCGATATTGCACCCTACGGAAAAGCGGCCAAAGAAGCATTAAGCCACTTAGGGTTATGGCAATCATATAAAACGCGATTGATAAAAGGCATTAATATAGGACAAACCTTTACACAAATACGCACTAAAGCCGTTACCAATGGACTAGTTGCCTATAGCCAATTAGTATTAAACAACCTACCTGGGCTGCTTATACCTAGCAGCTATCATCAACCGATAGAACAACAGTTGATTATAATTCGCACCAGTAAACGCCAAGAAGCAGCGCAACAGTTCAGTGACTTTTTGCTCTCTGCCCAAAGCCAAGCTACTATCGTTAGTTATGGTTACGCCAAAATAAATAGAACTAACGGCTAGATGATAAATTCTGACTTACAAGCACTGATAACCACCTTAGAAATGGCGACATTAACCACTATAATTTTGTTGATTATCGGTACGCCGCTGGCATGGTATCTTGCCAAAATGACCAGTCGATTTAAGGTTATCATTGAAGCTGTAGTGGCTTTACCACTAGTATTACCACCAACAGTATTAGGTTTTTATTTGCTGATAGCTTTTTCTCCTGAACATCTGCCAGGAAAGCTTTGGCAACAAGCGACCGGCCAACAACTGGCTTTTAGTTTTTCAGCCATTGTTATTGGCTCAGTTTTATACTCTCTGCCTTTTGTCGTCCAGCCACTACAAAAAGCTTTTGAGCAATTGGGTGACACTTTATTAGAAGCCGGTGCTTTACTTGGCGCAGGTCCTATTGATCGATTTTTTTCTATTGTACTACCATTAACCAAAGCCAGTTTTATCACTGCTGCCAGTTTAGGTTTTGCCCACACGGTTGGCGAATTTGGGGTTATTCTAATGATTGGCGGTAATATCCCAGGTGAAACGCGGGTATTGTCTATTGCGCTATTTGATCATGTTGAAGCCTTTGATTATGCACGAGCACATTTACTCTCTATCTGTTTATTACTTGGCTCTATGGTATTATTAGCTGCTATCTATTGGTTAAATTTACCGAAAATAAATAAAGCTAAAGGCTTAAGCTCTCAAGCTAATCGTAAAGAGGGTAATCCTGATGACTGATACCTTATTAAACAAAACACCGCAGCTAGACCTTAATATCACCATCAGCTACCAGCAATTTGATTTAGCGATTGTATTGCCAATACCACTAAAAGGCATCACTGGTGTTTTTGGCCATTCAGCCTCAGGAAAATCAACCTTGTTACGCGCTATTTCGGGGTTAGAAACACCCCTTAAAGGTGATATAACTCTAGCGGGTAAAAGCTTAGTTAATACAGAAAAAAATATTTACTTGAAACCCGAAAACCGTCAAGTAGGTCTAGTTTTTCAAAATAGCCGTTTATTCCCACATTTAACTGTATTAGGCAACTTAGAATATGCCGTAAAACGTTGTAAAAACAGACAACTTTCATTCGACAAAGTGGTTGAATTAACAGAGTTAACTCCATTACTTAGCCATCAAGTGAGAGAGCTTTCTGGTGGTCAACAACAAAGAGTTGCCCTGGCCAGAGCTATTTTAGCTGAACCAAAGTTATTGTTATTAGATGAGCCGTTAAGTGCCCTTGACCAACATAGCAAAACAAAGTTATTAAAGATGATGCTTAACATTCAAAAGCAACTTGATTTACCTATGTTATATGTCAGCCATTCTTTAGATGAATTACAACAAGTTTGCGATACCTTATTAGTGTTAGAAAAAGGAGAAGTACTTAACTTTGGTAATATTCATCAAGTTATTCATCAGCTTAATAATTATGGCGACAATGCTATAATTCATCAGCAAACTAGCTTAGATCTGCCGATTAAAACCTTTGATAATGGCCATGGTTTAACTGCTTTAGCACTAAATGCTCAGCAAGATATTTTTCTTCTTAGTGATAAAGCTTTTGAGCAACAAAATCAGTTACGTTGCTTTATTTTGGCCAGTGATATTAGCATTACCCTAACCGAACCAGTAAGTAGCTCTATCGTTAATCATCTCTTTGGCGTAATTAAGCAGATAGATAATCAGGAAAATAACGTGCTACTAACGGTTCATTGTGGTTCACAAGACTTTTTTGTCACCATTAGTGCTTTTTCTCAGCAAAAGTTATCACTAACCATCAGGCAACAGGTATATTTGCAGTTTAAAGCTGGGGCTGTACGTACTTTTATTCATTAGCTATACATTTCATTAATTAGGCAAATCAAAACTAGGAACATATGTGTTAAGTAATCAAGAGCAACTTAAGTACTCCCGTCAAATTATGCTAGATAAAATAGGCGACCAAGGACAAATGGCGCTACGCAACGCTAAAGTACTAATTCTAGGGGTTGGTGGTCTAGGTAATCCGGCGAGTTTATATTTAGCTGCCGCCGGTGTTGGCACACTGTATATCGCTGATGGCGATCGCATAGAGTTGAGTAACTTACCCAGACAAATTCTCTTTAATGAAAGTAATATTAATGAAAATAAAGCCGATGCCGCGGCAGAAAAATTACAACAACAATTTCCCGATGTATCCATTGAAGCTATTGATGAAATGCTTGATGAAGAGTTATGTGACTATTACTTGCCGCAAGTTGATTTAGTACTCGATTGCTCTGACAACATCGAAACCCGTTACCTAATAAACCAAGCCTGTGTTCAGCATAAAGTGCCACTGATAGTAGGTGCAGCAACCGGCTTTGACGGCCAACAACTGACTATAGACCCACGAGATGACAGTAGTGCTTGTTATCACTGCCTTTTCCCCGCCAGTGAAAAAGCGCCAGCAAATAACTGTCAAACCATTGGCATCATTGGCCCAGTTTTAGCTATGATCGCTGGTATGCAAAGTCTGCAAGCGATAAAGCTGTTAACCGGAAATAAGGTGCAAATTAACCAACTTAACTTACTTGATGGTTTAGCAAATCAGTGGCAGCAATTTAACATGAAAAAACAAGCCAGTTGTACAGTGTGTGGTTCAAACAATTCACCTAAATAACGGCCAATAAACGGCTGTTAATAACACCCTAAGCTAAACTCGCACTCTGCGCTGGTAATGATTAGTTCAGTGCCCTTTGCAGTCGATTCTTCCTTGGCAATATCAACCCATTGGTAATAAACATTTCGATGAACTTTTGCGGTTAAATTACGTCGTACTGTTACATACAAACCGCCATTTTCACTTACAACTAACGGGTGCTGTGCATCAAGAGTAAATTCATCACCTAAGTTAGTGACAACTTGCATAACTGTTTCTTTTTCGTCGAGCCAGTGCCATTGAGTGATCACAAAAGGCGCATCATCCACCTGAATTTTTACTTTTTCAACCGGAGTCACTAAAAAGTACTCGGCTATACCTTTAGATAAGTCGTCACTTACACCTTTGCTTACATCTTTAATGAGTACATCAGCAAAAAGCTTTACCAGTGCTAAACGTTTAAAGATAGTACCGTTATAATACCAGTCACCATTTTTTTTTATTTGTATATCAATTTCACCACAATAAGGTGGGTTCCATAACTCAACTGGCGGTAATGATTTTTTACTGCCAGCTAATTGAGCAGAAATTTTATCTAATGACATAGTGGCGGAATTCCCTTACAAAAGTTCATTAATTGGTAAAACGGGTTAGCTTAACGCTATTACGCGATAAGTGCATTTGATTATAATTAATATCATGCTAACTTATTGCCGATACATTTTTTTTACATTTGAGCCAGTTTAAAAGGACTTGCTTAAGATAATATCAAGCTTATTACGTAACTTCCCACTCGGGAAGGATTTAATAACATTGGTATCACAAGGAATAGACATGAAAATTGCCATATCTAAGACTAAGCTAAGCTTAATAGTCTCCTCTGCCCTGCTTATCGCAGCTTGCAGTAATCAAAATAATGAAGCCACTAACACAGTAGAAAATATAAACGCCCCTGTTGCTAAAAAAGTTCCTCATGAAATGGTTATTCATAATCATACTCGGGTTGATGATTATTACTGGATGCGTGACGATAGCCGTACTAACCCAGAAATATTAGCACATTTAGACGCTGAAAATAATTACACCGCAGCGCAGCTAAAACATACTAAAAATATGCAAGAAAAGATCTTTCAAGAGATCAAAGGGCGCATTGATAAAGATGATAACTCTGTGCCGATCAAAGAAGGTGACTTCTATTACTCACGTCAAATGCAAGGCGAAAATGAATACCCTATTCATGTTAGAGCAACAGATTTTAAAGGCAGTAACCTTGAAGTATTACTTGATGTTAATGAGTTAGCCAAAGCTCATGAATATTACAATGTAACAGGCTTACGTATTAGTCCAAACGCTAAAGTACTTGCCTATGGTGAAGACACTGTCAGTCGTCGTATCTATACTGTTCAATTTAAAGATTTAGCCACAGGTAAATTACTCGATGACAAACTCGAAGGTACCAGTGGTGGCATTGAGTGGGGTAATGACAACAAGACTGTTTATTACATCAAAAAAGATCCACAAACGTTACTCGGTTACCAAGTATTTCGTCACACCTTAGGTACACCACAAGCTGATGACCAAATGATTTACGAAGAAAGTAATAAATCTTACTATACCGGTATCAGCAAATCTAAAGATGACAGCAACGTTTATATTTGGCATTCAAGCACTGAAGCAAGTGGCGTATCTGTAATTGATGCTAACAACCCTAAAGCCATGCCTAAGAAGTTTATAAAACGTGAAGAAGGCCATGAGTACTCAGTTTCTAAAATGAATGACTGGTATTACATCAGCACTAACTGGCAAGCAACTAACTTTCGTTTAATGAAAGTAAATAATAAGCACCTTGGCGACAAAACAAAATGGCAAGATGTGATTCCTGCCAATGCTGCCGTTAAACTTGAAAATTATGAATTATTTAATGATCACCTTGTTTATCAGCAACGTGAAAACGGTATTAGCCGAGTAACTATTCAGCAACTTTCAACGGGTAAAGAACAACAACTAAACTTTAATGATACGGCTTATAGCTTACATTTATATGGTAATAATGAACTAAATAACGATGCTCTACGTCTTTATTACGCAAGTTTTACCACCCCTGGAACTCACTATGATGTTGATTTAATTTCGTTTAATAAAACAAAATTAAAGCAAACTAAAGTACTAGGTGACTTTGATAGTAATAACTATGCCTCTGAGCGTATTTTTGTTACCGCCCGTGACGGTAAAAAAGTACCTGTTTCTTTAGTTTATCGTAAAGATAAGTTCAAAAAAGATGGTACTAATCCATTATACCAATATGCCTATGGCTCATACGGCTCAACTATTGACCCTTACTTTTCGGTAAGTCGTTTAAGCTTGTTAGACCGCGGCTTTGTCTACGCCATTGCTCATATCCGTGGCTCAGAAATGCTTGGTCGCCCTTGGTATGAAGACGGTAAAAAACTCACCAAAATGAACACTTTTACTGATTTTATTGACGTCACTAAAGAGTTAACCGCACAAGGCTATGGCGATAAAGATAAGGTATTTGCTGCCGGTGGTAGTGCTGGTGGTTTATTAATGGGTGCGGTAATTAATATGGCACCTGAGCTTTATAATGGCATTGCTGCAGCAGTTCCTTTTGTTGATGTAGTAACAACTATGCTTGATGAAAGTATTCCGTTAACCACTAATGAATTTAAAGAATGGGGTAACCCAAAAGACAAAGTTTATTACGATTATATGATGACTTACTCCCCTTATGATCAAGTGAAGGCACAAAACTACCCTAACATCCTAGTTACCACTGGATTACACGACTCACAAGTACAGTATTTTGAGCCAATGAAGTGGGTTGCCAAGCTACGTGAATATAAAACTGATGACAACTTATTAGTATTTAAAACTGATATGGAGGCCGGTCATGGTGGTGCATCTGGACGCTTTAAACGTATCCATAATACCGCTTTACAATATAGTTTCTTTATTGACTTATTGAGCAAAAGCTAAGTCGAAAGTTAAATTGTTTTGTATAACTAACCTGAACTCTGGATAAGCAGCACTAGCTCAAAGTTCAGGTTAACTAATCAAAAGTCAGCAGCCTCACTTATGTGTTAGCAAGGTGCAGCTGCTTTTAGCCATCAATAACCCCCTTCTTGTTAATGACTTCACAGTAATAATTCTCTATATTGGTATAAAGCAATCTTATCTTCCCTAGGTGGCGATGAAGTATTTCAGCTCAATTATTTGTGTTTTTCTACTGTTAATAAGTCATAGCTGTTTTTCAGAAAACACCGAAAATGTCCTACAAATGCGCACCATAGCTGTTGCTCCTTATGGAATTAACACCAATGGTGAACTAAGTGGTATTTATTACGACTTAGCCAATAAGCTTTTAGTAAAAGCTGATATCGAGAGTGAACATCATATATTTCCTTATGGCCGAATAATGCATGAACTTAAATTAGGTAAAACAGACTTAACCATAATGTTTAAGTACAAAGAGTTAGCAGATTATGTCGATTATATTTACCCTTTGCCCACCTTAAAAAATGTCGTTATTGGTCGTAAAGACACTAATTTCTCTTCAGTAAAGCAGTTAGAAAAACTCAGTATCGCTTATCTGCGCGGGGCAAAGTTTAGTGATGATATTGATAACAACCCTGAAATTATCAAACAAACCGTTAGCGATTTTTATCAAGGTTTATTAATGTTAAAAAAAGGTCGAGTAGATGCCATTATCGGGCCTATGGCCCCTATCATAAGTGCAGCTAAGAACTTAGATTTAAGCAGAGACTTTTTTGGTAAACCTTTAATTGTCTCCGAGCGAACCCCTTGGTTACAACTATCGAAAAAAAGTCATCACAAAGTTTCAGCGAAACAATTAAAAAACATATTTTCTCAGATGATGGCTCAAGGTGAACTAAACAATATTCAGCAAAAATATCAGTAAACCAAGAAAAATAGTTGTCAATTTAACGGGTAACATATTACAACAAAACAGTTACAAACCTTTACAGGAGAGGCCTGTGTAAACTTATGTAAAACCTGTATCTCCTTGAAGCATCTTTGATTACACTGTTTATAAGAGTTATTTTTTAACATGAGTTAATTGTTTTATGACACGTCGATTCCGACAGTTACTACCACTACTTTCAAGTCTATTTTTATTGGCTTGTAGTAATACTGCACAGGTAGATAAAAACCTAACAAGCCCAGCACTTCCCGATAACTGGCAACAAAGCAAACAAGCTTTAGTCGTAGAAGATAACTGGTTATCTCAACTTGATAACCCACAAGTTCAACAATTAGTCACTAAAGCCTTAGCCACTAATCATCAGTTTGCCATGCAAGCCTATTCACTAGAAATAGCAGAGCAGCAACTCATTGTTTCCGGCAGTCAACTATGGCCTGAGCTTGATTTGTCTTTTCGCAGTGGTCGCAATAAAGACAATCAAACTAATAGTTATGCCAATAGTAACTCGGTCAATTTAAACTTAAGTTATGAAGTGGATATTTGGGGTAAGTTATCAGCCGCGGACCAAGTCAGTAATTATAATTATCTCGCTCAAAAAGCTACTTTTGAGCAATATAAACAGCAGTTAGTTGTCAATGTAGTCACTACTTGGTTTAAGGTGATAGAAGCCGATAAGCTACTGAACCTTTATCAAAGAAGAGTGGCAAACTCTCAACAAAACTTAGACATTATTGAGTCGGGTTATAATTCAGGCTTAACGCCTGCACTTGATGTTTATTTAACGCGTAACGATTTAAATAACGAACTAACCAGAGTATCTGAGCAAGCCACTATAAAAACTAAATTAATTAGGCAACTTGAGCGTCTTATCGGCGAATATCCTAAGGGCCAGCTATTGGTAAACGCTAACTTACCTTTGCTAACCAATGACATTCCACTTGGCCTACCCTCTGAGCTGATCAGCAGAAAGCCTGAATTAAAAGCCAGTTGGTATCAATTATTGTCACAAGATGCTGGTTTGGCTTATGCACATAAACAGCGCTTCCCTAGTATTGTTTTATCTGGCTCTGTCGGTGACTCTGCCGCTGACATTGGTGATTTACTTTCTGGCTCCTCACTCGCCTGGTCATTATTGGGTAGTGTTTCAGCGCCTATTTTTAATGCCGGACGTCTAAAAGCCAATGAAGAAAAATCACGTATAGAGCTCAAACAAGGCGAACAGTTATATCTCGATACTTTATATAATGCCTTTAACGATGTTGAAAACGCCATTACCACTGAAAAGAGTTTAAAGCACAGCTATTACACCATGCTGGCGGCACAAGAAAATGCCCAAATAGCATCAGCACTTTCTTTTGAGCAATATCAAAGCGGTTTAGTGAGTTATACCACGGTACTTGATGCGCAAAATCGTTCATTTGAGGCGCAAACTACGCTAATAAAAATTAAAAATCAGCTCATCGTCAATCGCATCAATTTACATCTTTTCTTAGGTGGCGACTTTACCACACCGTCACTTGCCCCAGCACCTACACTAAAGGCCGAATAACCATGTCTACCCTGCTTAAATATAAAAAAATATTCGTGCCTGTCATAATTATTTTGGTCACCATAATACTCATGATGGTTATTTTTAACAATCCGCCAACAAGTCATCGAGTCAATGCATCTAAAGCACCACAAATGACAGTAGCAACGACCACACTGAGACTGCAAACTTATCCAGTCATAGTGCAAAGTTTTGGTACGGTAAAACCGAGAACACAAAGTGTACTTTTTGCCCAAGTTTCCGGACAAATTAATTACGTCAGTAAACAATTTAGAGCAGGTGGTTTTTTTGAGCAAGGTGATACTTTAATTCAACTCGATGATAGGGATTACCGCGCCGAAGTAAAGATAGCCCAGGCAAGTTTAATGTCAGCCAAGCAAGTATTACAAGAGGAAGATGCTCGAGTAAAACAAGCAAAAGCTGACTGGCAAAGGCTAGGTAATGGCGAGGCCCCCAACGCGCTGGTATTACGCCAGCCACAATTTGAAGCAGCCAAAGCGCAAGTACTTTCAGCTGAAGCAACGCTTGATAAAGTTAAACTATCACTAGAACGTACCAAAATTGTTGCCCCATACGCAGGCCGCATCTTAAAGAAAAATGTTGATATTGGCCAAGTGATTTCAAGTAATACTCAACTAGCTGATATTTTTGCCGTTGATTATGTAGAAATACGTTTGCCGATTAAAAATAAAGACCTGCCTTTGATGAAGTTGCCTGAAGAGTATCGTAATGCAAACGAGCAATCAGAAACACGCTTCAGCACTGATGAAAAAAATAGCTCGATGATAAGTAATGTTGTGATCTCATCAGACTTAATGGGTGAACAAGTTTGGCAAGGAAAAATTGTTAGAACTGAAAGCGCCATTGATGAAATGTCACAACAACTTTATGTGGTAGCACAAATTATCCGTCCCTATGATGGGGAATATAACCAAGGTGCGCAAATTAAGATGGGCCAATATGTCACTGCCAAAATTACCGGTCGTGAAGTTGAAAATGCCCTTGTGATCCCCAGTAGTGCTATTTATCAAGGCAGTTATGTTTATATTGTTGAAGATGGCTTATTAATGCGCAAAGAGATTTTATTAGGCTGGCAAAATGGCACTGAATCTATAGTTACTGAGGGATTAGTCGCAGGTGATAAATTGGTACTTACATCACTTGGACAAGTTAGCTCGGGTACACCAGTTGCCATTGCAGGGCAAGCTTCAACTCAACCCCCCATTAAAGCGCCTAAATCAACAATGGCCAAAAGATCAAAACAGCGCCTTAAAAAGCTTGAAAAAATCGCTGTAAAGCAAGGTATCACCGTTGAAGACTTGATTGCCGAGCGTAAAGCGGCAAGTGCAGCAAAGGGCCAATCACCCCAACCAATTAAGGTGAATAACTAATGATTGCTTGGTTTGCACGAAATCATGTAGCGGCAAACCTGTTATTAATTACTATCTTAATAACAGGATTATTTAGCTTATCAAATCGTATTCCATTGGAAGTATTTCCTTCATTTGCTACCGACCGTATTAACGTTAATGTATCACTACGCGGTGCTACACCTGAAGATGTCGAAAAGAGTATCTCTATTCGCATTGAAGAAGCCGTTCAAGATTTAGAAGGTGTTAAGCAGATTTCTAGTCGCTCACAAGAGGGCTCATCTGCGGTCAATATTGAAGTAGAAACAGGCTACGATCCTCGAGAAATGCTCGCTGATATAAAAAGCAGAGTAGACGAAATAAATACCTTTCCTAAAGATGCCGAAAAGCCGGTGGTCTCCTTAGCAACACGTAAACGTGAAGTAATTGCCGTAACCATAGCCAGTATTTACAGCGAAAAAGAAACTCGCGAATACGCGGAGAAAGTTAGAGATGACTTACTTCAAATTCCTGCTATCACCCAAGTAGAGCTTAGTGGTGTTCGTGACTATGAAATATCCATTGAAGTACCACAAGATAAATTACGTCAATATGGTTTAACCATTGCGCAAATATCTGCTGCCATTGCCGACTCTAGTACTGATATTTCTGCCGGTAACTTAAAAACCAAGGGCGGTGATATTCTGCTACGCTCAAAAGGGCAAGCCTATCGTAAAGATGAATTTGAAAGAATAGCGATTAAAACCCATGTCGACGGCTCTATTATACGTTTAAGTGACATCGCCATTATTAAAGATGACTTTGAAGAAACCCCAGTACGCACTCGATTTAACGGTAAACAAGCCGCTTTTATCGATGTTTACCGTCTTGGCCAACAAAGTGCTATTGACGTTGCCGATGCCGTGAAAACTTATATTAACGATCAGCAAAGTTCATTACCTGTTGGTGTTGAGTTAAGTTTTTGGGATGATGATTCTCAAATCGTTAAAAATCGCATTTCTACGCTAACCACTAGCGCACTACAAGGGGGGATTTTAGTACTTGCCTTATTAAGCCTATTTCTTAGGCCTTCCATTGCCTTTTGGGTATTTCTTGGTATTCCCATCTCTTTTATGGGCGCCTTTATCATGATGCCTTTTTTTGGTGTTACCTTAAATATCATGAGCTTGTTTGCCTTCATCTTGGTTTTGGGGATTGTCGTTGATGATGCCATAGTCACCGGGGAGAATATTTACACCCACTTAAAAACTTCTGAATCCGGTGAAATGGCAGCTATTCGCGGTACCCAAGAAGTTGCCACACCAGTAACCTTTGGTATTTTAACCACTGTAGCCGCTTTTCTTCCGCTGGCGTTTATTGAAGGTGCGCGTGGCGCTTTATTTGCTCAAATTCCGGTTATCGTTATTCCGGTACTTATTTTCTCCTTAATAGAGTCAAAATTTGTTTTACCTTCGCATTTAAAAAACTTAAAACTGCGTACAGAAAAAGATAAACAGTCTAAATTTAGCCGCATGCAACAGGGTTTCGCTGATGGCTTTGAACGCGCTATCATTCGCTTCTACCAGCCATTATTGCATCGTGCTATAAGCAATAAAACCGCAACCTTGCTCGGCTTTGCTGGTGTGTTTTTGGTGATTTTAGCGCTTATTATGAGTGGCTGGACCAAGTTTGTTTTCTTCCCACGTATTCCTAGTGAGACAGTACGTGCGTCGCTCACTTTACCAGCTGGCACCCCTTTTGAAGTCACTAATAAATATATAATTAAAATGGCAGAAAAAGCCGATGAGTTGAAACAAAAGTACATTGATCCTTCAACCAACGAAAGTGTCATTATTAATATCTTAGCGACCACTGGCGGTCGTGGTGGTGTATCAAATCAAGGCAAGGTTCGTTTTGAGATCACTCCACCAGAGTCACGTGAACTTGCAATTACGTCTCGTGAACTAGTAAAAGAATGGCGGAATTTAATTGGTCCTATTCCGGGTGCTGAAAGCATCACCTTTAGAGCTGAAATAGGTCGTTCCTCTGATCCTATTCATGTGCAGTTTAAAGCCAGCTCACTTGAAACCTTAAAAGAAGTCACCGACAAAGTAAAAGTTCGCTTAGCCACTTACCCTACTGTATTTGATATTGCCGATAGCCTGTCTAATGGTAAGGAAGAGCTGCAAATTGAATTAACTGAACAAGGTAAAGCGTTAGGCTTAACACGAGTGAGTATTTCCAGCCAAGTTCGCCGTTCATTCTTTGGTTCAGAAGTACAACGTATTCAGCGTGGTCGAGACGATGTTCGAGTGATGGTGCGTTTACCTATCGATGAACGCCGCACCATAGCAGATTTAGAGGATATTCTGGTGGTAACACCCAATGGTGGTTCAGTACCTTTATCTCATGTTGCCAAGCTTATCCCTGGAAAAAGTCCTTCAACCATTTCAAGAATTGATCGTTATCGGACCGCAAATGTCAGTGCGGATGTAGAAAAATCAAATACCAATATGACTGTGCTACAAGCTGATTTAAAAGCCTACTTAGATGAGTTAATTGTGCACTACCCTGGCGTAAGTCACTCACTTGAAGGCGAAGCTAAAGAGCAAAGAGAATCTTTTGGCTCACTCGGTTGGGCACTATTATTTGTATTTTTCATTATTTACGCGCTATTAGCCATACCGTTTAAATCTTACCTGCAACCGATTATTGTTATGAGTATTATTCCTTTTGGCATGATTGGCGCAGTGATCGGTCACTGGATCATGGGCATGGAGTTAACCATTATGAGCTTACTTGGCATGTTGGCGTTAATTGGTGTGGTTGTTAATGACTCATTGGTATTGGTTGATTTTATCAATAAAAAACGCAGCGAAGGCGGAGAGTTAATGACCGCGGTGTTAACCGCTGGTGCTGCTCGCTTTAGACCAGTAATGTTAACCAGTTTAACCACCTTCATTGGTTTAATGCCCTTGTTGTTTGAGCAATCAACTCAAGCGCAGTTTTTAATTCCGATGGCTGTATCACTAGGTTTTGGTATTTTATTTGCTACCTTTATTACCTTGATATTAGTACCAGTAAATTATTTAATTGTCGAACAAATAAAAGCAACATTTGCCGCTAAAGTTGCAACAAAACCAGCGAGTGAGACACAATTGGCTTAACGCTATAAAAAGCAGATAACTCGCATGATTATTCTATATCAATAAAGTAAAGTGCTTTTTTATTAGCTAGTTGAACAAACAGGCTAACTACTCTATTATTTAGAATAGCTTAAAAATGCCTTTAGTCACTGCTATTGATTAAAGGTATATTTGCAAGCGTATTTAACTTATGGATAAGGTATTTAGGAGGTTGATGATGAAGCCACACAAAAAGAGATTGATGGTACGAAAAAATAAGAACCATTTAAAAATAAAATCATTACGTACACTAAAACGACGTAATATCGCTCGTTTTTATAAACTAGATGTTTAGCTCATTAGTGAGGCCGTTGGTTCACCGTAAGTTAGTTAACTAAATTTGTCAGTTCAACTTTCAATTACCTGCTGAATAACGGGTTATAGCTAGGAGAAATCATACTAGCTAATATTATCTGTTGATTAATTAAACAAAAATAGTAAAACAAAAAAAATAATATATAAATGCGCTAAAAAGCAAAAGTTTTTCTTGTCATTCTAGGTATAAATGCACTACAATCGCCGCGCTGTTAAGTAGCAGCATAGATATTTATTGTTCTTAGCATAAAATATCTATCAGTACACCTCAGTGGTGGCTATAGCTCAGTTGGTAGAGCCCCGGATTGTGATTCCGGTTGTCGAGGGTTCAAGTCCCTTTAGCCACCCCATCTTTTTACTTCTTTCTGAAGTAACAGATCAAAAAGTTATACATGTCGGTGATTAGCGCAGCTTGGTAGCGCACTTGGTTTGGGTCCAAGGGGTCGCAAGTTCGAATCTTGCATCACCGACCACTTTTGATTTAGAAATATCCCTCAAAATTCATCTCCAATTTTTACTGTAAACGAAATCACCAGTGATTCCGCTATTTTGTTATCCCTGAGTTAAAGTCTCTTTAGCTTCTTTATCAGAAATTATCGTTACTTTTATTGGCATAAAACCAGCATCTAAGATGGCTTGTTTAATCATTGCTATTGCCGGTGATGTAGAAGCAGTTTCTAATCGTAACGTCTTCATTTTTATGTTTACCTTTACTTTTGATATGCCAGCCATTTTATTGAACTTTCGATTTAAAGTATCAACACATAAAGCACAGGTCATGCCGTGCACTTCAATTTCGATAGTTTTGGCATTAGCTGAAAATGAGAGTGCTACAGTGATAAGTAATGCTAATAATAAAAAGTTCTTCATTGTTTAATTTTCCTTTATAGGTCAAGTAAGTTTCGTAGTGGTAATAAGAGATAACTGCTGAAAAAACCAATAAACCAGATAGTTAAACTTAACCAAAAAATTCGTTTATTGAGTTTTTTTGATTTATTACAAAGATCGGCTAATCTAGGCTCTGCCGGACAATGCTGATTAGGTCGCCAAATAATCCAAGCTAACGCCATCAAAATTAGCGCCGCTATTGTGAGTGTCCATACCTTATGTTCCGCAAGAAAAATAAAACCAGGAATGTTGTAGTTTACACTAGCTACTACTGCGCCAAAGCCTAAGGTCACTAATAAAATAGGCAAAGCGCAACACAATAATGTGCCACTAACCATGAACAGCGTTATCCATCTAAGGTAAGACATTTCTATTAATTTATTATCAGACATTCTAACCTCCACAGCTTGAACATGAGCCACTCTCCTGTATTGGAGGACATGGCACTGATCCATAAGAGCAAAATACACAACAGTCCCCTTTTAGAGGTTTCAGCAGTATTTTACATACTGTGCATTCATGAAACCACAGGCAAGCATCCGTTGGCATTTCAAGTAATTCTTTATGTTTACACTCAGGGCATGTTAGCTCTGAGTCAGTGATAATATCGGTCATAAATGATCCTTAAGGTGTTTATGCTAGTATAGAACCTGTAGTAACTATAGGTTCAAGGGGTTTTGGATGAATGGTAAAAAATACTCTATCGGACAGCTCGCCAAAGAGTCTGGCTGTAAAGTTGAAACAGTGCATTATTATGAAAAAATAGGATTAATGCCTGAGCCACCGAGAACTGAGGGAGGGCATAGAGTGTATGCCTTGCCTCATGTTAAACGGTTAACTTTTATCAGGCGCAGCAGAGAACTAGGTTTTAAGATTGAGCAGATTAAAGACTTACTTAAGTTTATTGATGAGCCTAATCACTATTGCGGCGAAGTTAGGGCGATGGCAATGCAGCAGGCTAGTGCGGTGCAAGAAAAAATAAACGATTTACAACGTCTTCACTCCGCATTAAATGACATGGTTATTCAATGTAAAGATAGTAATAATTCAATAGATAATTGCCCTATTGTTGACTCTCTGTTCACCAAGAAAGTAGCATGAAGGATTTCAATCGTACTTTCCCGCTTAATTTAATATACAAAAATTAACTTACTTGACTGTACTGAGCAATATTGTTGCGCACAAAATCGATAAAGGCTCTTAATCGTGCCGGCTGATATTTATCTTGCACATAAACCATATAAAAAGGTGACTCTGGTACCGCCCAGTCAGTAAAAATAGGAACCAATGCGCCATTGGTTATTTCTTTGTGACAATAAAGGTAGGGTAAGCGAACGATGCCATTGCCAGCGACAGCGCTATTAATCATGGCACGACCATTTTTACATTTGAATTGGCCGTTCACTGTCACATCAATTTTAGTGATGGGGGTTATAACACTGCTAAAGGTCCAGCTGTTTAATGAACCGGTAATGCACTGATGCTGCTTGAGATCTTTTGGATGTGATAATTGACCGTTATCTTTTAAGTAACGGGGACTCGCTAAAGTACCTATAGATATATCCAATAACTTTTGGGCAATCAAGTTTGAATCTTCAAGCTGGCCCATGCGAAAGACAATATCAAATTCACCAGCAATCAAGTCAACACGTCCACTACTAAAATCTAGATTAACTCTGACATCTGGGCACTGCTGGATAAAGTCATTAACTAACGGAGCAATAATATCTTCGCCAATATAGCCGCCAACGCAATTGATATTAATTAAACCTTTAACCTCACTGGCATCATCTATAGCTTGCTCAATTGCACGCTCAACACCATCAAAAGAGCAACTACATTGTTCAAAAAACAGCTTTCCTTGCTCTGTTAAACGCTGGGAACGAGTTGTACGAGTGATAAGTTTTACCCCAAGCGCTGATTCTAGCTGTGACAGTTGCTTTGATAAATGAGAGCGTGAACACAAGAGTTGTTCCGCGGCGGCAGTAAAACTACCCGCTTTTACAATCAGTACAAAGGCACGGATATCAGTAATATTTATTTCTAAATTCATAACGACTCAAATTAAGCTTACTTAAAGCGACTAAACACAATATAACAGAATTTCAATTCGACCTCTCCTGTAAACAATGATGTAACCATGGGGTTATATATCAACAATAACTTATTACATAAAATAGCTGCATCACCAATAAGTAGATATTAAATTATTCAAATAAGTAGAGAAATGATGAAAAAATTAGTTGTTATTACTGGCGCAAGTTCTGGTATTGGCCAAGCTATTGCCAAACATTTTAGTGAACAGGGACACCCACTATTATTGATTGCTCGCCGATTGGAAAAATTAGTGGCATTAAGGTTACCAAATACTTTATGTGAACAAGTTGATGTCACCGAACAAAGTACCTTTGAAGCTGCTGTTGCCAAAGCAGAAGCACTCTATGGACCCACAGATTGCCTTATTAATAACGCCGGCGTAATGCTGTTAGGGCAAGTTGATAATCAAGATGCTAGCGAATGGAAAAACATGTTTGATGTGAATGTTATCGGTTTATTAAATGGGATGCAGTCAGTTCTAATGCCAATGAAAGCGCGTAACACCGGCACTATTATTAATATCAGCTCCATTGCAGGTAAAAAAACCTTTGCCAACCATGCCGCGTACACAGGCACTAAATTTGCTGTGCACGCCATTTCCGAAAATGTCCGTGAGGAAGTAGCAGATAGTAACGTGCGTGTTATCACTATTGCCCCTGGTGCAGTAGAAACAGAATTGTTATCACATACAACGTCTGCTGAAATCAAAGAAGATTATCAATCATGGAAAGAAGATATGGGCGGAGCAATTCAAGCTGATGATATCGCAAACACAATAATGTTCGCTTACAGCCAGCCACAAAATGTTTGCATACGAGAAATAGTCATCGCCGCAACAAGACAGCAAGCTTAAACATTAATAATTTCCTTCAACTAACTGTTAACATATTAAAAAATGGATTTACTAAATCATTTTTAGTGAATCCATTTTTATCTATAGGTTATTAAAGTTAAACACTTTAAAATTGAATCCCTAAAAGGTTTTTAAGCCGAAAACTCTCTACAAATAAGTATAATGTCTTGGTTACTTAAGGTTTCATTTGTTAAACCACATCTAATACCATCACTTGTCTTTAGGTTAAATTTACAGTATTTGCACACCCCAAATGCTGTGCGCCCAGTCGCTTGCTGGTAATTATTCAGTACTTTTTGCAATAAGGCTCTAGTCTCACTCTGCTCATCACCAGCTAAGCCAGTAATTGCATCGGTAAATTTTTGCGGTGGGCAAGTCTTAGCAAGAAACTCTTGTCCTGCCTCAGTAACCTTTAAATGGGTAATACGTCTATCTTTGTTATCTTTTAATTTCGTTATTAATGATTTGCTTTCTAGTATTTTTAAGGATTGCGATACCGTGCCCTTAGTTAAACCTAAAAACTCAGTCACGGCCAAAGTTGTATCCGAATAACGATTACAAGTCGACAGATAATACAGAGCTTCTTGCTGAATAGGTTGTAAGCCTAGGCTTTGCCCTTCAAGACGCGTTTCTTGCCGTAATAAATTGGCTAAACGCTCGATTAAATTAAATAGTTCATCATTCATAAAGCAATAGTATCGACTCAAAACATATTTGACAAGTAGAGTTTTATCATGTTTAAATAAATATAGTTTCGATGCGAAACTATATTTATTTAAGAGGACTTATCATGAAAATGTCACATCTATTTATCGCTACAACGTTAACCACAGTACTATTAGGTGCAGATAGCTATGCACATAATAAACACCAAGGACATATCAAAGCACCAATGTCACCTTCAGTTGATCCTGAATTTGATATTGTCCATGCAAAGGTAATCACTCAAGGTAGTCATTTAATATTCCAGCAAGCAGTAGCAGGTAAGGTTGGTGGTAAACAGCCAGAAAAGAATGGTCAATTAGCTGGTGCTGGGGTATACAGCTATGTTTGGCCAACATCACTTAATAGCTCAGCTGTTGGTTTTGAAGCCGATCAGGGTATTTTATCCCTAGCCTTAACCATTCACCCTGACTTTGATGATACCCCTTTATATGATGAAGATGGCGATGGTAATAAAAGCAATGATGGAGACAAGTGGCATAGTCATTGGGTGGTGCTTGTGCCCGATGATGCTTGTGGAAAAGGAGCGTTAAAGGTAAAAGACATCGCTCAGGGCACCTCCCCAAAATTACCGATAACTTGGCCAAAGCTACCACTATTTATTGATAGCCCGGGTTTTGATTTTAGTTTAGAAAAATCAGAAGTTTTAGTGCGTGTACCACTGTCTTCTCTTGGCTTTCCAGAAAATTTTTCCTTTGATGGTGTCACTGCGGGATTAAAAATAAACCAACAAGTTCACGCACCTCTATTGTGTGTAACCAATGTATTTGATATCGCTTCTGGCGATTTAAGTTTACCTGGAAAAAGCCAATAATTTTTTTTAAAAGGAGAGTATTATGCAAATTCATATTTATGATACCCATGTACATACAGCGTCCGGGCAATATATCCATTTTGATGTTTTGGTGAATAGTGACAATGTTAACCAAGTCGATCGATATGCCAAGCAGTACCTCGCTAGCTTAGGAATACAAATAGATAGTATTAAACAAAGCCGGTGTAATTTTTGCCATAGTGAAGCTGCTAACCCTGAGGTTCAAAATAATATTACCAATCATGGCCATAGCATTATTCGCTTATAAGTGACCTATTAACCTAAGGCTAAAAATGAGGTTGCCACTTATATTCGACCTCATTTATTTTACTTCCCCTAAAGCTTATGATTATTAACTGAACTTTCTTTTCAAATATCCTTAGAGAATTAAAGCTAAATAATTGGCATCAGCTATAACAGCTTATTTTATCAGTGATTAAAAGAACTAACACCTACACTACATATTTTTTAACCCTCAAAAGCTTTAATTGATTCCTTTTAACTAAGCTATTATCATCTGGACTTATTGGACAGTAGCTATCATCACCTTATGACTAATAACAATAAAAATATAAGACTTGCCCAATAACACAATACCAATTCCAATGCGCTTTGAGTGGGAGCTAACTTAATGGAACGGGTATAACTAGCTAAGCTTTCTCGCTTAGCGATAACAACACTAAGAAAAATAATTTTAGTTATTTGATAAGGAATACAAAATGAAATCTCTTAAAAACATCGCTTTAAAAAGCATTTTAGCGGCTTCGCTTGCAGTATCAGCATCTCAAGCAAGCGCTGACGGTTTCTATATTGGCGCAGGTATTTATAGTCCTGAAGCTGATTACTCATCGGTAAGTGACAGTGACACTACGCCAGCTTTTTTTGTTGGTTATCAATTTATTGATACCAGCATTTTTATGTTCTCTGCTGAACTTGGTTATTACGATTTAGGCAGTATCAGCAATAACAGCGCTAAAATTGATTCTAATGCGTTAAGCTTATCAGCTGTCGCATATTTACCAATAGGGCCTATTTTTGAAGTGTATGCCAAAGCAGGTGTTGCACAAACAACTGTTGATTACTCTTTTGAGGGTACAAAAACTGATTTCGGCGGTACTGATGGCTTTGGCGGTATCGGTGCATCGCTTGATATTCTTGATACGGTTGATATCTATGTTGAGTATTTAATTTTTGATACAGAAGTTAAAACAGAATCTGTCGGTGTTGGTGTTCGTTTCGATTTTTAAGTTACATTGATCTGCTAACTTAGTTAGTTATGATAAGTGGCCAACTTTACTCGGCCACTTATATTAATAGTAAACAACAACCTAAGTACGAAATCGTTCAACCGATTTATTAAAGCTCACGGCTAATTCAGTCATCTTCAATGAAGTATCTCGACTTTCCATACTGCCCTGACAAACAGCATCACCAACCGTTTTAAAATCTTCAACCCACGAGCGCATATCAACCACTTGATGATGAGAATGCTCAGCTTGATTTGCCACTTCACTACTAACACTACTTAAGCTCAGTATGCTTGACTGAATAAGTGATAAAGATTCTACAGTTTTTTGTGACAAACTAACCGCTTCATCCGCTTGGGTTTGATTATTTTCCATTGAGGTTACAATCTGAGAGATAGCGCCAACTATCCCCGCTAACATGGTATTAATTTCAATGGTTGATTGATGAGTACGAGTTGCAAGTGTACGAACCTCATCCGCAACTACCGCAAAACCTCGACCGGATTCTCCAGCCCTTGCCGCCTCTATTGCAGCATTTAGTGCAAGTAAGTTAGTTTGGTCAGCAATTGACGCTATTGTGCTCACCACAGTTGATACTTGGTCACCTGACTTACGTAACTCAATTAACATACCCGATGAAGCTTCAATATCGTTTGCTAATGCCGAAATACTGGTTGAGGTTTTAGCTACTTGTTGAGCTCCATTCTCAACAGCTTGAGCACCTTCTTTGGCTTGCTCAGATGCATTATATGATTGCTCAAAGCCTTGCTCTATTTGGCTTTCTAAGGTCACCATACTGGATAACAACAATTCTATTTTTTCATTTAACAATTTAACTTGTATATCGGCATTTTCAGACGTTGAGCCTAAGACCTCAACCAATTCATTAATGTTATTGGCAATATGCCTAACATCGGTAATACCGCTATTAAAGGCCTTAAGTAAACGGTTTACACTTGCAGCAGCAAGGCCAATTTCATCATTAGAACGCTCTGGCACAACCCTTGTTAAATCATAACTTTGCGCGACTTGATCTAACTCTTCTGCTAGCTCCCGAATAGGTAAGGCTATTTTTTTATGAGAGAGGGTGTAAGCAACCCCTGCGACTGTCACTATGCTAGCAAGCAGTGCTAATACTAGTAATTGAATATCAGCGATTTCTGTATGGATGGCTGTTGAACTGGTACTCGCATCAAGGCTAACACCTGTACTGATTGTACTTAATTTTTCAGAGATGCTTTTCGAGTGTTTGTCTACATCAACTAAGATCTCGCGGGCACCATCCCAATCTACCTCTTCAGCGATCATAACCCGCTGAAGTCGGTTCATGAAAGTAATGAGCAGCTCAATTTCGTTAACTATTGTTTGGTGTTCTTGATGTGACGATAAGCTACCACTGGCCATAAGCAAACGATCAAATCGCTGGCTATTTTCATTCATTACCTCAGTAAACTCATTTGCCTCAATCATGGTGCCATACAGACCATAAGCTGCTATTTGTATCGCATCTAACGATTGCTTCACTTGCTGTAAATCATTTAGCTCAGGCAACGTTTCGCCAGTGAACTGACTAGTGCGCTGCTTAACTTCACTGGCTGCACCAAATAAAGTCACCGACGCCGCTATAGCGACAATTAACACTAGCAAGTAACCTAGTAAAACCTTTTTACTAATAGAAGCCACGTGAACTTCCTCCTAGGATAATAAGTAGAACAGCATATCAAAATGCACTAAAAAGAAATCAAGTATAGGCTCTTCTTAATAAAAATCTAGCTTGTTCAGACATTTACAGAGTAAATGTCTTCATCCTAAAACATAATAAATTATCGAATGAATAGTTTATAAACAAGTTGATGAATTTTTTTCCCAAAAGGAGGAAAAAGCAATGAAGTAAAACTTATTCGACCACGTGAAAGTACTGATTTTCCATGAGAAAAAGTTTTAAAACCTTCAACGCCGTGATATTGCCCCATTCCTGAAGCACCAATGCCACCAAAGGGCAGGTCATCATTAGCGACATGAAAAGCGGCATCGTTGATACAAACACCACCTGCGTGGGTTTTTAGTAATATATCCTGTTGAAAATCTTTGTTAAAACTACAAATATAGAGTGCCAGCGGCCTAGCATTCTTATTAACATAATCAATCGCTTCATTAATATTTTCATAGCCAATAATAGGTAAAAGTGGCCCAAAGATTTCTTCTTGCATGACTAACATGTCATCTCTGACATTAGTAATTACCGTTAGAGGCATTTTACGTTGTGCGGTATTGTCAGCGAGTTCTGTTTTAGCAATCAGTGGCGTGATATTCGCCCCCTTGCCTCTGGCATCGTTAAGTAATTTATCTAAGCGTGCCTTTTGCCCATCATTAATAATACTAGTGCAGTCAACATTGTTATTAATAGTGGGATACAGATCTTGATAACATGTTTTTAATGCCTGAACCAGTGACTCAACCTTAGCTTTGGGACATAAAATATAATCTGGGGCGACACAAGTTTGTCCTGAGTTAAGTGTTTTTCCTAAAATAATGCGACTAACAGCAGTATTAATGTCGATATCATTATCAATAATTGTTGGCGATTTCCCACCCAGCTCTAATGTTACCGGTACTAAGTTCTCTGCCGCTGATTTCATCACTAATCTACCAACGGTTGTTGAGCCAGTGAAAAACAGATGATCAAAAGTCAAAGCTGAAAAAGTCGCTGCCATTTTTACATCACCACTAACAATCGCCACTTGTTCTTTGGCAAAGTTTTTACTTATTAGCTCTGCCAATAAAGTCGTGGTATTAGGGGTAAATTCAGACATTTTGATCATCGCGGTATTACCCGCAGCTAATGCTGCCGTTAATGGTCCTAATGATAAAAATACCGGGTAATTCCAAGGTGCGATAATACCTATTACGCCTTTAGGCTGATAAATGACAAAGGCTTTTGCCGGTTGAAATAAAAGACCAACATGTTTCTTTTCTTTTTTCATCCAACGCTTGAGGCGTTTAACTGTGTAATTAATGCCCATTACCGTACTAAGGATATCGCCAAGTTTAGAATCATCAGCACTACGGTGACCAAAATCCTTAGACATAGCATCAATAAAAGCTTGTTGATTGTCGATAAGTAAAGCCTTTAATTTATTCAAACCATCAATTCTTGCTTGGTAGCTAGGATAAGTATTTTGTAAAAAATAACTTTTTTGCGCACTAAATCCTTGCGCTAATGCGTCACTGGTTGAAATATCATTGCCTGACGAATGAGGCTGTTGAGCTGATATTTCTTCACTAGCTGGCATTGGTATGGCGACATCATTCATCATTTTTACCTTTTAATAAATAGTTAGCTGAAGCATTATCAGTATTAGGCTCACTTCAGCATTAGTGCACTTAGCATATGGAAAATGAGGCTAAAAGTCAGTAAATATACAAAAATAGCAGGGAAAATGTGCTTTGTTGAAATATAAAAACTTTGAACAGCCTATAGATATCTGCCTAATAAAACGTTAATTTAGTTATCTGGTACGATCAGTAACACTTTTAACAGGGTTAACTTATGACAAGCACACAGACTAAATTTGATTACATTGTTGTTGGCGCCGGCTCTGCTGGTTGTGTGCTTGCAGCACGTTTATCTGAAGATCCTAATATTTCTGTATGTTTGTTAGAGGCAGGTGGTCCTGATAAAAGTATTTTTATTCACGCCCCTATCGGTTTAGCAGCCATGTTACCTACTAAACTTCATAATTGGGCCTTCAAAACCATCCCACAACCGGGTTTAAATGGCCGAAAAGGTTATCAACCTAGAGGCAAAACCTTAGGGGGTAGTTCATCTACCAATGCCATGTTATATGTACGTGGCAATAAGTGGGATTACGATAACTGGGCCGCACTGGGCAACGACGGCTGGAGCTATAACGATATACTGCCTTACTTTAAAAAATCTGAAGGCAATGAAGCTTTTAAAGGTGAATATCATAACCAAACGGGTCCATTAGGCGTTTCAAATGCCACTGATGCCAGTGATCTAAATCAAATGTTTATTGATTCTTGTGTACAGCAAGGCATTAAACATACAACAGATTGTAATGGACCAGAGCAAGAAGGCGCTTTCTTATATCAACGTACCATCAAAGACGGTGAGCGCTGTAGTGCCGCCAAAGCTTTTTTAACGCCAAATAACACACGTAAAAACCTAACCATTATTACCCACGCATTAACTGAAAAAGTACTGTTTGAAGGTAAATCGGCCGTTGGTGTCCGATACAAAAAAAACAAAGCATCTGTTGATATTCTCTGTAACAAAGAAGTGATCTTAAGTAGTGGTGCCTTTGGCTCGCCGCAAATTTTAATGTTGTCTGGGGTTGGCGCTAGTACACATTTAACCGATAAAGGCATAACACCTGTACATGATCTGCCTGGGGTTGGCCAAAATTTACAAGACCATATTGATTACATACAAACCTTTAAAGTGGCTAGTAAACACGATACTTTTGGCTACTCCGTTAGAGGTAGCCTTAGAGTACTTAAATCAATGTTTGAATGGCGTAAACATCGCACCGGAAAAGTAACTAGCACCTTCGCAGAATCTGGCGCTTTTTTTAGTACTCAAGAAAATTTAGTGGCCCCTGATGCCCAGTTGATATTTGTACCTGCTATTGCTGATAATCACGCCAGAACTGTAAACTTTGGTCATGGGTATAGTTGCCATATAACCTTGTTACGCCCTGAAAGTATTGGTGAAGTAAAACTGAACAGCAGTAACCCTAAAGATTCACTGGCAATAGATCCTAAGTTTTTTAACCATCAAAGCGACATGGTAATAATTAAACGAGCCGCTAAAAAAATGCAAAACATTCTGGAAGGTGAAGCTTTTTCCTCTATTCGAAAAGACATGCTTTATCTGGTTGAAAATGGCAATGATGAACAACTGGAGCATGATATTCGCAACCGTGCTGATACCCAATATCATCCATGTGGCACTTGTAAAATGGGACCCGCATCCGATGAAATGGCAGTAGTCGACCCACGGCTAAGAGTTCACGGTATGAAAAACTTACGAGTGGTTGATGCTTCAATCATGCCTAAAATTATCAGCGGCAATACCAATGCACCCACCATAATGATTGGCGAAAAAGCAGCGGATATGATTTTAAACAATTAATATTTTAATAGGGTCAATTAATTGGAGCTATATAACGATAACCTGCACCATAAACAGACTCGACAACAACGTCACTGATGCCAAGTGACTTAATTTTATTACGAATATTTTTCACGTGAGCGTCCACAGTACGGTCTGAAATGTCGCGCATATCAGGATACGCGAGGTCCAAAATTTGTGCTCGAGAATAAATCCGCTCTGGGCTTTGGTATAGTAAGTTAAATAAATTAAATTCTAAGTAAGTAAGCTCAATAACGTTTTTTAAATAACGTACCTTTAACGTTTCTACATCAAGGTTAAAGTTATTTGTAACAGTATTTCTATTAGTTCTTTTTAATATGGCTTTAATACGTAGCATTAATTCCATAGCGCTAAATGGTTTACAAACATAATCATCAGCGCCAGCTTCTAAGCCAACCAATCTATCTATTTCTTCCACTTTCGCGGTAAGCATAATAATGGGCACATCTGAAAAGGCCCTAATATCTTTACAGCACTCGGTGCCATTTTTTATAGGTAGCATTAAGTCTAATAATACTAGATCTGGTTGATCTTTCTTCACCGTCTCAACAACAAATTCCCCCGTCGTTAAATGAGTTGCTTTATAGCTTTGTGCTTCAAGAAAAAGTAAAACACTTTCAGCTATCTCTACATCATCTTCAACTAATAAAATATGCGACATTGTTTACTCCACCAATAGTGGTAACTTAACGGTAATGGCTAAGCCACCCAGTTTACTGTTTGTTGCAGCAATACTTCCTTGATGCGCTTCAATGATACTTCGACAAATCGCTAGCCCTAAGCCAGAGCCTCCGGTTGCTCTACTGCGTGAGGATTCTACTCTAAATAAACGCTCAAATATTTGCGTTAAGTTTTCTTTAGCAACACCTGGCGAGCTATCTTCTATACGTATGCTTAAGTTATTGCCCAGAATAATCACGGATATAGCAATTTCCCCAGGCTTGTCTGTATAAGCAATACTATTATGGATTAAATTACTTAACAGTTGCTTAATTTTACTCTCGTCAAATCGTAAGGTTAAATCTTTGGGAATGTTAAGGTTTTCCTGCCATGTGAAACCATTACTATCAACAATTTCAGCAAACTCTTTCGACCAAACAGACAAGCTTTCTAAGCAATTATACGTATGAATATCTAGATTCAATGCGCCAATATCTGACTGAGCAAGTTGATAGATGTCACTGATCATATGATTAATTTCACCTATTTTTTGCAACAAACTCTCATAAGAAGCATCAACATCCTTTACCAAATTATGCTGTAACGCTTCAACTTTTAAACTCAGTACCGACAAAGGAGTACGTAATTCGTGAGAGACATCAGCAAGTAGTTGATTCTTTTTATCAACCAATTCAGCCATCAAGTTGGCTCGCTCATGCACTAATTGCTGTTTTTGCTTTTGTCGATAGATGAAAAAGCTAACAGTTAACAAGAAGATAATTAAACCCGCAAGCCATAAATTTCGCTCATTATCCTTTTGTTTTAGTTCCAGTAACTGTAATTCATTGTCTTTGGTCAATAACTCTATTTGTTTTTCTTTTTTAGCGGATTGAAATCTATTTTCTGTTTGTTCATTCTTTTCAGATACTTCTTTTTTGCTATTACTTTCCTCAAGTTCTGCTGAAATTAATAAATGTTGATAGGCATTTTGATAATCTTCATGGCTTGCGTAAATTTGCGCTAACGAGCCTTCAATTTGTGCAACGGCTATATCATTCTTAACTATTTTTGCTTTTTCTAGTGCAAGCTTTGCAAAAGAGAGTGCTTTATCATTATGTTTTAAATACCAATGAGACATGGCAAGCCCAAGTGCAATTTGATGAATTTCATCATCACTTTTCACTTTTTCAGCAGAAATCATTGCTTTTGAATATTCACCTATCGCTTGTTGATATTCTTTTTGCTCTAAATAGATATTGCCACTGGTAATTAATTCATCCTTTAAATGAATATCTTTACCAGTGCTTTTAAGTATTGTTATCGCTTGTTGGATGGCCGTTTGTGCTTCATCCAACCGATTTAACTTTCTAAATGTCCGCGCCAACATGGTTTTGGCTTTGGCAATATAAAATGTATTGTTAGTTTTTTCGTGCGTACTGATTGCACTTTCATAATAGGGAATAGCCGTTTCGAAATTTCCCATCAAACCATAAATTTCAGCTATTTGTGCTTCTGTAACCGCTGCGGCCGTAGCTTTATTCAATTTTAAATTAAAATCTCTTGAAGCGGTTAAATATTCTAAAGCAATATCTAAATCACCTAACTGGGTATAAATCATCGCAAGGTTATGCAAAGACGTTGCTTCATTCTCGACGACCTTGCCCAATCGAGAAAACTCTAATGCTTGCTTAAAATGACTAAGCGCTGTTCCGGTATCACCTGTGTATAACGCAACAGCGCCTAGAGCTGTCACAGCATTGTGCTGTCTTCTATAGTTTTTTGCTGCTTGCCCTTTGGTGAATGCTATGTCTCCATGTTGCTGTGCCAGTTCATATTTCCCCTTTGTGATATACACCCAAGCGATATTGGTATACAAGTCACTCTCTGAAACTAAATCAGTATGGTTTTTCAAAAGGTTAATAGCTAAATTAAAATAATGAAGTGCGGTGTCAGGGTTGTTTTGTTTTTCTTGCGACGTAATAGCTGTATATGCTTTCAACAACTCGATACCACTGAGCTCTTCAATTTTTTCTTGATGTGTAGCAATATTTTCAGCTAGCTTATTTTGCTCAGCATCTGCTGCTATTGACGAAATGGGAAAGAACAATAAAATTAACACTGTTAAAATATATTTTTGCATTACCTTTACCTTGGCCAGTTATAACTTTTTAACAAATATGTACTTGATACTTTAACAGCTACATACAGCGTTTCATTACCGAGTTTATCCTCAAATACAATTCTTTAATGCTAAAAGGTTTATAGAGAATATCGTCTATGTCTAGAGAGTATAACTCTATGACACTCTTAGTAGACTTGTTAGCAGTAATAATAATTATAGGTAAGTCAGAAAATATGCGAATCTGTTTACAGACTTCAGCTCCTGATAGGTAAGGTAAAGATAAATCTAATAATACAATATCAGGAAGATTTTCTTTCACTAACCCAACAGCTAGATCACCTCTTTCGCAGCTTGAAACCACAAAGTCTTTGGCTTCAAGTAATAATGTTAATGGTTTTATTATCTCGATGTCATCTTCAATAATTAAAATATGATTCATTTTCTTCGTAAGGTGATTATTTATCAATAATCCATTCAATCATATAATTTAGAAGATAATATGAATTCGAGATTGGTTTTCATCATTTACTTTATAAGTTCCTTCGTATTCACTTCACATTTTCTGGTTAATCTCTCCATTCATAAATGGTTTACATCAAAAAATGGAGAGAATAGTGAACAAGCTCAATAGAAAAATTTTTAGCTTAATTATCAGCTTATCAGTAACGTTAGCAGCAATAACTTCAGCAAACGCGGGGATTATTACGGAAGAATGGAGTGCCATACTCACCAGCGCAGATCGTAATAACTTGCCTGAAGGAGAGCTATATACTTGGCAAGTTACTTATGATGACAGTGCAACCGTAGCTTATGTTAGCTCGGATGGTGTAGATCAACTGTATAATACTGCTGATGACTTTATTATCACCTCAATTAATGCCAGCAGTCGATACCCAATATACGGCAATATCATTGACTCAACTATTGGCAGCGTTATTGATGAGTTAAGACGCGATATCGCCAGTTCACTTGCACCTAGTGACGAACTTAGCTTTTGGAACAAAAATAACTCCCACCACAATTCCTCTTATTCGAAAGGCAATAGCCGTAATGTTGAATGGAGTATTGATGATGCAGATTTTCGCATGGTGCACGACTCTTTTGACTACGCCAGTTTCAATTATTACTACGCTTTAAACGGCGTGAATAAATACAGCACATTATTTTTTAATAACCTAACACTAAATAGCGTAAGCCAAATACCAGAGCCAACTAGTGCGATAATATTATTAACGGCGCTTGCCGGTTTAGCCCGCCAAAGATATTACAAAAAATAGCCAAGTAAATTACACAATGTAAATAAGCAAAAGTGACGACTCTCTTTTGCTTATTTATTTCCCCTCTTCTTATTCAATTCACATTTATTCAATAGACTACCAACTTAGATACTCCCCTTGCTTTTTAGCCATTAAGTAAGACTCCTTCCTGACGAACTATTGAGGCCTATATGACTCGAAAATTTAACTTATCAATGCTGAGCCTTGCTATGGCCTCAGTTGGCTTAACGGCTTTATCTGCAACAGCAGAACAAGCTGAACGTCCTGAATATTTGGATATGACACAACAACAAAGAACTGAATATGTCACTGAGATTCAAAGTTTTGACTATGGCATTTTAATTGAATCAGACAGTGCTGATTATTCGCAGTATTACAGTGGTGGCGCTTATGCCGCGACAACCGTAATGGGCTGGGCAGGCATGAGTACTGCCGGAACTTACGGTGCTTATTATGCACTAGAGTGGGTTGGCTATATTATCAGTGAAAGTTTAGAGCGAGCTGGACACGATAAAGAAGCAGCTTACTTCCCACATTCAGATCAATTTGATATTGACTTAGACTACAGTAATGCTGATCCAAATGGTGACTTTGGTAATAACCTACTATTTGCCGTGGACTACGCAACAGGTGGTGATTCAACCGTAGTGATGGAAGTTGTTGCTGATGCAACCGCAAGCATGGGTTATGGCATGTATAAAGGCTTTGAAAGCAATGTACATCTAATGTATTACGTTTACGATGACTTAAAAGAAGATACCGTCGAAGAAACGGCTACAAATATCGTTTGTAAAATACCAAGTGTCCCCTGTGATAGCAGTGATAATAGAGTATCTCCTTATACCTCGGTAAATCGTGCCACACATGGTTACGATGAATTTCAAACCATGTATGTAGCAAACCGCTCTTCACGTTATTACCGTAGCTACTTATTCGACATGATGAATAAACAAGGTGGTTTCACCAACTTTGAACAAGTAGCTACAGGCAATGGTAATGATTATATCTTTGGTAGTAATGTTGCATATGGCGGAGGTGGTAATGATACCTTTGTCGATGTCATTAATGCCTACGGTGATTCTACTTTATACGGCCGTTCTAACGGTAATGGTGCTAAAAAAGACGTAATTGTACGTGCAACTAATGCTTATGGCGGTGAAGGTGACGACACCATCATTGATAGCCGCACAGCTAAAGGGCAAAGTGGTGATGACCTCATCATCAATGCAGTAAATGGCTACGGTGGTGATGGTGACGATACTATTCAAGACTCAAACACTGCCTATGGTGGCAACGGTAATGATAACCTATGGGGTAATGCACGTAACTTTGGTAATGATGGTGATGATAGGTTAATCGGCTCAGACGCTCTATCACAATGGCATTGGGGTGGTGACGGCAACGATATCATCCAAGGCAATGGCGGTAATGATCAAATCTTCGGTGAAAATGGTTACGATATACTAAGTGAAGTGGTTGAAGAAAATACCTATAACTTAGTTGATGGTGGTGCAGATGAAGACTCACTGCGCTTAGTGCTTAAAAACAGTTCAGATCTTTATATAGATTTTTCTAACTCATCCACAATAACTAATGACATTCCAAGCTTTGATTTTGCCATTGTTGGTGATGATACAATGCTACCACTCGTAACGGTAAAAAATGTTGAAACACTGTTGTTTGATGATCAAAGCAGTTCAACCTTTGTCGTTGATTTTACTGGTTTGCCACAAGCGATTACTTATGAAGGCAACGCCTTAGCTAATACCGTTCATGGTGGTGAGAATCACGATTTAATTCGTGGAGAAAAAGGCCGTGATACGCTGTATGGCGGTAATGGAAATGATACCTTAGACGGTGGTTCTTGGCCGGATCGCCTTTATGGTGAAGCTGGGCATGACAGTCTATTCCCTGGTTTAGGTAACGACTATGTTGATGGTGGGGAAGGTACTGATACTGTAAGTTATGCTAACCTACCTGATAGCATTGATGCTGATTTAAGTAGCGGTATTGTCGCTCAAGTCAGCAATAATCGTACTGATACCCTAATCAATATTGAAAACCTCATTGCAACTAATTTCAACGATACCATTACCGGTGACTCACAGGATAACCTATTAGTGGGCGGTTTAGGTGACGATATCATTGATGGTGGTGACGGTGATGATACCTTAGTGGCAGTTGAAGGTGATGATACATTAACCGGTGGCCATGGCGCAGATACCTTCGAGCTAGCGCATTTTAGAAGTAACGTACAAATCACCGATTATAATCATAGTGAAGGTGATGTTATTCAGCTTGATGTTTATGCCTTAGGTATACCATTGGATGAAAATGGTGAGGCTATCATCAGTTCATATGGTGGTACACAAGGAGGACGCTATCATGCAATTTACCATAACTACCATGCTAAAACCGTGCAACTTGTTATCCCATCAGGGGAAGTACGTAATATTGCCACCCTACAAGCTGGGCATGACTTCAGTACTAACCAAATTAAATTTATTAACCGCGATCCAGCTTTGTTATACAAAACCGAAGCTAATACCACTGTTAATGTGGCACCGCCTAAATATAAATTCTTAGCGAACAATAATGTTGGCAACTTAAACCAAAATTGGCAAACCAGAAATATCAGTAGTAAAGCCTTTGCCGACCCTATGGTATTTACATCACCCCCTACTTTTAACGGTGATGATGGTGGTGTAATTCGTTTAAGCAATATTGATAGCGATGGTTTCAGTGTTGCCTTTAATGAATGGGATCACCTTGATAATCAACATGTGTCTGAGCGCTTTGATTACTTAGTATTAGACAAAGGTCCTGTCACTATGACCGATGGTACGCTTATTGAAGTAGGCGAGTTTAGCCATGATGGCACAGGTGAGTGGCGCGATGTTGGTTTTACCGATAACTTTAGTCAAGCTCCCTATGTGTTCTTGAGTATCCAAACTTTCTACGGTACGCAACCAGTGGTAGCAGTAGTTAAAGACATTACTAAGGATGGTTTTAAGGCCGCATTAATGGAAGAAGAAGCGTTAATGGATGGCCATGCCATTGAAAGCATTTCATATATTGCAATTCAGCCAGCTAGCGGCACGCAAGGTATCTTTGATTCAGAACAAGGTGCCAAGTCTTATAAACTTTTCTCAGACAGTTTAGACCATAACAGCAAGAGAATTGGACAAAAGACTTATTGGTTAGATGAAGATATTTCGGTTGATAATGAAAAAGAACATGCATTAGAAACCGTACATGTACTTGAAATAGGTGGTATTAGCTTGATACAACAAGTTTCACTCAATGGTGGTGATACTGTAAGTATCAGAAAACAATAAGTAAAGGCCCACTTGCTTAACTGCAAGTGGGCTATTTTATTGACATTAGCTTGTCCTTTCATCGCATACGCATTACATCCCTACAAAATTTAGTAACACTTTATGATGGTTAATAAAAAATTCACCTCACCTAACGTTGAGCGTTTGCTTGAGCATCCTGATTACGAACGTATCCTGCAGGAAGTGCTTGATGGGCAATATCAAATAGAATTATTTGAACGTATATGCCTAGAGGCAAAAGACGAAACTCATGCACAAGCGCTTTATATACGTGCTCGATTACGTCAGAAAATAAAGTAGCACAAGCAAAACTAAAGAACATAAATAACTAACAACATTCATGATGAATAGAGCTAAATATGAAATTTAAAGAGAAAGTAGCCGTGGTTACTGGCGGTACAACAGGTATCGGCTTAGCGACTTGTAATGAATTAAGCCAACAAGGTGCAAGGATTTATAATTTAGATATCTCTGTGCCTGACACTAATGAACATTCATTTATTCCGTGTGACATTGCTAGCTATAGTGAGGTGCAAAAAGCGATTGAGCAGATAGTTGCACTCGAAGGAAAGATCGATTTACTTTTTGCTAATGCTGGCATTCATTTATTTGCCAATATTGAAGAAACTGATATTGCCGATTTAGATCATATTATTGATATCAATATTAAGGGCGTTTTCTACCTGCTAAAAAATGTCATACCTGTTATGAAACAACAAAAAGCAGGTAAAATTGTCTTGATGGGCTCAGATCAATCCTTTGTTGGTAAGGGGCAAAGTGCTGCTTACGGTATGTCTAAAGGTGCTATTGGTCAGCTAACTAAAAGTACCGCCATTGATTATGCTCCTTTTAATATACAAGTAAATTGCGTCTGCCCCGGTAATATCGATACACCGCTATTAGCAAAGGCGGTTGATCGTTTTGAATCTTTATCAGGTTTATCTAAGGCAGAAGTAGCTACACTTATTAATGAGGCTCAACCTATGGGTAGAATTGCACAGCCGATTGAAGTTGCGAAAACGGTCAGCTTTCTCTTGTCTGAAGAAAATAGTTTCATGACTGGCTCATTAGTGCCTGTAGATGGTGGTTATACCTGCCAATAATATTGCTTAATAGCGGTTTCTAAAACATACCTAACTATGAGGCTCAGCTTTTATGAAGAGCCTTAACATCATATAATAAGCATCACTTATTGCTTTATTTGGCTAAGCCGACTGCTTAATCCTACCTATTTGTTACAAACTTCTCAGTCAGTTCACATTTCATAATTAAACTATAAACATCTTTTTTTATAGTGCCAGCTTTAAGGCTTTTACTGTGAAAATACTCAAGCATAGAGGTATTTATGACACCAAAGTATCAACATAAAACATTATTTGGTTACAACTGGATTATGAAAAGTTGGCAAGCAGCCAAACCAGCATTATTTCTAGGACTACTTGGAGCTGCATCATTAAATGCATCAGCCAATGAAAACCAACTGGAATACAGTGAAGCTCAACAGAACCTTGTTGATTTATCAAACAATGATAATGGCTTTATGATGGACACTGAGAATGCCGATTATTCCACTTACTTTAACGGCGCAAATTACTTAGCAACTACAGGCCTAGGTTATGCAGGCATGAGTACCATAGGTACTTACGGCGTTTTTTATGTAGTGGATTTTGCTGGTGTTATTGTTGGTGAAGCATTAGAGCGCACAGGTCATGCTGATGTTGCCGCCTACTTTCCCAATAACAATGCATTTAATATAAATATCCATGTTAGCGATGACGAGTTTACCGATGCATTAGAGATCGCTTGTGACTGTAATATTGACTGGGGCTTATACGCCAGTATTCTTACAGATGCCAGTTTTACCATGACAGATAAGATGTTCAGCACGCCAACTTCTATTGTCACTGCTATTTTTGCCCCGCAAGTATTTGCTGAAGACTTACTGCAAGATGGTGCCAACTTACTATTAAACAGTGGTTACGATGGTGAACTTCGTGAAACACTCGAATTGATTGATTCTGCTTATGGTGATTATAACCATTGGCAAGATACTGAATATGCACAAGTCACTAATCATAACCACAGTGATTTATTTACCTACCTGTATGTACCTGATCCAAATAGTCGAAAATTAACAGATGCTAATGGTGAATACCATGCACAATTTTCCCCTTACCTCCTAACAGGTCTGGGTAGTAGTTGGGGTTATACGGCATGGGCTGGTTGGGACAAACTATACGCCTACTCCGGTGCAGGCAACTACTTTATCAATAATGACTGGTTAAAGCTAGAAACGGGGGATGGTGCTTTTTCAGGCTGGCGTGGAAATACTTTCCTTGTGGGTAATACAACCGTTTATGCTGCTGGCGCTAATGACACCATTATCAATTCTGATTATGCCGAAGGTGGTGGCGGAAAAGACATTTTTGACAATGTTTATAAAGCTTATGGCCAAAATGGTAATGACTATATTCGTGGTTCATTCCGCGCCTATGGTGGTGACGGTAACGATATGATTGTTGAAGCGCGCCGTGGTGAAGGTGGTAACGGTAACGATACCATCATGAATTCTGGTAGCGGTTATGGTGGTGAAGGTAATGATCAATTATTCAATAACTGCCTTTCTTATGGTGGTGCCGGTGACGATTATATTGTTGGTAAGCGTTATGCTTCTTTCTCTTGTGAATTAAATGGCGGCGACGGTAATGACCATATCAAAGTAAAACGTGGTGATAACCGTGTCTCTGCCGGTAAAGGTAACGATATTGTTGAAGTAGCGATTGAAAATGAAACCATGCTGTATGCCGGTACCGAGAAGTTAACTTCCAGTATTTATGGTAATGGCGGAACAGACTCGATAAAAGTGACTCTTTCTCATCAAGCTGATATTAATGTCACCCGCAATAATGCTGGTCGTTATACATTTAAAGGTATCTATATAGAAACCACTATAGGTGATTTTGAGAATCACCTTTTTATCCTAGACACTGAATATAAGGTCAATGCCAGTCCTATCAGGCATGATTTAGAAGTTATATCGAACCGTGGCAGAAGGCATAACGCACATTTTATCAGTGGTAAAGGAAATGATTTAATTCGTGCTGGTGCCGGCGATGACCGTATTAACGGTGGTGAAGGTAATGACATCATTGATGGCGGCACAGGTAACGATACATTAACCGGTGGCCTTGGTGATGATCTGATTGTTCCTGGCGCAGGTAGCGACATTATAAATGGCAGTGGTGGTGTTGATACCATAACTTATGCTGATGAAACCGCGGGTATTGAAGCAATATTTTGGAAAAAATCGGTTACTGCTTTAGCGCGTAATGAAGTAGATACCGTTGAAAATGTTGAAGGAATTATTGCAACCGACTTTGATGATGTTATCGCAATGGCGGGTGCTGTCAATAATATCGTCAGCGCTGGTGCTGGCGACGATATCATCCACACCTTTGGTGGTGATGACATTATCAACGCGGGCAGTGGTAATAACCGTGTCTTTGCCGGTAATGGTATTGATACTATTGATTACTCGTTATCTTCATGGTCTGTTACTGTGCATTTAGCTAATGAGCAAGCAACGCATGGCAGCTTTACTGATGAGTTAGAAGTGGTTGAAAATGTAAAATCATCTCGCTTTAACGATATAATTACCGGTAGCGACGTTGATAATATTTTTTACGATATTGACGGTGCTGATAGCTACCACGGTGGCAACGGCAACGATACGCTCGATTATACTCACAGCGCTACTCAATATGGCCTAGATGCAAATTTATCCGCTAATCGTGTACATGTACGTGATGAAAACTATCATATTCAGCAAGACAGACTATCGAGTATAGAGAGCCTAGTGGGTACTGCCTTTGAAGATTACCTAACCGGAGACAACGGTGCTAATACGCTAAATGGTGCTGACGGTAATGACTACCTATATGGCCGTGACGGTAACGACACTTTAATTGGTGGTGCTGGTCATAACACCTTAAACGGTGGCGCAGGCAATGATACTTTTATTATTGACCGCCTATCTGATAGCCGTAATTCAAATGTTATTCAAGATTTTTCCGCTGGTGATAAGTTGAAGTTAGATGCACAAGCATTAGCAATTTACCCAACTATTTTAGGTACAGTTGATTACGGTGTTGATGCCCAAGGTGACGAACGTCATTTGTTAGTTGAAAACGATCAACTGATCTTACGCTCAGCGAATTCAGATGTTGTTTTGGTACATTTTAACACAACACAAAATGCCCAAGCCGTATTAAACGCCATTGAATTTGATAAGTTAATTCCACAAGACCTAGAGGCAATTACCTTTAGTCAAATTAACGGCCAATTAAAACAAATATCTATTGCAGAAGATGGTAGTACTTGGGGCGTTTCGGCAAATGGCAATATTTATCGTCGTGATGGCAATAGCTGGACCAAAATAGCAGGTTCATTAGATAATATTTCTGTCGGCTCAGCCAATCACGTGTGGGGCGTGAGCAGCAACAATAAAATTTGGAAGTTTAACGGCAGAGGCTGGAATCAAGTCAGTGGTCTATTAAAACAAATTTCAGTTGGCAGTGATGGTAGTGTTTGGGGTGTTAATGACGCCTGTAAAATTTTCAAACGACAAAACAATAGCTGGGTACGTAAAAACGGCTGTTTAACACAAATATCTGTAGGATCTGCCAGTCATATATGGGGAGTTAATGCTTCAGAAGACATCTATCGCCGTAATGGTAGTAGCTGGCAAAATGTTGCAGGTAAGATGGCTCAAGTTAACGTGGCAGCTGACGGCAGTGTTTGGGCAACAGATAATAGTGGCAATGTAAATTTCTACTATAACGAATGGCTAAAAGTAAATGACAATGTCAAATATGTTAGCGTCGGCAGTAGTAGCAAAGTGCGTGTAATTAATAAAGACGACCGAATTTATCAGGCAAACATTGATAATGGTGTTGTCGGCATTAGAACATTAATCGATACCCATAGTGGCCCATCACAAGTAAAAATCAGCCTTAAAGCCTTCGATAATAAGTATGTTGTCGCAGAAGGTAATGGTGGAGGCAATGTTAATGCTAATCGTACGGCAGTTGGTCCATGGGAGAAATTTACCTTAATCAATCATGATACCTCTACCTGTATTAATGATGGTGATCGTGTCTACATACGCGCTGGTAATGGCAAGTACTTTGGCGCAACCAACCCTAATGGTTATTTAGATGCAAAAGGTAACGGTAAAAACGATTGGCAACGCTTTACCTTTAAAAACTTAACTGACAATGTTGGCTGTTTACAAGATGGCGATCGCATTGCACTAAAGAGTTTTCATGGTCGTTGGGTAAATACCACTGACAATGGTGGTGCCAATGCGCAATTAGTTAAGTTATCTTTCCCTGGAAAATTTACCTTAAACTTCCGTTAAGCTATTGTTTAACTATATGAATAGCAAGTAGCCTTGCGTTAATGCCGATTAGTTAAGGCAACCAAGATTGAAAATTTGGTGAATAGTATAAAAAATCCGATGATAATTTGTCATCGGATTTTTTTTGCCGGTTTATTACCTATAGCCGTTACCGGCTTCGCACTCACTTCACATTTCACTTATATAATGCATTTAATCGTAATTGGGCTGTTAGCTTAATGAAATTTAAATAACTCGTGGAATTGTTAAAAATGAACAACTTCGTAAAGATGGCGTTGATAACCGTACTTTTATTTAACTCACATAAGTCTTTTGCTAATATAATTACTTGGGATTTCGAATTCGAAGTAAGTTTTGTTGAGGATAGAACTAATGGTGCATGGTCTAATCCACTTGTCGCGGGTGATATCCTTTCAGCTAGCCTTAGCTTCGATAGTAATAGCCCTGTACTGGATGACAACAGCTATCAAACAGTTTTTGATGTAAGTAATGCGACATTTGATATAGTAGAGTTAACCAGTAATCAGTGGTTAACTAACCTAGATCCTTTATCTTGGGTTAATCATTCGCCTAGTCGAGAATCAGGTAGTATTCGTTCTTCTTATTCTGTTGATAACGCCCTAACTGGTAACATTAATTGGGAGGCAATGTATTTTAGTTTTATAGATGACAATCCAGTTCAATCGTATACAAGTTTCCCTATCAACTGGGGTAATGTACCCGTTTCTTTTACTTATCATAGAGATTTAGATGCCAATAGTAGTGGCTCTGAAATTTATATTACAGGTCAGTCGATTTCAGCAACACAACGAATGGCTGTACCTGAGCCGACAACCTTAGTTTTATTTCTCATCGCAATATTATTTATCGGCTCTCGTAAGTTAAAAGTCATCAAATAGTAGCTGACATAATCTCTATTATTATCCCCTCAAGGCTCAAGGATGAGCATTTTTCACTTGAGAAATAAGAAAACTAACTTACCTTGGTTATAAACATAGCCCGTAAACATAGCCCGTAAACATAATCATCAACCAGCTTATCAGCAAATCTCTGAGGTTAATAAATAAAAAAAACAATGAGTTAAACCAATAGTGATTCACTTAGTTATTGGTTTAACCCTAATTTGTCGCCACTATAGCTGAGAGATCAGCTCATTTACTTTACGTCTTACCGGCGCAACTACGTCACTTTGATTTGCTAAAATAATCACCACGACATCTTTATCTAAATGAATATCTAACTGAGCATCGACACCTAACGAAGCACCATTATGACCAACAACTCTATCATCAATAGCACCTGAAACGACAAAACCATAACCATACCAAGCGGGTGAGTTATATTGCACCTTATTGCTATAGGCTTGCTCTGTCATCTCTTTACTTAATAACTTAAATTGGATCAGTGCTTGAGAAAAATTATAAAGGTCGGTCACAGTAGAATATCCCCCGCCTGCAGGTCCGCCTTTTATGCCACTGCTATAATAATTATTTACCCAGCTATCACTATGCGCCATCTTTAAATAACCAATGGCTAAGTTTGGCGTAATGGCATCAAGCTCATAACTTGCTGAATTAACCATATTCGCTTCTTTGTAGATATTTTTATCTACGTAGTCATAATAGCTATCGCCACTAACTTTTTCGATAACTAAACCCAGCATATGCATGCCTGAGCTAGAGTAGCGATTACTTGTTCCTGGAGTGAACAACAAAGGCGTGCTGGCGATAATATTCTTATAACTGCTTAATTCTCGATAATTACCTTTACTGCTATTATTAAATTCGTCAGTGAAAAAGTTACCTAAGCCAGAGGTATGGGTTAATAATTGCCTGATGGTTATTTGCTCTGCCTCTTTTTTTGGTAACCAGCTGCTATCAACATAATCAATCAGTTTATCTTCAAAATTTAATTTTCCTCGTCCAATCAATTGCAACGTAGCAATGGCAGTAAACATTTTGTTCATCGAGCCTAAGGAAAACTTAGTACTAAGATTATTTGCAATTTCAAAGCTTTTATTCGCTTGTCCAAATGCCTGTTGAAAAAGTACCTGTTTATTTTTTGCTACCAGTACGGTGCCTGAAAATGCATCATGATTAGCGACATTATCTAAAAACTTATTCAACTGAGTTTTAAATTCATCAACATTAATTTTACGCTTTATTACCGTTTCACTTTTAGCTTCAGCAAGATAAAAATAGTTTATTTTATAAGGCTGAGTTGTCGTTCTATTAACATGGAGAATATAAGAAAACTGGTTATGTTCAGCAATAACTTGTGCTCTTTCATTACTGCCATTCATGGATAAATGTTTTACTAAGGTAAGTTTCCCATGAGTATTACGATTATTCAGCATGCCGCCAATATGTGCTTCAATGCCGTACATGCCAATGCTTTCTGGATTGATATTTTCTAACAAATAACGGCTAACAGTTTGTCTGTCACCTTGATTAAAAGCTGCCAATAACGAAGGCAGTATAGAAGGTGATACTGAAGGTAACGACGCAGACTGTCGCTGTTTTTCATCTGTCTGAATTACTTCATTACTTAAAGCTGTAGGGGTACAAACAGCAACACTAAAAATAATAGATATAAGTTGTAAATTATAATATTTCAAGTTTTCTTCCTTTTCTAATTATGATTTTTATCATCATTAAGGTGAGGTAAACACCATAAGCTGACTTATGGTGTGGCAATTTATGATGATGCGACAAGAGTGCAGTGCTACTTTTGCCTAGCAATTTTTTGTGCATTGTCATCTACCTTTGAAAAGGCCGAAGAGAAAAAGTTAATGATATGTTCGGCTTGGAGAAAACCAATATCATGACCTCTTTTATGATCCACCTAATTCACTTTAATAGTCTTATTTTTTAATAACTTAACTAAATAGCGGCTACCTTGTGGTATCCAAGTAAATCTGTCTTTGCTGCCATATTCAATATGGATTGAAGTTAACGGCTCTGACAGTTGCTGATAATCATCAACCTTAGCCGGTAAATTACCAAAACCAGAAGCCCATTTGGTGCGTATTACCGCTGACGTTTCATTCCAATCAAACCAATTGTTAGTATTTCCTTTATAGGCAAAGGCTGCTCCGTAGCGATTCATAAAAGTACTCCAGCCTTCATTTCGCCATTGCCTAGTCGCGATATCTAAGCCCTTTTCATCAAATAACCCAGGACTTAAGCTGAAAAGGTGTTTGAATTTATCAGGATGTTTAAAAGCAATATTGATGGCTGCATAACCGCCCATTGAATAACCAACAATGCCGCGATAATCCGCTTTCGCTAGGGTGCGATAGTTGTTGTCGATGTAACTAATAACATCTTTGGTAACAAAGTCTCGCCAATTACCTGTAACCGGTGAGTTAGCGTAAAAACTACCACCAAATTGATTATTACCATTGATGCCAACAACAATCATTTCTTGAGCTTTATCTGCCAAGATATAGTTATCTAATGTATTAGTAATAACGCTCGCTTCATTAGCATTGCCACCATAACCGTGCAAATAATACATTACTGGGTATTGCTTATTAGTCGAACCATAAGAAGACGGTAAATAAATGTACAGCCCTTGCTTTTCTCTCACGTCTAGTTTGGCATTTGCCAATGATGGTGCAGCAATATTTATTGCAACAACCTCTGCAAAAGTAGAAAAACTTATGAAGAATAAACTACTTAATACACTACCCATTACACTGTACTTAATAAATCCTGTGCGCATTTTTTTTCCTTAAAAATTTTTATGTTGTTCTGGCTAGTAATTATTCAGATAAAAACTGCTTTGCCGTGGGGTTATCGGGATTAAGATGTAATGATTTTTTATAATTTAGACGCGCTAACTTATTGTTACCTTGCTTTAAGTAGGCTTCACCTAAGCTATCAAAGGCATTAAATGAATAAGGAAAATTTTTAGCATTAAAACTAAAAATTAATATTGCCATGGCGGTATTCTGCTTATCCACTAAATACTCATAACCCATGAGGTTAATTTGGCTCTCATCCAGCAATTCATCAGCAATGCTCTGCTTAAATGTTTGCTCGGTTTTGTTTATTGCGATGGCTTTGTTTGTCTTTACTAACTGCTCTATTTGAACGAGTTCTGTCATTAACAGCTGACTTTGGGCAAGCTTTTTATCAAGATCATTTAATCGATATTTCTGAGCAGCAACTTTAGCTAATTGATAAGCTTTATCAAAAGCTTGCTCAGCCGAACTTTTAACATCAGGCATTACGCCAGTACCTTCCCAATTGGTTTTTGTAATTGGGTTAATCGCTGTTCCTGTCGGCATAAACATAGAAAAAAGCTCATTGATGTTAACCTCACTACCCGGATTTGCCCCGCCACCAGTAACCTCACCGACGATAGTGGCGCGTTTTTGGGTTTTGAAGTTATAGGTTAGTTCTTCTGCGCCAGAAAATGTTTTACTACTAGTAAGCACATATAAGGGCACATCAATTCGGCGTTTACCCACTACAGTGTCTAGGGTCCAATACTCCTCGGTAATATCAGGCGCTCGCCAGTACAAGCTATTTAAGTGAGTGTTTTTTGCCAAGAAGTAACTACAAATAAAGCGCACCATGTCTGGATTACCGCCGGTATTGTTACGCATATCTATAATGAGAGCATCAGTACCCTCTAACAACTTCATCGCTGATATTGCCACTGACTTTGCCTTGTCACTACCGGAAAAGTAGCGAAAGTCGATATAACCCACATTCCCCGCTAAGCGCTCTACTTTATAGAAACCATAATTTTCTTCTAATTCGCTACGCTGACGCTTTAATTTACTTAGCTTGGCATTACCTAAATTAGCGACAGGGCTAGTTAAATTATCTGATGGCGGCGGTGGAGGTGGTGGGTTAAACCAGACTTGCATATGTTTATCGTGGTTAATACTTTGTAAGTCTTGGGTCAGCTGGTCAGCAAAAGCTTTGCCATCAAGTATATTGGCATACGCGCCAGTTTTAAGTTGCTGACTGATAAACTCCGCAGATTTTTGACCTGCTTTAGGAAAAACATATTGCTGATTGATCTTATTGATCATGGTATTAACCACGATGCTGCGCTGCTCTTTATCAAGCTGATACATAGCGATTGCTTGTGAAAAACTTGCTGTTGAAAAAACAGTTACCAAAAGTAATGACGGTAATTGCCATAAAAGACGCTTAGCTCTGAGCATAAAATTTCCTTTTAAGTTTGTTATTCAAAAATTATCATTGCTCAATATATTCTTTAGCCAGTAAGCATTTTCAAAGATATATTGTATGCACTTGATGTATACTCAAGTTTTCCAATAAATGATTAAATAAGCGATATAATTTAGCGTATTTTTTTATTAAGAAAACATTAACATCAATGAAAACAGGGACTGTAGTCGTTTTGAGTGAAACAAAAAACATTAATGAACTAGCCAAGAAAACATTTTATTTAGATGGCTTTAGGATAGATCCGCTCAAAGGTGTTATTGAAGTTGCAGAGGAGGTTCATCAAATAGAGCCCAAAGTGATGGATGTTTTACTCTATTTAATCCTAGATCTTGGTGATGTGGTTGAACAAGAAATTCTCTTTAGCCAAGTTTGGCCAAAATCAATTTACAGCCCCGGCTCTATCCGTCGCTGCATAACCATACTACGAAAAATATTCAAAGATGACAATAAAACGCTGATTGTTACCCATCCCAAAAGAGGTTATAGCTTACAGGGAAAAATTCACTTCCCAGACAAGTTGCTTGATCAAGCCGTTAAAACACGAAAAAAACGTACAACGGTACTGGCTATTACCACAATGATTTTATTATCCTGCATTACTATTGCCTTATTAGGTACGAAACAAGCTCCGCAAAATATTCATGTGGTTACTGCAAGCCCATTAACGGCATCAGAATTACACGAAGATGGTGCGCGATTCTCCCCCGATGGTCAGTACATTGCTTTTATTAAATCTATCCAAGGTAATGAACACTTGGGCCACATTTGGTTGATGAATCTAGAAAGTGAACAAGAATACCAGTTAACTAAAGAAGCTACTTACCTTAAGTCTTTAGTCTGGATGCAGGATGGTAAAGCATTACTTTATGTCTCAGTAGCCCAAAAAGGTATTAGCATTAATCGTATTACTTTAAATATGCAGACACAAGTTAGCTCGATAATTGAAGTGCTTAACTTACCAAAGTTAACTTGGATCAGCTCCATTGCCTGGGCGAAATCCAATCAGCTTTTTTATATCGCTAAGCATAAAGGCAAATATAGCTTGATTCGAAGTAACCTGACCAACGGTGAACAAAGTATATTATTTAGCGAAGATGACAGCTTTCATCCTTATGAAATAGCCTTGTCAAAAGACTCACAGCAACTGGCCATTTTTGCTTTAAACCAAAAGTATAACTCTACCGTTAAACTTATGGCTGTTAACAAGCTAACCACTCAGGATATTAAAGAAACCAAAGAAATAGTCTTAGGCCAAAACAAGTATTATGGTGCTTGGCATCCCAATAACCAGTCTTTGGTTATTCATGATGGTCGTGAGTTGTTGTCGCTTAACATGCAGGGGGATATGAAAAAAATTGCCTTTGAAAACTACCAATATTTGCGTTATCCAGAATTTTCCCCTGACGGTAAACAAATACTGTTAACAAGGCAGGTTTTAGATGAAGACATTTGGCTTACACCCTCTGATAATAAAGCCTTATCGACCAAAGTTATTAATAGTAACACTACCGATTTTCTTGCCAGCCTTAGTCCTGATGGCAAAAAAATTGCCTTTGTTTCCATTCAGCGAGGATTTCCTCAGCTATTTGTCCATGATATTGAATCAGCTGAACAAACCTTACTATATGACAACCCAAAGCAATTGTTATTTATCGCTTATCCTGTTTGGCATCAGAGCAGTACTAAAATAGCCAGCGCCTTAAATCAACGCCCTTTTGTTATTGAGTTTGCTGATAATGCCCATACCATTAAAGAACTTACTTACAGCAAAGGCATTCCTTTACAGTGGTATTTCAATGAAGAATCATTGTTAATGAAAAATTATGATCAGGGGAATAAAGCTTATGCAAAATTATCTTTGCTGAACCAAGCAACGACAACGCTGCTGAGTAGCATCGAACATCATGCCCAATTAAGTAATGACAATGAACTACTGATAATAAGCAACACTGAAATCATACAAGCTAACTTTAATGGCAAGCAACCAGTGCCATTAGCGACAGTTAACGGTGAGATTATCGATCATTACCCAACATCAAAAGGCATCTATTTAAGTATTAAAAATCAAGATACGTTGTCATTGTGGTTGTATGATTTTTCAAGTAAAAAAATCAACAAAATGAGTGAACTTAGCAATGATTTAAAAATTTGGGATGTAGAGAAGAATAATAACTTTATGCTCACCATTAGTCGTCGTTCTGAGAAAGACTTATTACTGTTAACATTGAAGTATGGTGATTAGAAGGGGACTTCACCGATTTTAGCTAGGGTTGGTGAGGTCCTTGCGTGTTAGCAAACCGTAAACATAATCATCAACCAACTTATCATTAATCAATGTATTTTGACGTAGACACCCTTCTCTCTGAAAACCTAACTTTTCTAACAACTTATAGGAACCGGTATTATTAACCGAACAAATAGCCGTTAGCTTATTTAGCTTTCGTTCGGTGAAAACATAATCCTTAAGTAGAGTTAGTGCTTCTGAGGCAAAACCTTTACCTTGGGCGCTTGGCTTCATCATAAAACCCACTTCGGCAATCTTAGCTTCGCGATCAACAATTTTAATGCCGATACTACCTAGCTTCTCTCCGGAAACTATTTCGGTTATGCCCAAGGTTAACCAGCTATCACTTGTTTCACTCCAGGGCTGTGCTTTCGCCTCAAAAGCGGCCTTTGCCTCATCATAAGTCAAAGAATTATAAACATGCTCCATCATTTTGGGCGACATAGATAATTCGATAAAAAGATCTTTGTCTGAATAATCAAAGGGCGATAGTTGTATGCTTTTTCCAGTAAGTTGCACAATACTTCCTTGATTTTATTCCGTCTTATTATGGATATGAAATTAACCTATTCGCTTTTAATATCCAACTATTTTAATGCTGTAGAAACCAGACAACAGTAATTATATGCTTAACAGCCCCTTTCACGTTTTTCAGAAAACCTTCCCTCTTTCGGTAACAGTAAAATCCCAAAGACCGAAAAACAAATACTTTACCCTTAAAAATCAACAAATTAAAAACTGGCACACTATTAGCTTTATAGAGGTTAAGTTAAATAAAATTATCGCTCTTTACATAAGAGCAATCGTAGAGAGAGGCAACATGGATATTAAAAAGACCAGCCCAGTGAAAAAACGCTCGTGGTTAAAACCTGCAGTACTTATTGTTAGCGCGCTAGTATTTAGTGCTTGGCAATTCACTCAAGCCAGTTCAGATGTCAGCGTTGCCCGCAATGAATTGAGATTAGCTGCAGTGCAACAAAGTGATTTGCCTTTTACCATTTCAGGTTTTGGTAAATTAATTTCTAAACATAAACGTTTATTAACGGCGCCGACAAAAGCCACGGTAGAAGAAATTCTGGTATTACCTGGCACCCAAGTAACGCCAGTCACTATCATTATGAAGTTAAGTAACCCTGATTTATTACTGCAAGTAAACAATGCACAAATGGAACTTGCCAGACACCATGCTAGCTTACGTGAATTAATTATTAATCAAAAAAGTGACTACTTAGCGCATCAAGCCATATTGGTACAAATTAAATCCAACCTAGCTGCAGCCGAGCTAAAGGTTGAAGCACAAGCTAGTTTAGCGAAAAAAGGCATAGTTTCATCAATCGACTTTAAACGCTCCAAATTGGCCGCCACGCAATTGGCAGAACAACTTACCATTGAGCAACAACGATTGGCGCATTTAAAAAATGCACATCAAGAAAAAATTGCCGTACAAGGGCAGTTTGCCAAGCAACTTGATGCCAACTTAGCATTAAAACAATCATTACAAGCAGGCTTAGTGATTCATGCGGATATTGAAGGGGTATTACAATCAATGCCTGTTACTTTAGGGCAAAGCGTTACGGCTGGTGAACAACTGGCACTGATAGCAAGTAATAAAACTATGATAGCGCAACTGAAAATTCCGCAACAAGACGCGCAAGACATTGCCATTGGCCATCAAGCCGAAATAAATACCCGTACGGCATTGGTGAGGGGCGTAGTAAACCGTATAGACCCAGTGATCACTAATGGTAGCGTACTTATCGATATTGATATTACTGATGCCCTGCCAGTCAATGCCAGACCTGAGTTAAAAGTAGAAGGTAAAATTGAAATCGGTGTATTAAACAATGCTCTCTATGTAAAACATCCTGTGGGCGTAAAAGCTAACTCTACTGCGCAGGTTTTTACTTTACTTGCCGACCAACAAACCGCAACATTACGCACCATGAAGTTTGGTCGCGTTATTGGTAATAACATCGAATTACTTTCTGGTGCTAGCGAAGATGAACAATTTATTGTTTCAGATACTTCGAGCTGGTCACCAAACCACACCCTGACAATAACTGATTAGTAACAATTTATTAGTAATAACTGATTAGTAAAATTAATTACAAAGGACTAAATTATGACCAAACACATAACTAAAACAGCACTTATCGAACTAAAAAACATCCAAAAAGTTTACTCTAAAATAGATATGGAAACCCATGCGCTACGCGATATTAACATGGCGATATATGAGGGCGATTACATTTCAATTTCGGGTCCGTCGGGCTGTGGTAAATCAACACTGTTATCCATTTTAGGTTTATTAGATACGCCGACCGATGGCAGCTACTTAATCAAAGGCCAGCAAGTAGCAAACTTAACCGCAGACCAGCGAGCTGAAATTAGAAACCTACATATTGGTTTTATTTTTCAGGCGTTTAATTTAATTGATGAAATCAGCGTTTATGACAATGTTGCGCTCCCCCTTAAATATCGTGAACCAAAGTTATCGACAAAAGAAGTAGACGAGCAAGTGATGAGCAGTTTAAAAAAAGTAGAAATGCAGCATCGGTGTTCACATAAACCCAATCAGCTTTCCGGTGGCCAACAACAGCGTATTGCCATTGCCCGTGCATTAGTTGGCAAGCCAAGTATTTTATTGGTAGATGAGCCAACCGGTAACTTAGACTCTAAAAATGGCGACTTAGTGATGGCCTTATTAGATAACCTTAATAAAGAAGGCACCACTATCTGCATGGTTACCCATGACCCTAGATATGCTGATCACGCCAAGATTAAATTGAATTTATTAGACGGTATTATCTTGGATAACATAATTTTAGATAACATGACGCTAGATTCTTCATCCCAGAGTGGTTTACAGGAGGCAGTATGAGCTTTTTAATTAACGAAATTAAAACCACCGCCGCTAGCCTTTCTCGCGTACCTGGTTTTGTACTTACTACTGTATTTACCTTGTCACTTACCTTAGGAGTGTTATTGGCTGCTTTTAGTCTTAACCATTTATTAATATTTAAAGCATTGCCCTACCCTGATGCGCAGAACTTAATTTTAATGGAACAAGAGCTGCAAGAAGGAGAAAGAAAGTACTCTGGCTCACAATATTTTGTTGCGCAAAAATTGATGTATCAACAGCAAAAAAGCCTAACAAGCATGGCCTTGGTATTTCGCAGTAGTGCCATCTTAGCAAGCTTGCGCGATAAACCATTAACAGAAATCAGCTATGTTACCCCTGAGTATTTCGACATGCTTGGTGTACCTGTCGCTCTTGGCCGTGGTTTTACCGAGCAAGAGAACATTGATAGCAATACGGCAAATGCCTTAATTAGCGAACAGTTATGGCGTGAACAATATGGGGCAGATGCCAATATTATTGGTCAAAGTATCACCCTAGGTGAGCAGCAATACAAAATAGTGGGTGTTGTTGCAGCAAGTTTTGTTGAGCCAGCTAACTTTACGGATGATGCTAATTCACAAATTTGGTTACCGTGGGATTTTCATGGTCAGAATGAAGAAACTTGGAACTATGTTTACAGTCAAACAGCGGCTATAGGAAAATTATCACCAGCAACAACTATTGACCAAGTGAGCGATGAGTTCAATGCCTTAGTAGACCCAATATTTCAACAAAATGGCCGTGTGGGTCATGCTAAACATCAAGTTATCATCGCCCAATTTCAAGACTTACAAGTTGCCATAGTAGGTGACAATAAATACATCGCTTTATTAATTTTACTGGGAGCTGGAGTATTACTACTTATAGCTTGTGCCAATATTGTTAATTTATTTTTTTCACGGGCAGCACAAAGACAACGTGCTTTAGTTATTCAAGCCACATTAGGCGCAAAACTAAAACATTTATTTTTTACCATTTGGTTAGAAAGCTTGTTGTTATGTGTCGCGTCGATGGTTATCGGCCTAGTGATTGCAGGCTGGAGCATTAAGTTATTACGCAGTGTTGCAAGCCATGCATTACCACGCTTAGCTGAACTATCATTAGATTTAACCGCTATTGCTTTTGCCTGTACATTAACGCTGACTTTATCACTGATATTTGCTGTTATCACCTTAAAACTGATTAACCACAAACAGCTAATTTCACAATTACAATCAAGTGGTAAAGGCACTGGCGCGCAAGTAAATAGCAAGGTGCGTAATACACTCGTTGCCAGTCAAATTTGTTTAGCAACGCTATTATTAATCGTCACTAGCTTAGTAATGACTAATGCCCTTAAGGTGCTAAATCATCCCCTAGGTTTTGAAGATGAAAACCTCTATAACCTGAGGTTAGATATTGGTGAAGGCTACCCAGAAAAAGAAAGTAAAAGGCAACTTTCTCGTGATTTGCTAGCGCAACTAAAAAAAATGAATGGCGTAGTAAATATATCACGCGCAAGTAATGCCCCAATCAGACGTGGCAGTAACAATACAGGACTTTTTAATAACGACAATGTTAAGTTAGGCCACTTCGCCTATGTATCCATCGATGACAATTACTTTAATACTGTGGGTTTAAAAATACTTGCTGGCCGAAGCTATAATCAGCAGGACATCAGAAACGATAGCGATACTATCATTTTAAGTAAAACTGCTGCGACAAAAGTAGTTGCGGCCATGGGTGATGGTAACGGTAAGATTGAAGACATTATCGGTAAGGTCGTCTATTCAGCTGGTGGTGATACTTGGACAGTTATTGGTGTGGTCGACAATGTATATAACCCTTACAACCATGAAAAAAGTCAGGGTGCGAAAATGTATTTTGGGAGCTCTCGCACAAATTTCATTATCAGAATGCAAGCCGGTAATACTTTAGCAAAAACACAGATTATCAATTTACTTGATGAGTACTTTTCCGATATTAAAGTATGGCAATTCACTTCGGTTTCAGACATCCATGAGCAGCTGGTTTACCAGAAAAAACTCACTTTATGGTTAAGTTTAGTCTTAGGGATTTTTGCTTTACTCTTGGCTGCGGTTGGTATTTATGGTGTTATTAGTTACAACAGCCAAATGCGCCGCTATGAATTAGGTATCCGCATGTCATTGGGCGCCAAGAGCAAACGCATTTTACTTGAGTTCATTGGTGAGTCTCTTACCCCTATTGCCGCAGGTTTTTCCTTAAGCCTACTATTAGCGGTGATACTTTATAGTTGGGCACAGCAGCATATTAACCAATGGCTGAGTTTTGACTGGGTGATGATATCAAGTAGCTTATTAGTACTAATTACCATTGCTTTAGCTGCTTGTTATTTCCCTGCTAAAAAGATCATTGCTAGCGATCCCATTAAGGCACTGAGAAACGAATAGTCAACGAATAGTCAACGAATAGTCAACGAATAGTCAACGAATTGTGCGCAGTAAACAGTATTTACTGCACAATTTTATTAAAAATCCAACAATTTATTACGACTCAACAAAGGATTTACGCGAGTTTTAAGCACTATGAATATAATTTTTTATCCTTATTATGAGGTTAGCTAAATAATAAGCACATTCCTGCTTATCAAGATGGTAAAATTAATTTCTAATAACCCCTTCTCAATAAAAAACTTAATTATGAAAAAGCTTAAACTAGTTATTACTACGCTTGCGGTATCATTTATTTGTACTACTTCAGCGCATACCGATCCACATACACACAGCAACCATAGCCAACTTATTGAACTACCATCGATCAAAAAGGTACCTTCAATTGATATTTATTCAGAGAAAGATGCAGTCAATGGTTATAACATTAAGCTAGAAGTCAAAAATTATCTGCTCGAATCACCTAATAACACTGATAATGTTCACTCAACTAATATAGTGAATGGTCATGCACACCTTTATATTAACGATACAAAGGTAATGCGTATTTATGGTAATAGTTTTCATGTGCCTGAAAACGCTCTGCTTTTGAATACTAATAAACTCGAAGTGACTCTCAACAATCATCACCATCAAACATGGTCAGCAAATGGAAAACCAATCAAGGATATTATCTTTATCAAAAAGTAACCCCTTTAATTGAAAATGCTATAAGCTATTTCTATCAAGTTCAGCTCAGTATTTTTGTTTATACCATTAAGCTGACAAAAACTCTAAGAGATAGCTTGCTGCAAGAAAAAATCCATTCATATACTCGGTATTTAGACTTTCCTTCGAGGTAACTCTAAATTGTGACCATTCATTATTTAACATCACGTAACATCACGTAACATCATCTAATTTACCTCTCCATAATTTGATATCATCTAACAAGATAATTACAATTACTTCAATAGGTTAACCAATCTCAATTTGATATATTTAGCCCCGAACACCATGTTAAAAAAATGTTAACTTCGCCATTAAAATGCTTCACTTCGTCAAAAATACCGAAGGGCTGTATTCAATATGAAAGTAAAAATACATTAAATTGAGAAATAAATAACCTTTATGAAAACAATAAATAAGGAAGTAAATAATGTTATCGATTAAAAAAACCGGTCAGGCAATTCTCTACTCTATAGCACTGTCTTGCCCACTTGTATTCTCAACCGTTGCAATTGCAAAAGAAGTTAAAATTGTTAGTTATAATGCATTGTCGGGCAGTAATTGGGAAACACGTATGGACGATGTAGCGCGAGAAGTACTCGCTCATGACCCCGACATCATCGCCTTTCAAGAAGTATTACCATCGCTTAGGCGTAGAGGTACTGATGATCAACAGTCAGGTCTTGAACGTGAATTTTCTGATGATAAATGGCAATTTTTTCGGTGGAATCAAGAATTTGGCCATCGTAACTGTGCACCAATAGTAGTAAACACTGATCGTTTCACTGTAGTCGCCAATGGTAGTCTAATTTTAGATTTCACTGATGAAATAACAGAGGCTCAATGGCAAGATTTATGGGACTTACATGATTATTTTCATAAATCTCACACCTTTGTTGAGATCCGTTATGTAACTTGGGTAGTTGTCGAAGATACTGATGGTAAACGCTACTCAGTTATGAATACTCACTACGAAACCTACCCTGAAGCAGAACACGGCGCACCAGAAGATCCGGTAAAAAAAGCTTACTTTGAAGAGCTGTTACACCGTGTTTTTGTGCATATGTCGACAAAATCTGTTGAACAAGGTGAAATTTTACGTCAAACATATAATGCTTCACCAATCCTAGTAGGTGATTTTGAATATGGAGACTTAACAGACCCAGCAATTAAAACCATTGTTGATGGCGGCTATTCCGATACATGGTTAGCGCTGAATGTTGAAAGCAATAAAAATAGAAGGCCAGCTCGCGGCATTGATCATATTTTTGCATCAAATGAGTTAACCGTAAAAGAAGCCTTTTATGATCTTGATGCAACAGCCTCTGATCACTCTCCTCTTATCGCTGTAATTGATTTAGATGGCACCACTATTACCGATCTAGGTGAAGCTGAAGCTCAAACAACCATCATAGAGCAAGGCATGGCATCAGCAGAAAGTAAATGGCAGCGTTTTTCTTATACCGTTGAAGAAGGTGTTAGCTCACTTAATATTATTTTACAGGGTGGTGAGGGTGAAGCCATTCTTTACCTTCGTGAAGGCGAAAGTATTTCACGTAAAAAATACGATTGCATGGCGACAATCAACGACCATTCACAAGAATGTTTGATTGAAAACCCCAAACCAGGTAATTGGACAATAGGCCTTTATAAAATATCCGCTTACAGTGATAAAACATTAACCGCCGTTACAGAATAGACAGTCGTTAGTCAGTGAAAATCACCCTAATAGGGAGTGATAAGACTCTTAAATATACAATTTCGCATTAAAAGCTCTTTTAGCTAACAACGTTAGCTAAAAGAGTCTTCGGATACTTCAAGCAGTCAGCGAAGCCTTATATTCTAAAACGATAAGTTGTTGCACTGGCTCTTTGAATTATCCTAGTTGTAGTTTAATATTGCTAAGAAACGTACAAGATACATAATTCTATCCGCTAAACTCTATAAACACATTTTGCCTTAGGCATAGTGTTATGAATCATATCCTGTAGCGTTTTGCTAGTGAAGATCACTCTTATCACTTTAGCAAGACAACTGTTAAATTAGCTTATTGCGATATACATAACAGCAATATGGAACACAGCATTAAAAGAAGAAACAGCAAGATGAAAAAAACAATAATTGTAGTTGATGATCAAAGTGACTTGCGACTATCCGCTAAATTTATTTTAGAAAATTACGGCTTTAATGTCATTGAAGCCGAATCTCCTCTGCACGCGCTTGAAGTTATCGCTGAGCAGAGTGTAGATTTAATGCTGCTCGATATGAATTTTCAGTACGATACCACGTCCGGCAAGGAGGGCTTGGATATGCTGAAAACTTTAAAAGATAAAAACCATCATTTTCCGGTTATTGTTATGACTGCCTGGTCTACGGTAGAAATTGCCGTTGAGGCCATTAAACTCGGCGCTAAAGACTTTATTGAAAAGCCCTGGAAAAATCAGCGCTTAGTGCGAATAATTGAACAGCAATTTCAATTAGGCTCTGTACAACTAGAAAACAAACGCCTCAAAGCTCAACGTCCAAACAACGATGTATTTATGCTTGGTGAATCCGCCGCCATGCAGTTAGTACTTACTCAGGCTAAAAAGCTGGCAATAACTGATACACCAATTTTAATTACCGGTGAAAATGGTACCGGAAAAAGTATGTTGGCAAATTTCATTCATCAACATTCGGCGCGCAGTAATGAAAGTTACGTTACTGTGAATATGGGCGCTATTCCTGAAACGCTGTTTGAAAGTGAACTTTTTGGTCATACCAAGGGCGCGTTTACCGATGCAAAAAAAGACCGTATGGGCCGTTTTGAAGCTGCACAATCGGGTAGTTTATTTCTCGATGAAATTGGTACCATTCCGCTAAATCTACAACCCAAATTATTACGTGTACTTGAGTCGGGTCAATTTGAGCCCGTTGGCTCAAGTAAAACCTTACAAGCACAAGTCAGGTTAATCGCCGCTAGTAATATCGACTTCCAACAAGCTATTGCTCAAGGTGACTTTCGCCAAGATCTATATTATCGAATCAATACTATCGTGCTTGATATTCCGCCACTGCGAAAAAGAACAGAAGATATTTTACCGTTAGCCGAGCACTTTTTAGCTCAGAAAAGCCAAAAATATAACAAGTCTGATTTATTCCTATCTGAGCAAGCCAAAAAAGCCTTATGTCAATACGACTGGCCGGGCAATATTCGTGAGCTGAGTCATGTTATTGAACGCGCGGTATTATTGAGCGACACTGATGAAATAGAGATCACTGGTTTAACTGATCAACTAGCGCTTGGCAATAATGGCACTAATAATAGTGAGATACCCTTTATGACCATAGATGAGGCCGAGCAGCAATTAATTAAACAAGCGCTGCAAAAATCTCAAGGCAGAGTTATTGAAGCGGGTGAATTATTGGGTTTAGGAAAGAACGCGATTTATCGTCGATTAGAAAAATATCAAATTGATTCAAAAGGTTAATTTAAAAACACGTTAATTAAAACGGTACTGAAAATCTCCCCCCAAGTATTACCCGTCGATGAAATAGTTACTACATTAAGTAATAGAGACTCTATCGCAAGAATACAGTCTCTTGATCTCAATTTTAGATACCATAAGTTAACTAAGGGGCTGATAAACGATAGTGATCATTAGATGCACTAGGGAATAGCATAAAAATTACCGTTAGCTCAGGACTTTTTAGATGATAAAAATCAGAAATAAAAGAAACACTATGTACTCTTATAGAACAAGTCTTGATTAAACAAGCATTACAATAATATCAAGACAGAGGCATTGAAGCTGTGAATATCAATGTTACTGGTATTTATTACCTCAGAAGAGGGGAAACGCCTTACTCGGCTGATTAATTTTTGGGTAAAGTGGCTGTATATCGTGTGATTATTTTTTAATAAGTTCAGCTTGTTGATAGCAATTAGATCAAACTGAAATTACACTGCTTCTTTTTATTTTTGAGTCATTTACTTTGGCAAACTTTCAAACACATTTTACCTCTGGCGTGTGCATAAGCAGTTTGTCAGCGACGGCGTTATTGTCGACTTTACTTATCAGCCCGCTTGAAGCGTTATATTTGGCACTAATAGGCAGCTTTGGTGGATTTTTACCCGATATAGATTCAGATAACTCCCATGCATTAACCATTATTTTTACTTTGATCAGTGTAATATTTAGCTTTATCACCGTCATTTTTATTTATAATCAGGTCTCTGTACTTGAATTATGGCTGGCAGCGGCCGCTGTATTTCTTTTCAACCAATATTGCGTAAGGGCTTTATTTGAGCGTCTTACCGTACACAGAGGAAATTATCATTCTTTACTGGCCTGTGTATTGTTTTCTTTGCTAAGCGTAGCGACATGTCATTTTTTAAAACTCAGTGATTTTTTTTCCTGGGCTGCTGGAACTTTTACTTTTTTAGGTATGTTAACCCACCTAGTTTTAGATGAAATCTACAGTGTCGATTTAATGAATATCAGTATTAAACGTTCTTTTGGCAGTGCCATTAAACCCATGGATATCAGTTATCCCTGGACCTGTGCGTTTTTTTTATCACTCAGTGCCGCTTTGATCTACTACGTACCTTCACCACAGGAGGTTATTCACGCTATGCAAAAATCAGAACCTGGCATGAGATTTTTACCTGACTGGTTAAAATTTCTTTGAGGTATGATGGCTATAGATTAAACGATAAGATAAAGAGCAAATTAACTTAAAGGTTAGTTTAAAGCGCATCTATACCTAAGTCACCTCAAGATGCAGGATTCAGCTGGAAATAGAAACGTCTTTAGGCAAGGTATTGATTGAAGAGAATAGTTATTCTATTGTCGAAGTCAATAACGTAGCGTAAAGCATTTCTAAGCCAGCCATTTTGGGACGTCTGAGCAAATCATATTCATCGTTGTGTAGTTAATTAAGGGAACAACCATTAATGAAATACACGCCTTGAACATGAACCGCTCAGGCGTCCTGAAACGAGCATATTGAAGTGGCTTGGGTATATAAATAAATGAATGGAGAAGTATCAAATTGATTAAAGATGTTAGCTTAGAGCGCCACTTTAGCTGGCTTATTATCGCCAGTTTATTGCCAACCTTAATGCTGTTTATTGCCATGGGCATTAGCTTTGATTTCCACTTGCTCGGTTGGTCGACAGTAGGTTTGCTTCTTGCCATCATTTACAGCTGTTTAGTGATAGCGCTCTATCGATTAGTTATCACCCCTTATTACAGCTTAACCAGCTTAACCGAAGCACTAAAAATGGAAGATTATAGCCTCCGAGCTAAGTCCCCTTTTAGCCAAGGTATTGTCGCTAAATTATTCAATGAATTGTCCAGCCTTAGTCAAAGTTTGCAAGTAAACAAAAGCCGCTATGACCAACAAATGTTTTTACTTTATGGCTTAATTGAACAACTAGAATCTCCGGTATTAATTTTAGATAACAAAGATCATCTACAACATGCCAACCCCGCAGTAAGCCAGCTTTTTTCGGTTCCTTGGCAAACACTAAAACAAAGTCCTGCGACAAAACTTGGTTTAGTGAAGGAGAATTCTTTTTGGCGTTTCGATGACAAAAATCCACTTAACATGGGCAATAAGTGGCAAATAAGACAAAGTGAATTTAAAGAAAACAACAACAATTACCAACTATTAATGCTCAATAATATTAGCCAAGAGTTACAGAAAAACGAGCAGCAAGCTTGGCAAAACATTATTCGTATTCTCAACCATGAAGTGCGTAATTCTTTAACACCTATTTCGGCATTGAGCCAAAATCTATTGGAAATGCCAGATCTAACAGCAGAGCAATGCCAACAAGCTATTAAGATTATTGATAATCGCAGCAACAACCTATTAGCCTTTATTGATAGCTACTCAAATTTAGCCAAATTGCCCTTGCCTAATATTCAACAGTTTGACTTAACTGAACTATTACAAAGCATTGCCAGTTTAGTACAGCAAGTGACAGTTAAACTTTCTAGCACATTAATCATCAAAGCCGATAAAGGCCAACTTGAGCAGGTATTGCTGAATTTGATTAAGAACGGCAAAGAAGCGCAGCTTTCAAAAACTAAGCCAAATAATGACTTAACTCAAGAATCAAAACCTAACCAAGCAATTGAAGTACAGGTGTTTAAAACCGAGCAGAAAGTGATCATCAAAGTATTTGATCAAGGCTGTGGCATAGCTAATTCTGCCAACTTATTTGTGCCTTTTTATACCACTAAAGAGACTGGCTCAGGTATTGGTTTAGCATTAAGTAGACAAATAATTAGCAACCATCAGGGGGAATTAACTCTGACTAACCGAACTGATTTAGTAGACTTAACATGCTTAACAGGTGCCGTTGCGACGATAACCCTGCCCTTGCTAATGAGCTGATTTATAAAAATAACAGGCTAATTTTTAGTCTGTTAATCATTTTGCGGGTTAATACATTTAGATAATAGCCAGCACCAATCAACTAAGTCTTCAATAACTTGATCATAGTTACACTTGGTCGCTCGCTGATTTCCTTGACGTAAGTACAAACAAATTGCGTACTCATTATCCATTTTATCAATAAGATGTAATTCTATCCGACGAGTTTCTTCACTCTTCATTTGATCATGGTGTTCTTTTGAAAAACTATTTCGCAGATCACTTTCATGGGCATGATCAAAATCATGACCATATTGTGCATTAATGCACATGATGACAACCTTATTTAAATAGACCTCACTTTGCTTAATTTCTGCGAGAGATAATTTAATATCAGCATTTTGATTATGATGGCGAAATAAAGATACACTCTGCTCTAGTTCATTGAATTTAAAAGAAGTTAACTGATTATCTAATACCCCTTTTAGAGAGGGGGAATTGGACTTTAACTGTGATTTTACTAAAAACCAAATGATAAAGAGCATTATCACTAATAAAACCCGGCCAATACTTATTTGTTGAGCAATTTTTTTGGCAAAGTAATAAGTATTAATTTCGATTTTATTTTTATTTTTTATTTCGGCTGATTTTACTTGATTCGACGTTAATGCGTACAATAAATTATCACTATGGTTGAATAATACTGGCTCGCCATGATGGGTAGTATGCAAGCTAATTTGGCTAAGACTACTTATTAATGATGGATCAATTGACCAGATTATCTGCGCAGGTAACTGCTTACCTTTTTGCTGGGCCAATGACATAGCAGTAAGATGCCAAGCGCCACCTTTTTTTTGTATGCTAAGTAGCTTGCCATATAAATGACTGAACTCACTGCCTTGATAGAGTACTCCAGTGATAGCATATGCTGGTATGTCGTTCTGCCTTGCAACAAAACTGGGTAACTGTTTTCGCCAATCTTGCCCTTTAGCTGCCAAAGAAAAGTGTCGCTGTAAATTATATTCATGTGCTACTAGCAGTTTATCCGGATACTTTTCAGGCCAAAAAAACTGAAATATTTTTTGCCCTCCCTGTAAGAAAATCACCTCATCTAAAACTTCACTTAGTGCTTCAGTAGCTATTACAGCGGAATTATTTTCTTGTGACGGGTCACTTTCGGATGATTCTTTATCCGGATTTATGCGTAAAATAGCACCCGAATATAATGATTCTGATGCTATTTTTTCGCTGTTACTTAAAGCAATATAAAGCAAACCATAGTCTTCTTGCCAAGGTTTTGAGCTGGGGTTAAATGCCAATTGAGTGATGGAAATACTATTATCAGGCAGTGCAAGTCGAAGGACTTCGCGTTGAGAGCTAATAAAAACTTTCTGTTGATTGTGATCGTAGCGCCACTGCGTGATCACAGCATCATACTTATAATTTATATCACTATTTAAAGGCTTCAACCTGCTTAAGTTATTTTTTTTATTAAAGCCTTCAGTATGGGCGGTATACAGTGTTGCATAGCCTGAACGATCTGAAAATTTAAAGTTTGGGTGCACAGCCAAAGCAGTTAACTTTACTTTTTTGAATAATTGTAATGACCGGCTTAAGTCTAATATCGGCTCTGATAATATGGTATCTCCGGTAATTAAAAAAATGTCTCCAAGTTGGCTGCCAATAAAGTATTGCTTGTTTTTAAGTGGGTTTGGCAGTGGAGCAAGCCATTGATGTTCTGTGCTTTCACCAAAAGTAAATTCAGCAACTTCATTCAAATAATAATCTGACGCGAGACTAACTTTAGTAAAAAATGATGCGCCGAGTAAGCAAGCTATTAATAACAATTTTACTGAGTTCATAACGTTAAGATACCTTTCCCCTTCAGTCATAAATTCCCTCCTATTTGCTCTGTATATAAAGCTAATTATTTTCTTATACTTATAGTAAAAATAGAATATCTGACTAATTAAGCAATTTTCATAGCCTTTTTACCCAAAGATGGCAGCTATATGTCCTTTTACCTTGTTTAAAATATTAATTTATCGCCATTATGGACGTGCTCAAGTCATAAAACATGACAGCTAAACCAATACTTTCAGTGCCATAAAACGATTTAACATTTTATTTTCTCACTACAATTTAACTACTGCACTTCTAAAAACTAATTAATTAGTTGATAAAAAATTAACCAGCCGCTATAGTATTTAAAACTAATTAATTAGTAGGAAGAAAAATGGCACGTAAAAAATCGACTCAACTCACCGATAGTGAACAAAGCATCATGGAAATTCTTTGGAAAAAAGAGCAAGCCTCGGTACGAGAAATAACCGATACACTTAGCGAAGAAAAAACGACTGCTTACACCACGGTGCAAACCATGTGTAAAATTTTGGCGGACAAAGGTTATGCTGATTTTCACAAGGAAGGTAAAGCATTTATTTATACCCCTAAAATAACGCAGAAAGATGCTCGAAAAGGTGCACTGACTTCTCTACTTAATAAGTTCTTTGGTGGTTCGCCAGAAGTACTGGCGCAACATTTAATGCAAGAAACAGATATTGAGTTGGATGATTTAGCCGCATTGCAAAAAGAAATTGATCGCAGCGACGATTAGCTGCGCTGAGATTTTTAGCTGTAGGTTAAAACAAAAAATAAAGACAGAAAATAAAAGATAAAGGTACGTCAATATGATCGCTCAATACACACTGTTAACCACATTAGCATTACACCATATTGTCATTGGTGGCTTACTGATACTGACTCTTTTAGTACTAAATAAAGTGCTAAAAACCAGTGCAGAAATGCGTAGCTGGGTATTAATGACTGCTTTTATCACCTCAACGTTAGTGCCGTTAACATTGCTTTCAACAACGTCAGCGTTACCTGTAGCGGCCAAGCTAACATCGACACCAGCAAGCACTGTGATTAATCAGAGTGCAGTTCAATCGAACATAGAAAATGTTGTTGCGCCATTACAGGAGCAAACCTTATGGCACATGCCCAGTGAAATTGTTTTTCAATTTAGTGGAATATTAACGGCTCTTGTTGTGGTTTGGGTTATTGGCAGTTTATGGCGCAGCCTGATGGTGTTTGGCTCGTTTTGGCGCACTAGAAACCTGATAAAAAGCTGTAAAGCTGTGCCGCAAGATAATATTCAAAAGCTTGTAGTTGATGCTGATGTTGAAATATTTACCTCAACCCAAGTTAGCTCGCCTATGGTAGTTGGCCTCAGGTCACCGAAAATAATTTTACCGGCAAATATTCTTCAGCAACTGAGTAGCGAGCAATTAGCGCCAATAGTATTGCACGAGCTTGCTCATATTCAACGGAATGATATTTGGTTTAGTCATTTTCAAGAGTTTATTGCTGTGCTGTTTTGGTGGAGTCCAGTGATTCGTTTACTTAATAACAAAATACATATCGATAGAGAATTGGCTTGTGATTTACGAGCCGTAAAACAACTGAACAATAACAAACAATATGCCCAATCACTGATTGATTGTGCAAAATTAATGATTACCCAACAACGGAGCGTATTAGCCATGGGATTATTTAGCCAGAAGAAAGAATTGAACAATCGCGTTAGCACAGTGCTTAAAAGTAAAAGGCTGAAAACACCAAGCATGTTAACAATTATTGGTGTCTGCTTAGGTTTATCAGTATTGACGATTAAAGTTTCACAGGCATTTGTACCAAAAATCAGCATCAATGATACACGACAAAATGCTCAACATTATTCATTACTGCCATCTGCACAAGGTGAGCAATTAATTGCTGCGGTAATGCAAAATGATATTATTACTATTGAGCATTTACAAAGCCGAGGTGTTGATATTAATACACCAGCCATTGGTGATGGCACTGCATTGATTATTGCCGTCAAGCAAGATAACCGTGAAATGGTGCAAGCACTAATTAATTTAGGCGCCAATGTTAATCAATCATCACAAGGTGATGGTAACCCATTAATTACCGCAGCCATGACTAACAATATCACCCTAGCGCAATTACTTATTGATAATGGCGCAAATATAAATGGTATCGTAAGAGGTGATGAAACACCTTTAATTAATGCCACTAGAAGAGGTTATTTTGAGATGACTCAGTTACTTGTTAACCACGGTGCAGATGTTAACTTGTCGGTAAAAACAGGTTTCTCTGACGGTCTTAAAATTCGTTCACCGCTGAACATGTCACGTAACAGCGAAATAACTAACTTCCTTATTGAAAACGGTGCCATTGAATAAGTTTTCCATAACAATGCTAACCACATTGCCCGAAATCACTTCATATAAATTGAGACGATAGAACTCAAAGCCACTTAATCATTTAACGTAAAGACGAGCTACGTACTTTCCCTAATCCACGCCAATCATTTTAAAAATGTAGGCCTTAGGCTCGATAGACTCGTCTTTAAAAAAGAGAACAACATGAGTTTATTAGCTAACAACTACGCTGTAGAGCAGAAAACAGGAGGCCACAATGATATTTAATACTCCTATATTTTTCTGGTTCTTTTGTATATTTATCTTATTTTATGGTTTTGCCTTTTTAAAGCAACCCCCTAAAATTTACCTGCTGTTAGTCAGTAGTTTAGTATTTTACGGCGCTTGGAATTACAGCTTTATTCCGTTATTAGTCGGTAGTGGTATCGCTGATTACTTTATCGCTCAGGCCATTTTCAATAGCTCAGGCCAACGAAACAAAAAGCGCTGGCTGATCTTATCACTGGTAATTAACTTAGGTATTTTAGCGACCTTTAAATATGCCGACTTTGCCATAGAATCCGTTGCTGATTTACTATCAGTCTTGGGCTATCAAGCATCGTTTACTACGCTTTCTTGGGTACTGCCGGTTGGTATTTCTTTTTACACCTTCCAAAGTATGAGTTACACCATAGATGTTTATCGTGGTGATATGAAACCACGTAAAGGCCTAGTTGAATTTGTCGCCGCGTTGTCTTTTTTCCCACAATTAGTCGCTGGCCCCATTCTTAGAGCCAAACATATTTTGCCGCAGATGCACGCGATATCTATGCCTAAGTGGCTAGAAGCCAAACACGGTTTTTTATTAATTACTGTTGGCTTAATCAAAAAAACTGGCGCGGATATTTTAGCTATTCCCGCAGATAAAGCTTTTGCCGCACAAGAGTCGTTAAGCACCTTAGAAATGTGGACTGGTGTACTGGCTTTTGCCGGACAAATCTATGGTGATTTTTCAGGTTATACCGACATGGCCATTGGTTTAGCTATATTGCTCGGTTTTAATATTCCGCTCAACTTTAGAGTGCCGTACTTTGCTAAATCTCCAGTCGATTTCTGGCGCAGATGGCATATATCTTTATCAAGCTGGTTAAAGGATTATTTATACATATCCTTAGGTGGCAATAGAAATAATAACCGTACCCGTAATGTATTTTTAACCATGTTATTAGGCGGTTTATGGCATGGCGCGGCTTGGACATTTGTTGCTTGGGGTGCGTTTCATGGCGCAATTATTACCCTGACCCATTACCTGGCTAACTTGAAAATATTCGACCGTTTTAATAACAGCAATACTTTAGTCGTCAGCTTTTTTAAGTGGGCTATTACCTTCTATTTAATTCTTATTGGTTGGGTATTTTTTAGGGCAACCGACATTAATAGCGCGATAACCATTATCGGCAATTTACATACCTTTGGCAGCGCCAGTGAGTTAGGTGCAAATGCTTGGACCATATTTATCTTAACATCAGTGTGGGTACTACTAATGCATGTCATGGACTACTTTGTTATTAAATCAGCGGACAAATTGGAAAATAAAAACGGGCAGTTTTGGTTGCTAATTATTTTAGGCCAAGCCCTTTGTTTATTAATAGGAGAACCAAGTAATGAATTTATCTACTTCCAGTTTTAATGAAAAAGGCATAAAAAATATGGATACATCAATAACCACTGATGAGCAGGCATCTTCAGCTCAAACTCTTGCCCACGCTGAAGATAGGCAGGTATTTATCAAAATAACCTTAGCCATTGTACTGGGCATGATGGTAGCTATGGGTTTAGTGCGCCTGTTTCTCGATGCCAACGGCGCTAATAAACAAGGTATTTTAGGGCGGGTATTACAAGCACAAGCAGCTGTACCAAAAATTATCGCCGAGCCCAATGATTTGGTAATGTTTTACGGTTCATCTATGACTCGCGCCGGATTTTCTCCACGAAAATTTGATCGTGACCTACAAAAAATGGGCAAAGACATTAGCTCATTTAATTTTGGTTTTGGCGGCTTAAACCCCTACTATCAAGACTTATTATCAAGACGTATTGCCGAGCAGTTTATTGAAAAAGATAGAAAGCTGAAATTGGCCTTGATTGAGTTTAACCCTTTTCAAACCACCAGCACACGTTGGAACAGAGCTAAATTTTCTTTAGATTCATTTATTACTATGTTGTCTAACGATGCAGAGTTATGGCAGATTTTACAAGAAGATCTAAGCCGAGGCATTCACTTATTTAACATTAAATATATCCGTAATCATGTCTCCGCTGAAATGGTCACCAGCTATTACTCTCGCGAAATTTTTCCACCCGAACGTGGGCAAAGATTTAAAGATGATAAAGAGACTATTGCTGCCCGTAGAAGTTTAGGTAAAGAATTAGGTGAGTTATTCGAAAAAGAATACCCTGACTATGATGGCTCAGATTGGTACTACCCTTGGCAAGGCGCAGGCACTATTCCACAGGAGCGTTCTGCCGAGACACTGGCAATTTTTGATGATTATTATGCCGCTACACAAACCGATGCGCAGATGAAAAATGATCGTTTAAGCCGTATTCGGTCTGCTGATATTGAAGAGCTACATTTCGAACCCTTTTTGGTCGAGAGCTTTATCGGCATAGTGAAAAACTTTCAACGTTTTTCCGACAAAGTTGAAGTGGTTATGTTACCAAAAAATAGTCGTTACATTCATTATACGCCTGAAGCAAAGATGCGCTTAGCACAGGCAATAAAACAAATTGAACAGGCTACGGGTATCAAGATAAATAACCATCAAGATATCAAAGAGGTTAATGCGGATATGTATCGAGATACTACCCATTTATCACGTTATCGCGGTGATATTGCTTATACTGACTTCTTACTTAGCGAGTATGCAAAGGTATTGTAAATTGCTTGGGCTAGCGTAAGTTTATTAAGCGCTAGTCCACAAAGAACAATATGAAGCAACTTGGCAATACCCGTATTTGAAGATAAGAAATATTAATTTAAGCTTTTTAGCCAATTCATCGCATCTTTTTCATTATTAAAACTTTTGGTTTGTTGCGATGCTCTGGAGGGTGACAACATATTAATAACGTCTAACATTGTGCTTGAGGTGATAACCATGGCTTTGGCGATGAGCTTTTGCTGATTCAACCAAACATTATAACTTTCCAATTCCTGATAAGCTTCAGGGGTGCCCCCTAAGAACTCTAAGTTATTAGTGAGAATTGAAAAACTTTTATCCTGTAAGTCATCAACAGCATCTCTTATGCAGTTAGTATATTTCTGTGCTCCGTATTCATTAAAAGCACCGATAGATCGCACAAGAATTATATTATCAATGACTTTAATCGTCACCTCGCCGTGTTCAATATTCATCTTTCACCTATCATCAAAAGCTTACCTCAAGGTATATCACAATTAGTGATTAAATAATTGATCTAGTTTATAAAAACTTACTGGATAATAGATACAAAAAAAGCGTAACAATCGCTTGTTACACTTTTCTTTCTTATTTGATATTAGCGTAATACTAGCAACTTAACTGCTACGAGATTGAACTTATATTTCTTTAACGCGGACACTACCACCACTGGTTTTTAATACCAGTTCAGGACCACCACCATTGATAGTGCCTTCAATTTTACGTTTGCTGATCTCACCATCTACGGCAAACTCACTGCTAACACGACCACCACTGGTTTTAGCAGTAAGGTTTACTGCTACATCTTTAGCTAAATAAGCGGTAATAGAGCCACCAGAAGTTTTTAACTTACTATCTTTAGTTGGATTTTTAGATAATTTTAACTCAATGTTACCACCAGAAGTTTTTGCATTAATTCTGCCAATGATGTTATCCAAGTCTAAACTACCACCCGAGGTTTTAATATTTACATCCCCTTGCAAATCTTCTAACGATATTGAACCGCCTGAAGTGTATGCGTCAACTTTTCCGGTGAGGTTTTCAATTTCAATAGAGCCTCCGCTGGTATTAAGATCAATGTTATAAGTTTCTGGCAGGGTTACCTTATAAGTGACTCTTATCTTACTGCTACCAAAACCACTGCGATCAAAATCACCTTTGATACTGACATTGTCACCACTCTTTTTTAAAGTAACTGTCATATCATCTTCATTTTTTCCGCTAATTTCTACTTCAATCAATACCGTTTCTTTTGCATGGGTTTCAATATCAATAGCGCCGACATCTGTAGTAACTTTCAATAAACCACCATTGGCAACTGTAAATTCTTTATTGATAGTTTTCGCTTGCAAGCCACCAGCCATTAACAAAAGTGCTATCGGCGCGTACTTAAATGATTTTTGTATGTTTAACATTGGGTAATCTCCATTTATCTTTATTAGTTTTTAATCGTTTTAATATGAGATGCAAACAAGTTATAAAAGGTTTAAATTTATTTTCAATTAATGACTTTTATATTCAGCAAAGCCTTAAGTTAACCAAGCTGTTAAGAAAAATCCACCTAATATTAATATGATGAAGAGTAATAAAGCTAATAATAACGGTTTAGGGCCAGCTGCTTTAATTGTCGTCCAGCGAGTATGTGCACCCAATGCTGCCATAGCCATTGCTAATGAAAATTGACTAGCAAAGCTCAAAGTTGTTTTAAGCATTTCAGGTAAAACAAAAACGCTATTGAGCATAGCCGTAACCATAAAACCAAGCACAAACCAAGGCATAACAAGACGACCTTTTTCCTTTTTATCGCTGTCACTACTACGATTTAAACGCGTTAAGACAATACTCAGCATAATTATGAATGGTGCCAACATCATCACACGAATGAGTTTTACCACCACCGCCGTTTGCATAGTTTCAACATTGATACTTTGCCCGGCAGCAACCGCTTGAGCAACTTCATGGGCAGTACTACCAATATATATACCAAAAGACTGGTCGTTCATCGCGACCCATTGATAGATAAATGGGTAACTAAACATAGCAAGTGTGCCAAATAGCACTACAGTAGCAATGGCAACGGTAATATGTTCTTGTTTTGGTTTAAGTACAGACTCAGTTGCTAAAATAGCGGCAGCACCACAAATAGCACTGCCTGCGGCAGTTAATATTGCGACATCACGATGTAACTTAAACACCTTAATGCCGACAAAAGTACCAACAGTGAAGATGGTAATAATCACAATAAGATCAATAAACACTGCTTGCCAACCAACCGCGATAATTTGCTGAAAACTCAAACCGAAGCCAAATAATATAATGCCTAACCTGAGCATTTTTTGTTTACAAAAATGTGCAAACTGATGGTCTTTTTTATCTTCCACTCTTAATGAAAAATGGCCATAAAACATGCCTAATAAAATAGCTAACGGTAACGCACTTAAACCAAAAGCTGATACTTGAGGAATACTTGCTAGAGCAATTGCCAATAAGGCAATGATTGGTAGAGTTATATAAGTTGGCATAATGCACCTCTTTTCTAATATTCAATGTACTAGTAACTAAATCATTAATCACTTTATGGAATATAATATATCGCAACACCATTAATAAGAATAATGGATACATTTAATGTATAGTATTCAAAAAACCGAACAATAATCTATTATCAAAGGTTGGCGGGTAGATGAGTATTTCAATAAAGAGATTGCAACTATTTGAGGCTACGGCACGTTTAGGTAAACTTACTAAAGCCGCTGATGAACTTGCTTTGAGCCAATCGGCGGCCAGTCAAGCATTGAAAGAGTTAGAACAGAGTTTAGGTTATCCGCTTTTTGAACGGGTTGGTCGAGATTTATTGATCACAGAAAATGGTGTAAAGGCTCTGCCCAAAGTTCGTCAAATAGCCGATTTACTAGATAGCTTAAAACTCGCTAATTTAAATACCATGAGTGGTGTCTTGCGTATTGTCGCCAGCGCCACCATAGCAACTTATTTACTACCTAAATTAATTGCTAAATTTGTTAAAATTTACCCTGAAGTAGCACCCGAGATACACATAGGTAATACCCAGATGGTTATCGACCATTTAGACAAAGGCAAAGCATCTATTGGTTTGATAGAAGGCCCCACAGTGCATAGGCACTTACAAATCACCCCATGGCAAGCAGACAAATTACAGGTTTTTTGTCCACCTAATCATCCATTAGCAACAAAGGCAGTCATCAGCCTTGAGCAACTGCAACAACAAACTTGGATATTACGTGAACACGGCTCTGGTACACGAGCAATTTTTGATGCCGCCATTGAACAAGTAGGTGCTCAAATTAATTTAGGCATAGAACTGACTAGGCAAAGTGCCATTAAAGAATCAGTGAAAGCCGGTTTAGGTTTGGGTTGTTTATCACAACTATCTATTGCTGAAGAGTTAAATAATGGTGGTTTGGTGGCATTGAAATCACCATTAAATTTATCACGTCGTTTTTCTTTAGTGACCAACAAAGAATACCAGCACAACTTGTTAACACAGACGTTTATCGATTTTTTACTTAAGATGAACTGATAAAAATGGCTTGTCGCAGTTAAACTAAGTTGGAAACTGGCAGCCGCACCAATAAAATAATTAACTAAGCCGTAACAAATGTCATTACTAATAATATCAATACATTAGATGGCAGCACAACCAGATTTTAACTGTACAATAAAGTTAGTCAAACTCTATCTGTTGTGGCAAAGAATCACTAATTTCGTACCATGGCGCTTTACTGCCAACATAGACATGTCGGGTAGCTTTTACTTTGGGATCGTCATCTAACGTACCTAAAGGAAAGCCAAGTAACTCTGGAGCACTATCAAATTTGGTAAATAAACTAGAGCCACACTCAGAGCAGAAACTCTTATGCTCACCTTTCGACGATTCATATAATTTAATGTACTCTGCACCAGCAAGTGTGTGCCAATCTTTTGTGGCAATTTTTGCTCTTGTTCTAAAAGCTGAAGCATGAAGTTTACGACACATAGAGCAATGGCAATTAAGCACATCAGTTAATTCCCCTGTGATTTCGTATTTCACTTTTTTACACAAACAACTTCCTTTTAAACTCTGTAGTGACATAGTTAACTCCTATTTGATGATTGATTCCGGCGCTGAAAACTGTAATCCAATACAGTAACACCCTTACATGATGTTCCTAAACGATATCCAGATTATATTTCTAGACGGTGAATTGTTGAAACAACGTTGGCCAATGCTTCATCCATTTCAACATCATGATATGAATTATATTTCTTCCCCGTTCTTGACGCTAAAAAATCAACCATTAAATAGTTATCGATATCCAACGCTTTAACTTCTCGGATTAAGCTATCATCTAACTTTAGAATAGCTAAAGCGATAACCCTATTAGCTTGTTGGTTATATAAACCATAGTGTTTAATAGTATTGATTGCTGCCTGATCTACCTTGTATTGCTTAAGCCGCAATATTTCATTTTTGTTGATTTCGGTTAAACCTAAGCTTTGCATCTTATTAACAAATTTTTGGTTAATATCGAGGATGCTAAATGCGAGCATTTCACCTGCATTTATGTTGGTGAACCCTAGTTGATAAACCTCATTAACTTTAATCGTATCAATATTATGTTCATCAAAAGCTATCATCTCTCCTAATGAAATTGAATCAAATCCTAGCGCTTTGATTTCTGCAATGTATTTCGGGTCAACTTCTTGGGCTTTAAAAGCGATGACTTCACCGGCGTTTATGTTTGAAAATCCTAGTTTTCTTATTTCCTCAACATATTTTGCATCAATATCATGAGCAGAAAATCCAATTAACTCTCCAGCATTCATATTGCTTAAACCAATTTTTTGAATTTCCTCAATATAAGAAGCATTGATATTATGCTCCTTAAACGCAATGAGTTCTCCGTGGCTTAACTGGTCAAAACCAAACTTAGCTATAGACTCAACAAATTGAGGCGTTATCCCGTAATTACTGGTTATTTGATCGTTATTTAGTTGCTCAAAGTTGTACTCGTTTGCATTTATACCCGATATTTGTCCGACAAATAACATACTACCCATAACAGTGCTTTGTATTAACGAGGGGGTTATCGCTTTTATTTTTGTCCAGAAGTGAATATTCATAGTGAAACCTTTTGTTTGTTTATTTCGAATAAACATTATTAAAACTGATAATTATTACTACGTAGAAAAAATGAAAAGGTTGTCTGAATAAAACATTTAATTTGAATTAAAGGGATTAACTGGGAATATATAATCGAAAAAGGCAGCTAAAAAGCTGCCCAATAATAAAAAATCGTTAATTAATTTAGGGGTTGCCACAATCAACCATACTTTGATATTAATTATTTGTAGGGGGTGATTTATGCGAGCATACAGGTATTACATCGCCAACACGTCTATTTTTCTTTTCGGATATACAGGTTACCGCTATAACTAGTTAATGATAATACTTGTCCTCCACCATTAACTTTCGCCTGCATTATGCCACCAAGCATAATCTTCTGTTTTTGACCTTTTTTATTTTTCTTGATTTCATCAATGACAACAAAGTCCTTATCTAGACCTGAAAATATTTCACCTCGGTAGGTTTGTACATTGACGTTAGCGGCAACTTTTTTTGCTAAAGTAATATCAACATTACCCATATGGCTTGTTAATGAAGAAGGGCTAGTTTTGGCCAAATTAGAAAAACTAACCACAATGTCAGTTCGCGCCGTTTCAGCAACAATTGGACCTAAAATATTTTTTGCTATTATCATTCCGCCATAGGCTTCAAGCTCTAAACCACCACTAATACCATCAATGTTAATATCGCCACCTTTATGTAACTCCACCTCTATCGATGAGCGTTGTGGCACTTTAATCACTAAATCAACATGCTGATTTGAAAATTCACTGCTAATTTCTACGTCATTATTATCTTCTTCAATCTCTAATCGCATCGACTGGCTTTTAACACTCTTCAAACCTTTGTTAGACCGTGTTGGGTTATTATTACTTATTGGCGCCTTCACTTTTTTAAGGTCGTTATCTTTACCTGAAAAGGGCGATGTTTTTGCACTTATTTCAATGGTGTCACCTTTATAACCAACAAGAGTAATACTTCCTCGATAAACTTCAATATCAATTGAAACCGGCTCTCCAGGCTTAGATAAAGCTAAGCTATAATTTTTTTCTGCTGCGCTCGCTAATTGAATGCTGCCCGCTAACATCGCGATTAATGTTAAAGATAAGGTTGTTGATAATTTGTTCATGGGTTACTCCTAAATTTGAAACTAAAAATAAAACTAAATAAATGAAGCCATTGATTGCGCTTTAATAAATTCTTGTACTTCGGGTTTTAATTGTTGTTGATTTGCTTGCTCAGTTAATAAGGCTTTTATCTCGACTGAGCCATAGTTAAGCAACAAGCGACATAACTCTATTTGTACTAATAAATTTTCTTCCTTCGTGGCCAACGTGAGAAGTTGTTGCTCGAATGAGCCAAAAAACTTTAATTCGCCTAGGCTATTGATTACGGCTAGTCGTACCGAGGTTGATTTATCTCGCGCTAATAGCTTAATAAGTTGTTCAACAAGTAGCGGATTTGATAAATCAGTTTGCCGACTATAAGCAACACCTGAAAGACGTTCACTGGCCGAGTCTTTTTGCAACATAGACATAGCAAGCACTGTTGTTAACGATGATATGTCTTCTTGTAAGCCACTGTAGGCTGCACTATTTTTTTCATTATTCGGTGTTTGATTTAAATTAAAGCCAAGCACAAAAACCAAGGTTAACGTAGCAAACTGGGCAATCGGTGTTGGCATAAACCAGCTTTTAACTTTATCCATCAAGGAATGCGACGGCGCTTTTGAAGATCCGCTATAGCCGCTTAGTGGCTGGGCTATTTCTTGCTGGGCATCATACTGTTCAGGACTATGTTGTTGAGCACTCTGCGCTCTAGATAACATTTGATAAAAGTTAGCATCTAACTTATCTGACGGTATAACCAGCGGCTTAACATCACGTGTCCAGAACTGCTCTATAAACAACAACTCTTCTTGTAGCTGACTGTTCTGCTCAAGATAGCTTTGCAATTCTTCGCTTAGCTCACTGTTGTCATTATTGGCTAATGAAGCAATTTTCCAATCGATAATTTGTTGATTTGTCATTAGCTATTTTCTCCCACTAATTGTTGATAACTCAGCTGTAATTTACTTATCGCATTTCGCATACGAGACTTTAAAGTATTTAAATTGCAATCTAATAAGCTCGATATTTCTTGATAATTCAATTGTTGAAATCGACTGAGCAGTATAATTTCTCTATCTTCAGGCGAAATACTGGCTAAGGATTTTTTAAAAATGGCACTCTGCTGCTTCGCTTCAAATTCTTCACCTAAGGTTTGTGCATTAGTTAACTCTTCATCGTCCATATCACAGTTCAGCGCTTGATTTTTATTCTTACGGTAATGCTCTGCAACCGTATTTCTAGCAATACCATACATCCAAGATTTAAAGGTACTGCTACCATTAAAATTAGTGCGATAGGCAAGTATTCTCATAAAAGTCTCTTGCACCAAATCTTCACTTAACGCACGGTTATTACCTCTACGTATAAAGTAATTAAAAAGTTGCACCTTATTATTTTCAAAAAGCGTGGCAAGTTTATCTAACTGTCCAGCTTTGACTTGAAACATAAGTTCTTTTTCATCGAACATTGAGTTGTTGTTCCTATTACTCAGCTTAAACGTTAAGTTTCACTGCTAATTATTGTGTTGATAGTTATTAATACGTGATTTATCAGAAAAGGTTGATCAATAATTTACTTTTTTTAATGAAGTGTTTTTAGATAAAGTGTTTTGATTGATTATTTAATGGGGATGGTGATGGAATAAATTTAAAATATTAATGACTCATCAGAGACTTGAGTTCAATCGATGCAAGCAATTTATTAGTTAAAATCGAGGTACAACGCGGTCTATTTTAAGACCATTCCCCACTTTATAAATTAGTCCTGTTTGCTAATTTTCATCGCAAAAGTGCCCGCAGAATAGAACGAGAAACAGAATGATATGGTGTATCAACTAAGCTTGTTTATGTGAATGAAGAACAGGTTCTTGTAAATATGCATCCTTCATATAATTAATAAAACAACGAACCTTTAACGGAATATAATTATTCTGAGGATACACCGCATTGATAGGGAATTCGGTAGGGACAAAATCTGCCATAATGTTCACCAAATCACCACTATCGAGTAGCGGCTGAATAAGCCAGTTAGGCATCACAGCAATGCCAATGCCTGACATCACACATTCTAAAATAGCGTCACTACTATTAGACTGCATAGAGCCTTTCACTTGAACACTAACCTCTTTACCTTGATGAGCAAAGTGCCAAATGTTCGTTGTTGCCAGGTTGGTATATACCAAGCAGTTATGTTCTTTCAACTCGTAAAGGTCACGGGGCGCTGCGTGTATTTTTACATACTCTGGACTGGCAACAATAACACGCGGACTACTACCCAATTTTCTGGCAACTAAGTTGGAATCGGCCAAATGACCAATGCGAATAACCAAGTCAAAACCGTCACCTAACAAATCTATTTTGCGATCGAGGAAACTCAGTTCAATACTGATATCGGGATAGGTTTTCATAAATTGTGGCAGATAGGGAATGATATGTATTCGGCCAAAGGCCACTGGCACATTGATGCGTAAATTTCCTTTGGGTTTCAATGTGTAATCTTTAGTCTGCGCTTCAGCTTCTTCCACTTGGTTTAAAATAGATAAGCAATGCTCATAATAATTAGCGCCGATCTCAGTTAATAACACCTTTCGGTTGCTTCGTGTTAATAAAGTTGCCCCTAACCGTGTTTCTAACGCTGATATCTTCTTACTAATTGAAGATTGAGTCATGCCCATTTCTAAGGCAACCGCAGTAAAACTACCTAATTGAATAATCCGAACAAAGATCCTCATCGCGATTATTTGATCCATACAGTCACCCTAACATTCCATTTTGGAATAAATAGTATTCCATAGTCGATATTTATTTTCCATATAAGAATACTCATAATCTATACATCGAAAACAAATCAAACGAGATTTAAACAATGGACAATTTCAAAAAATATAATCAAGACAACTCTCCTCAGGATGCTGTAGACACCATAACCACGGTTACAAAGAACTTTGGTTTTTTACCTAATTTAATCGCCCATATGGCCGGTTCTCCGGTATTGATAAAGTCCTATATGGCCATAGGTGAATTTTTTTCTAGTGGCTCTTTGACTGCTACTGAACAGCAGGTGGTATTGATGACCATTAATCGTTTCCATGAATGCCGCTATTGCATGGCAGGTCATACCATGGTGTCAGAAATGACCGGGGTAGATATGGCTGCAATCAATGCTATTCGTGATGATCAACCCATTGGCAATCAGAAACTGGGGGCATTACGCGGCTTCACCCTAGCCATGGTTGAACAAAGAGGCAAGCTATCTCAAGCACAATTTAACGTATTTTTTGATGCCGGTTACACCGAAGAAACAGTATTGGAAATAATCGCTGCTGCGGCCTATAAGACCATGAGTAATTATACTAACCATATCGTCGGAACAGTTACTGACGCTGCTTTTATCAACAACAAATGGTCACCGATAAACGAGCGTTAAACGTCAGACAGCAATAATAATTATTTGAGTAAAGAGGAAAGAAAGATGATAAGTGAAAAATTTAAGGCTGGAGATTTATTTCCAAAAATTAAACTGAATACTTTAACCGGTATTGAGGTTGAAATCGGCAAGCCAACTCAAGGCAAAGATTGGCAAATGGTGGTGGTTTATCGTGGTAAACATTGCCCAATGTGTACCAATTATATGAAACAGCTAGAACAACTTAAGGACAAATTTTATCACCTAGGAATCGATATTATTGCGGTTTCTGCAGACGATGAAAGTAAAGCGTTGGCGCACAATCAAGAAATGATCCTAAGTTTTCCCGTTGCTTATGGTTTATCCATTGAACAAATGAAACAATTAGGTTTGTATATTTCTAACCCTCGTTCGCCGAAAGAAACCGACATCCCATTTGCAGAGCCTGGTATTTACGTGATAAATGAACAAGGTCAAGTACAGGTAACCGATATTTCTAACGCCCCATTTGCTCGACCAGATCTTGAAACTTTAGCCGGTGGTTTAACATTCATTCGTAATCCAGAAAACAATTACCCAATACGGGGAAAATTCGAACAATAGCACTGAAAAGTCAGTAATGATTAACCATTAAAAAAGGATAAAAACATGTTATCCATTAAAAACAAACTTAGCTTTGTTGTTACTTTTCTCATTTTATTAGTGAGTGTTATCAGCAACGCCAAATAAGCGGAACATATCAATAAAGTCGCCAATAATGTCTATGCCTATGACAGCCAGAAGGCTGAAGGACTCATAAAATATTAGTAGTGGTCAAGTAATGTTTGCGGCAATTAATCGCTAATATTATTTAATAAAGCCTCATTGACACATACTCTCCGAGGCTTTATTACTCATGCACCTCCATTTACAGGTCAGCTTATCGGCAATAGTCGACACTTCCATTGAAGTCACAAACGTTGATGTATTTACAAGTATAAAACACAAATCACATTAATACGCTGTTAAATCCTAAAGGAGATCTGTGCCCCTTTCCGCCTTAGGAGCTAACTTGCTAACGCCCCCCTTTGTCGAGATAGAACTTAAAATCACTTTTACCACGCTACTAACATTATCGACTATCTTTTATTAGTTCTTTTTGACAGTTCTTTTTGACAATTCTGGCAACAAAGAGGTTATATGCAGGGTTCAAAACTCTACTTCCGTTGTGCGGGGTAAATACGATATCTTTGTATAAACATCGGATCACATAAGGGCATCATAGGTTTTATTCATCACTTCAATAGAGATGTTGTTATTACTATGGTGACCTACAATTCGACGGAGCTTAAGCTGTTTACTTCGAACAAAGTCAATAAAGGTTTTTGTATAGCTTGGTAATTCCTTGGCAATGGTATTGTCGAAAGCAACGTCCAAGAAGTCGGCTTGATAAATGATCCAGCTCTCTTTGAAATAGGCAAAACTTTGTCGTTTAGAATGAGCGTTATCCAATACGTAAAAGCGTACACCATCCATCAATTGATCATGTTCAATGGTTTGAAATTTAAATGTTGCGATGTCGTTGGCAAAGGGTGGATATGCGTTAATGGCATCAATACTATAAGCATCAGCACGGATCACAATACCTCGTTTAGCATAAGCTGGAAGCCCTGCAATATGATCACTGTGAGGGTGGGTCACATAAACTGAGGTGATTTTCTTGCTTGGAAACTGGTCGTAAATAAGCTCAATGGTTTGTTCTGCTAGCTCTGCACTGATAGGGGCACCAAAAACCATAATTTCATCACCATTGACTTTAAATAAGCTATTACGCCAAGCTGATGAGTCGGTAACAAGGTAAAGGTTTTTTGCAATTTCGCTTGAGACTAGAGTTCTGTCTCGTTTAGAGATAATGGGGCCATATCCTTGGGGAATTGCAAGTTTGGCAGGATCAATTTTCTCAATGACGTCCAAGCTTGCAATGCGTTTTATAAACGTCGGCGTCATGTCACCATTAGTATATTGCACAATAGAGCGAGCGAAGCTTATACCATTAGTAGTTTTATAATCATCATAAAAATAGATACGGCGCATTGATTTGTTGTTAAGCGATAACAAGCGGATCGGACTACCACCAAAAACATATTCTACAACGTTATCATCAGCAGATTTATGTATTAGAGTTGTTTTCCCAGATATTTTATCCTGATGAAGTTTAATGGTTTCCTTAGTATTGGTTTCCTCTAGTAGGGGCCTTACCGCGAAAAAATCGACATTTATCACAATAAGATCTTTAAACCCCTTATAGTCATCCATGTTTTGCCTGACAACCCGCTTTCCATAAGGTACTCCGTTCTTTGCATACCGGAAGCTGTCAGTATCATTTTGGAAATGTACTTCATCAAGTTTGCGACCACCGGAATAATTATGTATCACATTTTCAAAATAATGTTCTTGTTCAATATCGAACTCCGTGACCTTAAATGCCGTATATCTGTTGGGTGCTTGATAATCCCATGAGCTAAACGCAGCATTATGCCCTAAATATAAATAATTATGGGTCATTGAAAAAGCTGTGATTGGCTGTGTTTTTTGGTAATGATTTTTGAGCTTAGCGACAAACTCTTCAGCCTCGCCTGCCCAAGCCGCGGATATCGTGCTTGTGCATAATGTCATGCTAGCAAATGCAAATATTAAGACATAACGCGTTAGGTTTACTTTCATAAGGTGTTCCATATTTTTTAATAGTTTTACCGCAACGCGGTTAGGTCCTTATTTTTAGATTGGCAGTCACACCTTGGTGTCACATAAGGGAATCATAGGTTTTATTCATCACTTCAACAGAAATATTGTTATTTTGGTAGTTACCGACAATTCGGTTGATCTTAAGCTGTTTACTTCGAATAAAGTCAATAAAGGTTCTGGTGTAATTGGGTATTACCTTAGCAATGGTATTATCGAAAGCAATGTGAAGAAAGTCTGATTGAAAAATAATCCCACTGTCCTGAAAGTGAACAAAGCTTTGTCGCTTTGAATGCATATTTTCCAACACATAAAAATTCGCGCCATCAATGATTTTCTCATGTTCAATAGTGCGGAATTTGAATTTAGCGATGTCGTCAGCAAATCCTGCATAAGCTTTGATCGCAGCAATACTATATTCATCGGCAAGTATTTCGATACCCTTGTCAGCATAGACATTGAGACCATCAATTGCATATCCATGAGGATGGGTTACATAAACTGAAGTGATTCTCTTTGTTGGAAATTGTTCATTAATAAGTTTAATCGTTTTCTCCGCTAACGCGGGATATCCACTACCACCAAACAGCATAATTTTATCGCCATTGACTTTAAATAAACTATTGCGCCAAGCAGAAGAGTCGGTAACAAGATAAAGATCGGCTGCAATCTCTTCTGATACGAGAATGCCATCACTTTTGGCAATTTCAGGACCGTAACCTTGTGGCAATCGAAGTTTGACAGGGTCCACTTGCTCAATAACCTCAAATTGATCAATAAACTTTATGTAGGCTGGTTCTGTTGCTCCTTCAGGGTTTGAGTGTACGGATCGCGCAAAAGTGATGCCTCTGGTCGTTTGATAATCATCGTAGACATAGATTGCGGACGTTCCTTTATTGTTGATCGATAAGAGTTGCAACGGATTATCTCTAAATTCATAGTAGATAACACTCACATCATCACTACCAGAAACTTTATGGATGAGGGTTGTTGTCCCTGAATTTATTTCTTGTTTAAGGGTAACATTACCCTCAATATTGTTTTCCTCAAGCAGAGGCCTTACCGCCAGAAAGTCAACATTCATGAGAATATAAGGTATAACTCTATCAAAATTTCCCATACCTTCATTGAAATAACGTTTACCAAAAAAGCTGCCATTCGTTTCATAGTAATAGCTCTGTGTATCATTTTGGAACTGAATCCTGTCGTTTACCAGACCACCTGGAGAGTAAAGTAAATCACTATCGGCAAAATGCTTTTTTACTAGGTCAATCTCGATCATTCTTTGTGACATGACTCTATCGGGTGTTTGATAGTCCCAATATTCACTTTCCCTATATCGTTTGTTTAAGAAGTGATAGCTCAGTGAGAAGGCGTTAATTGACTGTGTTTTTTGATAGTGAGTTTTGAGCTTAGCGACAAACTCTTCAGCCTCGCCTGCCCAAGCCGCGGGTATCGTGCTTGTGCATAATGTCATGCTAGCAAATGCAAATATTAGTGCATAACGTGTGAGGATGACTTTCATAGGGGATTCCATTGTTTGAGTTGTTCTCTTGTATAGCTAATGTAGAACTCTACTTAACGTTAAAACAGACATGATTTGTAAAAATGTGAGGCATGGAATTTTACAAAAGTTTACATGCGGTTTTGCCGAAATCCTGTATTTTGTACAATTAGCGGTATAATAGCGCTGAAGAAATAATAAAAGCACCAGTAGTAATAAGGCAATAATTTGAGTATCAAACCTAAACTTCTTATCGTTGAGGATGAGCCCATTATTTTAATGGGGCTTACCGATCTATTTGTTTTCCACGGTTATCACGTGGAAAGCGAAAGTGATGGAAAAAAAGGCCTAACTCGGGCATTAGATGGACAATATGCCTGTATTATTCTGGATGTCATGTTGCCTACACTTAATGGTTTTGAAATATGTAATACGCTAAGGCAACATTCTCGTATTCAACCCATTATGATGCTAACCGCAAAAAATTCAGAAGAAGATATTATTAACGGCCTAACCCTTGGCGCAGACGATTATGTCGCAAAGCCGTTTTCAACGTCTGAACTGGTATTGCGTGTGAATGCTTTGGTTAGGCGTTCAGGGTGGACCGGAACAGATAAGAGTATAGTATTAAGCTGCGACGTTTCTATTTGTACACAAACATTAACAGGTAATTCTTACCAACAAGATACAAAATACACCCGTCGTGAAGTAGACATTTTAGCTTATCTGCAGCGTCAACTTAAGCCAGTTTCCCGCGATGAGCTACTCAAGGAAGTATGGGGTTATAAAAATACTAGTGATATCGATACGCGAACGGTTGATATACATATCGCAAAAATTCGCAAGAAAATAGAAACCGATCCCAAATCTCCCAAGTATTTAGTCACCCACAGAGGGGAAGGGTATCAGCTTTATGTTGTTTAATGTGTTGTCTATTATATTGTTTAATATTGTGAGTATTTAAGATGCAATCCTCAGATAAGCGTTTCCTTAATTATACTCAGCGTTTGCGTCGATTACGCTTTTTAGCAATCAGTTTTTTGTTGTTTTTATTAATCCCTCTTGGGGCGCTTCTATATTTCGGTTTTCAGCAAATCCAAAATAATTTACTGGCCGAATATCAGCAAGAATCAAGTAACCTGGTTCAGATAATTAATAGAAAATTGTATAAAAAACTGACATTTACCAACACACTATCGATGGACGCCTTTGATTATTATCAACAAGTGTATAATCCGGTCACAAGGCAGACACAGCAGGTGTTATCGCCTCTCTCTAAGTTAAATCTCTTACAGTTAAACGCTGAACAACCAATCAGAGGATTAGTTGGCTACTTTCAATATGACAGCAAAGGAAGATTTAATAGCCCAATCTGGCCATTCTCTTTACCGGATAATAGTCTATCTGAAGATAATACCGACAAGGCTGATCAGCAGGAATTTGAACCCGAATTAGTTGAGCGCAAAAAAGCAGCATTAAAAATTTACCAGATCCTGTCCCAATCAAAGGAAATACAACAAATGATTGAGCAAGGATATGATAAAAACAATCACTTTTTTAATGTTCTTTTTGATATACCAGATTATTTTATTTTTTATCGAATTGCCTCGGCTGCAGAGCAAAGTCGATTGCAAGGGTATCTGGTAAAGCGCAATCCTTATTTAAGTCAACAAATCACTGATATATTGGAACAGAGACGCTTTATTAGTCCAGTATTAGTTAAGCTAGAGGCTGTTAAGCATTCCCGTCAGGTAGAGTTTTTTTTCTATGAAAACTTAACTAAGGATTCAGTCAAAGTAAGTCAGCCGTTACAGGGCGACAAGCTTTTTGAACAGCAAACCATATACAATGCCAGCCTTCGCTGGCCTTATGTTGGTTATTCAGTGTCCCTATCAACAAGCTCGTTACCTATGACGCCAGCGATGGTCTATAGCGGCATTTTTATTATTATTCTGATCATTGCAATATTGTCTGCTTGTTATGGTTTTTATCAATTGGGGGTTAAACAATTGGCATTGGCGGAACAAAGGCTTAACTTTGTTTCTTCAGTCAGCCATGAGTTAAAAACGCCGTTGACCTCAATTCAAATGTATTCGCAAATGCTCAAAGAGGGAACCGTAATTTCTGAAACACACCAGCAAAAATATTTCGAGTTTATCTATGGTGAAAGTGAACGCCTTACGCGGTTAATCAATAACATATTGCAGTTATCTACACTTAGCCATCAGCAGCAAAATGTACAGCCAGAATATACGCCGCTGACAGTTTTAGTGGATATTATTCGCTCTAAAACCTCGTCGATAATTGATAAGAATGCTTTTCAACAAAACATGATTGTGGAAATAGCCGACGCCGAGCATACACAGGTATTAGTTGAACAAGATGCTTTTTCTCAAGTGGTCATCAATATTACAGACAATGCCGTTAAGTTTTTTGATTCAGAGCAGATCAATAACCCCAGTCGAAAAAAAATTGATTTTATATTTCGCCAGCACCCTAAACATAATAACCTGATACAACTGGAAATTCGGGACTATGGTGAAGGTGTAACTGAGCAGCAAGAAAGCAAAATTTTTGAACTTTTTTATCGTGGCGGCAATGAATTAACCCGGACCACACAAGGGACGGGAATAGGACTAGCCTTAGTTACTGAGCTGGTTTTGGCACAGCAAGGGGAAATTAAGGTAGAAAGAAAAAAACCTGGACTTGCTATGCTACTTTCATTTCACGCTAAATACTGATTAATTAAAATGAGTTAGGGTGAATACCCTCTTCTACTTTGCTCATGAAACGGTCTAAATTAGAGTAAAGATTTAAGACGCTATGTGCCCCAAAGCACCATATAAACTTAGCTTTGCCTCATTGTACCCAAGAAGGAAATTTCTTAGGGTCAACTAACAATAATAACCACACGGCAATGAAGGTTAATCCAACTGCCGCGCACTTATTATTTATTTAGCTAAATTTAACTATTATTCATACCTCAATGCTTTGATTGGATTTTTCCGCGCTACTTTCGCGGCGTTAGCACCAACGGTACTCCAAGCAATAATCAATGATAATAAACCTACGCCCAAACAAATAGGTATCAGCCAAATAGCACTTATGCGATAAGGAAATATTTCTAACCAAGTCAACATCAAATAAGCAGCTATAGGCCAAGCAATTAAATTTGCCAACACTACAGGCTTGGAAAATTGCCAGATAAGTAAGGCCACAATGTCTTTGACACTAGCACCCATCACTTTTCGAATACCAATTTCTTTGGTTCTTCTTTCTACGGTAAAAGCAGATAAACCATACAAACCTAAACACGCTATCACGATGGCAATGAATGAAAACACCAAGAACAACTGTGCTGTGGTTAATTCATCATGATATTGTGCCGCCATCATTTCGCTTAAAAACTCTAAGTTAATCGGTTGCATAGGCACGTTAGTCTTCCACACACCTTCAATGGCGTTAATCAAATTAGGTACATTGTTACTAGTAAAAGAGATGTTTGCTACACGAAATCGTTGTGGGTTAAGCGTATAAACCGAGGCTCTTACACCAAACTTAATCGAACGAAAATAAATATCAGGAATAACACCAACAATGGTTAAATGTTGCTTGCCACGAACATTAGTTGCCAAGGTTTTGCCTACTGCATCTTGAGCATTGCTAAAACCAAACTTTTTCAGAGCCGAACTATTAAGTACCACGCTTGCTTGGCCCACCTCACCTTTGGCGACTTTTTTTATAGTATCAGTACCAAAGTTTTCATCAAACAAACGACCTGCTAGCGGCTTGACTTGATAGGCTTCAAAAAAGCCATAACCCATATTATGGTAATTAACTAACTGAGCTTCGTTAGCAACACCATTGGCATGTGGCTCCAATAATTTGAAATTATTATTATTTTCATTATCTTGTGATGGTGCTTCAGAAGAAAAAACTACACTGGTTACTTCAGGTAAGTTTAATAATTCTTGCGTTAAACTCGGTAAATTATCTTGTGCGGTGCGAATATTAAGTACCAGTTTATTATCACTTTCATAACCAACCGCCATATTATTAGAGAAGATCGTTTGACCATAAACCACCAAGGTTGATATCACTAGAATAATGGAAGTAGCAAATTGAAAGACTACCAAGACACTTCTAAATTTTGCCGAACTTTTCGACTCAACACTTTTACTCGACTGTAAAATTTTTCCCGGTAAAAAGCGTGATAAATAAAGTGCCGGATAAATACCTGCACCAATGCCGACACAAATAGCTAGACCAACTAACATCAACAATAAGCTGGGTTCATCAAATAAATGTAAGGCTAATTCTTTACCTAATACTTCATTATAAAAAGGTAATACTAGCTCTACTGCCACCAAAGCAAATAGTAATGACAACAGAACTAAGGCTATAGCCTCACCTAAAAACTGTATCGCTACTTGTGTTCTGCTCGCACCTAGCACCTTTCGGATAGCAACTTCGCGCGCTCTTTTACTGGCTTTGGCAGTAGAAAGGTTCATAAAATTAATACAGGCAATCAATAACACTAAACCAGCAACAATAATAAAGGTGGTGATCATTTTACTATCACCCATCGGTGTTAAATCACCCATATTTCCTGCCTGGCTTTTGGCATGTAGATGCAAGTCGGTCACCGGCATAATACGCTGTTTAACAAAATCGCTCACTTTCTTACCTGAAGCTTTTTCACCTAAAATATTCACCAGCATGTCAACTAGCGGGCTTTCATTATTCATCCAAAAGGTGATGCGTTCTTGTAATTGTTGTACATCAATACCCGAATTTACTTTGAAGTAAGTATAAACATTAAGGCTAGTCCAGGTATGTAGGGTACCGTCATTTTCACCAAACAAAGCCGGTTGTAAATAAACAATCATATCGGTATTTAAATGAGTCGCATCGGGTAAATCTTTTATAACTCCAGTAATCGTCAGGGTTGTGGTATTACCGGCGATACAACAAATAGTCAGCGTTTCGCCAACCGCATCACTTTTACCAAAATATTTATAGGCTAACTCTTCAGTGATAACCAAATCCATGGGTTTGTTAAAAGACGATTCTTTTGAGCCATGAATAAAAGGCAAATCAAAAAGGTTAAAAAAGCTGCCATCAACCATAGTAAATTGTTCTGGAAAGGCATCTTCATTTTGTCTTACCGTCAAATCAAACTGAATAAAACGCACACCGGTTTCAACTTCATTCTTAGCATAATCTCGTATCGCTGGCATCATACTGCCAGCCGACCGTACAGTTTCAAACGGTTCTTGATTAGGCATCGAATAAGCGGTGTGCATGCGTACTAATTGGTCATGATCTTTAAGCCAGGTATCAAAGCCCGTTTCTTGGCGGACAAATAGCATAATTAAAATACAGCTCATTAAACCTATACTTAAACCAAAGATGTTAATAACCGAAAAAATACCGTTTTTAATGATATTGCGCCAAGCGGTAATAAGGTAATTGTGAAACATAAAACTCTCCTAATGCTAATTACATTAATTAAGGTTAAGCCGTTTGCTCGGCCGCTCGAACACTCTGGGCAACCACATGACCATCAAATAAATTAATAGTGCGTCTGGCATAATCAGCATGTGCTGGGCTATGAGTCACCATAACTATGGTGGTACCTTCATCGTTAAGTGCTTGCAGCATTTCCATCACTTCTTGACCGTGAGCACTATCTAAATTACCCGTTGGTTCATCGGCTAATATCATTTTTTGGTCGCCAACCACGGCTCTAGCAACGGCAACACGTTGTTGCTGACCACCCGATAACTGGCTAGGCAAGTGCTTGGCACGATGGGCGATACCAACCTTATCCATCACCTTGTCAACTTTAGTTTTGCGCACTGCAGCGGGGATGTTGTGATAAATTAGCGCCAGTTCAATATTTTCAGCAACGGTTAATTCATCAATTAAATTAAAGTTTTGGAAGATAAAGCCAATATTTTTCTTACGAATACCTGACAGCTGTTTTTCAGAATAACCGGCAACATTTTCACCATCAAAAATGTAGTCGCCACTACTCGGCGAGTCCAACATACCTATGGTATTGAGTAAAGTAGATTTACCACAACCTGACGGGCCCATGATGGCAACAAATTCACCTTGGGCTATTTCAATATTTACATTGTTCAAGGCTGATGTTTCTACGTCTTCCGTTTGATAAATACGGGTTAAATTGTGTAGTTTTAGCATGTTGTATCCTTTGCTCTTTATGAGTCTTTTAGTGTTTGTTTCAATCGTTAAATTTGTTTGGTATTTTTGTATGAGCTTTTTAAATAAGTGTCCTGTTGCTATGACGCTTATTGAAAGTTCAGTCGTTGCATATCTTGATAGCTACTATAAGGACTAGTGACAACTTGCTCACCTAATTCAAGACCTTCAATAACTTCGATGAATTGGTTGTTGCGTCGACCTAAGCGCACATTACGCTTCATTGCTTGGCTGCCATCGGCACTAACCACAAATAGCCACTTGCCGCCTGTATCTTGATAAAAGGCACCATTGGGGATCAACATGGCTTCACTGGCGTCGCCTAGAGTCAGCTTAATTTGAATGGTTTGTCCACGGCGTATGCCTTTAGGTTGTTCTGTGACAAATTTAAAATCGACTTCAAATTGTCCGTTTTGTACTTGTGGATATACTTTGGCAATTACTAATGAATAATTTTTATAATTCGCCGTTTGACCAATATCAACACGGCCTAAATAAAACTCATCAATAAAAGCGGTCAGCTTGTAATCGTTAGGCGTATCTATTTGACCAAGGCGCTCGCCACGCGCAATGCTTTGCCCAACCTCAACATTAAAGCCAGATAAAATACCGGCAACTGGCGCTTTAATATTCATGTTATCTAGGTTTTGACGTGAGATGGCTAAGTTACTTTCTAAGCGAGTACTGGTGTCCTTTAAAAACGCCAATTGCTCACCTTGCATACGGGCATCTGATTGCTGACTTTCAAGGGTTAACGCCAAACGATCTTTATACCAAATAAGCGTATCTTCGCTATCTTCTACTTGTGTCTTGGTAATTGCGCCAGTCGCGATCAAGGACTGTGAACGCTTAACTTGACGGGTTAACAACTTAATTTGGTGTTTAATATCGATAATATTACGCTTATGTTGCAAGCGGTTTTGCTCTAGATTTAACTCAATAGTTCGCATATTATTTAGCTGCTCGGCTACGCGTGTTTCATTACCTAAAGCACTGAGTTGCAGTGATGCACTTGATAGTTCTACGATAAGGTTGCCAGCGGTTAAATTAGCGCCATCTTCCACCAGTATTTTTTCAACACGGCCACCTTCTATCGCATCTAAATAAACCGTTTTTGCTGGAGTGACTCGACCACGAATAGGGATGAAATCTTCAAAAATTCCTGAAGTTACTTGTGACACCACTATGCGACTATTGTCTACCGATAAAACTTTACCCGTGCTTTTGTTGGCGATCATATAAGCCGCAAAAGCGACGATTAACATGATCATGGTAAAACCTAGCCATTTTTTCATTGGGCTAGCAGTTGTGGAAATTTTACGATCCATGCCGGAAACGGCTTTAGTTACAGCAGTGAGCGGCATGGCATTTTTGATTGAATCAGTTTTTGTCTTGTTTACTTGGGTCATATTAACCTGTCATTAAGAAGTATTAGCTTAAGCCAATAGATAAACTTAACATTAACAATCCAATAATCGTTCCAACTTGTAATTACATGTTTTTATTATTGTTTATAAACTTAGGATAAAATAACTCTGATTAAAACTGTACGTTTATGAACAGTAGGTGTACGTTAATGAACACTTTGCGCATTGGTGTTAACTAAAGTACTATCAAAAAAACTATGCACAAACCTATTAAGAGGAAGTTTTAGCGTGAAAAAAGAAGGCAAGATTCTCATCGTTGATGACGATGAAGATATTTTAACCGCGGGTAAATTATTGCTAAAACGCCATTTTTCACAAATAAGCACCTGCAATGTGCCTGAGCATATTCCTCAATTTATTAACGATCAGCATTTTGACGCCATTATCTTAGATATGAATTTTGGTCCTGGTGAAAGCTCTGGCGCCCAGGGCTTTTATTGGTTACAGAAGATATTAGAAATCAAGCCAGAAAGCGTCATCATCATGATTACCGCCCATGGTGGCGTTAATGTTGCGGTTGAAGCGATGAAGTTAGGCGCTACCGACTATATTGCTAAACCTTGGCAAAATGAAAAAGTTATCGCCACAATATCAACAGCGGTACTATTGGGTAGAAGCCGCAGTGAAGCACAAACTTTGCGTGAAACCAATAAAGTATTAGTGCAAGCAAGTAACTCGGCCAGCCAGCAAAATATGCTAGGTCAATCCCGAGCCATGAAACAGATACAATCGCTAATCTCTCGCTCTGCGCCAACCGAAGCCAACGTAATGATATTGGGTGAAAATGGCACAGGTAAAGAGTTGGTTGCCCGTGAAATTCACCAACAAAGCGCGCGTGCTCAGCACGTTTTTATGTCCGTTGATTTAGGCGCAATCAGCGAAACATTATTTGAAAGTGAGTTATTTGGCCATAAAAAAGGTGCCTTTACCGGCGCGCAACACGATAGAATAGGACGGTTGCAAGCAGCAGATGGCGGTACCTTATTTTTAGATGAAATAGGTAACTTACCCCTGCACCTTCAGGCCAAGTTACTCACAGTATTAGAGCAACGAAAAGTGACCCCGTTGGGTGAAAACAAAGCCATAGCGTTTAATGTCAGGGTAGTGTCTGCCACCAATTTAAAAGCAGAGGTTTTAAAAGATGAACAACGTTTTCGACCAGATTTACTCTTTAGGCTCAATACCGTTGAAATTAAGTTACCGCCATTGCGTGAACGTAGCGATGATATAGCAATCATTGCCCACCACTATGTTGATTTCTATGCAAAAAAATATCAGCAGCAAGGCAAGAGTATTAAACAGTTAAGTAATGAAGCTTTAGCGGCAATTACCACCTATGCTTGGCCGGGTAATATTAGAGAGCTGCGCCACGCGATTGAGCGAGCAATGATATTAAGCCAAGCAAGAGTACTTACCGCGGCTGACTTTCAACTTGATATTGTGACCACTGGTCAACAGAGCATGCCGGTAGATGAGCACGCATCTACGGCTACAACCACAGCGCCAGCAACGCAGACAGCTTTTACCGGCGAAACCCTACAGCAGCCAGCAGAGCTAAACTTAGAACAGATAGAGAAGAGTGCTATTGGCTTAGCACTTAAAAAACATCGATTTAATATTAGTCACACCGCCAAAGAGCTTGGTTTAACTCGCGCTGCCCTCTACCGCCGGATGGAAAAACATGGACTTTAAAAGGTTTTCACTGCTCATAGCTACCCGCACTATTCTAGCTATGTTAACGCTTATTTTTCTTACCCAAGCGGTTATGCATGAGGGTTATCACGCCACTATATTATTGTTATCGGTAGTGCTTAGCCTGCAGTTTTTTGAAATCATGCGTTTTATTTCAAAAACTAATGCCGAGCTAGTACGATTTTTTGATGCTGTACGCCATGCTGACTTTTCACAGCGCTTTGAATTGAAAGCACAGGGCGCAGGGTTTGAAGAATTAGGCGAAACCTTTACTGATATTTTAAAACGAATTCAAACAGTACGTTCAAAACAAGAGGCTGAATTACGTCATATCAAAGCCATTATTGAACATGTACCTGTGCCGCTATTAAGCATTGATCATAGTGGTAAAATCACTTTATGGAACAATAGCGTCAGGCGTTTATTCGGTGCAAATACGGTTACCCACATTGATGATATGGCGCAGTTTAATAAAGACTTTCCAAAAAAATTGCAGGGCATCTTAGCGGGTGAACGTACCCTAGTAAATATCACCATTGATGGTATGGAACACAAACTTATTGTCTCTGCCACTGAGATTACAACGGCAAGCAATCAAGAGACCTTGCTCAGTATGCAAGACATCCAAAGTGAGCTAGCCCTCGCTCAACTGCAAGCTTGGCAAGACTTGGTTAGTGTTTTAACACACGAGATTATGAACAGTATTACTCCGGTCGCCTCACTGGCAAAAACCGCAGTCGATTTAGTAGAAGATGTGCAAGAAAAAACTCAGAAATTACCAATAATTAGTGATGAGCTTTCTGAAGAATTAGCCGAAGACTTAGAGGATGTATTAGGAGCAGTAAAAACCGTAGCAAGACGCAGCGACGGCTTAATGCAGTTTGTCACCAGCTATCGTCGTTTAACACGCCTGGCCTCACCCAATAAAAAATTAGTATCAGTCGCGACTCTGTTTAACCATGTAACTGTTTTGGCTAAGCAGAATTGGCAAAAAAATGATATTGAATTAACTGCGAGTATTGTTCCACAGGCCTTAGATATTACTGTCGATAGCGATATGATCGAGCAAGTATTGCTAAATTTAGTATTAAACGCCGAACAAGCTTTAGCGCAAAGTACAGAACCTAAAATTTATCTGCATGCTTTCTTAAATGTTCGTGGTCATGTAGTCATTGAAGTTGCTGATAATGGTAAAGGTATTGAAGATGAAAACATGACACAAATATTTGTGCCTTTTTTCACTACCAAAAAAGAAGGTTCGGGTGTTGGCCTAGCCTTAACAAGGCAAGTGATGTTGGCTCATAATGGCAAAGTGGCGGTACGTAATAATGACCAAGGTGGTGCAACTTTTAGTTTAACTTTTTAGCCGTTTAAACCGCTTTATGAAATTAATCAACTTGTTCAACCAATTGTTGCATCAAGCTATATGAAAGTTGACTATAGGGCGGAACAAATAAATCAGCTCTAAACAAATTTGGATAGCGATCTAATAGTCCCCTACTGTCCAAGTTAACCGAGGCAGGTAACATTGAAAGCTCATCGACAATCCTCTGCTGTACTTTTTTACCAATGAAATAATTAGCAACAACTTCTGCAGCGGCTAGTTTTTCATTTTTTAGCCCTCGAACAAAATTAATGGTATCAAGCCAAGCTAAATGACCTTCTTCAAAATTAATTAACTGCCACTTACCGCCTTTATCATTTTGACTTTTTATCTCTGGTCCCCAACTAGATACTATTTCAAGATCTTCACTGAACTGAGTTGAACTTTGCCAAAATCCGCCGGCATTATTGTAGAACTGCTTAAATTTATTGAGCAAAACGCCCTGCTTTGAAAGCAAAACTTTTAATGCACTACGATCATTTTTTTGTGCTAATTGCTCTAAATAAAAGGGAGGGTAGTCTAACGCTTGCAGTGTTAAACCAACGTTATACCAAAACTGTCCTTGATTTAGTGAGAACTTATTACGCCACTTAGCCGACCATAAATCTTTTACCGATTTAGGTATGTCCTGCTGCTTAACTTTGTTGGTATCTACATAAAAACCATAAATACCTCCGCCCCAAGGGATATATAGTGGTTTGCCTGCTTGCATTCCCATGGGTATTTGGGTGAGATTTGCATCGAGGTTTTTATAGTTACTTAATCGAGGCGAGTTAATATCTATGGGTTGTAACAGTTTGGAGATCTGCTCACCATGCATTTTAATAAAAAAAAGCGTTAGAAAAGTAATATCACATTGTTTTTTTCTGATCACCGAAAACATTTGATCGGCATCTTCAGCTTGCGTGGCTAAAACTTCGACCTTATAGTTATAACCCTTATCTGCTAATATTTTATTTACTTGCGTTATATTTTCAGTCGTCACATAACCTGGCCAAGTGAAAATTCTAAGTTTTTCTACAGCGAGTAACTGAAAAGATGAAAGTATAAGAATACTAAATAATATTAGTTTACTCACCACAGCAAGCCCCTCAATGAACACTTATTTATTCAGTATAGAAGCCTCTATAATTAAAGCTTCGCTATTTCACAGACAAAGCCACTGTAGCTTAAGTGGCTTGCTTTTCTGCTAGTTCTATTTTTTATTATTAACAGTGGGTAGCTGCCAATGTTCAAACAAACCATCGCTGTTAGTGGTCACCGCTTTATCTTGATCTGAATAAGCAACGCTTAGTACTGATGATCGGCCCCGAGTCATTTCAGATTGCCACTGGGCGACTAAAACACCATCAGATACTCGCCACAGTTTAACAATCTGTTTAGGGGAGCCAGTTAACAGCAACGAGTTATCACTTGAGAATATTGAATCATTGAACTCAAAAAAGCGTAGGTTGGTATCTAATTCAGCGATTACTTTTCCTGTTGATAAATCCCAAAAAGTGCGATCTTTTATCGCATCAAGGGTAAAACCAACCTTACCATCACTACTTATGCTGACATGATTTACTCTCGACCCATGGGAGAATTCATGCACATTTTCTCCCGTAGCTGTTTGCCAAACGTGTGCTTTTTTATCACTTGAGCCAGTAAACGCTATTGCGCCATCATCTGACAAACTCACCGAATTGATATCTAATCTATGTTTGTCAAAAGTACTGACTTTATTACGCTTAACATCAATAATGCTGGCTTTACCATTGCGAAATCCTAATAATATTTTACTGCCATCAGCAGAGATATCCATATCATTAATGATATTACCTTCAACACCCCACTCACCCAGTGGTTTATGACCCTGCACCGAATATAAACGCACTGTCACTTGATTAGACACTAAATAAAATTTATTGTTTTCACTAATATCAAGCAATTCCATAAACTGGGCTTCATTACCTTTTAAGCAATGCAATGGCGATTCCACTTGGCTATTTTTCCATAAACAAACGGTTTTGCCATCAGCAACCAAATTTAACTGGCCGTCTTTAGACAATGCTGATGCTGTGATTATGTTATCGCTATGGCTTAACGCTAAAGCTGACTTACCTGTATGAACTTCTTGTTGGCTACAGCCCAACAGAGTTAATGCGCTTAGCGCGCTGATTAGCGTGATGACTTTTACCATAAAAAATATCCCTGAATAATTTTGCAACGAGCGAGGTAACTGCAGTGACTATAAACGATTATCGCCTTTGTCGAAAATAAAAAGCCTAAATCGATGCCCTAACAATACCTTAATAGGGCAACCACTAGGTTACTGAGTTCTTACTATGTATACTCACAAGTTATTGGTCAAAAAGGAAGTCACCATGGAAAGTATATCAAGCCAAAACACCCCATTATCACAAAGTACTGCAGCAACTACTCCAACTTCAGCCATGGCCAGTACACCAGCAGAGACGGCAGAAATTATTCTAGTTAAGAGCAAACAATTACAACCAGATAAAGTAGAAATTTCAACTGAAGCTAAAAATATATCAGCTGAAGAAAGAGACACTGAAGATAAAAAGAGCATAGACGCCAGTAGTTTAAGCGGTATTATGTCACTAGAGGAAGCTGCTGCCGCAGAAAAGGCCAATGAGAGTGATCTTGATAAAAGAATTCGTGAGTTATCGATGGAGATCCTCGAAATAAGTGTAAAAATTCAACTACTACAAGATAAAGAAGATAAAGAGTCAGTAAAAGAGCGACAAAAGCTTGAAGTAGACTTAGCCATGAAAAAAGGTGAACTTGAAGCCACTATGGATAGAAAATTACAAGAGGCTGCTTTATAAAGTGAACATTCAAACGATATGATTGTCATAAATAATCAGCAAGTTAACATAGATTTTAGCGAATCAAACAGATAGTTAGATAATCACCATATAAAACTAACAATCATTAATACTAAGCCCTGCATTAGCTATTCAACAACAAAAACAAGGAATGTATCCATGAAAATTACTGTCATATTTTTACTTTTTTTACTCTCTGGTTGCGCAGTAAATATCACCGCAGACTCTTTTATTTATCAAGATGATAAAGTAGAAGCTCAACTGAATTTAAAAGAAATTAGAGGCAAGGTTATCCACAATGCAGCGCTGATTGATATTTCTGAAGTTGTCCTCACCACACAAGAAGGCTCGGTACTTAAAGGCGTGAAACTTTTACGCCAAAATGCGGTTATTAACATTATCCTTTTTGGTGGTAGTGGCATGAAAATAAGCCAGTCTGCTGGCATTTTGAATCATTTCGCATTATTGCCTGTTAATGTTCTTTGGTTTGATTATCGTGGTGTAGGGGTGAGTGAAAAAAATCGTGCCATAAATGTTGTCGACTTGCAGAATGATGCGCTTAATATCTTCGATTTTGCCAATAAAAACCTACCCGACAATATACCAACGGCCATTCATGGTTTATCAATGGGCTCCTTATTAGCAAGTTATATAGCAAGTGAACGCACTATTGATGGTTTGATTCTTGATGGCGCCATTAGTACTGTACCTGAGTTGATTGAACAGGTTGTACCAAGTTGGTCAAAGTTATTTTCGACGGTAAAAGTATCTCCAGAATTAGCAAAAATTAATAATGTTGAGCTGATTAAAGAATACAGCAAACCTCTACTGTTTCTTGCCGGCAGTGAAGATAGCACTACTCCGGTTAAGTTTGCACAAGAGTTATTTGATGCAGCCAGTAGCCAGGATAAAACACTAGCCATTATACCTGACACTGAACATGGTAAAACCATGAAAAAAGATGCTGCAATTAAAGCTTATGCCACTTTTATTAAAGGGTTAACTTGTTGTAAAAATGGCTAATCAGCATTAACACAAGTGAGCAGGAGTTCTGTATATAATGAAGTTTCAACAATATGGTGATAATTCAGGCAGTTTAGTTGTGTATTTTCACGGCACACCTGGGGCAATAACAGAGTGCTCATTGTTTGATGATTATGCCAAACAACATAAGCTCAATATTATTTGCTTTGATCGCTTTGCCATTGATTCAGCCATTCGAGGCCGAGATTATTACCAAGCTATTGCCAACACGATTAAGGATAAAGCCAAGGATAAGCAATTCGATTTTATCGGTTTTTCCATAGGTTGCCATGTCGCCATTGAGGTAAGTAATTTACTTGGCGAGCAGATTGATAATTTACATCTAGTGTCAGCTGCGGCACCACTTGATTCAGGTGACTATTTACCTGATATGGCTGGCGGCGCAGTATTTAAACTCGCCATGAATTACCCCTTCATTTTTCGGGCCTTATCTTATTGGCAATCACTACTGGCTCAAATTTCGCCAAAACTATTATTTGCCATGCTTTTTGCCAGTGCCCGCGGCGAAGATAAAAAACTGTCACAGCAACAAGATTTTAAAGACTATATCAATCCGGTATTAGCAAGTGTCTATACTTGCCAACTCAATGGTTATCTAAGAGATGTTAGTCAATATGTAAGCCCTTGGACAGAGTCACTTAAGTTATGTCCAGCCAAGACACATTTATGGCATGGCAGTGATGATAACTGGTCACCTTTGCCTATGGCAGAGTATTTAGCTGAAAATATTAGTAGCTGCTCGAAAGTAAACACCCTAGGCGGTGCCTCTCATTATTCCTGTTTATTTAATGCAGCAGAAAAAATATCGACTCAATTAGGTAATAAAATATAATGCCTTATGGATAAAAACACTCAAAAACCAACTCAATTAACTACACAGCTAATTTCTCAATTAATGACGCAAGATTCATTGCGCTTGCAAGCCTTAGAGTCTGTACGTGTACTTGATTTACCTGATGGCTATATTGCCGCCGGTTTTGTTAGAAACTTAGTCTGGGATCATTTGCATCATAAAGCCTTACCAAGTCCTTTGAACGATATTGACGTTATTTATTTTGATTTAGATGAAAGCCATATAAATAAATACAAAGACTATCAACAAGCACTCAACATTATGATGCCAGAGGTAAATTGGCAGGTAAGAAATCAAACTTTGATGCATAGCCGAAATGGCGACCAGCCTTATAAAAGTAGTCTGCATGCCATGAGTTATTGGCCAGAAAAGGAAACAGCAGTGGCGATACGTAAATTACCTTCAGGGGATTTTGAATGTATTACCGCATTCGGCTTTGAATCGCTATTTAATTTGCAGCTAACTCATAACCCCAAACGAGAAAAATCGGTATTTGAACAACGTATTAAATCAAAAGCTTGGCTTAAACATTGGCCCAAGTTAACACTTACTCCGTAGTTAATAAGTAGCCACTAACTTACTTATTCTTGCTGAAGGTTCTTTAAAATCTGACAATCACCAACCTTATCATTAGGACAAGACGTCGCCAAAGCATGCAATGTTTTCTCTAACATCGTCAGCTCTGCAATAGTCGTTCGTACCTTCTCTAACTGTTGTGCAATTAAAGCATCAACTTCCTGGCACGATGACTTTTGATCAACTTGTACCGCTATCAGCGTTTTAATTTGCTCGAGTGGAATTTTCAACTCTCGACAGCGCCTAATAAATACCAAACGTTCAATGTCACTGGCCCGGTACTCTCGATAACCATTGTCATTCCGATAAGCCTCAGGCAACAAACCAATCTCTTCATAATAACGAATAGTTTTACTGGCGACATTGGTTGTTTTAGCAAGTTGGCTTATCTTCATATTCGCCTTAATGTGAGATTTCATATCAATTTTACACCTCTTTCATAACTGTATTCATACACTTACTCATACTTGACTCATAAGAATTTTATTACTGCTATTTAACAGTTGACCTTACTGTTACTGGAAGGTTTATTATGCCGTCATTATAGCGCTAAGCCTTAGTAGGTGTTAACTGAAAATATCAGTTATTTGTAATTCGCTAGTCGACAATTAATGTAACGAAATACCGTACTTTTAACTTTAAAAGACCAACCGCCCTAGGAATAACAATGTTTTTGTATTATTACCGCTCGTTAATAACCCCTTCTCACGTAGGGAAAATAGCCAGCTTACTCGTCTGCACAATTTCCTTGCTGTTAAGCCCCTACTCACTGGCGAAAGATCCAACCAACACAGATCTGGACAAAATCAACAATGCACAAGCAACAGAGTCAAAAATATTAACACTGGCAGTAGCCATTAAACGAACACTAAAAGAAAACCCAGCTTTTAAGGTGTTTACGCTGCGCCAAGCTGCACTTGATGGCCAACAACAAACGCAAGCGTTAGCGCCTGGCTATCAGTTAGCGTTTGAAGCAGAAAACTTTGCCGGCACAGGGGAATTAAAAGGTTTTGATGGTGCTGAATTTACAGTGTCTTTATCGTCTGTTATTGAAATGGGTGGTAAACGTGATGCTCGTCGTGATTTAGGTGCCCATAGAAGTACGATGTTAGCTGCTGAACGGAAAATTACCGCTTTAACACTCTTGGCAGAAGTTACTCGTCGCTATATTGATGTACTAGCCGCCCAAGAAAGTTTGCAGTTAGCTTTTGATGCAACAAGCTTGGCAGAAGAGGCTTTAATGGCTGTTGAAAAACGTGCCAAAGCAGGCTCTACACCGAAAGCTGAAATAAAACGTGCCATGGCGGCCGTTGGTAATGCTCGTCTAAGTGCTTCATCAAAGCAGCAACAATTTATAGCAGCGAAAATGTCCTTAGCCTTACTTTGGAATGAAAGCTGGAACGAGAAGTGGAATGAAAGATGGAATGCAAGTTCGAATGAAAATTCGGATGATAACTCACCGACATTTGACACAGTTGCCGGGAACCTGTATCACTTTTCTAAAGATGTCTCCTTTGAGCAACTGTATGCCAAGATACAACAAAACCCTGCGATTCTTGCCTTTGCCAATGAAGAGCGGCTTAAGAGTGCGCAATTACGCTTAGCCAAAAGCCAATCAAGTACAGATATACAATGGACGCTTGGGGTGAAACAAATACAAGATGTTGGTGATACCGCTCTTGTAGCGGGTTTTAGCATCCCGTTATTTAGCTCAAGCAATAATTCAGGCGCGATTATGTCAGCGCAAGCAGAGCGAGATGAAGTTCAAGCAAGAAAAATCACCGCTTTACTTAACTTACATAACCAATTGCAACAAGCCTATTCAAGTCGAAAGCAAGCTATTTACACCGCAAACAGCTTGCGAAATACCATTATTCCACTACTTGAAGAAGCACTCGCTGAAACTCAAATTTCCTATCAGAGCGGCCTATACAGCTACCTTGATTATTTAAACGCGAGACAAGAGTTACTACTCGCTCGGCAATCGTTAATTAAATCAGCCACAGCCGCTTTGCGTTTTGGCGCAGACATTGAACAATTGATAGCTGAGCCGCTACCTGCCTCACAGCATTTTCAACCACAAGCATCGCAGCAGTTTCAACAACAAAATTCATTCTCCAATAACCGCTTTACCCAAGGATAATTTCATGAACAATCACCTTTTAACTAACAAGCAGAAGAATGGCCTAAAGAGCGGTTCATTAATGGCTACAGTGCTGGCTACTTTATTATTTACTCTGCCCTTATCCCTAACAAGTTATGCAGCTTCCGCTGTAGAAAACCCTGTAGATGATAAAGCCGGAAAGCATGCTCAGAGCCACATAGATAGTCATGGTGACACCCATTCTGATCCATTATCTATTATCAATACCAACGAACATAGCGACGAGCATGGTGACGAACATGGCGAAGAAGGTCATATTGAAATGTCAGCCGAGATGATGAACAGCGTCGATATTACTACTCAACAAGCCAGTGCCGGTGAAATAAAGCAGCGCTTAACCTTATATGGCACCTCAACTACTGAGCCAAGTGGGGTTAGTTATGTTCGAGCTCGTTTTCCCGGCATGATTACTAAACTCAGCGTTAATGTCGGCGATAAAGTAAAAAAAGGTCAGCTTATTGCGGAAATAGAATCCAATAACAGCTTAACGCGTTACAGCATTTATGCCGCTATTTCTGGAATAATCACCCAGCGTTATGTAAATCCCGGTGAATTAGCCGATGAGCAGGTGTTGGTTACAATTGAAGATCACCAAAAATTATGGCTTGAGTTACAAGTTTTTGCCACACAAAAGCCCAAAGTAACTATCGGCCAAGCGGTAACTATTAGCATGGATCAACAATTTACCGACTCGACCATCACGCAACTATTACCTTCAACAAAAGCTAGCCCTTTTAGTATCGCCAGAGTGCCACTTGATAATACTCAAGGTAATTGGTCTGTCGGCAACTTACTTAGTGGCTCTGTTGTTATTAACAATAAATCAGTGCCGCTCATTATTGATAATCGTGCCATTCAGGTAATGGAAGGTAAAGAAGTGATATTTGTTAAAAATGAACACGGCTTTGCAGTACGTGAGGTGAAATTAGGCCTGAGCGATGGTCAATACTCGCAAGTTTTAGCTGGCTTAAACCAAGGCGAAGTCTACAGCGTTAAAAACAGCTATTTACTCAAAGCCGAACTAGAGAAGTCTAGTGCTGAACATCACCACTAGGAAAGAATTATGATTGAATCACTTTTACGTTTCTCCATTGCCAAACGCTGGCTAATGATTACCTTAACCTTGGTTTTAATGGCGGTTGGATCCTGGAGTTATCAAAAACTTCCCATCGATGCCGTACCCGACATAACCAATGTGCAAGTACAAATTAATACCCGTGCCGATGGTTATTCGCCCTTAGAGACCGAACAGCGCATTACCTATCCGGTTGAAACAGCCTTAACGGGTTTGCCAAATTTATCCTATACCCGCTCACTGTCTCGTTATGGTTTATCGCAGGTAACCGTGGTTTTTGCTGAGGGTACTGATTTATATTTTGCCCGTAGTTTAATCAACGAACGACTTAATGCCATCAAAGGCAAACTACCTGCAGGTTTATCGCCAGAAATGGGGCCAGTTTCTACCGGTCTAGGCGAAATATTCATGTATACCCTAGATGCTGAAACTGATGCTAGGCAAGCCAATGGCAACCCTTATGATGCCACTGCTCTTAGAGAAATACAGGATTGGATCATCAAACCGCAGCTCGCCTTAGTAAAAGGTGTTACTGAGGTAAATACTATCGGTGGTTTTGATAAGCAATATCACATCACGCCATCCCCGAGAAAGATGCTCGAATTTGGCATTTCTTTTGCCGATATACAGACGGCATTAGCGGCCAATAATAGTAATCGTGGTGCTGGTTATATTGAAAGTAATGGTCAACAGCTGACGGTTAGATCGCCAGGGCAATTGAAAACCATTGCTGATATTGAGCAGGTGGTAATCAAAAACCTCAATAATACCCCTATTAAGGTCAGTGATATTAGCGATGTTGCCATAGGTAAAGCTTTACGTACCGGTGCTGCTACTCACAGTGGTAAAGAAACTGTGCTCGGCGCTGCCATGATGTTAGTCGGTGAAAACGCTAGAGAAGTATCCTTAGCGGTCGCAGAAAAACTGGCTCAAGTACAAAAATCTTTACCTCACGGCATTAAACTAACCGCGGTTTATGATAGAACCACCTTAGTTGATAAAGCCATCGCTACAGTACAAAAGAACCTAGTTGAAGGTGCTTTATTGGTGATAGTGGTGTTATTACTGCTATTGGGTAATGTTAGGGCGGCGTTAATTACCGCCGCGGTGATACCCTTAACCATGCTAGCAACGATAACAGGTATGGTACAAGCAGGCGTTTCGGCAAACTTAATGAGTTTAGGCGCATTAGATTTTGGTCTAATCGTCGATGGTGCAGTGATTATTGTCGAAAATGCCACCCGACGCTTAGCTGAATCTCAGCGTCATAACGGCGCCAGATTGGCACTAAAAGATAGGTTACATGTAGTTTTTCAAGCTACTAATGAAGTGATCAGACCGAGCTTATTCGGCGTAATTATTATTACTGTGGTTTATATCCCGCTGTTTTCATTAACAGGTGTTGAAGGAAAAATGTTCCAGCCAATGGCAGCTACTGTCGTTATCGCTTTATTATCAGCCTTAGTATTATCGGTTACTTTAGTCCCTGCGGCTATTGCCTTATTTATGACTGGTGATATCAGTGATAAAGAAAGCCCGGTGATAAAAGTCAGTAAATCCATTTATAAACCCATGTTATATATAGCTATGAGATTTCGTTGGTTAGTGCTTTCTCTCGCTGCTTTACTGGTGGTCTTATGTGCGTGGCTAGCAACAACTTTAGGCTCAGAGTTTATTCCGCAACTTAACGAAGAAGATATTTTATTACAGGCTATTCGCATCCCAGGTACCGGCATTGAACAAGCGGTTGAGATGCAAAAATTACTTGAGCAAAGCGTGATTCAATTTCCACAAGTGCTTAATGTATTTTCAAAAATAGGTACACCTGAAATTGCTAATGATCCTATGCCGCCTAACGTTGCCGATACCTTTATTATGTTAAAACCACGCAGTGAATGGCCAAACGTCAATTTAACTCATGCTGAATTAGCCGCTGACATTATGGCTAAAGTATCAAAACTACCAGGCAATAATTTCGAATTAACTCAACCTATTGAAATGCGTTTTAATGAGCTAATTTCAGGAGTGCGAGCCGATTTAGGTATAAAGGTCATTGGTGATGATCTGCAGCAATTATTAACTTCAGCCAATGCCATCCGTGAAGTACTTGAACAAGTTGACGGTGCTAGTGATATTCAAGTTGAGCAAGTCACTGGTTTACCCATGTTATCAATCGTACCAAAACGAATTGCCCTCGCCCGTTATGGTTTAACGGTTGCTGAGTTACAAGACATTGTTGCTACCGCTATCGGTGGTGAAAATGCAGGTTTGATTTTTGAAGGTGACCGTCGTTTTAATATCGTCGTTAGATTACCTGAGCAGATTAGACGTGATGTTAATAAGTTAAGTGAATTACCAATTTCTTTAGCTAGTGGTGGTTATGTGCCATTGTCAGAGGTAGCAACACTCGATATTGCACCATCACCTAATCAAATCAGTAGAGAAAATGGCAAAAGACGCATAGTGGTTACCGCCAATGTTCGCGGCAAAGATCTCGGCACTTTTGTTAACGAAGTAAAAGCAAAGATCAGCAACGAAGTTGAAATTCCTGCTGGCTATTGGCTAGAGTACGGCGGCACTTTTGAACAACTTGAGTCTGCCAGCAAACGTTTATCGATTGTCCTACCGCTAACCTTAGCACTAATTTTTGGACTATTAATTATGGCTTTTAGTTCAGTAAAAGATGCGCTTATCATTTTCACTGGTATTCCATTGGCGCTAACTGGTGGCGTAATTTCATTATGGTTGCGCGATATGCCACTGTCTATTTCTGCAGGTGTTGGTTTTATTGCCCTATCAGGCGTGGCGGTATTAAATGGCTTAGTAATGTTGGCTTTTATCAGAGAGCTATGTAAAGAACGCGCTGAGCTGCTTACTGCCATTATCGATGGCGCTATGATCAGATTAAGACCCGTATTGATGACGGCATTAGTGGCCGGTTTAGGTTTTGTGCCTATGGCACTTAACGTTGGCACTGGCGCCGAAGTGCAACGGCCGCTAGCCACCGTAGTTATTGGCGGCATTATTTCATCAACATTACTCACGCTTTTGGTATTACCGATACTGTATCGCATTGCTCATCAGCGAAGTTTTAACAACAAACTGGTTAGCTCTCCATTGTAAAACGATAGTTTAAAATATTCTTTTAAAAGTGCCTTATCAGTTAGCAAACTGATAAGGCACTTTTTTTATTCTATAAACACAGCTCTCATGTCAATAAAATAAGGCTCTGCAGCTGATTTATAATTTTCTTGTTACAAACGCCAAAGATATAAAAATTGCATAATCAAAGTGAAACGAATTATAGTAGTATCACTTACTACTACTAAATAAACATTTATCCGATGAGTAAAAACCAACAAAGCCAACAGCAAGTGCTAACCAGCCAATTATGTCTATTAGGCTTCACCCAATTAGAAAGTGAAGTGTACTTACACTTGCTGATCAACGGTGATAATACTGGCTATGCCGTAGCAAAGGGTATTGGCAAAGCAGTAGCGAATGTTTATAAAGCGGTGGAAGGTTTATCAAATAAAGGCGCCGTTGAAATTACGGTAGGTGACAGTAAAATTTGTCACGCGGCCCCATGGCAACAAGTACTAAAGAGCGCCCAATCACGTTTTTCAGAGAACATATCAGAATTAGAGCAGCAGCTAAAACAGCTTCCTGCTCAGCAAGATGATGAGAATGTTTACCAATTAAAAAATACCGAACAAGTGCTTACTACAGCCAAGCTCATCATTGCACAAGCAAGCTCAATTATAGTGGCAGAATTAAAACCTGAGACTGCTGAATACTTTGCCCCCTTTTTAGAGCAAGCGGCAGCACGTGGGGTTGAAGTACGCATTAAGGTTTATCAAGCCATCACTATTAAAGGTGCTCAGATCACCCTTAGACAAAATGGCAAACAGGTTTATGCCAAAACCAATCATAGCTCTTTTAAGCTTTGCGCTGATGGAGAGGATTCATTAACAGCAATATTAACAGCAGACTTATTAGAGGTAATTCAAGCATTTAAATCCAAAAGCGCATTGATATGCATGGAAATGTATTGCGGGTTAATTTACGAATTGATACTAACCGACTTAAAACAGGCCATTCCTGCTGGTGATATCAAACTTTGCCAACAAATATTGGATGAAACTGAACATTTACATCCTTTTTCTACTGAAAATAATGTATTTACTAATTTTAAATCTCGTTATCAACAGTAGCAAGACAATAATAAAAAAAACAATAAACAACTAACGGCTCAATACAAGGAAATTACAATGATTAAAATGACTTATCTAGCCCTATTAAGTACGGTCCTGGCAACCAGTTCTGTACACAACGCACAAGCCACAGACTTTTCAGCGTTAACAAAGTTTGTGAAGCAAGCTAAAGCAACAACAGCATTACCTTCTGGCACCGCCATTGCCATTATCAAAGACGGTAAAATTATTTATCAACAGAACTTTGGCTATAGCGATATCGCCAATAAAAAACCAGTAACTGAAGAAACCACTTTTTATGTTGCCTCAACCACTAAACCTTTTTATGCCTTAAGCACGTTAATTGATATCGATAATAAAGAATTACAAGCCAACGATACTTTAGCAAGCTTATTTCCGAAAGCATCGTTTAAGCAGTTATCCCCTGAAGTACTTAACCGAGTGACGGTACAAGATTTATTGGTACATGGCTCGGGCATAGAAAATGAAGATCTTGGCTGGGCTGTGGCCTATACCGGTATTCATGATTTATCGAGTCGCAAGCAGATGCTATTTGAGCAAACCACCGAACTTGAAAAAAACAAACACGGGGAATTTGATTACACTAATTTTGGTTATAACTTATTGAGTGTTTGGTCAGACTCGAATAATAAACTAACTTGGCAAGAAAAAATGCAAAATAATGTTTTCACGCCACTAGGTATGAAGCACACCAGTTCAGTTATGTCGACAGCGAGAAAAAATGGGGATGTTGCCAAACCTTATTCGTTTATCAACTCTATTGAGCATAAAAAAACCGAACCACTTTATCTTGAGAAAGTTGATAACACCATGCACTCAGCAGGCGGTATGGTGACTTCGGCAAGTGACATGGCACAGATGGTAATTGCCCAGCTCAATCAAGGTAAAGTGAATGGTAAACAAGTTATTCCAGCAAGTATTATTAAAACCTCACAGAGCCAGCAAATAATAGCTGAAGGAAAATATGATGACTTTATTCGTGATGGTTATGCTTGGGGTTGGTTTACCGGTGATTATCATGGCGAGCGTATGTTACATCACTTAGGTGGCTTTGCTGGCACCCATGCCCTTATTTCATTTATGCCTGAAAAAAATATTGGTCTAGTGGTACTTAACAATGAAGACTTTATTAGCCGACGTGTTACCGGTGCAATCAGTCATATAGCTTATTCGATATTATTAGGACAGTCTGATGGTACTGTTGAAGCTAAATCAGGTTTAGAAACGGTGACTTCTGTTGCAGAAGAAATGCCAACCATGCTGGCTAAACATAAAGCTAAATTAGCTAGTAGAGAGTGGCAGCTATCGAATGATAAAAAGGATTACAGCGGCAAGTACGCTCATCCAACATTAGGCAGTATTGAAATAAGTCTTGATGATGAAGAAAACTTCGCCTTAACTTGGGGGCAATTGAAAACCTCAGCATTGGCATTTACCAAACCTAACTCTATCCGAACAGAATTTGTTATGTTTAATGGCAATATGCTTCAGTTTAATCAAGTAGACAATGAAATATCTAGTTTAAGCTACGATGGTAATACTTTTAAAAAACAGTAGTTAGAGCAAATCCGCAAGAGCATACTTAAGGTTACTGTGATTAAAATCAAAACCTTGCTCGAGTAACTTTTGCGGATAAATATTTTGGCTAGTTAGTAATAGTTCAGCCCCTTGCCCCATTAAAATATTGAGCATAGATTCGGGTACGCTAAACCAAGTGGGACGATGTAGTTGTTGTCCTAAAGCTTTGGTAAATTCGGCATTGGTTGATGCCTGTGGCGAAGTACAATTAATAGCGCCGTTAATGCTTGCTGTTAGTATGCAAAATTGAATAGCATGAATCATGTCCTCGATATGTATCCAAGACATATATTGCTGACCATGGCCAAGTTTGCCTCCTAAAGCTAAATAAAATGGTAAGCGCATTTTTGCGAGTGCGCCACCATCATTAGCTAAAACAACACCAGTACGTAACAATACTACTCGGCAATGTTCGCTAGCCTCTTGGGCGATATCTTCCCACTTTTTACATAATAAATGAGCAAAATCCTCATGGCTGACTTGTACTTCTTCACCCGTTAATTTTTTACCCGTTTCACCATAATAACCAATAGCTGAGCCGCTAATCAAACAAGCGGGTTTAAATTTAGCGCGCTTTATCATAGCAATAACTTGTTCAGTTATTTGCCAACGACTTTGACAGATTTTTTCTTTTTGCATTTCAGTCCAGCGCTTATCAACAATAGGTTCACCGGCAAGGTTTATTATCACCTCAAAAGTATTTTGCTCTGGCAATTCTTCGATAAACTCCACGCATTGGGGTAAAATCTTTGCAGCTTTTTGGCTATTACGCGTTAATACGGTGAATTGATACGGCTGCTGAAATGCGTTGATAAAGTGCCTACCGATTAAGCCTGTGCCACCGGTTATTAAGATATTCATCTCGTCTCCTACTAAGATCGACTAACAGGTTAGTCCTTTAATAATAGTAGTAATAATGCTCATTGGAGAGAATAATAAAACCAAAAGCTATTATGCTGATATAAGTAATAAAACCAGTAAATAAAAAACTTAAATTGCTTGGCGATTGTGCACAACAAAATATAAAAAAGCCGCGATACTCAAAAAGTCCCGCGGCTAGTTTTCTATCATTTAAAGCGCTAGTGGTAAATTACTTCTTCACCCACTGGCCAGAAGAATTTTTAATTAAATGTCCTGGCTGTGTCTTAGCAATAGACTTTTCACCCGCTAACTTAGTAACTTGTTGCATAGTGATTTTATTTTTACGCGCTAGGTTCAGGTAAATGTCTTTGCGCTTTTTATTGACCATATCAACTAAACTACTAACTTCAGCACCCGTCACCACCACACCTAAATAGCCATTAGGCATTTCGCCCACAAGGCCCTGCTGTTTAGCTTGATCTAATGAAATGGCCCAGGCTGAAAACGCAATGCTAGAGGCAATGAGTACTAAGCTCACTCTCTTAATTGAAAGTTTAATTGAGTGCTTAATTGAGTGTTTTATTAGTTTATTCATAATTGCTCCTAAAAGATGTCGCTATCGTCACTGAAAATATCATCAAGTTCTTTATCTACTTTGACTCGAATCTCATGGTCAATTTTGAGATTGAGATTAATGGTGATCGGCTCTTTAGCACTTACTTCAACTCTATGAGTACAAGCAGTAAATAAAAAAACAGCTAGCAAAGGTGCCAGTATTTTATACATAAATGTTCCTTATTGTTTTTGTATAGCCATGTTACCTCAATATACAGGATTCAGCTGAGATACCTGAAACTCATATTTGCAATATCATGGCTGTAAGCCTTTGATAACTTTATTCTCAAAGTGCTCGGTGATATTAAGTGACTCTAGCAAACCTAATAAGTCATAGCTAAGATTTAAATTTAAATTAACTTCATTATCTAAATCAGGGTTTCTGCCCTTGATTTCAGTAACCAGCAACATATAACCATCATCAGCCATTGATACTGCTGAAGTTAAATGATGATAATGTAAGTTTTCTAAGGCATTAAATGCCAACTGTAATTCGGTACTACTACTTTTTAACTCTACGACCGCCGGATTATTATAAACTTGAATAAGACCATCACCGACATTGTGCAAACTGCCTTCTTTGATAAGAAATTTCTCACCATCATAAAATATGGGGAATTGCCCTGAAACCTTACCGGTAACAACGATGCCCTGTTTTTTATCTAATTCGAGTAGTTTTTCTAAATCTATTTCAGTTAGTTTAACATCCATAACTGAATCTTTACTGAACGGCCATTGCACCTGAACAATGTCGAAACGACCATCCAACAAATTTCCATGAGTATTTTTAGCTACAAGACTAATTTCTCCCTCTGAAAAATCAATCAAGGTATTCGTCGATAACTGAGTAATAGGTATCGCGGTTTCTATTTTGGCAATGGTCAGATTGTTTATCACTTTAGCATTACCGTTAATATCTGCAGTTAGCGACTTTACTTGGCCATTTTCTATAATAAATTTCTGTTGCCAATGAAGCTCTTGCAACCAAATACCATCGACTTCTCCAGTAACATCTTCTATTGATAACGCTAATAACATCGGATTAGCCAGAAGATCTGCACTATTTTTTATGTGCCCTGATAAATGGTAATTCAACTTACCATCAATAAGATTTAACGGCACAGGTGGTTTCACCTTTAATGCCAATAGGTCAGTAATTAATAGATTGTTTGCTGATAGCTCTACTTTTGGCTGACGTATATCACCGCTTACCTTCGCCATAACTACAGGCAATTGCTCAGCAATAACGTTGGTATTAATCACTATATTATCAAGACTACCACTTAACTTACTATTTAACTCAAGAGCATTAAGATGAATAGTTTTAGCAAGATTAAAGTGGCTAACCTGGTTATTCACTTGCAGATCAAAAGTCAGACCGGCATGACTATTATCCAGACTTTTCTCCGTATTTTTAGCAAAAAACACATTGCCTTGCCATCGACTAATGAGTGATTCAATGCTTGGTGCTTGTTGAGCAGCTTTTCTTTTTGCATCAGTAGACTTAGTTAGCGGTAGGCTTAACTGAGTTATTTCAATGAAAGTTTCTTGGCCTAAGCCAACTAACCAAACATCACTTTGCTGAGTAATTTTACCAGTAATATTTAACTTTAGGGGACGTGTACTATACGGCTGTAATTGAGCAATTTTGGCTTGACCTGTTAGTGAGAATTGCGCTTTTTGCAGGTTAACCGTGAGTTCTGATTCATCAGTATAATTAAAGGCTATATTATTAAATGAAAGTATCAGCGGTTTAGTTAAGTTGGTACTGAACAACGTCACACCATCGCTGGTTATATTTTGTTGTTTAAAGTCTACTTTTATTAAACCTAAAGGCTTAATAGCCACCTTATGCATTGCGTTGTCTGCAACTAATTGTTTCAGTTGTTTATCGTTCACTTGCGCAGAAAAAAACTCTGTCAGTTTTTGCTGCTCAAAAAGCAGTTTAATGACACTATTTTTAGCAAAATCAATTTGCAGGTTTTCACCCGCTAAAGAAGCTTGCCAAGCCAATGTTGCGCCGACGCCAATAGACCCTGACTGTGCAAAACCTTGCTTAGTCTGAAAAGAAAAATTACTGAGTTTGTTTTTCAGACTCAATACTTGTTTATGCCAGCCAATCTGGCTGCTAAATTTACCAGTAACAGACCAAGCAGTATTTTTTCTATGTATTAATAGCTCGGATAATGCTGGCGGTAATATAGAATGATGAAGTTTTAACAGCTGTTTTAACTTAGCTAAATCAGCATTTAGATTGGCCGTAAAGTCTGCCTCTGTTCGAGTCAAATCCAGCGACACTACTTGTGCTTTTGTAGCATTAAATAAAGATAAGAAGGTTTTCTCTGTATTAGCTGAAAACTTACCTTGATAACTTTGTTTTGCTTTATCAGTATCATTAACAGAATCAGCAAAAAATGGCTGGTAACTAAAGCTGTCGATATTGATAGCAATAGGCAAAGTAAATTCAGCTATGCCATACATTAACTGCCTTATACTACTAGGTAATTTGTTAAGCGGTACATGTGATTGAGTTGGGCTTGATGTTAAGCCAACATCAGTTTTAACACGCACTTTTGCCGAGGTAATTTTGATCGCCGAAATTACTTCAGCTATTTTATCTATCGCTAAATTACTCGGTTCAAACCGCCACTCAATGATGCTATCAACTAACTCAATATCAGCATAGGGTGAGTCAATGCATAACTTAGTAATAACCAAATCAAATTCAGCATTAACGGTAAAATCGATGCAGCGTATTGTGCTGTTGTGTTGCGTTAAATAATCATTTACTAAAGAAGTGACCACAGAACTACGGGCAAAGAATACAGAGACAAGGGCAACAACAATGACCAAAAAAATGGCTAAAGTAACTTTAAAAAAACGCAATTATAATCCCTTACCATCAATATGAATGTGATAGCTATACAGCCGTGCCATGAGCCTAGCATTTTGTTCTATTGAGTATATCAGAAAGTCATTGTTACTAGATTAGTATATCGAACAAAATAAAAGCCTTAAACTACTACCTAAAAGCTAACTCAATATATTGATTCACCTTATCGTTATTCAATCTTTGTGGGGATAAGCGGTCAACAATTTCCAGCGCTTGATGTACCTTAGACAATCCTATTTGATCATCAGTGGGTAAATCTGTAAATGATTTATCATTGATAGTCTCTTTAAGTAAAAGTAATGTATTTTGCAGCGATGATTTAAAATCTGCTTGCTGCTTCTGCTCTTCAACATTCACTAGGATTGCTTTGGCGGTAGTTAGTGCGGCAGTTAAAGCTACTATGGTTTCACTTTCAGTGACTACCTCATCAGCTTGGGTATCATTATCGGTTTCACTGGCTTTATCGACATTCAGACGTTCAATAAAATTACCAATATAACTCGTTAATACGGTAGTCGACATTTGTTCGTTAATCTCATCATTTGACTTATTTACAGTATCACTAGTTAACGCGGCATAATCACCTTTTGATATAAGGCCAAATTGGTAAAGTTTTTCTTTCAACTTGCCTATATCATCAAATGTCAGTTGGGCACCACTAAAAAATTCAGTGCTAATGGCATTTATTTTATGAGCTTTACTTGATAAAAATATATTGTCGGCAACATCAGTTGCTCCCTCACTTTTAATACTATTTTCAGCAAGCTTTTCTGTGGCCGTTTGTATTTCAGTGGCATTATTTTTCGTCACTGTTGAATTATTATTAAAAATGGCACCATAAAGGCCTAAATCATTGATCATTTGATCATTCCCACAATATATTGACGCTTCTATTGCAAGCAATTTATGCACCACTTAGCTTGTAGCTTTAATTATGCTAAAATCAGCCTTAACAAGCGCCGCAAGTTGATACTTAAAGAATAGATATTCAGGAAGCATAAACAGCAGAAAATAATCTGATTAAAATCCGCTAAAGCAAAAACCTAACTAAACACATTTTCGTGAAGCAACGTTATATTTACCAAGCATAACAAAAACTTCCAACATGTTGTAAATATGCACTTTTGGTTTATAGTTAATTTCAGCCCAAAGAAATTATAAGCAAAGGTATTTTGTGGAAAACACCTTCCCATCAAAAGACATTTATTCACTCGCTAAAACTTGGCATTTATATTTAACACTATTTGCTAGTTATATTATTTCCGGCTACTTTTTATCATCCATTACTTTTGAAAGCCAAATAATCTATATTTGGCTACCGGCTGGTATAGCACTGGTCGGCTGCTATTTATGGTGGTGGCGATTTTTCCCAGCAGTATTTTTGGCATCCTACATTTTTAACTTTTCATTTACCCTTAACTTTGACTCAACACTTTTATTTTCAACCGCCTCTATACAAAATGCAATTATAGCGACTGGTGCCGGCTTGCAAGCTATGGTGGGTAGTGCACTACTTAGATATTGGCTTGGTAATCCAATCAACCAATGGCAGAACAAAAACACTATCTATTTCATTTTTATTGTCGGTATTCTTGTTAATCTTATATCGGCAACTATAGGGGTGAGTGCTCTTACTGCATTAAATCCTCAATATACTGCTGATGATTTTCAATTAAATTGGATTTTTTGGTGGTTAGGTGATTCATTAGGAATAATACTGTCCTTACCCTTTATCTTCAGTTTACTTAACTTTCGTCAATTACAAACTGAGCAGCGTAAAGCTAGGTGGATAATTTTATATTCTGTCAGTGCTCTGTTTATCATTATTATTTTGCTAACCCAGTTTTTTATTACTAACTCCAATGTAGATACCGATGAACTGGTAACCAAAGAAGTAAAAGTAATAGAAAATAGTATTTACCGACAAATAAGCAGCAGCATTGCCCAATTAAGTTTATTAGCTGACTTCGTTCAACACCACCCAGATGCCTCACGTGCAGAGTTTCACTCCTTTGTTTATAGCCTCACACAAAGTGCTAACACGCTTAAAGCTATGTCTTGGAACCCACTGATTAAACAAGCAGAAAAAGCCGAACATGAGAGTCAGCTGATACATATATATCAAAAAGAGGTCGCAATACGAGGTAAACCTTTATCTATTGAGGATGATATGGTTTATGTGAAACTCATCAGTCCAGAGGAAGGCAATAGTAAAGCAATAGGTTTTAATGTTTATTCAAATCCGTCACGAAAAATGACCCTAGATAATACGATGGTAAATTATCAACCACAGGCGACCCCCATTATTCAGCTAGTACAATCATTTAAAAAAGAACCAGCATTTTTACTATTTTTTCCCGTGTTTGAACAATCCCAACAAGAATTAAAAACAGCTCATAGAAAATTACTTGGCTTTGCAACAGGAGTATTTTTAGCAGATAAAATAATTAATAATGCTATTAGTGAGTCACAACAAAAGCTCTTTCATTTTAAGGTATTTGAGCAAAACAAAGCAAAATGGTTTATCGCTAATACTCAAGAGAACCATCAAAGATCAAAAGATATAAACAAACAATTTAGCCACGCTTTTAATGTTGCAGGCCAAACTTGGTATATTCACTTATCCGTTAACAAAAATTATCTTAGCCAGCAACAGAGCCAAGACTTTTTGCAGTTTTTCTTATTACTGGTTGTTATAGCAACTACTATCATTACCTCACTATTACTGATGAACAATAGGCAACTGCAACTCAATAACTTAGTTGAGCAACGCACGGAATCTTTAAAGGTGGCAATGGAAGAAGCAAACTACGCAAATCAGGCCAAAAGTCAGTTTCTAGCAAATATGAGTCATGAAATTAGAACGCCGATGAACTCAGTACTTGGTTTTGCCCAACTAGCTAAAGCATCCAACAATTTTGATGAAATAAAATCTTATTTACAGCACATTGATATATCATCCGACATACTGCTGCACATAGTAAATAACATACTTGATATCTCAAAAATTGAAGCCGAGCAGTTATTCCTTACCAATGAAGCGTTTGATCTGCACTTAGTTTTACATCGTATTTATAGTTTATTTGAAGGTCAAGCGAGTAACAAAAAACTCACTTGGCATTTAAACGATAATATCCCGGAAGCGGTGAATTTTATGGGCGATCGAACTCGCATAGAACAAGTATTAATGAACTTGTGCGGTAACGCGATGAAATTTACTCATAGTGGCAGTGTTTCTCTTAGCGCAGACTTGTTGAAAATTTCAGAAAACAAAGCACTTATATCGTTAAAAATAAAAGATACCGGTATTGGCATTGCTAAAGAGCGAATTGATAGTCTATTCCAACCTTTCACTCAAGTGGATGATTCTACCTCCCGTGATTTTGGTGGCACAGGTTTAGGCTTAACTATAGCCAAGAAACTTAGCCGACTGATGGCAGGAGATATCAGCATAAAAAGTGAAGTGACCATGGGCACTACTTTTACCTTTACCTGTTGGCTGCCCCTTACTCACACTCTGCCTAAAGCAGCGAAATTAGGGGAGAACGCATTTCAGCAACTAGCAAATCAACAAGAACAAAGTAAATCGTATCAATCAGAACAAAAGGTTACAGCTTATAGCGCCATTAATGATCTATCCCAACTAAAAGTATTAGTTGCTGAAGATAACCACATAAATCAAAAATTGATAAAAACGGTGTTAACCAAATTGGGCATTGACCCAGTAATTGTTGAAAATGGTCAACTGGCCATCGACTATTTGCAAAAAGAGCCCATAGACGTAATTTTGATGGATTGTCAGATGCCAGTACTAGATGGTTATCAAGCAACTGAAAAAATTAGAGCAATGCCAAGGTACGCTAATTTAGCTATTTTTGCTTTAACTGCCGATGCAGATACGCGCAGCAAAGACAAGGCGATGTCAGTCGGATTTACTAAACATCTCGCTAAACCTATTAACATTGAGCAATTAACCGCCTGTTTGCTTGAAGTGGCTACAGTAGTAAGTTTGAAGAAGCTCAGGCTTTAGTGCTGCATGAATAAAAAGAAATCATCTTTATAAATAAAAAACCGCTTAAAATTAATTTAAGCGGTTTTATTTATAAAACAGAGTTGAATATTTTAAACATCTTGGCGAATAAGGTAATCAAAACCGCCTAGTGCTGCATTAGCACCACTGCCCATAGCAATAATAATTTGCTTAAAAGGGCTATTGGTTACATCACCGGCAGCAAATACACCCGCAATTGAAGTTTCACCGCGAGCACCGGCAATAATTTCACCGCGATTAGTTAACTCTATATCACCTTGTAAAAACTCACTGTTAGGCATTAAACCTATTTGTACAAAAATGCCCGCTAATGTTAACTCATGGCTTTCATCCGTGCTGCGATCAGTGTAGCTCAAACTAGTTACTCGTTTACCGTCGCCATTAACTTGTGTAGTTTGTGCATTGGTAATAATTGTTACATTGGTCAATGAGTTCGCTTTTCTCACTAATACTTCATCAGCACGTAAAGTCTCAGCAAATTCTAATACCGTGACATGTTCAACAAGTCCTGCTAAATCAATGGCCGCTTCGATACCTGAATTACCGCCACCAATTACGGCTACTGGTTTGCCTTTAAATAATGGTCCGTCACAATGAGGGCAATAAGCAACACCTTTACCGCGATATTCATGTTCACCCGGCACGTTCATTTCACGCCAGCGTGCACCTGTTGCCAATACTACCGCTTTACTCTTAAGTACCGCACCATTTTCCAGACTGACTTCAATTAAGCCCGTTTCTTCGTTGCGTTTCACTTTACTGGCTTTATTACTATTCATTATATCAACATCATAATCACGCACATGCTCTTCTAAGCTGGCAACAAGTTTTGGACCTTGCGTGGCTTTGACTGAAATAAAGTTTTCAATGGCCATGGTATCACTGACTTGTCCACCGAACCTATCGGCGACTAAACCAGTACTAATTCCTTTTCGTGCTGCATAAATTGCCGCAGCAGCGCCCGCTGGTCCGCCACCAACAACTAAGAAGTCATAAACAGCTTTACTCTCAAGCGCTTTGGCTTGACGGACACCGGCACTTTTATCAACTTTATTTAATACATCCGTTAATGACATGCGTCCTTGACCGAATGACTCGCCATTTAAATAAACCGTGGGTACAGACATGATGTCGCGATCAAATACTTCAGTTTGAAATAATGAGCCGTCAATCATGGTATGTTTTATTAACGGATTGATTGCCGCCATCATATTTAACGCTTGCACTACATCGGGACAATTTTGACAGCTTAGTGAAATATAGGTCTCAAATTCGAACTCACCGTCAAGATTTCGCACTTGTTCAATTTGTTCGGCAGAAAGTTTTAATGGGTGTGAACCGCTGTGTAATAACGCCATGACCAGCGAGGTAAATTCATGACCCATAGGTAAGCCAGCAAAACGCATTTCACTACCCGTTGCTACCGAGCGCACTAACATAGATGGCACTCGTTCATTGCTCGCTTGCTCAGATTTACTAGAGGAAAGGTTACCATCTATAGCAGTAACCAGTGGAGATAACTCAACGATTTGGTTTACTAATTGGCTAAGCTCTTTTGCCTTAGGACTTTCATCAGTAAAGGTGACCAGCTCGACTGGTGTTTTTAAATTTTCTAAATAACTTTTTAATTGTGTTTGTAAATTTGTGTCTAACATAATGACCTCTATAGATATTCAAGGAGAAATAGGGAAAGTGATAAGGAAAAGGAACTTTAGTTAAAAGGATCGCAGCAAGATTGTTAATTCACTGCTGTGATCCTAATTTTGATTTTAGGCTTAAATTAAATGCCTCCTACTTGAGGCGCGAGGAATGAGCATAGGCTTTCTATGCGACTTCCGAGCAACAAAAAGTAGGTGGTAGTTAAATAAGCCTAAGGAAAACTTAACTAATCAAACTTTAGATTTTACCTACTAAGTCTAGAGATGGCGCTAAAGTATCTGCACCTGGCTGCCATGCTGCTGGACATACTTCACCGTCATGCTCTGCTACATATTGAGCAGCTTTAACTTTACGAAGTAATTCTGCAGCGCTACGGCCTATACCTAGGTCATGTACTTCAGCGATTTTGATTTCGCCTTCAGGGTTAATTACAAACGTACCACGAAGTGCTAAACCTTCTTCTTCAATCATGACCCCGAAGTTACGCGTGATTGCGCCAGTTGGGTCACCAATCATAGGGTATTTTATTTTGTTAATAGTATCTGAAACGTCATGCCATGCTTTATGAGTAAAGTGGGTATCAGTTGATACTGAGTAAACTTCAACACCCATTTTTTGTAATTCCGCATAGTGGTCTGCCATGTCGCCTAATTCAGTAGGACAAACAAAAGTGAAGTCAGCTGGGTAGAAGAAGAATACTGACCATTTATCGGCAACATCTTTTTCGCTTAATTCAACAAACTCACCGTTGTGAAAAGCAGTAGCGTTAAAAGGTTGTAATTTAGTATTGATTATTGATTGATTAGAAAGTGATTGGTTCATAATGAACTCCCATTTAGTTAAGTAGATTAAGTAACTTTGTTTGAAGCCTACTTCTTATAAGAACTTAGCTTATAAAAAGTAGTGCTTCGTTTAAGATGGGATAATAATAGCGCCGAGGTTTAAATTAGTATAATCGATAGTAATTATGAATATGATAGGTGAAAACTATCAATAAAATTACTCTATCAAAGAAGTGTTATAAAGAATGAGCATGGCTGATTAGTCATTAGCTATTAAAGCTAATTGCACCGCCTGGATTAGATTTTATATCGATAGGGCCTAAGTCTAGGTGTGGCAATCATCACCTAGACTTACTTGTTATGTAAACTTATAACCCAGCTGCTTTTCTTGCACGATTACGTACATCAGCTGCAAAGTCTAAACCTTTGGAAAATAAAGCCTCTGCTTCAGTAAGTTTTCCGTCATCGCTATCAGCCATGAGGATTGAATTTGATAACACACCATAAAGAGATGATATTTGATTTTGGTAAGCTACCTCGATAGCTTTTTCGATTTGTTTCATTATTTTCCTTAATTTATTTATCACTAGAATTATTGAATTCAGAAGTGAGGTTTACCAACGCTAAGCTAAAAAATGCAGTTGGCTATAATGTATGACACGAGAACGAGCCAACTGTCATTTTCCGTTTGAGCGCCTTGATACAGGCATTTCTACGTACAGTGTTTAATATATTCCTCTTGATCCAACCAAGACTCTTTATTTTTACAAGGGTCATATTGAATAAATACATTTTCAAGATCTGGTGAGTTATATAAATCTATACATTTCATTAAGTTTATTTGCCCCCCATTCTTACTTGCGTAATCTTTATTTAACCATTTTGATATGAGACTTCTTGAGGCTTCATAGGCACTCAAATCAATATTTGAAAACTCTCGATAACCATTTGCAGCAAGGGAAGCTTCTTTCAATAAAGCATCAGAGCTTTCGCCGTATGCCATATTCATACAAACAGCCAATGTAAAATTTTTAAACTTAACTTTATCAGTATCTTCTTTAAATGAGTATTCATTGGAAACACAGGAAGATGAGAAAATAGTAAGTAGTGTTAACGATATTAATTTTCTAATTTCCATCCGTAAACCCTCTTTGATTGAGTAAAGTAGCATTATTTTCATTAATCGAGTATTTAAGTGAGGGAAATTCCTTTTGGATATCATCCTCAACTACCTGTAACAAAATATCCTTTCCTGTACCAACGCCCCAATAACGAGCAAATAACACTTGACTCAAATGGTAAACGAAGTGAACAAAACCCAAGCATTACTTGTCCACTTTAATTGGCTTATGCATTTGATTTACCAGGTATATTTAAACACAGTATAACCAACTACGCACCACAATAGGAAGCCAACAAGCCTAACAAAAACTTTGGAATGATTGTCAGGGATAAAGGACATGGGATCTGACCTAGGAGGATATTTACCAAAGGTCGTTACTTTTAGGACAAGCCAACCTGAGTAATAAAGCAAAGGCCACAACGTATAAGCTAAGATTTCCCCTAGCGTATAAAAGAAACCTTCTACTACTGCTTCCAACATAAATTAATCCTTTAATATTGCAGTTTTAACCAAAACTCTAAAAACCAACGCCTAATTAACAGGCAAAAAATTGTTGGCTAAAATAAGTGAACGGAGTGAACAAAAAGCCAACTGTTTTTTGTCCTTGTTTAATTTCTTGTTAGTTTTTGTACCAATACCCCTGTAATGCTCTTTCAATGTCAGGCTTATCAAAATCATATTCAGGTTGTGCTGCACACCACTCCAGAAACATAGCGACACAACGCTTTTGATTAGCGTTTAATAATTTGAATATATCAGGGTTAGATATAGATAATGAAGTTAAAGGTAAAATAGGTCCTATATTTAATTTATCATTTAGTTCAGCAATAATAAAAGCGGGAAGATGAAACAACATTCCTTGAGCATCAAAGTAAGACAAGCTGCTATCACAATGGAAAAGAGCCTCATTTGACAGCTTTAGCCAATCATCCTTTATGTCTTTTTTTCTCGCAATAATTTGATCATCTTTACTTTCATAATCGTCAATCGCCTGAGCTTCCCATAGACCAATTCCGTCTTTGAGTTTAACGTCTTTGAAAGCAGAGATTATTTCATTTTTTATAGATTCGATACACATAGGCTTAATAAAAAACTAACACCCTAATAATGGGCTAAAAATAATTTGCTGAATGTTGAGCGACGAAAACAGAAAACTATTTTTAGTCCTTATTTATTAGCTTGTTATAAGGTACTTTACCAAGTGTATTTATTAAGTAAAGCATTTGCATGTGACTGTACTTCAAGCCAACTTTTATTTTCCAGTAACCCTTTTACGCCGTCACTACTTGGAATGTCTTTAACTCTTAAATCATAGAACTCATTAAAGAGTGATAGATCTTCGAGCTCTTTCGCACTAAAAGAATTTAAGAATAGCTCTGAATTTGAGTGATAAAGATCATCAAACCACATACAAATTAATTCAGATGAAACATTAGCGATAGATACATTATTTTCGTATTCAAATTGTTTTTGGGAAGAAGAAATCAGCCTAATAAAGTCGATAATACTTTTGCGCAACTCCATACTCATACTTGTACTTGTACCTTATAACTCCCTCAATGGTATGGACTCCTCACCTTTGGCCAAAATAGGTTAAGCTGAAAACGCCAATCAATAGGAGCCCAAATCATTGAAAACAGACAACTGTTTTATGTCCTGCTTTAACAGCTTATATGCTCACACTGCAATTTAAGGTAGTTCTACCGTTTTCAATTGCTACGTTAGATTCTGTTTGTTTAACTTCGACGCTATATTTATTCAATGCTTTCTTGGCTTTTTCAACTGCAGCATCAATACACTTGCTACTTGAAATTGCATGAGATTCATTCTCTGGGACTTGGTAAGAGAACTTAAATCTATTACTTTCATCTTTGGACTCTGACATTTCATCTTTAACAGAATGATAAAGATTTTTACCTGCACGAACAGAATCAGATACTAGGTTTTCAGGGGCCTTTACCGTAACACAGCCTGTTGTAATGAATAAACAACTGACTAAAATAACGTTTGATTTCATTTTTATCCTTAAATTGACTCCGAAATTTAATGGAGCATATAACAGCTTATTAGAAGATAAAATGTCATATTTAAACACGAGTTTTTATCTCTTTTCATTTTTATAAAATCACAATAACCTACAACAAACATGCAATCAATAAGTTACAAAGAACAGCAAACTGGTTGATGTGTGAAATACGGGTTTATGCCTTATTTCACACAAACAGACAGAAACACCGTAACTTGTAAAAATAAACAGCACAACAATATATTTGTTTGGCTGCGGCTAAAAAATACCGAGTGATATCTCGTAATACAAAGATTACCTTTTTAACAGATTCATTAGAAAACATATGGCAAAAAATTAAATACTAATGTCACCTAAGGCACTTTTATGACGTTAGCTTTCGGTGAGGAAAAACTACCAGTGTTCGTTGTTCTAAGGTCACTAGTTACCACACTATAGTCTTTAGCTATTGCGGCTAATTAGACTATTGGATTAAATTTTGGTGTCCGTTTGAATGCATTATACTTTTATAGGACTTTTAAATGTCGTAATTTACCAACGCCAGCCCAACTAGGGAAATTTTCACATGTATGAGCAGCATCATCTAAGTAAATTGAAAGTTTTTTTCCTGCCATTTGAGCTGCCAGAGCTAAAGAGACATTCATATTGCCTGTTGTACCATCTGAAATCATTATCCAAGTACTATTACTTTGCTCCTTTAATTTCCCGTTTAGGTGCACATTATTTGTTTTCGTTCCGTGAGTGACCACTGTATAGTAATCAAATTCACACCAGCCTTCAGCGTACACACTATTGGATATTAGTAATGCAAAAATAGTTGAATAATAAATACTTTTTTTCATAGTTTAACCTTCTTAAAATTGAGTAAAATTTACCACTTATTATATAGACGTCTCCCCCCCCACCTACTCGATTGCTTCAGAATCTAGCTTAAAACTCTTAATTCTTATTCATTTGGTTATTTTTAACTAACTATTGGTTAAAAACTAAAGATCACTTTTACCACACAACGGACATTAGCTATTGCGTCTAATTAGACTATTGGATTAGATTTTGTATCGATAGACATAATGACTCCCACGAGGTGCTAGCCTCCAGATTCGTGGGTTAGTAAAACCAGAGCCATAATATATGTGTTAAACAATATAAACTGGAGGCTAACATGTACAAATATAACATACTTTTCATCGGCTTAGATACCCATAAAGTGTCTACCGAAGTGGCACATGTAGAAGACCAACGTGGTGCAAAACCCGTTCATTATGGAAAAATAAAAACGACCAAAGCAGCCATTACAAAATTGGCTCGGCAATATCAATCCAAATACCCACAGGCGACACTACATTTTGTTTATGAAGCAGGCCCCTGTGGTTATTGGATTTACCGATTACTGACCAGCTTGAGTCATTGCTGCTATGTCGTTGCCCCCTCATTAATTCCAAAGAAACCAGGAGATAAAGTAAAAACTGACAAACGTGATGCGTTGAAATTAACCAAACTGCTTAAGGATGAAGAATTAACACCCATATATGTGCCAGAGCCTGAAGACGAAGCAATACGCGACCTATCAAGGGCAAGAGAAACAGCGATGAAAGACTTAAAGGATGCTAAATATCAACTTAAGGCCCTATTTCTTCGTAATAACATCAGCTGTAAGGTCAACGATAATTGGTCACTTCAACACCTTCGTTGGTTGACTGAGCTCATTTTACCTCACCCAAGCCAACAAATCGTTTTGCAAGAAATGATACAAGTTATCACTGAGCGAATACAGCGAGAGAAACGACTGGCCAATGAATTATTTCATCAGGTGAAGTCGTGGCGGTTTTATCCTGTAGTTAAAGCACTTCAAGCCGTCAGAGGTGTTCGACTGCTTATCGCAACGGGTATTGTCGCAGAGCTTGGCGATTTAAGGCGCTTTGACCATCCAAAAAAGCTCATGTCGTATCTAGGATTAGTCTCAAAAGAGCACAGCAGTGGTGATAAACGGCGGTTAGGTAGCATTACCAAATGTGGCAATGGACGAGCAAGGCGTTTACTTGTTCAAGGCGCTCATACATATAAGCACAAAGCCAATATATCGACAGAATTACAAAAGCGTCAGGAAGGCTTACCCAAAGAAATTACCGATATTGCTTGGCAGGCCCAACTTAGGCTGTGCCGACGATACAATCGGCTGCTGAGTAGAGGAAAACATCGTAATGTCGTGGTGATAGCCATTGCCAGAGAGATGGCCGCTTACCTGTGGGCTATTGCCCGTGAAGTAGTCATTACGCCAGTTGATACACGATTAAGAATATCGAGAGTACCTGCATGATAAAAAGTTTTGAGTTAGCGCATTGGGTCAAGCATCGGCTGTGGCATAACCACCGAGGGCGTTAGGCTGGCAACGGTATTTATTATCGTTGAACCACGAGCATAGACTGAAATCAGGTGCCACGACGGAATAAGTAAGGTCGGCACTGCTAACCAACAGGTTAGTAATCCACGAATATCAGCATGATAACCGACGAAATTACTTGCTTCATCTATGCGTTAACTCTTTTATTTTAAAAGTAGACATTATGGCTCTAAATTAATGAGCAGGGATCGGTGTATTTAACTTGACGTGGGGAGTCATACCAACGCC